>NZ_CBFHOP010000003.1:0-491282 GCF_965657535.1 Hydrogenophaga sp. | reverse complement strand
ACCTTGGGTGCAGACAAGGGCTATGACGCGGGCGAGTTCATCAAAGCCTTGCAAGACATGGAGGTCGCGCCCCATGTCGCACAGAACAAGGCGGGCAGAGCGTCGGCCGTGCCTGATGAGCTGGCCGCCAGCGAGGGCTACGCCATCTCGCAGCAAAAGCGCAAACGCATTGAGCAGGGGTTTGGCTGGGGCAAGTTCATCGGCCCGATTCGCCAGGTGATGGTGCGTGGCCTCAAGAGAGTCGGTCAGGTCTTCGTGATGACTATGGCGGCTTACAACCTGGTGCGCATGCGCACCTTGGGACAAGTCCGTCTGCAGGGTGCGCAATGAGCGCCAAATGCAGGCAAAAGGCCCTTCAAACGCGCAAACCAGCCCCCTGGATGGCGCTTTGCGCGACCGCGACAGACCCAATCGACCGAAACTGACTCATTGCACTGAACGGGGTCGTTTCGGCGTGAGGTATTTCAGCAGCCTGCTAGGCGCGGCGCGGGGGGGAGCTAGTACATCCGGCGTGAAGTGCACCACCTAGGGCACCGCCGGGCTGGCTTTGCCAGACGGCCAGTGCCGCCCCCCTCAGGGGGGTGACGCGCCCTCAGGCGCGGCGCGGGGGGAAGCTAGTACATCCGGCGTGAAGTGCCCCACCCAGGGCACCGCCGGGCTGGCTTCGCCAGACGGCCAGTGCCGCCCCCCTCAGGGGGGTGACGCGCCCTTAGGCGCGGCGCGGGGGGGAGCCTAGATAACGCCTTGTGCCAGCATGGCGTCGGCCACCTTCACAAAGCCGGCGATGTTGGCGCCGTCGATGTAGCTGACCGATCCATCGGCGCGGGTGCCGTGCTTCAGGCAGGCGGCGTGGATGCCTTGCATGATCTGCAGCAGGCGGGCGTCCACCTCGTCGCGTGGCCATGACAGGCGCAGCGCGTTCTGGCTCATTTCCAGGCCTGAGGTGGCCACGCCGCCGGCGTTGCTGGCCTTGCCTGGCGCGTACAGCACGCCCGCGGCCTCAAACGCCTTGGCCGCTTCGATGGTGGACGGCATGTTGGCGCCCTCGGCCACGCAGACGACACCGTTTTTGATCAGCAGCGCAGCGTCGGCCGCGTTCAGTTCGTTCTGGGTGGCGCAGGGTAGGGCCACGTCCACCGGCACATGCCACGGCGTCACGCCGGCTTCAAACTTCACACCGGTGCGCGCGGCGTAGTCGCTCACGCGGCCGTACAGGTGGTTTTTCACGTCCATCAAGATCGCCAGCTTTTCGGGGGTGAAGCCGTCTTCGTCCACGGTGGTGCCGCTGGAGTCGGACACCGTGATCACCTTGGCGCCCAGTGCCATGGCTTTTTCCACCGCGTACTGCGCCACATTGCCCGAGCCCGACACGCTCACGCGCAGACCGTTAAACGAGCGGCCTTTGGCTTTGAGCATTTCTTCAGCGAAGTACACCGTGCCGTAGCCGGTGGCTTCGGGGCGGATCAGCGAGCCGCCAAAGCTCATGCCTTTGCCGGTGAACACGCAGTCGGCGCGGTTGCTCAGTTTTTTGTACATGCCGGCCATGTAGCCCACTTCGCGGCCGCCCACGCCAATGTCGCCAGCGGGCACGTCGGTGTCGGCGCCCACGTGGCGGAACAGTTCGCTCACAAACGCCTGGCAAAAGCGCATCACCTCGGCCGGGCTCTTGCCCTTGGGGTCGAAGTCGGAGCCACCCTTGCCGCCGCCCATGGGCAGGGTGGTCAGCGCGTTCTTGAAGGTCTGTTCAAACGCCAGAAACTTGAGCACGGAGAGGTTGACCGAGGGGTGAAAGCGAAGGCCGCCCTTGTACGGGCCAATGGCCATGCTGTGCTGGATGCGGTAGCCCTTGTTGACTTGCACATCGCCGTGGTCGTTGACCCATGCGACGCGAAACATCACCACGCGCTCGGGCTCGACCAGGCGGTCCAGCAGCCCTTGCTCGGCGTATTTGGGGTGGGCCGCTATAAAGGGCCACAGGCTTTCCATCACTTCCGTGACGGCTTGGAGAAATTCGGGTTGGCCGGGGTTGCGCTGCTCAACGTGGGCGAGAAAATCGTGAACCGATGCGTATTTCATGGTGTCATGCTCCAAATAAGTGCATGACATTATGCAAAACTGGCATTTTGCGACGTAAAACGCTCTTTAGTGGTGCGTAATGATTTGTTTTGGTGCGTCTTGAGCCCTTGTGATCCCCGTGAAAGTCGATTTTTGGTGCGTTTCAGCGCCCGCGCAAAAACAGCGCATCCAACGCTTTCATGTCCACTTGCCGCCAGGTCGGGCGGCCGTGGTTGCACTGGTCGGAGCGCTCCGTGGTTTCCATCTGGCGCAGCAGGGCGTTCATTTCATCCAGCGTGAGGCGCCGGTTGGCGCGCACTGCACCGTGGCAGGCCATGGTGGCCAGCAGTTCGTTGCGGGCGCGTTGCACCACGGTGCTGGCTTCGTGCTGGGCCAGCTCGGCCAGCACGCTGCGCGCCAGCTCCACCGGGTCGCCTTGGGCCAGTGTGGTGGGCACCGCGCGCACCGCCAGCGTTTTGGGTGAAAACGGCACCACCTCCAGCCCCAGCATGGCCAGCACCACAGCGCTGTCTTCGGCGGTGGCCACTTCTTGCGGTGTGGCGGCAAAGGTGGCGGGTATTAGCAGTGGCTGGCTGGCCAATTGTTCCTCGTCCAGCTGCTGTTTCAGGCGCTCGTAAACGATGCGCTCGTGGGCGGCGTGCATGTCCACCACCACCAGGCCCTGGGTGTTTTCGGCCAATATGTAAACGCCCTGCAGCTGGGCAATGGCGCGGCCCAAAGGCCATTCGCCTGCGGGCAGCGCTTGTGGCGTTGCGGGGGCCGAGGTGCCATCGGTTGCGTTTTGCGTGACCGCCGTGTCCACAGCGCCTCGGGTGGCCTCTGCCCCATAGGCAGCCACCGCGCCCGGTTGGGCAGAGCCGGCCCAAGCGCTGGCCGGATTGGCGCCCCACAGCGCACCCAAATCGCTCACGCGGTGGCCTACTTCGGGTTCGTTGCGCTGCCAGGCCAGCGCTTGCTGGTCCCTGGGGGGCTGCCAGGCGGGTTGCTCGGCGCTGGGCGCCGCACCGGGGGTGGTGGGCTGGGGGGATACCGCTGCAGCGCCCGCGCGCGGTGCGGCCAGGGCCGCCTCCACCGCTCGCCGCACACCTTGGTGCACTTCTCGGCTGTCCCGAAAACGCACCTCAATCTTGGTCGGGTGAACGTTCACGTCCACCCGGGTCGGGTCGATCGACACAAACAGCGCATACACCGGCTGGCGGTGGCCGTGCAACACATCTTCGTAGGCGCTGCGGGCCGCGTGGGTGATCACCTTGTCGCGCACGTAGCGGCCGTTCACATAGGCAAACTGCCAGTCGCTGCGCGAGCGGGCCGCGTCGGGCACGCCGGCAAAGCCCCATACGCGCAGGCGCTGCGGTGCGTCGGCCGCTTCGGACTCAGCGGGGAGGTCCAGCGGCCAGTCTACCGGCACGGCCTGCTCTACAAAATCTTCGCCCAGCACATCGGCCAGGCGCTGGCGCAGGGCGGCCATGCCGCCACCAGCCACTGCGCGCCACTGCGCCACCAGTTTGCTGTCGTGCCAGATGGCAAAGCCCACCTCGGGGTGGGCCAGCGCGTGGCGGCGCACCGCTTCCACGCAATGGGCCAGCTCGGTGGCGTCGGTTTTCAGAAATTTGCGCCGGGCGGGCGTGGCAAAAAAAAGCTCTCGCACCTCCACCGTGGTGCCCACGTTGCGCGCTGTGGGTTGCAGTTCACCGCTGCGCCCGTCCAGCAGCCAGCCGTACGGTTCTTCGGCGGTGTCCACCCGGGTCAGCAGCGACACTTCGGCAATGGAGCAAATGGCGGCCAGCGCCTCACCCCGAAAACCCATGGTGCCCACAGACTCCAGGTCGGCCAGGCTGGCAATTTTGCTGGTGGCGTGGCGCTTGAGCGCGGTGGGCAGTTCGCTGCGCAAGATGCCGCAGCCGTTGTCTTCCACGCTGATCAGCCGCACGCCGCCGGCCTGCAACCGCACCGTGATCTGGCTGGCACCGGCGTCAAGCGCGTTGTCGAGCAACTCGCGCACCACCGAAGCGGGTCGCTCCACCACCTCACCGGCGGCAATCTGGCTGATGAGTTCGTCGGGCAGTTCCCGGATGGGGCGGCGTGGGGGGTTGAGCATGCCCGGAATTGTAGGTTTAGCGCCTGTGGCTTCCACTCCCACGGGCTGTTTTAGCGGGTGCAGGCCAGAACCCCTGCAGCCCCATAATTGACAGGTTTTGTCTCCACCGCACGCCCCATGAAACTCTTTGGCCCCCTTTACGACCGCGTGCTCGCCTGGAGCCGCCACCCCAAAGCCCCCTGGTTTCTGGGTTGTCTGAGCTTTGCGGAGTCGTCTTTTTTCCCCATTCCGCCCGACGTGATGCTGGCGCCGATGGCCTTGGCGCGGCCGAAATCGTGGTTCCGGCTGGCCCTGCTCACCACCTTGGCGTCGGTGCTCGGCGGGCTTCTGGGCTACCTGATCGGCTGGGCGGCCATGGACGCCGTCATGCCCTGGGTCGAGCGCATGGGCTACGCGCCCAAACTGGCGCATGCACAGCTGTGGTTTGAACAGTGGGGCTTCTGGGCGGTGTTGCTGGCGGGGTTTTCGCCCATTCCCTACAAAGCCTTCACCATCACCGCCGGTGGCCTGGGCATGGCACTGCTGCCGTTTACCTTGGCCTCGTTCATTGGGCGTGGCGGGCGCTTTTTTCTGGTGGCTTTCCTCATGGCCCGCTTTGGCCCGGCGGCTGAAGCCAAGCTCAAGCCCGCCATTGAGTGGCTGGGCTGGGGCACGGTGGCGCTCGCTGCAACCGCTTACCTGGTGCTGCGCTGAAGCCTGCTCAGCGCGGGCCCGCGCTGCGGGGCTGCCGTTATTGGTAAGTGGGCGTATCATTTTCTCTTCAGCACCTGCGCGTGAGGAGACATGAATACATCGAACGAAACCGCTCGCTGGAGCGAGCCGGGCACCAGCCGCGTGCCTTTCTGGGCCTACACCGACCCCGCTCTCTACCAGCGCGAGCTGGAACGCCTGTTTTACGGCCCGCACTGGTGCTACGTGGGCCTGGCGGTGGAGATTCCGAACACGGGCGACTACAGGCTGAGCTGGGTGGGCGAGCGCCAGGTCATCATGGTGCGCGACCGCGTGGCCCCCAAAGACCGCGCCACAGACCCCGGCATCCGTGTGGTGGAGAACCGCTGCGCGCACCGCGGCGTGCGCTTTTGCCAGCCGCCCATGGACGGGCAGGTGGGCAACGCGCGCAGCTTTGTGTGCCCTTACCACCAGTGGACCTACAAGCTCAACGGCGACCTCGCCGGCCTGCCGTTCAAAGACGGCGTGAAGGCCCCAGGTGACGAGGGCGAATGCGTGCACGGCGGCATGCCCGAGGGCTTTGACATCAAGCAGAACGGCCTGACCAAGCTGCGCGTGGCGGTGCTGCACGGGCTGGTGTTTGCCACCTTCAGCGAAGACACCGAGCCGCTGGAAGACTACCTGGGCCCGGCCGTGATGCCCTGGCTGGACCGGATTTTCAAAGGCCGCCAGCTGCAGTTGCTGGGCTACAACCGCCAGCGCATTCCGGGCAACTGGAAGCTGATGATGGAGAACATCAAAGACCCTTACCACCCGGGCCTGCTGCACACCTGGTTTGTCACCTTCGGCCTGTGGCGCGCCGACCAGAAAAGCCGCATGGTGATGGACGCGCAGGGCCGTCACGCGGTGATGATTTCGCGCCGCAACGACGGTGGCCAGAGCGCTGTGACCGAGGGTGTGACCAGTTTCAAAGCCGACATGACGCTGCACGATGCCCGCCTGCTCGACGTGGTGTCCGAACCCTGGTGGACCATTGACGACCCGCAGAACCCGGGCCAGACCATCACCCCCACGGTGACCATGATCACGCTGTTCCCCAGCGTCATCGTGCAGCAGCAGGTGAACTCGCTCAGCACCCGCCACATCGTGCCGCGCGGTTCGGGTGAGTTTGACTTTGTGTGGACCCACATCGGCTTTACCGACGACACGCCCGAGATGACCCAGCGCCGTTTGCGCCAGGCCAACCTGTTCGGCCCGGCTGGCTTCGTGAGCGCGGACGACGGCGAGGTGATCGAATTCAGCCAGGACGGCTTCAAACAGTGGGGCGAAGATGGTGCCACGCTGGTGGAACTGGGCGGCACCGCCAACGGCATTGGCGAGCCGCCCACCGAACACATGGTGACCGAAACCCTGATCCGCGGCATGTACGCCTACTGGAAGAAAGCGATGGACCTGTGAACCCCCTTCAGACGCTGGGCGACGTCGCCCTGCAGAGCCTGCTGCTGCACCACGCGATTGACCGTTTCAACGCCGACTACGCCGCCGCTCTCGACGGACGCCGCTTTGACGCCTGGCCCGAGTGCTTCACCGAGGACGCACGGTATTGGGTGCAGGCGCGTGAAAACTTTGACCGCGGCTTGCCCCTGGCGCTGCTGGCGCTGGAAAGCCAGGGCATGCTGCGCGACCGCATTTACGGCACCAGCCACACCATCTACCACGGCCCGTACTACACGCGCCATGTGGTCAGCCCGGCGCGCGTGACCGCAGCCGGGGCTGGCACGGCCGCAGACCCCGTGCGCGCCGAGGCCCACTATGCGGTGTTTCGCACCAAGCCAGGCAGCGTGAGCGAGGTCTACAACGTGGGCCGCTACATCGACGCCTTTGTGCGCACCGAAGCCGGCCTGAAACTGCAGGAGCGGCGCTGTGTGTACGACAGCGAGATGGTGTTGAACTCGCTGATCTACCCGATTTGAGCGGCTGAGCCTGCAGCGCCGGCCGCGCTTTACAGCTGCCGGGTGCGCGCCAGCGGCGGATTTTGTGAAAAGTACCGCACGATGCCTTTGAGCAGGGCATCGGACAGCTCCGTCTGGTAGGCCACGCTTTTCAGGCGCAATTCTTCTTCCGGGTTGCTGATGAACGCCGTTTCCACCAGCACGCTCGGAATGTCGGGCGCTTTCAGCACCGCAAACCCGGCCTGTTCCACGCGCGGCTTGTGCAGCTTGCCCACGAGGCCCACCTCGCCCAGCATGGCGCTGCCCAACTTCAGGCTGTCGTTGATCTGCGCGGTGGTGCTCATGTCGAGCATGGCGCGCTGCACGGTGGCGTCTTTGGCTTTGACGTTCAGACCGCCTACCAGATCGGCGGCGTTTTCCTTGTTGGCCATCCAGCGGGCCGACGCACTGCTGGCCCCCCGGGTGCTCAACGCGTACACGCTTGCACCTTGCGGGCGTGGGGTGTAGAAGGCGTCGGCATGCAGGCTGATGAACAGGTCGGCCTGCACCCGCTGGGCTTTTTGTACCCGCACGTGCAGCGGCACGAAAAAGTCGGCGTCGCGGGTGAGGTAGGCGCGCATGGGGTTGCCGTTCACCCGGGTCGCGTTGATGCGGTCGCGCAGGCGCAGTGCAATTTGAAGCACCACGTCTTTTTCGTAGGTGCCACCGGGCCCAATGGCGCCCGGGTCTTCGCCGCCGTGTCCGGGGTCCAGCGCCACCACAATCAGCCGCTCGGTGGCTCGGCCGGTTTGCACCGCCTGTTTGGCCGGGCTGCCACTGGCGTTGGCGCTCACGGTGGCGCCCACGCCGGCGCGGTCGGTGCCGGGGCGGGTGGGCGGCGTGCTGGCTGTCGGGGTGGGCGCGGGCATGCGGCTTGCGCCTGCGCCGGGGCGCTCGCGCAGGGCAATCAGAGCACCCAGCGGGTCCACTGCGGTGTCGGGTACCGGCGCAGGGTCCGTGGTTGGTGTGCTTGCGCCCATCGCTCCCATGGCGCCGGTTTCCAGGCCCAGCAAGCGCGCTGCGCGTTCGCTGGCCTCGTCCAGCTCTTTCACGCGCTGGCTGATCAGCTGCTCCAGCGGGTCGGGTGCGTTCAGCGGGTACAGGTCAAACACCAGCCGGTGCTGGTAAGCCGCCACGGGCTGCAGGTTGAAAACCTGCGGGCGCATGGGCTGCTTCAGCGCCAGCACCAGCTGCACCGTGTTGCCCGCACCCTGCGCCACGCGGATACCCGCAATGTTGGGGTCGTTGGTTTTCAGCTGGCCCACCAGTTCGCGTAGGCCGGCCACCAGGTCAATGCCTTCCAGCTCCACCGCCAGCGAAGCAGGGTCCGACGTCACCGTCTGGCGCACCTTGAGCGCACCGTCCGACTCGATGGTGACGCGGGTGTAATCTTCAGCAGGCCACAGCCGCACGGCCACCACGCTGGCGCCGCGTGCAATGTGCTGCACGCCCAGCAGCAGCACCAGCGTGCCGGCGCGCAGCAGCGTGCGGCGTTCGATGCTGCTCATGCCGTCAGAGCGTCCAGCAAACATTGGCCGGTCGGCGTATGCGCCGTCAGCCGCACCTGGCGGGCTTCGTCGGGTTCTGCATCGGCGGGGTGGGTGTGGCTCATGTCGTCGGGTTGGATGTCGATGTCGAGGTCAACGACGGGCAAAAAAGGGCCGGCGCGCTTGGGCCATTCCACCAACTTGAGACCCGGCGTGGCGAAAAGTTCGCGAAAACCCGCATCCTCCCACTCTCGCGGGTCGTTGAAGCGGTAAAAGTCGAAGTGCCAGACCAGCAACGGCTCGCCCGCGGGCATCAGCGGGCAGTCGATGGCGCTGTGGGGTTCCACCACCGCATAGGTGGGGCTTTTGATGCGCCCGCGCACGCCCAGCGCCCGCAGCAGGTGGCGCACAAAGGTGGTCTTGCCGGCGCCCAGGTCGCCGTGCAGCGCGAGGGTGGCGTGCGCCAGGGCCGGGCAGGTGGCCAGTTGGCGGGCAAAGGCCTCGGTGTCGGCCTCGCTGGCCCAGTGCCCGTGCCAGGCCGCGCGAGCCTTGGGCGTGTCTGGCCCGGTGGGCGTTTCTACAATGGGCGGCATATGAAGTCCGGTTTTGATGCTGCTCAACTCGTCTCACAGATACAGGCCTGGGGCCGGGAGCTCGCATTTTCCCAAATTGGCGTGGCCGGTGTCGACCTTTCGGCAGCCGAGCCTGGCCTTCAAGCCTGGCTGGATGCTGGTTTCCACGGCGATATGGGCTACATGGCCAGCCACGGCATGAAACGCGCGCGGCCCGCCGAGCTGGTGGCGGGCACGGTGAGCGTGATCACCGCGCGCATGGACTACCTGCCGCAGGGCACCCCCGAAGACTGGCAAGCCACCGAGCTGGCGCGCCTTCAGCGGCCGGGCGAAGCGGTGGTCTCGCTCTACGCCCGGGGGCGTGATTACCACAAGGTCTTGCGCAGCCGCCTGCAAAAACTGGCCGAGCGCATCGCTGCCGAAGTGGGCCCGCTGGGCCACCGTGTGTTTACCGACTCCGCCCCGGTGCTGGAGGCCGAACTGGCGCAGCGCAGCGGCCAGGGCTGGCGCGGCAAACACACGCTGGTGCTCAACCGCGAAGGCGGCTCGATGTTTTTTCTGGGCGAGATCTACCTGGACATTGCCTTGCCCGCGAGCGAGCCGGTGAGCGACCATTGCGGCGCCTGCACCGCCTGCATAGCCGTGTGCCCCACGCAAGCCATCCTCGGGCCGCAGCGGCTGGACGCCCGGCGCTGCATCAGCTACCTCACCATCGAACACGCGGGGCCCATTCCCGAAGAGCTGCGCCCGCTCATGGGCAACCGCATCTACGGCTGCGACGACTGCCAGCTGGTGTGCCCCTGGAACAAGTTTGCGCAGCGCACCAGCTTGCCCGACTTCGACCCACGCGAAGGCCTCACCGGCTCAACGCTGATCGAACTGTTTGCCTGGACCGAAGACGAGTTTCTGCGCCGCACCGAAGGCAGCCCCATCCGCCGCATTGGGCATGCGCGGTGGCTGCGCAATATTGCGGTGGCGATGGGCAATGCGCTGCGGCTGGCGGACGATCCGGCCTTGCGCTCTGCGCTGGTCTCGCGCGGGCAGCACCCGGACGCCGTGGTGCGCGAGCATGTGGCCTGGGCGCTGGCGCAGACCGCCTTTCAGCCCGCGTAGTTGCGTCGCAGTTCTCTTTTCAGCAGCTTGCCGCTCGGGTTTTTGGGCAAGGTGTCGGCAAACACCACGCGTTTGGGCGCCTTGAAGTGCGCCATGTGCGCGTTGCAGTGGGCCAGCACCTCGGCCTCGGTGAGCTGCTGGCCGGCTTTCACCACCACCACAGCCGCCACGGCTTCTACCCACTTGGGGTCGGGCAGGCCAATGACCGCCACCTCGCTCACCGCAGGCAGGCGGTAGATCATTTCTTCCACCTCGCGGCTGGCCACGTTTTCGCCACCGGTTTTGATCATGTCTTTCTTGCGGTCCACCACGGTGATGAAGCCTTCGTCGTCGATCACGGCCAGGTCGCCGCTGTGGAACCAGTCGCCCTCGAAGCTGGCGGCGGTGCGCTCGGGGTCGTTGAAGTAGCCGAGCATGAGGTGCGGCGAGCGGTGCACGATTTCGCCGACCTCGCCCACGGCCACGTCCTGCATCGCGTCGTTGACCACGCGGGTTTCCACGTTCAGCACGGCCTTGCCGCACGAGCCGGGTTTGCGCAGTTGGTCGTCGGGGCCGAGCATGGTGGCCAGCGGGGCAATTTCTGTCTGGCCGTACAGGTTCCACAGCCGCACGTTGGGCAGGCGCGTGGCCAGCTCTTTGAGCACCTCGACCGGCATGATGGACGCGCCGTAGTAGCCCTTGGTCAGGCTGCCCAGCTTGGCCGCGTCGAACAGCGGCGAGCGCAACAGCGCGATCCAGACCGTGGGCGGCGCAAAGAAACTGGTGATTTGCAGCCGCTCGATCAATGCGAGCAGGTTGTCGGGCACCGGCTTGCTGGTGATCACGTTGCTGCTGCCGATGTAGATGGCCGGGCCAAAAAACACGTCGAGCTGGGCGCAGTGGTACAGCGGCAGGGCGTGCAGGGTGCGGTCGGTCTCGGCAATTTCGGCGTTGATGATGCAGCTGACGTACTGCCACAGCACCGCGTCGTGCGTGAGCATGGCGCCTTTGGGGGTGGACTCGGTGCCACTGGTGTACACAATCTGGGCCAGGTCAAAGCTGCCCAGGGTCACGTCGGGCAGGGCGTCGGCGCAGGCGGTGAGTGCGTCGAAAGCGTGCATGCCGGGCACCGGCTCGCTCGGGTCTTCGCTGGGCAGCCAGATGAACTGCTTTACCTGCGTGTCCAGCGCTGACGCCTCACGCGCCAGCCCGGCCAGGCCGCTGTCGGTGGCGAGCGTCTGGGCACCCGCGTGGCGCAATATGTAGGCCACCTCGTCGGCCTTGAGCATGAAGTTGATGGGCACCATCACCGCGCCCCGGCGCGCCAGCGCAAAGCGCAAGGCGGCAAAGCCGTGCGAATTGCGTGCCAGTACGGCCACCTTGTCGCCCTCCATGACGCCGATGGTGTGCAGCCCTGCGGCCAGGCGGGAGACCAGCGCGTCAAACTCGGCGTAGGTCCAGCTCGTGGCGCCGCAAACAATGGCGGTTTTGGCCGGCAGGCGAACGGCGGTGCGGTGCAGGGCATCGGCAATGGTCTGGCGGCGTACCACCGGGTGAAGGCTGCTTGTCATGGCTTGTTCCTGAATAGGCATTTGAGAAAAAGGCGCGGGCAGCGCCAAGGGGCTGCCGTGTGGCGTGCCACGATTGAAAACCAAATGGCCCCGGTTGCCATGCGCGTTTACACCAGCCTGCTGTCACCTGCGTGCCCAGGTTCGCCGTTCGTTTTCAGCCGGGTTTCGCTGCATTGACGCGCCACAAGCCGTGACAGGTCTCGCGGGCTATCATGCCGCCATGGACCCTGTCTCAACCGCCCAAACCAAGCTCAGCCAATGGGGCCAGCGGGTACGTGCCACCTGGACCAACTGGTGGCAGGTGTTGCTACTGGGCGCTCAGATTGTGGTGCTGGCGTTTTTGCCATCGAGCTACCAGCGCGGCGCGCAGCGCGCCGCCGTGTTGCGCAACCTGTATCTGGCTACGGCGCCACTGCTGACCTGGTTTCTGGTGCTCTCGGCGCTCATCAGCGTGGTTCTGATCCGCATTGTGGTGGCCACTGCCTTCAGCTACGGCCTGTCGCAATACGCGCTGGAGGTGCTGGTGCGCACGCTCGTGCTGGAGCTGATTCCGCTGTATGCCGCCATGTTTGTGGCGGTGCGCTACGCCATGCCGGGCGCGCAGCGCATACGCAAACTGCTGGCCGAGCAGCAGCGCAACGGCGTGGAGTACAACGACCAGGCCCTGCTGCGCACCGAGTTGCTGCCGCGCGCCTTGGCCACGGTGTTTTCGGTGCTGCTGCTGGCGGCGGTGAGCTGCGTGGTGGCGCTGGTGCTGGCTTACCTCACGGTCTATGGTTTTTCGCCCTGGGGTTTTCCGTCGTACACGCGCAGCGTGGGCAGTGTGTTCACACCGGCCGTCACGCTCATATTCAGCCTCAAGACCCTGTTTTTCAGCCTCGCGGTGGCGGTGGTGCCGCTGGCCGCCAGCGCCCAGCGCGACGCCGACGGCCGCTACAGCCGCCGCAGCGACATTTCCGAGTTCGCCCGCCTGTTTTCGGTGGTGCTGCTGATTGAAGTGCTGTCACTGGTCGGCAACTATTACTGAGCCCATGAACACCACAAACCCACCCCTGCCCGAGCCCGAAGTGCCGACGCCGCTGCCGCCAGACCAGCCGCCGCCGGTGAAAAATCTGGAGGTCAAGGCCGCGCTGCTGCTGTTGCTCATGCTGGTGCTCGTGATCGGTTCGGCGCTGTATGTGCTGTACGCGCGCGGCGCCTTTGAACGCACGCAGCGCCTGGTGCTGGTGTCGGACGATATTGAAGGCGTGGTGGTGGGCATGGACATGACCTTTGCCGGCTTTGCCATTGGCCGGGTGGCCCGGGTGGAATTGGGCGACGACGGCAACGCCCGCATTTTGGTGGACGTGCCCAGCAAAGATGCGCGCTGGCTGCGCACATCGAGCATCTTCACCATGGAACGCAGCCTGGTGGGCAGCACCCGCATACGCGCCTACAGCGGCGTGCTGGAAGACCCGCCGCTGGAAGACGGCGCCGAGCGCACCGTGCTGCGCGGCGACGCGGCGGCTGAAATACCCAAGCTCACCGCGTCCATCAGAGACCTGTTGGACAACCTGAACGCGCTCACCAACTCGGATGCGGCACTGGCCCAGAGCCTCAACCATCTCCAGAGCGTGACGGCAAAACTCAACGGACCGCAAGGCGCCATGGGTGTGCTGCTGGGCAACGAAGCCGATGCGAAGAAAGTGGCCGAAGCGCTGACCCGCAGCAACGCGCTGCTGGCGCGCGCCGACACGCTGGTGGCACGCCTGGACGGACTGGTGAAAAACGCCGACAGGCAGGTGTTTGGCGAAGGCGCTGCGCCCGGCCAGGGCGGGCTGGTGACCGACGCACGCGCCACCGTGCAGCAACTCAACGGCTTGCTGGGCGAAGCCCGGGGCAGCCTGCAACGGGTGGACGCGGTGCTGGTGGAAGCCCAGGCCATTGCCAGCAACACCCGCGAAGCCACGGTGGACCTGAATGTGCTGCGTGCCGAGGTGGAAGCCAGCCTGCGCAAGGTGGACAGCCTGGTGAATGAACTCAACCGCAAGTGGCCGTTTGCCCGCGACACCGACATACGACTGCCATGAACACACGCCTGCTTTCCTTGAGCCTGCTCGCGCTTTCCCTGGCGGCCTGCAGCAACACGCCACCCCCACCCGACTGGCAGATGAACGCCAAAAGCAGCCTGGAGCGCGCCGCAGATGCCTGGCTCAGCGGTGACAGCCGCATCGAAGCGGTGGAATTTGCCCGCGCCCGCAGCGAGGTGGCGCGCACCGGCCAGCCCGAGCTGGTGGCCCGTGTGGAGCTGCTGCGCTGCGCCACGCGGGCGGCCTCTCTGGTGTTTGAAACCTGCACCGGTTTTGAGGCCTTGGCGGCCGACGCAGCACCCGCCGAGCTGGCTTATGCGCGGTACCTCAAAGGCCAAGCGCTGGCGGTGGACGCGGCGCTGCTGCCCGAGGTCCACCGGCCACTGGCCTTGGCCACAGCGCCGGAGAGCGCTCTGGTCAACATCAAAGACCCGCTCTCAAGCCTGGTCGCTGCGGGCGTGCTGCTGCAGCGGGGCGTGGCGACCCCGGGCGTTGTGGCGCAAGCGGTGCAAACTGCCTCGGCCCAGGGCTGGCGCCGCCCGCTGCTGGCCTGGCTGAAGGTGCAGCAGGCGCGGGCGCAGGCCAGTGGTGCGGTGGAGGAAGCGGCGCGCATTCAGCGGCGCATGGATCTGGTGGCGCCACTGCCGCCCACCCCCACGAAGTGAGGCCTGCAGGGCTCGGCAAGACGGTTGCCCGCCTTATTTGGTGATCCGGATGGCCGTGACGCTGTTTTGCGAACTCTCGTAAACCATGGAGTTGCCGCTCACCTGGTTGACTTTGGCCTCCGTGGCGCTGGTGCGGTTGTTGATGGTGCTGCTGGTCACACTGCACGAACCCGTGCTCAGGCTGGTGGTGCAGCTCCCGCTGCCACCCGGGTTGAACCCGACGCTGACGCTAGCGCCCCCCACCGGCGTTCCGCTGGCCAGGTCGCGCACCGTCACGGTGGCCTGTGCCTGCCAGTTTTTCTTGCTGAGCAACGCTTTGCCCGACATGGCACTCACCGCCACGCTCAGGGTTGCGGGCTCTTGAGCCTGCCCGGTACCCAGCGCGTACAGCAAAGCGTTGGGCGAACCGGTGCCGATGCTGCTGAGCTTGTTGACAGACGCGGTATTTTTCAGGTGATCAGACACCGCTTGCGGGCTGGCTTGCGGCTGTGTTTGCAACACCAGTGCCGCCACACCGGCCACGTGTGGGCTGGCCATGGACGTGCCGTTGAGCGTGGCCGTGGCGGTGTCGCTGGTGATCCAGGCCGACACAATGGCGCTGCCGGGCGCAAACACGTCAAGGCAGGTGCCAAAGTTGGAGTAGCTGGCGCGTGCGTCAGTAGATGTGGTGGCGCCCACGGTGATGGCCAGGGGCTCCCGAGCGGGCGAATAGTTGCACGCGTTGGCGTTGTCGTTGCCGGCGGCCACCACCACGGTCACGCCTTTGCCCACCGCGCCAGCCACGGCTGCGTCCAGCGAGGCCGAGGCTGGCCCGCCCAGCGACAGGTTGGCCACGGCCGGACGGTGGGCCTGGCTGGCCACCCAGTCGATGCCCGCGATCACGCCGCTGTAAGAGCCTGAGCCGTCGCACCCGAGGACCCGCACCGGCACCAGCTGAACACCTTTGGCAACGCCCCAGGTGGTGCCGCCCACGGAGCCCGCCACATGGGTGCCATGGCCATTGCAATCGTTGGTTCCCTGGCCATCGTTGATGGCGGTGAACCCGGCCAGCATGCGGCCCGAAAAGTCCTGGTGACCCGCGCGGATGCCTGTGTCGATGACATAAGCGCGCACCCCCAGGCCGGTGGCGGTGTATTCGTACGTGCTGCTCAGCGGGCGGTCGACCTGGTCGATGCGATCTAAGCCCCAGGGCGCGCTGTTTTGTGTGTTGTTGAGGTAGATCACAGCGTCCTGTTCGATCAGGCGCACCTCGGGTTTGTTGCGCAGCGCGTTGACGGCGGCCGCGGGCAGGCGCGCGCTGAAACCCTTGAAAGCATGCTGGTACACCCGGCCCAATGTGCCACCCGTTCCTTGTATAAGTTGTCGGGCCTCGTTGTCTGCATCGCTCACCGAGGGGTTCAGCGTCACGATGTACTGGTGGGCAATCGGCTTGCCGATGACCGTGGGTTTGGCGGCCTGTTTGACGGTCTGCGCGGTCGCCGGGGCCAGGCTTGCCAAGGCGATGGCCACCACGGCAAGCGCGGTTTTGGGCCCGAAGTCTGGGGTTGAAAACTGGTGGGACATGGTCTCGCTCTCTGGGTGAAAAACACAATCGCCAGGCCAGCCAGTGAGCCCGGGCGCTTCTTGAGTGCCTGGGAACTGGCGGGTATTCGCCTAGTCATCAGACGACTTATCGGTACCTCTTCACCAAACTTGAGCGCGACACGTGTGCGGGCGGCCTCTTTTGCGCTGACCCGCCGTACTTCACCCGAGATGGAGTTGCCCCAGCACCCCCAGCGCAAACGGCAAGCTCGCCATGCCCAGCAGGGTGGACAGCGTGACCAGCCCGGCCACATACGGGCCGTTGTAGCCCATGCGTGCCGCCAGCACGTAGCAGCTGGATGCGGTGGGTACGGCCGAAAACATGAGCAGCACGGTGGTTTGGGTGGCGTCCAGCCGGAACAGCAGCGCCAGGCCAAATGCCATGAGCGGCATGGCCAGGTGTTTCACGGCCAGCACCATGGCGCCCAGCGTTTTGGCCGATGCCAGGGTGCCGAACTGCATGCCGGCACCGGCGGCCATCAGGCCCAGCGCCAGCGAGGCCTGGCCAATGCGGTTCACCGTGGGTTCCAGCCACACTGGCATGGAAAACCCGAGCAGGTTGGCGACCAGGCCGCTGGCGGTGCCCACGATGAGAGGGTTGCGCACCAGCTCGCGCACGAGACCTTTGCCTGCGTGTCGCGCCATGGGCCACACGGCACCGACGTTGAACAGCGGCACGCACACGCCAATCAGCACCGCGATCATCAGCAGCCCTTGGGGCCCGGCCACTTTGTCGGCCAGCGCCAGCGCAATGAACGAGTTGAACCGAAAGCCCACCTGCGCACTGGCCGCGTGCAACCGCACGTCCAGCTTGTTGCCCAGCCACGGCCAATAGGGCAGCGAGTAGCTGAGTGCAATGGCCGCCACGCCCAGCGAAAGGCCAGCCCCCATGAGGCTGGAGGCGGCAGACAAGTCCAGCGGGCTTTTCACAATGGAGTGAAACAACAGCACCGGGAACAGAAAGTAATACACCAGGATCTCCACCTGCGACCACACCCCGCGGTTGAGCGCGGTGAAGCGGCACAGCAGGTAGCCGATGAGGATGAGCGAGAAATCTGGGAAGAGGAGTTGGGCGAAGTTCACGCGGGGAGCATAGCAACGGTGGGCTTGGCAAGCGGCATCAGCCGGGATGGCTGCAAGCCGTTAGCCGGGTAATGCCGCCATCGGACGGCAACCAGACCGACAGGGGCTGGCACTGGCCTTGCAGGCACAGCTCGTAGTCGGGTGTGAATTCCGAGCGCGTCAGGCGCAGTTCGGCCGGGTTTCGCATGTGCGGTGTGTAGGTGTACCGGCCGTTGATCAGGCGCGCGTCGTCGGGCGGCTCCATGCCGGCGGCCGAGCCGCGCACCCGCGCGGCCAGCGCCTGCAGCGTCGGTGGCGATGGCGATGGCGATGGCGTAACGGCGTAGTCTTCTTCCCAGCGCACTTTTTCAATGGAGTGCATCCAGGCCAGCGTGAAGCGCTCGGCGGGCACAAACACCGGCGCTGCGCTTGATGCCGCCAGCGCCAGACAGATACCGATCAGGGCCACCGCCGGGCTTCAGCGTGCCGCCGCCAGGGCGCGCTGCTGGCGCGTGCGCCAGAAGTGCCAGGCGATGAAAACCGCCACGGCGCCCAGTCCAATTTCGTCGGTCAGCGGCAGGGCCACCACCAGGAAGCTGGCCGAGCCAAAGGCAACAATGCGTTCCACCACGTTCAGCCGACTGAACAGGAAACCAATGGCAGCCGCTCCCCACATGGCAATGGCCACCAGCGCTTTGAAGACGATCCAGGCGGTGTCGGTCCAGTCGCCGCTTTGCAGCATGAGCGCCGGGCTGTAGACCGCCATGAAGGGCACGATGAAACCGGCAATGGCCACGCGGATGGCCTGCATGCTGATCTTCAACCCGCTCTCGCGCGCTATAGGCGCTGCGGCAAAACAGGCCAAGGCCACTGGCGGTGTCAGGTCGGCCATGATGCCGAAATAGAACACGAACATGTGCGAGACGATGAGCGGCACGCCCAGCTCCAACAGCACCGGCGCGGCCAGCGAGCTGGTGATGATGTAATTGGGAATGGTGGGAATGCCCATGCCCAGCACCAGGCAGGTGAGCATGGTCAGCACCAGCGCCAGGAACAGGCTTTCGCGGCCGATGGCGATGATGTGGCCGCCGAGTTCGGCGGCCACGCCGGTGAGGTTGATGACACCAATGATCACGCCCACCAGCGCGCAGGCAATGGCCACGGGCAGGGCGTGGCGCGCGCCGTCCACCAGCGCTTTCACGGCCAGGGCGCGTGCATCGCCCCCGGTGCGCAAGATGAACGTAAGCGCCACCAACAAGGCGCTCACCACAAAGAAGGTACCCACGCCAAACTGGAAGAAGCCCGCGCAGGCAAAGCCCAGCAGCACCCAGGCCAAGCCGCGCAGCGCCATGGGCTTGACGCCGCTGATGACCGCCGCGCCAAAAATCAGAATGACCGTGAGGCCCAGTCCCACGGTGCCTGAAAACAACGGTGTGTAGCCCGAAAACAGCAGCGCCACCAGACCGGCCAGCGGCAGCAGCAGGTACCAGCGCTCTTTCACGGCGGTCCAGGGGTTGGGACATTCGTCTTTGGGCAAGCCCATGAGGCCCTTGCGCCCGGCTTCCAGGTGCACCATCCAGAACGCGGTGACGAAATACAAGATGGCCGGGATCAGCGCCGCCTTGACGATCTCGATGTAGGGCACGTTGATGGTCTCGGCCATGATGAAGGCCACGGCCCCCATCACCGGCGGCATGATCTGCCCGCCCATGCTGGCCGTGGCTTCTACACCGCCGGCAAAGGCTGGGCTGTAGCCAAAGCGCTTCATGAGCGGAATGGTGAACTGCCCGGTGGTGACCACGTTGGCCACGCCCGAGCCGTTGATGGTGCCCATGAGGCCAGAGGAAATGACCGATACCTTGGCCGGGCCACCGCGGGTGTGGCCCACCGTGCCCATGGCGAAATCGTTGAACAGGCGAATCATGCCGGCCTGCTCCAGAAACGCGCCAAACAGAATGAACAGAAAAATGTAGGTGGACGACACGTAGGTGGGTGTGCCGTAGAGGCCTTCGGTGCCAAAACCCAGCGTGCTCACGATCTGGTCCAGCCCGTAGCCGCGGTGCGCCATGGCGCCGGGCAGGTGTTCGCCAAACATGGCATACAGCAAAAACGTGGCGCACACCAGCGGCAAGCCCCAGCCCATCACGCGCCGTGCCGCTTCAAACACCAAGGCAATCAGCAGCACGCCCACCACCCAGTCGGCCTGCGTCAGGTCGCCGGCGCGCTGGGTCAGGTCGGCTTCAAAAAGCCACTGGTACAAGCCGGTGGCAAAGCCGGCAATGCCCAGCACCCAGCCCGCTGCGCGCCACAGGCCCGAGCGCCCGCCCATGGGCGGAAACAGCGCAAAGATCATCAGCAGCACAAAGCCCACGTGAATGGCGCGGATCACCTGGCTGGAAAGCGGGTGAAACGAAGCCATCCAGAGCTGGTAGGCCGAAAACGCGATGGCGACCCAGAAGATGGCGCCGGTGAGGGCGCTGCCGTGGCCGCCAGGGTTGTCGTTGGGTGGGTTGCTGGTGTGGTCGTTCATGTGAGCTTGTGTCGACAGAAATGGAAACGGCCCCGGGTAGGGGCCGCGTCGCAAAAGGCGGGTGCCGGTGTGGTGCCCGTCTTTCGGGGCCCGATTACTTGATCAGCCCCACCTCTTTGTAGTAACGCTCGGCACCGGGGTGCAGTGGCACGGGCATGCCCTTGATGGCGTTTTCGCGCTTGATCACCTTGGCGGCGTTGTGCGCGGCGTACAGGGTGTCGATGTTGTCGTACATCGCCTTGGCCATGCGGTAAGCCACATCGTCGGACACACCGCTGTGCGTCACCAGGAAGTTGGGGATCGCTGCGGTCGCCACGGCTTCGGTTTGGCCGGTGTAGGTGTTGGCCGGAATCACGGATGCCTGGTAGGCCGCGTCGCCGACCTTGGCCACCACGTCAGCGGGCACCGGAATCACCACAATCTTCACGGCCGTGGCCAGGTCGCGGATGGACGCCACACCCAGACCGGCCGACTGCAAGGTCGCGTCCAGTTGGCGGTTCTTCATCAGTTCCACCGACTCACCAAACGGCAGGTATTCCACCTTGGCCATGTCGCTGTAGGCCAGGCCGGCGGCTTTAAAAATGGCGCGGGCGTTCAGCTCTGTGCCCGACTTGGCCGCGCCCACCGAAATGCGCTTGCCTTTCAGGTCGGCCAGGGTCTTGATGCCGGAATCGGCGTTGGCCACGATCTGAATGTAGTTGTTGTAGGTGCCCGAGAGGCCGCGCAGCTTGTCGAGCTTCTTGGGGAAGCCCGCTTCGGCCTCGCCCTTCCAGGCGTCCGACACCGAGTCGGCCAGCGCCAAGGCCAGCTCACCACGGCCGGCTTGCAGCAGGTTCAGGTTTTCGGCCGAAGCTTTGGTGACCTGCGCGGTGGAGCGCACATTGGGGATGTCTTTGGCGAAAATCTGCGACAACGCGACACCCATGGGGTAATACACGCCGCTCTGGCCACCGGTGAGCACGTTGACGAACTGTTGTTGGGCATTGGCCGCGCCGGTGACGAGGGCCGCGCCCAAGCTCAAACCCAGACCGATTTTGTGAATCAAACGCATGCTGTGTGTCTCCTGTCGTTGGATGAAATCAAATGGGCAGAATACAGCAACTTCAAGGCGTGCCGATGGGGGAAACGCGTACCGGCAAGGGCGGGTTTTCCCGGGTTTTCCGCCTTTTTGGGTGCCCTTTTTTCAACGTTCACACTTCTGGCTTAACCGAATTTCGCAACCATGGCCAAGACCCACGCACCACCGCCAGCCGTCGCTGTGTCGCCCCAAGAGCTGGCCAGCCGCGAGGCGGCCGATGCCTTTGCCGACGCGCTCTGGCTGGAGGAGGGCCTTTCGCGCAACACGCTCGACGCCTACCGCCGCGACCTGGTGCTGCTGGGTCAGTGGCTGTCCGAGCAAGGCAAGACCTTGCTGGACGTGCGCGAACACGACCTGAACCGGTACTTTGCCGACAAGCACAGCCAGACGCGCGCGACCACCGCCAACCGGCGGCTCACGGTGTTCAAGCGCTACTTTCGCTGGGCGCTGCGCCAACGGTTCATCACCACCGACCCCACCCTGCGCCTGGTGGCCGCGCGCCAGCCGCTGCGCGTGCCCAAAACCATGACCGAGGCACAAGTGGAAGCCCTGCTGAACGCGCCCGACACCAGCACGCCGCTGGGTCTGCGCGACCGCGCCATGCTGGAGCTCATGTACGCCAGTGGCCTGCGTGTCAGCGAGCTGGTCACCCTCAAGACCTGGCACGTGGGCCTGAACGAACACGTGCTGCGCATCACCGGCAAGGGGAACAAAGAGCGTCTGGTGCCGTTTGGCCAGATCGCTGGCCAGTGGTTGCAGCGCTATGTGGGGCAGGGCCGGGTCGACATCTTGGCGGGCCTGCAGAGCGAAGACCTGTTTGTCACTGCTCGAGGCTCGCGTGCCGGTGATGCCATGACGCGGGCCATGTTCTGGCAACTGGTCAAAAAATATGCGCAGCTCGCGGGCATCACCAGCCCGCTGTCGCCGCACACGCTGCGCCACGCCTTTGCCACCCATTTGCTGAACCACGGCGCCGACCTGCGCGCAGTGCAAATGCTGCTGGGCCATGCTGACATTTCCACCACCACCATTTACACCCACGTGGCCCGCGAGCGCTTGAAAACCATCGTGGCGCAGCACCACCCCCGCGGCTGAAGTCACACCCCCGCAGCGCTGCTTGCTGCCTACAAGGGGGCTGTACTGGCCGTTTGGCAGAGCCGGTCCCGGCAGAGCACCGGGCTATACCGCCCCACACTTTTGGTTGGTGCTCCTGCCCCATGAACAACCGATGCGGTTTGGCGGTATGCGGTGCTGGAGGGTGAGCATGTAAGCGCGAGCCAGCGCAGCTCACTGCGCCATGCGCAGCCTGCGCGCGGCGTCTTCGTCGCGCGCATCGTCAATTTCGCGCATTACGCTGGCCAGGTCCACATCGGTGTGGCGGGGCGTGTAGCGGCCGGTGAGCACGGTGTCGTTGCTCAGCAACCCGCTTTGGTACAGGCTCCATATTTCGGGGCCGTATTGGGTGCCGCGCAGCTCGGGTGCAAACTGGCCGAAGAAGTCGCGCAGGTTGGCCACGTCGCGCAGCAGCATGCGCGGAGCGTGGTTGTTGCCAGCGGCGTCCACCGCTTGCGGCAGGTCAATGATCACGGGGAAGTCCAGACCGGCGCTGCCACCGTCACTGGGGCCGCCATGCGCTAGCAAGATGTTGAATTCAGACAAGTCGCCGTGCACCACCCCCGCGCACAACATGCGCACCACCTCGGCCACCAGCGTCGCGTGGTGCTGGCGCGCCTGTTCGGGCGTGAAGCGCACATCGTTCAGGCGCGGCGCGGCGTCGCCGTGGGCGTCGGTCACCAGCTCCATCAGCAGCACACCGTCAAAAAAGTTGTAGGGCGTGGGCACGCGCACACCAGCGGCCGCCAGGCGGTAGAGCGCGTCCACCTCGGCGCTTTGCCAGGCGGCTTCTTGGGCTTCGCGGCCAAACTTCGTGCCTTTGGCCATGGCCCGCGCCTGACGCGAGTTTTTGACTTTGCGGTTTTCGGTGTAGTCCACCGCCTGCCGAAAGCTGCGGTTGTTGGCTTCTTTGTAAATCTTGGCGCAGCGGGTTTCTTCGCCGCAGCGCACCACGAACACCATGGCCTCTTTGCCGCTCATGAGCTGGCGCACCACCGAGTCGATCAGGCCTTCTTCAACCAGCGCTTGCAGCCGGGGCGGAGCTTTCATGCGGGGCTTTGCCGGTTCAATCGACCACCACCGACCAGCCCGCGCGCTGGTTGGTTTTGTCGTTGGTGTAGTGCCAATGCGTGCCGCAGCGGTCGCAAAAATAGCCGGTGATGGTTACCTGCACCGTGCCGCGCAGTTCCTTGCGGTGGTTGCCTTGCTGCAGCTCGGCATGGCCGGGCGCACCGCGCCAGTTGCGCTGAATGCCCTGGCAAGGCTCGCACAGCGGCGATGGTTCGGATGGGGTGGCGGCCTGGGTTTCTGTTGTCATGGCGGGGGCTTGGGAGGGACTGTGCGCGCACGCGGGCGCGCTGTTTTTGAATAGAGAGATTGTGCGCCCTGCGCCAGGGTGGCTGGCCAGCCGGCAGCAGCTTGGCTGCCAGCCGTTCAAGTCCATGCCTTTGCCCGGGTCATGCACTGGCTTGAGATTGCTGGAAAAATGGCACCGAGTCAGTACGGCGTTGGGATAGACCCAGCGTGCCCTGCACCCACCTTAGGAACCTCATGCCCGAAACCCGGTTTGAAATTGCCCAGATGCACACGCAAGACGACGCTGACGCCGTCATGTTTGAACTGCAAGACCTGCCCTGTGTGAACATGGCCGACGTGGACCTGGCCAAACGCCAGGCCTGGGTGAGCCACACCAGCATGATTGCGGCTGAGGACATTGCCGCCAAACTGGAAGAAGCCGGCTTCAGTGCCGTGTTGATTGAAGGCCAAGACGCAGATTGGCTGAACAGCTGAAAGCCGGGCGGCTTCAGTCTTCCAGCACCCGCACCTTCACGCTCTTGCCTTTGATGCGGCCGTCGTTCAGGCGGCTGGCCACTTGCTGGGCAATGGCGCGGTCCACCGCCACGTAGGTGGACCACTCGTTCACATTGATCTTGCCCACCTGCTCGCGGGTGTAACCCAGGTCGGCGGTGAGCGCGCCCAACACGTCGCCAGGGCGAATTTTTTCTTTGCGCCCACCCTGAATGTGCAGCGTGGCCATGGGCGGCACCAGCGGGCCTTTGCCGGTGCGCGTCAGCTCGCTCAGCTCGTGCCATTCCGATTCACGGCCCTGCAGCAGCTCAATTTTGCCCACCGAGCCCATCTCGTTCATGCTCGCCAGGTTCAGCGCCAGGCCGCTTTCGCCCGCGCGGCCGGTGCGCCCAATGCGGTGAATGTGCACCTCGGCGTCGGGCGTCACGTCCACGTTGATCACCGCTGCCAGGCTGGCAATGTCCAGGCCCCGCGCGGCCACATCGGTGGCCACCAGCACCGAACAGCTCTTGTTCGCAAAGCGCACCAGCACCTGGTCGCGCTCTCGCTGCTCCAGTTCGCCAAACAGCGCCAACGCGCTGAAGCCCTGCGCCTGCAGCACCGCCACCAGGTCGCGGCACTGCGCCTTGGTGTTGCAAAACGCCAGCGTGCTCGCTGGGCGAAAGTGCAGCAACAGCTTGCTTACTGCGTCCAGCCGCTCGTTTTCGCTCACCTGGTACCAGCGCTGCTCAATCTGGCCGCCAGCGTGCTGCGCCTCCACCGTCACCGTCACCGGCTCGCGCATGAACTGCGCGCTCAGCTTGGCAATGCCTTCTGGGTAGGTGGCTGAAAACAGCAGGGTCTGTCGCGTCTTGGGGCACTGCCGCGCCACTTTCACAATGTCGTCAAAAAAGCCCATATCCAGCATGCGGTCGGCCTCGTCCAGCACCAGCGTGTTCAGCGCCTCCAGCTGAAGGCTGCCGCGCTCCAGGTGGTCCATCAGCCGCCCGGGTGTGCCCACCACGATGTGCGCGCCGTGCTCCAGGGTGGCTGTTTGCCCGCGCAGCGGCACACCACCACACAGCGTCACCACCTTGATGTTGTCTTCAGCCCGCGCCAGCCGGCGTATTTCGGTCGTCACCTGATCGGCCAGCTCGCGCGTAGGGCACAGCACCAGCGTTTGCACCGCAAAGCGGCGCGGGTTCAGGTTGGAAAGCAGCGTGAGGGCAAAAGCGGCCGTTTTGCCGCTGCCGGTTTTGGCCTGCGCAATGATGTCTTTGCCCAGCAAAGCGGCCGGCAGGCTGGCCGCCTGGATGGGCGTCATGCTGAGGTAGCCCAGCTGCTGAAGGTTGGCCAGCATAGCCGGGCTGAGCGGCAACTGGCTGAAAGAGGGTGCGGCTAGTGCCGAAGCGGTAGGGTTCAGGGAAGCGGTGGTCATGCGGGATTATCCCGGTTACTGCTGGGAGGGTCTGGTGAGGCTGTTTGGGAGGTTGGGCGGTGGACGGTGGGCTCCAGGCAGTAGCGGGTGTGCGGCTGTAAGCTGGGTTGTTCGGTTCAACTAAGGAATGCAATCGAGTTTTTAAAAATTGATGCAAATACAAGCGGCTTGTCGGGTGTGGATACTTTCCCTGAAATTGGCCAAAATGGCGGCCGTGCTGTGTCGGGGCGTCAGCCTTCTCTGTAAGCTAGCCGGGACGCCACTTTTTCCAAGGAGAGCCCCATGAAGCCCGTTGCTCAATTGCTCAAAGCCAATGACCAGAGCAAGTTTTTGCGCGTCGCACCCGACGTGAGTGTGTTTGGTGCGCTGGAACTGTTGTCCAACTTGGGCGTGGGTGCCTTGATGGTGATGGATGGCGACCGGCTGACCGGAATTTTTTCGGAGCGCGACTACTGCCGCAAGGTGGCCTTGAAAGGCCGCAACTCCAAAGAAACCACCGTGGCCGACATCATGACGTCCGAGGTGTTCACCGTACCTTCGAACACCGGCACGCACGCGTGCATGGCGCTGATGAACGAAAAACGTTTCCGCCACCTGCCCGTGGTGGATGGCGACAAGGTGTTGGGTCTGATTTCCATGCGCGACATCATGGCCGACGTGATTGCCGATCACGAGTTCACCATCAACCAGCTTGAAACCTACGTGAGCGGTTGACGGAGCGGGGTATCCCTCTGCCAATCCAGGCGCTTCACGCCCTTTCCGGGTTCTCCAGCGCGTCCAGCTCTTGCTGCGTAAACCCAGCCGCGAGCCGGGCCGCGTCGTTGAACGGCGGTTTCAACCGGGGGGCGTTGTGTTGCCGGGCCAGTGCGCGGTAGTGCGCCAGCGGCTCCAGGCCTTGCTGCGTGCACAGCCAGCCGTACCAGCGGTTGCCCACGGCCACATGGCCAATTTCGTCGCGCAAGATCACGTCCAGAATCTCGATGGCGCGCAGGGCTGCTGGGGTGTTGACCTTGCGCAGCCGGGCCTGGATGAGCGGCGTGGCGTCCAGCCCGCGCGCCTCTAAGGTGCGGGGTACCAAGGCCATGCGGGCGGTGATGTCGTCTTGCGTTTTGACGCACATTTCCCACAAACCGTCGTGGGCAGGGAAGTCGCCGTAGGCGTGACCCAGGCTCTGCAGGTGGGTATGCAGCACGCCAAAGTGGGTGGCTTCTTCGTCGGCCACGCGCAGCCAGTCGCTGTAAAACTCGGTGGGCATGCCGGGGAAGCGCCACACCGCGTCCAGCGCGAGGTTGATGGCGTTGAATTCGATGTGGCACACCGCGTGCACCAGCGCGGCCAGGCCTTCGGGGGTGAAGGGCGAGCGGTGCGGCACCTGCATGGGCGCCAGCAGCACGGGCTTGAGCGGCCGGCCGGGCAGGGGGCTGGCCGGGTCGGGCTGCAGCGGGGTAGCCGTGCCAAAGGCGGCCGCGTGGTTGTGTGGCTGGCCCTGCATGGCGCCAAACAGTGCGTGGGTGGCGGCCACCTTGGCGGCAGGGTCGGTGATGCACAGCACTTGCAGGGCTTGCTGGCGCCACGAAACGTTGGGCCAGGGCGCTGACATGGACTGTGGCTGTGTTGCGGGGGCTTGCATCCCTACAATTCTAGGTTTTGCGCCGGCAAGTCCTGCCCGACGCACCCCCACAGCTTCACAGGAGACTCGCACCATGGCAATTTACGAACTCGACGGCTTGGCGCCCCGCATGGCCGAATCGGCCTGGGTGGCTGACAACGCGCAGGTGATGGGCGATGTGGTGCTGGGTGAAGACAGCAGCGTGTGGTTTGGCACCACGGTGCGCGGCGACACCGAAACCATCACCATTGGCCGGGGCAGCAACGTGCAAGACGGCAGCGTGTTGCATGCCGACGTGGGCATGCCGCTGACCATTGGCGACTTTGTAACGGTTGGCCACCAGGTGATGCTGCACGGCTGCACGGTGGGCGACGGCTCGCTCATTGGCATTGGTGCCATCGTGCTCAATGGCGCCAGGATTGGCAAAAACTGCCTGGTGGGTGCGGGCTCTCTGGTGACCGAGGGCAAAGAATTCCCCGATGGCTCCATGATCATGGGCAGCCCGGCGCGCGTGGTCAAAAGCCTGACACCTGAGCAAATGGAAGGCCTGCGCCAGAGCGCCCAGCACTACATTGAAAACGCCCAGCGCTACCGCAAGGGCTTGAATAAGCTGGCTTGACCCCGATCTGCCAGCGCTGAATTGCTCTGGACTCACGCAAAGTCGCGATGACGTTGTTGCTTCGCCTTGCCTTGCGTTTGCACGGTCTGCGGCTCCTGACCCTGACGGCTTTGCGTAAGCCCTGTTTCTGAAAGAACCTTTTGTCCGAACTCCACAAATTCATGTTTGAAGGCCTGCCGGTGCGCGGCATGCTCGTGCGCCTGACCGACGCCTGGCAAGACATCTTGCAACGCCGCCGCGAGGGCGGTGGCTACCCTGCTGCCGTGACCGAGCTGCTGGGCGAAATGGCCGCTGCGGCCACGCTGATGCAGGCCAACATCAAGTTCAACGGCGCGCTGGTGATGCAGATCATGGGCGATGGCCCGGTGAAGCTGGCCGTGGCCGAAGTGCAGCCCGACCTGAGCCTGCGCGCCACCGCCACCGTGGTGGGCGAGGTGGCCATCAATGCGCCGCTGTCGCACATGGTCAACGTGAACAACCAGGGCCGCTGCGCGATCACGCTCGACCCGAAAGACCGCCTGCCGGGCCAGCAGCCTTACCAGGGCGTGGTGCCGCTGTTTGGCGACCGCCACGAAAAGCTGGAAAAGCTCAGCGAGGTGATTGAGCACTACATGCTGCAGAGCGAGCAGCTGGACACCTGTCTGGTGCTGGCCGCCAACGACCAGGTGGCCGCCGGCCTGCTGATTCAGCGCTTGCCCATGCAGGGCGAAGCCAACCTGGACGGCAGCGGCGTGGTGCGTTCGGACGAAGACCAGATTGGCCGCAACGAAGACTACAACCGCATCGCTATTCTGGCGTCCAGCCTGAAACGCGAGGAGCTGCTGGAACTGGACGCCGAAACCATTTTGCACCGCTTGTTTTGGGAAGAAGACGTACGCCACTTCGAGCCGTTGACCGGCGAACAGGGGCCGAAGTTTGCCTGTACCTGCTCGCAAGAGCGGGTAAGCAGCATGCTGCGCAGCCTGGGCCGCGAAGAGGTGGAATCGATCTTGGCCGAGCAGGGCCAGGTGGAGGTGGGCTGCGAGTTTTGTGGCGCGCAGTACCGGTTTGACCCGGTGGATGCGGCGCAGGTGTTTTTGCAGCCGCTCAAGCAGGCACCGGGGTCACCTGGGGTGCACTGACCAAGCAAGCGGGCTCCCATCCCAGCCTTCCCCCAGCGGGGGAAGGCGCTCGCCCACCGCAATGAAGCGCTCTCGCGTGGGGATTGCTGAACGCCCTACCCCGCTGGGGGCTGGATGGGGGCTCTGCGCACGTTACAACACGAGCGTTGCTGCGGCTTTGCCGTGCAGCTGATCTGGTCCCCCTTCAGCGGCGCAGCGGGCATCCCAGCAGCTCAAGAACGTCGTGGCAGGCACCCATGGTGTGGTAGTCCACCTTGCCGGCGGGGCTCTTTTCGTCGCTGATCTTGCTGTTGTCGGCCCGCAAAATGCGCCACCAGGCGCCGTGCGTGTGGTCTACAAAGTGCGCCCAGGCGTAGGCCCACAGGCGGTCGTAGTCGGCCCAGTAACGCGCTTCGCCCGTGGCAACCGCCAGGCGCGCAGCGGCGGCAAACGACTCGGCTTGTACCCAGAAGTATTTGTCGCTGTCGCACACACTGCCGTCGGGCGCAAAGCCGTAAAACAGGCCGCCGTGTTGTGCGTCCCAGGCTTTCTCCATGGCGGTGTCGAAGAACCGCTGGGCGCGTTCAACCAGGCCCACTTGCGGGCGGCGCTGGTTCAGCAACAGCAGCAGCTTGGCCCATTCGGTCAGGTGACCGGACTGAAAGCCCCAGGGCCGGAAGATGTTGGTCTTGTCATCGCGGTTGTAGTCCCAGTCCACCGACCAGTCGGCGCGGTAGTGTTCCCACACCAGGCCACCGGCCAATGCGGCTTGCCGCACGGTGATGTGTTCGGCCAGCAGCGCGGCGCGGTCCAGGTAGCGCGCTTCGCCTGTGGCATCAAACGCCGCCAGCAGGGCTTCGCAAAGGTGCATGTTGGCGTTTTGGCCGCGGTAGGGCTTTAGCTGCCAGTCGGCGGTGGCTTCGTCGGCGTACAGGCCGTGCGCGGGTTCCCAGAAGCGCTGTTCCAGCACATCGAATGTGCGGCCGATACCCGCGTGGGCGCCTGGCACGCCGGCCATGTGGGCGTGTGCGTGGGCCAGCAGCACAAAGGCCAGGCCGTAGGCGTGGTTGGTGCCGTCGAGTTCGGTTTTCTGGCCGTCGCGCCAGTCCAGCAGCCAGGCATAGCCACCCGTGGCCGGGTTGTGGTGGACTTGCACAAAGTCAAACGCTTGCTGCAAGGACAGGCGGTGGCCCTCGCTGGGGTCCAGCCGCTGCGCCATGGCACAGGTGATGACAAAGCGGGTGCTGCTCACCAGGTGGCGGGTGTGGCGGTCGTACACGCTCCCGTCATCCCGCAGGAAGTGAAACAGGCCGCCGGCCGGGTCGATGGCGCGGGGCAGGTAAAACGCCAAGGTATCCCGCACATGGGCGCGCAGAAAATCGGGTGAACGGAAGTCGGGCGTGGGGCTGGCCGGGATCATGCGGGTGTTTGAGTGGGATTTTGCCGTTGGATCAACTGGCTGAAGAGGCGGTGTTCGCAGGCGGGGTCGCTGCATTTTTCGCAGTTCCAGGCTACCCGGCCTTCGCTCAGGCTGGGGTCGGTGGGTGCCAGCGCCTCGCCCAGCAGCGGGCCAATGGCACGCAGCGCCTGCTGCAGCCGGGCGCCGCCCCGACCATAGACCGTCTGAAAGCCCATACCGGCCGCCTGCAGTTCGCGGCGCAGTACGGTGTCGGTGGCTTCGCGCACGGCGGGGCTGTCGCGAAACAGGCCGTCTGGTACCCAGGGCAGATCGAGGCCCATGAGCAGGCTCAGGCTGTAGCGCCGCTGCTGCGCCAGTGCGGACGGGTACAGGCTGCGGTCGTTGAAATACAGCTCGCTGTAGGCCGCCACCATGAGGGGGCTGGTGTCGGCAACCACGACGCGCACGCCAGCTGGCTGGCTGGCTTGATCGATCTGGCGGGCTTGTTCATGCGCCCGTGCTGCTTGCTCGTGCCTTTGGGGCGCTCGGCCCATGGTTTCGCACCAGCTGCGCAGGTGCTCGGGCACCCGCACGGTGGGTATGCCCAGGGTGTCGTTCAGATGGCGTTGCAGCGCCTGGGCCAGGGTGGACTTGCCGGTGGACTCGCCGCCCAGCAAGGTGATGGTCAGTGCCATGGGGCTCAGCGTTTGCCCTGGGCGATCTGAACGAAGATTTCGTTGGGCTTGACCATACCGAGTTCCTGGCGGGCCAGTTCTTCCACCATGTCCAGGCCTTCTTGCAGATCGCGCACCTCGGCCGCCAGGCTGTCGTTGCGCTGCTGGGCTTCGCGGTTGCTGTGGTCCCGCTCGGCCAGCTGCTGTTTCATGTTGGCCACCTGGGGCACGCTGCCACGCCCAAACCACAGCTGCGCGTGCAGCACGAGCAGCAGCCCGATCAGCAGGGGAGAGATCAAGCGCGAACCCATGGTGCGTCCAGCGTGTCAGGCGCCGGGGTTCACTTCAGGTTGTAAAACGCAGCGCGGCCGGGGTAGTACGCCACTTCGCCCAGGTCTTCTTCAATGCGCAGCAGCTGGTTGTACTTGGCCATGCGGTCTGAGCGTGAGATCGAGCCGGTCTTGATCTGGCCAGCGTTGGTGCCCACGGCGATGTCGGCAATGGTGCTGTCTTCGGTTTCGCCCGACCGGTGCGAAATGACGGCGGTGTAGCCCGCGCGTTTGGCCATTTCAATGGCGGCAAACGTTTCGGTCAGCGTACCGATCTGGTTGATCTTGATCAGGATCGAGTTGGCAATGCCTTTGTCGATGCCTTCTTTCAAGATCTTGGTGTTGGTGACGAACAGGTCGTCGCCCACGATCTGCACCTTTTGGCCCAGGCGGTCGGTCATCAGCTTCCAGCCGTCCCAGTCGCCTTCGGCCATGCCGTCTTCAATGGAAATGATGGGGTACTTGTCGACCCAGTTGGCCATCATGTCGGTCCACTGTTCGGCGTTCAGGCGGATGCCGCCTTCGCCTTCCAGCACGTACATGCCGTCCTTGTAGAACTCGGAGGCCGCGCAGTCCAGGCCGAGAGCAATCTGTTCGCCGGCGGTGTAGCCAGCTTTGTCGATGGCTTCCAGAATCATCTCGATTGCGGCTTCGTGGTTTTCGACGCTCGGTGCAAAGCCGCCTTCGTCGCCCACCGCGGTGCTGATGCCACGGTCGTGCAGAATTTTCTTGAGCGCGTGGAACACCTCGGCGCCCCAACGCAGGGCTTCGCGAAAGCTGGGTGCCCCCACGGGGATGATCATCAGCTCTTGCAAATCGAGGTTGTTGTTGGCGTGCTCGCCACCGTTGATGACGTTCATCATCGGCACGGGCATTTGCACCGCACCCATGCCGCCAAAGTAACGGTACAGCGGTAGACCCGCCTCTTCAGCGGCGGCGCGGGCCACGGCCATCGAAACCGCCAGCATGGCGTTGGCGCCCAGGCGGCCTTTGTTGTCGGTGCCGTCCAGGTCGATCAGGGTCTTGTCCAGAAAAGCCTGCTCGGAAGCGTCCAGGCCCAGCACAGCTTCAGAAATTTCGGTGTTGATGTGTTCAACCGCCTTAAGCACGCCCTTGCCGAGGTAACGGCTCTTGTCGCCGTCGCGCAGCTCAATGGCTTCGCGGCTGCCGGTGGAGGCGCCCGACGGCACGGCCGCACGGCCCATCACGCCGCTTTCCAGCAGCACGTCGCATTCGACGGTGGGGTTGCCTCGGCTGTCCAGGATTTCGCGGCCGACGATGTCAACGATTGCACTCATGTTGTCTACCTTTGGTCAATAAAACAAAAAATGGTCTGGCGGTGGGGTGCAGGTCAGATGCCCTCGACCGCCACCATGCGGATCGAGCCGGCACCTTCGCGCACCTTGCGCGCTTGCGTGTAAGTTTCAGAGTCGTAATAGGCGCGGGCCGAAGCCAGGTCTTTGAACTTCAGTACCACGATGCGCTGCGGGTTCCAGTCGCCTTCCAGCGACTCCATGCGGCCACCGCGCACCAGCACTTCGGCACCATGTTCCTGCATGGCGCGCGTGCTCCACTCGCGGTAGAGCTTCATCTGGTCTTCGTTGGTAACGGTCACGTCCGCAATGATGTACGCATTCATTCGAAGTTGTTCTCCAGCAGTGGATTCGTTTTGGTTACGGAATCCAGCGCCACCAGCGTTTGCAGCAGCGCCTTCATGTGTTTGAGTGGCACGGCGTTGGGGCCGTCCGACCAGGCTTCTGACGGGTTCGGATGCGTTTCCATGAACAGGCCGGCCACGCCAGCGGCCACGCCAGCGCGGGCCAGCACGGGCACCATGTCGCGGGCACCGCCGCTCACAGCGCCTAAGCCGCCTGGCTTTTGCACCGAGTGGGTCACGTCAAACACCACCGGCGCGCCCGACTTGCGCATTTCGGCCAGGCTGGTCATGTCGGCCACGAGGTTGTTGTAGCCAAAGCTCACACCGCGCTCGCAGGCGAGAAAGCGGTCTTCGGACAGGCCAACCTCGCGTGCGGCGGCGCGGGCTTTGTCGATCACGTTGGTCATGTCCCAAGGGGCCAGAAACTGGCCTTTTTTGATGTTCACCGGCTTGCCGGATTGGGCCACGGCGCGGATGAAATCGGTCTGGCGGCACAGAAAGGCGGGCGTTTGCAGCACGTCCACCACGCTGGCCACCTCGGCCACATGGGACGTGTCGTGCACGTCGGTCAGGATCGGCAGGCCCAGCTGGCGGCGCACTTCTTCCAGAATGTTCAGGCCAGCCTCCAGACCCACGCCTCGCTGGCTGGTGCCCGACGACCGGTTGGCCTTGTCGAACGAGCCTTTATAAATGAGCGGAATGCCGAGCGCGTTGCAGGCCTCCTTGAGTTGGCCCGCCACGTCAATGGACATTTGCAGCCCCTCAATGGAACAGGTGCCCGCAATCAGAAAGAAGGGCTGGTCCAGGCCAACGTCAAATCCGCAAAGTTTCATGGGGTGCGTCCTGGTCAGGCCTTGGCCGTTGCACGGGTTTGCTGGTGTTCCATAGCTGCCTTGATGAACGCGTTGAACAGCGGGTGGCCATTCCACGGTGTGGACTTGAATTCGGGGTGAAACTGCACGCCGATGTACCAGGGGTGAACGCTTTGGGGCAGTTCGACCATTTCGGTGAGCTGTTCGCGCTGGGTTTGCGCCGAGATCACCAGGCCGGCCTGGCGCAGCTGGTCGAGGTAGTTCACGTTGGCTTCAAAGCGGTGGCGGTGACGTTCGGTCACTTCGTTGCCGTAAATGCTGTGGGCCAGCGTGCCGGGCTGCACGTCAGACGTTTGCGCGCCCAGGCGCATGGTGCCGCCCAGGTCCGAGCTGGTGTCGCGCGTCTGGATGCTGCCATCGGCGTCTTTCCATTCGGTGATGAGTGCGATCACCGGGTGGGGCGTGGCCGGGTCGAATTCGGTGCTGTTGGCGTCTTTCAAACCGGCCACATGTCGGGCGTATTCGATGGTGGCCACCTGCATGCCCAGGCAAATGCCCAGGTAGGGCACCTTGTGCTCGCGGGCAAACCGGGCGGTGCTGATCTTGCCTTCGACCCCGCGTTGGCCGAAGCCGCCGGGAACCAGAATGGCGTCGTACTTGGACAGCTGCGCCGAGACATCGCCTTCAATGGTTTCAGAGTCGATGTGGTCGATCTTGACGCGCACATGGTTGCGCATACCGGCGTGGCGCAAGGCTTCGTTGACCGACTTGTAGCTGTCGGACAAATCCACGTATTTGCCCACCATGGCCACGGTCACTTCACCTTGCGGGTGCTCGGTCTCGTACACCAGCTCGTCCCAGCGCTTGAGGCTGGTGGGTGGCGTGTTCAGGCGCAGCTTGTCGCAGATCAGGCCGTCCAGGCCCTGTTCGTGCAGCATCCGCGGCACCTTGTAAATGGTGTCCACGTCCCACATGGAGATCACGCCCCACTCGGGCACGTTGGAGAACAGCGAAATCTTGGCGCGCTCTTCGTCCGGAATGGGCCGGTCGGCGCGGCACAGCAGGGCGTCGGCCTGGATACCGATTTCGCGCAGCTTTTGCGCCGTGTGCTGCGTGGGCTTGGTTTTCAGCTCGCCGGCGGCGGCGATCCAGGGCACATAGCTCAGGTGCACAAAGGCCGAGTTGTTGGGGCCCATGCGCAGGCTCATCTGGCGCACGGCTTCCAGGAACGGCAGCGACTCGATGTCGCCCACGGTGCCGCCAATTTCAACAATGGCCACGTCCACCGCGTCTGGGGTGCCGATGCCGGCGCCGCGCTTGATGAAGTCCTGGATTTCGTTGGTGACGTGCGGAATGACCTGCACGGTTTTGCCCAGGTAGTCGCCGCGGCGCTCTTTTTCCAGCACCGACTGGTAGATCTTGCCGGTGGTGAAGTTGTTGGTCTTTTTCATGCGCGTTTCAATGAAACGCTCATAGTGGCCCAGGTCCAGGTCGGTCTCGGCGCCGTCGTCGGTGACGAACACCTCGCCGTGCTGGAACGGCGACATCGTGCCCGGGTCCACGTTGATGTACGGGTCGAGTTTGATGAGGGTGACTTTGAGGCCGCGCGATTCAAGAATCGCGGCCAAGGATGCAGAAGCGATGCCCTTGCCCAGGGAGGACACCACACCGCCGGTGACGAACACAAATTTGGTCATGTCTCGGGCGAGCCGTTTGCTCGCAGGAGGTGGAAATGGCGATTATAAATGGCGCCCATTTTTGCGACGGTGGCCCGGCCCGGCCGCTGGGGACCGATAACCAAGCTGCTACATTGCGCGCATGAACGACCTCGCTGGAAAACACATCGTCCTGGGCCTCTCCGGGGGCATTGCCTGTTACAAAGCCGCTGAGTTGTGCCGTGCGCTGATCAAGCAGGGTGCCACCGTGCAGGTGGTGATGACCGAGGCAGCTGAGCATTTCATCACCGCAGTAACGCTGCAGGCGCTCTCGGGCCGGCCGGTGTTCACCTCGCAGTGGGACGCCCGCACGGCGGCCGGGGTGGACAACAACATGCCGCACATCAACCTGAGCCGTGAGGCCGACGCGATTCTGGTGGCCCCGGCGAGCGCCGACTTCATGGCCAAGCTGCTGCACGGCCGGGCCGACGACCTGCTGAGCCTGATGTGCCTGGCGCGCCCGCTGGACAAAGTGCCGCTGATTTTGGCGCCGGCCATGAACCGTGAAATGTGGGCGCACCCGGCCACACAGCGCAACGTGGCCCAGCTGCGCAGCGACGGCACCACGGTGCTGGATGTCGGCGTTGGCGATCAGGCCTGCGGGGAGACCGGCGACGGCCGCATGTTGGAGCCCGAAGAACTTCTGTACGAGCTGGTGCGCTTTTTCACGCCCAAGGTGCTGGTTGGCCAGCATGTGCTGGTGAGCGCGGGACCCACGTTTGAAGCCATTGACCCGGTGCGGGGGCTGACCAACCTGTCCAGCGGCAAGATGGGGTTTGCCATTGCGCGCGCGGCCCACGAGGCGGGGGCGCACGTGACCCTGGTGGCCGGGCCGGTGAGCCTGCCTACGCCACGCGGGGTGGGGCGTATCAACGTCAAGTCGGCGCTGAACATGCAAAAAACGCTCAACCTGCTGTGCCAGAACGCCACCATTTTTGTGTCGGCCGCCGCTGTGGCCGACTGGCGACCTGCCACCGAAGCCGACCAAAAGATCAAGAAAGATGGCTCGGGCGACGCGCCCACGCTCTCGTTTGTTGAAAACCCCGACATATTGGCCGGCATTGCCGCCAGCGGCCGCGCCCACAGCGGCGCGCTCTTTTGTGTGGGCTTTGCCGCCGAAAGCCACGACCTGCTGGCTCACGCGCAAGCCAAGCGGGCCCGCAAGGGCGTGCCCCTGCTGGTGGGCAATATTGGGCCCGACACCTTTGGGCAGGACGACAACGCCCTGCTGCTGGTGGACGAACACGGCGCCACCGAGCTGCCCCGGGCTTCCAAGTTGCAGCTGGCGCGGCAGTTGGTGGCTGAAATTGCGCGGCGCCTGCCCGTCAAAAACACGTCGGTCTGAATGGCTGGGCTTACCCTGTTTACCCGTAAGGGTCGGCTGACAGCGCAGGTGCTTGCCTAGAGTGGCTGGCGGTTCTATCATTGTTTAATAAGCATGTGCTTATTTGATAACGACGCCCTGCAGGAGACATCTCATGAAACCCGTCAAACCTTCTTTACCGCTGGATGTGTCGAGCGCGCTGGTGCGTAGCCGCCGCCAATGGCTGCGCATGGTGGGCGGCGCCGGACTGGGCGTGGCTGGGCTGGCCCTGGTGCCCGAGGTGCGGTTGTTTGCCCAGCAGGTGCAAGACTTCATTGAAGGCCCGCCGGTGCCCGACGTTGCGCCCGAGCAACTGTCCCAGCATGTCTGGATGGTGTATGCCAAAGACGGCTTTCCCACGGCCGAAAACCAGGGCCTGATGGCCAGCGTGCTGTTTGTCATCACACAAAAAGGCGTGGTTGTGCTGGACAGCGGCGCTTCGCTGCAAATCGGCCAGATGGCGATTCGCATGATCAAAAAGGTGACCGACAAGCCGGTGATTGCGGTGTTTAACAGCCACTACCACGGCGACCATTGGCTGGGCAACCACGCTTTTGTGGAAGCCTACGGCAAAGATCTGCCTATCCATGCGCTGGCCCACACGCGTGAACAGATCGCCGGACACGAGGGCAACCTGTGGCGCAGCCTGATGGAGCGCTGGACCAACCAGGCCACGCTGGGAACCAAGGTGTTTGCGCCCAACCAGACGGTACAGCACGGCCAGGTATTTGATTTCGGTGATGTGCAGATCAAGCTGCACCACTACGGTCGCGCCCACACGCCGTCCGACCTGTGCCTGGAAATCGTGCAGGACAAGCTGACCTACATTGGCGACATCGCCATGGAGAACCGCATCGCCAACATGGACGACGGCTCTTACCTGGGCACCTTCAAGTACTACGACGCGATCAAAGCGGCCGCGGGAGACCAGCTCTGGGTGCCTGGCCACGGCCGGGGGAGCAAAACCCTGCTCGACACCTACGGCACCTTCATGAACGGTATTTACGAGCCGTGTGAGAAGGCCGTGAAAGACGGCGTGGGGCTCGACGGCGCCAAGGCCCGGGTGTTGGAGGACCCCCGAGTGGCCAGCCGCGCCAAGACCATGGACGGCTTTGACAGCAACATTGGCAAGTACACCAGCCTGGCTTATCTGGAAGCGGAGAAAGAAGCTTTCTAACGGCACCCGACCCATCGCGGGCCCGCTGCTGTGGCTTAGGCGAATGCCACAGGCGGCCGTGGCCGGTCAGCCCCTGCAGGGGCGGCGTTGGGTACACACAGTGAGCCGGCGGTGGGGGGGGCCTTTACTTCCACCACGGCAGTAGCCGCTTCATGGCGGCGACTTCGCCACTGTGGTCGCTGGCATAGCCGGGCAAGGCGTTGAGCGTGGCTTGCCATTTCGGGCTGCTCAGCAGGGCCAGCAGGCGTTGCACGCCCGGTGTCTCCAGCGCCGCTTTCAAGCACACCAGCAGGTAGCGTTCGTCGGTGAGAGGCACAAAACCCAGGCCCTGGTTGCGGGCTGCATATTCCGTTCCCAGCCCCACGTCGGCGTGGCCGCTGGCCACGGCATGGGCCACAGCGGCGTGTGAGCTTTCCACGGTGTCAAAACCGGTGATGTCGATCGGGTCCAGGCCACATTGGGCCATCAGCTCGTCCAGCAGCAGGCGGGTGCCGGTGCCTTTGGCACGGTTGACAAATCGGGCCTGCAGGCGGGCCACATCAGCCATGTCGTGCAGCTTGAGCGGGTTACCCGGTGCCACCATGAGGCCTTGCACGCGGCGTGCAAAACCGATGATCTTGTGTGTGCCGGGCTTGAGCAAAGGGCGGTAGGTCCGGGCGCTCAAGCTGTTGGCGTCGGCAAACGGCTGGGTATGAAAGCCGGCCAGTACGCATCGGCCCTCGTTCAGCGCCCGGATCGCGTCCACGCTGCCGCAATAGCGAATGTCCAGGTGCAGCCCCGAGCCGTCCATTCCTTGGCGGGCCATGTCCTGCAAGGCGTTCAGGGCGTGGTCGTGACTGGCGTACAGCGTCAGCACTCCGGACCCCGCCTGCAGCGTGTCGGGTTCAAAAGCCAGCGCAAAAGCGCGCTCCAGCTCGGCGCGCAGGCTTTCCATCTGCGGCCCCAGCCGGGCTTGGGCCAGCCGTTCGGCCATCAGCAGGCGTTCGCCAAACGGGCTCAGCAGCGCAGCCTGGCCGCGTTCCCAGACGATGAGTTCCTGCCCCAGCTCGGTTTCCCATTGTTTGAGCTGGCCCCACACATGGCGGTAAGAAAAACCCAGTTGCCGAGCGGCAGCCGAAATCGAACCACGCGCTCGGACTGCATGCAACACATCCATCATGGGGTTGCGCAGCATCGCGTGCGCCGGGGCGGGCGCCGCACTGGCGGCTTCGGGAGCCCGATCTGTGGCCGGCTCGGTGAACCGCTCCTTGATGCTGTAAGACAGCTCGATCTTTCTCATGGCCGCCAGTGTGCCTCAAGCGTCGCGGCTCGCTGCCCGGGGCCTATGTTCGGCGCTTCATACCGCGTCATTACGTACTCTCAAGACGGGCTGTGGTCGCTAAGCTGCAGCGCAACATGAATACATTTTCGGACAGCATCGCCACGGCGCTGCAACTGGTTTTGTCGGGCGACGCCGGGCTCTGGACGGTGGTGCTGCGCTCGCTTGCGGTCAGCGCCACGGCCTGCGCGCTGGCGTGCGGCGTCGGGCTGGTGCTGGGCGCCTGGCTGGCCGTAGTGCGTTTTGCCGGGCGCGGTGTGGTGCTCACGCTGCTCAACACGTTTTTGGCCGTGCCCTCGGTGGTGGTCGGGCTGGTGATCTATCTGCTGTTGTCGCGCTCTGGCCCCTTGGGTTTTCTGGGCTGGCTGTTCAGCTTTCAAGCCATGGTGCTGGCGCAGGCGGTGCTGGTGCTGCCGTTGGTGACCGCGCTAACCCGCCAGGTGGTGGAAGACGCCGAGCGCAGCCATGGTGAGCAGCTGCAGTCGCTCGGCGCGGGCACGGCCCTGCGCAGCCTGCTGCTGGCCTGGGACGAGCGCTACGCGTTGCTCACCGTGCTGATCACGGCCTTTGGGCGTGCGGTGTCCGAGGTGGGTGCTGTGATGATCGTGGGCGGCAACATTGAGGGCTTCACCCGCGTGATGACCACCGCCATTGCGCTGGAAACCAGCAAGGGCGACCTGCCCTTGGCGCTGGGCTTGGGCCTGGTGTTGCTGAGCGTGGTGCTGCTGCTCAATGCGCTGGTGGCCGTGTTGCGCCGCTGGCGCGAGCGCGCCGATGGTGTGGGCATGGCCTTGGCTGTGGCATGAATCCATGAGCGGCTTACCCCCAGTGACCCCATTGAACGTACACACCCCCGCTTGCTTTGACTTGCGCGACGTGGAGGTGCACCTGGGCCCAGCCGGTCGGCTGGCTGCGCTGATCGCGGTGACGCTCAAGATCGCCAGCGGGGAACGGGTGGCGCTGGTGGGCGCCAACGGCAGCGGCAAGAGCACCTTGCTGCGCACGCTGCATGGCCTGCAGCGCATCCGAGCCGGCGTGTTGAGCAAGCCCGAGGGCCAGTTAGAAGCCATGCTCTTTCAGCGGCCCCACATGCTGCGCCTCAGCGCACTGAACAACATTGCACTGGGCCTGTGGCTACAGGGTGTGCCTTGGGCGCAAGCCCGTGAGCAGGCGCCGCTGGCGCTGGCCCGGGTCAACATGCAGGACCTGGCCGGGCGCAACGCGCGGGCGCTGTCGGGCGGGCAGCAGCAGCGCCTGGCGCTGGCCAGGGCATGGGCCCTGCAGCCCGACGTGTGGCTGCTCGACGAGCCCACCGCCAGCCTGGACCCGCACGCCAAACGCGAGGTGGAGGCGCTGATTGCCGAATTCACCAGCGTGGCGCCCTTGCCCGTGCGCCGCCCGCCCACGCTGGTGTTCAGCAGCCACAACCTGGGCCAGGTAAAGCGCCTGGCCAGCCGGGTGATTTACCTGGAGCGCGGCCGTGTGTTGGCCGACCTGCCTGTGAACGATTTTTTCAACCCAACCCACCTGGAGGCGCACAGCCCCCAGGCCCATCTGTTCGTCAAAGGAGAAACCACATGATCACGACACAACCACTGAACCGTCCGTTCAACCGCCGTCTCACCGTTCGCATGCTGGCTACCGCCGGGCTTGTCACGGCTGGACTGCTGGGCAGCGCAGCGGTTTTTGCGCAAAGCAGCATCGTCGTGGCGTCCACCACGTCCACCGAACAATCGGGTCTGTTCAGCTACCTGCTGCCCGAGTTCAAGAAGGCCAGCGGCATCGATGTGAAGGTTGTTGCGCTTGGCACCGGCCAGGCCATTGACATGGCGCGCCGTGGCGACGCCGACGTGCTGTTCGTGCACGACAAAGTGGCTGAAGAAAAGTTTGTGGCTGACGGCTTCGCCGCCAAGCGCCAGGAGGTGATGTACAACGACTTCGTGCTGATTGGCCCCAAGGCCGACCCGGCCGGCACAAAGGGCGGCGATATCGTGGTTGCGCTGAAAAAAGTGGCCGCAGCCAACGCGCCCTTCATCTCGCGTGGCGACAAAAGCGGCACGCACGCGGCCGAACTGCGCTTCTGGAAGATGACCGAAACCGATGCGAACAAGGGCGCCGGTTACAAGGAGTGCGGTTGCGGCATGGGCCCGGCGCTTAACATTGGCTCCAGCAGCGGCGCATATGTGCTGGCCGACCGGGGCACTTGGCTCAACTTCAAGAACCGCGCCGACCTGACCGTGCTGGTAGAGGGTGACAAGCGCCTGTTCAACCAGTACGGCGTGATGCTGGTGAGTGCGGCCAAGCACCCCAATGTGAAAACCGCCGATGGCCAGAAGTTTGTGGACTGGGTGACTGGCCCCGCTGGCCAAGCCGTGATTGCCGGCTACAAGATCGGCGGCGAACAGCTGTTCTTCCCGAACGCTGCAAAATGATGTTCACCCCAGCGCCGCGCCGCAGCTGCATCAACCCCTTGAAAGGGCAACGTCTACTGACCAGCCAAATGAGGTCCGTGATGTTGGGGGCCAGTCTGTCCCTGGCGCTGGCGGGTTGTTCGATGACTTCATCAAATCCCGAACCCGTGGCGCAAGAGGTCCCGGTGGTCCTCTACGCCGCAGGCAGCCTGCGCGACGCGCTCACCGAGGTTGCGCGCGATCACGAGGCCCGCACCGGGCAGCGGCTGGTGTTGACCTTCGGTCCTTCTGGCTTGCTGCGCGAGCGCATTGAGAAAGGCGAGGGTGCCCAGGTGTTTGCGTCGGCCGACACCCAGCATCCCCAGCGCCTGGGCGATGGTGGTGGCTGGGCGCCGCAGACGGTGTTTGTGCGCAACAGCCTGTGCGCGCTGGTGCAACCCGCGTTGGCGGTCAACACCGCCAAATTGCTGCAGACTTTGCTTCGGCCCGAAGTGAAGCTGGGTATGTCCACCCCCAAAGCCGACCCGTCGGGCGACTACGCGCTGGCGCTGTTTCAGAAGGCCGAGGCCGTGGTTGCAGGGAGCCGGAACCAGCTCACCACCAAGGCCTTGCAGCTCACCGGCGGGCCGGCTTCTCCCGCTGCGCCTGCGGGCCGCAACCTGTACGCCTGGGTGATGGAACAAGGCCAAGCCGACGTGTTTCTTACTTACTGTACCAACGCCGTGGCCGCACGCCAGCAGGTGAGCGCGTTGCAAGTGGTGCCGGTACCGCCCGCACTGCAGGTGGGCGCTGCCTACGGCCTGACAGTGCGCCAGGGTGCGCCAGCGCCGGCTGCAGCGTTTGCCAAGGCGCTGCTGGCGCCGCCCGCTCAGGCCATCCTGGCGCGCCATGGCTTCGGTGCGCCTTGAGGGTGCCTTGATGCACCGACGGAACTTTGGCATCGGCACTTCGCTGGCTCTGGCATTTTGGGCCAGCGCACCGATGGCCCAGGCGCCGGCGCCAGACGTTACCGAGCACCTGCTGCGTGTGGGCGGGGCGGTGCAGACACCGCTGGTGCTTACCCGCGTGCAGCTGGAGGCGCTGCCCTGGCGCGATTACGCCGAATCGCGTGAGGTGCAGCAAGACGGCCGCACGGTCAAGCTCGCCGTGCATTACCAGGGTTTTCCATTGCGCGACTTGATCGACCGTGCCGGTCTTTCGCCCAACCGCCAGGCGTTGCGCCGGGCTGTCTTGCTGCTCACCGCACGAGACGGTTACCGCGTCAGCTTCTCGTGGGGCGAGCTGTACAACAGCGCGCTGGGGGACGGTGTGATCCTGGTGCGCTCGCAGGATGGGCGCGACCTCATCGCCGCCGACGGCTTGCCCGCGCTGCGCTCCCTGCAAGACACCCGATCTGGTCCCCGCCACGTGCGCTGGCTGGAGCGCATCGAAGTGCGGGTGGTGGGCGACTGAGCGCACCCAACCCCGCACCCTGGGTCTGCGCACCAAGGGTCGCAGCAGCTGTAACGGTCGCTTTGCCCAACCGTGTCAACGTGTGGCACCAGCATCTGCACCGGTCCGTCGTCCAGGACAACAACCGTTGCGACGCTTAGGCGGTTTAGCACACCGGTTTGCTCCGGCTTCACAGCGCCCGGGCTGACATCGCGCGGCGGGCACGTGACCCCGGTGATGTCGCGGCAGTGCGCGTACCTGCTGCAGCCTTGGTGGTTGCGGTGGCAGGCTGATGTGGGCCGATCGGCACGTCATGAACCTATGCAGTCGACTTCCGTACCAGACTTGAACAGCGTCTGGCACAGGTGTCGTACGGAGTGACACATTGCCCCCAAATTTATCAAAATAAAGAGCAAAAAATCCAGCAATGACGGTGTTTCTGGCGTGGCATGGAACTTGTGGGTGTGTTGGGGCCATCCAGGCTTTATCTCGTTTCACACCCATTTCCAGAGGAAGACAGACATGCTCTACGCAGCACCCGGTACCCCCGGCGCCAAGATTGCCTACAAAGCCCAATACAACAACTTCATCGGCGGCCAGTGGGTCGCGCCGGTCAAGGGTCAGTACTTTGACGTGATCTCGCCCGTAAACGGCAAGGTCTACACGCAAGCCGCCCGCTCCACCTCAGAAGACATCGAGCTGGCACTGGACGCTGCGCACGCTGCGGCCGATGCCTGGGGCAAGACCGACGCGACCACGCGTTCCAATATCTTGCTGAAGATCGCCGACCGCCTCGAAGCCAACCTCGAACTGCTGGCCTACGCCGAAACCGTGGACAACGGCAAGCCGATCCGCGAAACCCTGAACGCCGACATCCCGCTCGCCGTGGACCACTTCCGCTACTTCGCTGGCTGCCTGCGCGCCGAAGAAGGCTCCATGAGTGAAATCGACGGCAACACCGTGGCCTACCACTTCAAGGAACCCCTTGGTGTCGTCGGCCAGATCATTCCCTGGAACTTCCCGATTTTGATGGCCGCCTGGAAGATTCCGCCGGCCCTGGCTGCTGGCAACTGCATCGTGTTGAAGCCCGCCGAGTCCACCCCTATCAGCCTGTTGATCCTGATCGAGCTGATTGCCGACCTGTTGCCCCCGGGCGTGCTGAACATCGTCAACGGTTATGGCCGCGAAGCCGGCATGCCGCTGGCGACCAGCAAACGCATCGCCAAAATCGCGTTCACCGGTTCCACCACCACAGGCCGCGTGATCGCGCAGGCGGCCGCCAACAACCTGATTCCGGCCACACTGGAGCTGGGTGGCAAGTCGCCCAACATCTTCTTTGCCGACATCATGGACAAAGACGATGCCTTCCTCGACAAAGCCATTGAAGGCCTGGTGCTGTTCGCGTTCAACCAGGGTGAGGTCTGCACCTGCCCGAGCCGTGCTTTGATCCAGGAAAGCATTTACGACAAGTTCATGGAGCGCGTGCTGAAGCGTGTGGCCGCCATCAAGATGGGCAGCCCGCTGGATACCGACACCATGATGGGCGCGCAGGCTTCCAAAGAGCAGCTCACCAAGATCCTGAGCTACCTGGAGCTGGGCAAGGCCGAGGGCGCCGAGGTGCTGATTGGTGGCGAGCAGGCCAAGGTGGGTGGCGATCTGGACGGTGGTTATTACGTGCAGCCCACGCTGTTCAAAGGCCACAACAAGATGCGCATTTTTCAGGAGGAGATCTTTGGCCCGGTGCTGGCCGTGACCACCTTCAAGGACGAAGCCGAGGCGCTGGAAATGGCCAACGACACGCTGTACGGCCTGGGCGCTGGCGTGTGGAGCCGCAACGGCAACGTGGCTTACCGCATGGGCCGCGCCATCAAGGCGGGTCGCGTGTGGACCAACTGCTACCACGCTTACCCGGCACACGCCGCGTTCGGTGGTTACAAAGAGTCGGGCCTGGGCCGCGAAAACCACAAGGCCATGCTCGGCCATTACCAGCAGACCAAGAACCTGCTGGTTTCGTACTCGGAAAACAAGCTGGGTTTCTTCTGAGGCCTGTGACCCACCCCCGCGCCGCGCCTGCGGCGCGTGCCTTGCAGGCCGCGTCATCGTCAGAGTCGATGACTCTTCGTCCCGTCCAAGCCTGCGCAGGCAGGCTTGGAGCCGCGGTCCTCAGCCCCCTCCAGGGGGCAACGCGGTGCGGCCTGGCAAAGCCAGTTCCGCCGCGTTCTGGGTTCAGACACTTCGCGCCGAAACGGTTTTCGCCGTTCCGGCGTTTGCCATTTGAGCAAGGAGACAGACATGGTTGAAAAAGTCCTCGCCACACCGGCCGCGCTGGAGCTGATCGAGTTCCTCAAAACCAAACACGGCCCCAGCCTGATGTTCCACCAGAGCGGGGGCTGCTGCGACAACAGCGCGGCCAACTGCTACCTGCTGGGCGAAATCACCATGGGCCAGGGCGATGTGTTGCTGGGCGTCATCGGTGGCTGCGAGTTCTACATGAGCAAGACGCAATACGCCTATTGGCGCCACACGCAGCTCATCATCGATGTGATCGAAGGCCACGGCGGTACCTTCTCGCTCGAAGGGCCAGAGGGCAAGGCGTTTCACACGCGCTCGCGCGTGTTCAGCGAGGCCGAGATGGCCGAGCTGGATGCCGAGGAAGCCGCCGCAAAGGCCAGCCTCTGAGCCGGATCAAAGCGTGGGTTTTTCCAGCTGCCGCAGCACTTCGGCCTGGAAGTCTTCTCCCTGCGCAGCCAGCATGAAAGCGCCGATGCTGCCGTCAAACCGCACCGTGCCCTGGTGCAGCAGCATCAGGCGATCGGCCACTTTGGCTTCTTCAATGAGGTGGGTGGCCCACAGCACCGCCATGCCACGCGTGCGGCACAGGTCGCGCACGGTGTCCAGCAAGTGCTGGCGCGACGCGGGGTCCAGGCCCACGGTGGCCTCGTCCATCAGCAGCACCTGCGGCTGGTGTAGCAAGGCGCGCACCAGCTCCACCTTGCGCCGCGTGCCGCCCGAGAGGCTTCGCACCACGGCACTCACTTGCTCTCCCAGTCCCATCGCGCCCAGCCCGTCGGCGATGCGCTGGCGTGCGGTGGCTCGGGGTATGCCGTGCAGGTCGGTATGAAACAGCAGGTTTGCCATGACGCTCAGGTCCATGTCGAGTGCGCTTTGCTGAAACACCACACCGAGTGAAGCCAGCGCACGGCTGGGCTGGCGGTGCATGTCGTGCCCCATCACGGTGATGATGCCCTGATCGGGGCTGAAAAGTCCAGTCAGCAGTTGCAGCAGGGTGGACTTGCCCGCGCCGTTAGGGCCCAGCAAGGCCAGCATCTCGCCCGGGTGCAGTGCCACGCTGACGCCTTTGAGTGCGGGCTTGCCGGTGTAGGCTTTGTGCAGGCCCTGGGCACTCAGCAGAAGGTGTTCCGTCATGGGTTTCAAGCTTGTGGGGTCGGTGAGCGCAGCCGTCAGCTGATCGGCTGGACCAGCAGGTTCATGCGTTTGAGCAGGCGCCGTTCGCGCTCGACCGTGTCCTGAACGGCCTGTCGGTAGTCGGCCGTGTTCAAGTAGTCCAGCTGCTGATCGTAGCGTGCCAGCGCCTGCTGGTGCCGGTCGCTGAACATGGCCTGGCGAAACGCGTCATGCAGCAGTTGCACCACGGCCTCGGGCGTACCGTGGGGTGCGGCCAGCCCCCAGGGCGATGTGTAAACCGCGTGTTCGTAGCCCAGCTCACGAAAGGTGGGCACAGCGGGCCAGCGTGGGCTACGCCGGGCGCCGAAAGTCGCCAGCAGGCGAATCTGGCCGCGTTCCACCCAGGGCGCAAAGCCGGTGGAATTCACCCCCGCCATGAGCTGCCCAGCGGCCACCGCCAGCATCTGGTCGGCGGTGCCTTTGTAGGGCACATGCACATAGCGCACCTTGTGCTGCAGCAAAATTTCCTCCATGGCCAGGTGGGCGGTGGTGCCGATGCCGGTTGAACCCAGAATCAGTTCGCCCGGGTGCTTCTGCGCCCATGCCACCAGTTCGTTCAGGCTTTTCCAGGGGCTGCTCTCGGGCACCAGCACGCCAAAGGTGACGCCCGACACCTGCACGATGGGGCTGAGGTCGGTCAGGGGGTTCCAAGGCACATGGTTCATCAGCGCATGGCGGTAAACGGTGATGGGTACCTGGCCAATGGTGTGGCCGTCGGGGGGCGCCATCTTGAGCAGCTGCGCAACCAGGGTTCCCGCTGCGCCGGGTCGGTTGATCACCACGATGGGCTGGCCCAGCAGGGGTTGTGCCTCCTCACACAGGATACGCAGGGTCAAGTCGGTGGCGCCGCCGGCCGGCCAGGGCACGATCAGTTGAATCGGCCGGGTCGGCCAGGTGTGGGCGGCGCTGCCAGCTTGTGCCCTGGCGCGGGGCAGGGCGGTGGCCAGTGCCAGCGCCGCGCCCAGGCCCAAAAAGCCGCGTCGCGTGTCACAAGCCTTGCCTGGTTGGAGCAGGCCAAGGGTTTCCCCTGTGTCATTTTTGAACGCTGAATGGGACGGTATGTGTGTCATGGGGCAGTCGTGGTGTCTCTGGCGCCGGGGAATGCCCTGGAAACGCCTGAATTTCAGGCAAGTTTTGTTCCCGGCTGGCTGGCACCGTTTTTGCAAAAGCTCAGGACGCATTGAATGTCAGCGCCGCTGAACGAGCATACGTTCATCGATCAACACAAGGAGACCACCAATGACCCGTCGCGCCCCTGTGCCGTATGCCCTTCGTACCGTCTTGTTCACTGCCGTGGGGGCCGCCTTGGCGTTGGCTGCCCATGCTCAGGGTGCCGGCAATGTCTATGTGTCCAGCGAAAAAGACAACAAGCTTTACGTGTTCGACACCCAGGGTGAGCGCACCGGTGCCATTGACGTGTGCAAACGCCCGCGCGACATGTCGTTCAGCGCGGACGGCAAGCAGATTCTTGTGATCTGCGGCGACAGCAATGAAATGGGCTTGATCGACTTGGCCACCGCCAAGATGACAGGCGCCCTGCCATTGGGTGACAGCCCCGAGATGTTTGACCTCAGCCCCGATGGGAAAACCGCCTATGTGTCCATCGAGGACGAAAACCTGATGGCCGCCTACGACCTGGCCAGCAAAAAGCCGCTGTTTGAGGTGAAGACCGGTGGCGAGCCCGAGGGCGTGCTGGTGACGCCGAATGGCAAGACCGCCTACGTCACCTCCGAGGTGGCCAATGTGGTCCATGTGATCGATCTGGGCACGAAAAAGGTCACCAAGAACATCCAGGTAGGCAAGCGCCCGCGCCGTTTCGTACTCTCACCCGACGGCGCTGAACTGTGGGTGACCAATGAACTTGACGCCACGGTGAGCGTGGTCGACACCAAGACCCACACCGAAAAGCAGAAGATCAAATTCACCGTGAAGGGTATGCGCGAGGCCGACATCACCCCGGTGGGCATGACGCTCAGCCCCGACGGACAGCGCATGTGGGTCGGTCTGGGTAAAGCCAACCATGTGGCCGAGGTGGACGTGGCCACCAAAGCCGTCAAGAACCTGGTGCTGGTAGGCAAGCGGGCCTGGGGCCTGACCATGCACCCGAACGGCAAGACCTTGTATGTGACCAACGGCCTGTCGGACGACATGACGCTGATTGACGCCGCCAGCGCCAAAGCACTCCGCACGGTGCCGGCCGGGCGTGTGCCGCACACCGTGTTGGTGAGCCGGTGATCGGCCTGCCGGGCTTGACACGCTGGCGCGCCTGCGGCTTGGCGTTGCTGGGCGTTTTGGGCTGCGTTTCCCCGCCGGCCACCGCTGCCACCAAAGTAACCATCGCCGTGGTTTCGCTGGACGGCGATTCGCGCCACCTGGCCCGCCGCATGGAGCGCGCCTACCCGGGTCATCCCACGGGCCGCGCGGTCGACGGCGTGAGGCTGGCGGCCGACGATTCGGCTTTTGAACTGGATGCCGCCGGGCTGGTACTGGAGGTGAAAGACGTGGTGTTGCCCAGCGCCGCAGCGCTGCCCAAGGCGCTGGCCGAACTGAAGGCTTTGAAGGTGCAGCACGTGGTGGCCGACCTGCAACTGGCCGAGCTGCAGCAACTGGTGCAGGCCGCGCCCGCTGCCCTGGGTGGGGCGGTGGTGTTCAACACCGGCCTGGACGACGACCGCTTGCGAGCGCAACAGTGCGCCGCCCACCTGCTGCACACCTACCCCAGCCGCGCCATGTTCAGCGACGCGCTGGCGCAGTACCTGGCTGCACGCAATTGGCGCAAGGCGCTGGTGCTGCAAGGGCCGCTGCCGGGCGATGACTTGCAAGCGGAAGCGTTCAACCGGTCGGCCAAGCGCTACGGCATCAAGGTCACGCAGCAAAGGCCTTTCAAGCTCACCGGCGACCCGCGCGAGCGCGATCTGGGCAACACCCGCCTGCTCACCGGCGAGCGCGAGCACGAGCTGGTCGCCGTGATGGACAGCGAAGGTGAATTTGCCCGCACCGTGCCCTATGCCACCCAATGGCCGCGCCCGGTGGTGGGCGCCAGCGGTCTGGTGGCCGCCGCCTGGCACCCGCAGTGGGAACGCAACGGCGGCCCGCAGTTGAGCCGGCGCTTTTTCAAGCTGGCAAAGCGCCCCATGCAAGGCCACGACTGGGCCGCCTGGGCGGCTGGCCGGGCGGTGGCTGCCGTGCTGGTGGCCGGGCCCAAGGCAACGGTGGCACAGCAGCTCAAGGCGCTGCGCGGTGGTCCGGTTTTCATTGACGGGTTCAAAGGTCCTCGGCTGTCGTTTCGGGCGTGGGACGGTCAGTTGCGCCAGCCCCTGTTTTTGAGCCATGTGGACGGCGTGGTCGGTACGGCGCCGCTGGAAGGCGTGTTGCATCCAAAAGCGGTGCTTGACACGCTGGGTATGGACCAACAGGAGAGCGCATGCAAAGCCCTGCTCTGAGCGGACAGGTGGCGCCTGCGCTGCCCATGCACCTGCTGCGCGCCTTGCGCGCTGTGGTGGGTCGGGAGCTCAACCGCTTTCTGCGCCAGCCCACGCGCCTGGGTTCGGCGCTGGTGCGGCCCTTGTTGTGGTTTGTCGTGTTTTCGGCCGGGTTCAACAACGTGTTTGGCGTGGCCATCGTGCCGCCTTACGAGACCTATGTGGAATACAAGGCCTACATGGTGCCCGGTTTGCTGGGCATGGTGGCTTTGTTCAATGGCATGCAGAGCTCGCTTTCCATGGTGTATGACCGTGAAATGGGTGTGATGCGCCTGCTGCTCACCGCCCCGTTGCCGCGCGGCTGGTTGCTGGCTTTCAAGCTGCTGGCGGGCACCTGCCTCTCTGTCTTGCAGATGGTGGTTTTTTTGGCCATTGCCTGGGCCTTTGGTGTGGAGGTGCCGCTGGCCCACCTGCCGGGGCTGCTGCTGGCCATGGCCAGCGGGGCCACCATGCTCGCGGCGCTGGGGCTCATGCTGTCGGTGTATGTGAAGCAGCTGGAAAACTTCGCCGGCACCATGAACTTCGTGATCTTCCCCATGTTCTTCATCAGCCCGGCGCTGTACCCGCTCTGGAAGCTGGAAGAGTCCGGCGCATGGTGGCTGCTCAAGCTGGCCGAGTTCAACCCCTTTACCCACGCGGTGGAGGCCATGCGCTTTGCACTGGTGGGGCAGTTCACGGCCACGGCCTGGGCGGTGGTGCTGGGTTGCAGCGTGGTGTTTTTTGTGGCCGCGCTGTGGGGCTACGACCCGCAGCGCGGCTGGACAAGACGGTGACCCCTCGCGCCGCCTGTGGCGTCACTCCCCAGGGGGCGATGCCTGCGGCCCGGCAAAGCCGGTTCCGCGGCATCCTGGCGTTAGGACACGTGCTCCGGCGGTCTTGTTGGCTTGAGATGGGGCACGCTCCGGTTGTTTTTTAACTTGAGAGAAATATGCATCCTCTGCCGAACCGACGCGATGTATTGCTGTGTGGTGCTGGCCTAGCAGGCTTGAGCCCCACCTTGGCCCAGGACGACCAGACCGGTGGCGATCCGCTGGGGTCAATGCAGTACCCGGGCCTGCGCGAGCAGACGATTGGCAAGGCACCGGCCCGCTTCAACGAGCAGGTGAGCGTGAAGGGCCCTGCCTTTGCGGACGACGCGATGAATGTGCCGCTGCTGGTGGATGCGCGCGGTCTCTCGGCGGTGGGGGGCGGCGTGGCGCGCATCAAGGTGGCGGTGGACCGCAACCCGGTGCGCCAGGTGCTGGACTTTGAACCCCTGCTGGCGCTGCCCATGCTGGCGTTTCGCATCCGCATGGAACAGGCGTCGCCCGTGCGGGCGTTTGTGCAGACGCGCGACGGCCAGTGGCATGTGGGCGGTATCTGGGTGCAGGCGGCGGGTGGTGGCTGTACGGTGCCGGGCGTCACCCGAGCCGATGGTTCGTGGAGCAAAACGCTGGGCCAGGTGCAGGCGCGCTTTTTCAACAATGTGCTGGAAGGCAGCCGGCGCTTGCGGGTCCGCGTCATGCACCCGATGGACACGGGGCTGGTGGCCGGCATACCCGCTTTCTATCTGGAGGACCTGCAGTTGCAGGACAGCGCAGGCCAGGTGTGGTTCAAGCTGGCGCTGCACGAACCGGTGTCGGAAAACCCGCTCATCACCTTCGAGCTGCCCCCGCAAACCCTGAGCGGCCTGCGCCTGGTGGGACGCGACAACAACGGCAACCGCATCAACACCGAGGTGGGGGTATGAGCGCAGCGCCGGGCCGCCCCCAAGCCAGCTCGCACCGCAGCTCGAAGAGCGGAGGTATCTCAATGAGCGCAGCGCCGGGCCGCCACCAAGCCAGCTCGCAGCGCAGCTCGAAGAGCGAAGGTCTCCCAATGAGCGCAGCGCCGGGCCGCCCCCAAGCCAGCTCGCAGCGCGCTGCCATCTCACTGAAGCGCCTGCTGTGTGCGGCCGGTGTGGCGCTGGCATGCGCTGCACAAGCCCAGGTGGTGGTGCCCGCAGCGGCGTCCCGGCCCGACATGGCCCGGCTGAACTACGACCTGCAGCCGCGCCAGATAGCGCCGCGCACCTGGGTCATCGAAGGCGCCGTAGACGACTTCAGCCGCGCCAATGGCTGCAACATCATCAACACCGCCTTCATTGCCACCGGTGCGGGCGTGGTGGTGGTGAACACCGGGCCTTCACGGCTGTATGGTGAGCAGCAACGCCAGGCCATTGAACGCATCACGCGCGAACCGGTGTTGCGTGTCTTGAGCCTCAACCTGCACCCCGACTATTTTTTTGGCAACCAGGCCTGGGCCGATCGCCCCACCGAGGCGCTGGCGGGCAGCGTGACGGGTATGCAAGCCGAAGGCCCCGCCTATGCCGACAACCTCTACCGCCTGTGCGGCGACTGGATGAAGGGCACCGAGTCCACGCCGGCACGCAACGCCATCGACGCCAAAACCCTGCCGCAGACGCTGCGCCTGGGCAGCCACACACTGGAGCTGCGGCGCCTGCAAGGCCACACTGCCGACGATCTGGTGTTGTTTGACCACACCACAGGCGTGCTGTTTGCGGGCGGGCTGGTGTTTGCCGAGCGCGTGCCCACCACCCCCCATGCCCACTTCACGCAGTGGCTGAACAGCCTGGACACGCTGGACCAATGGCTCGCCAGTGGCACCGTGAAACAGATCGTGCCCAGCCATGGACCGGTGCACAGCGGCCCGGCCGGTGTGCAGCAAACCCGCGACTGGCTGCGCTGGATGACCCGCCACATGCAGGACAGTGCTGAACGCGGTCTGGACCTGGGTGAGGTGCTGCAAGCGCCGGTACCCGAGCGGTTTGCTCGCTGGGCTGCGCAGCCCGCCGAGTTGCACCGCAGCCTGACGCAGTGGTACCCCCGCTACGAAAGCCAGGTGCTGGCGGCTCCACCGCGCCCGCGCTGAAACCAACCCCCCGGCGGCTTTCCTGCGTCTGGGTGGTGTTGCAGCGCCAGTGGGAGTTGACCCATTTTTGAACAGTGTCACGGCACAGCCCCACGGGTTGAACAGTGGCTGGCGCAGTTCGGCGCAAAAGTGGTGTGTTTCGGGCACGCAGCCCCGCCAAAAAAGGGGTTTTCGGCTTGGCACAGTTGTTGCCATCTTGTAGAGGTGGAACCCACGGACCGGAGGGTCGGGAGTTCACAAACGAGCGGGCGAGCAGCCCATCCACCCCACAAACGAGCAGGAGACAACACTGTGAAACGCACCCTTTTGAGCCTTTTGGTCATGGCCGCCACCGCCCACGTGGGAGCCCAGGTGACCGACGCCATGATTGCCGACGACGCAGCCACGCCCGACAACGTCCTGAGCTGGGGCTTGGGCACCCAGGGGCAACGCCATTCGTCGCTGACGGGCATCACGGCCAACAACATCAACCGCCTGGTGCCAGCGTGGTCCATGTCTTTCGGTGGTGAAAAGCAGCGCGGCCAGCAGTCCCAACCGCTGGTGCACAACGGCAAGATGTTCGTCACCGCTTCCTACTCGCGCATTTACGCGGTGGACACCAAGACCGGCAAGAAACTCTGGAAGTACGAGCACCGCCTGCCCGAGGGCATCATGCCCTGCTGCGACGTGATCAACCGCGGCGCAGCGCTGTACGACAACCTGGTGATCTTCGGCACGCTGGACGCTCAGCTGGTGGCCCTGGACCAGAACACCGGCAAGGTCGTCTGGCGCGAGAAGATCGACGACTACTCTGCCGGCTACAGCTACACCGCTGCCCCGCTGATCGCCGAGGGCCTGCTCATGACCGGTTTGTCCGGCGGTGAGTTCGGTGTGGTGGGCCGCGTGGAAGCCCGCGACCCCAAGACCGGCAAGATGGTCTGGTCTCGCCCGGTGGTTGAAGGCCACATGGGCTACAAGGACGGCAAGGAAAACGGCATCACCGGCACCACCAACGCCAGCTGGCCCGGCGAGACCTGGAAGACCGGCGGCGCCACACCTTGGCTGGGTGGCAGCTACGACCCCAAGACCCAGCTGGCGTATTTCGGCACTGGCAACCCAGGCCCCTGGAACAGCCATGTGCGCAAGGGCGACAACCTGTATTCCACGTCCACGGTGGCGATCGACCCCAAGACCGGCAAGATTGTGTGGCACTACCAGAACACGCCCAACGACGGCTGGGACTACGACGGTGTGAACGAATTCATCACCTTCGACATGGACGGCAAGCGCGTGGGCGCCAAGGCTGATCGCAACGGCTTCTTCTATGTGAACGATGCCGCCACCGGGAAGCTGATCAATGCGTTCCCGTTCGTCAAGAAAGTGACCTGGGCCACCGGCATCGACCTAAAGACCGGTCGCCCGAACTTCGACCCAGCCAACCGCCCTGGTGACCCGACGGCTACCGGCGGCGACGGCGCCAAAGGCAAAGCGGTGTTTTCTGCGCCTGGTTTCCTGGGGGGCAAAAACCAGATGCCCATGGCCTACAGCCCCAAGACCGGCCTGTTTTATGTGCCCACCAACGAATGGGGCATGGAAATCTGGAACGAGCCCATCACCTACAAGAAGGGCGCGGCCTTCCTGGGTGCGGGTTTCACCATCAAGCCGCTGTTTGACGACCACATCGGTTCGCTGCGCGCCATCAACCCCAAGACCGGCAAGGTCGAGTGGGAAGTGAAGAACGAGGCGCCGCTGTGGGGTGGTGTGCTGACTGCGGGCGACCTGGTGTTCTGGGGCACGCCGGAGGGCTACCTGAAAGCCGCCGACGCCAAGACCGGCAAGGTGGTCTGGCAGTTCCAGACCGGCTCTGGCGTGGTGGCCCCTCCCATCACCTGGACCGAAGGCGGCGAGCAGTACGTCAGCGTGGTTTCTGGCTGGGGTGGCGCTGTGCCGCTGTGGGGCGGTGAAGTGGCCAAAAAGGTCAACTTCCTGGAGCAGGGCGGTTCGGTCTGGACCTTCAAGCTCTTGAAGTGACCCGCCAGCCCCGTTGATGCAACCCCGAACCCTTCACGGTCTGCCTTGGCGTCTGTGAAGGGTTCTGAAGATTTACTGACATGAAACACCACGCCGTTTCCCTCCTGCTGCTCACCATGGGGCTGTCTTCAGCCTGGGCGCAGAACGACAAAGACACGCTGGACCTGCTCAAGTCCAGTGGCTGCATGACCTGCCACGCCAAAGACGAAAAGGTGGTGGGACCGTCATTTCAGTCGATTGCCGCCAAGTACGCGGGCCAATCCGATGCCGGCGACACCCTAGCGCAGAGCGTGCGCAATGGTTCACGCGGCAAATGGGGTCGCATTCCCATGCCTGCACACGCCAGCCTCTCTGCCGAAGACTTGAAAACCATGGCCCACTGGGTCATGACCCAAAAGCCCTGAAGCGCACTGGGTCTGCTACCGCCGGTTTCGACCTCTTTCTTATCCACCTTCCGTGCTTCTCACCATGACCCACCACACTTCATTCCTTCGCTGGGCGGCTTTGGCGCTGGCAGTGGCCGCATCTGCCGCACATGCCCAGTCTGCCTCTGTTGAAGAGTCGGCCAAGAAGACCGCAGCCGGTGCGGGTTGTTTCGCGTGTCACACCATTTCGCACCAAGACCTCAAGGGCGGACAACTGCCCATCGGACCCGCCTGGCAAGACGTGGCGGCGCAGTACCGCGGTAAACCTGGCGCTGCCGACTTCCTGACGCGTGTGGTGCTGGAGGGTTCCAACCCCTATTCCAGCCACTGGAAAAACAAGGCTGCTGGCATTGCCATGCCGCCCAACGCCGTCGCCATCACCGAAAGCGACACTCGCCAGGTGGTCTACTGGATCCTGTCGCTCAAGTGAGCCGCTGCGCGGGAAACGCATTCGCGCGTGGTGCGTGCTGGGTGCCTCTGTGGTGCACCTCGTCGATCAGCGTGATGCACCCCTCATCGGTGCAAGTGGCGCAGCAGTTCCAGCCAGCCCAGGCAGAGTGCCAGCAGGCTCGCCAGCACCCCCAAACCCTGTAGCGCGGGTAACACCAAGCCCATCAGGTCGCGCAGCCAGGGCACCGTCAGCACCGCCACCAGCAGCGCACCCACACCGGCTGCCATGCGCCATAGCCAGGGGTTGCCCCCGCTCAGGCCCACCCAGACGGGGCGCTTCGGGTTGCGGTTGGCTCCGATCAGCAGCATCACACCCAACACCAGGGCACCGAACACCACCGCTCGCGCCTCGCCCGCTACCCAGCCCTGAGTCATCAGCGCTGCATGCCCAGCCAGCAGCACCGCGGCCATGCCGGCACCCTGCAGCACCGCGTTCAGCAGCGGTGCTAGGGCAAAGGGTGAGTCGCTTATCGGGCGCGGTGGGTGGTCCATGATGTCGCCGTCTTCCGGCTCCGCCTCAAACACCACGGAACAGGCCGGGTCGATCAACAGTTCCAGAAGCACGATGTGCACCGGCATCAGCAGCACTGGCCAATGCAGCAGCGGCGGAACCAACGCCAGCAAGATGATGGGCACGTGCACCGCAAATACAAAGCGCGTGGCCTTGCGGATGTTGCTGTCGATGCGCCGACCCTGCCGAATGGCGCCCACGATGCGCGCAAAGCTGTCGTCCAGCAGCACCAGCGCGGCGGCTTCGCGAGCCACATCGGTGCCGCGCTCACCCATGGCAATGCCCACATCCGCCGCTTTCAGTGCGGGCGCGTCATTCACGCCGTCGCCCGTCATGGCCACCACCTCGCCGTCGGCGCGCAGCAACTTCACCAAGCGCAGCTTGTGCTGGGGCTTCAGCCGCGCACACAGGTCAGTCTGGCGCAGGCGCTGCGTCAGGGCGTGGTCGTCCAGTGCGTCCATGTCGGCACCTGTCATCAGTTCGGGCCGTTCGGACAGCCCCACCTGGCGCGCAATCGCCCGGGCTGTAGCCGGGTGGTCGCCCGTCATCATGATCACGCGAACACCCCCGCGCCGTGCTTCGGCCAGGGCGGCGGGTACCTCGGAGCGCGGCGGGTCGGCCAGCGCAAGCAGGCCGAGAAACTCGAAATCGAAGTCGTGCTGGCTGGCGGGCCAGCGCGGGGCCGCCCCGGGCGCCGGTGTGGTGCCGCTCCAATGCCCACAAGCCACCCCCAGCACCCGAAAACCCTGCTCGGCCAGCGCTTCCACCTGGTGCCGCACCGCTTCGCGTTGCCCAGGAGCCAGGTGGCACAGGTCCACCACCGCTTCGGGGGCGCCCTTGGTGGCCAGCACATGCAGAGCCGGGTTCGCGCTGGTGAACACCCGCGTCATGGCCACGATCTCGCCGGACAGCGGGTACTCGAATTCCGGCTCGCGCCCGTCGTGTACGTGCTCCGTGCCTTGCAGCCACTGGTCCCCAAAGGTCTGGATCGCTTTTTCCATCGGGTCAAACGGATCGCCCGGTGTCGCCAGCATGGCAAATTCAACAAGCCGGTGAAAGGCCTCCGGCAGGGCCGCTGCGCCCTCGGGGTTGAAGGCGGCGTCCGGCGTGGCAAGCCCGGCCACGGCCATGCGGTTCACGGTGAGTGTGCCGGTCTTGTCCACCGCCAGCACAGTGATGCCGCCCAGGGCCTCCACCGCGGTCACGCGCCGCGTGAGCACCTGATGGCGCGACAGGCGCCAAGCACCCAGCGCCAGAAACACCGTGAGGATCACCGGAATTTCTTCCGGCAGAATCGCCATGGCCAGCGCGATGCCCGCGAGCAGGCTCTCCAGCAGTGGCCGGTCGTTCCACCACCAGCCCAGCAGCACCTGCGCCATGGCGAGCACCAGTGCCGCCAGCCCAAGCCGGCGCACCAGTTGGCGTGAGCCCACTTGCAGCGCCGACGGGGGCTCGGTGGTAGTAGCCAGGTCAGCGCCAATGCGCCCCACCGCGGTATGCACGCCGGTGGCGCAAACCACGGCCTGCGCCACGCCGCGCGTCACCACCGTGCTGGCGAACAGCGCCACCTTGCTGTCGTCCGGCGCAGCGTCCGCGAGGGTCCGCTTGGCTACCGGCACCGCCTCGCCCGTCAGCAGCGATTCGTCCACCTCCAGTTCCCCGCTCAGCAGCACCGCGTCGGCGGCGATGCGGTCCCCCTCGTGCAGCACCAGCACGTCCCCGCGCACCACCTCGCGTCCGGCGATGCGCAGCGCCTGCCCGTCGCGCCACACCAGCGCGCGGGGTGCCGACAGATCGCGCAGCGACTCCAGCGCGCGCTGGGTTTTGCGCTCTTGCGCCAGCGTGATGCCGATCACCACCCCCACAAAGCTCAGCAGAAACAGCGCTTCGCCGCGGTCGCCGAGCGCCAGGTAGATGCCGCCGGCGCTCAGCAGCATCAAAAACATTGGCTCGGTGATCACCTCGCGCACGATCGCCGCGTTCGACTTGGGCACACTGCCCGGCAGCAGGTTCGGCCCCTCGGCCGCCAGGCGCCGTGTGGCCTCGGACGCGCTCAGCCCGGGCGGGCTGGCGGAATCCAGGGGCGTGCGGTGGTCGGTGACGGGCAGGCGCGGTTCAGCAAAGGCAGCGCCGCCGGGTGGACGCCGTGTTTTGCCAGTTTACGGTGGGGCCTGTAGCCGTTGCCTGATGCACCGCAATGCGCGGGCAGGTGGCTCTTTTCTATGTGGTTGCCGAACTTGCAGGCGCAGCCGCGCGGGTGCGATGCGTGCTGTATCCACAGCTACCGCGCCCATTCGGCCGTGAGCACGCCCCCGTTCAGGAACCCGCTGGGCACCTTTTCTTCCCGCTGCAGTTTCACCAAACCCTTGCCCTGGCAATACCACTCGCGGCTGATGAGCGGCACGTCGGTGAAGCCGTTGACCGGGTCGGTGTAGAGGTTCAGACGGGCTTCGCCCACCACGCGCAGGCAGGGTTTGTGGGTGCTCCCGTCGGCCAGCTTCACGCTGTCGTCCACGGCTTCGATGCGCCAGGTCATTTGTGCCTTGTGGGTGTATTTCAGCTCGCGCGGGTATTCGTTTCTGCGCTCGATCAGGTAGGGCACGGTGGGCGTGGTCCACTCGGTGCCCACTTGGTAGGGCGCTTTCAGCACCCAGAGAGGCTCGGCGTCGGCGGTGGGTTCGTTGTCGATGTCGGTGCGGGTGGCGACGCGGCGGATGCCTTGCTCGTCCACCTGGAGGTAGTAGCTCACGCCGGCCGAGTGGTGGCGCACGGCCACCGGCTGGTTCTGGAAGGTGGCGTGTGCCTGGACGCGCATCGTCCAATGCTCGGGCTCGCGGGGTTCGTCCATCGCGTAGGCCACGGCCAGGGTCTGCTCAGCGCCTTCGCGCAGCGGGAACCATTCGTTGCCCATGTCGCGAACCGAGCAGCCAGAAAGCAAGGCCACCGCCAGCCAGGTGGCGGGTGTCTTCCAAGCGGCATTGCGCGAGCGCGTGTCCGAAACCCAGTCGCACCCCAGAACCGGCTTCGCCCGGCCACAGGTGCTGTCCCCCTGCCGCCGAAAGCGAGAGAGGTGGACGACGCTAAACGACGCAGGGTGTGTCTTCATTTCTCGGGCAGTTGTGCGCGAGGGAGATCCCTCAACTTGATTTCAACCTGGTCGTTGCTTGCAGGCCGCAGCCAGGCCAGGCTACCCGGGCCGCGGCGGGGTTTGGTCTCGCCCATCTGGGTGTTGCCGTCGCGCGCCTTTTTGATGCCGTCGCCCAGGATGCGGTGCAGGTCTTTTTCGTAGGGCAGTTTGAAGGCGCGTGGCATCGCCAGCGGTGCGTTGTCTTTCATGGGGTTGACCCAGAGGTGGATCGCACCGGGGTGGCCGCGCCCGGGGCTGGGTTCGTCGAACACGGCCGCCAGCAGCACGAACTGGCGTGGCAGTTCGTCTTCGGCTGGCCAGCCCGATACGCCTTGGAAGGTCTGGTGACCAAACGCGTAAAAGCCGCTGACCAGCAGCACCAGCCCGGCTTTGAGGCCCCAGTGCCAGCGCGTGCCCAGGCACAGCACCAGCAGCAAGAAAGCGAGCAGCGCGTAGACGATGACCAGCAGCAGGAGCTGTGAGGAGACGGCAGGAATCATGTGGTCGTAGCGATGGGTTAGGTCAAGCACACACCGCAGAACCGGATTTGCCCGACTGCTGGTGGGGTACCCCTGAAGGAGAAGACCCGATGCGGCGCCAGGGGTGGTTCATAAACCCGTGCGCTGCACGATGGTCTTGGGGTTGGTGTTGAGGTCGGTCACGCTACCGGCTTCGTCCAGCGTGAATCGGATCAACGTGCGCTCGTCGCCTTTGCGCGGGATCTGCTGGGTGCCGGTGAACACGATCTCGGCCTGCGGGTTGATCTTGACCACGGCGACGCTCACATCCACGGGCTGCTGGTCGCCGCTGTCGTAGTAATGGGCGTTGACCACGTATTCGCCGGGAACGATGCCGCGCAGGGTCACGATCTCCTGCCGGATCGGGCTGCTGAACGCGCGTCCGTTGACCAGCACGCTGCTGTTCTTGGCGCCGCGGTCGTCGCGGTCCAGGTGCAGCAGGCCGGCGTCGCGCTGGCGGAACCACAGCGTCTTGCCCCCCGGCTCCATGACCCAGGCGTCCACGTCGTTGGGGTTGCCGTCAGGCCACGAGACGGTGACCATGAACTCGGCCTTGGCCGGCACGTCGCCGGCTTTGCGCGCCTGCGGGTTGAAGGCCAGGATGGCGATGACGAAACAGAAGACGAAGGCGATCAACATGTTGAACAACATGTCGTAGAACGGATCGGTTTCGGTGTCACGGACCGGTCGGCCGATCGCCATCGGGGGCTCCGTCGGATTGCAAGGACAAGGCCAGCGTATCGGCCACCAGCGCGTCGGCAAAGCGGTCCAGCCGCATCAGCTGCAGACCCAGCAGGATGTTGCCGGTGAGCCCGGTCACGGTGGTGAGCAGCGCGATGCCCAGGCCGCCGGTCAGGCTCTTGAGCAGTTGCGCGCTCTGGCTCGGGTCGAAACTGTCCATTTGCCCCAGTTGCAGCGCCAGGATGGAGAAGCCGATCACCTTGCCCAGCAGGCCCAGCTTGAGTTGGATGCCGTTGAGCCACCAGGCCATTTCGTGGGCGCCGTGGGCGCGTTCGCCCAACACCAGCAACCACGAAGCCCGGTCGGCACCCGGCTGTGCGGTGCCTTGCAGGAATTCGCTGCTCCAGCTGCCTGCGCTGCGCCGCGCTTTGTCCAGCGCCAGGCGCTGGCGACCCAGCACCCAGGCGCGGTGACCGGCCCAGCCCGAGCAGCCCACGAACAGCAGCACGATCACCACGGTGAGCCGCGTTGGGTCTGCCTCGATCAGCCGGTGCCAGGCACCGGCTTGCCACAGCAGCAGCGCGGCAAACCCCAGCAAGCCCATGAAGGCCAGCCACAGCAGGAACAAGCCCTGGTCGGCGCGCTCGATGTTGAACATGGGGTGCGCACTGCCTGGCAGGCGCCGCACCAGCAAAGCCCCCAGCATGCGGTGGCGCTGAGAAGCAGGAGACGCGGCGCAGGGCGTGACCATGTCAGCGGGCCGGGTGCAGCGCACGCGATTCGGCGTCGCTGCGGAACACGATGGGGATGTTGCGCCGCGCGGGCGCACCCTTCACCAGCTGCACCACCTTGTCGTGGTGGGGCGATTTGCTGCACACCGGGTCGGCCTCGGTGGCGTCCCCGGTGATCATGAACGCCTGGCAGCGGCAACCGCCAAAATCTTTGTGGCGCTCGTCACAGGTGCGGCAGGGCGCTTTCATCCAGCTGTCGCCGCGAAAAGCGTTGAAGGCGTTGCTGCGCTGCCAGATGTCGGCGATGGGCGTGTCTTTCACGTTGGGCAACTGCAGGCCGGGCAGGTCGCGCGCGTTGTGGCAGGGCATGGCCATTCCGTCGGGTGCGACGGAGAGGAACACCGAACCCCAGCCGTTCATGCAGGCCTTAGGCCGCTCTTCAAAATAATCGGGTACCACGAACAGCACGCGGGTCTTGGGTCCGCTTTTGCCCTCCTGCTCGGCGCGAAAGCGGTTCACCACGGCCTCGGCGTCCTGCAGCTCTTCGCGTGTGGGCATCAAATGGTCTTGGTTGACCCAGGCCCAGCCGTAGTACTGCGTGTTGGCCAGCTCCAGGTACTCGGCTTCCAGCGCCACCGCCATTTCGATGATCTTGTCCACATGCGGCAGGTTGTGCCGGTGCAGCACACAGTTCAGCACCATGGGCCAGTCGTGTTCCTTGATCAGCCGCGCCACGCGCTGCTTGAGATCGAAGGTTTTGGTGTGGCTCAAAAAGTCGTTCAGCTCTTTGGTGGAGTCCTGGAACGAGAGTTGCACGTGGTCGAGCCCGGCGTCTTTCAGCTTTTGCGCACGGGTGCGCGTGAGGCCCACGCCCGAGGTGATGAGGTTGGTGTAGTAGCCCAGGCGGTGGGCTTCCTGCACCAGTTCTTCCAGGTCGTCGCGCAACAGTGGCTCGCCACCAGAGAAGCCGAGCTGCGCCGCACCGAGCTTGCGCGCCTGTTGCATCACGTCCACCCACTGCGCGGTGCTCAGCTCGTCTGGCACCCGGGCGTGCTGCGTGGGGTTGTAGCAAAACACGCAGTGCAGCGGGCACTTGTAGGTGAGCTCGGCCAGCAGCCACAGGGGCGGGCCGGCGGGGATGGGAGCGGCGCTCAAAAACTCAGTCGATCCAGCCACGGCGTTGGCCCTCTTCCAGCAGGTTGCGGACTTCGGGCGCGATGCCTTGCGCGTTGAACGCGGCTTCCAGCTCCGCGACGATCGCATCGACTGAGCGCTCGCCGTCGCAGCGCTGGAGAATCTCGGCTGCGCTGGGGTTGAGCTGCACCATGCCTTCGGGGTAGAGCAGCACCCAGCGGTCCTGTGCCGGCTCGAACTGCAGGCGGAACTTGCGCGAGAGTTTGGGTTGGGCGGGCAGGGTGTTCATTGGCTGGCTCGCTCGATCGCATCAAGCATGGACCACAGGATGTCCAGCTTGAATTGCAGGATGTCCAGCGCGTGGTGCTGCTGCTCGCGGGACTTAAAGTGCGCCAGCGTCACGCGCAGGCCATGCTCCACGTCACGACTGGCCAGCGGGATGCGGCTGCGGAAATAGGCCAGTCCGCCAGCCTCGATCCAGGGGTAGTGCGTTGGCCAGGTGGCCAGGCGGTCCTTGTGGATCTGAGGTGCGAACATCTCGGTCAGCGACGAACACACGGCTTCCTGCCACGGCGCCTTCGCCGCGAAGTTCACGTAGGCGTCGCAAGCGAAGCGCACGGCTGGCGCCACGTGCTGCAGCGACCACAGCTCTTCGCGCGACATGCCCACCGCTTCGCCCAGGCGCGTCCAGGCTTCGATACCGCCCGCGGCGGAACCCTGGTGGTCATCATGGCCGTCGTGGTCGAGGATGCGCTCGATCCACAGGCGGCGGTGTTCGCGGTCGGGCATGTTGGCCAGGATGGCGGCGTCTTTGCGCGGGATGCAGATCTGGTAATAAAAGCGGTTGGCCACCCAGCAGCGGATCTCGTCGGGCGTGCAGCCGCCCGAGTTCATGCGCACATTGAACGGGTGGTGGATGTGGTAGCTGCGGCCCTTGTCGCGCAGCTGGGCTTCGAATTCGGTTACGTTCCAGGCGGGCAGGTGGCCGTCGGCGCGGAGGGACTGGGCGATTTCCAAGATCAGGTTCCTACAAATCAATACATTGAGCAGAAGTGACTTGCCCAGCACACACCGTGGAACCGGCTTTGCCGGGCCACTGGTGTGGTCCCCCTGGAGGGGGAAGACGCGAAGCGGCGCAGGGGGTCATATCTCAATGCTCATGCCGTCGTGGGCGACCTCGATGCCGTGTGCCGTGAGTTCGGCACGTTCATCGGAGTCTTCGACCAGCATGGGGTTGGTGTTGTTGATGTGGATGAGCACCTTGCGCACGCCGGTGGGAAGCTTGTCGAGTTGTTCGATCATGCCGCCAGGCCCGCTTTGCGGCAGGTGTCCCATGTCGAGCGCGGCCTTGGCCGACAGGCCCAGGCGCTGCATTTCATCGTGCGTCCAGAAGGTGCCGTCCACCAGCACCACGGCGCAGCTGCTCATGAGAGTGATCAGTTCGGGTGTGACCTCGGCCAGGCCGGGCGCGTAGAAAGCCTTTGCGCCAGTGGCCGGATTGGTCATCAGCAGGCCAATGTTGTCGCCCGGGCGCGGGTTGCCGCGAAACGGCGAGTACGGTGGCGGCTTGGACGCCAGCGACACCGTTTGCAGTTGCAGGCCAGGCAGGGCGGGGATGTGCACCGCGCTGCCGTCGATGGGCAGTTCCTGGCGGGCCACCCCGCAGTAATGCGAGAGGATGCCAGTGATGGGGAAACCGCTGGAAATGTCCGAGAACACCTCGGGTGTGGCCAGCAGCGGCAGCGGCGTTTTGCGCTCGCGCAGCATCAGCAGGCCGGTGACGTGGTCGATCTGCGCGTCCATCAGCAGCACGGCGGCAATGCCGCTGTCGCGGATGGCGCGCGCGGGTTGCAGCTCTGGCGTTTGCGCAATCTGAGTCAGGATGTCTGGCGAGGCATTGACAAGCAGCCAGTCGGTGCCGTCGGTACTGACGGCAATGGAGGATTGCGTGCGCGCCCTCGCCTGGATGGTGCCGCGGCGCAGCCCGTCACAGTTGGGGCAGTTGCAGTTCCACTGCGGGAAGCCTCCACCGGCAGAAGAACCGAGAACCCGGATGCGCATGGTCAAGCCTGTTGGATGGGGTGAGCAGGTTGAAGAAAAAAGCGCACGGAGGTTTGGCCGTGCGCTTGCGGGTCAAGGCCGCCGTTTTTCAGCGGTTGGCGATGTACATTGTGATTTCAAAACCGAAACGCAAATCGGTGAAAGCGGGGGTGGTCCACTGCATAGTCTGTCTCCTGAGAAAAGGTTGGCACGAAAGATGTCTGCTAACTTGTCAGCACCACTGCTCATCAAGCCGCCCCCATGTTCAGCAATAACGATGCCACAAAACACCCACCTAGGGACAACCCTGAGCGGGCGCAGGCCAGCAAACCGGGCAACGCCTGGCCGTTGCCGCGCCATTTGGTGGTGGGTCGAGGGCACCGCATGGCCTGGCGCACGGTGGGCAACCCGGCCGGTGCACCCTGGTTGCTGCTGCACGGTGGCCCTGGCAGCAGCTGCCAGCCAGGCATGTTGGTGCCGCTGGACCTGACCCGCCACTGGGCCATTGCGCCCGATCAGCGTGGCTGCGGCGCCAGCCGCCCACGGGGCCAAACCACCGCCAACACCACGCAAGCGCTGGTGGCCGACCTGGAAGTGCTGCGGGAGCATTTGGGGCTGGAGCGCTGGTCGGTGCTGGCCGGTTCTTGGGGCACGGTGGTGGCTTTGGCTTATGCACAGGCGCACCCGCAGCGTGTGCAGCGCCTGGTGCTGCGCGGCGCGTTTGCGCTGCGCCGCCGCGAAGTGGGGGGGCTGCTGTTGCCCAGCCCTGGCGTGTCGCGAGTCTTGGGCGCTGAGCCCTGTTGGCCAGGTTCGGAGGGGGGGGCTGTGCCGCCGGTGTTGATGCGGCTGAGACAACTGCTTCAATCTGGTACACCCGGTGTTGCATCGTTGCGCGTGTTGCGGCGCTGGAACATGCTGGAAACCGAAGCGGCGGGCCGGGGCATACGGCGCAGCCTGCGACACGCCATCCAGGCAGAGCGCCCGGCGCTGGCCAGCGCCATTCGGCGTGGCTGGGCCGCTTTACAGCGCCAGCAGCGCCAAGCCCAGGCGCAGAGACAGCGGCCGGGCATGGGCCCGTCCGACCGCCGCGCCTTGAACAAATTCCGCATCCAGGCGCATTACCTGTTGCACCGGGGTTTCGTGCGGCCGGGGGAGCTGGACCGGGCGGTAATGCAACTGGCTGCGCGAGGCATTCCGGTGGACTGGGTGCACGGCCGGTTTGACGCTATTTGCCCGCCTGCCAACAGCCGCCGCTGGGCCACCATGGGGCAACGCCTGGCAGGGGGTTCTGCCGTCTTGCTGAGCCCCTGCAGCGGCCACCTGGGGCACGAACCCGACATGCAGAGCGCACTGCGCACCGCGGTGCGGGGTCCGCACTGATGCCTGGCATCCCCCTGCGTTGGCGGGCCCACGGGCTGTGGGCCTTGTGTCTGGCTGCGGTGGTGACCACGGCGCATACCGGCCCGCCAGCCGGCGCCTGTGAGGCCGCGCTGGCCGTGCCCTGGCAAGCCCTGGCGCCCGGTGTGTGGGTGTGGCAGCCCGAGGCACCGGGCGAGGTGTCGCCCCTGAACGGTGGCCATGTGGCGCCCACCACGGCGCTGATTGCTGGGGCCGATGCGCTGGTGATCGACCCCGGGCCCAGCCAGCGCCACGGTGAGCGGGTACGCCGTTCCTTGGCATGCCGTTTCAAAGCGCAGGTGCGCTGGATCGTCAACACCCACGCACACGCCGAAAACGTGCTGGCCAATTCCGCGTTTGCCGACCTGGCCGCAGCCGGGCAGTTGACGGTTGCCGCCAGCGAGCCCACCCGCAGCGCCATGCAGCAGCGCTGCCCGGCGTGTCTGGCGGGTCTCACCGTGCGGGCGGGGGCCGAAGCCATGGCGAGCACCCACATTGTCGAGCCCACCCATACGCTGTACCCCGGCCAAACCCTGGGCGTTGGCGCGCTGGCGCTGGAGGTGTTGCCCTGGGAGCAAGGGCACACCGAGGGCGATCTGGTGCTCTGGAACGCGGAGCACCGTGTGTTGTGGGCCGGTGGTCTGGTCTACGACGGGCGCATTCCCGAGCTCGCCCAAGGCCGGCTGGACGGCTGGCTGGCAGCGCTGGATCGCCTGCAAGCGCGGGGTGCCCGGCAGGTGGTGTCTGCGGTGGTTTCTGTGACAACGCAGCCTGGGCAACCGCCTGCGGCGCTGGGTGCCACGCGCGCCTATTTGCAGGCCTTGCGCTACGGTGTTTTACAGGCCATGGACGCTGGGTACCAACCGCAAGAGGCCGGCATCGTCGATTTGCCCGCCTTCCGCGGCTGGGCCGGCTACGCCGAGCGCCACGGCTTCAATGTGCAGCGTGCCTGGCGTGAGCTGGAGCCGGTCTGGATGGAGCAGGGCGTCCCCAGCGCCGGGTCGGCTCAAGATGAAGCGCGCCCGGTGCAGGGCGCGTCAGGCCATTACATCGGGCGGTAGTTGGTCTTTCTTGCGGTAAATGGTGTTGCGCGACACGCCCAGAGCCTTGGCTGCAGCCGACACATTGCCTTTGTGCAAGCGCAGCATTTGCGCCATGGCGCCCAGCGCCACGTCTTGCAGCCGGTGGCCCTCGGGTTCAGGCATGGCCGTGGCGTCGGAGGGACTGGCCTCGAGTGTGGCGGGTGCAAACATGTGCATGGGTGCCATCAGCCGGGTTTCGGCGGGGCCTTGCTCCAGTTCTTCCAGAAAGTCGTCGGGCAGGTGTTCGAAGGCGATTTCACCCTGGCAGCCCACCATGACCACGGCCGTGCGCAACAAATTGTGCAATTGCCTGAAGTTGCCGGGCCAGTGGTAGCGCTTGAACACCCCCATGACCTCCGGCGAGATGCCCACGTGCTCACCGTTTTCGCACAGCGACTTCAGGATCTTTTGCACCACCAGGTCGAAGTCTGAGCGCTCGCGCAGCGCCGGCAGCCGCACCACCAGTCCGTTGAGGCGGTAGTACAGGTCTTCCCGGAAATCACCGCGGGCAATCATGTCTTTGAGGTTTTTGTGGGTGGCGCTGACCACCGCCACATCCACGTCCACCTCTTTGCCTGCGCCCAGCGGGCTGACCTTGCGTTCCTGCAGCACCCGCAACAGCCGCGCTTGCAGGTGTTTGGGCATGTCACCAATCTCGTCCAGAAACAGTGTGCCGCCGTGGGCCTGCAAGATCTTGCCGATGGAGCCCTTCTTGCGCGCACCGGTGAACGCACCTTCCTCGTAGCCAAACAGTTCCGATTCGATCAGCGTGTCGGGAATGGAGGCGCAGTTGACCGAGACAAATGGCTGCGCAGAACGGGTGGAATCGCCATGGATGGCCTGGGCCAGCAAGTCCTTGCCGGTGCCGGTTTCGCCCAGGATCATGATAGGGATATCCCGCCCCGACACCATGCGCAACTTGTGGATCACCGACGACACTTGCGCGTCGCCGGTATCGAGGTAGTGCAGAGAAGAAAACTGCATTTTTTTCCCGGTTTGCTTCAAAGGCACAGGCGCGACGGGGTGGGCGTTCTGCGCTTCGCTGGGGCGGCCATCGGCTTGAGCGGGGGGCTGTTGCCCCGACGGCATGGGCGCAGAAGCCGCCCAGGGGCTGGCAGATTTGACCCGGACGCGGCACCACACCGAGACGCCGTTGTGCAGGCACAGCTGTTTGGGGTTGGGCAGCGAGCTGCTGAAGCGTTCAAACAACGCGGACACCGACATCCCGAAAAGCGATGAAAAGGTGTGGGCCTTCAGAGCACTGAAAGGCAGTCCCATCTGAAACTGCGCGCTGCGGTTGGCCGAGAGAAACCGACCCTCGGGCGAAAACACCGCGATGCCTTCGACCAGCGTGCCCAGGAACTCCGAGCGCGTGTGGAAGTGGACACGTATGGCTTTGGGAAAGATGTCGGCAAACATGTGGTTTTCGATCATCTGCGCCGACATGCGCACGAGCGCCAACGTGTGCTGGTGCACGCTGCGGTGGTCGCCGGTGACATCAAGCGCGCCGATGACCTGGCCGTACGGATCAAAGATGGGTGCTGCCGAGCAGGTGAGGAATTTGTTGGCGTTCAAATAATGCTGGCTGCCGTGTACCGTGAGCGCCTCTTCTTCGGTCAGGGCCGTGCCGATGGCGTTCGTGCCCTTGTTTTTTTCCGACCAATCCATGCCCGGCGTCAGTGCCACTTGCGAGGCCTTTTCCAGAAAGTCTGTGTCACCCAGCGAGTGCAGCACCATGCCCCGGGCCGACGTCAGCAACACCATGCTGTGCGTGTTCACGATCTGGTCGTAGAGCGTTTCCATCACCGGTGCAGCGTGCTGAAACAAAAACCGGTTCTCGTCCAGAGCGCTGTTCATGTCGCCACGCGAGGGGCTGGAAAAGTCGGGTTCGCTGTGCGCCGTGATGCCGTAAGCCTGCGAGCGCTGGTGCGACTGCGAGATCAGGTCGGCCTGCTGGCTCGTGGGCGCGTCAGGCGGCGCAACGTGAGCGCGAGGCTCCACGCTGCGCGGGTAGATGGCTGCACTCATGTTGTCTCCTGGGGCCGGTGAAATGCCTCCCCAGCAATCCATGCTCCATGACGGAGGGCGGATGGCACCGTGTGGGCATATTTCGTCGGCGTCAGTATTCTTTTGTCTCATGTCATTTTCTTCATATCTGTGCCAGCAATCAACACCGGGAAATCCCGGGGTGCAACAGGTTGCTCCAAATGTGCATGGTTACGAGCAAGCAATTAGCCCGCCACCCAGTCAGGCCTGGGTTGGCGCCCAAAGAACCGGGCCCTGGCTTGTCCGTGTGTGTGGCGTTTCGGCTAGGGGTTTGCTTCAATTTGGAACAGTTTGGCCGGGCTCGTGTCGTGGTCCGCAGGCTGCCGAGTTGTCGCGTGGGCTTGGTATTGAGTGGCCTGCTTATTGCTACCCATAGGATCAAAGACCCCTTAATGCAACCAGGAGACAAGCCCCATGAACCGTCCCTTCCTCACCCGATACCCCAGCGCCGCACTGCGGGCGCTGGCCTTGGCCGCTGCCAGCCTCGTGGCCGCCTCCGTCATGGCACACGGAGACGTCACACCCCAGGCGGTTGACACCAGCACCCTGCCGCAACTGGGCGCCAAATGGCTGGACGCCAACCCCTACAGCGAAGGCGCTGCCCACAAGGAAGCGCTGCGTATCGGTACCTCGGCTTACAACCAGAACTGCGCCCGCTGCCACGGCCTGGAAGCCATTTCTGGCGGCATTTCTCCGGACTTGCGCAAGTTCGATGCAGACTGTTCCGGTCTGGGCGATCCGGTGAAAAAGTCGGCCTGCTACAAGGAAATGGACGACTACTACGTGGCCACCGTGCGCCGTGGTCGGGTGCGCGACGGTCGCGTCTACATGCCGCCGTTTGAGGGCACCTTGTCCCAAGAGGCCATCTGGTCGATCAAGACCTACCTGGAAACCCGCCGCGAACCTTGAGCGCGAACGCCTCGACCCAGAAAACCCACAGGAGATACAACGCATGACGACCCCACCCAACCCGGTGAAGGAACTGCCCCACAAAGCCGGGTGGATCGACCGCCGCCAGGCATTGGCCTGTGTGCTGCCGTTGCTGGCTGGCCATGCCCCCGCGCATGCTCAGACCGAGCTGTCCGACCTGGCGCGCATCCGTGCCAGCGGCGTGTTGAAGGTGGCGGTCTACAAAGACAACGCGCCGCTGTCCGGAGGCCCTGCCAACGACATGCAGGGGCTGGACGTTGCGCTCGCGCAGGCACTGGCTCGCCAACTGAATCTGTCGCTGTCCCTGTTGCCTTTTGACGCGGGCGAGAACATGAACGACGACCTGCGCAACATGGTCTGGCGTGGTCATTACCTGGGCTACGGCCCTGCCGACGTGATGCTGCAGGTACCGGTGGACAAATACCTCATGCAGAAAAACCGGCAGGTCATGGTGCTGGCACCCTACATGAGGCAGTCGCTGGTGCTGATGCACGACACCCGCAAGCTGGCCGATGTTTCGGCCCCCGAAGACCTCAAGGGCATGGCCTTGGCTGCTGAGCGCGGTGCAGGTGCGGCCAGTGCGCTAATGGGTTACGGCGGCGGTCTTTTGCGCACGCAGGTGGGTATTTTCAGTACCGGCGTAGAGGCGGCTCAAGCGGTGGTGGACGGTAGGGCGGTAGCAGCCTACGTCACCCGCGCTCAGGCCGAGTCGGTGCTGTTTCGCAACGCGCCCAGGCGCGACGATTACGGCTTGTCCAGGCTCGTGCTCAGCGGCGTGCCGGACAACGGCTGGCCGGTCGGCATGGCCATCAAGTCCGAGCACAAAGAGCTGGGGCAGGCGCTAGAGATGGCTTTGCAGGCGCTGCGCAACAGCGGCGAATTGCTGGCTATCTTCAAGCAGCAGGGCATGACACTCACGGCGCCTTGAAGGGATAGCCAGCCCAGCGTGGCTGGCGTGGGTGTGTGCCGCAGGCGCCAACGGGCGTGCTGCAAGCGCTGTGCCCTGGTTTCAGAGGGTGGGTTTCTTGCGCATCAGCTTGCGGTACACCGTGGCCCGGCTGATGCCCAGCACGCGGGCGGCTTCCATCACATTGCCGCGCGCGTCATCCACCGCTTTTCTGATCAACGCGGTTTCCACGTCTTTGAGCGGCACCGTGGGGCGCCCTGCGGCGCGCGCGGTGGTTGCTCTGCCTCGGTCGGTGTTCAGGCGGGGTGAAACGGCCAGCCGCAGACCCGACCACAAAGGCAGTTCCTGGAAAGGATGTTCACCGTGCGCGGCATCGAAAAGGGTTTCAAACGGCACGGCAAACACGTCGCTGCAATGCGGCCAGGGCGCGCCGGGTGCCAGCGTGAGCATGTCGGCGGCGGCGCGGTTGGTACCGGTCACAAATCCGTCGGCGTCCACACAGACCAGGCCCGCGCTGTCTTCTTCGGGTGAGCTGCCGGGCCAGTTGAGGCGCAGCAGCAGCTGATGGGGTTGCGCCAGGGTGAGTGCGTTTTCAATGCTTCGGGCCGACTGCGCGACCAGGTGCTTCAGGGCTGGGCGCTCAGTCACGTGGATGCCCGTGAGATCGAGCATGCCCACGCACCGGCCATCGGGCCCAAACAGCGGAGCACCGGCGCAGCTGTAAACCCCTGTGTCGTCAAAAAAGTGTTCGCCGCGGTGCAGCCACACCGGGTGCAGTTCGGCCAGGGTGGCGCCAATGGCGGTGGTCCCCACCGCCTGTTCAGACAGATCCACACCCACGCGGGCGATCAGGCTGGCCTGGGGGTTGTGTCGGTCCACGGGGCCGTTCACGTCAATGACCACGCCTTGTGCGTCCGTCAAGATGGCAAAGTAACGGGTGTCTGCCATGGCCCGCGCGAGCGACTGGATGACGGGCGCCGCTGCATGCAGCAGCGGCCGGCTGGCCTCGATGGCGCGGTGCGTGGCCGGCGCTGAAACCGCCTGAAATGCGAGTGCCTGCTGCGGGCGAAAACCTTGCGCCAGGCAGCGCCGCCAGGAGCGGTCGATCCAGGGTTCAACCCAGGGCGCAGCGTGCAAGCCGCCTTCGCTCAAAACCGCACGCCGCGCGCTTTCGATCAGCGCCAGGCGGTCGGTGGCGGGAGCTGTGCCAGGCTGCATCGGGCTTGTGTTCATGCCGTGTCTCTGTTTGTTGTTCGAGCGTCTGTGACACTGTTCAAAGCAGCATCAAGTATGCCAACTCTGTGTGTGTTTCATTTTGAGAATTTCATGAGACGTGGGGTAGTTGACTAGGGATAACCCTGAACTCAAAGTGGCTTAAGCCTTCAACAATGCCTAGGCAATTCCTTTCATAGGCATGGCACTGCACAAGCAGCGCCGCTACCCACCAGGAGACCTCACATGCAGAAAGTCCTGCACATCAACCCGGACAAATGCACCGGATGCTTGCAGTGCGAAATGGCCTGTTCTTTCGAGAACTATGGCACCTACGCCACGTCGAAATCGCGCATCAAGGTGTTTGACTTTCACCATACCGGCAAGAAAGTGCCCTACACCTGCACCCAGTGCGACGAGGCCTGGTGTCTGCATGCCTGCCCGGTCGAGGCCATCACGGTCGACAAGGTCACAGGCGCCAAGGTGGTCAACGAAACCACCTGCGTGGGTTGCAAGGTGTGCACCATCGCCTGCCCGTTCGGCACCATCAATTACGTGCAGGAAACCGGCAAGGTGCAGAAGTGCGACTTGTGCGGTGGCGACCCGGCTTGCGTTGAAGCCTGCCCCACCAGCGCCATTACCTTCATCGATGCCAACTGGACCGGCATGGACAAAATGAAACAGTGGGCCGACAAGCTGGGCAACCAGCCTTCCGCAGCCTGAGCCTGCGGCTCGACCCCCACACTCACAGGAGACTCAATATGTCATGGGCTGGAAAAATCCTCCGCGTCAACCTGACCGCAGGCACCGTGAAATCCGAACCGCTGAACATGGAGTGGGCGCGTGCCTACATCGGTTCACGCGGACTGGGTAGCAAATATTTGATCAACGAAGTCGATCCCAAAGTGGATCCGCTGTCGCCCGACAACAAGATCATCTGGGCCACCGGCCCGTTGACCGGCACCATGGCCTCCACCGGTGGCCGTTACACCGTCATCACCAAGGGCCCGCTGACCGGCGCCATTGCCTGCTCGAACTCGGGTGGCTACTGGGGTGCCGAGTTCAAGATGGCCGGCTGGGACATGGTCATTTTCGAAGGCCGTTCCGAAAAGCCGGTGTACCTGTACATCAACGACGACGATGTCGAACTGCGTGACGCCAGCCACCTCTGGGGCCAGAGCGTCTGGAAGACCGAGGAAATTCTCAAGTCCAGCCTGCAGGACCCGCTGGTGCGCGTCTCCAGCATCGGCAAGGCCGGAGAAAACGGCGTGCTCTACGCGGCCGTGGTGAACGACCTGCACCGTGCCGCTGGCCGCTCGGGCGTGGGAGCCGTGATGGGCAGCAAGAACCTGAAGGCCATCGCCGTGCGCGGCACCAAGGGCGTGGGCAACATCCGCGACCCCAAGGCCTTCATGAAGACCACCTTCGAAAAGAAGAAGATCCTGGCCGAGAACGCGGTCACGGGCCAGGGCCTGCCGGCTTACGGCACCCAGGTGCTGATGAATGTGATCAACGAGATGGGTGCGCTGCCCACCCGCAACCACCGCGACGTGCAGTTCGAGGGCGCGAAAGACATCTCGGCCGAAGCCATGGCCACACCGCGCGAGAGCGACGGCAAGAAGCACCTGGTGACCAACCAGGCCTGCTTCGGCTGCACCATCGCCTGCGGGCGCATCAGCAAGATGGACGAAGGCCACTTCACCGTGGCCAACAAGCCGCAGTACTGGGGCGCCAACGGCGGCCTGGAATACGAAGCGGCCTGGGCGCTTGGCGCGGCCAACGGTGTGAACGACCTGGAGGCGCTGCAATACGCCAACATGCTGTGCAACGAAGAAGGCTTTGACCCGATCAGCTTCGGCGCCACCGTGGGCGCTGTGATGGAGTTGTATGAGATGGGCGTGTTGACCGCAGAGCAACTGGGCATTGACGCCAAGTTTGGTTCGGCGCAAGCGCTGGCTCACTTCGCCGAAATCACCGCCCGTGGCGAAGGCTTCGGCAAGGAAATTGGTTTGGGTTCCAAGCGCCTGACCGAGAAGTATGGCCACCCCGATCTGTCGATGAGCGTGAAGGGCCAGGAATTCCCGGCCTACGACGGTCGCGCCATCCAGGGCATTGGTCTGGCCTACGCCACCTCCAACCGCGGCGCCTGCCACCTGCGCGGCTACACCATCGCATCGGAAGTGCTGGGCATCCCGGTCAAGACCGATCCGGTCGAGTCCGAGGGCAAGCCGGAACTGGTGAAGGCCTTCCAGGACGCCACCGCCGCCTTCGACTCGTCGGGCCTGTGCGTGTTCACCACCTTCGCCTGGGGCGTGGCCGATCTGGCACCGCAGCTGCAGGCCGCGTGCAACGAAGAGTTCACCACCGAAGAGCTGGAGAAGATCGGTGAGCGCATCTGGAACATGGAGCGCGAATTCAACAACGCCGCCGGCTTCACTGCCAAAGACGACAGCCTGCCCAAGCGCCTGCTGACCGAAGCCGCCAAGACCGGGGCTTCCAAAGGCATGGTCAGCAAGCTGCCCGAGATGCTGCCGAAGTACTACGCCGCCCGCGGCTGGGACACGGAAGGCCGCCCGACCGCCGAGACCAAGGCGCGCCTGAGCCTCTGACGCGTGCCAGGGCAAGACCCGTCCGGGGTCTTGCCTGGTTCACCGGTGCCGCGCACCGACGGACCGGGCAAGCCCCACCGGGCTCACACCGGTACAGCAGCGGCCCCCGAGGCCGCTTTATTTTTTGGAGAGTTTCATGACCCACCACGTCATCCTCGGTGCCGGCCCGGCCGGTGTGATTGCAGCCGAGACCATCCGCAAGCACGCACCCCACGACAAGATCACCGTGATCGGCGATGAGAACGAAGCACCGTACTCGCGCATGGCCATCCCCTACTTGCTCATTGGCAAGGTGGGCGAAGACGGCACCCACCTGCGCCACACGGCAGGCCATTTTGAGGCGCTGAACATCCAGGTGTTGCGCGGCGTCCGCGCCAAGGTGCTGGACTCGGCCAAGCGCACACTGGAACTGAGCAACGGCAATACCCTGGGCTTTGACAAGTTGCTGATTGCCACCGGTTCATCGCCTGCGTCGCCGCCCATTCCGGGTATCAACGGCCCGGGCGTTCACCCATGCTGGACGCTGGCCGATGCCCGCGCGATTGCCAACCTGGCCCAGCCCGGCGCCAAAGTGTTGCAAATGGGCGCGGGCTTCATCGGATGCATCATCATGGAAGCGCTGCAGCAGCGCGGCGTGGACCTGTCGGTGGTGGAGATGGGTGACCGCATGGTGCCGCGCATGATGGGCCCCACCGCGGGCGGCATGATCAAAGACTGGTGCGCAACGAAAGGGGTGAAGGTGTATACCGGCGCGCGGGTCGAAGCCATTGAGCGCGATACCGGTGCAGAGCCCGGTTTGCTGGGCAAGATCGCCGAGGTGGTGGGCATGGCTTCGACCGGAAAGTCCAGCGGCAAGATGCGCGTGCGACTGTCAACCGGGGAGCAGCTGGAGGCCGATCTGGTCATCAGCGCCACCGGTGTCAAGCCCAACATCGGTTTCCTGGAAAACAGCGGTGTGCGCTGCCTGGTGGGGGTGCTGACCGACGAAACCCTACAAACCAATGTGCCAGGCATTTATGCGGCCGGCGACTGCGCCGAAGCCTTTGATAAGGTGAGTGGCAAAACCATCGTCAGCGCCATTCAGCCCAACGCCGCCGAGCAGGCCCGCGTGGCCGCGCTCAACATGGTGGGACAAAAAGCCGAACTCAAGGGCGTCACGCAAATCAACGTGCTGGACACGCTGGGCATGATCTCCACCAGCTTCGGCAACTGGGAAGGCGTGCCCGGTGGTGAGCACACCGAGCTGACCGATCCGGCGTCGGGCCGCCACCTGAGCCTGCAGTTCAAAGACGATGTGATGGTGGGCTGCAATTCGGTGGGATGGACCGACCACGTGGGCGTGATGCGCGGGCTGGTGGAAGGGCAGGTGCGCCTGGGCGAGTGGAAAGACAAGCTCATGCACGACCCAACCCGGCTGATGGACGCCTACCTGGCCAGCGCGCAGGGGCAAGGCCATTGGAGCGGCGCTGCCGACGAGCGCCGGCGGTGACAGTTCTCCTCGCGCTGCCGTGCCATCGCAGGGTGTGCGGTCTTGTGGAGGGTGTTGCCCTGGCGTTGTGTTGACCGAAGAAAATGGCCCCCATGAAAATCACGTTCAAACTGTTTGCCACGCTCACCGATTATTTGCCTGCCGAAGCCCGGCGCAGCAACCAGGTGTCACTCGACATCGACCCGGCATCGCCCATCAGCAAAATCATCGAGCCCTTTGGCTTGCCGCCCAAGCTGGTGCATTTGGTGTTGGTGAATGGCAAGTACATTGAGCCCGAAAAGCGCATGACAGCCACGCTGGTGGAGGGTGATGTGCTGGCCATCTGGCCACCCATTGCGGGTGGCTAGGTGTATGACACACCCCCGCCACGCTGTGCGAGACCTCCTTCAGGGGGCAACGCTGGCGGCCCGGCAAAGCCGGTTCCGCTGCGTTCTGGGCTGGGACCCTTCACGCCGGAACGGATCATTTTTTTCGAGTTTGAGAACCTGAAATGCAATCGAGCTACGCCGAAACGTTTGAGCGCGACATGGGTTGCACCGAAGCCGAGTGGCTGGGCTGGCTGCCCGCTGCCATTGGCAGTTGCGCATGGCAGCAAGATGGGCAGTCGGCCCGGGTGAGCATTGTGCCCGGCGCCCTGCAGCTGCGCTGGCAGCCCATGCCGCCTCGCGTGATTGCGCTCATGCGCATGCCGGTGCTGCGCGTGAGCTTCGTTTTCAGCGGGCTGGACAGCGGGCAGCGTTATGCGTTCATGAAACGGTTTGACTTGTACATGCAGCGCGGCGGCGGCTGACCACCAAGGCGCAAAAAAACCGCAAGCGGCACCCTGCCGCGTGCGGTTTTTTGTGGGGGTTTCAGGCTCAGCGGGCCAGGCGCCGTGGTGATATCCAGCCCAGCACCGTGTAGGCCAGTACCACCGTGGCCACCAGGCCCACGCCGTATACCAGCGCAATCAGGAACCAGTCGGCCGGGCCACCGGCGTCGGTGAAGCCCGACGACGACACCTGAGCCATGATCACCAGCGCCACGGCACCACCGAAGATGCCCAGCACCTCGGACAACACCAGGCGGCGTGACACCAGGCCCCGCTCGCGCACCAGCAAGGCGACAAACGCCACCATGCCCACCAGCGCAGCGGCCAGCATGATCCACAGCCAGAAACCGAGCATTTCTTGAAAAACGGACAGAAAAACCAGCGGGTCGAGTTCTTTCATGGGGTTCTCCTAGGGGTCAGGCGCGGCCGCGCAGCATGCTGATGTAAGTGGGTTTGAGTGCCATGGTCTTCATGACCCAGCTGATCCACAGCTCTTCCAGCGGTGCAATGACGCCGGGGAACGACATGATGAGGTTGTCCTTGTAGTCAAACTCGATCAGCATGGCCTGGCCCAGGCGCGTGATCAGGGGGCACGAGGTGTAGCCGTTGTAGACCTCGGTGGATGCCTTGCCGGTGATGTCACCAATCAGGTGGTCAATGGCCACGGGCACCTGCCATTTCACGCTGGCAGCCGTTTTGCCCTTGGGCACGCCCGCAATGTCGCCCACGCCGAACACGTTGGGGTAGCGCTTGTGCCGCAGGGTGTCGCGGTCCACTTCCATCCAGCCGTCGGCGGCAAACGGGCCTTCGGTCCAGGGCAGCGGGCTGTTGCGCACCGCTTCGGGGGCCCGCATGGGCGGCACCACATTGATGAAGTCGTAAGCCTGCTCGGCCGTACCGGTGGGGGTTTTGTAGGTGGCCAGGCGCTTGTCCAGATCGATGGACTGGAGCACGTGTTCGTGATTGACCTTGACGCCCCGGTCCTGGAACAGCATGCGCACCTTTTCAGCCACGATGGGCACGCCAAACAGCGACTTGCTCTGTGCCATGTAGATCAACTCGGCCTTGCTTCGGTTGCCACGCCGGCGAAGGTGGTCGTCAGAGATGAAGGTGTATTTCAGTGGTGCGCCCGCACACTTCATTTCACCCGCCGGTCGGCCAAACAGGCCCACGCCACCGGTGTCGGCAAACTGGCTCAGTGCGCCCCAGGTGGCTGACGCGGCTTGCGGGCTGTGGTAAATGCTGCCCAGGCCGTTTTGCCCAATGCGCGCCGTGTCCATGCCCTCAATGCCCGAATAGTGCAACTCCAGCCCGGTGGCCACGATCAGAAAGTCGTAGGGTACGGCCTTGCCGCTTTCTGTGACCACTTTATTGCCCTCAGGGTCGATCTCGGCCACGCGCTCGTTCACCCATGCCACGCCTTTGGGGATGTAGCTGCTGGTTGGCGAAGTCACGTAGTCTTGCGTCTTGATGCCGGCGGCCACCAGGGTGAAACCCGGCTGGTAATAGTGCTCCTTGCGCGAATCCACCACCGTGATGCTGGCGCCTTGTAGCGCAGCCGCCAGACGCGACGCCGCGGTGAGTCCCGCTGCGCCGCCACCGGCAATCACGATGCGGGCGCTGGTTTTCACCGTGTTGGCTCTAGCTGCCGTGCTGGTCTGTGCCACCGCAGCGGCCAGGGGCAACGCAGCGAGCCCCGAGAGAAAGCGCCGCCGGGCCGGCTCTGGCAGCATCGGTGTCGTTGCCTTGGGGGATTCTTGGGGCATGTTTGTCTCCTGTGATGTGGAACCTGTGTGCCAGCTGCCCGGTGGTTTGGTTGTTGGCTTATACCCCTAGGGGTTTGTTACTATAGGTTCAGATGCGGTGGGGAAGCCTTGATATTTGTCAAGGCGCCATGGTGTTCCCGCTGTCTTCTGCCCTATTGATGCGAGTCAATAGGCCTGCCTTTTCACACCCAGGAGTTCCCATGAGCGACAACGCCATCGTCACGATCACCCGGCAATCTGGTTACCAGTTTTTGGTGGATTTCGGCCCCAACATCGCCACGATGCTGGTCGACGAGCCCGAGCCGCTGGGACAGGGCAGCGGGCCTGCGCCCAACCACATGCTACTGGCTGCGGTGGCCAATTGCCTGAGTGCCAGCCTGGTGTTTGCGCTGCAAAAGTTCAAGCAAGACCCGGGTGAGCTCAAGGCCACGGCTACGCCTGAAATGGGCCGCGATGCAGACAAGCGCCTGCGCATCGTGGGCATCAGCGTCAAGCTGGAGTTGGGTCGGCCCGCAGCCGAGCTGGAGCATCTGGAGCGCGTGCTGGCGCAGTTTGAAGCGTTTTGTACCGTCTCCATGAGCGTGCGCCAGGGCATTGCCATCCACGTGCAGGTGCACGACGCCACCGGCGCCGTGCTGAAGTGATTCAAAGCCGCCGCGTCAGCCGACGTTGAACCACAGGCTGGCGCTGCGCATGCCGGCCCAGGTGAGCAGCAGCGAGCCCAGCAGGTGCAGGCTGGTGGTGCCTACGGCGAGCAGCCAGCGGCCGTGCTGCAGCATGCTGACCACCTCCACCGAAAAAGTGGAAAACGTGGTGAGCGCGCCCAGCAGACCCGTGACGATGGCGAGGCGCCAAGCCGGGTCCAGTTGGGCCTGACTTTGAAAGAACACCACCGCAAAACCCACCAGGTACGCACCCACCCAGTTGGCCGCCAGCGTGCCCCAGGGCAGCAGGGCCGCGCTCTGGTTCAGCCACAAGCTCAGCCGCCAGCGGGCGAGCGCACCCAGGCAGGCGCCCAGGCAAATGGCAATGACGCTAGGCATCGCTTGGGTGTGGTCTCAGGTGGTGTCAGGTCAGAACGGCGGGTCGCCGTCGTCCCCCACCGCCGTCACAGCCGCGTGACCGCTGGTGGTCGCTGCTGGCGCATCGACGGGTGCCGCGCCAAAGGCCATTTCACCGCCCAGCGCTTCTATCAGCGCGGGGATCAGCTGGGTGAGTTCACCGGTGGTCAGGGCCACGTCGGTGTCAAACCCGCTTTCGTCGTCGCTGGCCCGGTCGTCAAACACGCCTTCCAGAAACGCCAGTTTTTTCAGCTGCAGCGACTCGGTGAGCACAAAGCCTATGCGGCCTTCCCAACTCATGGCCAAGCGCGTGGGCAGTTTGCCCTCGGTGATGTGCTGGCGCACCTCGTCGGTGGCCAGGTTGTGGCGTGTGAACTTCACCACGCTCTTTTCCTCATCGCCCGACTTCAGTTCGCACTCGCGTTCCACGCTGAACCCGCCGGGCCATTCCTCGGGTGAGGTGGCCGACAGCCACTGTGTCATGGCCGTCTGCGGCGTTACCTGGGTTTGCAGCAGCGTGACGCTCAGGTCGTTGAATGCGTTCACCAAGGCGGTCACCAGCTCGTCAAGCTTGCCCTGGCTGCTGGCGTCGGTCACCAGCCAGCCGTTGGCCAGGTCGATCCACACCCAGGTGGCGCCCCGGCGCGGAAAAGCTTGGGGCAGCAGCGCCAGCAGCGCGTCTTCCCGCAGCGCCTTGGTTTCTTTTTTGCCGGGTTTGCGGCCAGTGGCGGCTTCAATGTGGTCGGCCTCTTCTTGCGCTTTTTCGCGCACCACCGAGCCAGGCACGCTTTTGGTCTCGATCATCAGTTTCAAGATGCGTTGCCCGGCCACCGACTCCACCAGTGGGCCATGCGGCTCGCCGCGGGGTTCCACCCAGCCCACCGACTTGTCTTGCGAAGCCCCACAAGGCACAAAACGCGCCGCGTCCAGCGCGGCTTCCATCGCTTCCAGCGTCACGTCCCAGCCGGGCGCGATGCGGTAGATCGTCACATTCTTGAACACAGCACTCTTTCCATCAGTGGCCCACGCGGCATTGCGCGGCCTTGGGTCTGATGATACCCAGCCCGCCGAGGCGCCAACGCGGCGCACTGGCTGCCGGCAGTCTTCAGGCCCGTGCGTTCAGCGGTGCCATCCGGTACCCCGCCGCTTCCAGCGCCACCCGCAGCTGCTGAGCGGAGGCTACTGCGTCTGGCCCGTCGCCGTGCACGCAGATGCTGTCAATGCGGGTGGGCAGGTGTTGGCCGTCGGTGGTGACGATGCCTTGGGCATCGAGCATGCGCAGCACATGTTGCACGCAGGCCTCGGCGTCGTGCAGCACGGAGCCGGGCTGTGAGCGCGGCGTGAGCTGGCCGTCGGCCTGGTAGGTGCGGTCGGCAAACACCTCGCGTCCCACGCGCAGGCCTGCGGCAATGCCTGCGGCTTCCAGCGCCGAAAGGGCGGGAGCGAGCAGCATGAGTTCGCGGTCCAGCGCCCACACAGCGCGCGCCACGGTGGCGGCCACGGTGGCATCGGCGCAGGCGATGTTGTTCAACGCGCCGTGTGGCTTGACGTGTGTGACCCGTCCACCTTCGGCCGCAGCCATGGCTTGCAGGGCACCCACCTGGTAAAGGATGGCGGCTTCCAGTTCTTTCGGCGACAACTGCATGGCACGCCGCCCGAAGCCTTGCAGGTCGGGGAACGCCGGGTGTGCGCCCAGGCTCACGCCGTTGGCCAACGCAAGGCGCACCGTCTCGCGCATGACCACCGGGTCACCGGCGTGAAACCCGCAGGCGATGTTGGCGCTGCCAATCACTTGCAGCAGCGCCGCGTCGTCACCCATGCGCCAGGCTCCGAAGCTCTCGCCCAGGTCGGCGTTGAGGTTGATGGTGGGTTGCGTCATGGGGCTCCTTGTCAGAGGGTGGCGTTCAACACGCCGCTGATCAGATTGGCGCCGTACAGGGCGGCTTCGTCCACAGTGCCGGGCGGCAGGTAGGTCTCGCGGCTGGAGAGCCAGCGTTGCCAGCGGTCGCGCTCAGCCAGCAGCGCGCGGTGTGCTGTTTCCAGGTCGACGCTCTCGAATCGCACCCGTGTGCCAGGCCGCAGGTGCGCCAGCCGGGGCAGGTCGGCGCTGATCACGGTTGCTATTTTCGGGTACCCGCCCACGGTCTGGCCGTCGGCCAGCAACACAATGGGCTGACCGTTGGCCGGTACTTGGATAGCACCGGACACGACGCCGTCGGACACGATGTCGGCGGCTGCAGCGCTGGTGTACGCCAATGGCTGCCCCACAAACCGAAGGCCCATGCGGTCTTGCGCGGCGGTGGCTTCCCAGTTTTGGCTCAGAAACTGTGCGATGGCATCCGACGTGAAATGGTCTTGCTGCGGGCCGAGCAGCACCCGTACCGTGCCTTCCTGGTGGGTCCAAGGCGAGCGGCTGCGCCACTCCCTGGGGTCGTTCACGCTCCAGTGTCCGCAGGGCAACAGGTCGCCCGGGCGAAAGGCTCGGCCCAGCACGCCCGCCAGCCCTGCGCGCCAGTAGCTGGAACGGCTGCCCAGCTGGGGCTGCAGCAGCAGGCCACCGGCCACGGCCACATAGGCGCAGCCGCTCTCTGCAGCGCCCAGCTGCAGCAAGTCGCCCTCCATCAAGGTGGCGCTGTGCCAGGCGGGTAGGGCGCTGCGGCTGCCGTCGCGGCGCAGGCAGATGGCGCTGGTACGGCCCACCAACGCCACCCGCACGGGGCCAGATGCGACGCGCAGCACCGTACCCATGCCGCGCAGCTCCAGCACGGCGGCGTTCGGGTGGTTGCCCAGCAGGGCGTTGGCGGCTTGGGCCAAGGGCGCATCAAGCCAGCCGGATGGCGGCATGCCTTGGTGCCGGTGGCCAGCACGGCCGCCGTCCTGCACCGTGGTACCTATGCCGGGTTGCACGATCTCGATCACGCTGCTCATGCCTTGGGTGCCTTCAAAAAGGTTTCACGCGGCAGGCCCTGGGCAATCTCTTTGGTGAGCGTGTCGTGCGTCTGGCGGTCTACGGCGTACCACCGCACTTCGTCGCCAGCGCTGAGCATGGCTGGCTGGGCGGCGTGGCGCAGGTCGAACAACACCACCGGTGTGCGGCCCAGCAAATTCCACCCGCCAGGACTTTCCCAAGGGTAGATAGAGCACATCTCGCCCGCCACAGCAACGGATTGCGCGGGGACCTTTTGCCGTGGGGCGGGCAGGCGGGGCATTTGAAGCTCGGTTGGCACACCACCCATGTAAGGAAAACCCGGCTGGAAACCCAGCATGTAAACGCGGAGGGTGGCGTTAAGCAGGTGCTCAATCACCCTAGCCGGACTTAGCCCTTTGGCCTCGGCCAGGCGAGCGAGGTCGGGCGAAAAGTCGGCATCGAAACACACCGGCAGTTGCCAGAGACGGCCTTGCTGCACTTGGCTTGCACTTTCGTGTGCCCACGCCAGCAGGCGTTTGCCAATGACCAATGCGTTCGCACTCAAAGGGTCGAAGTGCACGGTGAGTGAGCGGAAGGTGGGCACCACATCGGTGATGCCGGCCAGCCACGGTTCCGAGTGGCGCGCCAGCTCTAGGCGGTCAGCCAGTGCCCTCACGCGCGCGTTGAGGTCCGGCGAGATGGATGCGCCCAGCTCCAGGGTCCAGGCGCTGTCGCCCAGTGGCAGCAAGCGAGGAGCAGGCGCAGGCAGATGGGCCACAGAAATGGGTGGCTGCAGCGGCTTCTACAGCTCTTCGACGCGACGGGCCGGGTAGCTGTCCCAGGCCTGGCAGCCTGGGCACTGCCAGAAGTGCTGCCTGGCTTCGAAACCACAGGCGGCGCAGCGGTAGCGCTTGAGTGGAGCGCTGGCCTGTTCCAGTGCGGCTTGCACCCGGGTTTTTGCATCGGGTTGCGACAGCGGTTCACCTGCCAGCCATTGGGTGGCGATGACCAGCGAGGGTTCGCGTTCCAGATGGCTGAGGTAGCGTGAGCGGGCCGTTAGTGGGTCCGCACTCAGGCTGGCCAGGGCGTCTGTCACGTCCAGCGACGGCGCCCGGTCATGGCAGGCCTGCAGCAGCGCCAATGCTTGTGCCTGCCGATCGGTTTGCTCGCCGAGGTCGGCCAGCGCGCGCGCGGCCAGTGGCATGCCTTGCGGTGCTTGCTGGCTCAGCTGTACCAGTGCGTCAAACGCGCCTGTGGGATCGCCAGTCTGGATCTTGAGGCTGGACAGTGCCATCCAGCCCCGAGCCAGCTGCGGCGCTTTTTCAACGGCTTCAGCCAACAGCCGTGCGGCCAAGGTGGTGTTGCCGCTGCGCTGCGCTTGTTCGGCTTCCTCGCACAGGTAGTGCGCGAGCCGTGTGGTGAAGCTGCCTTGTTCGGCGGTTTCGAGCCGTTGTGCAATGCGCTTGGCCTGGGGCCAATCGCGTGAGCGCTCGTAAATGGCCAAGAGGGCCAGCAGTGCTTCGCCTTCAAAGGCCGAGCCTTCTAGCTTGTGCAGAGCGGTTTCTGCACGGTCCAGCAGCCCAGCTTTCAGAAAGTCCAGCGCCAGGGCGTGCTGGGCGCGGTCGCGGTCTTTGCGGCTGAGGTCTGCGCGGGCCAGCAGATGCTCGTGCACCCGCACGGCGCGGTCGTAGTCGCCCCGGCGGCGGAACAGGTTGCCCAGGGCAAAGTGCAGTTCGGCGGTGTCGGGGTCGCCTTGAACGGCTTCAATGAAGGCGTCGATGGCTTGGTCTTGCTGCTCGTTGAGCAGGTAGTTCAGGCCTCGAAAGTAGGCCTTGGGCGCTTGTCGGCTTTCCATGCGCCACTGGCGTAGGTCCAGCCTCGAAGCGCCCCAGCCCAAGGCAAACGCCAGGGGCAGGCCCCACAGCAGCCAGGTTAGGTCAAAGTCCATGTCGCGGATCGTTTTGGCTCGGCATCAGGGTGGAATCGGTGTCAAAGGCAGTGCTGGCCGTTGCGTGTTGACGCCGGGCTTTTTTGGCCCGCAGCCACAGGGGCAGCATGACGGCCACACCCAGAAAGACGCCCAGCACCAGCACCATCAGCAAGACGAGCACCAGAGGCGCCTGCCAGCTGGCCCCGAAAAACAGGCGCAGCGTGACGGGTTCCTGGTTGTTCAGCGCGAAAGCGAACAGGACAAAAAAAATGGCTGCATTGAGCAGCCACATCAGGTATTTCAAATCATCCCCTTTGTGGAGGAACGATTGTAGCGATCAGGTCGCTGCGCGGGGCAGTCGCCTTCAAGCGGGTGTTTGGGGTTCGCGTCCCAGTATTTCTGCGGTCTTGGCGTCCACCTGTTCACGCAGGGCTTTGCCCGGCTTGAAATGCGGCACGCGCTTTTCCGGAATCATGACGCTCTCGCCCGAGCGCGGATTGCGCCCGATGCGGGGTGAGCGGCGGTTGACCGAAAAGCTGCCAAAACCCCGAATTTCGATTCGGTGGCCCTTGACGAGGGCGTCGCCCATCGCGTCGAGAATCGTCTTGACGGCGAATTCCGCATCGCGGTGGGTGAGCTGGCCAAAACGGCCGGCCAAGGCTTCAACGAGGTCGCTTCGGGTCATGTCTGGGAAAAAGCTCGATCAGGCTGTTGGGCTGAAACGGGTGGGCGCTTGCGCACCCACCCAGGTTCAGTCGGCTCAGTTGTTGTTGTCGAGCTTGGCGCGCAGCAGGGCGCCCAGGCTGGTGGTGCCAGCGTTTTCGCGGGAAGACTGCTGGCTCAGCGAAGCCATGGCTTCGTTCTGGTCAGCCATGTCTTTGGCCTTGATCGACAGCTGGATGTTGCGGGTCTTGCGGTCGATGTTCATCACCACGGTGGTGACTTCGTCGCCTTCTTTCAGCACGTTGCGCGCGTCTTCCACGCGGTCGCGGCTGATTTCGGAGGCGCGCAAGTAGCCCAGCACGTCTTCACCCAGGTCAATCTCAGCACCCTTGGCATCCACGGTCTTGACCTTGCCGGTCACGACGGAGCCCTTGTCGTTCACCGACACGAAGGTCGTGAACGGGTCGCCGTCGAGCTGCTTGATACCGAGGGAAATGCGCTCGCGCTCCACGTCGATGGCCAGCACGATGGCTTCCACTTCCTGGCCCTTCTTGAAGTTGCGCACAGCAGCTTCGCCGGTTTCGTTCCAGGACAGGTCGGACAGGTGCACCAGACCGTCGATACCAGCAGCCAGACCCACGAACACGCCGAAGTCGGTGATCGACTTGATCGGACCCTTGACGCGGTCACCGCGCTTGGTCTGCTCGGCAAACTCGTGCCATGGGTTGGCGCGGCACTGCTTCATGCCCAGGGAGATGCGGCGCTTGTCTTCGTCGATGTCGAGCACCATGACTTCGACTTCGTCGCCCAGCGACACCAGCTTGGATGGGGCCACGTTCTTGTTGGTCCAGTCCATTTCGGACACGTGGACCAGACCTTCGATGCCTGGCTCCAGCTCAACAAATGCGCCGTAGTCGGCGATGTTGGTGATCTTGCCGAACATGCGGGTGCTTTGTGGGTAGCGGCGAGCAACGCCCATCCATGGGTCGTCGCCCATCTGCTTCAGACCCAGGGAAACGCGGTGCTTCTCGGTGTCGAACTTCAGGATCTTGGCGGTGATTTCCTGGCCAGCCGTCACCACTTCGCTTGGGTGACGGACGCGGCGCCATGCCATGTCGGTGATGTGCAGCAGGCCGTCGATACCGCCCAGGTCCACGAACGCACCGTATTCGGTGATGTTCTTGACCACGCCGTGAACGATGGCGCCTTCTTTCAAGGTGTCCATCAGCTTGGCGCGCTCTTCGCCCATGGAGGCTTCCACCACAGCGCGGCGGCTCAGCACCACGTTGTTGCGCTTGCGGTCGAGCTTGATGACCTTGAATTCCAGGGTCTTGTTTTCGTACGGGGTCAGGTCCTTGGTTGGACGGCTGTCCACCAGCGAGCCTGGCAGGAACGCGCTGATGCCGTTGACCATGACCTTGAGGCCGCCCTTGACTTTGCTGGAGGTCGTGCCGGTGACGAATTCGCCCGACTCGAGTGCTTTTTCCAGAGACATCCACGAGGCCAGGCGCTTGGCCTTGTCGCGCGACAGCAGGGTGTCGCCGAAGCCGTTTTCCACGGAGTCGATAGCGACCGACACAAAGTCGCCCACCTGGACTTCGAGTTCGCCCAGATCGTTCTTGAATTCGGCGAGCGGCACGTAGGCTTCGGACTTGAGGCCAGCGTTGACCACCACGTGGCTGTGCTCAATGCGCACAACTTCAGCGGTGATGACTTCGCCCGAGCGCATTTCGGCGCGTTTCAGGGACTCTTCGAACAGGGCGGCAAAAGATTCAGACATTGAATTTCCTAAGACCACTCAGCGTCGGGATGCAGCACAGCCTTGCGGCGGTACGCATGGAGATCGACGGATGGGCGGCGTTGACGTTGCGGTGCGCAGCACCGCGGGGTTAAGTGAAAGAACCATAAGGCCTGCGGGCTGGGAACGCCCGGCTGTGCCGTCTGGGCCATCAAGGTGGTGTTTTCAGTGGCCTGAAAACACCGTTTTGCCTTGCCACCAGCTCAAAACCTGTTGCACCGATTGCTCGACGTTGAGTTCAGAGTTGTCCAGTAACAAGGCGTCTGCGGCGGGCTTGAGCGGTGCGTGTGAACGGGTGGAGTCCCGCAAATCGCGCATTTCCAAGTCTGCCAAAAGGTCTGCGATATTAGCAGCAATTCCTTTTGAAATCAATTGCTTATGCCGCCGCTGGGCGCGCTGCGTGGCGGTGGCGGTCAGGTACACCTTCAAGGGTGCCTCTGGAAAGATCACGGTGCCCATGTCCCGCCCGTCGGCCACCAAGCCTGGCAACTGGCAAAAGCCGTGTTGCAAGGCCAGCAGCGCAGCCCGAACCTCGGGCACGGCCGACACGCGCGACGCCGCCATGCCAGCGGCTTCGGTGCGCACCGCTTCGGTCACGTCCTCGCCATTGAGCAGCATGTGTTGGCCGGTAAACCGCACGTTCAAACCCGCGGCCAGGGCGCCGAGCCGCTGCGCTTGGGCCGGTTCACGCAGGGACGCTTCGGTGGTGGAGAGGCCTGCGCGTTCGGCCGCCAGTCCGACCAGCCGGTACAGCGCGCCCGAGTCCAGCAGGTGGTAGCCCAGTTGCGCGGCCACTTCGGCTGACAGCGTGCCTTTGCCCGAGGCGGTGGGGCCGTCGATACATATCACCGGGATGCGGGCCGCATCGGACCGGCACACGCCAAACAGGGTTTCGAAATAGTCTGGGAAGGTTTTGCCCACGCATTTCGGGTCTTCTATGCGCACCGGCAGGCCGGACGGGTTGAAGGCGGCCAGCGAGAAGCACATAGCGACCCGGTGGTCATCGTACGTGTGGATGCTGCCCGTGGTCCAGGTCGTGGGCGGTGTGATGCGGATGAAGTCGGCACCTTCTTCGACCGTGGCGCCGAGCTTGCGGCATTCGTTGGCCATGGCTGCAATGCGGTCGGTTTCCTTGACGCGCCAGCTGGCAATATTGCGCAGGGTGGTAGTGCCGTCGGCGTAAAGCGCCATCACGGCCAGGGTCATGGCTGCGTCGGGTATGTGGTTGCAGTCCAGGTCGATGGCTTTGAGTGGCCAGGCGCCGCGCCGCACGCGCAGGGCGTTGGCGTCACCGGTGATGTCGGCGCCCATGAGCCGGGCGGCTTCGACAAAACGGATGTCGCCCTGGATGGATGCCAGGCCCACGCCTTCGATGGTGATGCCGTCGGTGCCGGGTGAGGAGGGGGCTATGGCACCCAGCGCAATGAAGTAGCTGGCCGACGAGGCGTCGCCCTCCACCGGGATGCGGCCGGGCGAGGCGTAGCGGCTGCCTGCAGGAATGGTGAAGCGCTGCCAACCGTCCCGCTGCACGAGGACCCCGAATTTTTCCAGCAGGTTCAGGGTGATTTCAATGTACGGACGTGAGATCAGCTCGCCCACCACCTCGATCACGATGGGTTGGCCTTGCGCAACCAGCGGAAGCGCCAGCAGCAGGGCGGTCAAAAACTGGCTGGACACGTCACCGCGCACCCGGATCGGCTCACCAAGTGACAGCGTTTGCGGCACACCGTTGCCCAGTTTGAGGGGCGGGTAGCCTTCGGTTCCCAGGCAATCCACAGGGCAGCCCAGCTGGCGCAGTGCGTCCACGAGGTCGCCAATGGGGCGCTCGTGCATGCGGGCGATACCACTGAGTTCAAAGGTGCCGCCGTGTAGCGACGCCATCAGCGCGAGTGCGGCGGTGAGTGGGCGCATGGCGGTGCCGGCATTGCCCAGAAACAGTTGGGCATCGCGCACGGCCAGCTGCCCACCGAGGCCGTGCACGCGCAGCGCGCCGTCGGGCTGGGGTTCGATGCGGCAACCCAGTTGAGCCAGCGCCGAAAGCATCACCTGCGTGTCGTCGGAGTCGAGCAGGTCAACAATGTCGGTGTGGCCCACGCTGAGCGCAGCGAGCAGCAGCACGCGGTTGGAGATGCTTTTGGAGCCCGGAAGCCGGACCGTACCGCCCGCGCTGGCGAGCGGCGGTATGTCGAGGTGATCGATGGAGAACATGCGGAAATGGGTGTGGGCAGCGCCGCAGGCGTGCTCAGCTTTGCGGTTTGATGGCGGTCATGCGCCATTGGGCGCGGGTGCTGCTGGCTTGTTCAATCAGCGTTTCCAGTGCGTCTGGGTCGTCAGAGGTGATCGCCACCTCCAGTGCGTGCAGGGCGCGCTGAAAATGCTTGGACTGTGCTAGCAGTTCCTCCCGGTTGGACACCAAAATGTCGCGCCAGACGCTCGGCTCACTGGCCGCGATGCGGGTGAAGTCGCGAAAGCCCGGGCCAGCGAGTGACAAGAACTCGTCACCCTGAGCCTGGCCCTGGATGGCGTTCATGAGCGCAAACGCGATCATGTGTGGCAGGTGGCTGACCGCCGCATAAGTGGCGTCGTGCGCCTCAGGTGACATCTGCTTGACGTGGCACCCCAGGGCGGTCCACACGGCCTGCGCTTTGTTGAGTTGCGCTGTGAACGTGCGCTCAATGGGTGTCAGGATGACCTGGCGACCGGCGTACAGGTCGGCGTCGGCATGCTCCACACCCGACAACTCTTTGCCCGTGATGGGATGCGCAGGCACAAACACGCCCACCTGGTCGCGCAGAACCCGGCGAGCGGCATCGATCACATCCCGCTTGGTCGAACCCACGTCCATCACCAGAGTGTCACTGCGCACGAGGTGCCGAATGGCCTTGAAGGTGGCTTCGGTGGCGGACACCGGTACGGCCAGTAGCACCAGATCGGCACCCGACACGGCCAGCAGCGCCGATGGCGCTTCCACGTCGATCACACCCATTTGGCGCGCTCGCTCGGTGGTGGAGGGCGATTTGCTGTAACCCACCACACGTTTCACCAGGCCGGCGCGTTTGAGCGCGATGGCGAACGATCCGCCCATCAGGCCGCAGCCGATCAGGCCGAGTTGTTCAAACATAAGACTCCATCCAGAGCGCTGTCGTGGCGCTCCAAGCTGCATCGGCAGGCCATGAGCCCGGTGCGGTTGGGTTGATGAGGGGACCCGGCTTCATTCGTTCACCGGGTAGGCGCCCAGCACCTTGTAAAAGGCGCAGAGCCCCTTGAGTTCTTCCAGGGCCGCGGCCACGTGTGGCTGCGAAGGGTGGCCAGCCAGGTCGATGTAGAAATAGTATTCCCACTGCCCGGACTTGGCCGGCCGTGATTCGAACCGCGTCATGGACACACCGTTGTTTTTCAGTGGCACCAGCAGGTCGTGCACCGCACCCGGCCGGTTGGGCACCGACACCACCAGGCTGGTGCAGTCTTTGCCCGAAGCCGGTGGCGTGGCCAGGGTGTGCGGCAGACAAATCACAGCGAAACGTGTGCGGTTGTAGGCCTCGTCCTGGATAGCGTGGTGCACGATGTGCAGGCCAAATTGGCTGGCAGCTCGCTCACTGGCCAAGGCCGCCCAGGTCGGGTTGGTCGCAGCCAGGCGCGCCCCTTCTGCATTGCTGGACACCGCGCGGCGCTCGGCCAGCGGCAGGTGTTGGCTCAGCCAGCCTTGGCACTGTGCCAAAGCCTGTGGGTGCGCCATGACCACTTCAATGCCCGCGTCTGAATTGGTTTGGCGAAGCAGGTTGTGGCGAATCAACAGGCTGACTTCCCCCACCACGTGCACCGGCGAGCGCAAGAACAGGTCGAGCGAGCGCGCCACCACGCCTTCGGTCGAGTTTTCCATGCCCACCACACCGTATTGCGCGGTGCCCGCTGCAGTGGCGTGAAAGACTTCGTCAAAGTTGGCGCAGTAAATCAGGTTCGCGGCGCTGCCAAAAAATTCAATGGCGGCTTGTTCGCAAAAGGTGCCCTGCGGGCCCAAAACCGCCACGCGCTGAGGGGCTTCCAGGGCCAGGCAGGCCGACATGATTTCGCGCCAGATCGACGCCACGTGCTCGTTCTTCAGCGGCCCCGTGTTGGCCTGGGTGATCTTGTCGATGACCTGGGCCACACGGTCTGGTCGGAAAAATGGAGAGCCCTCGGCCCTTTTGATTTCGCCCACCTGTTCGGCCACATGGGCGCGCTGGTTGAGCAGGCTGAGCAGTTGTTTGTCGATCGAATCGATCTGCACGCGAAGACCTGCGAGGGCTTCAGACTGGATAGGTTGTTGACTCATGGTCCTGGGTGTGGCTGAGACTTGCTTCAGGCCTGTGTTTGTTCAAATTCGCCCATGTAGGCAACGAGCGCATCAACACCGGCAAGCGGCATGGCGTTGTAAAGACTCGCTCGCATGCCACCCACGGACTTGTGGCCCTTGAGTTGCAGCAAGCCACGCGCCTTGGCGCCAGCCAGAAAAGCTTCGTTGCGGCTTTCGTCACGAAGAAAGAAGGGGATGTTCATGCGCGAGCGGCATTCTTTGGCCACCTTGTTCAAGTACAGCTGTGATCCATCAATGAACTCGTACAAACGCCGGGCTTTGGCCATGTTGCGGTGCTCTATGGCCGCTACGCCGCTCAGACCTCCTTCGCGCTGGCGCTTGAGCCACTGGAAGGTGAGGCCGGCCATGTAAATGGCATAGGTGGGCGGCGTGTTGTACATCGAGCTGTTGTCGGCAACGGTCTTGTAGTCGAACGCACTCGGGCAGATGGACAGCGCGTGGCCCAGCAGGTCTTCGCGCACCACCACCAGGGTGAGACCGGCCGGCCCTAGGTTTTTCTGGGCGCCACCAAAGGCCAAGCCCACGCGCGACCAGTCCAAGCTGCGGGAAGCCACGTGCGATGAAAAGTCAATCACCAACGGTAGGTCACTGCCCAGGGCCTTCAGGTCAGGCAGTGCGTGCACCTCCACGCCGTGAATCGTTTCGTTGCTGCACAGGTGCACATACTGTGCGTTGGCACTGAGCTGCCAGCTGCTTGGTGCGGGCAGGCTGGTGTGGCCATCGGCCTCGTTGCTGGCTGCCAGGTGGGGCTGCCCGTACTTGCACGCTTCCTTGAACGACTTCTGGCTCCAGCCTCCGGTAACAACAAAGTCGATCACACCACCGCGTGACAAGTTCATCGGCACGATGGCGTTTTCAGCCAGACCGCCGCCCTGCATGAACAAGATGCGGAAATGTGCGGGCACCGCCAACAGTTCCCGCAAATCAGATTCTGCTGCGGCAATGATGGACATGAACTCTTTGCCGCGGTGGCTCATTTCCATCACGCCTATGCCGCTGCCCTGCCAGTCCAGCATCTCCTCGGCCGCTTGTTGCAGGACCTCGGCGGGCATGGCGGCGGGTCCGGCAGAAAAGTTATATGGGCGGTTCATGGCAAAAGATCAGGTGCTTGGGCCACGCGGCAAGTGGCCAAAAGGATGTTCAGAGCACCGCGTGCCGCCCACGTAAAGCCGGCACACGGTGGGTTCATCAAGGCGCAGGCGTTCCCTCGGGCTCGATGCCCTCATCGTCGACTGGATCAATGCCTTCAGTCGGTGCGTTCGCATCGTTTTCCACAATGCGTTGCAGGCCCGAAAGTTCGGCGCCTTCGTCCAGCGCGATCAGGGTCACACCCTGTGTGGCGCGACCCATTTCGCGGATCTCGCTCACCCGGGTGCGCACCAGCACGCCCTTGTCCGTGATCAGCATGATCTCGTCGTCGGTGTGGACCAGTGTGGCGGCCACCACCTTGCCGTTGCGCTCGCTTTGCTGAATCGCGATCATGCCTTTGGTGCCGCGGCCGTGGCGGGTGTATTCCGCAATCGGAGTGCGCTTGCCGTAGCCGTTGATGGTGGCGGTCAGCACGCTCAGTCGGGTGGCTTCGGGCGATGTGCCCACAGGCGTATCGTCCCGCTCGGCCACCAGCATGGCAATTACATTCTGTGTTTCTTCGATCAACATACCGCGCACGCCACGCGCATTGCGGCCCATCGGTCGCACATCGTTTTCATCAAACCGGACGGCTTTGCCGCCGTCGCTGAACAGCATCACATCGTGCTGTCCATCGGTCAACGCGGCGCCGATCAGGTAGTCGCCTGCGTCCAGGTCCACGGCAATGATGCCGGCCTTGCGCGGGTTGCTGAATTCGTTGAGCGCCGTTTTCTTGACCGTGCCCATGGACGTTGCCATGAACACATAGCGGTCTTCGGGGAAGCTGCGCGCTGCGCCGGTCAGCGGCAGCACCACGTTGATCTTTTCGCCCTCTTGCAGCGGGAACATATTGACAATGGGACGACCGCGCGAACCGCGCGAGCCGGCAGGCACTTCCCACACCTTCAGCCAGTACAGCCGGCCACGGTTGGAGAAACACAGGATGTAGTCGTGTGTATTGGCAATAAACAACTGGTCGATCCAGTCGTCTTCTTTGGTGGCCGTGGCCTGCTTGCCGCGTCCGCCACGTTTTTGAGAGCGGTATTCGCTCAAAGGCTGGCTCTTGATGTAGCCACTGTGGCTCAGCGTTACCACCATGTCGGTGGGCGTGATCAGGTCTTCGGTGCTCAGGTCTTGCGCGCTGTGCTCGATCTCGCTGCGTCGGGCGCCCAGTTTGGTCTGGCCAAACTCCATCTTCACTTCGGTCAGCTCTTCACCAATGATGGTGGACACGCGCTCGGGCTTGGCCAGGATGTCCAACAGGTCGTCGATGACGCCCATGACTTCCTTGTACTCGGCCACGATCTTGTCTTGCTCAAGCCCGGTCAGGCGTTGCAGGCGCATTTGCAAGATCTCTTGCGCCTGCGTTTCAGATAGCCGGTACAGGCCATCGCCACCCATGCCGAGTTCTTTTTCCAGACCGTCGGGGCGGTAGTCGTCGGCGTTGATCACGCCACCGTCCTGGCGCGAACGGGTCAACATCTCGCGCACCAGTTGGCTGTCCCAACTGCGGGTCATCAGCTCGGCCTTGGCCACGGGCGGGGTGGGCGATTCGCGGATGATTTTGATGAATTCGTCGATGTTGGCCAGCGCCACGGCCAGGCCTTCCAGCACATGGCCCCGTTCGCGGGCCTTGCGAAGGTTGAACACCGTTCGGCGTGTCACCACTTCGCGGCGGTGCTCCAGAAACACCTGAATCAATTCACGCAGGTTGCACAGGCGCGGCTGACCATCGATCAGGGCCACCATGTTGATGCCAAAGGTGTCCTGCAACTGCGTCTGTTTGTACAGGTTGTTCAGCACCACCTCAGGCACTTCTCCGCGCTTGAGCTCGATCACCAGGCGCATGCCCGATTTGTCCGACTCGTCCTGAATGTGGCTGATGCCCTCAATTTTCTTCTCGTGCACCAACTCGGCAATGCGCTCCTGCAGCGTCTTCTTGTTGACCTGGTAGGGCAGCTCGTCGACGATGATCGACTGGCGCTGGCCCTTGTCAATGTCTTCAAAGTGGCACTTGGCTCGCATCACCACGCGGCCGCGGCCGGTGCGGTAGCCGTCCTTCACCCCATTGATGCCGTAAATGATGCCGGCCGTGGGGAAGTCGGGCGCCGGGATGATTTCCATCAGATCGTCGATCGTCGCCTCGGGGCTCTTGAGCATGTGAAGGCACGCGTCCACCACCTCGTTGAGGTTGTGCGGCGGAATGTTGGTCGCCATGCCCACGGCAATACCCGACGATCCGTTCACTAGCAAATTGGGTAGCCGCGACGGCAACACCAGCGGTTCTTTTTCGGAACCATCGTAGTTGGGGCCGAAGTTGACCGTTTCCTTGTCAATGTCGGCCAGCATTTCATGCGCGATCTTCGACAGGCGAATTTCCGTGTACCGCATGGCAGCAGCGTTGTCGCCGTCCACCGAGCCGAAGTTGCCCTGGCCGTCCACCAGCATGTGGCGCAGTGAAAAATCTTGCGCCATGCGAACGATGGTGTCGTACACCGCGCTGTCGCCGTGGGGGTGGTATTTACCAATCACGTCACCCACGATACGAGCCGACTTCTTGTAAGGGCGGTTCCAGTCGTTGTTCAACTCGTGCATGGCAAACAGCACCCGCCGGTGCACGGGTTTCAAGCCGTCGCGTGCATCAGGCAGGGCACGGCCCACGATCACGCTCATGGCGTAATCGAGGTAGCTGCGGCGCATCTCTTCTTCAAGACTGATGGGCAGTGTCTCTTTGGCAAACTGTGTCATGAGCGGGTGCAGATATCCATGTAAGAGCCGAAAGGCAACCCGTCATTTTAAGGGCGTCCAAAGAAGGCCTCGAATTTCATCGATTGTGGTGCATCAACAACAAATATGGGGCGTTGGTTGGAGGTGCTTGCAGCCCGGGCTGTCCCCATCCGACTCCCTATCGCTGGCTTGTGGCACAATAAAATCCAACGTTTTGAGTGGTGGTCACTCTCAGCGTCATTGATTTACGCAGTTTGTCTGCGGTTTACCTAGAGGAATACCATGAAAAAATTGAACAAAGTGGCAATGCTGATTGCAACCGCCGCCATGGCAACGGCCGCTGGCGCCCAGACCATTGACAACTGGCGCGCTGCTGACGGCACCGTTTGGAAAAACGGCACCAACGAACTTTGCTGGCGCGATGCCAGCTGGACCCCTGCTACGGCAGCCGCAACCTGCGACGGCGCCATCGTGCCCAAGGCCGCTGCACCCGCTCCAGCACCTGCGCCAGCACCGGCCCCAGCTGCTGCTCCAGCACCTGCACCGGCTCCTGCCCCAGCACCGGCTCCTGCACCAGCTGCTGCTGCCAAGGTGACCTACGCCGCTGACGCTTTCTTTGACTTTGACAAAGCTGTGTTGAAGCCCGAAGGTAAAGCCAAGCTGGACGATCTGGCTGGCAAAGTGGGTGGCATCAACCTGGAAGTCGTCATTGCTGTGGGTCACACCGACTCCACCGGCGCTGCTGGCTACAATCAGGCTCTGTCGAACCGCCGCGCCGAAGCCGTCAAGGCCTACTTGGTGAGCAAGGGCATCGAAAGCAACCGCATCTACACCGAAGGCAAGGGTCTGACCCAGCCTGTGGCTGACAACAGCACCCGCGAAGGCCGTGCCAAGAACCGCCGCGTTGAAGTTGAAGTTGTCGGCACCCGAGCCAACTGATCAACTTTTCGCCCAGGCGAAAAATACCGCGCTACGGCGCGGTTTTTTTTTGGCGCCTGATAATCACACCATGAATACACACGTCAACGCCGATCCGGCCGAACTGGCCAAATTTTCTGACCTTGCTCACCGCTGGTGGGACCCAGAGAGTGAGTTCCGCCCTTTGCACCAGATCAACCCCTTGCGGCTGAACTGGATTGATGGACTCGTGAGCTTGAGCGGCAAGCATGTGCTTGATGTGGGGTGTGGTGGCGGTATCTTGTCCGACTCCATGGCCCGCAAGGGTGAGCAGGTTACGGGCATTGATCTGTCTGTCAAAGCCCTGCGCGTGGCCCAGCTGCATGCACTCGAGGCCGAGACCCGCAACGTGACCTACCGCGAGATCAGCGCCGAGGCCATTGCGCTTGAGCAGCCGGGCAGTTTTGACGTCGTGACCTGCATGGAAATGTTGGAGCACGTACCCGATCCTGCGTCGGTGGTCAAAGCCTGTTCCGATTTGGTGAAGCCCGGTGGCTGGGTATTCTTTTCCACCATCAACCGCAACCCCAAGTCGTTTCTGTTTGCCATCATCGGTGCGGAATATGTGTTGCAGCTGCTACCCAAAGGCACCCACGAATACGCCAAGATGATTCGCCCCAGTGAGTTGGCGGGGTTCTGTCGGATGGGTGGGCTGGAGTTGGCCGAAACCCGTGGCATGGAATACAACCCCTTCACGCGCCGGTACTGGTTGAGCCCAGATACCAGCGTAAACTACATGTTAGCGACTCGAAAGCCGTGACCGGGCGTGTATTCACTGGCATACGTGCCGTGTTGTTTGACTTGGATGGCACGCTGATTGACAGTGCCCCCGATCTGGGCGCAGCGGCAGACCTGATGCGCACAGCCCGCGGGCTGCCGTCCTTGCCGTTGGAGCGGTACCGGCCAATGGCGGGTGCTGGCGCATGTGGCATGCTGCGTGTAGCGTTTGACATGGCACCCGAGCACAAAGACTACGAGGCGCACAAAGAAGAGTTTTTTGTGCACTACGAAGCTTGCCTGATGCAGCGTACGCAAGCGTTTGCGGGGGTGGGCGAGCTGCTGGACGTGCTGCGGGGCCACGGATTGTTCTGGGGTGTTGTCACCAACAAGGCGCAGCGTTTCACCTTGCCCCTAACGCAAGCCATGCCGCTGTTCGGCACCGCTGGAACGATCATCAGTGGCGACACCACGCCACACGCCAAACCCCATCCCGCACCTCTGCTGGAGGCCGCTCGTCGCCTCAATCTGTCGCCCAGTGTGTGTTTGTATGTGGGCGATGACGAGCGAGACATCGCGGCTGGCCGGGCCGCCGGCATGCCAACCGTGGCTGCGCGTTATGGTTACTTGGGTATGGATGCCGATGTTTCGAGCTGGGGTGCCGATGCCGAGGTAACTTATCCGCTGGGGGTCTTGAAATTGCTGGAATTGCCTTAAACTTGGTGGTTCAGGGGCTGCACTGGTTTCGACGTGGGTTCGGACGCGCAGCAGGGCATGTCGAGGTTCTGTCACCTCGTTAAACCGCAGAAAAAAAACTAACTGCAAACGACGAACGTTTCGCACTCGCCGCTTAATTGCCGGTGAGCTTTGCAACAGCAGGCCTATGGGCTGGGCAAGGGTTCAGACGGCGCAAGCCGCGAGAGTCCAGGCTGCAAAGATAATTTAATAGGCTGGTCGTGCGTTGGGTAACTTAGCGCATGGCAAGACAATAGGTTGCTGGCGTTTTGTATAGCGTGCCACTGTGCGATACAAAATGTGAGACCCAAACCAGATGGCTACACATGTAGAACTGCTCGAAGAAGGCTTGCGGACGGGGGTTCAAATCCCCCCAGCTCCACCATACCCTGTGACAAAGGCTGCTAGGAATGCGCTCCTAGCGGCCTTTTTCTTTGGTCAAGCAAAAAACTGACTGATCACTGCCTGTGTACGGCCTGCACCATCAGATCAGGGGGCTGATAGGCGTGTTGTCAGCCGTTGACCTGTGCCTTACCTTCCGTTTTTTTAGGGGCAGGAATATTCGGGCAACAAAAAACCGCCCGAAGGCGGTTGTTTGCTTTGTTTGCTGGCAGCGCACCGGTTTCAAACGGCAGACCTTTGTAGGTCTGGGCTGTGGCCTGAGTGATCAGGCCGGTGTGTGATCAGGCAGCGGCGAGAGCCAGTGCTTTGACCTTGTTGGACAGACGGCTCTTGTCGCGAGCGGCCTTGTTCTTGTGGAAGATGCCTTTGTCGGCCACGATGTCCACCACTTTTTGCATCTTGGCAAACAATTCGGTTGCCTTGGTCTTGTCGCCGGCCAAAACGGCCTTTTCGACGTTTTTCACGGCGGTGCGGTACTTCGAGCGCAGCGAGGTGTTTGCGGCGTTGATCTTGACGTCTTGGCGAACGCGTTTACGGCCAGATGCCAGACGGGGGTTTTTTTTCTTCGGCTTGGTTGCCATGGTGATTTTCCTTCAAGTGTTTGGAGATGATGCCAGCAAAGCCCAAAATTCTAGCATGATCCGGGTTGTGCGCTTGAAGTGCCTTGCTCCCAGCCACCGCGCAGGATGCTTCATTTGACCGGGGCGGGCTGAAAACGGTTTGCTGGGCGCTGGGTACACTTCCTGCGTGACCTTGTTTAAATCCGCCTCCCTCGTTTCTTTGCTCACGCTGGTTTCACGCATCACTGGCTTGGTGCGTGAGCTGTTGATGGCCGCTACGTTTGGCGCCAGTGCGCTGACCGATGCGTTCAACGTCGCTTTTCGCATTCCCAATTTGCTGCGCCGTCTGTTTGCAGAAGGGGCGTTCAGCCAGGCTTTTGTGCCCGTGCTGGCGGGTGTGCGCGAAAAAGAGGGGGACGAGGCGACCCGTCAGATGGTGGACCAGATTGCCACGGTGCTGGCCTGGGCCCTGACCATCACCTGTGTGTTGGGTGTTGCCGGCGCTCCAGTGCTGGTGTGGGCCATGGCCAGCGGTCTGAAGCAAAGCCCGCAGGGTTTTGAGGCGGCCGTTTTTATGACGCGCTGGATGTTCCCTTACATCGCCTTCATGTCGTTTGTGGCCCTCTCAGCGGGTGTGCTGAACACCTGGAAGCGCTTTGCCGTGCCGGCTGCCACGCCGGTGCTGCTCAATGTGGCCATGATCGCTGCTGCTTACTGGGGCGCACCCTGGTTTGAAAGCCTGGGTATCGAGCCCATCTATGCCATGGCCGGTGGTGTACTGCTGGGTGGTTCGCTGCAACTGGCTGTTCAAATTCCCGCGCTGCACCGCCTGGGCATGCTGCCGCACGTCCGGTTGCGCTGGTCTTCGCTCAAAGCGGCCTGGAACCACCCGGGCACGCGGCGCGTCACCACCTTGATGCTGCCGGCCTTGCTGGGCGTGAGCGTGGCCCAGATTTCGCTGCTGATCAACACCCAGATCGCGTCCCATCTGGTGACGGGCAGTGTGAGCTGGCTGACCTATGCCGACCGTTTGATGGAGTTCCCGACGGCCATGCTGGGTGTGGCATTGGGTGTGGTGTTGCTCCCGCAGCTGGCTGCGGCCAAGGCGGCTGACGATGCGGTGCGCTACAGTGGCCTGCTGGACTGGGGGCTGCGGTTGGTGGTTTTGCTGGCCGTGCCGTGCGCGGTGGCCTTGCTCACTTTTGCCAAGCCGTTGGTGGCGGTGCTGTACCACTACGGTGCATTCACCGCAGCCGATGTGCAGCAGACGTCGGTGGCGCTGATGGGCTACGGCGCTGGCTTGCTGGGTCTGATCGCCATCAAGGTGCTTGCACCCGGTTTTTACGCTCGGCAAGATATCCGCACGCCGGTGAAGATCGCCATTGTGGTGCTGGTGCTGACGCAATGTTTGAACCTGTTGCTGGTGCCGCATTTTGCCCATGCTGGCTTGGCTCTGGCCATTGGACTAGGGGCTATGGTCAATGCCTTGTGGCTGTTGATTGGGCTGATGCGCCGCGGTGCCTACATGCCCACGCCGGGCTGGGCGCGTTTTGGCTTGCAGGTGGTGGCGGCCAGTGCGCTGCTGGCGGTGTTTCTGATGTGGGCGGCAGCGCGGTTTGCATGGCTGGGTTTCGAGGGCCAGGCCCTGCAGCGTGTGGGCTTGCTGGCGTTGTGTGTGGGCGGCGGCATGCTGGTCTATTTCCTGGCCTTGCTGCTGGCGGGTTTGAATCTGCGCCAGTTCGTCAGAAAATAGGGGCCATTGCCGCTTCATGGCGCTGACTGGCGTTGCAACTCATGTCCTCTGCCTTTGATTTTTCTGTGCCCACGCCGTTGGGTTATTTCGCTGCGTTGGTCTGTGATGACGACAGTTTTCCGCTGCTGGAAGCCGCTGCGGCCATTGCGCAAGACGAGTACCCCGATCTGGATGTGCAGCAGGTGCTGGGCGACGTGGACCAACTGCTGGCCCGGGCGCGCCGGCGCTGTGGCGATGTGACCGACCCCCTGCAGCGGCTGCGCGTGCTCAACCAGTTTTTCTTTCGGGACATGGGATTTGGCGGCAACGTCAACAATTATTACGACCCCGACAACAGCTACCTCAACGTGGTGCTGCGCACGCGGCGCGGCATTCCCATTGCGCTGGCCGTCTTGTGGCTTGAATTGGCCCAAGGTCTTGGGCTCAAGGCGAGGGGTATCAATTTCCCCGGCCATTTCATGGTCAAGGTGAATTTGCCGAACGGGCAGGTCGTGATCGACCCGTTCACCGGGCAGTCGTTGAGCCGGGAAGACTTGTCTGAGCGGCTGGAACCCTACAAGCGCCGCAATGGCCTGGTGGACGATTTCGACGTGCCGGTGGGGCTTTACCTGCAGGCCGCAACACCACGCGATATCTTGGCGCGCATGCTGCGCAATCTGAAAGAAGTGCACCGCACACAAGAGGACTGGCTGCGCCTCATTGCGGTGCTGGACCGCTTGCTCATCTTGCTGCCCGACGCCTGGACCGAATACCGCGACCGTGGCCTGGCCTGGGCAGAAATGGGCGACAACCGGCTGGCTGTGGCCGACCTCGACACTTACATGGCGCAGACAGACGACGCGCTGGACCAGGATGCCATCGGTGAACGCCTTCAGGAACTGCGCCGCGCCTTGAACTGATGCACGCTCGTGCGCACGCAACCCGAGCGCGAATATTGGTGCCGTCTGTGCGTCACCGAACAGACTTTTTTACATTTTGGGCGCTTCATGTGTGGGGTTGTAACCGGGGTTGACCCACCACCTCAAGCCCTTCAACAATGCCATCGGCGCTGTGATTTTTTCGCAGCAAAGTCCAATCCAATGAGAACCGTCACCATGCTGAAAAAACTTTACCGCCTTGTCGCCGCCGTCATGATTCCTTGCGTCATGCTCGCAGGCGTTCCCCTATCGGCTCAAGCCTCCATGGTGTCCACCGAGCAAGCCATGGTGACCGCCGCTGGCGATGCCGACCGCGAGCGCGTTGCTGCCTTCTTCTCCCGTGAGGACGTTCAAAGCTCGCTGCAAGCACAGGGCGTGAGCGCCAGCGACGCCATTGCCCGTGTGCAGGCCTTGTCTGACGCCGAAGTGGCCCAACTGGCCGACCGCGTCGACCAGGCGCCTGCCGGTGCTGGCGTGGTGGGCGTGTTGTTCACCGTGTTTCTGATTCTGTTGGTAACCGACATCATGGGCCTGACCAAAGTGTTCCCGTTCACCCGCAGCATTCGATGAGCGTCTGGCGACTTCGCCATGCCACCCCCGCCTTGGCGGGGGTTCTGCTTTGTGCTGTGCTCTTCTTGGGTGGCTGTGCCGCTACCCCGCAACTGGCGCAGCTGGAACGGCAGTGGCCGGTGCAGTTGCCCGACCGCGTGTTGCTGGATCAGGTGCCATTTCACCCACAAGACGACAACCTGTGTGGTCCGGCCACCTTGGCCATGGTGGTGCAGGCGGCCGGCAAATCGGTCACGCCCGAGCAGCTCACACCGCAGGTGTATCTGCCCGGGCGCCAGGGCGCCTTGCAGTTGGAAATGCTGGCGGCCGCGCGCCGCCAGGGCCTTGTGGCCTATCCGCTGCTACCCAGCTTGCAGGCCGTGCTCACCGAGGTGGCCAGTGGCCACCCGGTGCTGGTGCTGCAAAACCTGTCGCTGCCCATCTCGCCCATGTGGCATTACGCGGTGGTGGTCGGCTTTGACCGCGTGCGCCGAGAGATCTTGCTGCATTCGGGCACCACGGCCCGCATGACCATGCCCTTGGCCACCTTTGAGCACACCTGGGCGCGGTCGGACCACTGGGCGTTCCGGGTCAGCCTACCCAACCAATTGCCTGCCACCGCACAGCCAGACGACTGGGCCCGTGCCGTGGCCCCGCTGGAGCGGGTGGACCCGCAAGCAGCCCAAACAGCCTACACCACCGCGCTGGCCGCCTGGCCTGGGCACCGCATCAGCCTGCTGGGCCTGGGCAACACCGCTTACGCCTTGGGGCGCCGGGAAGATGCCGCACGCGCGTTTGAAGCCACCACCTTGGCGCACCCGGACTTTGCCGATGCCTGGAACAACCTGGCCCAGGTGCGGCTGGAGCTGGGCCAGCTGGACGCTGCGCACCAAGCCGCTTCGAAAGCGGTTGCATTGGGTGGCAGCCGTTTGCCGGGTTACCGAGCGTTGCTGGACAACATCGACGCCCGGCGACGGTGAACGGCGCTCTTTGGCGGCAGCTCTCGCGGCGGCGCCACAATCGGTTTTCCATTCAAGAAAGCACGCTATGTCACGTTTGATGCTGGTCGGTGCCACGGGTCTGGTGGGGCACTGCGTGCTGCAGCAAGCGCTGGCAGATGCACGGGTACACCAGGTGGTGGCGCCCACGCGCAGCGCTCTGTCGCCACACCCCAAACTGCTCAACCCACTGGTCGACTTTGACCAATGGCCCGTTGATGCCGAGTGGTGGGCTGTGGACGCGGTGGTCTGCACCCTGGGCACGACCATCAAGGTCGCGGGGTCACAGGCTGCGTTTTACCGTGTGGACCACGACTACCCATTGCAGGTGGCGCGGCTGGCGCGGCAGCATGGTGCCAAGGCCTATGCGCTCAACTCGGCGTTGGGGGCTGATCCGGCATCTCGTGTGTTTTATTCGCGCACCAAGGGCGAACTGGAGCGTGATTTGCAGGCCCTGGGTTACGGCTCGCTCACCAGTGTGCGGCCCGGCTTGATCGGCGGTGAGCGCCAGCAACAGCGGCCCGCCGAGCAGCTGGCGGTGCGTCTTTCAACCTGGCTGCAGCCGTTGCTGCCGCGGCGCTACCGGGTGGTGCCGGCCGATCGCATTGCACACCACCTGCTGGAAGCGGCTCTGGCCGCGGCGCCAGGCGTGCGGGTGCTGATGTCTGAGCAGCTGTTGTAGCCCCTGGGCAACGGGGCCGTTTCAGTCCACTGTGACTGCGGCGCCGTCACCGCGTGCACCGATGGTGCCAATGTCATAGACCGTCTCGCCCAGTGCGCGCAGCGTGGCGGCGCAGGCGGCAGCTTCTTCAGCAGCGATCACCACCACCATGCCGATGCCGTTGTTGAAGGTGCGGTTCATCTCGATGTCATCGATGCCGGCCGTGGCCTGCAGCCAGGCGAACAGCTCGGTCTGCGGCCAGCTACCCTTGGTGAGGTGGGCGGCGGTGCCTTCGGGCAGCACGCGCGGGATGTTTTCCAACAAGCCGCCGCCGGTGATGTGTGCCAAGGCCTTCACCGGGTGCTTGGCCAGCGTGGCCAGCACGTTTTTCACGTACAGGCGGGTGGGCGCCATGATGGCTTGCTTGAACGGCTGGCCGTCCAGTGTGGCGGGCAGGTCGCTGCCGGCGCGTTCGATGCACTTGCGCACCAGCGAAAAACCATTGGAATGCACGCCGTGCGAGGCCAGGCCCAGCACCACGTCGCCAGGCTTCACGCTTTGGCCGGTCAGGATCTTGGATTTTTCGACTGCGCCGACACAAAAACCGGCCAAGTCATATTCACCAGCTGGGTACATGCCGGGCATTTCGGCGGTTTCGCCGCCGATCAGGGCACAGCCGGAAAGCTCGCAGCCGTGGGCAATGCCGCCCACCACTGCAGCCGCCGTGTCTACGTCAAGCTTGCCGCAGGCAAAGTAATCCAGAAAGAACAGCGGTTCGGCGCCTTGCACCAGCACATCGTTCACGCTCATGCCCACCAGGTCGATGCCCACGGTGTCGTGCATGTTCCATTCAAATGCCAGCTTGAGCTTGGTGCCCACGCCGTCGGTGCCGCTCACCAGCACCGGTTCCTTGTAGCGCTTAGGCACTTCAAACAGCGCTCCGAAACCACCGATGCCGGCCAGCACGCCCTCGCGCATGGTCTTTTTGGCCAGCGGCTTGATGCGTTCGACGAGCGCGTCGCCAGCAACAATATCAACGCCGGCGTCTTTGTACGAGAGAGGGGTGGTGCTTTGGGTCATGAAGGGCAGAGCACGGCGGTCGAGCCGGGCGGGTCGTTGGGACAGATTGGAGAAAACTTTCGGGTACCCTGAATGTGGCCCGATAGAATTTGCCCCAGATTTTAAGGGTTTGCCCCCGCGACCCGTTCAACCCCGAAGCACCGACCCATGTCATTGACCCCCAACCAGATCCGTGCCGCACTCTGGGCCGCGATCGCCGTCGTGAGTTGGCTGCTGCTGTCGCTGCTGGCGCCGGTGCTCATGCCCTTCTTGCTGGCGGCTGTGCTGGCGTATGCGCTGCACCCCTTGGTGGAGCGGTTGCACGCCAAGCGCGTACCGCGGTGGCTGGGTGCGGGGTTGGCCATTGCGGCGCTCATGCTGGTGTTGCTTGCGGTCCTGCTGCTCATCGTGCCCGTCATCACGAAGCAAGTGCCGCTGCTAAAAGAGCAGGTGCCGGCCCTGCTGGACCGGCTTAACGCGTCGCTGCTCCCGGTGGCCGCTCGCTTTGGCATCGACTTGCAGGTTGACGTGAGCCTGGTGCGCGAATGGCTGGGCAAGCTCATCACCGGGCACGAAAGTGAACTGATCGAGGGTTTGCTGTCTTCGTTGCGCATTGGGGGCAGCGCGCTGGCTGCGGTGTTTGGCAATTTGCTGCTCATGCCCATCGTGGCCTATTACCTGCTGCTGGACTGGGCCAACCTGGTGGAGCGCGCCAAGTCGCTGATTCCACCGCGCTGGCGTGCTGTCGTGCAAAGCTTTCTTGACGAAACGGACGAGGTGCTGGGCCAGTACCTGCGGGGCCAGTTGCTCGTCATGGGTGTGCTGGCGGTGCTCTACACGTTGGGATTGGCCCTGGTCGGGCTCAAGCTGGCGTTGCCGATTGGCGTGTTCACGGGCTTGGCGGTGTTTGTGCCCTACCTGGGCTTTGGCCTGGGGCTTGTACTGGCTCTGCTGGCGGCCTTGCTGCAGTTTCAGAGCCTGCTGGGCGTGGCGCTGGTGGGCGGGGTGTATCTGGTGGGGCAGGTGATCGAAAGCATGTACCTTACGCCGCGCCTGCTGGGTGAGCGCATCGGCTTGCACCCCATTGCCGTCATTTTTGCCTTGCTCGCCTTTGGCCACCTGTTTGGCTTTATCGGTGTGCTCATTGCTTTGCCGGCCAGCGCTGTGCTGCTGGTGGCTATACGGCGCGCCAAACACAGCTACATGGGCAGCAAACTGTATTTGGACCAGTCGCCGCCAGCCACCGCATCTTCGAAGGTTGACGTTTGAGCACCGCACCCGTTCCCATGAAACAAATGGCGCTGGACATCGGTCTTGCGCCGGTGCCCACCCTGGCCAACTTTGCCATGGCGGGCAACGAAGCTGCGCTGGAGCACCTGCGCCTGTGGACCGACAACCCCCTGCGCTCACCCGTGCCCACTTTTCTGTGGGGTGAGGGCGGCAGCGGCAAGACACACCTGCTTAGCGCGGTGCGCGAGGCGCTGCGCGAGCACGGTAGCCGCGTGGGCTGGATCGACGCCACCCGCTTGCACCCTGGCGAATACGACGACCACTGGGACGCGGTGCTGCTGGACGACTGCCACCTCTACACCGCCGAGCAACAGGCCGCCGCGTTCAACTGGTTCATCAACGCCCAGAACCCGGCCCACGGCCCTGCCCGCTGGGTGCTGGCCACCGCCGACCGCCCGCCCGCCGATCTGCAGTTACGCGAAGACCTGCGCACCCGCCTTGGCTGGGGCCATGTGTTCCAGCTGCACGCCCTGGGTGAAGCCGAGCGCCGCTCGGTGTTGCGCCGTGCCGCAGACGAGCGCGGCGTGTTTCTGGGCGACGAGGTAATGGACTTCATGCTTACCCGTTTTTCCCGCGACCTCTCCAGCCTCATGCTGTTGCTGGACCAGCTCGACGCCTACGCCTTGCGCACCCAGCGGGCCATCACCATTCCGCTGATCAAATCGATGCTCGAAAACGAATGAACCGACCGACTGAGACCGTGGCCGCCGCCCACCTTGCCGCCCAGCGCGTCCGACTGGCCCTGTTTGACCTGGACCACACGCTGATTCCGCTGGATTCGGACTACGCCTGGGGCCAGTTCACCGTGGGGCTGGGCTGGCGCGATGCCGACAGCTTCACCCGCGCCAACGACACTTTTTACGCCCACTACAAGGCCGGCACGCTCGACATTGCAGAGTACGTGCGCTTCGCCACCGGTGCGGTGCGCGAGCACGGGCGCCAGCAAGCCCAGGAAGCGCACCAGCGTTTCATGCAAGAGGTGATCTTGCCCGCCCTGCGCGAGACGGCACTTGACCTCGTGAGGGCCCACCAGGCCGCAGGCGACGAAGTCGTCATCGTCACCGCCACCAACGAATTTGTGACCCGGCCCATTGCCAAAGCCTTCGGTGTGGACGAGCTGATCGCGATTGATCTGGAGCACGATCCCCAGGGCAATCCCACCGGCGCCATTCGCGGCACACCGTCGTTTCGAGAGGGCAAGGTCGCGCGTGTGGAACAATGGCTGTCCGCGCGTGGCCTGAATTGGTCCAGCGTTGAGCACAGCACCTTCTACAGTGACTCCATCAACGACCTGCCGCTGCTGGAAAAAGTGCACGAGCCCGTGGCCACCAACCCGGACGCCCGGCTCCAAGCCATTGCCACCGAGCGGGGCTGGCGCATATTGAATCTATTCGAATGATCAAAAAATTCATCGACAAGCTGCTGGGCAAATCCAGCGCATCCAGCCGCAAGGCCAGCCCGTTTGGCAAGCGTGAAGACGTACCGGTGTCGGTACACGGTATCGACCGCAGCCTGGTCGACCAGCGCGCGCTCGACGTGGTACACACCCTCAAGCAAGCGGGTTTTGAGGCCTATATCGTGGGTGGCGCGGTGCGCGACCTGTTGCTGGGCCTGCGGCCCAAAGACTTCGACGTGGCCACCAGCGCCACGCCCGAGCAGGTGAAAGGCCTGTTTCGCCGCGCCTTCATCATCGGCCGGCGTTTTCGCATTGTCCACGTGGTCTACGGTCGCGGCCGTGAACACGAGATGATCGAAGTTTCGACCTTTCGGGCTTACCTCGACAGCGCCGACGCCGAGCAGGTGGCCGGCAACGAGCGCACGTCCAAGGGCGCACTGGCCGGCATGACGCATGCGGTAGACGCCAGTGGCCGCGTGCTGCGTGACAACGTGTGGGGTCCTATCGAACACGATGCGGCGCGTCGCGACTTCTCCATCAACGCGATGTACTACGACCCGGAATCGCAGGTTGTGGTCGATTTTCACAACGGTATTCGCGATGCGAAGAAGCTCACCCTGCGCATGATTGGCGACGCCGCCACGCGCTACCGCGAAGACCCCGTGCGCATCATCCGCGCCGTGCGCTTTGCCGCCAAGCTCAGCGGTCTGGGCTTCAAGTTTGACGCCAAGACACTGGAGCCGCTGGCTTCGTCGCGCAACCTGCTGGCCGATGTGCCGCAGAGCCGTCTGTTTGACGAAATGCTCAAGCTGCTGCAAACCGGTCACGCGCTGGCCAGCGTGGAGCAGTTGAAGGCAGTGGGGCTCAACACCGGCATTTACCCGCTGCTCGACGTGGTGGTGCAGCGCGCCGAAGACCCGTTTGTGAAGCTGGCCCTGCAAGACACCGACCGCCGCGTAGGCGAAAGCAAGCCCGTGGCGCCCAGTTTTTTGCTGGCCTGCGTGCTGTGGGCCGACGTGCGCAAGGGCTGGAGCCAGCGCCTGAATGCCCGCCCAGGCCAGCGCCCACCACCGCCGTTTGCCGCCCTGCAAGAAGCGGTGGACGAAGCGTTTGACGCCCGCATTGGCGATGTGTCGGGCCGCGGCAAGCTCGGTGCCGACATGCGCGAAATCTGGATGATGCAACCGCGTTTTGACAAGCGCGTGGGCACCTCGCCTTTCAGCCTGGTCGACCAGGCCCGCTTTCGTGCTGGTTTTGACTTCTTGCGCCTGCGCGCCCAGGTGGGCGAGGTGGAAGAAGAGTTGGCCCATTGGTGGGAAACCTTCCAGCACGCTTCCGACGAAGTGCGTGAAGACATGGTGGACGCCCAGCGCCGTGAAAGCCTGGCCAAGCCGGGGCCAGGCAAAGCCCGCCGTGTGAAGCGCACCGATGCCGATCACCCCGCCCAGGCGGTGGATACGGTGCGCACGGGCACGGTGAGCTCCGCGGTGGCCGCTGAGCCACGCTTGCCCGCAGAGTCCCGCGTGGACGAGCAGGACGACGGCGAGCGGCCTGCCAGGGTGGGTTTTGGCAGCGCTTTTTCGTCAGACAGTGAGCCCGAGAGCGATACAGCCCCGACCAAGAAGCGCCGGCGCAGGCGCCGCAAGCCCACCGGCGAAGGCGGGCAGGGCGGCGAAAGCCCCACCAACGATTGACCCGGGCGGTGCACCGCGCAGCCAGCCCACAGGCCAAAGGCCGTGACGCCGTCACGGCCTTTATCGCTTTGGGCGCCAACCTGGGAGATGCCGCACACACCGTGCGCGCCGCGCTGGTGGCGCTGGGCCAGGTGCCCGGTGTTCAGCGGGTGAGCAGCTCCAGTCTGTACCGCACCGCACCGGTCGGTTCCACCGGACCGGATTACATCAACGCGGTGGCCGAAGTTGCGACCACGCTCAACGCGCTGGACTTGCTAGCCTCGCTGCAAGCAATTGAAGACGGGGCTGGCCGCGACCGCCCTTACCGCAACGCACCGCGCACGCTGGACCTGGATTTGCTGCTCTACGGCAGTGCTCGCATTGACTCACCCGAGCTGACCGTGCCGCATCCCCGCATGGGGTCGCGCGCTTTTGTGTTGGTGCCGCTGGCTGAAATTGCGCCGCAGCGCGTGAGCGCGGTGCAGCTGCAAGCGGTTTCCGATCAGGCTATCGAAGTGCTGGTCTGACATTTCCCCATGGGAGGTTCAGGGCGCGAGGCGTTCGCGCACCCAGCCGCCATCGGTCTGGGCGGTATAGCGCAGCCGGTCGTGCAGGCGGCTTTTTCGACCTTGCCAAAATTCCCATTGTTCGGGCTTGAGCCGGTAGCCTCCCCAGTGCGGTGGGCGTGGTGGCTGCAGCATGAACTGCGCGCCGTACCTAGCAGCGTTGGCCACCAGCACCGTTCGACTTGAAATCACGTCGCTTTGTGGGCTGGCCCAGGCGCCAATGCGGCTGTCGATTGGGCGGCTGTGAAAGTAGTCATCGCTTTCGGCGTCGCTGACCTTTTCAACGATGCCCTCAATGCGCACCACCCGCTCCAGCTCAACCCAATGGAACTGCAGCGCTGCATAAGGGTTGCCAGCCAGTTCTTGGCCTTTGCGGCTGCCGTAGTTGGTGTACCAGACGATGCCACGGTCATCAAACCCCTTGATCAGCACCACGCGGGTACTCGGGCGCAGGCCGGAGCCCACGGTGGCCACGGTCATGGCATTGGGCTCGGGGACTTCGCTGCTGATGGCTTCTTGCAGCCATTTCGAAAATTGTTGAAGTGGGTCGGCGTGCGAAGCCGACTCGCTGAGTTCGGCTTTTTCGTAGCTTTTTCGAAGGTCTGCGATATTCATGAATTGAGTATAAAAGCGGTCCTGTCCGACCGCTTTGTGCTGGGTCAATCGGCATCGGCGGCGGCGTGGTGTGCTTTGAGCAAGGCCGCCAGCGCGTGGTCTCGAATGCCGTGGCGCTGCAGGCCCTCTAGCGTCTGACGGGCGTAGTCAAGGGTGCTTCCGTAGCGGCCCACGGCGTGTTTGAAAATATCGCTGTAGTGGCTGGCCTGCAGTGGGCCGGTGAAGCTGGGGCTGCGCCGCGATAGCGTAAACGCCAGGGCCTGCACTGGGCCCTGCCCCGTTTGGCAGGGCAGCCATTTCGGGTCGTAGACCGGGTTGGGCATCTCGCGTGCCCACAGCTTGGGCATCATGTCTTCCACATGATGGTGGGGCACGCGCAGCGCCAGGCCGGTGCAGCTGCCGCCTGGCACCAGCGCGAAAACCAGGCCAGGCCGCTCGGGCGTGCCGCGGTTGATCCGGCTCCACATGTGCAGACAGCGGTGGTGGCCGTACACGCGTGCCAGGCGTTGTTCTGCGGCTTCGAACTCAGGCCGCCACACCAGGGAGGCGTAGGCAAATACCCACAAATCGGGTTTGGGGCCTTGGGCGCGCCACTGCGCCAGCGTGTCGGCCATCATCTGGGCGCCGTCGCGCAGGGCAGGGTCCCAGGTGGCTGGTGTGCGCGTGGTGGGCCGGGTGCGGGCAAGACGGATGTCAGGGTGGGCCATTTACAATGCAGGGCTGTTCTTGTCAGTCGTTTGGATTAATGCGGATTCAAAGGGCTGGCGTGCTTCAAGCCTATCGCTGTTTTCCATTTTTTATTCTTCTTCACGGAGTTTTGCCCATGTCTTCCCAAGATAACGACCAGGATATTCGCGTTGTAGCGGTGGTGCTGATTGCCACGATTTTGCTGGCGGTTGGCCTGGCGCTCGGCATGGGCATTCACAAAGCCCGCAGCGGTGCTGCGCCCGCCGCTGTGGTGAGCGCACCCGCGGTGGAGGCCGCTGCGCCAGCCCCCGCAGTCTCGGCAGGTGACGCCAGCGTGGTGGTCGACAACGGTGTGGTCAAGTTCTATTTTGCTTCGGGCAAAGCCGAGCTGGCTTCGGGCGCCCTGGACGCACTGAGCGAGGCCATTGCCGCCGCCAAAGGCGGCAAGCGGCTGGTGCTGTCGGGTTTTCACGACGCCACGGGTGACCCGACCATGAACGCTGAGCTGGCCAAGCAGCGCGCTTTCTCGGTGCGTGACGCGCTGGTGGGTGCTGGCGTGGCCGAGACCAGCCTGGAGTTGAAGAAGCCAGAGCAAATGCTGGACAGCACGGGCAGCAACGCCGAAGCGCGCCGCGTGGAAGTGATGATTGCCGAGTAACCGGTACCGTTTCTGCATAAAAAAACCCGGCAGTGCCGGGTTTTTTCATGGGCGCGGGATGGATGGCCGGTCGGTGCTCAGCGCAGGCCTTGGCCAGTTTGGGTGTCGGCCCGCTGAATCAATTCGATCTTGTATCCGTCTGGGTCGGTCACAAACGCGATGACGGTGCTGCCACCTTTCACCGGCCCCGCTTCTCGCGTCACATTGCCGCCTGCCGTCTTGATCTTTTCGCAGGCGGCGTACGCGTCGGGCACGCCCAGGGCAATATGGCCATAGGCCGTGCCCATGTCGTACTGCTCGGTGCCCCAGTTGTAGGTCAGCTCAATCTCAGCCTGGCCGGGGTTGCCGCCGTCAAAACCCAGAAACGCCAGCGAGTATTTGTACTCCGGGTTTTCAGACGTGCGCAGCAATTGCATGCCCAGCACTTGGGTGTAGAAGTCGATGGAGCGCTGTAAGTTGCCCACGCGCAGCATGGTGTGTAGAAATTTCATAACGCTATTTTGAGGGCTTTTCAAAAACCAGGCGGGTTGCCCTGTCGCTTCAGGCCGGTAGCCGCAGCGTCACCAATTTTTCGTGCAACGCGTTGAGCCGAAAGGGTTTGCTCAAGAAGTCGTCCATGCCCGCTTGCAGGCAGCGCTCGCGGTCGCTCTCAAACGCGTTGGCCGTCAGCGCAATGATGTAAGGCTGGCGGGGCAGGGCCAGAAGGCGGATGGCCTGCGTGGCTTCCACACCGTCCATGCCTGGCATCTGCATGTCCATCAGCACGATGCTGTAGGTGTTGGCCGACACCATCGCCACCGACTCATGGCCGTCCTTCGCGGCGTCGGCCACCAAGCCCAGTTTGCTCAGCATGGCCACGGCCAGTGTGCGGTTGATGAAGTCGTCGTCCACCACCAGCACGCGGTGATGGGCGCTGCTGGCTTCCATGGGCAGCAGGGGCGAGGGCGAGGTGTCCAGCGCCCGCGCACCATGGCCCAGACGCACCGAAAAAACAAAAGTGGAGCCCTCACCCGGGCGGCTGTGTACCTCGATGCTGCCACCCATGGCCTCGCACAGGCGAGCGCAGATTACCAGCCCCAGGCCGGTGCCGCCGAAGCGCCGGGTGGTGGACGAGTCGACCTGCGAAAACGCCTGGAACAGGCGGTCCATGCGGTCGGCGGGTATGCCGATGCCGCTGTCTTGCACCGAAAAACCCAGGCGCACACCGTCCGCATGGTTTTCAAGCAGCTTCACCGCCACGTGCACCGCACCCTGGCTCGTGAACTTGATGGCGTTGGACAGCAGGTTGGACACGATTTGCCGCAGCCGGTTGCGGTCACCCACCACCGTGGCGGGCAGCGCGGGGTCAAACGTGGTGTGCAGCGTCAGACCTTTGGCGCTGATCTGGGGACGAAACGGGGCCAGGCTGTTGTCCAGCGCACGTTGCAGATCAAAGCCCTTGCACTCCAGTTCCAGCTTGCCCGCATCAATCTTGGAGAAATCCAGAATGTCGTTGATGAGGGCCAGCAGGGCGTCGCCGCTGCTGCGCACGGTGCTCAGGTAGGCCCGCTGCTCGGCGTCGAGCGAGGTCATTTCCAGCAGCTGAGACATGCCCAGAATGCCGTTCATGGGCGTGCGAATTTCGTGGCTCATCATTGCCAGAAAGTCGGTTTTGGAGCGCGCCGAAGCCTCGGCACGTGACAACGCCCCTTGTAGTTCGGCGGTGCGTTCGACCACCTGCTGTTCCAGGCCTGCGGCCAGTTGCTGGAGCGACTGGTTGGTGTGGTAAAGCGCCAGGCTTTTTTCTTCTAGCAGGCGCTCGGCCTCTTTGCGGGCGGTGCGTTCGCGTGCCAGGGCGCGGGTGAGCCGTTCGCTGTCGTCGGTCATGGGTGTGTTCAGGTGGTGCGCGTGAGCACGAAACGCTCGCGCTGGACACCGTTTTCATACAAAACGCTGCGAGATATTTCGGCGTGTTCGCCAAAATGGGCCATGCAGCCCCGCATGAGCCCCTCGGCCAAGTCTTCAAAATGGCGCGGCGAGTTGTACACCAGGATCAGCCGTTGCTGGGTGTGTTCTTCCACCGTGAAGCGGGGCAGTTGTGCGTCGGGATAGAGCTTGAGCACTTCAGCATGGATCACAAGCTCAATGCCTGCGAGAAAGTCGAAAGCATGGGTCTGGCCTTTGAAGAATGCCGGGTAGCCATGTGCAAACCGGCCGAACAGGTGCTGGCCAAATGCGAGCAGCAGGTCGCGCACGGCCATGCCGGAGCGCTGCGACAAGGCCACCACCATGGACACCATTTCGCTGTGTGGGTAGGTGCCAACGGCCGTGTAGGCGCCTCCCGATGGCAATTCCGAGTCTTCAATGATGTCGTCCACCATCTCGGCCGAGAAGCGGTCTTCGACCATTTCCAAAAACTCGGTGAACACGACGCCTTTCATGGCACATCTCCTGGGTTAGCGGTGGCTCGGCGCGCGGATGCACACCATTGAATTTTGGGGTTGCTGACCCATTTCAAAGCATGGAAATGGCCCCTTTTGACCGTGCATTTGGACCTATCGCGGGAACGCCCGGTGGTCGAATTGAATCGACAATGGCCCGCCTTGCCGGCACCATCGACCAGCACCCGAGCGCACAAACCCTTTTCAAGTCCATGAGCACCTCCAGCTTCAGCCCTTTTCGCCGAGTGGTCGTGATCTATAGCGTGGTGGCATTTCTCTGGATCTGGTTGTCGGACCGTGCGGTGGATTTGCTGTTTCATGACCACGGCTTGTACCCGTCGGCACAGACTTGGAAGGGTTGGCTGTTTGTGGGCGTGACCACGGTTTTTTTGTATGTGTTGCTTCGGCGCTTGCACGGGCAGATACAGCGCGCGGCTGCGCTGGAAACCGCATCGTTGCGGCGTGAGGCCCACACCGCGGCGCTGCTCAACGCATTGGCAGATGGCTCGGGCGAGGCGATTTTTGCCAAAGACCTGGAGGGGCGCTACCTGTTGTTCAACCGCGAAGCCGCGTACTGGACTGGCCAGGCCCCTGAGAACGTGCTGGGGCGCGACGACCGTGTGTTGTTTCCCGAAGAGCAGGTGCAGGTGATCCAGGCCAATGACCGCCGGGTGATGGCACAGAACAGCACGCAAACTTTTCAAGAGGTGCTGGACACCCGGCAAGGCCAGCGCATTTGCCTGGCAACCAAAGGGCCGTTGCACGACGAAAACGGCGTCAGGGGTATGTTTGGTATCACCCGTGACATCACCGCCATGGTGGTCGCGCAGCGCCAGCTTGAAAGCAGCGAACGCGGTTACCGCCTGCTTTTTGAAGCCAACCCGCACCCCATGTGGGTGTTTGATCGCGCTACCCTGCGCTTCCTGGCTGTCAACGAGGCGGCGATGTTGCGCTACGGCTATGAGCGGTCCGAGTTTTTGGGCATGACGATTGAGGACATTCGGCAGCCGAAAAACGTGCCAGTCTTGCGCCAGATGTTGGCTGACATCGAGCAGGTCAACCTGCGTGACATTGCCAACCTGGGCGTGTGGACGCTCCGTGCCAAAGACGGTGGCTTTCTGGAAGTGGAAATACTGACCAGCAAGATTGACTTTGAAGGCCATCCGGCGCGCCTGGTGCTGGCGCAGGATGTGATGGAGCGCAACCGGGTGGCGCGCGAACGCGATGCCGCGCACCAGCAATTGCAGGCGGTGCTCAGCCGCATCACGGACGCGTTCATGTCCACCGACATTGACCAGCGCCTGGTGTATGTGAACGACAAGGTGGCGCTGCTGGCGGGTCGGGCGTCACCCGACGAGATGCTGGGGCAGGTGGTGTGGGACGTGTTTCCTGAGGCCGTGGGCACCCCTTTTGAGGCCGCTTACTGGCGCGCCTGCGCCACCGGGCAGCTCACGGTGGCCGAAGACTGGTACCCGCCCTGGGGCTTGTGGCTGGAAGTGCGCTTGTTTCCCTCCGGTGAGGGTGTGTCGGCCTACATCACCGACATTTCGGACCGCAAGCGTTCTGAGCAGGCGTTGCTGCAGTCGCAAAATGACCTGACCAAACTGTCCACGCAACTGATGGCCCAGGAGCGCCTGACCGCGCGGCGCATTGGCCAGGCGCTGCACGACCATCTAGGCCAGCAGCTGGGCAGCGCCCGGTTGTACCTGGACGTGGCCATGGCCCAGGCCGCTGCGGCCGACCCAGCAACCCCGGCGCGCGATCCCTTGGCGCAGGTGTCTGCCTTGCTGGACGGCGCCATTGCCGAGGTGCGCCACGTGTTGCGTGACATGCGGCCCCCGCTGCTGGAAGACCAGGGCCTTGCCGCCGCGCTGGACAACGAACTGCGCCTGTCCCCCGCGCAAGATATGGGTTTGCACGTGGCCCTGGAGCTCGGGGCGGCGGTGCGTGGCCTGCGCTGGCCCGACGCGGTGGAATACGCCAGCTTCATGATCGCCCGCGAAGCCATTGGCAATGCAGTTCGGCATGCCCAGGGCAGCTGCATCCGGGTGTCGCTGGACGGTGAACCTGGCCACCTGAGCTTGCGCATTGAAGACGACGGTGTGGGCCTGGAGCCTGCCGACCTGCAAGGGCGCCCGGGGCACCTGGGCATGTTGGGCATGCGGGAGCGGGCAGCCGCCATGGGCGCACGGCTGGCCATTGAGCGCGGTGCTTACGGCGGCACGGTGGTGGCATTGACGCTGGAGGTGGCGCCATGAGCGACATCTACATCGTGGACGACCATGCGCTCATGCGCGATGGCTTGCGCGCGGTGCTGGAGCACGGTGGACACCGGGTGGTGGGTGAGTCGGCCGACATCACCACCGCACTGGCCGACATACAGCGCTTGGCGCCCAGTGTGTTGCTGCTGGACCTGCATCTGGGCGAGCGCTCGGGCCTGGAGTTGCTAGAGCAACTGGACAAGCGCAACAGCGCCGTGCGCACGATCGTGCTCACCATGTCCAGCCAGCCGCTACATGTGGCCGAGGCCTTGCGCCTGGGGGCGGTAGGCTATGTGCTCAAGGGGTCTCCGGCGGCGGAGGTGCTGGCTGCGGTGGCCGGCGTGGGCCGCGCTGCGCGCCACCTGGGCCCGGGGGTGCAAGAGCTGGCCACACAGGGCCGTTTGCAGGCAGAGGCCGCAGGGGGCTTGGCGCAGCTCTCGGCACGCGAGCGACAGATCATCGCGCTGGTGGTGCGGGGGCGCTCCAGCGTGGCCATCGGCGAGCTGCTGCACCTGTCGCCCAAAACGATCGACTCCTACCGCAGCCGGCTGATGACGAAACTCGATGTGGCCGACGTGCCCGCGCTGGTTCGCCTGGCGATCCGCGAGGGCCTCATCAGCGCTGAAGAGTGGTGATGCCGCTCGTTTTGTTGCGCCATAAAGGAAGTTTGGCGTTTGCGCGCAGGCCACACCGACATCGGGGCAGCGTCTTGAGCAAGGCGGCAGCGATGCGCAATCGCAAGTTCGTGATGAACGGCGGGATTGGGCGTGCGCTGGGCTGACGCGAGACTTGATGCGCTCGATACGCCAGCGCATCTTGGTTTCAAACACCCTGCGCGTCAGCGCCGCGTCCTGCCCCAGCAGCGTGGGCCGCCAGGACTTCATCGGCTCCTTGTGGCCTTCTGGCCACTTCATAAGAAGCCATTCCCGCGGCAGCGCGGGCACCACGCCACGCCCGCTCGCCAGCGGCTCGTGCCCCGGGGGCCACACCGCCACCGGGCCTGACACGCCCCCCGCGTCGTTCAAGCCCCCCGCGTCGTTCAAGCCCAACACGCGGATTCCTTCGCGCAGCGCCGTGACCCCAAAGCCCGCATCGGTCAACACGCAGTGCCAGGGAGCCAGCGCGATCGCCGGCGTGTTCGCGAGCGCCAAGTCCACCGGGTGCACCCCTCGCATGGGAAAGCCGGTGTCGGTCCTGATCCACCAGCCGCCACCGCTGAAGTCCATCGCTGGCACGACCCACTGCGTTGCGCTGAGCAGCATCTGCTCGTCAGACCAGACCGAATTGGTCACCGCGTGTGTGCAGCGATTGGAGTTCAGCGCGTGTGCCTGTTGGCGCCCGTTGCGACGCCATCGGCTGCACGCACTTGCACTTGCACTTGAGCGGAGCCACCAGGCCGGTGCACTCTCCATGCAGCCCGGCGATGCTGTCCGAATGCCAGCTCCCTATTCAGCTGCCCCATGTGGCGTTCGAATTTGCCCTGTTTTTCTGTAGCAAGCGCCGCGCTCCGGACAGGCAACAAAAAACCGGGCGTGCCCGGCTTTTTTGTTGCCTCAACTTCAAGCTCGGTCGCCTCAGCGCCTCGTGGCTTGCGTGCTTTCTGCATTCGCGGGCAATGCCACCCGCCGAGCGCCGTTGAACCGGGTTTGCCAGTAGGCAATGCGCATGTCCTCGACCCGGACATGAGCGCCCGAGCGTGGGGAATGAATGAATTTGCCATCCCCTACATAAATGCCCACGTGGCTGAACGCCCGTTTCATGGTGTTGAAAAACACCAAGTCGCCTGGCTTCAATTCGCTGCGGTCAATCTCCTCTGTGCTCGCAGCTTGCTCGTGGGCTCTGCGGGGCAGCACTTTGCCCACCGACTGCTCAAATACAGCCCGCACAAAACCACTGCAGTCAAAACCTGTTTCTGCGCTGTTGCCGCCATATTTGTAAGGAACGCCCAGGAATCCCATCGCGTTGACCACCAGGCTGGAGGCACGCTCGCCAACCGATTCCCGTGCCTGCTGGATGTGACCGCCCAAACGGCTCATCAAGCCTTTTTCAGCGAGCAGCGTATCCATGTCGTCAAAAGTTGCGTCGGCGGGCGCGGCATGCGACACCGCAGCGCAACTCAACAAAAGTATAAAAATCCAACTTTTCATACTTTCAGGTTATCGGTGTTTTTCACACAAGTCAAGCGAGAGAAAGTTCGCAACATGTTGATTTGCATGACATTTACCGCAAGTCTTCCGATCTTCTGGCGGACCAACGGGGTAGCGCAACCCGGGTTGGAGCTGTTGGGCCTGGTGGGTGCGGGCCGTGACTTGGTCCTTGTCTGCTGGCGTACCTTCGGGTGGTCTTGCGTCGCGTGGCTTGCAAACGAACGTGGTTTACACGCTCCGTGGCATGCCTGCAGGGCCGTCACCCGCAGCGAACAGCCCGGACGTTGGCCGCTCTTGGGCCGCAGGTGCGCCGAACTGCGAAAATTAGCGCTGTTTCGTTTGATTTGAAGAAAGATTGCCATGCTGCTAAACGCCACAGATTCTCAGCTGTTGCTGGTTGATTACCAGTCCCGCTTGATGCCCGCGATTTTTGAAGGTCCCCAGGTGCTGGCCAACGCGGTGCGGCTTGCCCGCATGGCGCAGTTGCTGGAGGTGCCGGTCTGGGGTACCGAGCAAAACCCGGAAAAGCTGGGTCCCAACCCGCCTGAGCTGCGTGGTTTATGCCAGAAGACCTTGTCCAAAATGCATTTCAGCGCAGTGTCTGACGGTCTGGTGGACTGGCTTCGTCCACCTGCGCGCCCTGCCGGTGGCAACGCACGCAGTCTGCCCAAGCATCTGCAGAAGCCTGTCGCATCTGCGCCCGAGCGGGCCACCATCGTATTGGCGGGTTGCGAAGCCCATGTGTGTTTGCTCCAGACAGCGCTGGAACTGATTGAGCAAGAACTCGACGTGTGGGTCGTCACCGACGCCTGCGGCTCGCGCACCGAGCGCAACCGCGATGCCGCTTTTGACCGCCTGGCCGGAGCGGGCGCCGAGCTGGTAACCACCGAAATGGTGGCTTTTGAATGGCTGAGGTCGGCCGACAACCCCGTGTTTCGGGACGTGCATGCGTTGATCAAGTAAACCGACAGGGGCGCCAGTTGCCGGCTTTAAAGGTGCTGCTGGCGTCTTGGCTTTTGGCGCCGACGGCACAAGGTGATTTGTGTCCTCCCGCAGGTCTTGGATGTCGCGGCCTTCGGTGTTTGGGGTTGACTGCTTAGGTGGGATGTCAGACTCTCGCAAGTCTGCCATCCATAATTATGAATTCAGTTTGAGCCGCCGGGGATGGTCCGGGTGGCTGATGTCAGCTGTCGTAAAACACCACCAAGCAGGAGACTCTCATGAGCAATCCCCAAGGCTATGCCGAATTTCACCGCCGTTCGATCGAGGACCGCGACGCTTTCTGGGGCGAGCAGGCCCAGCTGGTGGACTGGCACAAGCCGTTTGACCGGGTTTGCAATTACGACAATCCCCCCTTCGCGCGCTGGTTTGAAGGTGGCTTGACCAACCTGTGCCACAACGCGGTAGATCGCCACCTGAAAGACCGGGCCGACCAGAACGCGCTGATCTTCGTGTCCACCGAAACCGACGTGGAGAAGATCTACAGCTTCCGCGAACTGCACGCCGAAGTACAGCGCATGGCAGCCATCCTCATGGACCAAGGCGTGAAGAAAGGCGACCGCGTCCTGATTTACATGCCCATGATTCCCGAAGCTGCTTTTGCCATGCTGGCCTGCGTGCGCATTGGGGCCATTCACTCGGTGGTGTTTGGTGGTTTTGCCAGTCATTCGCTTGCCAGCCGCATCGAAGATGCTTCACCCGTCGCCATCGTCAGCGCCGATGCTGGCTCGCGCGGCGGCAAGGTGGTGGAATACAAGCCCCTGCTGGACGAAGCGATCAAGCTCTCCGCACACAAGCCGGCCAAAGTGGTGATGGTCAACCGGGGGCTGGCTGCGTTCAATGTGGTGGAAGGCCGGGATGTGGACTACAGCGCCTCGCGCGCCCAGCACATGGACACTGTTGTGCCCTGCGAGTGGGTGGACGCAACCCACCCGAGCTACACGCTCTACACCAGCGGCACCACGGGCAAGCCCAAGGGCGTGCAGCGCGACACCGGCGGCTACACCGTGGCGCTGGCTGCGTCCATGAAACACATTTACATGGGTGAGCCCGGCGAAACCTACTTCTCCACCAGCGACATTGGCTGGGTGGTCGGCCACAGCTACATCATTTACGGCCCGCTGATCGGTGGCATGGCCACCATCATGTACGAGGGTCTGCCGATCCGGCCCGATGCCGGCATCTGGTGGCAACTGGTCGAAAAGTACAAGGTCACCGTCATGTTCAGCGCACCCACTGCCGTGCGTGTGCTCAAAAAATACGACTCCTCGTTCATCAAGAAATACGACCTCTCCAGCCTCAAAGCCCTGTTCCTGGCCGGCGAGCCGCTGGACGAAACCACCGCCAAGTGGATTTCGGACGAATTGGGCAAACCCATTGTCGACAACTACTGGCAGACCGAAACCGGTTGGCCTATTTTGGCCATCTGCAACGGTGTTGAAAAAGCCGACAGCAAGTTCGGCTCGCCGGGCAAAGCGGTGTACGGCTACGACGTGAAGTTGCTGGACGACCAGACGGGTGAAGAACTTCACGGTGGCAACCAGAAAGGTGTGGTCGCTGTTGAAGGACCGCTGCCACCCGGTTGCATGCAGACCATCTGGGGTGACGACGCGCGGTTTGTCAAAACCTACTGGTCCAGCGTGCCTGGCAAGGTGGTGTACAGCACCTTTGACTGGGGTATTCGCGATGAAGACGGCTATTATTTTATTCTGGGCCGAACCGATGACGTGATCAACGTGGCCGGCCACCGTTTGGGCACCCGCGAGATTGAAGAGAGCATTTCCAGCCACCCGCGCATTGCCGAGGTGGCGGTGGTGGGCGTGGCCGACCAGCTCAAGGGCCAGGTGGCCATGGCCTTTGCCGTGGTGAAAGATGCATCTTCGCTGACCGACGACGCCTCCCGCCTGAAGCTGGAGGGCGAGGTCATGAAATTGGTGGACGAGCAACTGGGCGCCGTGGCGCGCCCAGCCCGGGTGCGCTTTGTGAGCGTGCTGCCCAAGACCCGCAGCGGAAAACTGCTGCGCCGGGCCATTCAGGCCGTGTGCGAAGGCCGCGATGCCGGCGACCTGACCACCATGGACGATCCGGCCGCGCTGCAGCAGATCAAGCATTTGTTGGCCTGAAAGGCTGAGCGCCCCGGAAGGTTCGGCGGTTGATCGCCCGGTTGCCGGGCGCAGCCTGCCGAGCCTTTTGTACTTTGTGTTGAGGCAAAGGCGTTGTGTTTGTGCTGTGCCGTAAAGTCCGACAAAAACACGTGGGCATCGTCAGGTTTTGTAAGTATGATTCATGCTTATATAGACAAAGGTGACGGACGCCATGGAACAGATGATCGAATCCGATGCAAACGTGGAAAAGGTTCGTGTGTTTGAGTTGGCCGCCGAGTTGTTCGGTGTGCTGGCCACACCCATGCGCTTGCGTATCTTGAGCGCGCTGTGCGACAAGGAGAAATCTGTGTCGCAGCTGCTGCAAGAAATCGACACCACACAGCCCAACCTGTCTCAGCACCTGAACCTGTTGTACCGGGCGGGCGTGCTGGCCAAACGGAAAGATGGCACCCAGGTGATTTACCGGGTTCAGAGCGAAAAGGCCGTGACACTGTGCCGTACCGTGTGCACCCAGATCGCGATAGAAATGGACGAGCCCAGCGCCGTCCCTGCCTCTGAGCGCTTGTCTCCCCGCGTCGTCTCCTGACCGTCTGACCAGCCGTCGACCCACTGGCGCAGTGGCGTCGACATCGCGTTCGGTCGACCCGGGCACGTGCGGTGTTCACCGCCTGTTCGCAAGGCTCACATCTCCCGCATAACTGGCCTTGCCAGCATCTCGCTGACGCCAAGCTGTCGCTTGGCGAAGGTGCAACACATGTCTCCAATTTCGGCTCGCACTTTGCAGCTCTGGATGGTTTTTTACCTGAAATTTGCCCAAGGTGGCACAATCTTGGTTTGCAGTTAGGTCCTTCCACAGCCACTGTCGCATCCGCCAATCGGTTCAGCCGTGTCGCGGGAGGTTTTTTTTACCAGCTAATGTTTCCTGTAGGGAAACGGAGGTCAGCGGATTTATGAGCGATTCCCAAGCAAACGGGGGCAACGTCTACGTTGCCTACAAAGGCAACTCGTACCTCTTCGGCGGCAACGCGCCGTACGTAGAAGAGATGTACGAAAACTACCTGGAAAACCCGGGTAGCGTGTCTGAAACCTGGCGTTCCTATTTCGACGCCCTTCAGCACGTGCCAGCCGTCGACGGCAGCGATGCCCGCGATGTGCCCCACCAGCCTGTTATCAACGCATTTGCAGAGCGCGCCAAACAAGGCGGTACCAAGGTTGTCATTGCGGCTGGCGCCGACTCTGACTTGGGTCGCAAGCGCGTCGCTGTCCAGCAGTTGATTGCGGCCTATCGCAACGTAGGCGCTCGCTGGGCCGACTTGGACCCGCTCAAGCGCACCGAGCGTGACCATATCCCCGAACTCGATCCGGCGTTTTATGGTTTTACCGACGCCGATTTCGAAACCGTGTTCAACACCAGCAACACGTTTTTCGGCAAGGAAGTCATGTCCTTGCGCGACCTGTTGAATGCGCTGCGCGAAACTTATTGCAGCAGCATTGGCGCCGAGTACATGTACATCAGCGACCAGGCGCAAAAGCGCTGGTGGCAGGAAAAGCTGGAATCGATTCGCAGCAAGCCGGCCTTCAATGCCGACAAGAAGAAGCATATTCTTGGTCGCCTGACCGCAGCCGAAGGACTTGAGCGCTTTCTGCACACCAAATATGTGGGCCAGAAGCGCTTCTCGCTGGAAGGCGGCGAGAGCTTCATTGCCGCTATGGATGAGCTGATTCAGCTCGCAGGCAGTCAGGGCGTCCAAGAGATCGTGATCGGCATGGCACACCGTGGCCGCCTGAACGTGCTGGTGAACACCCTGGGCAAGATGCCCAAGGATTTGTTCGCCGAGTTCGACCACACGGCTCCAGAAGATCTGCCTGCTGGTGACGTCAAGTACCACCAGGGTTTCAGCTCTGATGTGTCCACGACTGGCGGCCCGGTGCACTTGTCGCTGGCATTCAACCCCTCCCACCTGGAAATTGTTAACCCGGTGGTTGAAGGCTCGGTGCGCGCTCGCATGGACCGCCGCGAAGATCCGCACGGCAAACAAGTGCTTCCCGTGCTGGTGCACGGTGACGCGGCTTTTGCCGGCCAGGGCGTGAACCAGGAAACGCTGGCGCTGGCTCAGACGCGCGGTTACTCCACCGGCGGCACGGTGCACCTGATCATCAACAACCAGATCGGTTTCACGACCTCCGACCCGCGCGATTTGCGTTCCACGCTGTATTGCACCGACATCGTCAAGGGCGTCGAGTCGCCTGTGCTGCACGTCAACGGTGACGACCCAGAAGCTGTGGTGCTGGCCACCCAGCTGGCGCTGGAGTACCGCATGACGTTCCGCAAAGATGTGGTGCTCGACATCATCTGCTTCCGCAAACTCGGCCACAACGAGCAGGACACCCCCAGCCTGACCCAGCCGCTGATGTACCGCAAGATCAGCGCCCACCCGGGCACCCGCAAGCTGTATGCCGACAAATTGGCCGCGCAAGGTTTAGGTGAGACGCTGGGCGAAGAGATGTCCAAGTCCTACCGTGCCGCGCTGGATGCCGGGCGCCACACGGTAGACCCGGTGCTGACCAACTTCAAGAGCAAATTCGCTGTGGACTGGTCGCCCTTTCTGGGCAAGAAGTGGACCGATGCCGGCGACACCGCCATTCCGATGGCCGAGTGGAAGCGACTGGCCGAGCGCCTGACCACCATCCCCGAGAGCGTGACCCCGCACCAGTTGGTGAAGAAGGTGTATGCCGACCGTGCGGCCATGGGCCGTGGCGACATTCCGGTGGACTGGGGCATGGGCGAGCACATGGCGTTTGCCTCGCTGGTGGCCAGTGGATTCCCGGTGCGCTTGTCGGGTGAAGACTGCGGCCGCGGTACCTTTACGCACCGCCATGCGGTGATTCACGACCAGAACCGTGAGAAGTGGGACACCGGCACCTACACGCCGCTGGAAAATGTGGCCGACAACCAGGCTCCGTTTGTCGTCATCGACTCCATCCTCTCGGAAGAGGCGGTGCTGGGCTTTGAGTACGGCTATGCGTCCAACGACCCCAGCACCCTGGTGATCTGGGAAGCCCAGTTTGGCGATTTCGCCAACGGCGCCCAGGTAGTGATCGACCAGTTCATTGCGTCGGGCGAGGTGAAGTGGGGCCGTGTGAATGGCATCACGCTGATGCTGCCGCACGGCTACGAAGGCCAGGGGCCAGAGCACAGCTCGGCGCGTCTGGAGCGTTTTATGCAGTTGGCGGCTGACACCAACATGCAGATCGTGCAGCCGACCACGGCCAGCCAGATCTTCCACATCTTGCGCCGCCAGATGGTGCGCAACCTGCGCAAGCCGCTGATCATCTTCACTCCCAAGTCGCTGTTGCGCAACAAGGACGCGACCTCGCCGCTGTCCGAGTTCACCAAGGGCAGCTTCCAGACCGTGATTCCGGAAAACAATGCCGCCGTGGTGAAGGGTGCCGACAAGGTCAAGCGCATCATCTGCTGCTCGGGCAAGGTGTACTACGACCTGGTGAAGAAGCGCGAAGAAAAGGGCGCTGACGACGTGGCCATCATCCGTGTCGAACAGCTGTATCCGTTCCCGCACAAGGTGTTTGGCGCTGAGGTGCGCAAGTACCCCAACGCCACCGACATCGTGTGGTGCCAGGACGAGCCGCAAAACCAGGGCGCCTGGTTCTTTGTGCAGCACTACATCCACGAGAACATGCTCGACGGTCAGAAGCTGGGTTACGCCGGTCGCGCCGCTTCGGCGTCGCCTGCGGTGGGGTACGCGCACCTGCACCAGGAGCAGCAGAAGACCCTGATCGAGGCTGCTTTCTCCAAGCTCAAGGGCTTCATCCTCACCAAATAACCGACGGTGGCCGTTGCGGGCCGGGCGCTGAGCACACATGTTCATGCGCCCCATCCACCAACGCCGAACACCCAACGCAAAGAACAGGTAATACAAATGGCAATCGTAGAAGTCAAAGTCCCTCAGCTGTCTGAGTCCGTGGCCGAAGCCACCCTGCTGCAGTGGAAAAAGAAGGTCGGTGACGCGGTCACCGCCGATGAGACACTGATCGAAATCGAGACCGACAAGGTTGTGCTGGAATGTCCCGCACCGTCCAGCGGTGTGCTGGTTGAAATTTTGCAAGGCGATGGTGCCACCGTGGCCGCCGAGCAGCTGATCGCCCGTATTGACACCGCCGCAGTGGCTGGCGCCGCTGCGCCAGCTGCGGCCGCACCCGCTGCCGTGGCTGCAGCCCCTGTGGCGGCAGCCCCGACCGCTGCCGCAGCGGCTGCATCGCAGTCCAAAGCTGGCGTGGCCATGCCCGCCGCTGCCAAGCTCATGGCCGACGGTGGCATGGCCCCTGGCTCGGTGCCTGGCACCGGCAAAGACGGCCGCGTGACCAAAGGTGACGTGCTGGCCGCTGCTGCCGCACCCAAGGCTGCCGTGGCTGCATCGGTGGCCATTCCCACTGGAGCACCGACCAGGGTGCTGCCGCAGGTGGCCACCGTGGCACCTGACCTGGGCGACCGCCCCGAAGAGCGCGTGCCTATGACGCGTCTGCGTGCCCGTGTGGCCGAGCGTCTGCTGCAGTCGCAGTCGACCAACGCCATCCTGACCACGTTCAACGAAATCAACATGGCCCCAGTCATGGACATGCGCAAGCGCATGCAGGAGCGTTTTGAGAAGGAACACGGCGTGAAGCTGGGTTTCATGAGCTTCTTTGTGAAGGCGGCTGTGCATGCGCTCAAGAAGTTCCCGGTGCTGAACGCATCGGTGGATGGCAACGACATCGTCTATCACGGCTATTTCGACATTGGTATTGCTGTCGGTTCACCCCGCGGCTTGGTGGTGCCCATCTTGCGCAACGCCGACCAGATGAGCTTCGCCGACATCGAGAAGAAAATTGCCGAATTTGGCCAAAAAGCCAAAGAAGGCAAGCTGAGCATGGACGACATGACCGGCGGCACGTTCTCGATTTCCAACGGCGGCACGTTCGGCTCCATGATGTCCACCCCCATCATCAACCCGCCGCAGTCGGCCATTCTGGGCGTGCACGCCACGAAAGACCGCGCCATGGTGGAAAACGGTCAGGTGGTGGTGCGTCCCATGAACTATTTCGCCATGTCTTACGACCACCGTATCATCGACGGCCGCGAAGCCGTGCTGGGTCTGGTGGCGATGAAGGAGGCGCTGGAAGATCCTGCGCGCCTGTTGTTCGACATCTGAAACCACGAGGGGTTACACCATGTCACTGGCAGACGAACTGTTGAAGCTGGAGCAGCTGCGTGAGCGCGGCAGCCTGACGGCGGACGAGTTCGAACGGGCAAAGGTCCGGCTGCTGGGGACCAATGTGGAGCCTATGGTGCCACCCAAGCTGGCGCAGTCGCTCAACAGCCTGCGCCGATCGAGCACGGACAAATGGATCGCCGGTGTGTGCGGTGGCGTGGCCGCCGCCACCGGTGTCGACGCCTGGATCTGGCGCCTGCTGATGGCCGTGCTGTTTTTCGCGGGAGGTATGGGCCTGGTGCTCTACGTCCTGCTATGGATTTTTGTGCCCGCCGAGTGAGGCGTGCAGCAACACGAGAGTTTCAACATGTCTCAATCTTTTGATGTGATCGTCATCGGTGGCGGTCCTGGCGGTTACATCGCTGCCATCCGCGCAGCCCAGCTGGGCTTCAAGGTGGCCTGTATCGACGAGTGGAAAAATGCCGCTGGCGGCCCCGCATTGGGTGGCACCTGTACCAACGTCGGCTGCATTCCGTCCAAGGCGCTGCTGCAGTCCAGCGAACACTTTGACCACGCCAACCACCACTTTGCCGAACACGGCATCAGCACCGGTACGGTGAAGATGGATGTGGCCAAGATGGTGGGCCGCAAAGACGCGGTGGTGAAGCAGAACAACGACGGTATCCAGTACCTTTTGAAGAAGAACAAGGTGACCTTCTTCCACGGTCGCGGCTCGTTCGTGAAGGCGGTCGACGGTGGATACGAGATTCAAGTCACGGGTGCCAAAGAAGAGGTGCTGACCGGTAAGCAGATCATTGTGGCCACCGGTTCCAACGCACGTGCGCTGGCTGGTGTGCCGTTTGATGAAGAAACCGTGCTGTCCAACGACGGCGCGCTGCGTATCGGTGCCGTACCTAAAAAGATGGTGCTCATCGGCTCTGGCGTGATCGGCTTGGAAATGGGGTCGGTTTGGCGCCGTCTGGGTTCCGACGTCACCATTCTGGAAGGCTTGCCCACGTTCCTGGGCGCGGTGGACGAGCAGATCGCAAAGGAAGCCAAAAAGGCTTTTGACAAGCAGGGCCTGAAGATCGAATTGGGCGTGAAGGTGGGCGACATCAAGACCACCAAAAAGGGTGTGAGTGTGGCCTACACCAACGCCAAGGGCGAAGCCCTCAAGCTCGATGCCGACAAGCTGATCGTCTCCATCGGTCGGGTGCCCAACACCATTGGCCTCAACGCCGAAGGTGTGGGTCTGCAGCTCGACGAGCGCGGCGCCATCATGGTCGACGCCGATTGCAAGACCAGCCTGCCGGGCGTGTGGGCGGTGGGTGACGTGGTGCGTGGCCCCATGCTGGCGCACAAGGCGGAAGAAGAGGGCGTAGCGGTGGCCGAGCGGATCGCCGGCCAACACGGCCATGTGAACTTCAACACCATTCCCTGGGTGATTTACACCAGTCCCGAAATTGCTTGGGTCGGTCGCACCGAACAGCAGCTCAAGGCCGATGGTGTGGCCTACAAGGCGGGCACGTTCCCGTTCCTGGCGAACGGCCGCGCGCGCGCGCTGGGCGACACGACCGGCATGGTCAAGTTCCTGGCCGATGCAACCACCGACGAGATCCTGGGCGTGCACATCGTGGGTCCCATGGCTTCAGAGCTGATTGCTGAAGCTGTGGTGGCGATGGAGTTCAAGGCCTCGGCCGAAGACATCGCCCGTATCTGCCACGCGCACCCTTCTTTGTCGGAAGCGACCAAGGAAGCTGCACTCGCAGTAGACAAGCGCACGCTGAATTTCTGATCCGTGTCGCGCTGCGGCGCGGCCAGCGGCCACCGCCCTGTTGGCGGCAAACCCTGCGGCCCGGTGAACCCGGTACCGCGGGGTTTTTGCTTGTGTGGCATGCTTCCCCGAAATACCATGTGAACAGGTTGATATGTCCGTCAAGGCCACTTACGAGGCCGCGCTGCTGGAGCGCGGATACGCCACCGATCCGGCTCAGCAGCGCGCCATTGATGCGCTGGAACGGTGTGCCACCGAATGGACGAACTACAAGCAAAAGCGCTCGAACGCGCTGAAGAAGATGTTCGTCAAGCCCGAGATCCCGCGTGGCGTCTACATGTTTGGTGGGGTAGGGCGGGGCAAAAGTTTTTTGATGGATTGCTTCTTCAATGCGGTGCCCATCAAACGCAAAACCCGGCTGCACTTTCACGAATTCATGCGCGAGGTGCACCGCGAACTGCGCGAGTTGCAGGGCACAGTGAACCCGCTGGACGAGTTGGGTTTGCGCATGGCCAAGCGCTACAAGCTGATCTGCTTTGATGAATTTCATGTGGCGGACGTGACCGACGCCATGATCCTGCACCGCTTGCTCGACGCGCTGTTCAAGGCAGGTGTGGGCTTCGTCACCACGTCCAACTTCCACCCCGACGGCTTGTACCCCAATGGGCTACACCGAGACCGTATCTTGCCCGCGATTGAACTCCTCAAGCAAAAGTTGGAGGTGATCAACGTGGACAACGGTACCGACTACCGCCAGCGCACGCTGGCGCTGATTGATCTGTACCGTTGCCCGCTGGGGGCCCAGGCAGACGCCGCCATGGAAAAGAGCTTTGAACAGCTCGTGGAAATGGGTGACCAGGATCCCGTGATGCAGATCGAATCGCGGCAGATCCGTGCCTTGCGGCGCGCGGGTGGCGTGATCTGGTTTGACTTTCGCACCTTGTGTGGCGGGCCGCGTTCGCAAAACGACTACCTCGAAATTGCGTCCCAATTCCACACAGTCCTGTTGTCGAATGTGCCGCAAATGCAGGTGCGTCAAGCTTCTGAGGCCCGGCGGTTCACCTGGCTGATCGACGTGTTGTACGACCGCCGCGTGAAGCTGGTGATGTCAGCCGCTGTGGCGCCCGACCTGCTCTACGTCGAGGGTCCCATGTCCCACGAGTTCCCCCGCACAGTCTCCCGTTTGGGTGAGATGCAGTCGGCCGAATTTTTGGCCCTGGAACACCGCACGGTCGATACCGGCCTGACCTGATTGGCGCAACGCAACGACCGCGTTGTCTGGTGTGCCCACGCCCGGACTCGGTCAGGTCAGGTCAGGTCAGGGGCTCGACCTTGACAATGGTGAGCGACAGGTTGTCGCCCATGCCCTTGGAGCGCGAGCGTGCCTTTTGAATCAGGAATTCGCAGGCCTCGCGGGGTGACAGCATGGCCACGGTGTTGGACAGTTCTTCGGGCGTGAAGTAATGCCACACTCCGTCGCTGCACGACATGATCGCGTCGCCCGGGATCAATTGGGGCACCACATGGATGTCCACCGGCGGGTCGTTGTCGGTGCCCAGACAGCCCATGAGAATGTTCGAATGGGGGTGATCCAGGGCTTCTTCCTCGCTGATTTCGCCCTGGTTGACCAGGGTTTGCACATAGGAATGGTCCATGGTACGAAACAGCATTTTTCCGTTTCGGAAGTGGTAGATGCGCGAGTCGCCCGCGTGCACCCAGTGGCTGTCGCCGCCGGGATTGATGAGAAATGCCGCGATGGTGCTGTGCGGCTCTTGTTCGGCGGATACCGCTGTGAGCTTGATCACCAAGTGCGACTCTTCGACGATTTGACGCAACAGCGCCGAGGCATCGTCCGTGTCTGGGTCGTAACGCTCAAACAGCTGGCGAGCCGTGAGCATCACTTGGTCAGACGCTTTGCGTCCACCGCTGCGTCCGCCCATGCCGTCGGCCACCACCGCGAGCAAGCAGCCAGGGTTGCGCGGGTGGTGAAGCAAGCAAACCTGGTCTTGCTGGTAGTCGCGATCGCCGCGGTGGATGCCGGTCGATGCCTGAATGCGGTAGCCTTTTGACATAACAGGATTTTGCAGTAGTGAGGTGAGCACCCCTACCCTGACGGTGCCAGGGTGTGCCATCGCTCTGGGTGAGTCCCTGCGAGCAACTTGAGCAGCATGCCAACAATGGATTTGATGGTAACCACTTAAGCCTACATACTCCCGGCAGCTATGATCAAAATTTTGGCGACCGCGCTGCTGCAATGGGCCCGCTCGGCTGGCCGGGTCGGCTTGTCGGGCGCAGCGCGGTTCGGTGCACTCTGCGGAGGTTGTGTGACGGCATTGGAACGGGATGTGGCGGCGGCCTTTGCCGTGGATGGTCCGCTTGCGCGCAGCGCGGGGAGTCTGCGTCCGCGTATGGCCCAGTTGGACATGGCAAGCGCCGTGGCCCGCGCGGTGCAAGCCGGTGAGCGCCTGGTGGTCGAAGCAGGCACGGGGGTGGGTAAAACCTTCGCGTATTTGGTGCCGGTGTTGCTCAGTGGTCGGCGCGCGCTGCTGTCCACCGCGACCCAAGCGCTGCAAGACCAACTTTTTTCGCGCGACATCCCCGCTGTGAGTCGGGCGCTGGGCGTGCCTGTGCGGGCGGCTTTGCTCAAGGGGCGTGCCAGCTATGTGTGTGTGCAGCGCCTGGAACAAGCCAGAAGCGGTGCGGGCGTGGGGCTGCGTGATCCGGCTCTGACCGCAGGGTTGGAGCAGATTCAGCGGTGGGCCATGGCATCGGTTAGCGGTGATCTGGCCGAGCTACCGGGTCTGGACGATGCCTCGCCTCTGCGCGGGCTGGTTGGTTCGACCCGCGACAATTGCTTGGGCGGCGCCTGCCCACGGCTCGCGCTGTGCCATGTGAACCAGGCGCGCCACGAAGCGCAGCAGGCCGACTGGGTGGTGATCAACCACCACCTTTTTTTTGCTGACCAGGACGTGCGCGAGGCTGGCAAGGGCAGCCTGTTGCCCCGCGCCGAGGTGGTGGTTTTTGACGAGGCGCACCAGCTGAACGATGCAGGCATTCAGTTTGTGGGCCAATCGATAGGATCCAGCGTGCTGCGCGAGCTGGCCTGCGAGGTGTCGAGCCTGGGCTCTCAATGGGCGCGCGGCATGCGGCCCTGGAGCCATCTGGCGCTGGAGCTTGAGCACGCAGCCCGTTTGGTGTCTCAGTTGCTGCGTGGCACGCTGGGTGCCGGGCAGCGCAGCCGATGGGCGCAACTCGGGCCCGAAGGGCTGGAGGCCAGCGCCTGGTGCTTGGCAGTGGCTGGCGTGGCACGCGCCCTGTCGGGCGTTCAAAACGCGCTGGCGCTCACCTGTGACGCCGCAGCCGAGCTGGGCCATTTGCACGAGCGGGTGTTGCGCACGCAAGCTGTGTGGGGCCGGTTCACGCAAGTCGGTGCGTCGGCCACACCGGGTGGCCTGGTTCGCTGGTTGGAATGGGGTGGCGGGCATGCCCAAGCTGTGGCGTGGCGCTTGGTGGCGGCGCCGCTGGACAGCGCCGCCCTTTTTCGCGACCTGCTTGGTGAGGCGGTCGACGGCCGCAGCTGGGTGTTTACCTCGGCCACGCTGGGACATGACGATGCCTTGAGCTGGTTCACCCAGCGCCTGGGCCTGGATGCCGTGGCCCGCGTGCGCACCCTGCGAGTACCCAGCCCGTTTGACCGCACCGCTCAGGCCGCCCTGTACATCCCCCATGACCTGCCTGAGCCCGCCGATGCCGCCCACACGCCGGTGCTGGCCGAGGCCGTGGCGCGCTGGGCTTCGGTGTTGGGTGGGCGCACGCTGGTGCTGACCACCACCTTGCGCGCAGCACGCCGCATGACTGAACAGCTCAACACGCTGGTGGCCGAGGGGCGCTGTGCGCCACTGTCGGTACTGGGCCAAGGCCATATGTCCAAAAGGTTGCTGCTGGCCCGCTTTCGCGCCGCCGGCGCCCCGAAGACCGACCTTGCGGGCGCTATTTTGGTGGCCTCGGCCTCATTTTGGGAGGGCGTGGATCTGGCGGGGGACGTGCTGCAGCTGCTGGTGATCGACAAGTTGCCTTTTCCATCACCCGACGATCCGCTGATCGAAGCCAGGGCGCGCCAGCTGGAGGCGGCGGGGCAGGGTGCGTTCGCCGGCTGCTACCTGCCTGAAGCGGCGATGGCGCTCAAGCAAGGTGCCGGCCGTTTGATTCGGTCGGAGACGGACAGGGGTGTTTTGGTAATTGCAGACCGCCGCCTGGTCACGCGGTCTTATGGCCACCAGCTGTTGGCGGCCTTGCCGCCCATGCCGCGTCTCGTGGACGAGGCCGACATGGTGTTGGCCTTAAATACACTGGCTTCAAAGACGCCTGTTGCGCTGGCGCCCGGCTGACGGCCTAAGGGCCCGCGCGGCAGAAGCGCATCGGGTGCAACGGACGGAGAAAAGTCCCACCTCGCCCCTGTTTTTCCCACTGTGGCAACAGCTAAAGTCCTCAAAAGCAGGGCCAAATGGGGCTCTTTCCCTACCCGTTTCGCTCCAATGCCTTCTGCCGAGCAGGCGCCTAACCGGATGGGTTTACCAGACTTTCCACCAAGGATCGTTCGAACCCTTGAAACCCTTGCTCAGGTATTCGCTGCTGGGGTAGCTGGCCAGCATGACCCGGCGGGCGTCGTCGCGCAACTGCGTCAAGCCCAGCGCCTCGTAAGACTGGACCAAAATGTACAAAGCCTCTTCCAGCGCGGGCGCATCGGTGTAGTCCACCAGGGCGGTCTGGGCGCGGCCAATGGCCGCCAGATAGGCGCCACGGCTGTGGTAATAGCGGGCTACGTGCACCTCATACTGCGCCAGCGAGTTGACGATGTAGGTCATGCGCGAGCGCGCGTCCGGGGTGTAGCGGGAGTCGGGGAAGCGCGTCACCAGATCGCGGAAGGCTTCAAACGATTCTTTGGCCGCTTTCTGGTCCCTCTCAGACAGGTCCTGGCGAGACAGCGATCCAAACAGACCCAGGTTGTCGTTGAAGCTGGCCAAGCCCTTGAGGTACAACGCGTAGTCAAGCGCCGGGCTGGAGGGGTGCAGACGCATGAAGCGGTCAATGGTCGCCAGGGCTTGGGCCGGCTCACCCGCTTTGTAATGCGTGTGGGCTTTGTCCAGTTGGGCTTGCTGGGCCAGGGGTGTGCCGGCCGCACGGCCTTCCAGCTTTTCATACAGCGTGATGGCTTTTTCAAAATTGCCGGCATCCCGCTCGTCGCGCGCTTCGGCGTAGAGTTTGTTGGGGCTCCAGCCGGCGGTTTGATCCACCGTCTTGCCGCCGGCGCAGCCAGACAGGACCAAGACAGCGCCCATCAGGCGCAGTGACACAGCAGATAATCTGGACAGAAGCATCACTCGCATACCTTTACAACGGAACAACCAGGTTTTGGCCACTGAAATTATATCGACGGGGGTGCAGCTCGCGTCTGCACCCGATGATGCGCCGGATGGGGCCTATGTGGCCGACGAAGGACTGGCAGAGATCGAAATTCGCCTGTGCGAGGTGCCCACCGACATGCATGGCTGGCGCATCGACCGGGCTTTGGCCCGCCTGATCCCCGAATTTTCGCGCTCCTACCTGCAGCAGCTCATGGCCGACGGCGCGGTGCAACGGCGCGGCACAGCGTTGATCAAGCAGGCCGCCCGCATTGCAGCGGGCGACCTGTTGCAGGTGGAGTTGCGTCCCACCCAGCAGGCCATGGCCTTTGTGCCGCAGGCCATGGCGCTCGACGTGGTGTATGAAGACGCCGATTTGCTGGTGATCAACAAGCCCGCTGGACTGGTGGTGCACCCCGCCGCAGGCAACTGGAGCGGCACCCTGCTCAACGGTCTGCTTGCCCACCACGCCGGCGCAGCCAGTTTGCCGCGCGCCGGTATCGTGCACCGGCTGGACAAAGACACCTCGGGCCTGATGCTGGTGGGCAAGAGCCGCCAGGCGGTTGAAGCGCTGGTGAGGGCCATCGCCGCGCGTGAGGTGAACCGGCAATACCTGGCGCTGGCCCATGGGCGTTGGACCGGGGCTTTGGAGCAGGGCGTGGACCAACCCATCGGACGCGATATCCGCAACCGCCTGCGCATGGCGGTGGTGTTGCAGGACGGCACCTCAGGCAAGCCAGCCCAGACCACCTTCACGTTACTGGAAGGCTCTGACCAGGCCTGCCTGGTGGCTTGCAAGCTTCACACCGGCCGCACGCACCAAATTCGCGTGCACATGGCTTGGCTTGGGCACCCCCTGGTGGGCGACACGCTGTACGGCGGGCGTGCCTTGTGGGGCATGGACCGTCAGGCGCTGCACGCCACCCGGTTGCGTCTGCAGCACCCTACCAGGGGTCAGACGCTCGATTTTCAGTCCACGCCGCCGGCCGATTTCATGGGTGCACTGGATCAAAGCGGCCTCCAGTACAATCTCCTATCGCTGGGTTGATACCAAAGACACCTGTTTGCAGGCTCTGGTGGGGTGCATGACACTGCAGCACCCCCTTTTCCCCAGCTTCCTGATGCTTTCCAGCGCTCTGGGCCACGAAGTCCCCAGAGCCTTGCTGAAGTCCGATGATTCGGATGCCCGCCCTGACTGTCACCCTTTGCCGGGTCGTCGCGGCGGGTTGTATTTGCATGGTGATCGACCCCGACCGAGCCGCAAGCCGGTTTTAGACAGACACACACGATGAATACCGCGGATGCCAAGCGCGTCCTTGAGACCGCATTGATCTGCGCGCCCCAACCGCTGACCGTGCGGGAGCTGGGCGTGCTGTTTGACATGGAAGTGTCCCCCGACACGCTCAAATCCCTGTTGGCCGACCTTCAGCTGGAATGGACGGGGCGCGGGGTCGAGCTGGTGCAGGTGGCCAGCGGCTGGCGTTTTCAGAGCCGCCCCGAGCTGCGCTCCTACCTCGACAGGCTGCATCCTGAAAAGCCGCCCAAATACACCCGTGCCACCATGGAAACGCTGGCCATCATCGCCTACCGCCAGCCGGTCACGCGTGGCGACATGGAAGACATTCGCGGCGTGACCATCAACTCGCTGATTCTCAAGCAGCTTGAAGACCGGGGATGGGTCGAGGTGATCGGCCACCGTGAAACGGTGGGCCGCCCCGCCTTGTTTTCCACCACGCGCCAGTTCCTAGACGACCTGGGCCTTGCGTCGCTTGATCAATTGCCGCACCTGGACGGCAGCGAAGTGCAGGAATCGGCGCTCGACCGACTGGACTTCGAATCGCTTTCTTCCAGCCTTCAGTCGGACGCAGCCGACCTCCTGGTTGAGGTGGCCGCCGAGGCCTCGACACCACCCAACCCAGGGGCAGCAGCAGCCCCTCACACTCTTTTCTCCGCCCCCGTATCCGACCCTCTGCTGTTGGAACCCTCCACACAAGAACACCATGAACCCGGCACAAACCCCCAACAATCCGCCTGACGCCACGCCAGATAACGCGCCCGAGGCTTCGGCTGTGGTGGGCGCTTCCGCTGCCGCGCCGCCGCCTGCCGCCGCCAAACCCGCCCAGCGTTCAACGGAGCCCGAGGCTTTGCAGTTCGACGACGTGGTGAGCGGTGCGTTTGATGCCGAGCAAGAGCTGGACCTGCCTGTGCCCACCAAGCGCGTGCTCGCTCCGCAGGCCGAGTCGCCCAAGCTGCACAAGGTACTGGCGCAGGCTGGCATGGGGTCGCGGCTCGAAATGGAGCAGCTCATTCTGGAAGGCCGCATTTCGGTCAACGGTGAGCCCGCCCACGTGGGTCAACGCATCCAGCTGGGTGATGTGATCCGCGTCAACGGCAAACAGGTCCGGGTGCGCATGACGCCGCCCCCGCCGCGCGTGCTGGCCTACCACAAGCCTGCGGGCGAGGTGGTGTCGCATGACGACCCGCAAAACCGCCCGTCGGTGTTTCGCCGCCTGCCGCGCCTGTACCAGAGCAAATGGCAGTCCGTGGGGCGGCTGGACCTGAACACCGAAGGCTTGCTGCTGCTGACCGATTCCGGGGAACTGGCCAACCGCCTGATGCATCCACGTTTCGGCCTACAGCGCGAATACGCCGTGCGTGTGCTCGGCGCTTTGTCGAACGAAGAAAAGCAGCGCTTGCTGGACGGCGTGCGGCTCGACGACGGCATGGCGCAGTTCGCCAGCATTGAAGATGGTGGCGGCGAAGGTGCCAACTGTTGGTACCGCGTCACCATTGGTGAAGGCCGCAACCGCGAGGTGCGGCGTATGTTTGAAGCGGTCGGCCACGCGGTCAGCCGCTTGATCCGCATTCGCTACGGCGCCATGATGCTGCCGCGTGGCCTCAAGCGAGGGGTGTGGGTGGAGCTGGACCAGCAAGACATCGATCGGTTGACGGCCGCTGCGGGCATGTCCGCACCCGGTTCCGAACGGTCTGCGCGCCCTCCGGCTGGCCGCCATCCGGGCGCCCGTGGCAAACAAGCGCCCAAGACCGGCGGTCGCAATTACGGAAACCCGGCGGGCAGCCGCGGTGAAGCGCCGGCCGTGCGGCGCAGCAGCATGTTTAGCCCCCCAGCCAGCAACCCCAATGCACCCAAGGGCCGTGGGGGTAAGGGGCCCGGTGGCAGCTCGTCACAGCCCGATCCGATGAAAACGTCTTTTGGCTACATTGGTCAGGACGCACTGCAGCGCCGGCGCGAGGAAGAGTCCAGCCGCCCTGCGGGTGGTCGCCGCAGGGGTGGCGGTGGCGGTGGTTCCGGGGGTGGGCGCTCCGGTAGCCGCTGACCCGGTGTTTGCGGGCTTGGGCTGCGGTGATTCATGCAGTCGGTAATCCCTGGCTGTGCCCCTTGCTTTTCATGAGGGCAATGTAGAATCATGGGCTTTGCGATTGAGCGCAAAACGCAATCATTTATCTGTCAATTCAAGGAAATAATATGGCCATCGAACGCACCCTCTCCATCATCAAGCCCGACGCCGTTGCTAAAAACGTCATTGGCCAGATCTACGCCCGTTTCGAAGCTGCTGGCCTGAAAGTGGTGGCTGCTCGCATGGCTCACCTGTCGCGCGGCGAAGCCGAAGCGTTCTATGGCGTGCACAAAGAGCGTCCTTTCTTCAAGGACCTGGTGGACTTCATGATTTCCGGCCCGGTGATGATCCAGGCGCTGGAAGGCGAAGGCGCAATTGCCAAAAACCGCGACCTGATGGGCGCTACCGATCCCAAGAAAGCCGACGCTGGCACCATCCGCGCCGACTTCGCTGACAGCATCGATGCCAATGCGGTGCACGGTTCCGACGCGCCTGAGACAGCCGCCGCTGAAATCGCGTTCTTCTTTGCCGGCATGAACGTTTACTCGCGTTGAATATGGCCCGCGCGCTCCACGTTGTGTCGCTGTCCGCCCGGCGGGTGTCGGCCAGCTGGGGGCGTGTTGGCGCCGCGTTGCTCCCATGACGGCCAATCTGCTGGACTTCGATCTCGAAGGCTTGGCCGCCTACTGCGAACAGCTGGGCGAAAAGCGGTTTCGCGCCGTTCAGCTGTTTCGCTGGATTCATCAAAAGGGGGCGTCCCGTTTCGACGAGATGACCGATCTCGCTCGCAGCCTGCGTGAGAAGCTTCCCTCGGTGTGTCATATCACCGATCTGCCCGTGCTTTCACGGCAGGATTCCGCCGACGGCACCATCAAATGGTTGTTCGATGTCGGCGGCGGCAACGCTGTTGAAACCGTCTTCATCCCCGAAGACGACAGAGGCACCTTGTGCATTTCATCCCAGGCCGGCTGCGCTGTGGGATGCCGTTTTTGTTCCACCGGCCACCAAGGTTTTTCGCGCAACCTCACCACCGGTGAAATTGTGGCGCAGCTGTGGCATGCCGAGCATTTTTTGCGCAAGCACTTGGGCAAAACAGAGCGCGTGATCACCAATGTGGTGATGATGGGCATGGGTGAGCCCCTGCAAAACTACAACGCCTTGGTGCCGGCGCTGCGTGTGATGCTGGACGACCACGGCTATGGCCTTTCGCGCCGACGTGTCACCGTGTCTACCTCGGGCGTTGTGCCCATGATGGACCGGCTCGCCAAAGATTGCCCGGTGGCGTTGGCCGTGTCGCTGCACGCGCCCAACGACGCCCTGCGCGATTCTCTGGTGCCGCTGAACCGCAAATACCCCATTGCCGAATTGCTGGATGCTTGCTTGCGCTACCTGCCGGCAGCGCCGCGCGATTTCATCACTTTTGAATATTGCATGCTCGATGGCGTGAACGACCAGCCCGAGCATGCCCAGCAACTGCTGGCGCTCGTCAAAGGCCACGGCGCACGCGGTGTGCCCTGCAAGATCAACCTCATTCCATTCAACCCGTTCCCGGATTCTGGCCTCAAGTGTTCGCCACGTGCTGTGGTGCTGCGGTTTGGACAAATCCTGAACGAAGGCGGGCTGGTGACGACCGTGCGCAAGACGCGCGGTGACGACATCGATGCTGCTTGCGGTCAGCTGGCTGGCGATGTGCTCGATCGCACCAACGCGGCACAGCGGCTGGCGCAGCGGCGCACGGTGGTCGAGCAGCCCATTCGGTTTCATCCCTCTGCACGAGAAAGACAGACATGACACAAGTGCTTCGCTTTGGGTCACGGACGCCGAAAAGCTTCTGTCGGGATGGCGCTGTGCGTCGCGCATTGGCCTGGCTCTTGCTCTTTGCAACGCTGGCATGCGGCCAGCTGTTGCTCACCGGTTGCGCAGGCGGTGTGGGTGCCGCGCCTGCCAACGCCGAGCCAGTGACCGATTTTGACGAGCCCGATGCTCGCAAGCGGGCGCGTCTGCGCCTAGAGCTGGCGTCGGGTTATTTCGAGCAGGGTCAGACCACCGTCGCCCTGGATGAAATCAAGCAGTCGCTGGCTGCCGACCCGACCTATGGCCCGGCCTTTGTGTTGCGTGGGTTGGTGTACATGCGCCTGAACGACAACCGCCTGGCCCAGGACAGCTTTCAGCGTGCCTTGCAGATCAACCCGCGCGACCCAGACGCGCTGCACAACTACGGCTGGTTTTCATGCCAGTTGGGTCGCCATGCGCAAGCGGTCGAGCTTTTCACGCGTGCGCTGGCCACCCCCGCGTACGCCGGTCAAGCCAAAACTTACATGGCCAAAGGGATTTGCCAGACGCGCATGGGGCAGTACCCCGAGGCCGAAGGCAGTTTTGCGCGATCTTACGAACTGGATGCCGGCAACCCGATCACCGGCTACAACCTGTCTTCCTTGTTGTTTCGCCGCGGTGACGATTCGCGTGCCCAGTTCTATATCCGGCGCTTGAACAATTCCGATCTCGCCAATGCCGAAACGCTCTGGCTGGGTATCAAGGTGGAGCGCCGACTTGGCAACGCCGAAGCCATGCAACAGTTGGCTCAGCAGTTGAGCCGCCGCTACCCGCAGTCGCGGGAGTGGACTTTTTACCAACGTGGGGCGTTCGATGAGTGATTGGTCAGCACAAGAGGCTGCTGCAGCCGTGGTCACCGATAGTGAGGGAGTTCGTCCGCTGCTGTTGCGTCAGGCTCGGGAGGCTGCAGGGCTTCACATAGCGGCACTGGCTGCAGCCTTGAAGGTTCCGGTGAAGAAGCTCGAAGCGCTGGAAGCCGGGCGCTACGAAGAACTGCCCGATAGGGTGTTTGCGCGCGCGCTGGCTTCCAGTGCCTGCCGACAGCTCAAAGTGGACCCCGCACCCATTCTTGAGCAAATTCCCGCTGGGGTCACACCTCAGTTGGGCGACTCTGGCATGGCGATCAACACGCCTTTCAAAGCCGCTTCAGGTGGTGCACCGTCCAACCCGGCGGGTTGGCTCTCTCGTCCTGCGGTGCTGGCCGCCATTGCCCTGATGCTGGGTGCGCTCGTGCTGGTGTTCTTGCCCAACATGGCCACGTCTCCGGAGGCAGAAGCCAGCGCCCCGCTGGGCGACGCGCCACTGGCCTCCGCTGTGGCGCCCAATTTTTCAGAGCCCGCCGAAAACGCAACCCTCGCTGTGGCTTCACTGGCGCAGCCTGCCCCAGCGGCTGATGCAGCCGCTACCGGGGTGGTTCTGGCGCCTGCGCTCGCGCCGAGTTTGGTCGCAGCGACGGTATCGGTTGCGGCACAGACGACTGCTTCTGCCACTGGCGTTGCTGAACCGCTAGACGCCAGCAAACTGCTGATGATTCGCGCCACCGGGGATTCCTGGGTGGAAGTGACCAACGGCACGGGGGTCGTCGTGATCCAGCGCATGCTCAAGTCGGGCGATGTTGTTGATTTTTCGGCGGCACCGCCTTACGCGGTGGTGGTTGGCCGGGTGGACAACGCTGAAGTGTTGGTGCGGGGCCGAGCTTTTGATGCCACGTCTTTTGCACGCAACGGCGTGGCCCGCTTTGAAGTGAAGTGACCATGGAACACGGCAAACGCGTTGATTTCGCCACGGCAACCCCGACTGAACATGCCGGGGCTCGACCGATACCCCTGAGCCGTGTGCTGCAGCGCAACACCCGTCCTGGCGTGGTGGTCTGGGGTGACCGACGCGTGACCGTGGGCGGTGGTGCGCCAGTGCGCGTGCAGTCCATGACAAACACCGACACGGCTGATGCGGTGGGCACCGCCATCCAGGTGAAAGAGCTGGCCCTGGCCGGTTCTGAGCTGGTGCGGATCACGGTCAACAACGACGAAGCGGCCAAAGCCGTTCCCTACATCCGTGAGCAGCTCGACCGCATGGGCGTGGATGTGCCCCTCATCGGAGACTTTCATTACAACGGTCATCGGTTGCTGACCGACCATCCAGCTTGTGCCGAGGCGCTGTCCAAGTACCGCATCAACCCGGGCAATGTGGGCCGCGGGGACAAGGGCGATCGACAGTTTGGACAGATGGTGGAAATCGCGGCGCGATACGACAAGGCCATTCGCATTGGGGTGAACTGGGGCAGCCTGGACCAGGACCTGCTCGCCCGACTGATGGACGAAAACGCCCGCCGCAGCCAGCCGTGGGACGCACGCCAGGTGATGTACGAGGCCCTGATCACCTCGGCACTTGATTCAGCGAAAAAGGCTGAGGCCATTGGCTTGAGCGGCAACAACATCACCTTGTCGTGCAAGGTCAGCAGCGTGCAAGACCTGATCGCTGTCTACCAAGAGCTGGCGCAGCGCTGCGACTACCCGCTGCACCTCGGCCTGACCGAAGCTGGAATGGGCACCAAAGGGGCTGTGGCTTCGACAGCTGCGTTGTCGGTGCTGCTGCAGCAAGGCATTGGCGATACCATTCGCGTCTCGCTCACGCCGCAGCCGGGCGAGTCGCGCACCCAAGAGGTGGTGGTTGCGCTGGAAATTTTGCAGGCACTGGGCATGCGTGCCTTTGTGCCCAGTGTGACGGCCTGTCCGGGTTGCGGTCGCACCACCAGCACCACCTTTCAGGAGCTTGCGAAGCAAATCGACGATTTCCTGCGGGGTTCCATGCCGGTCTGGCGGGCGCGTTTCCCAGGCGTTGAAAATCTCAAGCTCGCGGTCATGGGCTGCATCGTCAACGGTCCCGGGGAGAGCAAGCACGCCGACATCGGCATCAGCCTGCCCGGAACCGGCGAGGCGCCTGCCGCGCCGGTCTACATTGACGGCGAAAAGGCGCTGACGCTGCGCGGTGACCGCATCGCGCACGAATTTCAGCAAATTGTTGAAAACTACATTGAAAAACGGTACGGCACCCCAGCCTGACTGAACGGGCCTTGAAGGCCCAGCATGCTGTCCGGCGGCCCGCGCCAGCAGGGCAGCGTGCTTCAAACGCAAGAATATCCATGGCAGAAAAATTGACCGCCGTCAAAGGCATGAACGACATTGCTCCTCCTGCGTCCGCGCACTGGGAGTGGCTGGAAGACACGCTGCGTGCGCTGATGCGCCGCTACGGCTACCGCAACCTGCGCACGCCCATCGTCGAGCCCACGGCCTTGTTCGTTCGGGGTCTGGGCGAGGTGACCGACATCGTGGAAAAGGAGATGTATTCCTTTGAAGACCGCCTCAACGGCGAGCAGCTCACCTTGCGGCCTGAAAACACGGCTGGCGTGGTGCGCGCGGTGGTGGAAGCGTCTATGTTGTACGACGGTGGCAAGCGTCTGTATTACATGGGGCCCATGTTTCGCCATGAACGTCCGCAGCGTGGGCGCTACCGCCAGTTTCACCAGTTTGGCGCTGAAGCGCTTGGCTTTGCTGGGCCCGATGTGGACGCTGAGCTCATCGTGCTGGCCTGCGACCTGTGGGCCGAACTGGGCTTGACGGGCATCGAGCTGGAAATCAACAGCCTGGGCCAGCCGGCTGAGCGTTTGGCTCACCGCCAGGCCCTCATTGCTTACCTGGAAGGCCATGCCGAACAGCTGGACGAAGACGCCAAACGGCGCCTGCACAGCAATCCATTGCGCATTCTGGACACCAAGAACCCGGCCATGCAGGCGCTGGTCAACGCTGCACCACGGCTCATGGACCACCTGGGTGCCGAGTCGCTGGAGCACTTCAATCGCTTGCGTAGCCTGCTGGATGCCCACGGCATCACGTACCGAATCAACCCGCGCCTGGTGCGAGGCATGGACTACTACAACCTGTCGGTTTTCGAGTTTGTGACCACACAACTCGGCTCGCAGGGCACGGTGTGCGCGGGCGGCAGGTACGACGGCCTGTTTGAGCAAATTGGTGGCAAGGCTGCGCCGGCAGTTGGCTGGGCACTGGGCATGGAGCGGATTCTGGAATTGCTGAAAGAGCAGGGTCTTCTGCCAGAACAGCCTACACCCGATGTCTACGCCGTGGTTCCCGATGCGGCCAGCGTGCCGCTGGTCATGCCGGTGCTGCGAACGCTGCGCCAGGTCGGCGTGTCTGTGCAGATGCACGCCGGTGGTGCCGATGGCATGGGGAGTATGAAGTCGCAGTTCAAAAAGGCCGACGCCAGTGGCGCCCGTTTTGCGCTGATCTTCGGTGCAGACGAGTTGCAGCAGGGCATGGTGGCGGTGAAACCGTTGCGCGGCACAAGACCCGGTGAAGCCGGCACCGATCTGCCCGCCCAGACCCTGCAGCCGCTGGCCGACGTGGCGCAGTGGGCCGTGCGGCTGCGCAGCGATTGATCGAATTCACCTCTTACTGGTAGCCGCCTACAATCCCCCGTTATTCACAGACAAGCACCCATGGCCAAACACCTCGACCTTGAAGAGCAGGAACAACTCGACCAGATCAAACACTTCTGGGCACAGTACGGCAACCTCATTACCTGGGTGTTGATCGCCGTGTTTGGCTCGATGGCTGCCTGGAACGGTTGGAATTACTGGCAACGCAGCCAGGCCACCAAGGCGGCTGCGTTGTACGACGAAATTGAGCGCGCAGCCGTGGCCAGCGATGCCGATCGCATGGAACGCGCGTTGTCCGATATGAAAAACAAGTTCGGCGGCACCACCTTTGCTGCGCAGGGTGGGCTGTTGGCCGGCAAGACGCTGTTTGAAGCCGGCAAGGCCGATGGCGCTCGAGCCGCGCTGACCTGGGTGGCCGAGAAAGCCTCTGACGACGCCTACCAAGCGGTGGCCCGTTTGCGCCTGGTGGGGTTGGACATCGAGGCCCAGGCTTTTGATCAGGCCCTCAAGACGCTGGAAGCGCCCGTGCCGAAGTCGTTTGAGCCTTTGGTGGCGGACCGACGGGGCGACGTGTTCATGGCCCAGGGCAAAACCGAAGAGGCCAAGGCGCAATACCAAGTTGCCTGGCGCGGCCTGAGCGACCGTGTGGAATACCGCCGACTGGTCGAGGTCAAACTGGCCTCGCTGGGCGTACCGGTGTCCAGCCTAGCCAACACGGCAGAGGTGGCACGGTGAACGCGTTGCGTGGGGTGCTTGGGTGGCTGAGCCGTTTGGCCTGGGTTGTCTCGGGTGGCGTGATCGCGTTGGCGCTCACGGCCTGTTCATCGGGCCCAGAGAAGCCCAAACCCGCCCAACTGGCGCCGGTGGCGGGCCTCATGGGCACCACGGTGGCTTGGTCTTCACAGGTGGGCGCGTCGCATGCCATGCTGGCGCCGCTTGCGGTGGCTGGCCGTGTGTTTGCAGCGGGCAGCGCAGGCACGGTGGTGGCGTTGGACGCCTTGACGGGCAAAGATATCTGGCGCCTGAATCTCGCGCAGTCCATCGCCGCAGGCGTTGGCTCCGACGGCGAGCTGGCCGCTGTAATTACGCAGGGCAACGACCTGGTGGCCATCCACGATGGCAAGGAAATCTGGCGGGTTCGTTTGCCTGCGCGCTCGTTCACGGCGCCACTGGTGGCCGGCAAGCGCGTGTTTGTGTTGACTGCCGACCGCACAGTTCGCGCTTTTGATGGCCAGACCGGCGCTCGCTTGTGGGTTCAGTCGCGTCCTGCTGAGCCGTTGGTGCTGAGCCAGTCCGGTGCTTTGCTTGCCGTGGGCGACTCTCTCGTGGCGGGTCTGGCGGGTCGCCTGGCGGGTTTGAATCCGCTCAACGGCGCCATCCGGTGGGACATCCCTGTGGCCACATCGCGTGGTACCAACGAGGTGGAACGTCTGGTGGATGTGGTGGGTCCGGTCAGCCGGGTCGGCAACAGTGTTTGTGCCCGTGCCTACTCGGCGGCGGTGACGTGTGTCGATGCTGGCCGCGGCACCGTGTCCTGGGCGCGGCCTGCGCAGGGAACCACTGGTTTGCATGGCGATGACCGCCTGGTCTTCGGCACCGAATCAGACGGGCGAGTGTTGGCTTGGCAGCGCACCAGCGGCGAACGCGGCTGGGAAGTTGAGCGTTTGAAATACCGTGGTCTGACCGCGCCCTTGGCCGTTGGCCGCGTGGTGGCGGTGGGCGATAGTTTGGGCCTCGTGCACTTGCTGTCGCGAGAAGATGGCTCCGAAATGACCCGCATGACTGCCGATGGCTCCGCCATTTTGGCGGCGCCTGTGTTGGCGGGTGACGCCTTGGTGGTGCAGACACGCAATGGCGGTGTCTTCGCTTGGCGTCCCCAATAACGATTTGATGACCGTGTGCATGTTGCGCACGGTGTCCTGAACGAAAGCTTTTTTCCGTGAAACCCGTCATCGCCCTGGTGGGACGCCCCAATGTGGGCAAGTCCACCCTGTTTAACCGCCTGACGAGTTCACGCGACGCCATCGTGGCCGACTTTGCCGGCCTGACCCGTGACCGCCACTATGGCAACGGTCGCATGGGTCCCAGTGAATACATCGTCATCGACACCGGAGGCTTTGAGCCCGATGCGAGTGAAGGCATTTATCGGGAAATGGCCAAGCAGACCCGACAGGCTGTGGCCGAGTCGGATGTGGTCATTTTTGTGGTGGACGCACGCGCTGGCATCAGCGCCCAGGACCACGAGATTGCGCAGTACCTGCGCCGTCTGGGCAAGCCCACGGTGTTAGTGGCCAACAAGGCGGAGGGCATGACCCAGGGCTTGCAGCTGGTTGAGTTCTTTGAATTGGGTCTGGGCGAAGTCATGCCCGTGTCGGGCGCCCACGGCCAGGGCATCCGGTCCATGCTGGAAAAGGCACTGGAAAGCATTCCGGGTTTCTCCACCGAAGATGAAGAGGATGAGCCGGGAGACCCGACGGTGATCCGTCTGGCGGTCGCTGGGCGCCCCAATGTGGGCAAGTCTACCCTGATCAACGCCTGGCTCGGTGAAGAGCGGCTGGTGGCATTCGACATGCCGGGCACCACCCGGGATGCCATTTCTGTCCCGTTTGAGCGCAACGGCCAGAAGTTTGAGTTGATCGACACGGCTGGCATTCGCCGCAAGGGTCGTGTGTTTGAAGCGATCGAAAAGTTCTCCGTCGTCAAAACGCTGCAGGCGATCGAAAACGCTCATGTGGTGTTGCTCCTGCTGGATGCCACCCAGGGCGTCACCGACCAGGACGCTCATATTGCAGGCTTCATTTTGGAAAGTGGCCGCGCGGTGGTGATCGCCATCAACAAATGGGATGCGGTGGATGCCTACCAGCGCGAACAGGTGGAGCGGCAAATCGAAACCCGCCTGGCTTTCCTGAAGTTTGCCTCGCTGCACCTGATCTCGGCCCAGAAGCGGCAGGGCCTTGCCCCGGTGTGGAAGTCGATCGGTCTGGCTCATGCCTCGGCCATGCGCAAGATGTCCACGCCGGTGCTGACCCGTCTGCTGTTGGAGGCTGTGTCTTTTCAGGCACCTCAGCGCGGTGGCATGTTCAGGCCCAAGCTGCGCTATGCGCACCAAGGGGGCATGAACCCGCCGGTGATCGTGATCCACGGTAACTCACTGGAACACGTGCCAGAGTCCTACAAGCGGTTCTTGGAAGGGCGCTTCCGCAAGGCTTTCGACTTGGTGGGTACGCCGCTGCGCATCGAATTCAAAACTTCAACCAATCCCTTTAAGGACTGAGGTGCGGACGGGTGCAAGCCATCCACCTTCCTGCAGTGTGGTAAGGTGCACGTCCTATCAACTTCATTTGAACACGGAGCATATCGTGAGCAATAACAAAGGCCAACTCTTGCAAGATCCCTTCCTGAACCAGCTTCGCCGGGAACACGTTCCTGTTTCGATCTACCTGGTCAACGGTATCAAACTGCAGGGTCAGATCGAATCTTTTGACCAGTACGTTGTGTTGCTGCGCAACACCGTGACCCAGATGGTCTATAAGCACGCCATTTCCACCATCGTTCCTGGTCGTCCTGTGCAGTTTTCTGCAGCCAGCCCGGACGAGCCCGCATCCACTTGAATCGGTCCCTGATGCCGTCGGACCTCATGCTGCGTATGGCTGCGGTTAAACGCTGCAGCTGCACTCAGCCTGACTGATTTGAATTCCTCCCTATCTGGTACTGTTGCACCCTCGGTCATTCTGGTGGGTGTCGACTTTGGTCTTCCCCATTTCGATGGCGGGCTGGAAGAGCTCGGTTTGCTGGCCCAAACGGCTGGCTACACCGTAGCCGAACGGGTCAGCTGCAAACGGCGTGCGCCCGACCCTGCGCTGTTCGTGGGTTCAGGCAAGGCCGATGAAATCAAGTTGCTGGCGCAGTCCACGGGTGCTTCTGAAGTGTTGTTTGATCAGGCTCTGAGCCCGGCACAGCAGCGCAACCTGGAGCGTCATTTGGGTATTCCGGTCAACGACCGGACGCTGCTCATTCTCGAAATCTTTGCTCAACGTGCTCGCAGCCACGAAGGTAAGTTGCAGGTCGAGCTCGCTCGCCTGCAGTACCTTTCCACCCGGCTGGTGCGCCGCTGGTCGCATCTGGAGCGCCAAAGCGGCGGTATTGGTATGCGCGGCGGCCCAGGTGAGAAGCAGATCGAGCTGGACCGCCGATTGATCAGCGAAGCCATCAAGCGGACCAAAGAGCGTCTGGGCAAGGTCAAGAAGCAGCGCGCTACCCAGCGACGTCAACGCGAACGCCGCGACGCGTTCAATATTTCTCTGGTGGGGTACACCAACGCAGGGAAGTCGTCGTTGTTCAATGGATTGGTCAAGGCGCGAGCCTACGCGGCAGACCAGTTGTTTGCCACGCTCGACACCACGACGCGCCAGCTTTACCTGGGTGAGGCCGGTCGTTCGGTCTCGTTGTCTGACACCGTGGGTTTTATTCGCGACTTGCCACACGGTTTGGTGGACGCGTTTGCCGCCACACTCCAAGAAGCTGTGGACGCCGATCTGTTGCTGCATGTGGTGGATGCGTCCAACCCTGCGCATCCTGAACAAATTGCCTCTGTGATGGGTGTGCTGAAAGACATCGGCGCGGACCATATTCCGCAGGTTTTGGTGTTCAACAAGCTCGACGCCATGGATGCTGCAACGATTCCCTCTGTTTTGGTGGATTTGATGGAACTGGACGGGCAGTCGGTGCCTCGTATCTATGTGAGTGCTCGCAGCGGAGAGGGTCTTGCCGAATTGCGTGGCATGCTGGCCGAGCGGGTGCTTTCTCAGGTCGTCGACATGCACCCTGAGGTGCAAGGGTCGTCTGACGGAGTCGAAAATTCGCTGCCCTGATTGGGCACAATGTGGTGATTTTGTTTCGTATAAAAGTTGGCAACACATGGACGTGAACCTGAATAACTCTTCTCGCGATTTGGGCAACAGCGGTGGCCTGATGGGTTCTGGCCGCAAGAGCATGCGCGCGGTGCTCGGTATGTTCAATTTGAACGATCCGCGTTGGGGCCGTGGTGACGGCGATGGCGGCGCTCCAAAGGACCCTGAAGCGGGCCGAGAAGATGATGGGCGTCAGCCGCCGCGTGAGCAGAGGCCTAACCGAGGTCAGGGACCTAACCAGGGTCCACCAGATCTTGACGACTTGTGGCGCGACTTCAACCGCAAACTTGGTGGTTTGTTGGGTGGCAAGGGCGGTGGCAGTGGCTCTGGTGGTGGTGTGCCGGGTTTCAACCCAAGTCCCAAGAGCACCGGCATCGGGGTTGGCTTGGTGGCGGGTGTTGCCGCGCTGGTGTGGCTGGGCACCGGCTTCTTCATTGTGCAAGAAGGTCAGCAGGCCGTCATCACCCAGTTTGGGAAGTATCACAGCTCGGTGGGCGCAGGTTTTAACTGGCGCTTGCCCTACCCGATACAGCGCCACGAGACGGTGTTTGTGACACAAATTCGCTCTGTCGACGTGGGTCGTGACACCGTGTTGCCGGCAACTGGTCTGCGCGATTCGGCGATGCTGACGATTGATCAAAACATTGTCGAGATCAAGTTCGCGGTGCAGTACCGCCTGAACGATGCCCGTGCCTTCCTTTTCGAAAGCCGAGACCCTGACGCCTCGGTGGTGAAAGCGGCCGAGACGGCTGTTCGCGAAGTCATTGGCAAAATGCGGATGGATGCTGCTCTGGCCGAAGAGCGTGACCAAATTGCTCCCCGTGTTCGGGTGCTGATGCAGACCATTCTGGACCGTTACAAGGTCGGCATTGAAGTGGTGGGTATCAACCTGCAGCAAGGCGGTGTGCGCCCGCCAGAGCAGGTGCAGGCTTCCTTTGACGATGTGCTGAAAGCGGGACAAGAGCGCGAGCGGGCCAAGAACGAAGCCGAGGCTTATGCCAATGACGTTGTGCCACGTGCCCGGGGTGCCGCATCGCGCTTGACGGAAGAAGCCGAAGGTTACCGCGCACGTATCGTGGCGCAGGCAGAAGGTGATTCACAACGCTTCCGTTCGGTGCTCGCCGAGTACCAGAAGGCGCCTCAGGTCACCCGTGAGCGTATGTACACGGACACCATGCAGGAAATTTATTCCAACGTTACCAAGGTGTTGGTGGATACAAAGGCGGGCTCCAACTTGCTGTATTTGCCGCTGGACAAGATCATGCAGATGACCGCTCAGACGTCGCCATCGGGTAGCGCCGCACCGACCTCATCGGTTCCGCTGATCAACAGCCCCGCACCCATCCCAAGCACCAACGCTGCGCGCTCGCGTGAGCGTGAAAGTCGCTAAGTCAAGACGTTTACCCAAGCGACAAGAGAGCAAGCACCATGAACAAACTTGGTTTTTTCATTACTTCTGTGGTGGTGGCTTTAGCCATCGCCAGTTCCATGCTGTTCGTTGTGGACCAACGTCAATTCGGTGTGGTCTTTCAACTCGGCCAAATCAAACAGGTCGTGACCGAGCCAGGTCTCAACTTCAAGCTGCCGCCCCCATTTCAAAATGTGTCGTACATCGACAAGCGCTTGTTGACGCTGGAAAGCACCGACACCGAGCCATCGCTGACCGCTGAGAAGCAGCGCGTGGTGATTGATTGGTACGTGCGCTGGCGCATCAGCGACCCGCAGGCCTATATCCGCAACGTCGGTATCAATGAGAGCGCCGGCGCTTTGCAGCTCAATCGGGTGGTGCGCAACTCGTTCCAGGAAGAGGTCAATAAGCGAACCCTGAACGAATTGCTTTCGACCCGCCGTGAACAACTCATGGACGACGTCAAGCGGGAGGTGCTGAACGCCGTGAGGAGCGCTGACAAGCCGTGGGGTATGGACGTTGTTGACGTGCGTATCACGCGTGTGGACTATGCTGAAAGCATCACCGCATCGGTCTACCAGCGGATGGAAGCCGAGCGCAAACGGGTGGCCAATGAGCTGCGTTCGACGGGCTTTGCTGAGGGCGAAAAGATTCGCGCCGATGCCGATCGCCAGCGCGAAGTCATCGTTTCCGAGGCTTACCGTGCTGCCCAACTCATCAAGGGTGAGGGCGATGCCAAGGCGGCCGCTTCTTTCGCCGATGCCTTTGGTCGTGACCCCGCTTTTGCCCAGTTTTACCGCAGCCTGGACGCGTACAAATCGAGCTTTGCCGGCAAGTCAGACGTGATGGTTATCGATCCATCGTCTGAATTCTTCAAGGGTATGCGCGGCAGTAACCTGGCCCGCTGATGACTTGGCCACCGTCGGAGGCGCTCTGGCTGGCGGTGGCGCTGGTGCTCATTTTTGAAGGCTTGCTGCCCCTGGTCGCACCATCCGTATGGCGCCGCGCATTCGGTGAAATGCTGAAGCTTCGAGACGGGCAGCTCAGATTTTTCGGCCTGATGACGCTCGGTAGTGGCCTGCTGCTGGGCTGGTTGCTGGCCTAATCAACCCCTTCAAACATCGAGGCGTTTCTGCCTCAGTTTCGTGATTTGCCATCGTCCGGCCGTCTCTCGCCGGGAAGGGCCTTGCGGGGCCGGTAAAATCACGGTTTTAACAGTTCCTGAAAATGCCCATGTCTGCCTGGGTCCTCCCGGATCACATTGCCGATGTCTTGCCTTCCGAGGCCCGCCACATCGAAGAACTCCGCCGGGGTTTATTGGACACAGCACGTGGCTATGGCTACGAGTTGGTCCTGCCGCCGCTGCTTGAGCACCTGGAATCGCTGCTCACGGGCACCGGTGAAGCGCTCGACTTACAAACCTTCAAACTGGTTGATCAGTTGTCGGGCCGCACGCTGGGTTTGCGCGCTGACAGCACACCACAAGTGGCTCGTATTGATGCACACCTGCTCAACCGCCAAGGCGTTGCGCGTCTGAGCTATTGCGGACCGGTGGTGCACACACGCATCGACCGCCCGCTTGCCAGCCGCGAACCTTTGCAGTTTGGTGCAGAAATCTATGGACATGCGGGGCTTGAGGCCGATCTGGAGGTCATCGAGTTGGCGCAGTCCTGCCTTCAAGCTGCTGGCGTCAGCCCATTGCAGCTGGACATGGCGGACGTGCGGGTGATTGACGCCGTGTTGTCTCCAGTGCAGTTGGGTGCTGCCAAGGTGTTGCAAATCCACGCTGCGCTGGCCGCCAAAGATGTGGCGGAGCTGGATGCGCTGTCCCGCGATCTGCCACCCGCCGTGCGCCGCGACTTGTGCGCGCTGCCGCGCCTGTTTGGCGATGTAGCCGTGCTGGATGAGGCCCGGCAGGTGCTCCAGCCCTCTGCCGAACTGCATGCAGCGCTCGACAATTTGCGCTGGCTCGCTTCGCATGCCCATGGGCTCAATGTGTCCATCGACCTCGCCGACTTGCGTGGCTATGCCTATTACACCGGCATGCGTTTTGCCTTGTTTGCTGCGGGTCAGCAGGGCCGTGCCGGGCAATCGGTCGAACTCGCCCGGGGTGGTCGGTACGACGAAGTAGGCGCTGTTTTTGGGCGCAAGCGCCCGGCTGTGGGCTTCAGTCTGGACGTGAAAGAATTGGTGTCGGCGGTATCGCCGCGCGCCTTGGTGGCGGCCATTCGTGCACCCTGGGGTATGGATGCCGGTTTGCGCGAGGCGGTCGCTGCGTTGCGCGCGCAGGGTCAAACCGTGGTGTGCGTCCTGCCTGGCCACGAACAAGAAGTCGATGAATTTCACTGCGACCGCGAGTTGGTGAAAGAGCCTGCTCGTGCTAACGCATGGACCGTCCGGAACATTCAAATGGAAACCCGCAAATGATGAAAAGCAGCAACAGCGCCGCCGTACCTGGGCGCAACGTGGTCGTGGTTGGCACCCAATGGGGTGACGAGGGCAAGGGCAAGCTGGTGGACTGGCTGACCGAAACCGCGCAAGGTGTGGTTCGCTTTCAGGGCGGCCACAACGCAGGCCACACCCTGGTGATCAATGGTGTAAAGACCGCTTTGCACCTGATTCCCAGCGGCATCATGCGCGCTGGTGTCAAGTGCTATATCGGCAACGGTGTGGTGTTGTCGGTGGGCAAGCTGTTTGAGGAGATTGCCGGGCTTGAGAAAGCCGGTGTCGAAGTGCGTTCGCGTTTGCGCGTGAGCGAAGCATGTCCGTTGATCTTGCCTTTCCATGCCGCTATCGACATTGCGCGCGAAGCCGCCAAGGAGAAGGCTGGAACAGCCAAAATTGGTACCACGGGCCGAGGCATTGGCCCGGCCTACGAAGACAAGATTGCCCGCCGTGCGCTGCGCGTGCAAGACTTGAAATACCCTGAGCGTTTTGCCACCAAGCTGAGTGAACTGCTCGACTTGCACAACCATCTGTTGACCACTTACCTGGGTTCTGCGGGCATGCATTGGGACGAAAAAATTGCTGCCTATATGAAGGATGGCGAGATTCAGTTCGATGCGGTGTATGCCGAAGCCATGGCCCAGGCCGAACTGCTCAAGCCCATGATTGCGGACGTGTCCCGCGAGCTGAACGAAGCCCACCAGGCTGGCGTCAACTTGCTGTTTGAAGGTGCCCAGGGCACCTTGCTCGACATCGACCATGGCACCTACCCGTTTGTGACGTCCAGCAACTGTGTGGCGGGCAACGCCGCCGCCGGCGCCGGCGTGGGTCCGGGTCTCCTGCACTATGTGCTGGGTATCACCAAAGCCTACTGCACCCGTGTGGGGGGCGGCCCGTTCCCGACCGAGCTGGAGTGGGACAAAGAAGGCACGCCCGGCTGGCACATGGCCACTGTGGGGGCTGAAAAGGGCACCACCACTGGCCGTGCGCGACGCTGTGGATGGTTTGACGCCGCATTGCTCAAACGCTCTGCGCAAGTCAACGGGCTGACGGGCTTGTGTATCACCAAGCTGGATGTGTTGGACGGCCTGACCGAGTTGAAGCTGTGTACCGGATACGAGCTGGACGGTGAGACCATCGACATTTTGCCCATGGGCGCTGACGAAATTGCACGGTGTACCCCCATTTACGAGACGCTACCAGGCTGGACGGACTCCTCGGTGGGCGTCACACAGTACGAAAAACTGCCCGTCAACGCTCAGCGCTATCTGGACCGGATTCAGGAAACCACGGGTGTTCCCATCCATGTGGTGTCCACCAGCCCTGACCGCGATCACACGATTTTGATTCGCCACCCTTACCACGCCTGATGGCTGCTGGCAGCCGTTTCGTGCAAAATCCAAAACCACCATCCCACCCGGAGCTTGCATGCTGACCGAAGACGGAAAACACCTCTACGTTTCCTACGACGAATACCACAACCTGATCGAGAAACTCGCACTCAAGGTGTACCAGTCGGGTTGGGAATTTGACACCATTCTGTGTCTGGCGCGGGGTGGCATGCGCCCTGGCGATATCCTTTCACGGATTTTTGACAAGCCACTGGCCATCATGTCCACCAGCTCCTACCGCGCCGAAGCGGGCAAGGTGCAGGGTGATTTGGACATTGCGCGCTACATCACCACGCCCAAAGGCGAAATCGCGGGCAAAGTGCTGCTGGTGGACGACTTGGCTGATTCCGGTCATACGCTCAAGGCGGTGATGGGGCTGTTAAAGAATAACTACGCTCCCATCACAGAGTTGCGCAGCGCCGTGATATGGACCAAGGAGCTGTCCACCTTTACGCCGGATTATTCGGTGGAGTATTTGCCCACGAACCCGTGGATTCACCAGCCCTTTGAAAGCTACGACAGCATGCGCCCAGCGCAGTTGCTGGAGAAGTGGAAGCTTTGAAAACGCAGCTGCTGCGGCGTTTTGGTCTGGCGCACAGCCTGACGGTTGGCTGGTGCGTTGGGTTGGCAGCTTCAACGACGTGTCCCCCGCTGTGTGGCGGTGAGCCATTCGTGTGCCGTTCATGACCCAACTTTCGACCCAGCTGATTCACCACCCCTACCGCGCGCCAGAAGGGTTTGAGGCGGTGGCGCCCGGTGTGCACAAGGCTTCCACGGTCATTTTTCCCAAGGTGCAAGCCTTGCGCACCCAGGAATGGAAAGACAAGAGCGGCTACACCTACGGGCTGCATGGCACGCCCACCACCTTCGTCCTGGAAGAGCGGATCGCTACCCTGGAAGGTGGTCGGTTCTGTGCGCTGGTGCCCAGCGGTCTTTCGGCGGTGGCGTTGGTGGACATGGCTTTTTTGCGCCTGGGTGACGAGCTGCTGATTCCCGACAACGCCTATGGCCCCAACAAGTCCTTTGCCCATGTGGAGCTGGCCGCCTGGGGTATCACGCACCGATATTACGACCCGCAAAACCCATCTGACCTGGCCGCCAAAATCGGTCCGGCCACACGGCTTGTCTGGTTGGAGGCTGCTGGCTCCATCACGCTCGAATACCCCGACCTCCCTGCGCTGGTGGCTGTGGTGCAGCAAGCCAATGCAGCTCGCCAAGGCACGACCCGTGGCGTGCTGACCGTGCTGGACAACACCTGGGGTGCCGGCATCGCCTTCAACGCATTTGACATGGGTGTCGACGTGTCGATGCAGGCGCTGACCAAATACCCCAGTGGCGGCGCCGACGTGCTGATGGGCTCGGTGGTGACCCGTGACGAAAGCCTGCACCAGCAGGTGCTGATGACGCACATGCGCCTGGGCTTGGGTGTGAGCGGCAACGACACCGAGCTCGTCCTGCGCGGCTTGAGCACCATGGCACTGCGGTACGCCGCACAAGATGCCGCCACGCGCGCGCTGGCCAGTTGGATGCAAGGTCAGTCCGGCGTAGCGCAGGTGTTGCATCCAGCCTTGCCAGGTTCGCCCGGTCACGGGGTGTGGCAGCGCGATGCCAAGGCCGCCGCCTGCCTGTTTAGTGTGGTTTTTGAGTCCGGCATTGCACAGCGCCAGATTGATGCGTTTTGCGACAGCCTGCGTTTGTTCAAGCTCGGCTGGAGCTGGGCTGGCCCCATCAGCCTGTGTGCACCTTACGATGTGCCGTCCATCCGCACCGCGCCTTGGCCGCATGCGGGCGGTCTGGTACGCTTTGCCGTCGGTCTGGAAGCCGTGTGCGATCTGCAGGCCGATCTGGCCCAGGCGCTGCCCGCTTTGTTTGCCTGACCCGTTTTCTGCATCTATTTTCTGAACTCCACCCTCTTAACCACCGACAAGAAAGACTGCTTTGGCCACTCCCAATTACGGATACGAAAAACGCCAGCGCGAACTCGCCAAGAAAAAGAAGAAAGAGGAGAAACTGAAGGCGAAGGCTGCCGGCAAGCGTTACGACGATCCCGATGCGCCTGAAGGCCAGCCGGCCGATGACGCTGACACCAACGACGCCGCAGCCGCCAGTGGTGAGGGGCCCTCCCACCCCGCTTGAGCCTGCTGAGTTGGCCGACGGTACAGCGACAGGTCCCTACGCGGTTGTCGCCACGGCCTCGCTAGCCATGAGCTGGCGCGCAGCTTCTGCCAGTGATTGGGGGGAGCGGTTGGGCAATTGGCATGGTAGAGCTTGCCCGAACTGGCTGAAATTGCGCTCGATCGATTGCGCGTACATCGGGTCGTAGTGCTGGGTCAGCAGTTCCAGCACCACATCGGGCGTCTGCCCCTGTTGCACCCGGTCTATCCAGCCGCCCACCACCGCCTTGCCGCGCAGCTCGGTCAGGGCTTCCAGGCGGCGGCAAAAGTGTTCACTGTCCGTCACAAAAAAATCGTAGTCTTCCAGCAGCAGCGCCACGCGCTCGGCGTCTGACAATTGCAAGTCGATGCAAGGGCTTTGGCGCATGGCGTCGATCAGCGCGTCCGGCACGCGCACATTGCCCACCTTTTTGCTTTCACTCTCCACGTACACCGGGCGCGCTGGGTCCAACTGCCGCAGTGCGTCCCAGATCAGGCTGTCAAAACGTTTCTGGCTGGGTTGCTCCACGCCTGGGATGTGGCCCAGCACCGAGCTGCGGTGGTTGGCCAGGGCTTCCAGGTCGAGCACCTGGGCGCCCTGGGTGGCCAGAGCGTGCAGCAGACGCGTTTTGCCGCTGCCGGTGGGGCCACACACCACGCGGTAGTGCAGGCGCTGGGCCAGGCGGGGAATGTCGTCTACCAGCGCAGCGCGCCAGGCCTTGTAGCCACCTTCGATCAGGGTCACATGAAAGCCGATGGCACCCAGAATGGTGGCCAGCGCGCCGCTGCGATTGCCTCCACGCCAGCAATACACCAGCGGCTTCCACTGGCGGGGTTTATCGAGCACATCGCGCTCAATGTGGGCAGCAATGTTACGCGCCGACAGCGCTGCGCCGCGTTTCTTGGCCTCAAAGGCGTTGACCTGCTTGTACATCGTCCCGATGGTGATGCGCTCTGCGTTGTCCAGCGTGGGCCAGTTGATGGCGCCGGGCACGTGGTCGAGGGCGTATTCGTCTTCGGTCCGGGCGTCGATGATGGTGTCGAAATCGGCGAGGCGCGTCAGGGCGTCGCAGGCGGGCAGTGTTTGAACGGGCATGCTGGATTATCGCGGCTGACCGTCAGCCCAGCCGCCCCCGGTGTCAGGACAATACAGGGGGATCACCGGGGCAGCAGTTTGCGCAGCGCTGGCCACACGTTGTCGCGCATGATGGGTTGCGCGGCTTCGTTGGGGTGGATGCGGTCAGCCTGAAACAGCTGGGTCGGGTCTTTCAGGTCACCCACGCCTTTCAGGAAAAAGGGCACCAGCGCGGCTTTTTCGGTCTGTGCAACGCCTGAGAAAACCTCCCGGAATTCCTGGCCGTATTTGGCGCCGTAGTTGGGCGGCATTTCCATGCCCAGCAACAGCACGCGTGCACCCGCCTCGCGCGAGATACGGGCCATGTGGGCCAGGTTGTCACGCGTCATGCTCAGTGGCAGTCCGCGCAAAGCGTCGTTACCGCCCAGCTCAATCACCACCACGGCGGGTTTGTGTTGTTTCAAAAGGGCGGGCAAGCGGGAGCGCCCACCCGAGGTGGTGTCGCCGCTGATGCTGGCGTTGACGATCTGTGCACGCACTTTTTCTTTGCCCAGTTGCTGTTCCAGCAGGGCGACCCAGCCGGTGCCGCGCTTGAGTCCGTATTCGGCGCTGAGCGAATCACCGACCACGAGAACGAGGGGGTCGGAAGGCGATTTGGCGCCCGCCGGCTGTGCCGCAGACTGCGCCAGGGCGGTGCCTGAAAACCCCATTGAGGAGGCCAGCAGGGCCAGCGCGTTAAAGTGACGTCGATTCAACTTGAAAAGTCCTTCCATGCCCGATGTGATGATTGCTGTACAGCACGTGTTCAAGTCGGTGACCGACTCCACGGGGTCCTTGACGATTTTGCGCGATATTGACTTCTCCCTGAACAAAGGGGAAACCGCCGCCATTGTGGGCGCGTCCGGTTCCGGCAAGAGCACGTTGCTGTCCATCATTGCGGGTTTGGACACGCCCAGCAGCGGCACAGTTCACATTGATGGTGTCGATTTGTTTGCCATGAACGAAGACCAGCGTGCCGCGCTGCGGGCGCAAAAAGTCGGGTTTGTGTTTCAGAGCTTTCAGCTGCTGGGCAATTTGACCGCCCTGGAAAACGTGATGCTGCCGCTGGAACTGGCGGGACGGCGCGACGCACGCGCCACCGCTGCGGCGATGCTGCAGCGCGTGGGCTTGGGCGAGCGGCTGGGAAGCTACCCCAAGGTGCTTTCGGGCGGGGAACAGCAGCGTGTGGCGCTGGCCCGGGCTTTTGTGGTGAAGCCCGCCGTGTTGCTGGCCGACGAACCCACCGGTAGCCTGGACTTTGCCACCGGCGGCAAGATCATGGAGTTGATGTTTGAGCTCAACCGCGAACTGGGCACCACACTGGTGCTGGTGACGCATGACCGCGCCATTGCTCAGCGCTGCGAGCACCGCATCACGATCGAAGCTGGGCAGGTGCTAGCCGAAGCCGTGGTGGACTGAACGGCTTGCTGCACTGGGGCGGCGATAATCGCCCCATGTCTTCACACAAAGTGCTTTTCGGCTTTCACGCCGTGGGTGTGCGTCTCAAAACCGCACCCAATTCCGTCGTTGAAATTTATTACGAACCGACGCGGCGCGACATGCGCATGCGCCAGTTTCTGGACCGTGCCCGCGAGGCCGGGGTGCGGCTGATCGAGGCCGACGGCCTGCGCCTGGCCAAGCTCGCTGGCAGCCACGGCCACCAAGGTGTGGCCGCGCGTGTGGAGGCGCTGGCTCAGGTCCATTCGCTGGATGAGTTGCTGGAAAAACTGGAAGCCGAGGGCACGGTGCCGTTGCTCTTGGTGCTTGACGGGATCACCGATCCGCACAACCTCGGCGCCTGTTTGCGTGTGGCCGATGGCGCGGGTGCTCACGCTGTGATCGCACCCAAAGACCACGCGGCCGGCATCAACGCCACCGTGGCCAAGGTGGCCAGTGGTGCGGCAGAGACCATGCCGTACTTCATGGTGACCAACCTGGCGCGCACCCTGAACGAGCTCAAGGAACGCAACATCTGGATCATTGGTACCAGCGACGATGCACCCAAGACGCTGTACCAGGTGGAGCTGAAAGGCCCCACCGCCCTGGTGCTGGGTGCCGAGGGCGAGGGCATGCGCCAGCTCACCCGCAAAACCTGCGACGAGCTGGTGAGCATTCCGATGCACGGCGCGGTGGAGAGCCTGAACGTGTCGGTGGCCAGCGGGGTGTGCCTTTACGAAGCGCTCCGCCAGCGCACCTGAGCCTGGCATGCTTTACCGGATGAGAACCATGCAACATTCCTGGATGCGCTTGCTGGCGCTTGGACTGATCACTGCATTGCTGGCCGCTTGCACCCAAGAACAGCAAAACAAGCTGGGCCGCGAAATTCAAAATTGGACCGGTGCCAACGGCGTGCTGGAGGTGTATGCCGGTGACAAACTGGTCCGTCGCTTCCTGAAGATTGACAAGATCAGCACCGCGCTGGGCACCGACGACGGCAAGCCCCGTGCTTACCGGTTTGGCTATGGCGTGCTGGACGAAAACCTGAACATGGTGTCCGACCCCGGTGAAAAGAAGGTGTATTTCGAGATCAGCGATTACACCAACGCGGTGTTTTTTGAAAACCCGCGCTGATCTGGCCCGCCGGTTGCACGCGGGCTGTGTAACCCATCCGTGCCCCCTGCTTTGGGGTGGCTCAAACCCAGCCCAGAGCCCCCAGCAAACCACCTGCTCCAATTAGCCACAGCAAGTGAACTTGGGTACGCCACACCAGCAGCGTGGCCACAGCGGTGAGCAGCCACAGCGGCCAGTCTCGGGCGGGGTGGTCGTGTGAGCCGGTCAGCAGCCAGCCGGTGGCGATCAGCAATGCGATGACGATGGGCGCCATGCCGGTTTTGAAGGCACGCACGGCGCGCACGTCGCGGTTGCGGTGAGCCCAGCGTGTGGCGGTGTAAGTCAACACCGAAGACGGCAGCATGATGGCCACCATGGTCACCAGCACGCCCAACAGCGCCAGTGCCCAGGCCACAGCACCTCCGCCCGGGCCCCCGCCCGCGTTGAGTCCCACATTCCACCCCAGCAGGGCCACGAACAGCACATTGGGCCCCGGTGCGGCTTGGGACAGGGCGATGGAAGAGCTGAACTGGTCGTCGCTCAGCCAGCCGTTTTGGTGCACCAGGTAGCGGTGCATGTCGGGCGCGGTGGTGATGGCACCGCCCACGGCCAGCAACGACAGCGAGGCGAAATGGCCGAACAGCTCCACCCAGTTGGCCAGTGTGGGCGCCATGCTCATGGTCGGTTTGCCCTGTGGATATGCACGGCCCCCAGCACCCGGTAGGCCCACAGGCAAGCGCCCCCGCCAATGCCCAGCAACACCCACAGCAGGGGCCAGCGCAGCAGCGCGATGGCCACAAACGTGAGTGCTGCCAACACGGTGCACAGGCCCATGCCCATGGCGTTTTTGTCCAGTGCCCCGATGAGCTTGATGCCGGTGGCCGTGATCAGGCCCGCCGCCACGGCGCCCATGCCGCGCAGTGCGTTTTGCGCCGCCGCAGTCTCGGCCACGCTGCCATAAAGGGCCGCAAGCACCAGCACCACCACCAGCGGCGCGGCCAGCATACCCGCTAGCGCCACCAGTGCGCCCGGCAGCCCAAAGTAGCGCCCGCCGATCATCAGCGACAGATTGACCACGTTTGGGCCCGGCATGATCTGGGCCACGGCCCAGTCTTCAATGAACTGTTCGCGCGTCATCCAGCGCTTTTTTTCCACCAGCTCACGCTGCACCACCGCCAGCACCCCACCAAAGCCTTGCAGCGCCAGCCAGGTAAATGAGAGAAAAAGGTCGGTTTTTGAGTGGGGTTGGTTGGGGGCCATGGGGGCGGTGGCCTGAGGCGGTTTGAGCATGGGGGGATTATCGACGGCCAAGTCACCAGGCGGTTGTTCCCATCACCGAAAGCACGGCCCCACAGCGTGCACCTGTTTTTCGACGCCGGACCACTAAACCGACATGCCGCCCGACACTTCAATCACCGCGCCGTTGATGTAGCTGGCCTCGTCGCTGGCTAGAAAGGCGTAGACGTTGGCAATCTCTTCGGGCTGGCCCAGGCGGCGCAGCGGCACGCGGTGCTCCATCTCGCTGATGACCTTTTCAGGGATGGTGCTGAGGATGGGCGTGGCGATGAAGCCAGGCGCCACAGCGTTCACGCGCACGCCCTTGGGGCCGAGCTCGCGGCTCCAGGTTTTGGTGAAGCCAATCACGCCGAACTTGGTGGCCGCGTAGTTGGTTTGGCCAAAATTGCCGTAGATGCCGACCACGCTGGACGCGTTCAGGATCACGCCGGCACCTTGCGCGGTCATGCAGTCGGCTACGGCCTGGGCGCAGTGGAACACGCCGCGCAGGTTGACATCAATCACCCGGTCAAACTGCTCCAGGGTCATTTTTTGCAGGCGCGCGTCTTGGGTGATGCCCGCGTTGTTGACCAGCACGTCGATGCGGCCGAAGCGCTCCAGCACCTGCGCCACCACGGCGTCGACCATCTCGCGCTGCGTCACATCCATCACAAACCCCTGCGCCTGTGCCCCGAATTCTTCGCATTGCTTCACGGCCTCGTCTACGGCCGCTTGCTTCACGTCACAGACGATGACGACGGCGCCTTCGCGGGCAAATTTGAGGGCGGTGGCCAGGCCAATGCCCTGCGCTGCGCCGGTGATGAGGCTGATTTTTCCGTCGAGTCGTTTCATGGTGGTTTCCCGTGCAGACAAACTGTTGAAGCAGCAGATTGTGCGGGAAGGCCCAGGGGGCCCTGGACGGTTGGCTGTCGCATCGGTTCAGTGCTGTGCCACCCGGACAACGCCACCGGGCGCCCCCGCAGGCCGCACCCGGTGGCGTTGTAAGGCCGTGTCAGCGGCCTGGGATACCGGCCAGCAGCTTCTCGACGTGGTTTTTGGCCATGGTCAAGGAAGCCATGCTGCCGCTGAGGTACATACGGCCGCTGGCACCGATCATGCTGCACTCGACCAGCGTTACGTCGGGTGCAATTTTCTCGGCTTCGTTGGCCATGTGGGCGCCAAACAAGGCCGGGGCCACTTCCATGAGCAAGAGGTTTTGCCCGGGCAGCACCATGCTGGCCTGGCGCGTCCGGTTCATCAGCACGGCGTGCTGATCGGTCACGTCTTCCAGAATGTCGCTGTAAAGCAGTTGAGGGCGCAATTGGTCTTCGGCCTTGGCGCCCATCCAGTCCAGGATGACCTGGCCCGCACGCTCCAGGGCCGCTCCATCGTTGCTGTGCAATTCCAGCACGCCAAACTGCCGCTCGACAGCGAGGATGCCGGGTTCCAGGCTGGGTTCGGCCTTCAGCGCCAGGTCAATCACCCGCTGGATGGACAGACCGGGGGCGATTTCCACCAGCAGCGAATGGGTGCCTTGCATCGCCACGTAGCCGCGAGCGCCCAGGGGCGAACTCATCCACGACGAAAACTGGCGTTGCAGGTCGGTGAGCGTCAGGTAGACCCGAAGCTCGGCCGCCGGTTTGGCGGGTGCAGCGGCTTTTTTGCTTGTGGCCATGCAGCTTCCTTGTGGAGGTTCGCGGGTCAGTTGCCGTCAAAGGCTTTTTGCACGTCGGCGTGCGGACGCGGAATGACGTGGCAGGACACCACTTCACCAATGGCGCCAGCGGCTTCTGCGCCAGCTTCGGTGGCAGCTTTCACGGCACCTACGTCGCCCGAGACGATGATGGCAACGAGACCACCACCGACTTCTTTTTTGCCAACGATGTTGACGTTGGCGGCTTTGACCATCGCATCCGCAGCAGCGAAAGCAGCAACATAACCTTTGGTTTCGATCATTCCGATGGCTTGTGACATATGAGTCTCCTTGAGGGTTGAAAAGGAACAGGTGGAAGAAAAGGGACGAGGAAAAGGTGAGGGAAAGGCTTGCGTGTGTGTTGTGTGTGTTGTGGCCGGTCAGCGCATGGGCGTGGGGGTGTCGTAACCGTCGAGCGAGGCGATGATCAGCGCGTCGGCTACCACGCGCGGGTGGGCCGGCGCGAACCACCAGGCTGCCGGCGCGCCGATGGTGATCATCACGCGCTCGCCAATGCCGCAGCCCATCGGGTCGTAGCACACGACCACGTCTTTGGGGTAGTCCAGTTGCACTTCCAGCAACGCGCCAGCGGGCAACTCGGGCAGGCGTTTGCTGGCCACAATGCGGCCAATGACGGTTCCTGTTTTCATGGTGCAGCTCCTCGGTCAATGGTGATGCCGCGCTTGCGCAGGGCTTCTTTGCCCAAGGGGGTCAAGACCGCCTTGGGGTGTATGCGCACGGTTTTCACACCGGCGTCCAGCGTCTTGAGCAATTTTTCGCCGATCACGCCTTTGAGCTCCAGCACGGCCCCGGCCACTTGCTGCGGGTGTCCATCACCGTGCGTGTCGTTGCAGTCGCAGGCCTTGCCTTCTTTGCATGAAGGGCAGCAGGCAGCCGGGTCGATGGCGGTGGTGGCGGCCATGGCCGACGCGCCAGTGGCAGCCACGGTCTTCACGGCCGCTTCGTCCACCCGCAAGTCGAAGCGCAGCAAACCGGTTTGCGCCGCTTGCAGCAAAGCCGGGCTGGCGGCCAGGCGTTTGAACAACTCGGTCAGCGCAGCCGCGTGCTCCGCCGTGCCCACGCGCAAGGGCACCACCACGCCAGCCGCCGCTGGGTGGGCGGTTGCTGGGGGTGCAAGCCTGGGCGCACCAACTTGCTTCCAGTACGCGTCTTTGCGGGCAATCAGGCCATCGCGGATCTGGTAGACGTCGGTGCCGTCAAATGTGCCCATTTGGCCACCGGGCAGCGGCACGCTGACCTGGTAGGTCTGCACCACCGTCTGGCCCAGCACCTGCATGTGCGAATCAGAAAATTTCGGGCTGCCAGAGCTGGCAAAGCGTTCTTGCAAAAATGCCTGGCAGGCCTCGCGTCCGCGCAGGACGCGGGCGTCGGGCAGACTCCACACCACATCGGACGCAAAGCAGGCCACGATGGCCTCGGCGCTCGCGGCTTCGTAACCGGCTTCAAAGCGCCGCATCAGGGTGGCCACCATGTGGTCGGCGGCGGGCGTGCCTGGTGGTGTGCTCAACGCAGTGCGCAGCTGTGCCCGAATCTGCGCACGCAGGGCCTCGGTGCTCATGCGGCACCCCCAGCATCGCGGATCACCGCCTCGGCCACGGCAGCAGCAGCCCGCACGTCCGACGCGTTGCCGGATAAATACAGCCGCCCCGCAGGCCCCATGAAGCGGCAATCAATCAGCTTCACGTTCGCCGACTTTTCAGCCTCGTTGGCCACCAGCAGCGCGTAGGAAGAGGTGGTCATCTCCATGATGTAGAGCGACTCGCCGGGCAACAACATGCTGCCGGACTTGCTGCGGTTGATCAAAAACGCGTGGTAACCGTCAACCCGGTCGATCACCTTGGACGCCAGGATTTCGGGCTTGAGCACGTTTTTTTCGCTCACGCCCATGGCGTCGAGCACGGCAGCGCCAGCCGACTTGACCGACGACGCCGACTGGCCATGGAACTCCAGGTAACCAAACTGGCGCTCCACCACCAGGTTGCCGGGCTTGACGTTGTCGTGCTTGAGCGCGATATCGGTCAGCCATTCGATGTCCATGCCGGGTGCCACTTCGATCACCATGGCGGCGTCGTTGTGTCGGGGCAGAAAACCGCGTGCGGTGGAGCCCAGCAGGCACATGAGTTGTGGCTGCAAGCGGTCCAGAAAAATGTAGCTGCGCAAGGTGGACATGGCGTGTTCTCAGCGAAGGTGTTCGAGTTCTTCCTGCACGATGCGCAGGACCATGGCCTGGAGCTCAGGCGTGAGGTTGGTGAGCGGGACAGTGGTGGAAGAGGGCGGTGCGGCCACTGTGGTCATGGCGCCGGCCCAGCCCCCGGGCAGTGGAAACGCCACCCGCTTCCAGTTCACCAGCAGCTCTGGCCCGACGTTGCCGTCCACCGAGCTTTTGCCCGCGTAACCCGTGCCGATGGTGAAGGTGTAGGGCAGGCCGGTGTTGGCGCCGGTGCTGTCGTGCACGGTGCTGCCATTGACGACGACGCGGTAGTAGTCAAGTGCCGCGCCCCAGTACACCGCTTGTTCGGGCGATGCCGAATGGATGCCCGAGGTGTGCCCCGCACCGCTGTGTTGCAGCATCCACTGGGCGACGCCAATGGCCTGCTTGACGTCGTCCACGACCACGCAGGCCAGGATGGGTGAGAGTTTTTCGCGCAGCAGCACGTGGCCAGCGTGCGGGCTCGTAACCGGGCAGACCAATGCCTCGCAATCGGTGGGCACCTGCACACCGGCGGCCTGCGCAATTTCGTGGGCGGGGCGGCCCACCACCTTGCCGTTGAACTTGCCGCCCGGAAAGGCGTATTGCTGGATCTGCAGGGCCTCTTGCTCGGTGCAGATGTGTGCGCCCTGGCGCGCCAGGGCTTGCTGCATCTGTGGCGCAATGCTGGCGTGCAGCATCAACACCGAGGGGGCCGAACAGGGGCTGCCGTGGTCGAAGTTTTTGGCGGTGACGATGAGCGGTGCAGCGGCCTCCAGGTCGGCATTGGCATCCACGTAAATCGGCACATTGCCCGAACCCACGCCAATGGCGGGGTTGCCCGAGCTGTAGGCCGCACGCACCATGGGTGTACCGCCGGTGGCCAGAATCACGTCGGTACGCGGGTCTCGCATGAGTGCGCTGGTGGCCTCCACCGTGGGGCGGGTCAAAATTTGAAGTGTGTGGGCCGGGCCGCCGGCTTGCACAATCGCCGCTTGCAGCTCGCGCACCACTTCGCTACAGCAGCCCAGCGCCACCGGGTGTGGCGAAATGACCAGCGCGTTGCGGGTCATCAGACACATGATGGTCTTGAAAATGATGGTGGCCACGGGTGAGGTGGAGTTGGACAAACCGACCACCACACCGGCAGGGCGGCCAATCTCAACCAGGCGCAAGGCGTCGTTGCGGCGCACGCCGCCCAAGGCCACGTTGTCCCAGGCGCTGGGGGTGAGCGTGCAGGCGAGCTGGTTTTTGGCAATCTTGTCTGCCACTTTGCCAATGCGACTTTCGCGCACGGCCCACTCGGCATAAAACGCGGCACGCGGCAGCAAGGCGGCGGCCACCTGTTTGGCCACACGCTTGGCTTCTTCGGGTGTCCAGCCTGCGAGCATGGCCGCGGCCTGACGGGCATGGCCCAGCAAGTCCCGGGCCTCCTGCAAGGCGGCCAGGTCGTGGTCGGCCAGATCGGTGGATCGGATGGAGCTCATGGGGTGGTGCGGCTCGGGTTCAGCCGCGCTGGGCTGCTGTGGCCACCGCGTTCAGGTCCACGCCTTCCAGGGCGCTGAAGATGGCTTCCACAGCCTGCTGCTCACGGGGGTTGGCCGCTTGCATGCGGGTGGTGTCGAGCAGCTGGCGCATCACCGAAGGCTGACTGTTGGCTGCGGGCGCGCTGGCGCCGGGGTTCAGCGTGGGCACAAAACTGCCGCAGGTCATGCGCTGGCCCGCACGGTAGTGCGGCGCGTAGTCGAACACGGCGTAATGCTGCGTGGCGCAGTTGTCCCACATGGCGATGGAATCTTTTTCCCAGCGGAAGCGCACCATGAATTCGGGCTTTTTGACCCACTCGTAGAGCATGCTCAACACGGCTTCCGACAGGTCCATGTGCATGCCCAGCAGGCGCTTGGTCCAGATCGAGTTGACAAACAAAATCTTGCGACCGGTGTAGGGGTGCGTGATCACGGCCGGGTGCGTCACCGTGGGCGTGTTTTCAATCATCTTGCACTCTTGCTCGCTGGCCGTGACCAGCATGCCGCTCTTGGCCGTCGCACGCTTGGCAAAGCGCTCGCTCGCGTTGATCCGACGGAAATGCCAGGGCAGGTCGTGGTCGGCCTGCAAGCCTTCCAGCATCTGCTGCAAACCGGGGTTCAGCGCGTCATAGGCTGCGCCGGCATGCATCCACATGGTGTCACCGCCCGAGGGGGGCAGGTCGGTGATACGCAAGATGGACACCATGTTGGGCTTCTTGCGGAAGGTCACGTCGGTGTGCCAGCGATCGGTTTCCGGGGCATCGTTGCCCTGGTTCGAGATCAGCTGGATCTGAGGGTGGCCCTCTATGTGCGGGAAGAACTCGTGTTGCTCCATCTCGCCAAAATTCCGGCCCAGGCGGATGTAGGCTTCGGGCTTCAGGGCCTGCTTGCGGAAGAACACCACGCCGTACTGCCACAGCGCTTGCTTGATTTCTTCGTAGACGTCTTCTGAGCGGGTGTTGTTCAAGTCAACACCGCTGATCATGCCGCCGATGGTGGGCGTCATGGGGTCGACCTGGATGTGCCGGAAGTTCATGCTTGTATCTCCTTGATGTGTGAAATCAGCCTGGCTTACTGCCAGTGCAGCAAACGTTTCTCGATCCAGGTCATGGTGCGCACCACCGCCACACCCAGCAGGGCCAGCACCAGCAACAGCGCCATCACGCCATTGACTTCAAAGGTGGAGCCCAGGTAGGCCAGTGACTGGCCGAGGCCCTTTTCCGACGCAATGATTTCGGCCCCGATCACACCCAGCAAGGCGTAGATCAGGCCCAGGCGCAGACCCGAAAAAATGACCGGCACTGCGCCAGGCAGCGTGACCTGGAAGAACGTGGTCACGGCGCTGGCTCCCAGCGTCTTGCACAGCGTCACATGGTCTTGGCTCACGCCGCGAATGCCGGCCACCGTGCTGGAGAGCACGATGAAGAACGTGAGGCTGCAACCCACTGCGATCTTGGAGCCCAGACCCAGGCCAAACCACAAAATGAACAGCGGTGCCAGTGCGATGCGGGGCATCACGTTCATGGCGTTCAGGTAAGGATCGAGAAACTTTTCGACCTGCGGGAAGGCCACGAAAAGCAAGCCCACGGCCATGGCCGCGGTGCTGCCCAGGACGAACGAAATCAGCGTGCCGGCCATCGTCCAGCCCATGTCGGTCCAGAGCTTGCCGGTGGCGATGTTCTCCCACAGAAACTTGAGCACCCCGCTGGGTTGGCCGACAAAAGTGGGGTTGAGCCAGCCCTTGACGGTGAACCATTCGCCCAGCGCCATCAGCGCGGCAATGAACACTATGTGGGCTGCGCCCCAGCGCACGGTTTCAGCCTTCATGTTTGCTCCAGCCAGATTCCAGGTGGGACCAGAGCTGCGCATACAGCTCATGGAAGTGCGGGTCTTTTTGCAGTTCGCGGATCGAACGCGGGCGGGGCAGGTCGATGGCGATGTCTGCCACGATGCGGCCTGGACGCGAGGTCATGACCACCACCCGGTCTGACACGGCCACGGCTTCCGATAGGTCGTGCGTGACGAACAGCACCGACTGCTGGTGCTGTTGGCACAGCCTCAGCAGCAGGTCTTCGAGCTGCAGCTTGGTCTGTGCATCGAGCGCGCCAAAGGGCTCATCCATGAGCAGCAGTGGCGAGCCCATGGCAAAGGTGCGCGCCAGGGCCACGCGCTGGCGCATGCCATGCGACAAGGCCTTGGGCAAGGCTTTCTCGAAACCGGCCAGCCCCACTTCCTGCAACATGCTGCGGGCGCGTTCCTCAGCCTGGGCACGTGGCACGCCGCGCACTTCCATGCCAAACATGGCGTTGCCCAGTGCCGTCTTCCAGGGCAGCAGGCTGTCGCGAGCCAGCATGTAGCCCACCTGAGGATTGCCCTGGCGCGGCGCCTGGCCACCCACTTGCAGGGAACCCTTGCCCGTGTGCGGCACGAGGCCAGCAGCCAGGTTCAGCAGCGTGGTTTTGCCACAGCCGCTGGGACCGACCAAAGAAACAAACTCGCCTTGGCGAACGTGCAGTGAGACATCTGACAGCACCTGATTGGTGCCATCAAAGCTCAGGTGCACGCCGTCGGCAGCGATGGCCAGGGAGGTTGCGCTCAATTCAGGTGCTCCGCTCATGCAGTCGTTCGTTGTGGCTGTGTGTTGAGCGGTCAGCGCAGTTGCAATACCTTGCTGGTGTCGAAGTTCTTGTCGATCTGCTTGGTGTTGTGCAGGTAATCTGCAGCGTGCTGCAGGGCCTTGGTGTCCAGTGAGAAACGCACGCCGCTGATCGAATTGCGCAACGAGGCTTCAATGGCTGCAGCCCCGGCAGGGCCGTCGATCTTGAAGGTGTCGTTGACGACCTTGAGCACGGCGGCAAAGTTGGCCGGGTTCTGGGCGAAGGTTTCCGCCTCGCGCATGGCTTTGGCAAACGCGTCGAGCGTGGAGCCTTTCTTTTGTGCAAAGTCGCCGCGCACCGTCATTGGGCCGGAGGCGCCGTTGAGGTTGGTGATCGCGTCGGGACCTTCGCCTTTGCGTGGATCCACGATCACACGGCACACCTTCATGGCCGCGCAGAAGCCGTCCATCGGGGCGAACAGCATCACCGCGTCAATCTGTTTGTTGGCGATGGCGGGCAAGGCGGTGTTGGGTGCGCCCACCGGCACGATGGTGACGTCGTTGCCCGAGAGGCCTGCGCCTTTGAGCATGTCGAGCAACTGGAATTCAGCGCCGGAGCCGCGGGCTGTCACGCCTATTTTTTTGCCCTTCAGGTCGGCCATCACAGCGGGGTAGCCTTTGGCGGCGTTGGGCGTTTCGGTGTGGACACCGGCCATCAAAAAGAAGATGTTGTCGCGCGCCGCGTTGCCAATGATCTTCAGATCGGCGCCCTTGTTGGCTGCCTGGATCACCACCTCGGCAGGGCCAAACGCAATGTCAATGTCGCCTGCCATCAGGGTCTGAACGCCCAGTGGGCCGGAAGGAATGGTTTTCAGTTCGCACTTGAGGCCGTGCTTTTCGCAGTAGCCGTTGGCAGCCGCGATGCGAACAATCACGTTGCCCAGGCCGGGGTAGTCCTGGATGCGCAAGGTTTCGGTTTGAGCCATGGCGCTGGCGCTCAACGTCAGTGCAACAGCGCCCAGCGTGGTGCGAAGGAATCCAAATGTTGAAATCGTCATGTCGTCTCCAATGCGTTGGTGGTGGTGGCTTGATCTGCGTCAAGCTCTGTGAAATGGATTAAATTCCGCAACCTTCCAGCAAATTGTTTCTGTTGTGACAATTTAAGGGAAAGCACTCAAAATTACGTTCCAGATCTTTCGGACCAGCCATGCCCCTGCCGCCTGCTCGCTCTCTGAATCCAAGCCGCTCGCCGGCAGTTGCTCCGGCTTTCAAGGCGGTGGATGCCGATCTGTTCACGAAAGCGTGGGCCGAAAAGTCGGCGCTCACACCCCGCTCCACCCAGGCCCTGAAAAGCGTGGGCGTGCTTCGAAATTGGACCGAAGGGCAGGTGTTGCTCAGCCGGGGGCAATCGACCGCCACAGCGTTGCTGCTCATCAAAGGGCGCTTGCGCGTCAGCGTCACGACCCCCGAAGGCGAGGAGCAATTGCTGCGCTGGATGCTGCCTGGTGAGATATCGGGCCTGAGCTCGGTGTTTGCGGAAACCACCTACCCAGCCGACTTGGTCTCTGCAGGCCCCAGCCAAGTCCTGCACGTGGAGCGTGCGGGACTTGTCGACCTGATCAGCCGGGATGCCACGGTGGCGGTCGACCTTTTGCGTATTCTGGGTCTGCGGATCAACCAGTTGTTTGACACCTTGGCCGACCAGGGCATGCACAGCCTGCAGCAGCGCGTGTGGGCTGCGCTGGAGCGCATCGCCAAGTTCAACAGTGTGGCGGTGGCCGACGGGCTGCAGTTGCGGGTGAGCCAGGCCGACTTGGCGCAAGCTGCCAACGCATCCCGCCAGCGCGTCAACCAGCAGCTGCAGCGCTTTCAGGCACAGGGGCTGATCCGCCTGGGCTACCGCAACATCGTTTTGCTGCGGTAACTGGGCGGGCGGCCAAGAGCCACGGGCCTGATGGGGGGCTGCGGTTGATGTGGGTGGTTTCAATCGGCGCGTGGGCGCCGACGTTCAACCATGTCTTTGAGCAGTGCTCTCAAGGGGCCAGCCTGGTTGATGACCAGACCCAGCAACACCGCTGCGGTGCCGGCCCACTGCCAGCGCTGCGGCAGTTCACCCGAAAACATCCAGGCGGCCCACAGGCCCACAACCGGGACCAGCAGGGAAAACGGGGTCACCCGGCCAGCCGGGTGCCGCTTCAGCAGCCTGGTCCAAAGGCTGTAGGCCAGCAGCGTTGCCAGCCAAGCCAGAAACAGCACCGCCAGCCAGGCGCGCCCATCCATGCCCGTGAGCTGGCGCCACACGGTCGACGGGCCGTCGGTCCACACCGCCAGCGCCAGGAAGGGCACCACCGGGAACAGGCTGCTCCAGACGATGAAGGGGAAAGGCTTGTAGTCGGCGACCCGGCTTGCCAGGCGGGCGATCAGGTTGGAAACCGCCCACATGAAGGAGGCTGACAGCGTGAGCAAAAAGCCCGCTAGTGTCATCTGCCCGGCGCCTTCGCCGCTGGCGCTGGCGATCATCAGCAGCCCGGTCAGCGCCACCGCCAGGCCCCACCACTGTGAGGGCCGAGCGCGTTCGCCCAGCAGCGGCACGGCCAGGAGCAGGGTGAAGAACGCCTGGGTTTGCATCACCACGGAGGCCATGCCCACCGTCATCCCCATCTGGAGGCCCAGAAAAAGGAAACCAAACTGCCCCAAGCCCTGCGCCAGGCCGTAGCCTGCAACATACCTCCAAGGCAGCCGGGGAAACGGGACAAACAGCAAGAAGGGCAATGCCGCCGCCGCGAATCGCAGCGCACCCAGCAGCATAGGCCCGAGCCCTTGCAGGCCCACCTTCATGACCACGAAGTTCAATCCCCAGATGACCACCACCGCCAGTGCACCGAGCAGGTCGCCAGGCGACAGTTTGGAGGGGTTCAAAGACGGGCCTTCATCGACATCAGTAAACAGGCTGGTGCTGGCGCAGGGCCGCCGTCACGTCGGCGCTCAGCGCAAATCCCGGGCCGTGCTGGGCGGCAAGTTCGCCGCAGCGCTGCTCAAACGCATCGATGCCCATGCCGTAGATGAACTGCAGGGCGCCACCGGTCCAGGCCGGGAAGCCGATGCCGAAGATGGAGCCAATGTTGCCGTCGTGCACGCTGGTGAGCACACCCTCGGCCAGGCAGCGCGCGGTTTCCACGGCCTGCCGGTACAGGATGCGGTCTTTTACCGCCTGTAGGTCCCAGGCCACGCCAGGTTTTTCGAACAGGTTTTTCAGCTCGGGCCATAGATGCTTTTTCTGTCCAGCGGGGTAATCGTAGAAGCCGCCGCCAGCGGCGCGGCCTGGGCGCTGGAGTTCTTTCACCATGCGCTCCACCAGCAACTCGCCCGGTGTGGCGCTGTAGGCTTTGCCCTCGGCGGCAAGGTCGGCGCGGGTCTGGTCGAGCACATGCACCGAAAGTGAGAGCGCGGTTTCGTCCAGCACGGCAAGCGGGCCCACGGGCATCCCCACTTGCATGGCAGCGTTTTCGATCACGGGTGCCGGAATGCCTTCGCCCAGCATGGCTGCGCCTTCCATGACAAAGGTGCCAAAGGTGCGGCTGGTGTAGAAACCGCGCGAGTCGTTCACCACGATCGGCAGCTTGCCCAGCGCCTGGACGTAGTCGTAGGCACGGGCAATGGTCTCGTCGTCCGTGTCCTGGCCACGGATGATTTCGACCAGCTTCATCTTGTCCACCGGGCTGAAGAAGTGGATGCCGACGAACTTGGCTGGTTTGGCGCTGGCTTGCGCCAGACCACTGATGGGCAAGGTGGACGTGTTGCTGGCGAAGAACCCGCCCTCGGCCAACATGCCTTCGGCTTCCCGCGTCACCTGGGCCTTCAGCTCGCGGTTTTCAAACACGGCTTCGATGATCAGGTCGCAGCCCGCCAGGTCTTGCGCGTGGGCGGTTGGTGTGATGAGGTTCAGGATGCCTTGTTGCTTCTCGGCACCCATGTGCCCTTTGTCCACGCGCTTTTGCGTGAGCTTGGCGGTGTAGGCCTTGCCTTTTTCGGCGGCCTCCAGGCTCACATCCTTGAGCACGGTGGCGATGCCCTTGGTGGCTTGCGCGTAGGCGATGCCCGAGCCCATCATGCCGGCGCCGAGCACGCCCACCTTCTTCGGCTGGTAGCGCGGCACATCCTTCGGCCTCGACTGACCGCCCTTGATGGCGTTCATGTTGAAGAAGAAGGTGTTGATCATGTTTTTGGCCACGGGGCTGACCATGAGCCCGGCGAGGTAACGGCTTTCCACGCGCATGGCGGTGTCGAAGTCCACCATGGCGCCTTCCACCATGGCGGCCAGCGCGGCTTCAGGCGCGGGGTAGAGCCCACGCGTCTTCTGCTTGAGCACGGCCGGCGCCACGCTGAGCAGATTAGCGATCTTGGGGTTGCTCGGTGTGCCGCCGGGCATTTTGTAGTCTTTGCGGTCCCACACATGCTGGCAGGCCTCGGGCTTGCCCTGGGCCGCTTCGATGAAGGCGAGGGCGCGGGGCAGCAGTTCGTCGGGTGTGGCCACCAGCTCGTGCACCACACCGATCTTCAGCGCTTCTTCAGGGCCAAAGAGCTTGCTCTCCAGGATGTAGGGCTGGGCCGCCATCAGGCCCAGAACGCGGGTCATCTTGGTGATGCCACCACCGCCTGGAATCAGTCCCAGGGTGATCTCGGGCAAGCCGAACTGCACCTTGGGGTTGTTCACCGCGATGCGGTGGTGGCCGACCAGCGCCACCTCCCAGCCGCCGCCGAGCGCCGCGCCGTTGAGGCAGCTCACCACCGGCAAGCCTTGCGTCTCGATGGTGCGGAAGTTGCGTTTGATACGCTCGATTTCGGTAAATACGCGTGGGCCGTCCGCTGCCGTGGAGCGCATCACACCCTTCAAGTCGGCGCCAGCGAAAAAAGTACTTTTCGCCGAGGCCAGCACGATGCCCTTGAGCTGGGCGTGGTCCTTCACCACCTGGGCGGCGATGGCGTCCAGGTCGTCCTGCCACTGCAGGCACATGGTATTGACCGGCGAACCCTGCTCGTCGAAGGTGATCGTGGCAATGCCGTTGTAGAGGTCGTAGCGGATGGTTTTTGTGATCATGTCTTGTCTCCGGCGAAAGAAAACAGTGGAGCGAAGTGTCTGGTCGAGAACGCCGTGGAACCGGCTTTGCTGGGCCACTGGCGTTGCCCCCTCACAGGGGGTGACGCGCGAAGCGCAGCGCGGGGGTAGGGTCGTCAGACCCTCTCAACAATCGTGGCGATGCCCATGCCGCCACCCACGCAGAGGGTTGCCAGGCCATAGCGCTTGCCCGTGCGGTGCAGCTCGTCAATCAGCGTGCTCAAAATCATGGCGCCGGTCGCGCCCAGCGGATGCCCCAGCGCAATCGCCCCCCCGTTCACGTTCACCTTATCGTGCGGCACGCCCATTTCTTGCATGAACTTCATGGGCACGGCGGCAAAGGCCTCGTTCACTTCAAACAGGTCGATCTGGTCGATGGTGAGGCCCGCCTTGGCCAGTGCCTTGCGCGCAGCGGGCATGGGGCCGGTGAGCATGATGGTCGGGTCGGCGCCCGAAAGCGCCACCGAAACAATGCGGGCGCGCGGCGTGAAGCCGTGCGTCTTGCCAGCGGCTTCAGAGCCGATCAGGATGGCGGCTGCGCCGTCCACAATGCCCGACGAGTTGCCCGCGTGGTGCACATGGTGGATGCGTTCCACCTGTGGGTAGCGCTGCAGGGCGACGGTGTCGAAACCCATGGCACCGAGCTGCTCAAAGGCGGCTTTCAGCCCGCCCAGGCCTTCCAGCGTGGTGTGGGGTTTGATGAATTCGTCTTGCGCCAGGATGGTCTGGCCCAGCGCGTCCTTCACCGCCACCACCGAGCGGTCAAAGTGTCCGGCGGCGCGCGCAGCGGTGGCCCGCTTTTGCGACTCAAGAGCAAAGGCGTCCACGTCGGCCCGGGTGAAGCCGTGCATCGTGGCGATCAGGTCGGCGCCAATACCCTGCGGCACAAACAGCGTGGCGCTGTTGGTTTCCGGGTCTTGCGCCCAGGCGCCGCCGTCGGCGCCAATGGGCACGCGGCTCATGCTTTCCACGCCACCGGCCACCACCAGGTCTTCCCACCCGCTCTTCACCTTCATGGCGGCCATGTTCACCGCTTCCAAGCCTGAGGCGCAGAAGCGGTTGATCTGCACGCCCGAGCAGCGCCAGTCCCAGCCCGCTTTCAGCGCGGCCACCTTGGGCAGCACTGAGCCCTGTTCGCCGATGGGCGAGACCACACCCATGACCACATCGTCTACTGCGGCGGTGTCCAAGTCGTTGCGGCGCTGCAGCTCGGTCAGCAGGCCGGCCAGCAGGTTGACCGGCTTCACCTCATGCAGGCTGCCGTCCTTCTTGCCTTTGCCGCGCGGTGTGCGGATGGCGTCGAACACATAGGCTTCACTCATGGCTGTCTCCTTGGGAACTGTCCCGCTGGCTGGAACGATCGGATCAGTATAGACTTTTGCCAAGCGTTTGCTTTGTAAAAATCAACCCACCCAGTCTGATAGGTGACACATGATCGACCGCACCCTGTTCAATGCCGACCACGAAGCTTTTCGCGACAGTTTTCGCCGCTTCATGGACAAAGAAATTGCCCCGTTTCATGAGGCCTGGGAAGAGCAAGGCTATGTGGACCGCGCCGTGTGGCGCAAGGCTGGCGAGAACGGCTTTTTGTGTATGACGATGCCCCAGGCCTACGGCGGCTCTGACGCCGACAAGCTGTATTCGGTGGTGCAGATGGAGGAGTTGGCGCGCGGCGGCTTCAGTGGCATTGGCTATGGGCTGCACAGCGAGATCGTGGCGCCGTACATCCTGCACTACGGCACGGAAGCGCAGAAGCAAAAGTACCTGCCGCTACTGGCCACGGGCGAGATGGTGGGCGCGATCGCCATGAGCGAGCCGGCCGCGGGCAGCGATCTGCAGGGCGTCAAGTCCACCGCCATCAAACAGGCTGACGGCAGCTACCTGCTCAACGGCAGCAAGACCTTCATCACCAACGGCTGGCACGCCGACCTGGTCATCGTGGTCGCCAAGACCGATCCGGCAGCCGGGGCCAAGGGCACCAGCCTGTTGCTGATCGAGCGCGGCATGCCGGGGTTTGAGAAGGGCAAGCGCCTGAAGAAGCTGGGCATGAAGGCGCAAGACACGTCCGAGCTGTTTTTTGACAACGTGCGGGTGCCGGCTGAAAACCTGCTGGGCACTGAAGGCAAGGGTTTCATTTGCCTGATGGAGCAGCTGCCCTGGGAGCGCCTGCAAATTGCCATCGGCGCGGTGTCGGCCGCGCAGGCCGCGATCGACTGGACGGTGGCCTATGTGAAAGACCGCAAGGTGTTTGGCCAGACCGTGGCCGCGTTCCAGAACACACGCTACAAGCTGGCCGAAATGCAGACCGAGGTGCAGGTGGCGCGTGTTTTTGTTGACAAGTGCTGCGAGCTCGTAGCGGTGGACCAACTCGACACGGCCACCGCCAGCATGGCCAAGTACTGGTGCTCTGATTTGCAGTGCAAGGTGATGGATGAGTGCGTGCAGCTGTTCGGCGGCTATGGCTATATGTGGGAATACCCGATCACACGCGCCTACGCCGACGCACGCGTGCAACGCATTTACGGCGGCACCAACGAGATCATGAAGGAGGTGATTTCGCGCGGCATGGGCCTGGGCGGACGGTAACAGCTCGCATGGCTCGGTCGCTCAGAGCTTGATGACGCTGGCCAGTGCCACTCCGGCGGGTGCTTCGTAATCCGCGATGACCCAAGTGCGGCTCGGGTGGCTGGCGGCTTCTTGCAGCAACTCGGTCAGAAACCGCATGGAAGGGGCGTCCAGCGCGGCAAAGGGCTGGTCGATGAGGGTCAGCGGTGTGCCTGCGGCAAACGCCGCACTCAGCCACACCTTGCGCTTGCTGCCGGCCGAGAGCATGTACATCGGCTTTTTCAAATGGGGTTCCAGGGCGAAACCGGCCACCAGGTCTGCCAGGGCCTCGTTGTTGAAGCGCGGGTCGTGCTGGCTCAGGCTCTCCAGATAGCCCGCAGCACTGATGGCGTCGTGCGCTTCGGTCTGGGGATCGATCCAGAACACCTGTTGGCGGTAGGCGCTGTGCTGCTCGTCCAGCCGTGTGCCGTGGATGCTCAAGCTGCCTGAATCGGGCACCAGATCGCCGGCCATCAGCCGGATCAGGCTGCTTTTGCCGCAACCGTCGTCGCCCTGAATCAGGCTCAGGCCGGGCGGGATGCTGAAGCTCAGCGCTTTGAACAGCGGGCGGTTGGGCCATGCAAAAAACAGCTGGTCGGCCTGCAAAACGGACTCGACCAATGGGGTGTGCTCGGTGTTCATGAGGTCGTTGTGTTGGGGGCTGGGCTTGCGCAGGCTCAACCCGGGTTCAATAGCCGATGCTGTAGCGCATGCCCCGGTGGTTCAGTACGGCGCTGCGCGGCCCGATGGTTTCCAGCACCAGGCCGGGCGCTATTTCCTGTCCTTCTTGCACGACCTTGCCGTTGGCAATGAGCATGCGGTGCGCGGGATTTTGCGAGTAAGTGGAGCCGCTGACATTGACTGCAGGCAATTGCGCACGGGCTTCGGCCGGCAGTTCGGCAAAACTGCGCACCGCCGCCGGCGCCGGGGCCGCAGCAGGCGTGTTGCTGGCAACGGCTTGGGGTGGCGTGGGCTGCTGCGCGCTGGCGTCTGTGCGCGGTGGTTCTGCGCGGGGAGGGGCGGCGATAGGGGCCGGGGGTGGCGGTGCCAGCAAGGGCAGCACCGCGGCAGGCGGCGCTTTGCTGGCGGGCGTGGGTACACCGGGCGCGGCGCTCACAAGGTCGTTGGCGGGTGCCACGTCGGCGGTGGGTGGTGCTTGCATGGGCGCTGCCCCGTCTGCGCTCGCCACCGTGCCCGTGGCCTGCTGCTGCGCTGGGGATGCCTCCGGGGCGGTGTGCCACCACCAAACAGCCAAGCCCACAGCCACCGCGCTGGCCACCGCCGCCAGCACCCTGGCCATGGCAGGCCTGTTGATGCGCGCCTGCGTGGCCGCACTGGGTGGCGCGTTGTGCGTGTGCAGGCCGGGTACGTGACCTCGTTCGCGTTCGGCGTCGGCACGTTTGAGGGCGTCAAGAATGTAGGACATCGGCAGGGCTCAGGTGTCGGATCGGGGTGGTTCGGTGGGGTTCGACGGGTGTGCTCAGTCGAGCCCCAGCCGGGGTTCTTCAACGCCACTGGCCCGGTTGACCAGCATGAAGGTCATGGGGCCTGCCACACCATCGCCGTCCACGCCCTGGCTGCGCTGAAAGGCCCGAATGCGCGCCGAAACATCGGTCGCATCGCGGGTAATTTGGCCGCTGGCTTGCAGCCGCTGCAGTTGCTCGGCCAGCCAAGCGGCGGCTGGGCCGCTGTTGCCGTTGTGCAAGCGGCCTACTTGCCCGGGCGGTGTGCGCCACAGGGTGGCGTAGTCACCGCGCCAGATGTCGGCCAGCGCGGTGAGGGGCATGCGCCAGCGGCCTGCTGCCGTGCGCAAGGTGGCGGTTTCGCTGGTGATGGCGCTCAGCACCACCCAGCCACTGCCTTGACCAGGCAGGCGCAGCAACAGCACCGCAGGGCGGTCCATTTGCCGCAGACCGTGCAGCGTCATGCGGTTGATGCGAAAGCATTGCAGCTGCTCGCGTTGGGCGCTCGTGCAGGGGTCGGTGTTGCTCAGTTCGGTGCCCCACAGCGGACCCAGCTCGCGCAGCGCGGCGGCTTCGCTGCGCCACAGGGCCTTGGCCGGAGGCTGGCCCGGGGTAGGTTCGGCCACTATGAGCGCTGCGCTGGCCACGACCGGCGCAGGCGCTGGCTCGGTGGTCGGGGGTGTTGTTGCTTGGGGTGGTTCGGCGGGGGGGGCGGCCAGCACGGGCGCGGTGTTGGCCACTGCGGTGTCCGTGTGTGGCGGGTTGGGCGCAGGCCCCATGCCGCCCGCCGTCCACAGCCAAAACAAGGCAGCCGCGGACGCTGCACCACCCAAGGCGCCCAGCGCCAGTGTGCCCAAGCGCTGCCCCAGGGCTTGGGTGCTGGCCGTGCCGTGGGCGGGTGCCTGCGCGTCTGGCTCAAACACCTCGGCCGCTGCCTTGTCCACCACCGCGCGCTCTACCCGTGCTTGTCCGGTGGCATAGGCGCCCAGCAGGGCGCGGTCGCACAAAAGGTTGATGCGGCGCGGCACGCCACGCGCGAGCGCATGAACGCGGCGCAGCGCGTCGTCTGAAAACGGCAGGGGGCCCTGCAAGCCCGCCACACCCATGCGGTGCTGAATGTATTGGCGCGACTCGGCTTCGGTGAGCGCACCCAGGTGAAACCGCGCGATCACGCGCTGAGCCAGCTGTTCCATCTCGGGCTGGGCCAGCATCTGGCGCAGTTCGGGTTGGCCAATCAAGATGATCTGCAGCAGCTTGCGTTCGCTGGTTTCCAGGTTGGTCAGCAAGCGCAGCTGCTCCAGCACATGGGGTGTGAGGTTTTGTGCCTCGTCGATGATCAACAGGTTGTGCTGCCCCGCCGCATGGCTGCGCAGCAGGTAGTCGTTCAGCGGGTCCAGATGGTCTTTGATCGTGGCTGGCCCCACGCCCTCGTGCGCAACCGTGACCTGAAACTCATGGCAAATCGTCTTGAGCAGGTCGCCTACGGTGAGCTTGGGATTGAAAATGTAGGCAACGTTGCAGTGCTTCGGGAGCTGTTCCAAAAAGCAGCGGCAGATGGTGGTTTTGCCCGCGCCAATTTCGCCACTGAGCAACACAAAACCACCGCCGCCTTCAATGCCGTACAACAGGTGCGCCAGCGCTTCTCGGTGGCGCTCGCTCATGAAGAGGTAGTGCGGGTCCGGGGCAATGGAAAAGGGGGCCTGTTTAAGACCGAAATAACCGGCGTACATGCCCTTGAGGATAACGGTGCCGCCAGGGCTGGGCAAATACCGGGCAAACCGTGTGCCGGCACAAGCCGGCCGGCACACGGTTCATGCAGAAAAGACGCTCAGCCCATCAGGCCGCCAGCGCCATGGCCGGTTTGCTGGCGGTCTTGGTCACAGCGTTCACCGTGCACTCAATGTCGCCGGATAGCTGGCCACCTTCTTCGATCACCACCTTGCCGTAGCGGATTTGTCCAGTGACCTTGCCCGTGGCGTAGATCACCAGCTTCTGACGCACGGTGAGGCTGCCGTCGAACAAGCCCCGGATCTCGGCAATGTCGATTTCGGCTGAGCCCTTGAACGCCCCTTGCTGGGCGATCTGGATCACGCGCGAGTCCATGGTGGCCTCCACCATGCCTTCCACCACCAGGGTGTCGCAGTCGGTGATCTCAACACCTTTGAGCTTGATGTTGGGGCCTACCGTGAGCTTGCTGCCGCCTTCGGGCTGGGTGCCGCTGGCCGAGGTGTCGGCCGCGAGCGCGTGCGCTGGCTCGGCCGCCACCGGCGCCGCCGTCTGCGTGGCCGCGCCGGCGTTCAGGCCACCGTAGCGCTGCGGCGTCACGCCCGCGTTCAGGGGTTTGATGGTTTCGGGTTCTCGTTTGCCAAAGTGCAGTGCCATGCCAGCTCCTAAAAAAAGTTAAGCAGTCATGCTAATAGCCACGTGGCTTACATTCTGGTTGGTACCGTAAGAGGGGTAACGAGATGCACGCCACGCCTGGTTGCGGGTGTTGCCGTTTTGGGCCAGAAACGAAAAACGGCTGACCGCGTGCGACCAGCCGTCGGCCCGCGCAATCGCAGGCGCGTGCGAGGCATCTAGTGACGGCCACCGCCCTTGGGGCCGGGAATGATTACAGGCGATTTGCCACCCATTCCAGGGCCTGTGCCGCCACCCGCCCCCAGGTTGCCCACACCATTCAGCGCGCGCTTGCGCAAATCCATGCGCTCGCGGTGCTCGTTGCGAATGCGGTTGCGCTCCTCTTCGGTGTTGGCCTGGCGCAGGCGTTCCATGTAGGTGTTGCGTTCTGCCTGGCTCATGAACTCGTAACCATAGATTTGGTTCTGTTCCTGGAGCTGCAGCTGCAATTGCTGCTGTGCGCGTAGCGACTCCTCTGTGCGGGTGCGGTTCATGTCTTGCGCCAGAACCGTGCCCAGCGCGCTCACTGTCAGCAGGGTCAAGATGGTTTTGATCGATGTACGGTGTTTCATTGATATGTCCCTTTCTTCATTGCGTATGGGGTATGGCGTACGGCGTTGGATGGCTCCATCGGCGTGTGCCCCGGGTATTCGCAGATGCACTCTTTTGACCGTCAGCCATAGAACGGACTGTTAGTTGCGCCCGCCCGCCCCACCACCGGCACCGCCCATGCCACCCATGGCACCCGGGCCTCCGTGCATGATCACCACACCGCGTTCCTTGGCACGCGCGTCCATTTGAACGCGGTGCTCCTCCCTGATTCGTTCACGCTCCTGCGTGGTTTTGGCATTCCGAATGCGCTCGCGGTAAGCCGCGCGTTCGGCATCGGTCATCAATTCGTGGGCGTAGATACGTTCCTGATCACGCAGCTGATCCTGGGTTTTGAGTTGGTCTTGCGTTTTTTGTTGATCCTGAGCGGTCACCATGCCGACGCCAGTCAGTGAAACAGTCAGCGCCAGCGCATTGATCCAGATGTGCTTTTTCATAACGACTCCTTGATAAAAAATGGAAATTTTTCCGAGAAGCATGCCGAGCATATGTCCGGGGAATTGAATACCCCATGCGGTATCTTCACGTGATCTATTTTGGAACGGTGGTTTTGACGCCCATTGAGCCAACGCAAGACGCTGGGTAAAGCCTTGGTTGCTTGTGCATCCAGGTGTAACCGGCCTGGCTCGGGGTTGGCGCGCGCATGGAAGTGGCTGGCGACTGGACAATCGCGCCCGCGCCCTTAACCCTTGGTTTCCTGTGTGGGGGCTAAAACCGTACACTTCCCGGTCACTTTTCACCCGCACCATGAACGCCCCCGTCGACGTCTCCTTTTTCGCGCGCGCTGCCAAGCCGATCACCAGCTACCGCCCTTACTGGGCCAAGCGGTTCGGGGTGGCGCCGTTTTTGCCCATGAGCCGCACCGAAATGGAGCGCCTGGGCTGGGACTCGTGCGACATCATCTTGGTGACGGGCGATGCCTACGTGGACCACCCCAGCTTTGGGATGGCGGTGATTGGCCGGGTGCTCGAAGCCCAGGGTTTTCGGGTCGGCATCATTGCGCAGCCCGACTGGCAGAGCGCCGAGCCGTTCAAGGCGCTGGGCAAACCCAACCTGTTCTGGGGCGTGACCGCGGGCAACATGGATTCCATGATCAACCGCTACACGGCGGATCGGAAAATTCGCAGTGACGACGCCTACACCCCCGGTGACGTGGGCGGCAAGCGCCCGGACCGGGCGGCCATCGTCTACAGCCAGCGTTGCCGCGAAGCCTATAAAGATGTGCCGATTATTTTGGGTGGCATCGAAGGCAGCCTGCGCCGTATTGCCCACTATGACTACTGGAGCGACAAGGTGCGCCGCAGCATCGTGGTAGACGCCAAATGCGACCTGCTGCTGTACGGCAACGCCGAGCGCGCCCTGGTGGAAGTGGCGCACCGTATCGCCGCGCGCGAGCCCATCGCCCAGATCACCGACGTGCGCGGCACCGCGTTTGTGCGCCGCCCTGGAGACCCCACGGCCGACGGCTGGATCGAAATTGATTCGTCCGATGTGGACATGCCAGGCCGTGTGGAAGACCACATCAACCCTTACCTGACCACCAGCGAGCAAGCGCAGGCCCAGGGCCAGACGTGTACCAAGGAAGAGGGCGGCTCGGGCGCACCCGAAGCCAATCCGGCTATCAAGCCGCTGAACTTCATGCCCAACCCGGCCCTGGTGAGCAAGCGCAAGGCGCCCGCGCGCGACCGCAGCGTGATCCGCCTGCCCAGCTACGAGCAGGTGAAAAGCGACGCGGTGCTGTACGCCCACGCCAACCGCGTGTTGCACCTGGAAACCAACCCCGGGAACGCCCGCGCGCTGGTGCAGGCGCATGGCGACGGTGCCACGGCCCGCGACGTGTGGATCAACCCGCCCCCGATTCCGCTCACCACGGCCGAAATGGACTACGCGTTTGACCTGCCTTACGCCCGCAGCCCACACCCCGACTACGCTGACGAGCACGGCAAACACGACGGCGCGACCAAGATCCCAGCCTGGGAAATGATCCGCTTCAGTATCAATATCATGCGTGGCTGCTTCGGCGGCTGCACCTTCTGCTCCATTACCGAGCACGAAGGCCGCATCATCCAGAGCCGGTCTGAAGAATCCATCATCAAAGAGGTGGAAGACATCCGCGACAAGGTGGAAGGCTTCACCGGCGTGATTTCCGATCTGGGCGGCCCCACCGCCAACATGTACCGTCTGGGCTGCAAAAGCCCGGAGATTGAAGCCGCTTGCCGCAAGCCCAGCTGCGTCTACCCCGGCATCTGCTCCAACCTCACCACCGACCACGGCCCGCTGATCAAGATCTACCGCCGCGCGCGGGAGTTGCGCGGCATCAAGAAAATCCTGATCGGCTCCGGCCTGCGCTACGACCTGGCTATCAAGAGCCCGGAATACGTCAAGGAACTGGTGCAGCACCACGTGGGTGGCTACTTGAAGATCGCGCCTGAGCACACCGAAGGCGGGCCGCTGTCCAAGATGATGAAGCCCGGCATCGGCAGCTACGACAAGTTCAAGCAGCTGTTTGAAAAGTACAGCGAAGAGGCGGGCAAGAAGCAGTTCCTCATCCCGTACTTCATCGCGGCCCACCCCGGCACCAGCGACGAAGACATGATGAACCTCGCGCTATGGCTGAAGAAAAACGGCTTCCGCGCCGACCAGGTGCAAACCTTCTACCCCAGCCCTATGGCCACCGCTACGGCCATGTACCACAGCAACATGAACCCGCTCAAGGGCATCAGCCGCGACCCCGAGCGCGCCGAGCGGGTGGACATTGTGCGCGGCGACAAGCGCCGCCGGCTGCACAAGGCGTTTTTGCGCTACCACGACGCCAACAACTGGCCATTGCTGCGCGAAGCCCTCAAGGCCATGGGCCGTTCGGACCTGATCGGCAACGGCAAGCACCACCTGATCCCGACCTTCCAGCCGATAACCGGCGGCAGCTACCAGAGTGCACGCCGCAAAAACAGCACCCCGCTGGGCAAAGCCAGCGAGCGGGCTGCGGCGGTGGTGAAGCCCGGCGCGAAACCCGTTCAGCCCCGCAAAGGCCAGATGCTGACCCAACACACGGGCTTGCCACCTCGACAAACCGGTGGTGCCACGAAACGCAAACCCGGCTAACCCCGCCACCAGCCTTTTTTCGCAGGCAGAGCCGAGGCGCCGACCGTAGTCGGTTCAGCGCTGAAACCAGGGTAGCAGCACCCAGGCCAGCAAGGCGGCGGTGTTCAAGATGGCCGTGGCCCAGTACACCGCGCGAAAAGCCTGTTTGCTCGATTTGTGCCTAAGAATCTGGTGAGCAAACCAGGCGCCGGGCCACCCGCCTGCCAGACCCAGCAGGTGCAGGGTGTCTTCTTTGATGCGCCAGGCTCCTTGGCGGGCTGCGTGTTTGTCTTGCCAATAGGTGTAGGAGGTCACCAGGTTCAGCCCAAGTGCTGCGGGCAACGCGAACCAGGTGAAACGGCCGGTGAATGCGCCAGCCACCAGCAGCACCAGCCACACCAGCATGAGCGCCAACACCGGGCCAACCGGCTGGGCATGGCTTGCCGTTGTTGGCGCGCGCCTGCCTGAGCCGACCCGTGCTGGCGCGTGGCTGCTCGGTGGGTCTGTCCGGCGCGGTCCGTGAAGAGGTCGGGTGTTGCCCCGTCGCTCGTCGCTGTTTAGCGGACGAACCTGCATGGCCCGCGGACCCTTGCCGCCCACATGGATTTCTTCAAAGCCCACCTGCAGCCCTTCGGTGGGCGCTGGGTTACCCGAAAAGTCGCGGATGTGAAAGAAGATGTCGCCTGGCGTCTGCTTGCTCTTGATGAATCCGAAGGCTTTGGCGCCGTTCCACCGAACCACGGTTCCCTGTTTTCTCATGCTGTTTTTTGGTGCTGTTGGCTTGTTGGCTGCGAATTATGCCGTTGTTGCAGAAAGGGGCATGGTGGCGCAAAATGCGCCATATAGGAGTCCTTTTTATGGCCGCATCATCCAGCTCGTTTGCTTCTGTGAAGTTGTCCGCTTCCTTGGTCCAGCAGGCGCGCGAAGCCGCCCAGCCACAGCGGCGTTCGGTCGCCGGGCAGATTGAATACTGGGCCACGCTCGGGCGCATTGCCGATGAAACCGGGCTGACCGTGCAAGAGGCGCGCGAAGCGATTGCCCTGTACGACGCGCGTCTGAGCGCGGTTGGGAACGCAGACGAATCGCTGGACGCCATTGAGTCACGCTTTTTGGCGGCCGAAACAAGCGGCCGTCTGGCGCAGGCTGTGCGTGAAACGGTGCTGGCCAACCGCCGCGCATTGCCCGGTTCCAGCCGCGCCGCTTGAGGCGTGGCGGCCTCGGTTTTTTTACTTGCTGGCCGGGCCCAACGGCGCTGGCACATCCACCCTCTACCGTGCGGCTGTGGCAGAGGGTCTGATCCCCGTGTCAGCGGAGTTTGTAAACGCTGACCTTCACGAGGCGGCCCATTTTCAGCATGTCGCAGATCCACAAGCGCGCTCGTTGCAGACCCGCGCATTGGCTGACGCCAGGCGATCTGAGTGTCTGGTCAAGGGGCTTTCGTTCGCGAGCGGAACCGTTTTTTCGCACACCTCCAAGCTCGATCTGATGGCCGCAGCCTGGCGAGCTGGTTTCTCTGTGGTGCTGGTGGTGGTGTGTGTTGACGATCTGCAGCAACTGCTGGGCCGCGCGAGCCAGTGGGTGGAAGAGGGCGGTCACCCGGTACCGCCCGAGCGCATTGTGGCGCGCCGCCCGCGCACTGTGCGCCACTTGGGCGTGGCGGTGCGCCGGGCCAATCTGGCGTTGCTGTAAGACACATCTGAACCCGCTGGCGATGCGTTTCAGCCGCCTTGGCTGGTGGCGCGCTTGCGCGCGGGTGGCGTGGTCTGGCAGGCAGAGCCGCTGCCGGCGTGGGATCAGCGGGTGCTGTTCCCCGATCCCACCCAACGCTGACGCCGCTATCAGTCCACCAGGGTGTGCAGCGGAATGTCTTTTGCTGCGCCCAGCTTGTCGAGCTGCTTGCGGGTCTGGCCGGCCAGGAACGCGGCAATGGCGGCGTGCGTGGCGGGCTGAAACAGCGTGGCTATGCCGGTCATGACCACGCCAGCAGCACCGCACAAGGCCGCTGCAAAATGCGGCTCCAGTGCGGCCACTGCCACCCGGCCGTCTTTGCAAGGGTAGACGCGGTAGCCTGCGTGCGCGCCACCGACCGCACCCTGGGGTTGCGTCAGGCCCCAGCTGCGGGGCAGGGCCAGCCAGGCGGCGGCGTCGCTCAACGCCACTTCCTGGAACGAGCCCTTGCCGCTGGTTTTCTGCGCCAGCACGGCCTGGAGCGCAGCCGCGCTGGCCATCAGTGCGCCGCCCATGTCGGCAAACAGCGTGGCGGGCAGTTCAAGCCCGGTCACCAGGCCCGCATCGGCCAGGTACGTCAGGTCGTGGCCGGGTTCTTCAGCGCGTGTCCCGGGCGCGCCCACAATAGCCACCACCGACAGCGCCGGGAAGGCCTTGTGCAGGGCCTTCCAGCCCAGTCCCAGCTTGGCCAGCGCCGAAGGGCGGAATGAGGTAAGAAGCAGGTCGGTGCGGGCCAGTTCCTTGTGCAGCGCAGCTTGCCCTTTGTCGCTCTTCAGGTCGATGGTGATGACCTTGATGCCGTCGTGCAGCGTGGTGTATGCAGTGGGGTTGTACTGCCCCATCGGATCGCCGCTGGTGCCTGCGGGTGCGCTCTTCGGGCCTGGGGGCTCGGCTTTCAAGCAGGTGGCACCCATGGCCTTGAGGCGCATCAGCGCCGCCGGGCCGGGCAGGTTGAGCGCCAGGCTCAGCACGCGCACACCGCGCAGGGGTTTGAGGGGTTTGATCGGGGAGGGCATTGAAGGCATGGCAGCTCGGGTTGACGTATACGTCAATGTACCGCCAAGTCGTGCCCCGTTGCGCGCGCAGGTGACACGCGCAACGCGGCCGCACTCACTCGCCAAAGTTCAGCGGCAGTCCCACGTAGTTTTCAGCAATGGTGCGCAGCCCGGCTTCCGAGTGCATCAGGTAGTCCAGCTCGGCCTGTTGCAGCTTGCTGTTGATGGCGCCTTCGCCATCGAAGTTGTGCATGATGGACGTGAACCACCAGCTGAAACGCTCAGCGCGCCAGATGCGCTTGAGGCAGCGCTCGGAATAGTTGTCGATGCCGGCTTCGGTTTTGTCTTGGTAGAACTCGACGAAAGCGTTGGACAGGTACTTCACATCGGTGGCGGCCAGGTTCAGGCCTTTGGCGCCTGTGGGCGGCACGATGTGGCCGGCGTCGCCCGCCAGGAACATGCGGCCAAAGCGCAGTGGCTCGGTCACAAAGCTGCGCAGCGGCGCAATGCTTTTTTCAATGCTCGGGCCGGTCACCAGCTTTGCGGCGGCTTCGGGGTCCAGGCGCAGTTTCAGCTCGCTCCAGAAAGCGTCGTCGCTCCACTGTTCCACCTTGTCGGTCAGCGGCACCTGCAGGTAATAGCGGCTGCGGATGGCGCTGCGTTGTGAGCACAGCGCAAAGCCGCGCGGGTGGTTCACGTAAATCAGTTCGTGGTGCACCGGCGGCGTGTCCGACAGCAGGCCAAGCCAGCCAAACGGGTACACCTTCTCGTATTCCTTGATAGCGTTGCGCGGTGCGCTGGCGCGGCACACGCCGTGAAAACCATCGCAGCCGGCAATGAAGTCGCATTGGATGGTGTGCGTCTGACCGTCTTTTTCATAGGTCACGCTTGGGGTTTTGGTGTCGAAGTCGTGGACCTGCACATTGGCGGCTTCGTACACCGTGGGCAGGCCTGCGGCGGTGCGGGCGTCCATCAGGTCGCGGGTCACTTCGGTCTGGCCATAGACCATGACCTTCCTGCCACCCGTGAGCTTCTCCAGGTCCACACGGTGGCGCTCTCCGTTGAACAGCATGTCAAAGCCGCTGTGCACCAGGCCCTCGGTGTGCATGCGCTGGCCCACGCCGGCTTCGTCCAGCAGGTCGATGGCCACCTGCTCCAGCACGCCGGCGCGGATGCGGCCGAGCACGTAGTCGGGGCTCTGGCGTTCAACGATGATGGCGTCGATGCCGGCCTTATGAAGCAATTGGCCGAGCAGCAGGCCGGAGGGGCCTGCACCGATGATGGCAACCTGGGTACGCATGAAGCATGTCTCCTGTGGGGGGTGAGCGGTCAAGGCTTGTGGTGCTTCAATTGCCACCGACAGGCCGTTGCTGAAAAACAAGTTCAAGCTTAAAAATGCCGCATCGTTAACACAAGGCTGCACGCACGCTAGTGCGCGGTGATTGAACATCTTGTGCGATCATCGCGCACTATGAGCAATGATCCCATTCAAATCGCCAAGGCCGACTTCATTGAAGGCATGGCCAAAGGCATGGCGGTGCTGGAGAGTTTTGACACCGAACGCCAGCGCCTCAACGCCACCCAGGCCGCAGAGCGCGCAGGCCTGACGCGGGCGGCAGCACGGCGCCACTTGCTCACGTTGGCCCACTTGGGCTACCTGGATACCGACGGCAGCCACTACTGGTTATCGGCCAAGGTGCTGCGGTTTTCGGGCAGCTACCTGGCCTCCGCGCGTTTGCCCAGGCTGCTGCAGCCCACGCTGAATCGTTTGGCGGCACTCACCCGCGAGTCGTTTTCTGCCGTGGTGCTGGACGGCGACGAGGTGGTGATCGTGGCGCGAAGTGCTTCCATTGGCGGCCAGCGGCTCATGGCCTACGGACTGCACCTGGGTGCGCGCCTGCCGGTGCATGCCACCTCCACCGGGCGGGTGCTGCTGGCAGCCAAACCCCGGGCCGATTTCACCGCTTGGCTCAAGGGCCGTGAGCTGCCCCGTTTGACGCCGCTAACCACGGTAGACCACAAGGCGTTTCGCGCTACTGTGGCGCAGGTGCGCACCGACGATTTTTCCATGGCGGGCGAAGAGCATGAGCTGGGTGTGCACGCGCTGGCGGTGCCGCTGCGCAACATGCAAGGCAAAACCGTGGCGGCGCTCAACGTGGTGGCCTCGCCCGAGCGACTGGAGCCGGCGGTGATGCGCAAGGACTTGTTGCCGTTGTTGCTGGATGCGGCAAGAGAGCTCAGACCGCTGCTTTGAAGCCGCACGGCGCAGAGCGGTCCTCAGATCAGACGCCCAGGTACTGCTCCAGCAGTTCGGGCTTGGCCAGCAGCTCTTCCGAGCTGCCTTCAAAAGCCACTTCACCTTTCACCAAAATCACGTTGCGGTCGGTGATTTGGGTGACGTGTTTCCAGTTTTTGTCCACGATGACGCTGCTGATGCCGCTTTCGCGGATGACACCGCAAATGCGCCAGATTTCGCGGGCAATCAAGGGGGCGAGGCCTTCGGTGGCTTCATCGAGAATGAGCACGTCGGGGTTGGTCATCAGCGCCCGGCCGATGGTGAGCATTTGCTGCTCGCCACCGCTGAGTTGCTGTCCACCGTGGTTCAGGCGTTCGGCCAGGCGCGGGAAGGTGTCGAGCACGCGCTCATAGGTCCAGTCGCGTTGCCCCTGGGTGCCGGCGCGCGCGGCCATCACCAGGTTTTCACGCACGCTCAGGTTGCCAAAAATACCGCGACCTTCGGGCACATAGGCCAGGCCCTGGCGGGCAATCTCATAGGTGGACGCACCCGTCATGGTTTGGCCCTTGATCTGGACGCTGCCACCGCTGGGTTTGACGATGCCCATGATGGATTTGAGCAGGGTGGTTTTGCCCATGCCATTGCGGCCCATGAGACCGATGGTTTGGCCCTGGCCGACGGTGAAGTCCACACCGCGCAGGATATGGCTGGCACCGTAGTGGGTGTTCAAGGCGGTGGCTTGAATCAATGCGGTGGTGGTGCTCATGCGTGCTCCTCGCCCAGGTAGGCTGCCTGCACCTGCGGGTCGGCGCGCACCTGCGCGGGCGTACCGCTGGCAATGACTTGGCCGTTCACCATCACGGTGAGCTGGTCGGCCAGTGCAAAGACGGCGTCCATGTCGTGCTCCACCAGCATCATCGCGTGGTCTTTTTTGAGTTTTTGCAACAGCGCCACCATGCTTTCGGCTTCGGCCTGACCCATGCCGGCCAGCGGTTCGTCCAGCAGCAGCACGGTGGGTTCGGTGGCCAGGGTCATGGCAATTTCCAGCTGGCGCTGTTCGCCGTGGCTGATGGTGCCAGCCACCGTGGGACCGCGGTGGGTGAGACCCGCGAGCTCCAGCGCGCGTTCGCAGCGCTGGTTCACCGCGCGCAATTGGTCGGCGCGGCCCAGCCAGCGCAGGGGGTTCCAGGGCGAGTGGCGTTCGCTGGACTGCGCGGCCAGCCGCACGTTGTCCCACACGGTGAAGGGCAGAAAAATATTGGTCTTCTGGTAGCTGCGGCCCAGGCCCAGGCGCGAAATGCGCTCAGGGCTTTGGCCTGCGGTTTCCACACCATTGAGCGTGATGCGCCCCGACGTGGGTGGCAGGTCGCCCGAGAGCAGGTTGGTCAGGGTCGATTTGCCCGCACCGTTGGGGCCAATCACCGCGTGGATGCGGTCGCGAAACAGATCGACCGACACGTCATTGACCGCAGCCAGACCGCCGAAGCGTTTGGTGAGGTGTTGGGCTGAGAGCAGCAGTTCGGACATGGCTTCAGTGTTCTTTCTTGCCCAGCAGACGCTCGCCCAGACCCAGCAGGCCACGCGGCGCCAGCACCACCACCAGCACAATGAAACCACCCATGAGCAGTTGCCAGTGTTTGGTCAGGTCTTTGAAGAAATGCATGACGTATTCGAACGCAAAGGCGCCCACGATGGCGCCGGCAAAGTTGCCCATGCCGCCCAAAATCACCATCATGATGGCGTGCGCACTCATGTGAAAACCCATCAGTTCGGGGTTCACGTAGCCGGTTTGTGCCGCCCACAGAAAGCCCGCCACACCCGCCAGCGAACCCGCCAGGGTGAAGGCGGCCAGCTTGTAGCCGAAGGTGCCGTAACCCACGGCGCGCATGCGGTGCTCGTTCACCCGGATGCCCGAAAGCACACGGCCAAACGGCGAAAACAGCAAACGCCGTAAAAACGCATAGACCAGCACCAGCAACGCCAGCGTGAAGTAGTAGAAGGTGGTCTTGTTGTCCAGGTCAATGCCGGTCCAGCCCAAAAGCGTCGCGTCGGGCCGGAAGTTCACGTAAAGGCCGTCCGAGCCGCCCAAGGCTTTGTTGTCAAAAAACAGGAAGAACACCATCTGCGCGAATGCCATGGTGACCATGATGAAGTAGATGCCGTGGGTGCGCACCACGAAGAAACCAATGACCAGCGCGGCCAGACCAGCGCCCAGCGCCGATACAGGCAGTGCCCACCACAGGCTGATCGGCGTGTCAGCAGGCGTCAAGAACGCCAGGGCATAGCCCGCCAGGCCAAAGTAGGCGGCATGGCCCAGCGAGACCATGCCGGTAACGCCCTGCAGCAAATCGAGGCTCATGGCAAAGATGGCCAAGATCATCATTTGCGAGAGCATTTGCAAATAGAAGTCGCTGCCTTCTACCGGCACAAACGGGAATGCAGCCAGGGCCAGGGCGCCGGTACCCAGCAACACCTGCACGCTCTTGGGCAACAGTTCGAGGGTGGCTTTGGGGGAACTCATAGGTGGGTCATCATTGTTTGAACAAGCCTTCGGGCTTGTAGAGCAGCACGCCGGCCATGAGCATGTAGACGGCCATGCCGGCAATTTGCGGCACCAGTACCTTGCCAAAGGTATCCACCAGGCCCACCAGCAGGGCGGCCACCAGGGCGCCGCGCACCGAACCAATGCCACCAATCACCACCACCACGAAGCACATGATCAGCACCGAGCTGCCCATGCCGGGGTACACGCTGGCGATGGGCGAGGCGATCATGCCGGCGATGGCGGCCAGCGCCACGCCCAGTGCAAACACCACACCGTGAATCAAGCGGATGTTGATACCCAGCGCTTCGGTCATTTCCCGGTTGAAAGCGCCGGCGCGAATTTTCATGCCCAAGCGGGTTTTAGAAATGAGCAGGTACAGGCCCAGCGCCAGGCCCACACACACGGCTGAAATCACCAGCCGGTAAATGGGGTACGAGAGGTTTTCGGTCAGCGGAATCGACCAATTCACCAGTTCGGGCACCTGCACGGCATGCACGTCGTCACCCCACAGAATGGAACGCACTTCTTCAAAGATGTAGATCAGGCCGAAGGTGAGCAGCACCTGGTCGAGGTGGTCACGGTGGTAAAAATGGCGAAACAGCAGCCATTCCAGCGCCCAGCCCAGGGCCACGGCGATCACCGTGCCCACCAGAATGGCCAGCACCAGACTGTCAAACTGGGCCGCCAGAAACCAGGCCATGTAGGCACCCAACATATAGAAGCTGCCATGCGCCAGGTTCACCACGCCCATGATCCCGAAGATCAGTGTGAGGCCTGCCGCCAGCATGAACAGCAACAAGCCGTATTGCAGGCTGTTGAGCAACTGAATCAGAAAGTTGGCGAAATCCATAAGGGGGCAACGGGCTCGAAAAAGGGCAAAAGATACCCTCCAAACAGGCCTTTGCGAGGCCTGTTCGTGGGTTGCATCTGCGGTAGGAGGCTTAGCCCATGCGGCAGCCGGTGGCCGGATCGGCCACCGCTTTGGCCGCAATGCCAAGCACTTTGTTTTCTTTGTTGGCCACTTGGCGCAGGTACATGTCCTGAATCGGGTTGTGGGCCGGGCTCATGGTCCATTTGCCGCGCGGGCTGTCGATGACAGCGCCTTCCATGGCAGCGTACAACGCCTTCTTGTTCGACAGGTCGCCCTTGACCGCGTTGGCGCCTTTGATGAGCAGCAAACCGGTGTCGTAGCCTTGCACCGCGTACACGTCGGGCTGCATGCGGAAGGCCTTGGCATATTCCAGTCGAAACTGCTTGTTGCGCGGCGTGTCCAGCGAATCGCTGTAGTGCATGGTGGTCAACACGCCGTCGGCGGCGGGCCCAGCGGCTTCCAGCACACCCTCGGTCAGGAAGCCCGAGCCATAGAGCTGGATGTTTTTGCTCAAACCGGCGGCGTGGAAGTCGCGTATGAATTTGGCCGCGCCACCACCCGCGAAGAAGCAGGCCACGGCGTCGGGCTTGAGCGAGGCAATCTCGGTCAGAAGGGCCTGGAATTCCACGTTGGGGAAGGGCAAACCGAGTTTTTTGACGATGGTGCCACCGGCTTCGGTGTAGCTTTTCTCAAACCCCTCATAAGCCTCATCGCCTGCAGCGTAGTTCCAGGTGATCCACACAGCTTTCTTGTGGCCGCGGTCCACCATGGCCTTGCCCAGCGCCAGCGTGGGCTGGGAGTTGGAGAACGATGTGCGAAACACGTTGGGCGAACATTGGGCGCGCGTGGCCACATGCACGCCGGCATTGGGGATCAGGTTGAGCACACCGGTGTCGCGTGCCACCTTGTGAATACCCATCTGCACGCCCGAATGCACCGTGCCCACCAGCACGTCCACCTTGTCGCGCTGCACCAGGCGGGTGGCGTTCTCGATGCCCTTGGCGGGGTTGGATTCGTCGTCCACTTTGAAGAATTCAATTTCACGCCCACCGAGCTTGCCGCCTTGCTCGTTCAAGGCCATGCGAAAGCCGTTTTCAATGGCCACGCCCAGTTGTGCAAAGGTGCCGGTGTACGGCAGCATGAAGCCGACGCGCAGTTTGTCGGACTGGGCACGCACGATTTGTGGCAGCAGCAGTCCGGTGGACGCGGCACCTATCACGGCAGCGCTGCGGGTAAGAACAAGTCGGCGGGTGGTCATGGTCAGTCTCCTGGTTGGGGTTGTCGGTTAGCGGGTCAATGTAGGCGTGTCGGATGCGTTTGGGGATAGTGAATTACCCGTACTTCATACCTAAAGTATTGACAGTTAAAAAACGGTGTATGCCAGCGTGCCACACGGGACGACTCAATGGGTTGCCCATGCAAGCGGCAACCAGTTTCGGCACCAGGCCACGCCTTCCGCCTCCGGTTCGGTGCCCGCAGAGGCGTCGTGTTTGAACACATCACCGATGCGTACCGCACCCAGGTCGCTCAGTCGCTCGTCAAAGCGCTGTCCACCGTTGCAGAAAGTTTGCGGGTAAGCGCTGTCGCCCAGTGCGATCACGCCATACCGCACGGAGCCCAGGAACCGGGGCGCCAAAGCCAACGATTCGTACAACGCCTTGGCGTTATCGGGCACGTCGCCGGCACCATAGGTGGACGTGCAGATGACATATAGTGCATCCTCGTCAAAAGCGCTGATGTCCAACCCGTCCATCAGGTGCACTTCAATGGTGCCCACCAAATCCTCACAATCCATCTCAATGGCTTGAGCGACGTATTCGGCGGTGTTGGTCATGGTGCCAACCAGGATTTTGAGTTTTCGATTGTTTTGCATAGCGTGACCTGCAATATAGTTCACATCTTCGGGTGCGCCGATGGGTGAAAACCCTTGTGCTTGGTTTTGCTGCGGTAACGGAGGTTTTCAGCCAACGTGACAGCGCCGCACGCCTGGACCTGAGCGCCGTTCATGCCAGGCACGCCAGAGGCGAGCCGCATACCCAGCCCTCTCGCCGAGCCCTTTACGCCGTGGTGGTTGAACTTTTGGGCACTGCACCTGCAGGCAATGCCGCGTTGTGTGTGCAGGTGGTGCATCTGGCGCGCGAGCGTGGCCTGGTCAAGCGGGCCACTGTGGCTGTGGGTGGCCGCCAGTTCAAGGCCAAGGCCCGCCGCCACGCAAGGGCAGGTTGCTTACCGCGAGGGTGTTCGGCGTTCAACGGGCGGCTCAATGCCGTCCCGACCGGCTTGCACTTTCAGCGCGGTGCGAGGCGAATGGCGCCGTCCAGGCGGATCACTTCGCCGTTGAGCATGTCGTTTTCAATGATGTGCTTGGCCAGCTTGGCGTAGTCTGCGGGGGTACCCAGGCGGCTGGGGAAGGGCACGCTGGCGGCCAGCGCGTCTTGCACTTCTTGGGGCATGCCAAACAGCATAGGTGTGCCGAAGATGCCGGGGGCGATGGTCATGTTGCGGATGCCATTGCGGGACAGGTCGCGGGCGATTGGCAGTGTCATGCCCACCACGCCGCCTTTGGAAGCTGCGTAGGCCGCCTGGCCAATCTGTCCATCGTAGGCCGCCACGCTGGCGGTGGAAATCAGCACACCGCGTTCGCCGGTGGCTTCAGGCTCGTTTTTGCACATGGCGTCGGCTGCCAGGCGGATCATGTTGAAGCTGCCTACCAAGTTGACCATGATGGTCTTGGTGTACAGGCCCAGATTGTGTGGGCCATTTTTGCCCACGGTTTTTTCAGCGGGGGCAATGCCCGCGCAGTTGATCAGGCCCATGAGCTTGCCCATGGACGTTGCCTGGGCCACCACAGCCTGGCCATCGGCCTCGTTGCTGACGTCGCATTTCACGAATGCGCCGCCAATGTCCTTGGCCACGGCGTCGCCTTTTTCGACCTGCATGTCGGCGATGACGACCGTGCCACCATGGGCCGCCAGCATGCGCGCCGTGCCTTCGCCCAGACCCGATGCGCCGCCGGTGACGATAAATACCTTGCCTGCGATGTCCATGTGATGCTCCTCGTTGGGTGATTGACGTTGACGTAAACGTCAATTATGCGGCACAAAAATGCCCGCGTGTGCGGGCACTTTTATTGAACAGCGGGTGCACCAGCAGATGATGGACCGGCAAGCGATGCCTTTGCAACAGCGCACAGCGGAACCGGCTTCGCCGGGCCGTCGGAGCCGCCCCTTGAGGGGGTGGCGCACCGAAGGTGCGCCGCGGGGTGGGTTTATTTGTACCCCACGCGGTCCAGCATCTGTTGCACCTTGGTCATGTTTTTCGCCACCACGCCCAATGGAATGGTTTCGGCCTTGAAGGTGTCGCCGCCCATGGCCTTGATGGCGGGGTTGGCGATCTTCAGGCCTTTGACTGCGGGGAACTCGTTGTTGCCGTTGGCAAAGTAGTCTTGCGCAAACGGGCTGGACAGGAATTCCATGAACTGGATGGCGTTGTCGCGGTTCTTGGCGTGCTTGGCCACGGCGGCGCCTGCAATGTTGACGTGCGTCCCGCTGGTGCCCTGGTTGGGGAAGACGATGCGTACTTTTTCCATCACCGCGCGGTCCTCGGGTTTGGTGGACTTCAACAGGCGGGCCACGTAGTAGGTGTTGCTCAGCGCCACACCGCACTCGCCGGAAGCCACGGCCTTGACTTGGTCCGTGTCGCCACCCTTGGGCGCGCGGGCCATGTTGTCCACCACGCCCTTGAGCCATTTCTCACCCTCGGCATCGCCCAGGCGCTCGACCACGGTGGCAAACAGCGAGAGGTTGTACGGATGCGAGCCCGAGCGGGTGCACACCATGCCCTTGAGCTTGGGGTCAGCCAGCTGGTCGTAGGTGGCCACGTCTGCGGCTTTCACGCGCAGTGGGTCGTAAATGATCACGCGGGCGCGGGTGGAGAAGCCGGTCCAGGTGACGCCCTCGGCGGTGGGGGTGGCGCGCAGGTTGGCCGGAATGGCCGCGTCCAGCTTGGCCGACTTGATGGGCTGAAACAAACCCAGGCTGTCGGCTGAGGCCATGCGGGCGGCGTCCACCAGCAAGATCACGTCGGCTGGCGAGGCGGCGCCTTCGGCGCGCAGGCGGGCCACGATGCCCGCGTCGTCAGCGTCCACCCGGTTGATCTTGATGCCGGTGGTCTTGGTGAAGGTGTCGTACATCACCTCGTCGGTCTGGTAGTGGCGGGCCGAATAGAGGTTGAGCACCTTTTCCTGGGCCACGGCTTGCGACTGAACGGCGAGCGCGGCAACGGCGGTGGCGATGACAATAGGAAGCTTGATGAGGGTGTGCATGTGAAAGCCTTCGATAGATGACCAAACACCCGCTGAACACTTGAAACAATCGGCCCAGCGGATACGACTAGACTGGATGTGATGATAACACAAACGCGAATTATTCTCACTAAGAAAAAGTTGATCTGGATCAATGCCTGCTTCGTACTGGCGCTGACCGGGTGTTCTGGATTGCCCAGGACGGCGCCCGAGTTACCGCCCAGTGGCGAAGGTGCCGAGAGCCCCCCGCCGGTAGTGGCGGCGCCCGCCCTGCGGCCGCCTAGGCTGGGCCTGGCGCTGGGCGGCGGTGCTGCGCGGGGCTTTGCGCATGTGGGTGTTATTCAGGTGCTGGAGCAGCACGGCATTCGGCCCCATGCGGTCGTGGGCACGTCAGCCGGCAGCCTGGTGGCCACCTTGTACGCCAGTGGCAAAAATGCGGCCGAGCTGGAGCGTGTGGCCATGGCGATGGAGGAGGCCACCCTGACCGACTGGTCCTTGCCCATCATGGGGCGCGGCATGCTGCGCGGCGAGGCGCTGGCGCGCTATGTGCGGCAAGCGGTGGACGGTCGCCTGATTGAAAACATGACCCTGCCGTTGGGTATTTTGGCGACCGACCTGAGCACAGGGCACGGTGTGCTGTTTCGCCGCGGGGACGCGGCGCAGGCCGTGCGGGCCTCCAGCGCTGTGCCGGGGGTGTTTACCCCGGTCAATATTTCGGGTCGCGACTATGTGGATGGCGGTCTGGTGGCACCCGTGCCGGTGAGCCATGCGCGTGCCATGGGGGCGGAAGTGGTGTTGGCCGTGGACATTTCGAGCGACCCACAAGGCAACGACGCCAGCGGGCTGCTGAGGTTGCTGCTGCAAACCACGGCCATCATGGGGCAGACGATCAACCGCCACGAACTGGCCAGTGCAGAAGTGGTGTTGCGGCCCGCCTTGTCGGGTGTGGGCAGCGCCGACTTCACGGCACGGCAGCGCTCCATTGAGGCCGGCCGGGCGGCGATGCAGGCTGCCATGCCCCGTTTGCGGGCCGAGCTGGCCAAGCTACGGCCGCTGTAGCCGCTGGCAACACATAAAAAAAGCCCCCGCTTTGCAGCGAGGGCTTAAGGGGTCCGATGAAATCGAATTTCGAAAAGGACCCGAGGAGACAACCAGAAAAAACAGTCTTGGTGTCCAAGCGCCGCCTTTTGAGGTCAAGCGCATGGTGCAGTGGATCCAGTATCAGCGCATTGACCGAAGTCAAACAGCCAGATCAGCCACACCAAGGCAGCTCAATTCAGCGCTTCTTGGCAACCGTCTTCGATGCGTTCACAGCCGACGAGGTCACGCTGTTGAAGTTGGCTTCGGCCATTTCGGTGGCTTGCTTGACAGCCTTCTGAACCGATTCCATGGCGTTGTTGGCGGCAGACACGGCGCTCTTCATCACGGCCACGGCGGTTTCGGAACCAGCTGGTGCGTTCTTGGAAGCGTTGTCCACCACCGACATGAATTTCTTCTGTGCGTCGGTGGCCTGGGCTTCAGCGGCCTTGCCGAATTCGGCGCTGGTGCCCGAAGCGATGTCGTACAGGTGGCGGCTGTAGGCCACGGTTTTCTCGGCCAAAGGCTGCATCAGGCTGGCTTGCAGCGTCAGCAGTTCCTGGGCGTCTTTCACGCTCAGCATGGCCTGGGTGCTGTTGGCAGACTCGGACAGGGCCGCCTTGGTGGCTTGCACGTTGAGTTCGACCAGCTTTTCCACGCCTTCGAATGCTTTTTGGGTCAGACCAAAAATGGTCTCGATGTTGGCTTTTTGGGCTGCAACGATTTGTTCTGCGGTCAACATATTCATACTCCTAAACTTTGAAATAAGGTTTAGCTGAAGGCTGCTGGGAACTTTGCGCTGTCTGTACGCTTTTGTTATTGTTCGCTTTGCTGCGCTGCAACATGGGCTCGATTATAGGGATTACCCCAAACCGTGCAAGTATTTTTTGTTGCGCTGCAGCATATTAGGTGTCGCCTTCTAAAACCGGGTCTCGCTGCCCTGGTTTCAAAGGGTTGACACAATCGGTCGCTTCTTTCATTCCAGCTTCCCCGCCCGTGCACGCTTTCTACGCCGATCATTTCGTGTTGCCTTTGCCAGAAGGGCACCGCTTTCCCATGGCCAAGTACGCCCGCTTGCGCGAACGCCTGAGCGCCGAGCTGCCCCAGGTGCAGATGCACGAGGCCTTGGCCGCGAGCGATGGCGAGCTGGCCCTGGTGCACACGCCCGGCTACATCGCCGCGGTGGCGCAGGGCACGCTGGGCGCCGCAGGCCAGCGCGAGATTGGCTTTCCCTGGAGCTCTGCCATGGCCGAGCGGGCACGCCGATCGGTGGGGGCTACGCTGCAGGCCTGCCGCAGTGCCATGGGCGGTGCAGGCCTGGCAGCCAACCTGGCTGGTGGCACCCACCACGCCTATGCAGACAAAGGCAGCGGCTTTTGTGTGTTCAACGACGCCGCGGTGGCCGCCCGGCTCATGCAGGCCGAACACGCCCGCAGTCACCGGGCGCGTGGGCCATTGCAGGTGGCCATCGTGGACCTGGATGTGCACCAGGGCAACGGCACTGCGCGCATTTTTGCCCACGATGCCTCGGTGTTTACGCTGTCGCTGCATGGGGCCAAAAACTTTCCCTTTCGCAAAGAGCCGAGCGACCTGGACGTGGAGCTTCCCGATGGCTGCGACGATGCTTTTTATATGGAAGCACTCGAGCGTGCGCTGGATGAACTGGCTCAGCGCTTCGAGCCCGGGCTGGTGATTTACCTGGCCGGTGCCGATCCCCACGAGGGCGACCGCCTGGGGCGCCTGAAACTCAGCTACGACGGCATGGAGGCACGCGACCGCCGCGTGATGGACTGGGCCTGGCAGCGCCGGGTGCCGCTGGCCTTCGCCATGGCCGGTGGCTACGGTCACGACATGGAAACCACCGTGCAGGTGCAAATGCACACCTACCGCACCGCGTTGGGCTACCACCAGCGCTGGCAGGCCCAGCAGCCTGCGCAGGCGACAGCCGGCCCTACCGCGCACTGGCACAATGCCGCGCCATGAGCCACGCCGCACCCACCGCCCGCCCGAAAGCCCACCCGCGCAGCCACTACCGCGTGTTTCGCAGCATTGGCACCCGCTGGGCCGACAACGACGTCTATGGCCACGTGAACAACGTGGTGTACTACAGCTGGTTTGACACGGCGGTCAACGCCCACCTGATCGAGCAAGGCGCGCTAGACATTCACACTGGCCCGGTGATCGGGCTGGTGATTGAGACCCAGTGCAATTACTTTGCGCCGCTGGCTTTTCCGCAAACCGTGCATGCCGGCCTGCGAGTGGCCCACTTGGGCACATCCAGCGTGCGCTACGAGGTGGGCTTGTTTGCCGAAGCCAGCGACACCGCCGCCGCCTGTGGCCATTTTGTGCACGTGTATGTCGACCGGGAGACGCGCCGCCCGGTGCCTTTGCCCGAAACCCTGAAAAAAACCCTGGAGACCTTGCGATGACCCAAAACCCTGTTGTCACGACCGTGATCGACGCCGCCAGCGTGGATGCAGCCATCACCAGCCGCATGTCGGCCCGTGCTTTTTTGCCGCAGCACGTGCCGCGTGCCACGCTGGAGCACATCTTGCAAGTGGCCAGCCGTGCACCGTCGGGCACCAACACCCAGCCCTGGAAGGTGTATGTGTTGCAGGGCGCCAGCCGCGACACACTGGTCGACAAGGTGTGCGCCGCCCACGACGCCATGCGTGCCGACCCGTCGCTGGCTGAGCAGTACCGCGAGGAATACGACTATTACCCGGAAAAGTGGGTCAGCCCCTACATCGACCGTCGGCGTGAAAACGGCTGGAGCCTGTACGGTCTGCTGGGCATCACCAAGGGCGACAAGGACAAAATGCATGCACAGCACCAGCGCAACTACCGTTTTTTTGACGCGCCGGTGGGCCTCATGTTCACGCTGGACCGGGTGATGGGCCGGGGTTCGCTGGTGGACTACGGCATGTTCTTGCAAAACATCATGGTCGCCGCACGCGGCCACGGCCTGCACACCTGCCCCCAAGCGGCCTGGAACGGCTTTGCCAAAATCATTCTGCCGCACATCGGCGCGGGCGAGAGCGAAATGCTGGTCTGCGGCATGGCGCTGGGTTACGCCGATCCTGCCGATCCGGTCAACGGTTTTCACACGCCGCGCGAGACCGTGGCCAGTTTCACCCATTGGCTGGAATAATCCACGCCTTTCAACCCTTTTCAATTCAAGGAAACCTTCATGATCACCACCCCCAGCGGCCTGCAATACGAAGACACCGTGGTTGGCAATGGCGAAATTGCCCAGGCTGGCGGCCCCGTGCAGGTGCACTACACCGGCTGGCTGTTCAACAACGGCACCCAGGGCGCCAAGTTTGATTCGAGCAAAGACCGCGGTCAGCCGTTTGAATTCCACCTCGGCGGCGGTCAGGTCATCAAAGGCTGGGATGAAGGCGTTCAGGGTATGGCCGTGGGTGGCACGCGCCGTCTGGTGATACCGGCCGCTCTAGGCTATGGTGCGCGCGGCGCTGGCGGCGTGATTCCGCCCAACGCGACGCTGTTGTTTGAAGTGGACCTGCTGGCGGTCTAACCACCCCCCTGCGCCGCTTCGCGGCGTCCCCCCAGGGGGACACCACCTGTGGCCCGGCAAAAGCGGTTCCACGGTGGTTGCTGGGCTGGTGCATGCGCTCCGGTGGTGGTTGTGTCTGAGCGCCGCTGCGGGGCGCTCTCGTCCGCTTACGCGGTCGGTGCTGCGCGGTTGACCTTCACCGTCTTGGATCGCCCGCCGGTTGCGGGCAAGACATTTTTGCCGGAGCATTTCACATGAGCGAACGCCCCTCCATTTTGGTGGCCCGCGCCATCTTTCCCGACGTGATCGAGCGCCTGCGCGTGCATTTCGACGTCGAAACCAATGACACCGACGCGCCGTTCACGCCCCAGCAACTGGCTGAGCGTCTGCAGGGCAAGGTGGGTGTGCTCACCACCGGCAGCGAACGCGTGGATGCTGAGCTGCTCGCAGCTTGCCCGCAGCTCAAGGTGGTGGCGAACATTGCGGTGGGTTACAACAACTTTGACATGCCGGCCCTGACAGCGGCCGGCGTGCTGGGCACCAACACGCCCGACGTGTTGACCGAAACCACCGCTGATTTCGGCTTTGCCTTGCTCATGGCCACGGCGCGGCGCGTGACCGAGAGCGAGCACTATTTGCGCGCTGGCTTGTGGACCAAGTGGGCACTGGACATGTTTGCTGGCGCCGAGGTCCATGGCAGCACGCTGGGCATTCTGGGCATGGGCCGCATCGGCCAAGGTATTGCCCGGCGCGGGGCGCATGGCTTTGGCATGAACGTTATTTATCACAACCGCTCGCGGCTCGATGCCACCAGCGAGGCCGCGTGCCAGGCCACCTACGTGAGCAAGTCCGAGCTGCTACAGCAGGCCGACCACTTGGTGCTGGTGCTGCCCTACAGCGCCGAGTCGCACCACGCCATAGGTGCGGCCGAGTTGGCGCAGATGAAACCCACCGCCACGCTGATTAATATCGCGCGCGGTGGCATTGTGGACGACGCGGCACTGGCTGTGGCGCTGCGCGAGCGGCGTATTGCGGCGGCTGGGCTGGATGTGTTTGAAGGCGAACCCCAGGTACACCCCGATCTGCTGAGCGTGCCCAACGTGGTGCTCACGCCGCACATTGCCAGCGCCACCATCACCACCCGCAAAGCCATGGCCAACCTGGCTGCTGACAACGTGATTGCCTTCTTGACCCAGGGCCAACCCCTGACCCCCTTGAACCCCAACGTGCTATCGAAAGAGCCGCGCCCATGACAAACCAATGGCTGGTGTGGGCACTGCTGGTGCTGGTGGTGTTGAACCTGTTGCTGGGCCTGTGGTTGCTGCTGCGCCGCCGCCCGGTGGATACCGACGAAGTGGCTCACCGCCAGCAGCTGCTGGCCCTGCTGCAGCAGCAAAGCCAGCAAATGGGCCAGCGGGTGGAGCGGGTTGAAAGTGAACTGCGCCGCGAAATAGCCGAAAACGCCCGGGGCGGGCGCCAGGAAATTCAGCAGACGCTGGCCACCTTCCAGGAAACGCTGACCCGGCAAGACGCCGAAGCCACCCGCACGCAAAACACCCAGCTTGACGCTTTTGCCCAGCAGCTGCTGCAGTTGCGGGGCACGCTGGGTGACACGCTCACCACGCAGCTGCAGGCGCTGGGCCTGGCCCTGAACAGCCAGGCCGCCGAAGCCACGCGCACGCAAAACGCCCAGATTGACGCCTTTGCCCAGCAGCTGGTGCAGCTGCGCGGCACGCTGGGCGACACACTCACCCGCCAATTGCAGGACATGAGCGAGGGCAACGCCCGCCGCCTGGCTGAAATACGCACCACGCTCGATGGCCAACTGGCCCAGCTGCAACAGAGCAACGCGGCCAAGCTCGACGAAATGCGCGCCACCGTGGACGAAAAACTGCAGAGCACGCTGCAAGCGCGCCTGGGTGAAAGCTTCAAACAAGTAGCCGACCGGCTGGAACAGGTGCACAAAGGCCTGGGCGAAATGCAGACGCTGGCCCAGGGCGTGGGCGACCTCAAACACCTGCTAACCAACGTGAAAACACGCGGCATGTTTGGCGAGGCGCAACTGGCTGCGCTGCTGGAGCAAGTGTTGGCGCCCGACCAGTACGCCACCCAGGTCTCCACCAAGCCCGGCAGCCGCAACGTGGTGGACTTCGCCATCAAACTGCCGGGCCGAGGCGACGATGGAGCGCCGTGCTGGCTGCCCATTGACGCGAAGTTTCCCAACGAAGACTATGAGCGCCTGCTGGACGCACAGCAGCGCGCCGACGCCGAGGGTGCCGAGCTGGCGGCCCGCGGGCTGGAGCAGCGCATCAAGCTCGAAGCCAAGAGCATGGCCGACAAGTACCTGGAGCCACCCCACACCACCGACTTCGCCATTCTGTTCCTGCCCACCGAAGGCCTGTACGCTGAGGTGTTGCGCCGCCCAGGCCTCATGGAAGTGCTGCAGCGCGATTACCGCGTCACACTGGCCGGGCCCACCACGCTCATGGCCATGCTCAATTCGCTGCAAATGGGCTTTCGCACGCTGGCGCTGGAAAAGCGCAGCAGCGAGGTCTGGCAGGTACTGGGGGCGGTGAAGACCGAGTTTGGCAAATTTGGCGACGTGCTGGCCAAGGTGAAAAACCAGACCCAGACCGTGCTGAACACGCTCGATGCCGCTGAAACCCGCAGCCGTGCCATGGGCCGTGCGCTCAAAGCCGTGGAAGCGCTGCCGCAGGACAAGGCGAGTGCACTGCTGCCGCTCGACCCTTCTGAAGCCACCGAAGCGTGAACCCCACGCTGCGCGCTGGCTTGTCGCGGCTGATTGCAGCCCAGATCAGCCTGCACGCCTGTATGACCGGGTTTCGCATGGCCGCACCGCTCATGGCGCTGCGCGAGGGCTACAGCCCGGTGGCGGTGGGCATGTTGCTGGCCTTGTTTGCGCTGGCGCAGGTGTTCCTGGCTTTGCCGGCTGGGCGCTACGCGGACCGTCGCGGGCTGAAAAAGCCGGTGGTGCTGGCTGTGGGGACGGCCACCGCTGGCGCGGCGCTGGCGGTGGCGTTCCCGGTGTTTGGCGTGTTGTGCATCACCGCGCTCACCTGTGGTGCGGCTACCGGCCTGGCCATGATTGCGCTGCAGCGCCATGTGGGGCGCCTGGCGAGCAACCCGACCGAGCTCAAGCAGGTGTTCAGCTGGATGGCCATCGGCCCGTCCATTTCCAATTTCATCGGCCCCTTTGCCGCTGGCCTGCTGATTGACGCCTATGGCTTTCGGGCCGCTTTCCTGCTGCTGGCCCTGCTGCCTTCGCTGGCCTGGTTCTGGGCGCGTGGCACGGTTGAGTTGGCGCCGGTGGCGCCCGAGCACCGCAACGCCAGCGGTTCGTCGTGGAACCTGCTGCGCGACGCGGGTTTTCGCCGCCTCATGCTGATCAACTGGATGCTGTCTTCGTGCTGGGACGTGCACACCTTTCTGGTGCCGGTGATCGGCCACGAGCGCGACCTGAGCGCCACGGTGATCGGCGCTATCCTGGGCGCCTTTGCGCTGGCGGCCACCGCGATTCGCCTGGCCATGCCGTGGCTGGCGGCGCACCTGCGCGAGTCGGTGGTGATCGGCACAGCGATGGTGTCCACCGCGCTGCTGTTTGCGGTGTACCCGCTGGTGCAGGCGGCCTGGGCCATGGGTGTGCTGTCGGTGCTGCTGGGGCTGGCGCTGGGTTCGGTGCAGCCCATGATCATGAGCACGCTGCACCAGATTACGCCCCGGCACCGGCATGGCGAAGCGCTCGGTTTGCGGGCCATGGCCATCAACGGGTCCAGCGTGGTCATGCCCTTGCTGTTTGGCTCGGCGGGCGTGGTGGTGGGCGTGGCGGGCGTGTTCTGGGTGGTGGGTTCCGTGGTGGGGCTGGGTTCGCGCCTGGCCTGGACGATGCGCACCGAAACAGCAGGTTCTTCCTGACGATGCGTCAGCAATATACAGGCATCCATTTCAGGGCATGAACGGCACCGCGTCCCGCACCTTTTAGAATCCAGACCCAACTTGAAAGAAGAGCCGTGCTGTTACTCATCGTTTTACTTCCTCTCTTGCTGGGAACCGCCGCCACTTTTTGGCTCGGACCGAGATCGCGTCTGCTCACTGCCCTGGCTGCGGGGGCGGTGACCGCGACAAGTCTGGGCCTGCTGCTGAGCCAGGCGCCAGCGGTGATGGCGGGCGACGTCATCATGAACGCCTGGGCCTGGGTGCCCGAGATCGGCCTGAACCTCACTTTCAGGCTCGACGGTCTGTCCATGATGTTCGCCGGCCTGATCCTGTTCATCGGGTTGATGATCGTCATCTACGCGCATTTCTACCTAAGCCCCAAAGACTCGGTGGGCAAGTTCTACAGCGAGATGATGCTGTTCATGGCGGCCATGCTCGGCGTGGTGCTGTCAGACAACTTGCTGCTGCTGGTGGTGTTCTGGGAGCTCACCAGCCTGTCGTCTTTCTTGCTGGTGGGCTACTGGAGCCACCGGGCCGATGCCCGCGCCGGTGCCCGCCAAGCGCTGGCCGTGACCGGTGGCGGTGGCCTGGCCATGCTCGGTGGCTTTGTGCTGCTGGGTCAGATCGCCGGTACCTACGAACTCAGCGCCATGCTGGGCAACGTGGCCGCTATCCAGGCCGATCCGATGTTTGTGCCCGCCTTGCTGCTGATCCTGATTGGCGCCTTCACCAAGAGCGCGCAGTTTCCGTTCCATTTCTGGCTGCCCGATGCCATGGCCGCCCCCACGCCCGTCTCGGCCTATCTGCACTCGGCCACCATGGTGAAAGCGGGCGTTTTCCTGCTCATGCGCATGTACCCGGTGCTGGCGGGTTCGGGCTGGTTTGAGGTGATCGTGACCACCGTGGGCCTGATCACGGTGCTGTTTGCGGCCTTCATCGCCATCTTCAAGCACGACCTCAAAGGCCTGCTCGCGTATTCCACCGTGAGCCACCTTGGTCTCATCACCTTCCTGGTCGGACTGGGTTCGCCGCTGGCCGCCGTGGCGGCGGTGTTCCATGTGCTGAACCACGCGACCTTCAAGGCCTCGCTGTTCATGATCGCCGGGATCGTGGACCACGAAACCCACAGCCGCGACATGCGCAAACTGGGGGGCCTTTGGGCGTTGATGCCATGGACGGCCACTTTGTCCATGGTCGCGGCCGCGTCCATGGCCGGTGTACCGCTCACGAACGGGTTCCTGTCCAAAGAGATGTTCTTCACAGAAGCGGTGGTGGGCACAGCGGGCGTCTGGGCCTGGGTGGTACCGGCGCTGGTGACGTTGGCTGGTATTTGCAGCGTGGCGTATTCGCTGCGCTTTGTGCACGACACGTATTTCAACGGCCCGCTGGGCGATGTGCCGAACACGCACCCCCATGAGCCACCGCTGGGCATGAAGCTGCCGGCCATGCTGTTGGTGGCCATGTGCATCGCCGTGGGTCTGCTCCCCGCCATCACCTTCGGTCCGCTGGTCGATGTGGCGGCCACGGCCCTGGCCGGCAAACCGCTGCCCGAATACCACCTGTCCATCTGGCACGGTTTCAATTTGCCGCTGCTCATGAGTGCCATTGCCCTCGTGGCGGGCGTGGGGCTTTACCTGCTGTTGGCCAAGAGCAAGCGGCTGCACCGCATCGAGTCCGAGGCCTGGTTTGGCCCGGCCACCGGGCGGCAGATGTTTGACGGTTTGATCGATGGCCTGTTTTCCCTGGCCGGGCGCATTTCGCTGCGACTGGAAAGCGGCTCCTTGCAGCATTACCTAGCCTGGACGGTCGGTGCCGCCATCGCCGTGGTGGCGGTCACCGTGCTCGGCAGTGGCAACGCCATGGGCACCGGCCCGCGCGAGCTGTTGCCAGCTTCGCCCCTGGCCATCGCCATCTGGTTGCTGCTGGCGGCCACCACCGTGGCGCTGGTGGTGACGCACCATTTGCGCTTTCAGTCGGTGGTGCTGGTGGGCGTGGTGGGACTGGTCACCTCGCTGACGTTTGTGAGCCTGTCGGCACCCGATCTGGCGCTGACCCAGTTGTCGGTGGAGGTGGTGTCTACCGTGCTGCTGCTCATGGGCCTGGCTCTGCTGCCCCAGCACTCGCCGCGCGAGTCCAGCAGCCTGCGCCGCGTGCGCGACGGCGCGCTGGCGCTGGCCGGTGGTGCGGGCATGTCGTGGCTGGCCTGGGTGCTGCTGACCCGCGACCACGATTCCATTTCCTGGTATTTCCTTGAAAAGTCCATGCCGGTGGGGGGTGGCACCAACGTCGTCAACGTGATCCTGGTGGACTTCCGGGGTTACGACACGTTCGGTGAAATCACCGTGCTCGGTATTGCCGCCATTGGCGTGCTGGCGTTGATGGAGGGCATGCGCACGCGCCGCCCCCTGGCCGACACCGATGGCCGCAGTTGGACCTTTGCCGAGCAACCCTTGCTGCTGCGCGTGGCGGCTGCGGTGGTGCTGCCGGTGGCGCTGGTGTTCACCATCTACATCTTCATGCGCGGCCACAACCTCCCGGGCGGTGGCTTCATTGCCGGCCTGATCACGGCCGTGGCGCTGGTGCTGCAGTTCATGTCCATGGGGCAGGCCAAGGCCGAGTCGCTGTTGCGTGGTCAGGCTGGGCGCCGTTTCGTGAAATGGATCGGTGCCGGTCTGGGCATTGCCGGGCTGACCGGTGTGGGCGCCTTTGTATGGGGTCGTCCGTTCCTCACCAGTGCACACGGCCACCCGCATGTTCCCTTGCTGGGCGACCTGCCACTGGCGTCTGCCGCGCTGTTTGACCTGGGTGTCTACCTCGTGGTGGTGGGCGCCACGCTGCTGACCATCTCGGTGCTGGGCACCGTGAGCCGCGAAGGCGCTCAGCCCGCCAGCCAACGCCACCCGGAGTCGGCAGCATGAACGCCGCAATCGTCTGTCATCTGTCCCCTTGCACCGCCGTGCGACGCACCGAGGAACCCACATGAGCATGGAATTTTTGTTGGCCACAGGCATTGGCTTTGTCACCGCTTGTGCCATTTACTTGATGTTGCGCGGTCGCACCTTTCCGGTGGTGCTGGGCTTGTCGCTGTTTGGCTACGCGGTAAATGTGTTCATTTTTGCCATGGGCCGCCTGTGGTCCAACGCGCAGCCCATTCTGGTGGGTGAGGGCCCGGTGGCCGATCCTTTGCCGCAGGCACTGGTGCTCACCGCCATCGTGATCGGCTTTGCTACCACCGGTTTTGTGATCGAGCTGGCCCTGCGCAGCCGCCACGAAAGCGGCAGCGACCATGTGGACGGGCACGAGCCTGGCCACGCGCCAGGCTACCGCGGGACTGCCCCGGTGCCAGCGGCCAAGCGCGGAGGTCAGTCCTGATGTTTGACGTGATCTCTGCTTTCTGGCTGCAGCACGCCCCCGTGCTGTCGGTGTTGTTGCCGGTGTTCACCGCCGTGGCCTTGTTGTTGCTTGGCGATCCGGCTGGCACCGGCGGCAGCGAGGCGAACAGCCGCCAGCGCTGGGGCCGCAGGCTGGCCATGGCGTCCATGTTGTTGGGTCTGTTCATGGCGATCAACCTGGTGCGCCATGCCAGCGGCGGCGAACTGCTGGTGTACCAGCTGGGCGAATGGCCCGCGCCGTTTGGCATCGTGCTGGTGCTGGACCGTCTTTCGGCGCTCATGGTGCTGCTGACCTACCTGGTGGCCGTTCCGGTGCTCTGGTACGCCACAGGCGGGTGGGACACGCGGGGCCGTCACTTCCATGCACTGTTCCAGTTCCAGCTGATGGGGCTGTGTGGCGCCTTCCTGACGGGTGACTTGTTCAACCTGTTTGTGTTTTTCGAGGTGCTGCTGATCGCCTCCTATGTGCTGCTGGTGCACGGCCAGGGGCGAGAGCGGTTCCGCATGGGTGTGCACTATGTGGTGCTCAACCTCGCGGCTTCGGGGTTGTTTCTGATCGGGCTGGCCTTGGTGTACGCCGTGACCGGCACGCTCAACATGACCGACGTTGCCTTGCGCGTGGGCCAGCTCACGGGCGAAAACGCGGTGCTGGCGCGGGCCGCAGCGTTGATTCTGCTGGTGGTGTTTGGCCTTAAAGCGGCGCTGGTACCGCTGTATTTCTGGCTGCCCGGCACCTATGCGTCGGCCAGTGCGCCGGTGGCGGCGTTGTTTGCGATCATGACCAAAGTGGGGGTGTATAGCATCATCCGCGTGCACTGGGGCATTTTTGGTGCCGATGCCGGTGAGGCTGCCTTTGCCGCCGAAGCCTGGCTGCTGCCGCTGGCCCTGACCACCAGCGTGCTCGGGGTCCTTGGCGCGCTGGCCGCGCACAGCATGGGGCGGCTGGTGGCGTACCTCACCGTTTCTTCGGTGGGCACCATCCTGGCGGGTGTGGGTTTGTATTCGACCGAAACCCTGTCGGCTTCGCTTTACTACACGCTGCACAGCACGGCGGTGATCGCTGCCCTGTTCCTGCTGGTCGAGCTCATGGCCGCCCAGCGCGGTGACGCTCTGGACAAGTTGCGGCCCGCCGCGGCTGTGCGAGAGCCGGTGTTGCTGGGGCTGATGATGATTTTTGGTGCGGCGTCGGCTGCTGGCCTGCCACCGTTGCCGGGCTTCCTGGGCAAGCTGATGATTCTGGAGAGCACGTCGGGCCTGCCCGCGCAGGCCTGGGTCTGGACGGTGGTGCTCACGGTGGGGTTTTTCACCATTGTGGGTTTGGCGCGAGCCGGCGTCATTGTGTTCTGGCATGTGCAGCCCGACGAAGGCTCTGGCAACCCCAGCTCGGGCTCCAGCCTGAAGCTGCTGTCTGCCGTGTGGGCCTTCATGGCGCTCACGCTGGCCATGGCGGTGCTGGCTTCACCCGTGAAGCGCTACACCGACGCAGCCGCCAGCCAGCTGGCCGACCAGGCCGCCTACGCCCGCGCTGTGCTGGGTGTGACCGACGGCGCGCCCGCGTCCACCACCCGGCCTTACGACGGCACCCGCGCGCCCGCCGCCGTGCCCGCTGAAACCACCCCAGGCACCGAGGAGACCCGATGAACCCGAACCCCTCGCCATCCCAAGCACCCCGGCGCAAGCCTGGCTGGTTGAGCCATCCCTTGCTATCGCTGCTGCTTGGCGCCAGCTGGCTCGCGCTCTCGCACAGCCTGGCGGTGGTGCACCTGCTGTCGGCCTTGTTGATTGCCCTGATCGTGCCACGCCTGTTGCACCCTTTCCTGGGTGAACACGCCCGGATTGACTGGTGGTCTGCGGCGCGGTTGATCGCCGTCGTGCTCAAGGACATCGTCATGTCCAACATCACGGTGGCCAAGTTGGTGCTCGGCCCATTGCCCCGCATGCAGCCCGCCTGGCTGCCGGTGCCGCTGGCCTGCGACCACCCGCGCGTGAATGCGCTGTTTGCCACCATCATCACCACCACGCCGGGCACGGTGTCCTGCGTGGTGGATGAGCAGCGTCGGGAAATCCTGGTGCACGCACTGACCTGTGACGATGCCCAGGCCATGATCGATGACATGAAGACGCGTTACGAAGCGCCGTTGCTTCGCATATTTGGTCAAACGCCCCGAGACGCAGGGCAGGGCGCCACCTCCGGGAGAGTCGCATGAACGTGCTGGATATTGCCCTGAACATTGGCGTTGGCGCTGTCACGGTGGCCGTGTTGTTGTGTGCCTGGCGCCTGCTGCGCGGGCCCGAAATGACCGATCGCCTGCTCGCGCTGGACACGCTTTACATGAACGCCGTGGCGCTGATCGTGCTGCTGGGCATTCGCTGGAACACCGCGCTGCTGTTCGAAGCCGCTTTGCTGGTGGCCATGTTGGGCTTTGCCTCCACCGTGGCGCTGGCGCGCTACCTGAGCCGCGGTGACGTGGTGGAATGAAGGAGTGAACATGCATCCCCTGATCGAATGGTCCGCTGCCGCGCTGATTGTTGTCTCCGCGTTTTTCCTGCTGGTCGGCGCCATTGGCCTGGCCCGATTGCCCGACTTTTTCATGCGTTTGCATGCGCCTACCAAAGCATCCACGCTGGGTGTGGGGGGTGTGCTGATCGCCTCCATGATCATGGCCTTCAGCCAGGGTCGTCCCGGCATTGCCGAGCTGTTGATCACGCTGTTTGTGTTCGTTACGGCGCCGGTGTCGGCCAACCTCATGGCCCAGGCGGCGCTGCACCTTAAGCTGGCGTCGCGAGCGCAGGTGCCGGAAGGCGCTGTGCCTGAGCGCCGTCCAGGCTGAAACCCAGCCCCCGCAGGTAGGTGTCGATAGCCTGCTGACCACAGGCCACCAAGTCAAAGGCCTGCGGGTCCAGCAGCCAGTTCTGGATCAGTCCATCCACCAGCACATGCAGCCCCAGCGCTGCGCTGTGCAGCGGCACGGGCAGCACCAGACGGGCTTGAAGGCAGGCCTGTTCCAGGGCTTGCTGGGTCATGGCCATGCAGGTGTTGCGCACCAGCAGGTGGCGGTTGCGCACCGCTTGCATCTCCGCCACGTATTCCACTTTGTGCGTGGCGACCTCAAAGACCCGCCGTGTTTGCTCGTCGTGGGCGGTTTTTTCGAGTGCGTTCACCAGCGAATTGCGCAGAGCGCCCAGCGAGTTGGGCTGCGCCTGGTGGGACCGTGCGCTGCAGGCCAGGGTTTCTTCGATCGGCAGCGACACGCGTTCCATCATGGCGTTGAACAGATCGGCCTTGTCCTTGAAGTGCCAGTAGATGGCGCCCCGCGTGGTGCCTGCGGCGGTGGCGATGTCGTTGAGCGACGTGCGCGAGACCCCCTGAGCCTGAAACAGGTGCTCGGCGGCATCCAGCAGGCTGCTGCGCGTGGCCTGCGCGTCGGCTTTGGTGCGGCGAACCATGGTCTATCTCCTGTGTGGGCATCGGGTGAACAGCGTGAACTATACATACATTCAAGGATGTATGTATACTGCGCAGCTTCGCGTTTTGTGAAACATGGTTTCCCCTCGTTGCCCACAGCGTGCACCCCCCCATTTTGTCCGTCCAAGGAATCCCATGTCCGCCTTGAGCCCCATTGCGTCGGCCGCCGACGCGCCTTCCGTTTCAACCGTGCGCGCAGGCGCACATTCCCTGTGGCGTCTTTCTGCGGTTGCGGTGGTGGCGTTAACACTGCTGGCTGCATGCGGCAAAAGCGCACCGCCGGCGGGTCCGGGCGCACCCGGGGGCGGTATGCCGACGGCCGAGGTGGGTGTGGTGACCGTGTCCCCCGGCGACGTGGGACTGGTGACCGAGCTGCCCGGCCGACTGGAGGCCTCGCGCGTGGCGCAGGTGCGTGCACGGGCGGCGGGCATTTTGCAGCAGCGGCTGTTCCGTGAAGGCAGCGACGTGAAGGCGGGTCAGTCGCTGTTTCGCATCGACGCTGCTCCTTACCAGGCCACGCTGCAAAGCGCCCAGGCCAGCCAGGCGCGGGCACAGGCCAACCTGGCCCAGGCCACAGCCCTGGCCGAGCGCTACAAGCCGTTGGTGGCTGAAAACGCCATCAGCCAGCAGGAATATGCCAACGCAGTGGCGGCCCAAAAAGCGGCTGAAGCCGATGTGGCGGTGGCCAAAGCTGCCGTGCAGACGGCCAGCATCAACGTGAACTACGCCAACGTAACTGCGCCCATTTCGGGGCGCATTGGCCGGGCGCTGGTGACCGAAGGCGCACTGGTGGGGCAGGGCGAAGCCACGCAACTCGCCGTGATCCAGCAGGTGGACCCGATGTACGTCAACTTCACCCAGTCGGCGGCCGAGGCCATGAAGTTCAAGCGCGCGCTGGAAAGTGGTCAGCTCAAAGGCGCAGGCGCCGGTGCAGCCCGTGTCAAGGTGGTGCTGGACGACGGCAGCGAATACGCTCGCCCGGGCCGCTTGCTGTTTTCCGACCTGACCGTGGACGCCACCACTGGCCAGGTGACGTTGCGCGCCGAGGTGCCCAACCCCACGGGCACGCTGTTGCCTGGCTTGTATGTGCGCGTGCGCCTGGAGCAGGCCACGGCCGGCAATGCGCTCACCCTGCCGCAGCAGACGGTCACGCGGTCGGCCCAGGGCGACTCGGTGATGGTGGTGGGTGCTGATGGCCAGGTCAGCCCGCGCTCGGTAAAGGTGGGTGGCCAGCAGGGCGGCCAGTGGGTCGTTCTGGACGGTCTTCAAGCCGGCGAGCAGGTGATGGTGGACGGCTTCCAGAAGCTGCGTGGTGGCGCTCCGGTGAAAGCCGTTCCTTGGGTGGCACCCGGCAGTGCGGCAGCGCCTGTGGCCAAGCCAGCCCCATAAGGAGCGCCCGGTATGGCCAAATTCTTTATTGACCGACCCATCTTTGCATGGGTGATCGCACTCTTCATCATGGTGCTGGGCGCGGTGTCCATCACGCAGCTGCCCATTGCGCAATACCCGCCGGTGGCACCGCCCGCCATCGTTATCAACGCGTCCTACCCAGGCGCTTCGGCCAAAACGCTGGAAGACAGCGTGTTGTCCGTGATCGAGCAGGAAATGAATGGCTCGCCGGGCCTGATCTACATGGAAGCCGTGGCCCAGGCCAACGGCACCGGTGCGATCACGCTGAGTTTTGAGCCTGGCACCAATGCCGACCTGGCGCAGGTGGATGTGCAAAACCGCCTGTCACGCGCCACACCGCGCCTGCCTTCGGCGGTGACGCAGCAGGGCGTGCGGGTGGACAAGGCGCGCAGCAACTTCTTGCTGTTCGCTATTTTGTCCAGTGACGACCCGGCCTGGGACCCCGTGGCCCTGGGCGATTACGCCTCGCGCAGCGTGCTGCCCGAGCTGCAGCGCCTGCCCGGCGTGGGCCAGGCCCAGCTGTTTGGCACCGAGCGCGCCATGCGCATCTGGATCGACCCCACCAAGCTGCTCGGTTTCAACCTGAGCGCGGCCGACGTGACCAACGCCATCCGTGCGCAAAACGCGCAGGTGTCGGCGGGTGAAATCGGGGCACTGCCCAACGTCGCGGGGCAGGGCATTGCGGCCACCGTGGTGGTCAACGGTCAGCTGGGCACGGTGGAGCAGTTTGGCAACGTGGTGCTGCGCGCCAACGCCGACGGTTCACAGGTGCGGCTGAAAGACGTGGCCCGTATCGAACTGGGTGCGCAGGCTTACGCTACCTCGGCCCGCCTCAATGGCAAACCGTCCACCGGTATCGGCGTGCAGCTGTCTCCCAGCGGCAACGCGCTGGCCACGGCCGATGCGGTGCGCGCCAAGATGACCGAGCTGGAGCGCTTCTTTCCTCAGGGCATGAGCTGGGCGATTCCGTACGACAGTTCGCGGTTTGTGAAGATTTCCATCGAAAAGGTGGTGGTCACGCTGGCCGAAGCCGTGCTGCTGGTGTTCCTGGTGATGTTCCTTTTCTTGCAGAACTTCCGGTACACCATCATTCCCACCATCGTGGTACCGGTGGCCTTGTTGGGCACGTTCGCGGTGCTGCTCGCGCTGGGTTTTTCCATCAACGTGCTGACCATGTTTGGCATGGTGCTGGTGATCGGCATTGTGGTGGACGACGCCATTGTGGTGGTGGAAAACGTCGAGCGCATCATGAGCGAGGAGGGCTTGCCACCGGTGCAGGCCACGCGCAAAGCCATGGGTCAGATCTCGGGCGCCATCATTGGCGTCACCGTGGTGCTGATTTCGGTGTTTGTACCGCTGGCGTTTTTCAGTGGCTCGGTGGGCAACATCTACCGCCAGTTCGCCACCGTCATGGGCGTGTCCATTGCGTTCTCGGCCTTCATGGCACTGTCGCTCACGCCGGCCCTGTGCGCCACCTTGCTGAAGCCGGTGCAAGCCGGCCACCACCACGAGAAAAAGGGTTTTTTTGGCTGGTTCAACCGCGCCTTCGCGCGCACCGCCAAAGGCTATGAAGGTGGCGTGGCCAAGCTGCTGCCCCGCGCGGGCCGCACCCTGGTCATTTATCTGGCCATCGTGGCCGCCGCCGTGGTGGTCTACATGCGCCTGCCCACCTCGTTTCTGCCGGGTGAAGACCAGGGCACGATGCTGGTGAACGTGCAGCTGCCACCGGGTGCCACCCGCGAGCGTACGCTGGACGTGATGCAGCAGGTGGAAGGCTTCATGCTCAAGCAGCCCGAGGTGCAGAGCATGGTCAGCGTGCTGGGCTTCAGCTTCTCGGGCCAGGGCCAAAACGCTGCGCTGGCTTTCGTCACGCTGAAAGACTGGTCCGAGCGCACCGGCCCGGGCAGTTCGGCGCAGGCGCTGGCAGGCCGCGCCTTTGGTGGCCTGGCCGGTATCCGCGACGCGTTCATCTTCCCGCTCAGTCCGCCGCCCATCCCCGAGCTGGGTTCGTCGTCGGGTTTCAGCTTCCGGCTGCAAGACCGCGCCGGCCTGGGGCGCGAAGCGCTGGTGGCTGCGCGCGGCCAGTTGCTGGGCTTGGCGTCGCAAAGCAAGGTGCTGGCCCAGGTGCGCCCCGAAGGCCTGGAAGACGCGCCGCAGTTGCAGCTGGACATTGACCGCGACAAGGCCAATGCACTCGGTGTGGGTTTTGACGCCATCAGCGGCGCCATCGGTACGTCGCTCGGGTCGAGTTATGTGAATGACTTTCCCAACGCCGGGCGCCTGCAGCGCGTGGTGGTGCAAGCCGACGCGCCTGCCCGCATGCAACCCGACGACCTGCTGCGCCTGACGGTGCTGAACAACCGGGGCCAGGCCGTTCCCCTGTCGGCCTTTGCCACCACCCGCTGGGTGACGGGCCCCATGCAGACCGTGCGCTACAACGGCTACCCGTCCATGCGCATCAGCGGTAGCGCCGCCCCCGGGTTCAGCACCGGTGCAGCCATTGCCGAAATGGAAAAGCTGGCGGCCCAGTTGCCGCAGGGTTTTGGCTACGAATGGACCGGTCAGTCGCGCGAAGAAAAGCTGGCGGGTTCGCAGGCCATCGTCCTGTATGCGTTCGCGATTCTGGCGGTGTTCCTGTGCCTCGCAGCGCTGTACGAGAGCTGGACGATACCGCTCGCGGTCATTCTGGTGGTGCCGCTGGGCGTGCTGGGTGTGCTGCTGGCCACGCTGCTGCGCGGTTATTCGAACGACGTGTATTTCCGGGTCGGGCTGATCACCATCATCGGGTTGTCGGCCAAAAACGCGATTCTGATCATCGAGTTCGCCAAAGACCTGCAAGCCCAGGGCAAGGGCGTAGTGGAAGCGGCGCTGGCTGCGGCCCACTTGCGCTTTCGCCCGATCGTCATGACCTCGATGGCGTTCACGCTGGGCGTGTTGCCGCTGGCGCTGGCCAGTGGCGCGGGTTCGGCCAGCCAGCGCGCCATTGGCACCGGGGTGATCGGCGGCATGCTGACCGGCACCGTGCTGGCCGTGGTGTTTGTGCCCATCTTTTTCGTGGTGGTGCGAACCCTCTTCAAAGACAGCGAGCGGCAGCACCGCGTGCACGCTGAACAAGCTGCCCACATGGGAGTGCATAGCGATGACCGATAACAAAAATCTGAACCTCCCCCGCCCGTTGGGCGCATGGGCGATGCTGGTGGCCGCGGCCGTGCTGGCAGGTTGCTCCATGATGCCGGTCTACGAGCGGCCGGCCGCGCCGTTACCCGCCGACTGGCCCGGTGCCGCCGATGGCGCAGCACCTGCAAGCCCGCTGGCGTGGGCCGACTTCGTGGCCGATGTCCGCCTGCGCGAGCTGGTGGCGCTGGCACTGCAAAACAACCGCGACCTGCGCGTGGCCACGCTCAACATCGAGCAGGTGCGCGCCCAGTACCAGATTCGCCAGGCCGACCAGCTGCCCAACCTCAACCTGGCCGCCAGTGGCAACCGCCAGCCGGCCAGCGGTGGCGGCATCAACAGCAGCTACCAGGTGGGCCTGGCCATGAGCAGCTGGGAGATCGACTTTTTTGGCCGCATCGCCAGCCTGAAAGAAGCGGCGCTGGCGCAGTACCTCGCCAGCGAAGCCGCTCGCGATGCGGCCCAAACCAGCCTGGTGGCCGCGGTGGCCAGCACCTGGCTCAGCCTGCAGGCCAACGACGAACTGCTGGGCCTGACCCAACGCACGCTGGCCACCCGCCGCGACTCGTTGCGGCTGACCCGCCTGCGCTTTGACAACGGCGCCGCGTCAGCGCTGGACCTGCGCCAAGCCGAGTCGCTCACCGCCGCCGCCGAAGCGGCGCTGGCCCAGCAGACCCGCCAGCGCGCGCTCGACCTGAACGCGTTGACGTTGTTGGCGGGGCAAGCGCTGCCCGTAGCGCTGGTGGCAGCCGCCGCAGGTGACGTGACCACCCAGCCGCTGTTTCGCAGCGTGCCGGCAGGCCTACCGTCCGATCTGCTCACCCGCCGGGCCGACATTCGCCAGGCCGAGCAGCAACTGGTGGCAGCCAATGCCAGCATTGGCGCGGCCCGCGCGGCGTTTTTCCCGCGCATCGCGCTCACCGCCAGCGTGGGCACGGTCAGTGGCGATCTCTCAGGCCTGTTCAAAGACGGCTCTTGGGGTTTCACCTTGTCGCCGCAGGCGTTGCTGCCAATCTTTGATGCCGGGCGCAACCAGGCGGGCCTGGAAGGCGCGCAAGCTGCCCGTGCCGTGGCGGTGGCGCAGTATGAAAAAGCCATTCAGAGCGCGTTCCGCGAAGTGGCCGACGCGCTGGCTGGCCGAGCCACCCTGGGCGAGCAACTGCGCGCCCAGCAAGCCCAGGCCCACGCCGAAGCCGAGCGTTTTCGGCTGGCCGAGCTGCGTTACCGCAACGGTGTTTCGAGTTTTCTCGATGTGCTGGATGCGCAGCGGTCTTTGTTTGCCACCCAACAGGGCCTGACCCAGACGCGCCTCGCCCAGCAGCAAAACCAGGTGGCGTTGTACAAGGCGCTGGGCGGTGGCTGGAGCGACTGAGAGATCTGGCGCAGGGTTGCGGTGTCAGACCTGGGGCAGATCGTAGAACTTCATGATGTGTTCCCAGGCCAGATGCGGGTCGTCCAGAAACACAAACAGCTTCAGGTCTTCCTCCGAAATCGTGCCTTCTTCAACCAGCAGGTCCAGGTTGATCAAGCGCCTCCAGTAGTCGGTGCCAAACAGCACGATGGGCACTGGCTTGGCTTTCTTGCACTGCACCAGGGTGATCACCTCAAACAGTTCGTCCAGCGTGCCGAAGCCGCCGGGGAAGGCCACCAGCGCCTTCGCCCGCATCATGAAATGCATTTTGCGCAGCGCAAAGTAGTGAAACTTGAAGCTCAGCTCGGGTGAGATGTACGGGTTTGCCGACTGCTCGTGGGGCAGGGCGATGTTCAGGCCCACATTCAGCGCTCCCTCGTCGTGCGCGCCGCGGTTGGCTGCTTCCATGATGCCTGGGCCACCGCCCGTGCAGATGAACAGCCGGTCTTCGGGCACGCCCGCTTGCTCGCAACGGGCGCTGTAGCGCGCCACGGTGCGGGCAAATTCCCGCGCCTGGTCGTAGTAAGGCGCATTGCGCAACAGCTTCTTTGCACGGTCAATGGCCAGGACATCGCCCGAAGCCTCCGCCTGGTCCAGCAAGGCTTGTGCTTCGCTGGTTTCTCGAAATCGGGCGCTGCCAAACACCACAATCGTGTTCTCAATGCCCAGGTCTTGCTGAGCCAGGTCGGGCTTGAGCATTTCCAGCTGAAAGCGCAGACCGCGTGTTTCGCGGCGCAGCAAAAACTCAGGGTCGGCGAAGGCCAGGCGGTAGGCGTCGGGCTGCAACTGCGTGCCGTTGTTGGCCTGCGCTTGCAGTTCGGCCCAGGCATCGGCCAAGCGGCGTTCGGTCAGGTGTTGGGTGTTTTCCATGGATGGGTCCTTGTGGGTTCTAGGCAGCTGTACCTGCTGAATCGGTGGCGAAAAAATGCAAAAAGGCTCCCAAGGGAGCCTTTTTAACCGACGGCAGCAAAACTGCGACCGGATCAGACGCGTTTGCGGTATTCGCCCGTGCGGGTGTCGATCTCAATCTTGTCGTCTTGTGCCACAAACAGGGGCACGGCCACTTCAAAACCGGTGGCGATCTTGGCGGGCTTGAGCACCTTGCCGGACGTGTCGCCTTTGACGGCGGGTTCGGTCCAGGTCACCACGCGCTCGACGCTGGTGGGCAGTTCGACCGAGATGGCCTTGCCGTCGTAGAACACCACTTCCACGGTCATGCCGTCTTCCAGGTAGTTCAGTGCGTCACCCATGTTCTCGGCTTCGACTTCGTACTGGTTGTAGTCAGCGTCCATGCACACGTACATGGGGTCGGCGAAATAGGAGTAGGTGCACTCCTTCTTGTCCAGAATGATCTGGTCCATCTTGTCGTCGGCGCGGCACACCACTTCGGTGGCCATGTTGTTCAACAAAGCCTTGAGCTTCAGGCGCACGGTGGCTGCACCGCGGCCGCCGCGGGCGTATTCGGTTTTCAGCACGATCATCGGGTCCTTGCCGTGCATGATGACGTTGCCGGCGCGGAGTTCTTGAGCGATTTTCATAAGGTTTCCAACAGTTGGGCCGCGTGTTCCTTGCGTGGGCAAAAACCCGGGAACTGTGCTGATAGGGGGCGATCTGTGCGGCTAAGCAGATGGCAGTGAGAAAGCGGGCGCCGGGGTATGGCGCTCCATTTTTCTGCAAAGCCTTGAATTTTATCGCTTTTCGGCCACGAATTCGAGCAGCTGGCTGGTGAGGTCGGGCTGCGCCAGCAGCCGAGCGCGCGCAGCCAGCACGCAGGGGCGCCAGCTGCCCACCATGTTCCAGCCCGGCCACACACTGTGCGCCGGGGTGATGCCGTTCCAGATGCGGTGAAACGCGCGCAGCGAATCGGGCGCTTGCAGCCAGTCCAAAAATGCTTCGAGCTTGGCGTGGTGGGCGTCGTCGTGTTGCGGATAAATGTGCCACACCAGCGGTTTGCCGGCCCAGAGGGCGCGCACCAGCGAGTCTTCGCCGCGCACGAAATTCAGGTCGCATGCCCAGAGCAGGTGGTCGTAGTCGCGTTGGGTCAGGCGCGGCAGGTGGTGCACGGCAATGCGCCCGGTGTCCAGGCCTTGGGCCTGGGCCGCGCCCACGGCTTCTGCGGCGCGCCCTGTGGTGACCAGCCAGTCGCTGGGGTGGTCTTGCCCGGCCTGTTGCAGCATTGTTGGCAGGCTGGTGGGTTCGTAGCAAAACAGGCTGGCGCGTGGCCGCTCGGTGCGAACCAGGCCCTGCGCCGCCAGCCAGGCGGCCGCGTTGAAGCGGGTCTGGCGCGCTGCCAGGTCGGCCTCACGCAGCAGGCCGCCGGTGGCCTGGGTGAAGCCCGGGTAGAAAAACCATTGGCCCACGCCGCGCATGGGCCCGCTCGATACCAGCGAGGGCAGGCGGTGCGAGCGCTCCACATACGCTTCGGCGCTCAGGTATTCAAGGTTGATCCACACCGGCGCCGAGCCGCCTGCCGCGATGGCGCCAGCCCGGTGCGCCTGGGCTTCGGGCGGCGGGCGGCAGCCGAAGGTTTCCAACCAGACGTCGGCCGGCACGAGGTGAGTCAGCAAGTCGGGCGCCAGTGGCTCGGTCCAGTGCAACACCCGAACGCCGTCGATGCGGCCTTCCAGTGCACCCGGGGCCATCCAGTGCAGGGCGTCTGGCGCATCGATCCACAACCGCACGGTCTGCCCGCGCGCGGCCAGGTCGGCGCACAGGCGCCAGCTCACGCCGATGTCGCCCAGGTTGTCCACAACATGGCAAAAAACGTCCCAGGTGAGAGGGCGCGCAAGGTGTGAGGCGGTGGGGGCGGGCATGGCGTTGCGGAGCAGGGTGGATGCCGCTAATATAACAACCGTTACAACGCACCGAGGCGCCACCATGACGACACTCAAACTGACACAAATCGGCAATTCCGTGGGCCTGATCTTGCCCAAGGAATTGCTGGCGCGGCTCAAGCTCGAGAAGGGCGACACGGTGTTTGTGACCGAAGCGGCCCATGGGGTCAACCTGTCGCCGTACAACCCGTCGCTCGAGGAGGAGCTGGCGTTGGGGCGTGAGTTCATGCACGACTACCGCGACACCTTTCATCAACTGGCCAAATGATCGGACACTGGCGGTTCGTCAGCCGCAAGGCGCTGGAGTTGTTGCACGACGAAAGTCTTGCCGAGCACGGTGGTCGTCCTGGTTTGCGAGACGAGGGTCTGTTGGAGGTCACATTGGCCCGACCCCACCAGCTGATTGCTGACGGCGATCCGGACCTGGCAGCGCTGGCGGCGGCTTACGGATTCGGCCTGGTTCGCAACCATGCCTTTGTGAATGGCAACAAGCGGGTAGCCTTTCTGGTCACCGGTTTGTTTGTTGCGCTCAATGGGCAACGCCTGGTCACAGGCCAGGCCGACGCCACGCTGACCATGTTCGGCCTCGCCTCCGGTGACTTGTCCGAAGACGACTTTGCCCAATGGCTGCGCGAACGCCTGCAGCCACGCCCTAACTGAACACCGCATGACAGAAGATACAACGCCCGCCGCACCCGACGCGGCCCCGGGCCACGCCCCATCGCCGCACAGCGACGCACTGTTGGCCGAAGTGGCTGCCTTGCCGGGCTTGCCCGGCGTTTACCGCTATTTCGACGCGCATGGCCAGCTGCTCTATGTGGGCAAGGCGCGCAACCTGAAAAAGCGCGTCAGCAGCTACTTTCAGAAAAACCACGACGGCACGCGCATTGGCCACATGGTGGGCAAGATCGTGCGCATGGAAACCACCGTGGTGCGCTCCGAGGCCGAAGCGCTGCTGCTGGAAAACAACCTCATCAAGACGCTGGCGCCGAAGTTCAACATCCTGTTTCGGGACGACAAGAGCTACCCCTATTTGAAGATCACCGGAACCCGCGAAACTTTTCGTACCGCCGGGCGGTTGCCGGTGCCCTCGCTGGCGTTCCCGCGCATGGCGTACTACCGCGGCGTGGTGGACAAGCGCCACAGCTATTACGGGCCGTACCCCAGCGCCTGGGCGGTGAAGGAGTCCATCACGCTGCTGCAAAAGGTGTTTCGTCTGCGCACCTGCGAAGACACGGTGTTTGCCAACCGAACGCGCCCGTGTTTGCTGTACCAGATCAAGCGCTGCACCGGCCCGTGTGTGGACCTGATCGACATGGAAGCCTATGGCCGCGACGTGAGCGACGCTGAACGCTTTTTGCGGGGCGAAACCCAGGCCGTGCTGGACGCGCTGGAGCAACGCATGATGGCGCACGCCGAGAAGCTGGAATTTGAGCAGGCGGCCGAGATTCGCAACCAGATGGCGGCCTTGTCGCGCGTGTTGCACCAGCAGGCGGTGGACAACGTGTCGGACAAGGACGTGGACGTGCTCGCCGTGAGGGTGCAGGGCGGGCGCGCCTGTGTGAACCTGGCCATGATCCGCGGCGGGCGCCACCTTGGCGACCGGCCGTATTTCCCGACCCATGTGGAAGACGCGACGCACATTCAGCGCCTCATGTCGGACGACGCATCGGACACCGACAGCGCCATGGACACCCCCGAGCGCGTCGCCGTGCAGGTGCTGGAAGCCTTCATTGCCCAGCACTACCTGGGCACGGCCATGCCGCACATTCTGGTGACCAGCCACCCGGTGGGCAAGCCATTGCTGGACGCGCTGACCGAACAAACCGGCGCCAAGATCAACGCCGTGCACCAGCCGCGCGAACACCGCCGCATCTGGCTCGACATGGCGCAAACCAACGCCGACATTGCCCTGGCCCGTTTGCTGGCCGAAGAGGGCTCCCAGCAAGCCCGCACCCGCGCGCTGGCCGAAGCGCTGGGCCTGCCCGACGACGACCTGGGCGCGCTGCGCATTGAGTGTTTTGATATTTCGCACACGGCGGGCGAGTCCACTCAGGCATCTTGTGTCGTGTTTGAAGACCACAAGATGCAAAACAGCCAGTACCGGCGCTACAAGATCGAAGGCATCACCGGCGGTGACGACTACGCCGCTATGCGCCAGGTGCTGCTGCGCCGCTACGGCAAGATCGCCGAGGCCCTGCGTGAAGAGGCTGCTACTGCCGAGGGGCCTATCAGCGCGCCCGTGCACACCGAAGCCCTGGCTGACAAGGATGAACCTGCAGCGCCACCCGATGCGCAAACCGGCCTGCCCGCCGGCCCGCGCATGCCCGACTTGGTGCTGATCGACGGCGGCAAAGGCCAAGTGAGCATGGCGCGCGAGGTGTTCCAGCAACTGGGCCTGGACGTGTCGCTCATCGTCGGCGTGGAAAAAGGCGAGGGCCGCAAGGTGGGGCTGGAAGAACTGGTGTTTGCCGACGGTCGCGAGAAGGTGTACCTAGGCTTTGATTCTGCCGCGCTCATGCTGGTGGCCCAAATTCGCGACGAAGCACACCGGTTTGCCATCACCGGCATGCGCGCCCAGCGCGCCAAGGTGCGCACCGGCGGCAGCAAGCTCGAAGACATTCCCGGCGTGGGCCCCAAGAAGCGTGCCCGCCTGCTGCAGCGCTTTGGTGGTGTGCGCGGCGTGGCGTCCGCCAGCGTGGAAGACTTGTGCACGGTCGAAGGGATTTCCAATGAACTGGCCGACACCATTTACCGTGCACTGCACTGAGGGGCCGAGGATGCAAGGCTTGCGCGCTCAAAGCTCCCCCATAATCACGCCATGTTTTTCAACCTTCCCACCCTGCTGACCTGGGCGCGCATCGTCGCCATACCGCTCATCGTCGGGGTGTTCTACCTGGAAGGGGTGAGCACGGCACAGCAAAACCTGATCGCCACCGTCTTGTTTGTGGTGTTTGCCGCCACCGACTGGGCCGACGGCTACCTGGCCCGCAAGCTCAACCAGACCTCGGCCTTTGGCGCTTTTCTGGACCCTGTGGCCGACAAATTTCTGGTGTGCGCCAGCCTGTTGGTGCTGGTGCACTTGGACCGCGCCGACGTGTTCGTGGCCCTCATCATCATTGGCCGTGAAATCGCCATTTCGTCGCTGCGCGAGTGGATGGCCATCATCGGCGCCACCAAGAGCGTGGCGGTGCACATGGTGGGCAAGCTCAAGACGGCGGTGCAGATGACCGCCATTCCGTTCCTGCTGTTTGACGGCTTCCTGCTCGGCCTGATCAACACCCATGTGTGGGGCACCTGGCTGATCTGGATTTCGGCCGTGTTGACCGTCTGGTCCATGGTGTATTACCTGCAAAAAGCCTTGCCTGAGATCCGTGCCCGGTCGCGCTGATGCGCCGCCCCCGGCTTGGCTGCGCTTCACCGCTCCAAACATGACTGTTCCCGTTAAAGACAACGCGTGGCTGCGCGCCATGCCCTGGGTGTTCGTGCTGATCTGGAGCACCGGCTTCATCGTCGCTCGCTACGGCATGCCACATGCGCCACCCATGAAATTTCTGGCGGTGCGCTATGCGCTGTCCATCCTGTGTTTCTTGCCCTGGATCTGGTTCTCGGGTGTGAAGTGGCCTGCGAACCGCACGCAGTGGTTGCACCTGGCCGTGACCGGCGTGCTCATGCACGCCGGCTACTTGGGTGGTGTCTGGGCGGCGGTCAAGGCGGGCATGGGTTCGGGGCTGTCGGCCCTCATCGTCGGCATCCAGCCGGTGCTCACCGCCATTTGGCTGTCTGGCACCGGTTCCAAGGTGTCGCGTCGCCAGTGGCTGGGTTTGCTGCTGGGCTTTGCGGGCCTGGTGCTGGTGGTATCGCGCAAGTTTGGCGCAGGCGGTCCGGGTGACCAGGCCAACTGGCTCAACCTGTCGTTCGCTGTCATGGCTTTGTTTGCCATCACCGTGGGCACGCTGTACCAAAAACGCTTTGTGACCTCCTGCGACGTGCGCACCGCCAATGCCGTGCAGTTGCTCGCGGCGCTGCTCGTGACCCTGCCGCTGGCGCTGCTGGAACTGGAGGCCATGCGCTGGGTGGACACCTCCGCTGGCCTGAACTGGGAATTGACCGGCGCCATGGCCTGGTCGGTGCTGGGGTTGACGCTGGGTGGCAGCTCTTTGCTTTACATGCTGATCCAGCGCGGTGCGGCAGCCTCGGTGACGAGCCTGATGTATCTGGTGCCTCCTTGCACCGCAATGATTGCTTGGGGCCTGTTTGACGAGCCCATCACCGCCGTCACGGTCGCGGGCATTGCCCTCACGGCTTTTGGTGTCAGCCTGGTGGTGCGGCCGGCCAAACCGGCTTGAGCTTCCATGGCTCGTGGCTGAAGCTTTCGGCCAAAAATTCCACCAGCAGTCTGATGCGCCGCGGCACCTGTGCGCGGTAAGGTGCGAGCCAATGAATGTCGGCGCCGGGCATGGCGTAGGCGGGTAACACCCGGACCAGCGCCCCACTTTGCAACTGCGGCGCAATGTCCCACAGGCTGCGCAGCATGATGCCGTGGCCTGCCAGGCACCAGTCGCGTACCATTTCACCCGAATTGCTCGACAACGGTCCGCGCACCAGCGTGTGCTGTACCACGGCCTCGCCCTCGCCCTCGCATTGCAGCCGCCAGTGGTCAAAGCGCTGCCCCGGCCCGTCACCATTTTCGCGCACCACCAGGCAGGCGTGGCCCGTCAGGTCGCGCAGCGCATGGGGTGTCCCGCGGGCGTTCAGGTAGCGGGGTGCGGCCACCAGCACACGCTGGTTGGCCGCAAGCCGACGTGACACCCATTCGGCCGCTCGTTCACCGGGCGCGCTCCACAGCCAGATGGCGCCGTCAAACCCGTCAACCGCGAGATCGGGCAAGTGCTCGGTCAGCTGCAGCTGGATGTCCACCGCGGGATACCTGGACTGGAAATCTGCCAGGGCAGGACCCAGCCACAAGCGCCCAAAGCCAAACGTGGCGGCGAGCCGAATCGGGCCGGCCGGTTCGGTTTGTCGCTCACGCAACTCGGCTGCCACCGCCTCGAAGCGGTGCAGCAACTCGGCTGCGCGCTCGCACAGCGTTTCTCCTTCGGCCGTGGGGCTGACGCGGCGTGTGGTGCGCTGGAACAGGCGCACGCCAAGTTGCGCTTCCAGCGCGGCTAGGCGTTTGGTCACGGCCGAGGGGGCCACTTGCAACACCTTGGCCGCAGCGGCCAGGCTGCCTTGTCGGCGCACGGCGATCACCAATTCGAGGTCAGGGCGGTCCAATTGTTTCCCCATTAGAACGAATCAATTCCCATATTATTGCTCGGGGGCGGATTAAGCTCAGTCACACCGCGCCGCCAGCTTCTTGCTGGCTTCACACCTTGACCGTGAGGACACCACCATGAACACTCCGCACCGCATTGCAGTCATCGCCGGCGACGGTATTGGCACCGAAGTCATGCCCGAAGGCCTTCGCGTGCTGGAAGCCGCCGCGTCAAAATTCAATATTCCGCTGCAGTTCGATCATTTTGATTTTTCGAGCTGCGACTACTATGAGAAGCACGGAAAGATGTTGCCCGACGACTGGAAGGCAAAGATCGGCGGACACGACGCCATCTACTTCGGCGCCGTAGGCTGGCCCGACAAGGTGCCTGACCACATCTCGCTCTGGGGCTCGCTGCTGCTGTTTCGGCGCGAATTCGACCAGTACGTCAACATCCGCCCCGCCAAGCTCATGCCCGGCGTGACCGCGCCGGTGGTGCGCCGCGATGGCAGCCCGCGCCAGCCGGGTGAAATCGACATGGTGATCGTGCGCGAGAACACCGAGGGCGAATACTCCAGCATCGGCGGGCGCATGTTCCCCGGCACCGAACGCGAGATTGTGGTGCAGGAAACGGTGATGTCGCGCATTGGTGTGGACCGCGTGTTGCGCTATGCGTTTGAGGTGGCGCGCTCGCGGCCCAAAAAGCACCTGACCAGCGCCACCAAAAGCAACGGTATCGCCATCACCATGCCCTATTGGGACGAGCGCGTGGTTGAGATGGCCAAAGAATACCCGGACGTGACGGTCGACAAGTTCCACATCGACATCCTGACCGCCCACTTTGTTCAGCGCCCCGACTTCTTCGACGTCGTGGTGGGCAGCAACCTGTTTGGCGACATCCTGTCGGACCTGGGCCCCGCCTGCACCGGCACCATTGGCATCGCGCCCAGCGCGAACCTGAACCCGACGCGCAAGTTCCCGTCGCTGTTTGAGCCGGTGCACGGCTCGGCGCCCGACATAGCCGGCAAAGGCATTGCCAACCCGATCGGCCAGATCTGGTGCGGCGCCATGATGCTCGATTACCTGGGCTACCGCAGTGCGCACGATGCGGTGATGCTGGCGATTGAATCGGTGTTGCAGCCCGGTTTGGGCGGGCCACGGACGCCCGATTTGGGGGGCACCGCCAGCACGACCGAGGTGGGCCGCGCCATCGCTCAAGCCTTGGTGGTGTGACGGTGCTTGTGGCCAATTTCTCGCCGACCATCAGGTCTGCGGTTCAAATACGTCTAGAATCTCGCCTTTCGTGCTGACATGGGTTTGCATTGCCCAAGGCTTGTTGACAGGGCTCATGGCCCGTGGGTCTAATCACAGAGCGTTTTTTCTCACCTGGGTGCCGTTGCATCGCGGAAAGAACAACCTGGTTAGCGCTTGCGGTCACAGAGCGGGTTGTCGCCAGCCAACTGTCCACACGGATTTTCCATTTATTTCAAGAGGGGCTTTTTGTGAACAAAACAGAACTCGTCGAGCACATCGCCAAGCATGCCGATATTTCCAAGGCTGCTGCCACGCGTGCACTGGACTCCACCATCACCGCGATTCGTACCACGCTGAAAAAAGGCGGTACGGTTTCCCTGGTGGGTTTTGGTTCTTTTGCCGTCACAAAACGTCCCGCGCGCAAGGGTCGCAATCCTCGCACCGGCGAAGAGATTAAAATCAAGGCTGCCAAAGTCCCGAAGTTTCGTCCGGGCAAGGCATTGAAGGACGCGTTGAACTGAAGCGCGTCCCCCGTTTTCGGTGGGGTGCTTAGCTCAGTTGGCAGAGCGGCTCCTTTACACGGAGTAGGTCGGCGGTTCGACCCCGTCAGCACCCACCACACCATCGAAAAGGCGAACCCGGGTTCGCCTTTTTTTTTGCGGCTCAGCGCACCAAGGCCGCCGTCTGTTTGTTGTTTCAGGGTTTCAAGGCATGTTCGATACCATCCGCAACCACAAAAAGTACCTCATGGGCTTTTTGTTGATTCTGATCATCCCTTCGTTCATCCTGTTCGGTGTTCAGGGCTTCAACGAATCGGATCAACGCGGTGCCGTGGTGGCCGCAGTGGACGGTCAAGAGATCACCCAATTGGAATGGGACCAGGCACACCAGGCCGAGTCGCAGCGGCTGCGCGAAGCCATGCCCACGCTGGACGCCAAATTGCTGGATAGCGAGGAAGCCCGCTACGCCACGCTGGAGCGCTTGGTGCGCCAGCGCGTTTTGGCTGTGGCCGCGCAAAAACTCAATCTGTACACCAGCGACCAGCGCCTGGCCCGCGACCTGCAGAGCAACGAAGTCATCGCGTCTTTGCGCCGTCCCGACGGCTCGCTCGACGTTGAAGCCTACCGCCAGTTGGTGGGTCGCCAGGGCATGACACCCGAGATGTTCGAAGCCCAGGTGCGTGCCGACCTCTCCCAGCGGCAAGTCGCCCAAGGTATTCAGGGCTCGGGCTTCGCCCCCCAAGGCTTGGCCAAAGTGGCACTGGACGCCTTTTTTGAGCAGCGCGAGGTGCGTGTAGCCCGCTTTTCCCCTAGCGACTTTGCTGCACAGGTGGCATTGTCCGATGCCGACATCGAGACTTTTTACAACAACAACCCTGCCTTGTTCCAGTCTCAAGAGCAGGCCGATGTGGAATACCTGGTTCTGGATACCGCTACGCTGCAAAAAGGCATCACCCTTGCCGAGGCGGACATGCGGACCTACTACGACCAAAACGCCGCACGGCTGTCCGGCAATGAAGAGCGCCGTGCCAGCCACATATTGCTGACCCTCGCGCCCGGCGCCTCAGCAGCAGATAAGGCCGCCGTGCGTGACAAAGCGGCCGCCTTGTTGGCACAGGTCAAGGCCGCGCCTCAAACCTTTGCCGAGGCGGCCAAGGCCAACTCGCAAGACCCGGGCTCTGCCGTCAATGGTGGTGATCTCGATTTCTTTGCCCGTGGCGCCATGGTCAAGGCGTTTGAAGATGCTGCCTTTGCATTGCAAAAAGGCGCCATCTCGGACCTGGTGGAAACCGAGTTCGGCTTTCATATCATTCAGCTGACCGACATCAAGGCGCCACCCCAGCGCAGCTTTGAAGGCATGCGGGCGGAAATTGAGCTGGATCTGAAAAAGCAGCAAGCGCAAAAGCTGTTTGCCGATAGCGCCGAAGCCTTCAGCAACTACGTTTACGAACAAGGCGACAACCTGGCTGCCACAGCCGAGCGCTTCAAGCTTGACCTGCAAACCGCCAAGGGCCTGACCCGTCAGCCTCAGCCAGGCGCTGGCGTGTGGGCCAACGAGCGTTTGCTCAACGCTGTTTTCGCAGCCGACTCGATCGAGAAAAAACGCAACACAGAGGCCATCGAGACCGCATCCGGTCAGCTGGTATCAGCCCGCATCGTCAGCTACACGCCCGCCCGTACCCAGCCACTGGCTGAGGTTCGCGAGGTGGTACGCCAGCGCTTGCTCGCCCAGCGCGCAGCCGAGCTGGCCCGCGAAACCGGCGCGAAACAACTGGAAGCCTGGAAAACAGGTGCTGATGCGCCGGGCCTTTCTGCCGCGTTGGTCGTGTCGCGAGACAACGCCCAGGGCATCACCGCCCCGGTCCTTAACGCAGCGCTCAGCGCTGACCCCAAGCAGCTCCCCGCTTGGGTCGGCGTTAGTCTGGAAGAACAGGGCTACGCCGTGGTTAAAGTGGACCAAGTGCTGCCACGCCAGCCCCGCGACGCGCAGGCCCAGGTGCAAGAGGCCGACCAGTACAGCCAATGGTGGTCGTCCGCCGAAAGCCTAGCTTATTACGATACATTGAAAGAGCGCTTCAAGGTGCAGATCAAGGTGCCCGCGCCCAAGCCAACGGTAGCGCCCGTACGCTGAGCAAGGAATCTGCGAGGAGAGCCAGAAATCTGGTTTTCTTCGCGCTATAATGCAAGACTTGCGGTGGCTGTAGCTCAGTTGGTAGAGTCCAGGATTGTGATTCCTGTTGTCGTGGGTTCGAGCCCCATCAGCCACCCCAAATAATTCAAACAAAAAAGCCCGGTTCTTGACCGGGCTTTTTTGTTTCTGGGTGTTTTGCAGTGAAACTGCGGTTCGCTCCGGCGCGGCGGCGCTTACAGCCGCACGATCTCGGCTTTTCCACCCAGCAGGGGCTTGCACAGGATTTTGTAGCCGTCGGCGTCGAAGGCGGTGGCCAGGCGGTCCAGCGCTGCGGCTTGTGAAACGTGGGCCACGCTGCCCAGGTAGCACCAGTTGCGCACCACATGGATCTGAACCAGATCGCCGTGGCGTTCCACCAGGCCAATGGCGCCGGGGTAGGGCCAGCAGGCCACGCGCAGGCCTTCGAGGCTGGTAAACAGCCGTCTGCTGTGAGCTTCTAGGCTTTCGTCCCCTCTGCATACACCGCCACATTGCTTGAGCATGGCGCGGAAGCAGGCCTTGCCAGGTGGGAGCTTTTCCAGCCCCAGTGCGCCGTAGCAGAGCTTGTGCTGGTCGGCCAGGCTGCGCAGGTTGTCCAGCGCGGCGTGGCGGCTGGCGTACAAACCATACAGTTGGGGCTCAATCGCGAAATTCAGGTCTTTTGAATAGACCACTTCGGGTTTGCCATCCCCGATACGCAGGGAGCACAGCTGGCGGTTTCGGCGCAGTTTCTGGTTCAACAGCGGTTGCTGCTGTTTGATGAGGCTGGCTTCCAGCAGCAGGGCGCCAATCTCGCCTGCTGTGCGTGTGTGGCTGATGCGCTGGGTCTGGCGCAGCAGGCGGGCTTCGTCGGGGTTGCGCAAATGGGACAGGACGCGCTGGCGCAGGTTGACGCTTTTGCCGATGTAGAGTGGCAGGTCACCGTCCTGGCCGTGAAACACATACACCCCCGGGGCTACGGGCAGGTCGTCGATGGTGGCGCGCAGGTGGGTGGGGTATTCGTAGCTTCGCGCTTGCTCGAATTCAGGGCGGCGGCGTGCGGGCAGGTGCATCAAGCGGTCAGGGCGCGGTGTGGGGCAATGGCTCAGTCGGAGCCAGCCGCGAACTGGGCCGCGTTTTTGCCTTTGAAGGGCGCATAAAAGGCTTTGATGGCGGTCATGTCGGCTTCCACGTCGCCGGTGGGTTTGAAGAGTGGCCCCAGGCCGCTGCGCTTGGTGCTGTAGTCCATGTAAGCCATGACGATGGGCACCTGGGCGCCCAGGGCTATGTAGTAGAAGCCTGTCTTCCAATAGCGGGTTTTGCTGCGTGTGCCTTCGGGCGGCACGATGAGTTGCAGCGGTCCGTCTGCTGTGCGGATGGCTTCGGCTGAGGCGGCCACCAAGTTGTTGGACTGTTCCCGGTTGACCGGGATGCCGCCCAACCACTGCATGATGCCGCCGAAGGGCGCCTTGAAGATGCTGTGCTTGCCCATCCAATACGGGTTGAGCCGCAGCGCAAAGGCCACCATGAGCGTGTAGGGCAGGTCCCAGTTGCTGGTGTGCGGCGCCGCAATGAACACGCTTTTGGCGGCTTCAGGGGGCAGGGAGCCTTCCACTTTCCAGCCTGTGAGTTTGAGAAACGCCATGGAAAAGCCGCGCAGCAGGGCGTTGACAACCGGGGTGGTGAAGATGGTTCGGTGCATGGCTAGCGAGTATCGCTGAAGCGCCCGAGGTGACTGCCAAGGCATTGCCCGCACAGGCATGCGCGCTACCATCGTGGGCACCCCCGCACTTCAGGAGCCGCCACCATGCAAGACCGCCTCACGATACAAGGCCTGAATGTGACCATGGAGGGCACAGGGCCCACCGTGGTGATGCTGCACGGCTGGCCCGACACGCCGGCGCTGTGGGACGACACGGTGGCCAGCTTGCGTGACGGTTACCGCTGTGTGCGCTTTGCCTTGCCTGGGTTTGACCTGAGCCAGCCGCCGCGCCCGGTGTCGGTGGACGAGATGTGCGCGCTGGTGGGTGCCGTGTTAGACGCCGTGAGCCCCACCGAGCCGGTGACGCTGCTGCTGCACGACTGGGGTTGTTTCTTTGGCTACGAATACGCGGCGCGCCACACCAGCCGGGTGGCGCGGGTGGTGGGTGTGGACATCGGGGACACCAATTCGGGCACCTATTTGAAGTCGCTCAAGTTCAAAGAAAAACTCATGATTGCGGGTTACCAGCTGTGGCTGGCGCTGGCCTGGAAGCTCGGCGGCCTGTTGCCGGGGGTGGCCAACCGCATGACGCGCTTCATGGCGCGCACCATCGGTTGCCGCACGGCGCCCGAGCACATGGGTTGGCAGATGAACTATCCCTATGCCATGCAGTGGTTTGGCTCTTTTGGCGGGCTGCGCGGCGTGGCACGGGTGGGCCAGGTGCTGGGGCCGCAAGTGCCCACGCTGTTTTTCTTTGGCAAGCGCAAACCGTTCATGTTTCACTCACCGCGCTGGCTGGCGGCCCTGGGCACCACGCCCGGGTGTGGCGTTCAGGGTTTTGACGCAGGCCACTGGTTGATGCGCCAGAAGCCGGCGCTGTTCAACGCCAGTGTGCGCCGTTGGCTGGACCAGGCCACGGCGCCCAAGGCCCCAGAAGCGCCATGAAACCCGAAGACCTGGAACGGCTGCTGACCGTGGAAATGCCGTTTGGTAAACACAAGGGTACGCCCATTGCCGACCTGCCCGGCAACTACCTGAACTGGTTTGCGCGCGAGGGCTTTCCGAAAAGCGAAGTGGGCCGACTGCTGCAACTGATGCACGAGATTGACCACAACGGCTTGAGCGACCTGCTCACCCCACTGCGGCGGCGCTGAACGCCCGTTCAGCCCGGCAGACCCAGCGCATGAAACACCCGAGCGGCCGCGTAGGCGTCGTTGGCGGCATAGATCAACTGGCCTTCGCTCAGTTGCGGATTGGCCCAGTTGGACGTGGCGGCTTTTTTTGATTTGATGAAGCGCTGGTTGAATAGCACCGCCACCGCGCCTTTCACGCCCATGTCTTTGCGGTAGCCGCGTTCGCGGAACACTTGGTTGAGCTCCAGCACCGCTGCGGGCGCCACCGCCAGTTTGGCCACGATGCGCTTGGTGTCATCACCCAACCCAAAGCCGGCCTTGGTGTGGGCTGCGTGGGCCAGCAATTCGGCTACTTGCTCGCGACAGCCGGGGTCCGTCAGCTGAAACACCCAGGCGTGGTGCAGGGTGGACAGCTGCACGATGTGCGGCCCGTCAGACACCTGTTCTTTCACAAAAGTTGGTTTGGACTCGGTGTCAAAACCCCAGACCGGGTGGTCACGCAGCGCGGCCACTGCCTCGGTGGCCTGCCGGGTCGTCTCGACCAGGGTGATGCGGTCCAGCCTCAGGCGGTCGAATTCGGGTAGCAGGGCAATCTCGTCTTTGCTGGGCGTGGGGCGGGTGGTGTTCATGGGCAGGGGCGGGATCGATAATCGGTCATTGTGCAACGTGCCCGCCGGGCACCCCCGGGCTTCATGACCTACACCCTCAAACTCTTCGTGTCCGACGACACCTCGCCCGCGCAACGGCACGCCGCCGAGCGGCTGTTTCGCCAAGCGCTGGAAACCACGCTGGGCGACGCGGCCTTGGTGGCGCCGGTGTATGCGGCCTACCAGCGCATTGCAGCCCTGTACGGCGAAACCCCCGACGTGGAGGCGCTCACAGTGGACGAGCGCATGCTGTTTGAGCACTGGCAGTTGGCCGAGGCCGCTGCGCTGGCAGCAGTCTGGGGCCCTTACCGCAGCCTGGACGAAGGCAGTTACGAGATCGTGCTGCCCGGCTGAACCGCAGGCAAGCGGGCAGCGTCTTGATTCACCGATAATCGAGGGCTGTGATTTCGTCCTCCCAGGGCGCTCATTCCCTTTGAAGGACCTTTCCATGAGAAAAACATTCCCCCTGCGCGCCGAGGGCAAACACCCGGACCGCGTGCTTGAAGCCGTCAAGCACGAAATTCGCAAATACATCAAGCGCGAGCGCCGCCGCGACTTGCCCGAAGGCGCTGATTTTTGGGACTTCGATTGTCAGTTTGGTGCCGACAAGGAAGCCGCCGCCGCCGTTGCTCCGTCCGATCTGACTGCCGTCCTGGACGCTTTGGCACAAGCTGGTGGCGAGCAGTGCTACGTGGAGCTGCTGGCCAAGCCCGCCGTGTGGGTACGCCGCCCCGCCGGCCGGCCTGCCGCTGCTGCACAATCCGCCGATGCCCCTGACACCGATGCCCCTGCCGCCGACCGCGCCGCTGCTTGAGGTTGTGACCGAAGCCCCGCTGGAGGGCGAGTTCCAGCGGTTCCCTGGCTCGCCTTTCGAGCTGTTTTCGCCATACCCGCCCGCAGGCGACCAGCCCGAGGCCATTCGCCAACTGGTGGAAGGCGTGAACGACGGCGAGGTGTTCCAGACCCTGCTGGGCGTGACCGGCTCGGGCAAGACCTTCACCATGGCCAACGTGATCGCCCGCCTGGGGCGCCCGGCCATCGTGTTTGCACCCAACAAGACGCTGGCCGCGCAACTCTACAGCGAGTTCCGGGAGTTCTTCCCAAAAAACGCCGTCGAGTACTTTGTCAGTTACTACGACTACTACCAGCCCGAAGCCTACGTGCCACAGCGCGACCTGTTCATTGAAAAGGATAGCGCGATCAACGAGCACATCGAGCAGATGCGGCTGAGTTGCACCAAGAGCATCCTTGAGCGTCGCGATGTGGTGATCGTGGCCACCGTCTCGGCGATCTACGGCATCGGCAAGCCCGAGAGCTACCACCAGATGGTGATGCTGCTGCGCGTAGGCGACAAAATGGGCCAGCGCGACCTGATTGCGCAATTGGTGCGCATGCAGTACGCGCGCAACGATGCCGATTTTTCGCGCGGCAAGTTCCGCGTGCGTGGCGACACGATTGACGTGTTCCCGGCCGAACACAGTGAGATGGCGATCCGCATCGAGTTGTTTGACGATGAGATCGAAACCCTGCAGCTGTTTGACCCGCTCACGGGCAAGGTGCGGCAGAAAATTCCGCGTTTCACGGTCTACCCCAGCAGCCACTACGTGACCCCGCGTGAACAGGTGCTGAGCGCGGTGGAGGCGATTAAGGAAGAGCTGCGCGACCGGGTGAAAGAACTGGTGGGCATGGGCAAGCTGGTGGAGGCTCAGCGGCTGGAGCAGCGCACCCGGTTTGACCTGGAAATGCTGGCCGAGGTGGGCCACTGCAAAGGTATTGAAAACTACTCGCGCCACCTATCGGGCAGTGCGCCGGGTGAGCCACCGTCCACGCTTACCGATTACCTGCCCAAAGACGCCATGATGTTTCTGGACGAGAGCCACGTGCTGATCGGCCAGTTTGGTGGCATGTACAACGGCGATCGCGCCCGCAAGACCACGTTGGTGGAATACGGCTTTCGCTTGCCCAGCGCGCTGGACAACCGCCCGCTGAAGTTCGACGAGTTTGAGCAGCGCATGCGCCAGGTGGTGTTTGTATCAGCCACGCCTGCCGACTACGAAAAGACCCACGCCGGCCAGGTGGTTGAACAGCTGGTGCGCCCTACCGGCCTGGTAGACCCCGAACTGGAAGTGCGACCAGCCACCCACCAGGTGGACGATGTGTTGCAAGAAATCCGCATCCGCGTGGAAAAAAACGAGCGGGTGCTCATCACCACACTGACCAAGCGCATGGCTGAGCAGCTGACCGACTACCTGACCGAGAACGGCGTCAAGGTGCGCTACGTGCACAGCGATGTGGACACGGTGGAACGGGTGGAAATTTTGCGCGACTTGCGCCTGGGTGCCTTCGACGTGCTGGTGGGCATCAACCTGCTGCGTGAGGGTATTGACATTCCCGAGGTGTCGCTGGTGGCCATTTTGGACGCTGACAAGGAGGGCTTTCTGCGCTCTGAGCGCAGCCTGATCCAGACCATTGGACGCGCCGCGCGCAACCTCAACGGGCGCGCCATTCTCTACGCTGACCGCGTGACCGAGTCGATGCGAAAGGCGATGGACGAAACCAACCGCCGCCGCGCCAAACAGATCGCGCACAACCTGGCCATGGGCATCACACCCAAGGCGCTGAACAAACGCATCAAAGACCTGATTGACGGTGTGTACAGCGAAAAGGCCGGCAAAGAAGCCGACCGCTTGGCGGCTGAGAGCGCGCACCGCGCCAGCATCGAAGACATGAGCGAGAAGGATGTGGCGCGGGAAATCAAGCGGCTTGAAAAGCTCATGCTGGAGCACGCGCGCAACCTTGAGTTCGAGAAGGCTGCGACTGTGCGCGACCAGCTCAGCCGCCTGAAAACGCAGTTGTTTGGCGCCGCCGGCATGGACAACGTGGCTTGAGCGGTCCATAGGCCGAATGTCGCTCCCGCCAGCTCTCAAAGGCTATTTATGGACATCGACGCTTCCCAGCCGCAGCGCACAAGCCAGGTAGACGACACGCGCATCTATCTCATTGAAGACGATCCGACAGTTTTGCACTTCGTGCGCCAGACGCTGCTGCAGCGGCCTTCGTGGCAGCTGCTGGGGCATTCGGCCAGCATGGCCCATGCCTGTGCGCACACGCTGTCTTCCAGTGCCAACGTGTTTTTGGTGGACCTGGGCTTGCCCGATGGCCGTGGCGAGGATGTGCTGCGGATTCTGGCCCGCTACAAGCCCGACGCCGAGTTGCTGGTGTTCACTGTGTTTGGCGAGGAATCCCGTTTGGTGGGTGCGCTGGAGGCCGGCGCCACAGGCTACGTGCTCAAGGGTTGTACGCCCGAAGAGCTGGTGCTGGCGATTGAACAGATCCGGGAAGGTGGGGCACCCATTTCACCACTGCTGGCACGCATGCTGCTGAAGCGATTTCGCTCGGTGCAGGCGGTGTTGCCTGAGGTGCGTTCACCACTGCAGGGCGACGAGGTGGTGCTGTCCGAACGCGAGAACGGTGTGCTCAGATTGCTGGCGCAGGGGTACGTCAACAAGGAAATTGCATCGAAATTGGCCATTGCACCGGCCACGGTGGGGACCCATGTAAAAAACCTGTACCGCAAGCTGGCGGCCCACAGCCGCGTACAAGTGGTGCGCATTGCGCAGGAGCGGGGCCTGCTTTGAGGCCCCCGCGCTGGCTTGCGCAGGTGGTGCTGGGCATCCCGCTTTACTGGTGGGCGGCGGTGTGGCTGATCATTTTGCTGCTGGGCCTGGCCCTGGTGACGCGCGTGAGCGGGGTACCCGGCGCGCAAGCCGTGGACCAGGCGCAGGTGGTGCTGGCCGGGCAGCCCTGGGAGACCGCAACAACCGTGGAGCTGCCCCACGTGTGGGACGACGCGCAGCGCCGATGGGCCGGCGAGGCGCACTACCGGATGGTGCTGCCCGCAAGCCTTAAAGATATGGCTGGCCCCGATGGGCCAGGCATTGGCCTGCTGCTGCCGCGCGTGAGCGTGCGGTTTCGGGTGCTGTTCAACGGGGAAGAGGTGGATGCCCAAGCGTGGGCTCGCGGCATAGGCTATGCCGACACGGGTACCCACGCGCATTTCATCGCCCTGCGGCCCAGCATGTTGGCCACCCAATGGGCAGACAACCGCCTGGAAATCCAATTGAAAGGGCAGGCCTTGCGCTTCAGTGGCTTGTCGCCGGTGTGGGTGGGGCCGCGTGATGCGTTGTGGCAGCGCCACCATTGGCTCAACTGGTGGCAGGTGACCCTGACCTGGATGGTGGCGGCTTCGGCGCTCATGCTGGGCTTGCTGTCGCTGCTGATCTGGGCCAAGTCGGCAGAGCGCCTGTTTGGCTTGTTGGCGGGGGGGCTGCTGGTGCTGGCGGTTCGGCTTTGGTTGTCCACGCCGGTATTTTTGCCCGGTCCGTTCTTGTGGTGGGACTATGTACACAAGCTCTCCTTCACGCTTTACTGCGGTTTCACCTACCTGTTCATGTCGGAACTGTTCAATTTTCGTCAGAGCATGGTGCGCAAGTTGGTGCTGCTGATGATGTTGCTGGCCCCTTTCTGGCTGGGCTTGCTGGCCTGGACGCTGAACTACCAGCTCTACCGCCTCTGGACGGGTGTGATTGTGCTGGTGTGCGTGTTGTCCTTGCTGATGGTGATACACCGCGCGCGCTGGGGAATGGATGTGCAGCAGCGCCTGATGGTGGTGGTGGGGCTGGCCACCATGGTCACCGGTTTGCGCGACTTTTTGGTCGTGCAAATGGGGCTGCCGGGTGACGTGGACATCCGCTGGATGACACCCGGCAGTCTGGTCATGATGTTTGCGATGGGCAGCGTCTTGCTGCAGCGCACCGCGCTGTCGATGGAAAACGTCGGGCGGCAGAACGCCGAGTTGGCCCGGCAGGTGGGCGAGCGCGAGCAGGAGTTTCACGCGGTGTATGAGCGCTTGCGCTTGGTAGAAAACCAGCGGGTGCTGGAGGCCGAGCGCCGGCGACTCACGCGCGACATGCACGACGGCCTGGGCAGCCAGCTGGTGCAAACGCTCAATTTGGTGCGCAGCAGCAGCGGAAGCATCGACAGCGCATCGGTGGCGGCCATGCTCAACCATGCGCTGGAAGAGCTGCGTATGACGCTCGATTCCCTGGAGCCCATGGACGGCGATTTGCCCACCATTCTCGGCACGCTGCGCCAGCGCATTGGCCCCGCGCTGCAGGCCGCTCAAATAGAGCTTGTCTGGCAGGTGGAGGAAGTGCCCGCCGTGCCGGGGCTGGAGGCGCGTGGCGTGATGCACCTGTTTCGCTGCCTGCAAGAGGTGTTTGCCAACGTGGTGAAGCACGCCCATGCCAGCCGCGTGACCGTGCGCACCTGGGCGGCCAGTGGTCGCGTGCACCTGAGCGTGACCGACAACGGTGTGGGGCTGGGTGACACGCCCGACCTGGCTTTTTCGTCTGGTGGGCGCGGCATCAGCAACGTTCGGCTGCGTGCCGCCGAGATCGGCGCCGAGGTGGTGTTTTCAGTGACCTGGCCAGGCACCTGCGTGGCTTTCAGCTTTGTAGCCGGTCCAGCGCCAGACCAGGTGCTCATGCCCCGATGCTCTGACCTTGCGTGCGGCTCCTGTTGAGGCAAGACAGGCTGGACAAACCGTGTTTGTCCTGGACAAAAACCGTTGGTGGGTTACAATGTCGATCAAATCACTAGGCTTTACTGTATACTCGACGAAAACAGTCGGGAAAGCCTTCGATGTATCGGCCCAAAGCATGGGCAGGGTGGGCGGAGCAGAGGTTCACGGGGCGTTCTTCCCGTGAACCAACCAACGACGGTCAAGCCAACATTTAAGGAGCTTGAAAATGCGCCTCACGACAAAAGGCCGCTTTGCGGTCACTGCGATGATTGACCTGGCCCTGCGCCAGAACAACGGTCCTGTCACCCTGGCAGCCATCAGCCAGCGCCAGCAAATCTCGCTGTCCTACCTGGAGCAGCTGTTTGGCAAACTGCGCCGCCACGAACTGGTCGAGTCGACCCGCGGCCCCGGCGGTGGTTATACGTTGGGTCGAAAGGCGGCTGAAATCACCGTGGCCGACATCATCGTGTCGGTGGATGAGCCGATTGACGCCACCCAGTGCGGCGGCAAGGAAAACTGCCTCGGCGAAGGCAACCGCTGCATGACGCACGAGTTGTGGGCCGCCTTGAACGCCAAGATGGTCGACTTTCTCGACTCGGTGTCGCTGCAATCCCTGGTGGACGACCAGCTGGCCAAGGGGCTGGTGGTTGAAAACGTCCCCCTGATCAAGCGCGCTATTTCCAGCCCGTCGGTGGTCAAGCCGATCCGGGTCAACGCACCTAACTCGGTGTTTGCCCTGGGCGCCGCGTTTTCCAAATAAGTGCCAGGTTCGCCAGCAGGCGGACGACCCCAGCGGTCAGTCAGCCGTGTGCCGGGCATCGACAAAGCCAAGTGCCGTATTTATCCACCACGCCAGCCATTTCACAGAGCCAGCCATGACCACGCCACACTTTCCCATCTACATGGACTACAGCGCGACCAACCCTTGCGACCCGCGGGTGGTGGACGCCATGATTCCCTGGTTGCGCGAGCATTTCGGCAACCCGGCTTCGCGCAGCCATGCCTGGGGCTGGGAAGCTGAAAAAGCGGTAGAAACCGCCCGTGACCAGGTGGCCGACTTGATCGGTGCCGATCCGCGCGAAATCGTCTGGACCAGCGGCGCCACCGAGTCCAACAACTTGGCTTTGAAGGGTGCAGCGCACTTCTACAAGACCAAGGGCAAGCACATCATCACAGTGAAGACCGAGCACAAGGCGGTGCTCGACACTTGCCGTGAGTTAGAGCGTCAGGGTTTTGAGGTCACTTATCTCGACGTGCAAGCCGACGGTCTGGTAAACCTGGACGCGTTCAAAGCCGCGATCCGTCCCGACACCATCCTGGCCTCTGTCATGTTCGTGAACAACGAAATTGGCGTCATTCAAGACATTGCCGCGCTGGGCGCTGCATGCCGCGAAAAGGGCGTGATCTTTCACACCGACGCTGCACAGGCCACCGGTCGCGTGGACATAGACATCAAAAACCTGCCGGTGGATTTGATGAGCCTGACCAGCCACAAAACCTACGGGCCCAAGGGCATCGGCGCTTTGTTTGTGCGCCGCAAGCCCCGCGTGCGCATCGAAGCGCAAATGCACGGTGGTGGCCACGAGCGTGGCATGCGCTCGGGCACGTTGCCTACCCACCAATGTGTGGGCATGGGTGAGGCCTACCGCATCGCCAAAGCAGAAATGCACGCCGAAAACCAGCGCATCCGTGCCTTGCACGACCGCATGGTGACCGGCCTCAAGGACATTGAAGAGGTGTTCATCAACGGCCACGAGACCCAGCGCGTGCCGCACAACCTGAACATGAGCTTCAACTACGTCGAAGGCGAGTCGCTGATCATGGGCATCAAAGGTTTGGCGGTGTCCAGCGGTTCGGCCTGTACCTCGGCCAGCCTGGAACCCAGCTACGTGTTGCGCGCCCTGGGCCGCAGCGACGAGCTGGCCCACAGCAGCCTGCGCATGACCATTGGTCGCTGGACGACCGAAGAAGAAATTGACTACGCGATTGCCACCATCAAAGAAAACGTGGCCAAGCTGCGCGAGTTGTCCCCTTTGTGGGAAATGTTCAAAGACGGAATTGACCTGTCCACCATCCAGTGGGCGGCACATTGAAGGAGAAATACCATGGCTTATTCTGAAAAAGTGGTTGACCACTACGAAAACCCACGCAACGTCGGCTCGTTCGACAAGGGCGACGAATCGGTGGGCACCGGCATGGTCGGTGCGCCGGCCTGTGGCGACGTGATGAAGCTGCAGATCAAGGTGAACCCCACCACCGGTGTCATTGAAGACGCCCGGTTTAAAACATACGGTTGCGGTTCAGCCATTGCTTCGTCGTCGCTGGTCACCGAGTGGGTCAAAGGCAAAACGCTTGACCAGGCCGCTGCGCTGAAAAACAGCGAAATCGCCGAAGAGCTGGCGCTGCCACCGGTGAAAATTCACTGCTCCATATTGGCTGAAGACGCCATCAAGGCGGCAGTGGACGACTACCGCAAGAAACACCTCGCATGAGGTCTGGCGCTCGGATGGGTGTGCTGCATGTTCATGCAGGCCAAAGCCAACTGAGCGCTACCGCCACCGTTCCCGTCACGCACAACGCTGAACGCCCACCCAAGGCGCAACCCACATGTCCATCTCGATTTCTGAAGCTGCTGCACGGCACGTTACCCGCTACATCACCAAGCGCGGCAAAGGCGTTGGCGTGCGCCTGGGTGTCAAAACCACCGGCTGTTCGGGGCTGGCGTACAAGCTGGAATATGCCGACGAAATCGCGCCGGAAGACGTGGTGTTTGAAGACAACGGCGTGAAGGTGTTGGTCGACCCGAAAAGCCTGGCCTACATCGACGGCACCCAGCTCGACTTTGTGCGTGAAGGTCTGAACGAAGGTTTCCGCTTCAACAACCCCAACGAGCGAGACCGCTGCGGCTGCGGCGAGAGCTTCCGGATTTGATCCGCTTTGCGCTTTTCCTCAAGCCGCCTGCGCAGCCTGTGCCGGCGGCTTTTCGTTTTGCTTCCCGCGCAGCGTGCGCGGGCTGGGGCTGCTGCGGTGCCACCCCGTTTCTCCTCTTGCCATGAACCTGCTGTCGAACGACTTTGAGATTTTTGACGTCCCCGCCCAGTTCGCATTGGACCGTACCGCCCTGGACGAGCGCTGGAAAAATTTGCAGCGCGAAGCCCACCCAGACCGTTTCACCACGGCCGACGCGCTGACCCAACGCCAGGCCATGCAGTGGTCGGTGCGCATCAACGAGGCCTACCAGCGCCTCAAAGATCCGCTCAAGCGTGCGGCCTATTTGTGCGAGTTGAATGGAGCGCCCATCCAAGCAGAAAACAACACGTCCATGCCGGCGGCTTTTTTGATGCAGCAAATGCAGTGGCGTGAAGACCTTGAAGAGGCGTGTGGCGCCGAAGACCTGGAGCGTATGGCCGATGATGTGGCACAGACGCGCCGCGACATGCTGCTGGGTTTGCAGCGCACGGCCGACGAGGAGCGCAACTTCCCGGCATTGGTGCAGCAGGTCAGAGCCCTTATGTTTGTTGAGCGATTTGCGTGCGACGTCGAGAACCGAATCGATCAACTGGGACAATAGGGGTCTTCGATGCCCACGCTTTGACCGGCGTTTCTCTTCTAATTTTCAGTACCCACAAGAACACGACCCCATGGCGCTTTTGCAGATTTCCGAACCAGGTCAGTCCCTCGACCCGCACCAGCGCCGTGTGGCGGTGGGCATTGACTTGGGCACCACGCATTCGCTGGTGGCTGCTGTGCGCCACGGCGTGTCCGAGTGCCTGCCAGACACCCAGGGCCAGGTCATTTTGCCCAGCGTGGTTCGTTACCTCGACCCTGCGCAAGGCGGCTCGGGCCGACAAATTGGTTTTGAGGCCCTGGCCGCGCAGGTGGCTGACCCAGCCAACACCATCAGTTCGGTCAAGCGGCTGATGGGACGCACCCGCGCGCAGCTGGTGGACGCCGACAAACTGCCCTATACCGTGTTGGACAATCAGGGTATGGCGGTGGTGCAGACCATCGCTGGCCTCAAAACGCCAATGGAAGTCAGTGCCGAAATTTTGGCCAAGCTGCGCTTTCGTGCCGAAGACAGCTTTGACGACGAGCTGTACGGCGCCGTCATCACGGTGCCAGCCTACTTTGACGATGCCCAGCGCCAGGCCACCAAAGACGCCGCGCAGTTGGCCGGCATCAACGTGCTGCGTCTGATCAACGAACCCACAGCCGCTGCCATTGCCTACGGGCTCGACAACGCGTCCGAGGGCGTTTATGCCATTTACGATCTTGGCGGCGGCACCTTCGACATTTCCATCCTGCGGCTTACCCAGGGTGTGTTCGAAGTCATGGCCACCGGGGGCGACTCGGCCCTGGGTGGCGATGACTACGACCAGGCGCTGGCTGCCTGGGTGCTGGCGCAGCAAGGGGTGGCGGTTGCGCTGACACCGTCTGAGCGCGCTGCACTGCACACGGAGGCCCGCCGCTGCAAGGAAGCGCTCTCCTCGGTGCAGGCCGATGGCAGCGTTGTCTTCAGCGCGCACATTGCTGCGCAAACGCTGAACCAGTCTGTGACCCGGGCGCAGTTTGACGCTTGCACGGCATCGCTCACGGCACGCACCATGACGGCGGTGCGCAAGGTGCTGCGCGACGCCGCTATCACCAAAGACGACGTCAAGGGCGTGGTGATGGTGGGCGGCTCCACACGCATGCCCGTGATTCGCAGCGCCGTAGGTGCGTTCTTTGGCCAGGAGCCGCTGACCAACCTCAACCCCGACGAAGTGGTGGCGCTCGGCGCAGCGATTCAGGCCAATGCCCTCGCAGGGAACAGCCGCGACGGCGACCTGCTCTTGCTGGACGTCATTCCACTTTCATTGGGCATCGAGACCATGGGCGGTTTGGTGGAGCGCATCGTGCCGCGCAACAGCCCCATTCCGACCGCGCTGGCGCAAGATTTCACCACCTACCAGGACGGCCAGACCGCACTGGCGCTGCACGTGGTGCAGGGCGAGCGCGATCTGGTGGCCGACTGCCGCAGCCTGGCGCGCTTTGTTTTGCGCGGCATCCCCCCCATGGCCGCCGGCGCGGCGCGCATCCGCGTCAGCTTCACGGTTGACGCCGACGGCTTGCTGTCGGTGGCCGCGAAAGAGCAGGGCAGCGGCGTGGAGGCGCGGGTCGACGTGAAGCCCGCTTACGGCTTGTCCGACGAACAGATCGCCGCCATGCTGCAAGACAGCTTTGCCACCGCCCAGCAAGATATTGCCGCCCGCGCCTTGGTGGAGGCCCGTGTGGACGCAGACCGCATGATCGCCGCCACACGCAGTGCGTTGGCGGCCGATGCCGACCTGCTGGAGCCCGCCGAACGCCGGGCCATCGATACACTCATGGACCAACTTGCCCAGAGCCTTGCCAGCACCGAGGCTGCCGTGATTGAAGCGGGCACCAACGCGCTGGCCAAAGGCACCGAGGCCTTTGCTGCCATGCGCATGAACCGGGGCATTCAACAAGCCCTGGCTGGCAAAAAGCTCGAAGAAGTCTGAACCGCGCCCGAGCACCGATGCACAGGAAACCCCATGCCGATCATCAAAATACTGCCCCACCCCGAATATTGTCCCCAGGGCACGCAAGTCAGCGCCCCGGCGGGCACCTCCATTTGCGAAGCACTGCTGGACAACCACATCAATATCGAACACGCCTGTGACATGGTGTGCGCCTGCACCACCTGCCACGTCATCGTGCGTGAGGGATTCAACAGCCTCAATGAGCTGGATGAAAACGAGGAAGACCTGCTCGACCGCGCCTGGGGCCTGGAGCCCCAGTCTCGCCTGTCTTGTCAGGCCATTCTCGCGCAGCAAGACGTGACGATTGAGATTCCCAAGTACTCGATCAACCACGCCAAAGAAGGCCACTGACCAGCTCTTGAGCAGATTCACACGAAACAAGCACATGCGTCAAATCGTTCTGGACACCGAAACCACGGGTCTGTCTGCCGAAAATGGCGACCGGATCATTGAAATTGGTTGCGTGGAGCTGTTCAACCGCAAGCTCACCGGCAACAACTTGCACTTCTACGTCAACCCCGAGCGCGACAGCCACGAAGATGCGCTCAAGGTGCACGGGATCAGCAACGAGTTTTTGCGCGACAAGCCCAAGTTTGGACAAATTGCCAACGAGCTGCTGGAATATCTGCGCGATGCGGAACTAATCATCCACAACGCCCCGTTTGACATCAGCTTTCTGAACAAAGAGCTGGAGCGCCTGGGACGGCCACCGTTGAAAACCATCATTGGTCAGGTCACCGACAGTCTGGTGATGGCTAAGGAAATGTTCCCGGGCAAACGCAATGGCCTGGATGCCTTGTGTGACAGGCTCGGTGTGGACAACTCCGGTCGCACCTTGCACGGCGCCTTGCTCGATGCCGAGCTTCTGGCCGATGTGTATATCAACATGACCCGCGGGCAAGACGCCCTTTTGATGGATCTGGAGACGTCGGATGCAGAGGGTGTAGAGATCGTGCTGATTGACTTGAGCCGTATCGAGTTGCCCGTGACTTACGCCAATGAGCAGGAAGCACTGGCACATGAAGCCGTTTTGCTCGACCTAGACAAGGCCTGCAAGGGGAAAACGGTATGGCGGCAGGTGCAAGCCGCCTGACGTATTCAAGAAGAACGCACTTTTGGGAAAAAGTTTTCAGTCCGCCAGAATCAGCAAAAAACCACGCTATAATTTGAGGCTTCTGAGAGATCATATTCATCATTCGGGCGGTTAGCTCAGTGGTAGAGCACTGCCTTCACACGGCAGGGGTCGCAGGTTCGAACCCTGCACCGCCCACCAAAAAATTGTCATACATGACAACGCGCTGCGCCACCTTAGGGTGGCGTAGTCGTTTGTGCTAGGGAGACGTGGGGAAAGATTCCCGCGTAGCGGGCTGCGCACCATGACAAAGCCTCCTTGGGTTTTTCAACGGCAGCTGCTGCCAGAGCGCCCACCAGCTTTTCGACGGGACCAGGTGGCTGCTGCAAGTGAAGCTATTTGAAGGGCCTTTGTCGCGTCGGGTTGATCCATCGGTATCGTCCTTTATCAGATGATCAGATGATCAGATGATCAGATGATCAGAAGAGCTGATGCCCGAGTGCCAGTTCGCATGCGACCAGAAAGTTGGGTTGCAGGTGGGTCCCCGTGCCGCGCAAATCCGAGGCGACGCATGTGTTGCCATCCGCCGCCATTGCTGGATCCAGATCCCCGGCCCCATCTCCAATGAAACGGGCCCATCCGGGCTGTTGAACGGCCGCTTGATGCCCATGGACACCAAGCTGTGGCTCAGCACCTCGTGCTGCGACCATACGGATGGATGCTGTGCGCTACCGTGCTTTTGCAGTTAACCTGCCGAACCGCACAGAACCCGTCGCGTCAACCGCCTCTTTTCACCAACCGGTAGTTGCCAAACCGATGTAGGTATCACATCCCGGCCTGGGTGGGTTCTTATGAGTCGGACGACAAAACAATCATCCTGTTTGAGTTTGGCTTGATCCATCTTGTTCTCGCGTCCAAAACGGGCAAGCTGCTGCCCTCATCTGCGCCTGCGAAATTATTGATCCAGCCCGGTGAAGTCTTTAATTTCTCGGCTACTGCCCACTGTGCATCGGCACACTGAAGTTCAAACTTCGTACAGCGGAATCAATAAGACCGCTGGAACAGCCGGTATTTCTGGTCGCCGGCTTGGGGCTCTGTTCGGGCAAGCTCGATACTTTTGCATTTGCGCGTCCGAAATAAAGCGCGTGTGCTGTGAACGGCTACACCATGGGGGCCGAGTGGCCCTGTGCCGCGATGGACTGCCTGCTGGGCTTACGAAATTCATTTCGCGCAGCCAACACACCGCAGCCGATATTGCGATCTATCCTTGGCCGCGCAGCTGGAAAAAGCAGGGCATCGATGGAGTAGAGCCTCTCGACCTGAAGCCCCAGTTAGACAAGATAGCCCCATGCCCCTCCGTGCAGCGCGGCGTTGCTGGCTCGCGCACGCCGGCAGCAGACGGAGCACGGTCCCGCGACACCCTGCTCGGAACGGCCCGATACAAAAAACGTTGAAGAAAACAGGGGGCAGCTCAAAATACCCTTTAAAAGCATCTATAATTCAAAGCTTAGTCGGAGCGTAGCGCAGCCTGGTAGCGCATCTGCTTTGGGAGCAGAGGGTCGCGAGTTCGAATCCCGCCGCTCCGACCATCAAAAAAGAAAAAGGCCCACTCTGTGGGCCTTTTTTCATTGTCTTTTCGCGATCGTGTCTGCCCGTAGCTCAACCGGATAGAGCAGCTGCCTTCTAAGCAGCAGGTCGGGGGTTCGAGTCCCTCCGGGCAGGCCAAAGTACCCAAAAAATTAACTACCCTTAGATGAAGGTCAACCAACCTTCATCGTCTTATTTCCGCGAGTTTCCGCTTGCACTGTCCCGGCAGTGTGCATGGATTTGCAGGTGTTGCCCTCTGTTTGCCGCTGGTAGCGGTCCGCATGTATCTGCACCCATGTTTTTGGCATCCCGCTGGTCCCATGGCGCAATAGCCGAACTCTCAATGGCGGATGGCCGCGAGCGCACGGAACTCAAACAGTGCACCGTCGACAAGTTCGACTGTGTCGCGCACAGCTGGCCCCATAAACGGTAGCTAGTTCACAAGATTTGAATGGGCGCAAGCTTGGAACCCCTGTTTCATCGTCACCAACTTGCCTGGTGATCCTCGGGCACTTTGCGGCGATGTACGCTGGCAGCGCGGTGAGGCGGTTTAAACAGGCTGAGGCTGGGTTTTTCGCTATTTGCATGCTCTGCCAGGTGTTGTGCTCCAGCGGGGCCTAGCCGTGCTCTCCGTAAACAACAACAAGCAGCGTCTGGCCGACACGATGACGCAAAAATGGTCCGCTACCCAAGCTTGGCTGGGCTTTGTTGTGGGTAGGTAGCGTATGCGAGTACGCGAAGCCAGGGCTCGCAACAACTTCAGTGTCTTCACGAAGAATTTCGGACGCGTATCGGATACGCCGATTCCAAAAAAAAAGTCAGCAGGCGCTAACCTGCTGACTCTTGATTTACTTGGCTCCCCGACCTGGACTCGAACCAGGGACCTGCGGATTAACAGTCCTTCGGGATGGGATTCTACGGGACTTTCTGATACAACTTGCCATTCCTAAAGCCTTTACAAATCAACAACTTGCGTCCAAAGTGGTTTCAGGCCGTCCCAGGCCATCCCAGCCCAAACTGGCACCAGACTGGCACCAGAGCAACCGCGGACTATGGCAAAAGATCAACTTTCGGCAGCGGCGGCGGCCATCCAATCGCTCGATGGTAGCGCCTTCGTGACCTTGCACAGCCGCCTGGATCGCGGCGGTGCGCTGCAGGCGCGCAAGCTGGCCAACGGCGCTGTACAGCTTTATTGGCGGTATTCGTATGCAGGCAAAACCAGCCGCGAACCCATCGGGGTCTACGACCCGACGGCACCGCCCAAGAAGCTGCAGCCAACTGTGCGCGGCTACGGCATCGTTGCCGCGCTGGAGAAGTGCAGGGCACTGGCCGAGGTGCATGTTGAACGTGCCGACACGGGTGGGCTGCAGGAGGCGAAGGCCGAGACACGAAAAGCCTTTCTCGCCAAGAAATCGGAAGAGGCCGAGAAATCCACGCGCACCCTTGAGAAGCTGCTCGATACCTATGTGGAGTACCTGAAAGCTCAGGGTCGTCGCAGCCATGTGGATGCACAGGGGATTTTTACGAAGCACATCAAGGACGCGTGGCCTGCGGTGGCCAAGGCGCCTGCGGTGGACCTCACGCCCGACCAGGTGCTCGACATGCTGCGACGGCTCATTGAAAGTGGCAAGGGGCGTACAGCGAACAAGTTGCGGTCCTACTTGCGAGCTGCCTATCAATGTGCGCTGGATGTGCGGACACTGGCCGCCATTCCGGTGGCCTTCAAGACATTCGCGGTAACGTTCAACCCTGCAGCTCAGACACGGCGTTCCCCGCAGTTCGACCGTGCCGACAAGCGCCCTTTGTCTCTGGCGGAAATGAAGGCGTACTGGAAGCTGATCGTTGACCGTCCAGGCATCGAGTCGGCAGCGCTGAGATTGCACCTGCTGACCGGAGGGCAGCGAATTGAGCAGTTCATCCGACTGAAATGGGCGGATGTTGGCAACGACGCCATCACACTCTTCGACGGAAAAGGCCGGCCCAGCCAGGGAGCGCGCCCGCATCAGGTGCCCTTGGTATCCCTCGCTGCCACCGAACTGAAGCGATTGGGGCGTGAAGGGGAATACGTTTTCTCGACCACAAAGGGGAAAAAGCCCATCGGTGCGCGCACGCTGACGGGGTGGGCGCACGCGATTGTCGGCGCGGAGATCACAGGTTTTCAGCTCAAGCGCATCCGCTCGGGTGTAGAGACCTTACTGGCCAGGGAAGGCATCAGTCGTGAGGTGCGCGGGCATCTGCAATCGCATGGCCTGACAGGCGTTCAGGCCAGACACTACGACGGGCACGACTACATTCCTGAAAAGCGGCAGGCACTTGTGTTGTTGCTTGCATTGCTGGGTGACAGCGCTTCTGTGGCGACTCCAGAATGATCGAAGTACTTTCGGTTGTCCTCGGCCCAGGTGCCGATCATGGGCTCAACCTTGCCATCACGAAGATCGTTGAGGGGAAACCACCGACCCATGTGAACCGGTCATTGTTGTCTTGCCCGAGCGAACGGTCTGAGGTTGCGCCGCTCGGGTGTGGGCAGTACAATCTGCTTGAGCCGGGAGCGCTGTCGATAACGGTGCGTTGGACGATTGTTCCACCTGGCTTTCCTATTCCGACGGGTCGCACATTGCGACCCGTTTTCATTTCCGAGGCAGCTGGTGCATCTCTTGTACCTTGACGAGTCGGGCCATCCGCAAGATCCAGGCACCCAGTTCTTCGTCCTGGCTGGTTTTGCTGTGTTCGAACGTTCGACACACTGGCTGGAATCCAGGATCAATCCCATCGCTGAGCGGTTCAGGCCGCAAGACCCCTCGTCCATCGAGTTCCATGGATCGCCGATGTACACCGCCAAGGACGACTGGGCCGGTGTGGCACCGGTGGAACGTGTCCAGGCCCTGGTGGACGTGCTGTCCTTGCTCAGCAACCCACAACTGCAACTTCGGGTTTTCGCTTCCGTCATCGAGAAATCCATGGTGCCGCACGATCAGATCCTCGAACGTTCGTTCGAGGCTGTTGCGCATCAGTTCGATCAGTACCTGGCGGACATGTGGACCCGGCGACGCGACGCACAGCGAGGCCTAGTGGTTTGCGACAAGGCTTCGTACGAGCAGAAGCTGCAGGCGCTTTCGTCATTGTTCAAGCACCAAGGCCATGCGCTGGGCCGACTGCGGAATTTTGCAGAGGTTCCGCTCTTCCTGGATTCGAAGGCCTCGCGCCTCATCCAGATGGCCGATCTGATTGCGTACTGGATCTTCCGCTACTACCAGTCAAAGGACGACCGAGGCTTCCGATTGATCGAGCCATCCATACTGCGTCGGGCGCGTCAGCGGATCGGCTTGGTGGCTTCGGTGACGCCCGCCACCGAAGCGGCGCTTGCCGCCATCGCGCCTCACAAGTATCCGTTTCCGGTTCCGACGGGTCTGCCAGCCGTCGTACCGGCTGGCGACGGTCTTTCCTGATCGTTTCGCTGGCTTTGCGCAGAGGTGTACGACCTCGGTGCACAGGCCGAGACCCTGCGGGTTCGGTCCCCATACACCATCCAGACTTCGGCCGCTCACTAGCAGCCACTGCACCTGGAAAACCTGGTGTCAGCCCGTGTCGAGCCTGTGCTTCTAATCGCCACCGTTCATGTCTGGACAGACGGAACAGCCATGCTGGAGCCGCATGCTACGGCACCCATCCCAAGGAGCGCTTCATCCATACGGACATCGGCCTGTCCGGGGTGAAAATTTGCCCGATGGTGGCGTGGACTTGTTCGTTCTGCTGGGTTATGGAGGCCGCCTCGATGGCCATTCGATGCGCATCCTGCACATCCATGCCGGTTAGCTCGTAGCCGTGGCCCATCGACATCCAGTTCAAAGAGGCCAGCGCACATTGCATGGCGAAGTCTGGCTGGGTCTTGAGGTGGTCGCGTGCGGCTCGGTTCAAGGTCTTGGGGTCGCACGGTGAGGCCCAGGCCAGGCGGGTGGCCTGCTCGAACAGCTTCAGGGTCTTGGCGGTGGCGAACCATTTGCCGGGCTCACCCGGGCTGGATGAGACCAGGTACCCCAGCAACTTTTCTTGTGCCAGCTCCGGATACTTCTTCTTTAGGGCCCTGAAGGTCGAGAGGTTGGAATTCGCCTGGTTGGCCAGCAGGGCGTACTGGTTGAACGCTTCGGCGCGGCGACCGGCCTTGAGCAGTTCTTCTTCAGCAAAGCGGGCGATGAAAGTTTCGCTGGTGGTACTCCCTGCGCGTTCACGCAGGTAGGCGATGGCTTCATCGATCTGGCCTCGGGTCGCCAACACTTTGGCGCCCCAGACCAGATAGGGCCAGATCGGGCGGGGGTCCATGGCCAGCAGTTCCAGGATCTGATCGTGGCGGTCGGCCTTGAACAGGGCGCTGTAGCAAAGAGTGGTGCCCGAGAAGAAGGCGTAGGTGCCGCTCGTACGTTCGCGCAGCACGTTTCTCAAGGTGGGTAGGAGCTGATCGGCCCAGGCGGAGGCCAGCTCTTGCGTGGCGCACAGGTCGCCCCAGTGGTCCCCCAGGGATTCGATGTACGGAGGATCGTCTTCCTGGAAGGCTTCGAACAGGCGGTCCAGCCATTGACGCCGCACGGGGGTGCTCACGGGCGCCTGGCTGATCAGAGGTGCCAGTTCCTGGACCGTGGCGAAGGTGGCGTTGCCCAAGGTGCCTGAGGAGCTGTCGATCTGGAACAGGGCAGGGGAGAGCTTCTCCAGCAGCAGCACGGCACCTTCGGCCGCACGGGCGGGGTCGTGGCGGGCGACGGCGCGGATCTCGGTCAGGGCTTCGTTGATGCGGCCGATGGCCAACTGAGTGCCTTTCCAGCCAAACGCGCCCCGGCGAAACCGGGTACGGAAGGTCCAAGATGTGGTGTTGGCTCTGGCGGCGGTGGTCATGGGGTATGCAAATAGGTCTGGGTGACTTGTCTTCGGTGCTGTTGGTGCAGCAGTTGAAGAGTGCCGATTTTGATATGGCGTCCCGGCGTGCCGCTGTCGGGCTCTGCGGGCTGCGCCCCGCGCCCCTGTGGGTCGCGGCCATTCGGCTCCGATCCCTGACGTCTCCGGCCGATGGCATGCCCCCGGCCTGCGCGCTGCGCTTGCCATCCTCATGCCTGCTTGTGTGGTGGGGCTGGCTTGCTGATCCCTTCATCCTTGCACACCGTTCTCGCTGTCAAGGTCTGCGCGCCCTGTGTGCGCTGGCGGCCTCTCGGCCGTCTTCGAACCTGTGACCCCTGCGCTGCGGTGTGCCGGTTCCGGTCTCGGGCAATCCCGCCCGATCACCGGAGTTGGTCATGGACGACAAATCACACGTTTCGCTGGAGCAGCAGCTTTGTCTGGTGTGCGGCACTGCTTTTGAAAGCGGCAACATCTTGCTCGACCGGCGCCTGCGCGCGAGCATGAAGCACCGCACGACGACGGGCTGGGGGCTGTGTCCCGAGCACCAGCGGATGTTTTCGGAGGGCTTCGTGGCCTTGGTCGAATGCGATCCGCAGCGCAGCGGAACGCCGTCGGGTTCGGGCCTGATGAAGCCTGATCAGGCGTACCGCACCGGGCGGCTGGCGCATTTGAAGCGGGATGCCTTCGCCCGAATGTTCAACGTTCCGGTCGCGGCCGAGCAGCCGTGTGTCTTTGTCGAGTTTGGCGTGATCGAACAACTGCAGGCGATGGTGCCTGCGACAGATTGACGCTGCGTTGAGGCCTTGTGGCGCCGCCCCGTACATCGCGGGAGCGGCGCTTTTCTGTTGCTGTGCTGCGCTGTTGGGGTTGACCCTCAACCCAATGGGCCGACCCCTTTCTCTCCGGCAGTGCTGCGCGATTCGCATCCCCTGCGCGCCGGTTTCACCGGCTTGCCTGGCCTTTGCGGGCGCTCCCCCCGTCAAGGGCCGCTGCGGCGCCCGTGTCCTCGGCTGCGCCTGCGGGCCGCGCCAGCGCCTTCGCTTCCTCCCTTGACGGCGCACCCGCGCCGGCCCCAGCTGCTGCCCATGGCCGCGAAGGGCTTCGCGGCCCCTGCGGAGCCCAACACCCAAGGAGAGCGCCCATGCACAGCACCAACTGACTTCCCGACCGTTTCTCGATGTCTTCCATTGTTTGAACAAGGTCCCCGTGTGGGACAGGAGATTTCACATGAACACCGCTACCCAATCCGAAACCCTGGCCTTGAGCGCCGTGGCTGCTGCGGCAGCCGTCAGCTCTGCGACCATGACCGGTGAATCCGTCACCGTGCCTGAAGTGGCTCCCTACGAGCTGCACCTGATCCCCTTGTCGCGGCTGCGGCCTTCCAGCCGAAACGTGCGTCAGAGCGGCGGCACGGCCATTCCCGAACTTGCCGCGTCCATCGCCCGCGTGGGTTTGCTGCAGAACCTGACCGTCATCACCTCGCCCGATGAACAGTGGTTCGAGGTGGTGGCCGGGCGTCGGCGGCTGGCGGCCTTGAAGCTGCTGGTCAAGCGCCACAAACTGGCCAAGGACCACCCGGTGCCTTGTCTGCTGGTGCCCGACACCTCGGCCCGCACCGTGAGCCTGAGCGAGAACGTGCAGCGGGAGGCCATGACCCCGGTGGATGAACTGTTCGCCTGGAAGGCGCTGGTGGCCGAAGGCCGGTCGCTGGAAGACATCGCCGCCGACTTCGGCGTCACGCCGCTGGTGGTCAAGCGGCGGCTGCGGCTGGCGAACGTCTCGCCCCGCTTGCTGGCCGACTACCAGCAAGGCGCGGTGTCGCTGGAGCAGTTGATGGCCCTGGCGATCACCGACGATCATGCGGCGCAGGAAGCCGCGTTCTACGAAGTGCCACAGTGGCAGCGAAGCCCGGAGTCCCTGCGGGACCACCTGACCCGCGACGAGGTGGACGCCAGCAGCGATGCGCTGGCGCGCTTCGTGGGCGTGGAGGCCTATGAGGCGGCAGGGGGTGGCATCCGGCGCGACCTCTTCGCGGACGAGAAGAAAGGCGTGTTCCTCACCGATGCCGGTTTGCTGGAGAAGCTGGCACGCGACCGGCTGGCCGATGCGGCCGAATCGGTGCGGGCCGAGGGCTGGAGCTGGGTGGAAGTCACACCGCGCGTGTCGTCGGCCGAACTGCACACCTTCCAGCGGGCGCGGCGCTCACGCCGGGAACCCACCAAAGCCGAGGCCAAACGCATCGAGAAGCTGGAGGCGGAGCAGGCGCGGCTTCAAGACAAGCTCGACGACGAGGACGACAACCTGAGCGATGACGGTGCACAGGCACTGCACGAGGAACTGGACCGGCTGGGCGATCAACTGGACGCCATTGAACAGACCCTGGTGGTCTACGACCCCGGCATCGTCGCCATGGCCGGGGCGGTGGTGTCGGTGGACCCCTTGGGGGCGGTGGTGGTGCATCGCGGGCTGCTGCGCGAGGAACAGGTCAAGGCGCTGCGGGCGCAGGCGCAGCCGATACCGGACGCAAATGCAGGAGGCGAGGGGGAGCCAGCAGAATCACTCGCCAGCCGAGGCGGGCTGACGGAGAAGCTGGTGCGGCGCTTGAGCGCGCACCGCACCGCAGCCCTGCAAGCCGAGGTGGCCCGTCATCCCCGCATCGCTCTGGTGGCGCTGGTGCACCAGTTGGCGCAGCGGGTGATCCTGGGTGGCTGCGGTGTGTCGCCGGTCAACATCAGCGCCACGCCGCAAGACCGGCTGGAGCAGCATGCGCCGGACGTTGCGGAGGCACCTGCTGCGCGGGGCCTGCGAGCTGTTCGGGAGGCATGGGCATCGCGATTGCCGGAAGACCCGAAGGCCTTGTTCGCCGAACTGCTGGTGATGGAGCACGAAGAACTGCTGTCACTGCTGGCCCTGTGTGTGGGGCTGACGGTGTCGGCCATCGCCCAGCGCGAGAACGAAACCCCCGCTGCGCTGCTGGAGCAAGCGGTGAGGCTGGACATGCACAGCTGGTGGACGCCCACGGCGGCAGGCTACTTCGACCACGTATCGAAGGCGAAGGCACTGGAGGCCGTCCAAGTTTTCGCGCCGGGTGAGGTGCAACGGCTGGCGAAACTCAAGAAGGCGCAGATCGCCAGCGAAGCTGAGCGGCTGGCCGCTGGCTCGGGTTGGTTGCCGCAGATGCTGACCGAGCCTGTGCAGACCGATGAAGCGCTGGACGAGCACGAGCCAGAAGTTCATCAGGCCGCTTGAAACAGCGACAAGCGTCTGAACCGCTCCAATTCATCCCGGCTTCGGCCGGGATTTTTGTGCGTCTCCGGCATAACCGGACCGCGCTCTGGTGCTGCGCATCGAGCCACCAGGCCACAGGTGTCCTGGCGTCTCGACCCTGTCGGGCGCCGATCGCTGACGCCTCCGGCCGTCCCGGCCTGCGCGCTTCGCTTGCCTTTCACGCCTGCTTGTGTGGTGGGGCTGGCTTGCTGTTCCCTTCATCCTTGCACACCGTTCTCGCCGTCAAGGTCTGCGCGCCCTGTGGGCGCTTGCGGCCTTTCGGCCGTCTTCGAACCTGTGACCGCTGCGCTGCGGCGTGCCGGTTCCGGTCTCGGGCAATCCCGCCCGATCACCGGAGTTGGTCATGCAGCACGATCTGTTCTCTTCCCTCGATTCCTTCCAGGCACTCTCGGTTGCCGCTTCCTCTTTTCTGGTGCGCGATGTCGCGGGCCAGTACCGTCCGGCCGAGGCCGACGAGGTGCTGCTGGCGGCGCAGCAGTTGCTGGCCGCAAAGGTGCGCGGCAGCGACTTGATGGATTCACCCGCTGTGGTGAAGGACTTTCTGCGTGCCCGGCTGGGTAACCTGCCTCATGAAGTCTTTGCAGTTGTGCATCTGGATGCGCAGAACCGCGTGCTGGACTACGTCGAGATGTTCCGGGGCACGGTGAGCCAGACATCGGTTTACCCGCGCGAGGTGGTCCGCGATGCGCTGCTTCGAAACAGCTGCGCTCTGGTCCTGGTGCACAACCATCCCAGTGGCGCTGCCCGTCCATCGCGTGCCGACGAGTATTTGACGCAGACGCTCAAGCAGGCGGCGGCGCTGGTTGACATTCGGGTGCTCGATCACTTCATCGTGGCGGGCGACGCGGTCAATTCAATGGCCGAGCAAGGCCTCGTGTAACCCCTGGGGCCTTCGGCCCCAATTTTTTGTTGTTGATCAGCGCGCTGTGCGCGGACACAGGGGAGGGCGGAGCATGGCCGGTGTTCACCGGCAGCACAGGTCGCAGCGGCCCTTTCCCGTGCTCGGGGATCGCGGTCTGGTTTCCTTCCCGCTGCGCGGGAACGAGCCCGCTGGACCAACTGACGTTCGGGCCGCTCCCGCCGCTGCGCTCTGGTCCCGTCCCGCCCGCCAGATCGTCCCCCCGGTCACCCGCCATGCCCGAAGCCGGGCCGCTGTAAATACCGGAGACAACGAACCCCTGAGGTGATCGCAGCGGCTCGAACGCCGCGCCAGTCGCTGCGCTTGGTGTCACGCCGTCCGCAGAGACGCCGCTGCTCGGTTCACCCGGTCGCCTGCGCTGCGCTGGTCGCCCGAAGAGGCTGTGGCAGCGCGTGCGCCATTGGGCCCACCGTCATCCCCCCACGGCGCCCCCATCCACAGGTGAGGGGGACTTGTGGGGGGATCTTTCAGCGGTGGGCCAGGTGACTGGCTCACTGTTTCGTGCTGCAAGGTGTCCCCATCCCCCACCCCTTCCCGAGGGAAGGGGCCATGCCCACCCCCCGCCCGCCCGTGGGCGGGAGCGAGGGAGTCCGAGCGAGAGGATCAGCTTTGAGGAGCCCGGATCGGGGTCCGGCTGGTCGCTCTTGCAAGGAGTTCCACCATGGCCAATGTTCAAGTCATCCAGCGCCACGCGCACCTGGCATCTGCCGTCAAGCTCGAATTCGTCAACGGGCGAGAAGGCAAGGTCGCCAAGGCGGTGCTGACCGCCATCAGCAACAGCCGCCGGGGCAGCGGCGAAGAGCGGTCCGAGGAAGCCACCGCAATCCAATGGACGCTGTGGGCCAAGCAGGCCGAACACGCGGCCGAGTACCTGGGCAAGGGCTCGCACGTGAACATCGTTGGCCGGGTGCGCAACAACAACTACCAGGACAACGACGGGGTGGAGGTCTACGGGCTGGCGTTCACCGTCGACGAGATCGACTACCTCGATAGCAAGGCCGAAGGCGAAGCCCGCCGCGCGCGTGAGGGTGCCGGTGATCCCCCCGCAGCCGCCCCCAGCGCACCCACCAGCAGCCGCAAGGCCCGCAACGACCGTCAACCGGCGCACGCCTGAACCCGCAAGCCGGGCGGTTCGGCCGCCCGGCGTTCATCCCGTTTCTGCCCCCATTCCTCGAACCAGGAGCATCACCATGATCTCTACCGCCCATTCCCCCCGTCTGGCCGCCCGTTTCGGCCAGAACACGTTTGTGATCCGCAGCGAGACCCCGCTGGCCGAAGACCAGATGCGCCGGGCAGCGCCGTCCATCTTTGCAGAAGGCAAACACGGCAGCCGTTCCGAGCGCTACACCTATATCCCCACCATCGACGTGCTGCGCGGTCTGCGGCATGAAGGCTTCGAGCCCTTCATGGTGGCCCAGAGCAAAAGCCGCATCGAAGGGAAGACCGAGTTCACCAAACACATGATCCGCATGCGCCACGCCGGGCAGGTGAACACCCGGCCGGAGGCCAACGAGATCATCCTGATCAACAGCCACGACGGCGCCAGCAGTTACCAGATGCTCGCGGGCGTTTTCAGGTTCGTTTGTTGCAATGGTCTGGTGGTGGGCGACGTCACCAATGACATTCGCATCCCGCACAAGGGCAACATCCAGGACGAGGTGATCGAAGGTGCCTTCCGGGTGCTGGAGGACTTCGAGGTGGTGGACGCCTCCACCGACCGCATGAAGGCCCTGCCGCTGCACCGTGAGGAACAGCAGGCCTTTGCCACCGCCGCCCTGGCGCTGCGCTACGGTGAACGAGGGGAGGGCGAACCACCCGCCCCGGTGACCGCCGAACAGCTGATCGAAGCCCGCCGGCCGGAGGACTTCGGCAACAGCCTGTGGACCACATTTCAGCGGGTGCAGGAGAACGCATTGCGCGGTGGCCAACCCGGGCGCGGCGTCAAGGGCCGGCGCCTGCACACCCGCCCGGTGGCCAGCATCGACCGCAGCGTGAGTCTGAACCGCGCGCTGTGGGTGCTGGCCGAAGAGATGCGCAAGCTCAAAGCCTGATCAGGTCCAACACCACACCGCCCTAGAGCTGGGGGGTGTGGTTCATCGGAAATTCCGAACCAAGAGTTTCCGAAACGCGCTCGCCGGCAGTCGCCGGCTCGCGCGATTTCGGCTAGGGCTTCTTACCGAAGCCACAGCCAGGCGGCCATCGCCCAGCTGATGGCCGAAGCAAGCACCGCAGTCGCGGCGTGCAGCAGCCACCCTTCCCAAGGACGTGCGCCCTTGCGGGCCAGGTCTGCCACGTCCTGCAGCGGCAACGTCACCCGCTGCAGAGCCGGGCCGACTTCATTGCGGAACACCACGCGCGCCGCTTCCTCCATGGCCCGGGACTGTGTGTCCACAGTCCCCCGAGCCATTTCGTCCGCGCGGCGGGCAATATGCTTCACCGTCTGAACCTTCGCGTTCTCGGTGATTTCATCCATGCGCTTTGAATAGGCCTCGACTTTCTCCGCCAGGTCGGTGCTGGTCTTCAGCAGCTCCATGCGGCTAGCGTCCAGTTGGGGTGTCAATTTCTCCACCCGATCCAACAACGCGCCCAGATCGCCGATGGCCACGGCCATCAGCTCTTCGCGGGCCGTGACCAGGTCGCTCACTGGGCCTGCCGTGCCAGCGGCACCACGTTGCTGGCGGCGCTCTCGCCCAGTCCGAGCGCCGCAAAGCAGGCATCCAACTGCGGCAACACCCCCACCGCCAGTCGCCGTGTGGCCAGCTTCTGGGCCAGGGCGAGCTTTTCTGCGGTGCTGCTGGCCTTGACGATCAAGGCCTTGTAGTCGGTTTCATCACCGGCCAGGGTGGCGAGGTCGGCGTTGCTGCCCCGGATGCGCCCGTACACCTCGTTGGGGCCCAGATGGCAGGCCGCGTTTTCTGTGGCGATGGGCTGCGCCTTGAGGAAGGCCTGCAACAGATCGAAGTGCGCCGGGACATCTGCGGCGCTGCTGACCATGTTGAACACCAGCCGCACCCTGGAACGGGGCACGCCCAGCCGCGCCAGCTCGACCAGGGTGGCGATGGTGTCCTGCTGCTGCTTGAGGGCCGGCACCGTGGGAACCACGAACGCATCGAAGTCCTCATGGCTGCCTTGGTACTTCTGCATCAGGTCCAGCAATTCCTCCACGTTGCTGGCCCCGATGTCCACCACCGCGTTGTCCATGGTCTGCAGGAGTTCCTGCAACTCGCCGAACTGCCGGCCCCGCATCGCATGGCCTTCGCCGTCGGCAGCGTTCAGGCTCTCCACGGAAAACAGCTCCGCGTCTTCGATACGGGGCAGCAGCAGGTGCCGGGCGATGGTGGTTTTGCCCACATTCCCAGAAAAATTGATGACGGCGATTTTCATGATGGGTCCTTTGCGTTGAGCCTGGCGAGCGCCAGGGGGTTGGTGATTCGGCTGCTGGCGAACGCTTCGGCGATCTCTTTGCCGCTGCGCATGTCCGTTTCCACGGAAACGAATTGAGGTGACTGGGGCGCGGTGGTTGATGGAGGGGTTGCGGACGCAAGCGGTTGGGTGAGAGCGGATGGCACTTCATCTGGTCGCGCTCCGGAGGCCAAGACCTGTGGGACGGAAGCTGCTTTGGTGGCCCTGGCCACTTCGCGCTGCACGGTCGCATTGCTCACGTGCACGCCGACCGCCGCCAAGGCCATGCGGATCGCCTCGAAGGTGTAGCCCTGGGCGCGCAGCTCCCGCATTTCCTGCGCGAAGCGCTTGGACTTGCGTGAGCTTCTGCCCGGGGGATCGGTTGGAACCAGTTTCATCGTTCGGTTTCAGGTCAGGCGTTGGTCGTCTGTTCTTCAATTGCTGATCAGTTCGTGCAGTGGCTGTCTGCGCGCTGATCACTGCTCGTGCTGTCTGATCACGTCCTGAGCGGTGTTGCTCGGTACGTGCTCATCTTCAACCCGCCTGGTGCCTGTTTGCCTGCTGGATTCGGACCCAAATCCAGCGGCTGCAGAGCCTCGATTCAGGCCAATACTGGGTTCATGGTGAATGCAGAGATAGGCGGCCTGCCGCCGGTTTCACAAGCGCTCCGCGCCCCTCCATTCGTCGGCCCATGAACACCCCAACACACGACTTCGTCACGGTTGAAATGCGCGGCTTGAAGGCCGCGCTGGTGGCCCGTGCGCAGGCGCAACGGGTCAGCGTCTCGGAGTTGGTGCGCAGCGCTGTGGCGCGCGATCTGGGTCTTTCGGTGGTCGAAGGTGAGCCTCAAAGCGTGGAGGTGCCCCATGGCGTTGGGCACGCTGCCAGCGTCAAGCTGTCGATCCGCATGACAGCCGAGGAGGCCGCTCAATTGGCTGCCGGTGCCCGAGCCGCAGGCCTGTCGCGCGGTGCCTACCTGGCCGGTCTGGTGGCCCACGTACCGGTGTTGGCAGGCGGTGCCAGCCGCATTGAGCACATCGCTGTGTTGAGTGAATCCACCGCAGAGCTCGCCACCCTCAGCCGCAATCTCCACCTGCTGAGCACGCTGCTGCGCCGAGGCGAAGACGAGTCCTCCAGGCCGCAACGCTTGATGCTCGACATCCTGGCACGCGATGTGCGCCAGCACCTCGACCTCGCTTCCAGCGCGCTCGCTGACCTGCAGCCGCGCCGCCCCGCCAACGCAGAACCCAGGGGCCACATCCGGCCCGGCAACCGAAGGAGCCAAGCATGAAATCGCCATCTGGCCAACGGCGCTCGTCTCCGAGAGCGTCAGTCCAAGGTCATTCGTACGGAGCCAACACGCCTCACAGTCCCTCGCTCGACGGCATCCTCGTCACCTGGGGCGACCGCTTGTTCTATCCAGGCAACCGCATTGTCCAGGGTCGTGCCCAGCCCAAGCTGGGCGCTTCGGGCGCGCACCAGCGTGCCAACGCCATCCGCCAGCGCATCGAAGCCACCGTCGTTCGGCGTGCGCCGCAGGTCATGGTCAAAGTCACCGGGGGAGGGCGGAGCATGGCGGCCATTGCGGCGCACTTTCGCTACATCAGCAAAAACGGACGGCTGGAGATCGAAGACCAGCGCGGGGAGACCCTGCAAGGCAAAGACAGCCTGCACCACCTGGCCGATGAGTGGCGAATGGGCGGCGCGCGCATCCCTGACGAGGCCGAGCCGGGCCAACGGCGTGAGGCCTTCAACATCATGCTGTCGATGCCCCGCGGCACCGATCCGCTGATCGTGCAACGTGCCGCTAGGGAGTTTGCGCAGGCCGAGCTGGCCGACCACAAATATGTAATGGTGCTGCACGACCACCAGGCCAACCCGCATGTGCATATCAGCGTGCGTGCCGTGTCCAGGCTAGGCAAGCGCCTCAACCCGCGCAAGAACGACCTGCACCGCTGGCGAGAAACCTTCGCTGAAAAGTTGCGAGGCTATGGCGTGGAGGCAGAGGCCACACGGCAAGCCACGCGCGGCCAACACCGACGGCCCGACCCACTCTGGCGCCTGAAGGCGCAAGAAGAAGGGCGCTTGCGCCGAGCCACTTCAACCAGCGACGCCGGATCGCGGAATCATCCAGCCAAGGCAGCTGCAATTGAAGCCTGGGTACAAATCGGCCTGGCCCTTGCCAAATCGGGGGAGACATCAGACAGGCAACTGGCCGGGCATGTTGCGAGGTTTGTCAGAGGAATGGCGACAAGCCAAACAGGCGAGCCTCATCGCACCCCGGTCCGATCAGAGCCTGTGGTGGTGCAGCACCGGCCACAGCAAATCGAACCACAACCGAATCCGCAGCCACAGAACCGGCCACGAGACATCGGCCCCCATCGTTAGGAGGGCCTGAGCCTCAGCGCAGCATGTCGTCGACAAACTCAGACGCAGGCTCGACGCTGCTCACCATCAACCGGTCGCGTGCCCGTGTGCAAGCCACGTACAGCAGGTGTCGTTCCGTGTTGTAGATCTCTTCCAGGTCGGCATCGTCCATCACACTCTCGATGCGGGCCTGAAGCGGCAAGACATCGTCATCGCAAGCCATGACGACCACAGCCCGGAACTCCAGCCCCTTCGCCAAGTGCATGGTGCACAAAGAGGCCTCGCCTGGGGCCGTTTCTACATGCTCGTCCAGCAAACGGTGGGGCAGGCCAGCCGCGTCCAGTGCCGCGCTGGCACGTTCCAGTTGCACCTCGGACCGCACGATCACACCAATTTCGTGGGCTGCGAAGCCATGGTCCAGAAGGCCCTGAATCCATTCGGCGACCCCGTTCCTCTCAGCCTCCTCATCGACGAACGACTCGATGAAAGGCGCAGGTCCGTTGAACACCGACACCGTTCCTTTGCGCGTCTCTGTGTTGCCGTCCATGTCCGAAACCTCTGGCCCCAGCAACCGGTCGGCCTGCTGGCGAATCTGGTGTGAAGTCCGGTAGTTGATATTGAGCGTACGGGATCGCCCGCGCACATCCACGCCCAGCGCTTTCCAAGAAAACGGCTGTTGAAAAATGCGTTGTCCCAAGTCACCTGCAAAAAACAGGCTGTTGGAGCGTATGGCGCCGGTGCCATCGGGTGCCACTCCCGCCATGGCCGCCAGCATGCGCAGCTGGCTCACGCTCACATCCTGCGCTTCGTCCACCACCACGTACTCAAATGGCGGGTGCTTGAGCTGCGCCAGCTTACTTGCCAACACTGTAAACAGCCGCGCCTGGGTCATCAACCCCGCCGCATCCAGACGGCTTTGCACCCCTTCAAACACCTGCCACAGCGCCTGGCGCTGCGCTTCACTCAGCCGCGTCTTGCGACCCAGCCGCTTCACATCGCGGTAGGCGTCCCAGCTGACCAGCTGCCAGGCGTCCACAACGTCCTTCCACTCGCCCAGTACGAAGTTCAGGGTGAAGCGCGTCAACAGCGCATCAGGCTGCTGCGCTTTCACGGAGTCCAGCGCCTCGCTCACGGCGGTGCGCACATCGCCCGTAGTTGCCAGGCGTGGCTTGGGTTGGCTCTTGTTGCGCAGCCGCTCCATCAGCCTTCGCCCCATGCCAGAAATGTCCACCACCTCCAGCCGTTCGGCCAGCCGGGGCTGGTGGCTGATCAGGCAGTTCATCTTGTTGCGCAAGGCGTTTGCCAAGGGCTCAGAAAACGTGGTCAACCACACCCGGGCGTCCGGGTTCAGGCGGGCCAGCGTCACGGCGCGGTGCAGCGCCACGATGGTCTTGCCCGTGCCGGCCGAGCCAGAGACGCGCGCCGCGCCATTGAAATCGCGCGCCACAAACTTCTGTTGCGACGGGTGCAGAAAGATTGACCACTTCTCCCACGGGTAGTTGAGCGCCTGTTCCAGCTCTTCCAGGTCGTTCATCACGCGGAAGCGGCGCTGCGCGTCCGGGTGGCTGAACGGGTCTGCCGTCTGAGCAACCGCTGTCACCTGTGGCTTTCCGCCTGTGGCCAGCTCCAGCAGGGCTTCAGCCGCTTCGGCGGGCAGGTGTTCGGCCAGAGTCAACAGGCTGTCTTCGTCCGCCTGTTTCACATCGGCCAGCCATTCGACCGGCACGCCGTAGGCCAGTAGGTCTGCGTCGGTCAGACCCTTGAACAACAGGCGCTTGGCGCGGTCTGCCGGTGCTGGCGCCGGCACACTGGTGACCTGCTCTACCACCCGTTCCCGAATCTCCACCCACTGGGCTGCGCCCGTGCTCGGGTGCGTCTCCAGCCGGCGCCGCTCGGCCCACTGGTAAGCCTTGTCGTGGTGGTCCGCATAGCAGAGCAGGAAGCTGCTCTCGGTCTTGTGGACGATCAAGCGCAGGTCGCTGCCCACCCGCACCGACCAGAAATGCTTGTCCTTGGACTTGTCGATGCGGTGGAACTTCAGCCCCGGGCTGGCCGGGTTCTGCTGCAGGTCAAACGCCGTGATCTTGATCGCCTTCTGTTCGTCGGCGGTCAGGCGAGAAAGGCTGTCGGTGAAGGTGTCGGAGATGCGAAACTGCATAGAGGACCTAGGTGATCAAACACTTTTCGGGATGAATCCCTGGCGTCCATGAGAAGCACCGGTAAACCGAATGATGTTTGCGTCAGTACCCAGGTCTGACGGTGGGTCTTCGTTCTCAAAAATGATCACCTGGGAAGCTTGAAACTCTTCTGCAATTGACCGGTAGAAAGCATCCTTCACATCGTGAGAGAAGCCACCTTCATCGGTATCCGGCTCACGGTAGACCACGAGCGGAGAGTCGATCAAGACAAAACCTGGGTGTGGCATTTCCCTCTTCAGGCAGGAATTCAGCAGCGCCAAATTGAATGCCGCATGAGCGATGGCCCTTACGCCTTTCCCGTGACTCGCACGTGTGCGGCCGGAGATCACGATGTCCTGGTCACCCTCACTGAAGGTGACGCGATCCAGGCCTGGAAAATGCCAGGAACGAAGCAATGCTTCGACCTCCTTGCTGAAGGCCTCCGCCTCATCCGAGCGCACGCGAGCTGATTCCAAGTCCGTGCCCTTTCCGGAATTCGGTTGCCCAAGTTCAACCAGCAGACCTTGCAGTTCATTCACCCGGCCTTGAAGTTCAAGTGCTCGCTTGTAGGTGTCCCTGTTCGCCTGGCTTTCACGCAAACGAGCGAGGGCGATCTCTACACGAGGCTTCAGCATTTCTGTGAGCTGCGTGCCTACCGAGCGGACACGATCTTTTGCCTGGAGGATCAAGTCTTCTAGCCGCTTGATTTCACGGTCGTTTTCTTCCCTGGTCAAATGCAAATCAGAGATCAACATCTTGATCTTGGCTGCTTCTGCAAGACACGATTGCGCCACATCTTCAGGAGCAGCGTCTTCCTTCTGATGCTCATGCTCTTGATGTTCCGCTGGCGCGCCGCAGACCGGGCAGCGCTCCTCATTCATCTGACCCAAGCGCGCACCAGCCTCCGCAATGCTCTCAAGACGACGCAGGTCGGACAGGTATTGCTGGTCAAGCAGGGTGAATCTGCGCTGCAGCTCACGCAAGACGCCGGTTCGTGATTCAAGCTGACGCAGGCCCGCCATCTCGGATCTACGCTTGCTTTCCAGCTGCGCGGCGCTTTGCTGTTCAACTTCCAGTTCCTTTTGAGCGGCTAGATACAGTGCTTCGATGCGGCTCAGCTGTTCTTGCCACGACGGGACATCGCCAGGCAGCTGCAGCTCTGCGATGCGCCCCTTGGTCTGATTCAGCAGCAAGTCCAGCACTTCAACTTTGCCGGCTTGCCTTCCCTTCGCAACCTTCGGGTCTTCGCTAGAAATCAGAGAGCCATCATCTACCCCTGTCAGCAACAGACGGAAAACTGCGCTCTCTGCTGTGCCAGTGGTGTACTGCCCAGTCAGAATGGGCGACGTCTTGCTGATGATGGTCTCTTCGTCAACCAGGATCAAGCGGGCCAAATCGCGAAAGCTCACCTCGCGCGTAGCCCCTTGCTTGTTCTTGCGAACCTTCTTTTCAGTCAACCCCGACAGACTCAGAAGGTACTGAGAAGCAGAGTCCTTGTCGCCTGCGCTGTGCTTTGACGAGAGTTTTTGATCTGCTTTGCCGGGCGTGAACAACTTGAAATCGCCACCTCGGATCGAACGCTCCAAGACAACGTCTTCGTCCTCGATCGATGTGTTCAAGGTCAGCCGCACCGTCTCATACTGCGCCGCCTCAGGGATGGATTCCGGCACATCCTTTCCACCAAGCATGTAGTCGATGCACTGCACGATGAAAGTCTTGCCGGTGTCAGAGGGACCCGATACAACATTCAACCCCTCATGGAACTGCACTTCGGCGTTGGGAACACCGCGTCCAACCAATGTCAGCCTGCGGATTTGAAATCCTGTTATTGCCATTCGGCATCCTCCACTTTCAGTACAGATTCCATCGTGAACTCGGCGCCCCACTCGCCGACGTGAGCGTTCGCGATCTTCAACAGTTCACTGTCAGCGACCTCACCGAACAAGGTCACAAGCCACGCAGATCGCTTGCGAAGCTCTGAGGCGTAACCGGAAGACAGTGCATCCAGAAAACCTGCGGTTCTGTCTGTCGCCGAAAACATCACACCCGACTCTGTGTAATGGCGCTCCAACAAGCCGCGGCTCTGGTACAGCATCAGTCCTTTTTCGAGCACGATGCGGCGCACCAGCAGTTCATTGGCGCGGTGGGGAGTCTTAGGGTGTAGGCCGGGCGGACCGTTTGGCAAGTCGTCTGAGTGGACCAGTAGGTAGTCTGAAACCACAAGCCTTTGAAGAGAGTACTGAGCGGGAAAGGCCTCGCACAGGAGAGCCACGGCCCGGAGCCCTATTTCAATCGGGCCGTTGAACGGAGGCAAAACTTTGCTGTCGTTGGGAGCAGTCATTTCACCCACCGTACCTTTCCGTCATTCGCGAGCTGATGACAGATCCCACCTCGATCATGGGTCGACAAACGTTCCTTGAGCGCGTGGTCGGTGATGGGCAGAAGCTTTGCGGTCTTGACCACAGACAACACCCGCCGGTAGCCGTCTGGGTGAACCCCGCGCATTTCATCTTTGATGCCGCCGTGCAACTCATCCTGCAGTTCCTCGAACGCGCCTGGAGGCAGGTGGTCCCGAGAAAACGCGCGCAAGGCTTCGGCGCTGTAGAACTCAAGGCGTGCGTCGCTGAAGTGCTCCTTGACGTCTTCGTGTGGTCCCAAGTCGGCCACCGTCGGGAGGGAGCATTTCAGATGGTCGCCATACGCATCCAACAAACTGCGAACATACGCGACCTCATTGGCTGCAACAGCTACTGGAGGTGCAACGACTTTAGGCCTGGCGGGCAGTCCACCTCCAAAGCGGGTTGCATACCAACGCGTTTTGGCATGCTGATCGATGATGCGCAGCGGCGGCACGGCTTCAAAAATTGAGAAATCCAGCGCATCAAGGTACGCGCGTAAGGCCGAATCCAGTTCCACCTCAGCCGTCGATGTGATGCCGAGCTTGCAATGCTGTTCCCAGTTGGCAATCAACTGTTCCTTGAGCTTGTCAGGTTTCTTCAACAGGTTGGAAAGCTTGGTTCCAGCGCCTTGCGGCGCGACAAAAAAGTACTTTCTTGGGTAGGTGTACTCGTTGTTATAGGTGTGGAAAACCAACTTTCCCAACTCCACCCAAATGTCGCTGGGCGCCAAGCCAGACTTGTAGTGCTTGCACTGGTAGTTGTCCCAAATCACTGGGTCGACTTTGTCAAAAGCAATGATGTCTCGACCCATATCACCAGCGCCACCGCACCTCTCAACGGTGCCATATTGGAGGCGCAGCGAGTCAGCCCATTCAAGAGCAAAGTCTTCCCATTGACCCGCGCTGAAGATGCGTATGCGCTCAATAGGTGGAATCGGTAGCCCAGTGGCCACCATATCGGCGGTCGTAGCGGTCTTGACCGCTGGCGAAGGCAGTGGATTCGACGAAATCATGTGATCTTGAACACCTTCATCACCTCATCCCCAAGGTGGTTGATGACCTTCACCGCAATCCGACCCGAAACAGGCTTGCCGAACGGACGTGAGGTGTCGTTGTTGAGCGATTCCCAGGCTTCGGCGTTGATCTCTGCTTTGAGGGTGGTCTTGAGGGATTTGTAGGGGTCGCTGGCGCCGAGGAAGTAGGCGTGGCGGACGAAGAAGCTTTCTTCGTTGTAGTCGGTGTCGATGAACCAGCAGGCGATGCCTTCGGCCCCGTCGCTGCGCACTTCGCCGGTGTTGGGGTGGAAGACGTCCACGCCGTTGACCTTGACCTGGATGTCGCCGGTAGGCGCTTCGCCTTTGGACAGTTTGCTGCCTGTGGCGGCATCGAGGATGTCGATGTCCGGCTCGCCGAAGATCACGAACAGGTTGCCCTTGCCGGTGTTCTTCAGGTCTTCGGCCATGTGCAGGTCGGCGTTCATGCGTGCCTTGAGCACGGGCACGCGGCCAAGCTTGCTGAACTCGCTGCTGTGCGCGTCGTAGTTGAAGGCGCAGGCGATCAGCACGTCAAAGCCCGCTTCGGCTGCCTCTCGCCCGGCGCTCACCAAGTCGGGCCGGCTCACGGTGCCGAACTCGGGGCCGATGAAGATGCCTGCGCGCTTTTCGGTGCCGCCGTTGCCTTCAGCGTCGGCGCCTTCCATGTAGCGGCCTTCGGCGCATACGTATTCACCCGGCCAGGGGGTGAGCGCGGTGAAGTCGATCTTTCCGGACTTGTCCGCCTGCTGCACGCCCGCCGTGCGCAGGTTGTCTAGGATGATCTGCACGAAGTCGCGCGCAAGGCGACCGTCACCCACGTCGGTGGCGATGTCGATCAGGTTGTCGTCTTCATCCACCCCGAGCACGCGGTGGGGCAGCAGGCTTTCCACCGTGAAGGGGCCGGCCACGCGCACCTTCTTCTTGTCTTCGTACGGGCGGTCGTACAGGTATTCAAAGTCTGCCTTGGCGGCAATCGATGCGTCGATCTCTTTCTGCCGGGCAATGCGTTGCTGCCACCAGGCTGTATGCAGTTTTTTGGCATCTTCCCAGCCCACATCACGGCTGATCTTTCCATCGACCTTCTTCGCGAATGATGTGAGATGGGATTCTTCAAGTTCGCAGGGAATTTCCCATTCCTGCCAGTTCACCTTGAGGGTCTGGTTCAGTTCCGCGCGCAACGGCTCCAACATCGCCTGATGCATTTCCCAGATCACGTCGATCTCTGCGTTGTTGGCAATGCTTTTGAGTGTTATGTGCGGCACCCGCTCATACACAAAACCCTGTCGGATGTTGCCGAAAGTCGGGTGGCTTCTTGGAGCGGTGCGCGTGACCTCCCCCTCTTTGGCCTGACCTTCTTTGCTGTCGGCTAGCAGGTAGAAGGGGTAGCGCGCGCCCATGATCCGGGCGCGAGCCAAGGCTAGGGCCACGCGCGAGGTGTCGATGGTGATCCAGCGTCGGCCCCATTGCTCGGCAACGTAGGCTGTCGATCCGGAGCCACAAGTGGGGTCAAGTACGAGGTCACCCGGATCAGTCGTCATAAGGACGCAGCGCTCTATGGCTGAAAGTGCTGTTTGAACAACGTACGTCTTGGGGCCACCAAACTGGTTTTGACCAAGCGTGTCTGTCCAGATATCTGTCAATTCGAAGACAGGGTAGTCCTCAAGAAATCTGATGTACCCGAGATTGTTCCCGGTACTTGCTTCAACTCGGTGTGACTTGAGCAGCCGCTCAAACCCTTTCTCGTTTGTCTTCCAACGTACGCTCATCGAGGGCTTTATTACCCTACCTTCATAGGTCACACCGAACCAAGATGCCGCGCCTTCGCCTTTGTCCCGACCGACGCTCTGGCTAGTGAGGTTGTCACGAAAGTAAATTCTTGCGGCTTCTGGCAACGTTTCGGGGGCTTCGACTTCGGCCTTGGTCAACGGGCGACGACTGAGATCGTGCATTTGCACGCTCTTGTAGCCGGTACCTCCGCGCTGGCCTGGCGCTTTCTTTAAAAGCACCTTTCTGTACTTCAGTGCCTCCTTGCGTTTTGCATACCAAAGGAGGTAGTCAAACGTAGGTCCGAGAAAGTCACCCGTTGAGCTGGACGTCTTTGAGAAGACGATGCAGCTCACGCAGTTCTCATCCCCAAACACTTCGTCCATCACCGCTCGTACTCGGTGTACGTTCTCATCGCCGATCTGGACAAACATCGAGCCGGAATCGGTCAGCAGGTCACGCGCCACAGTCAGGCGGTCGCGGATGTAGCCCAGGTAGGAATGGATGCCGTCTTTCCAGGTGTCTCGGAAGGCCTTCACCATTTCGGGCTCGCGCGTGATGTGTTCGGCGTTGCCGTCCTTCACGTCGCGGCTGGTGGTGCTCCACTGGAAGTTGCTGTTGAATTTGATGCCGTAGGGCGGGTCGAAGTAGATGCACTGAACCTTGCCGCGCAGGCCCTCGCGTTCGGCCAGGCTGGCCATGACCTGCAGGCTGTCGCCCAGGATCATGCGGTTGGACCAGTGCTGGTCGTGGGCATAGAACTCGGTTTTGGCGTCGCCTTCGGGCACGCCGTTGAAGTCCTTGGCCATGTCGGCAAACAGGTCGGCCACAAAGCCTTGCTGCTCCGGCGCGGCAGCGGCCTTGGCCTTCTCGCTCTGGCGCTTGAGGTCGTCGATCAGCACCTTGGGGTGCACTTTTTCCTGGATGTAAAGCGGCGGCGCGTTGACGACGAGGTCGCTCCAGTCGGCCTGGTCTTTGCCGCGCCAGACGAGCTGTGGGTCCAGGTCGCGGTTGCGGGCGTTGCGTTCGGCGGCCAGCGGGCCGGGGGCACCTTGCGGTTGGGTTGCGTCGGCGGGTGTGGCCTGGTCGGCTTCGCTGCCCGCGCGCGGGTAGCGGATCTGCACCGGCTTCTGGTGTTCGCGCTGCACCACCGACTGGAATTCAGCGGTAGGGATGTTTTTGCGCTTGTCGTCGGCGTGCTTGAGGGTTTCAACCTGCAGCGGTGCTTTGGTGCCGGGGGTGGGTGTTTTGCGGGTGGCCATGGTCGGGGATCACAGGAAGCCGATGGGGCGCTTGTTCTTGCGCTGCTTGTCGTCGGTGATGAGTTGTTTGATGGCGTCGAACACGGCGGAGAACTGTTCGTCGTAACGGGATTCGAGCGCGTCGATGCGGCGGGCGAGGTCGCGGTTGCTGTCCATGAGGCGGCGCAGCTGCACGAAGGTGCGCATGATGGCGATGTTGACCTGCACGGCGCGAAGGGAGTGCAACACGCTGGAGAGCATGGCCACGCCTTGTTCGGTGAAGGCGTAGGGCGTGCCGCGGCGACCGCCGTGCGCGCTTGAAATGCCAATCTGGCATCTCAAGTTCTCCCACTCGGGAGCGCTGAGCTGGAACATGAAGTCGGCGGGGAAACGGTCCAGATTGCGTTTGACTGCACGGTTCAGGGCGCCGGTTTCCACGCCGTAGAGCATGGCCAGGTCGGCGTCGAGCAGCACCTTTTCACCGCGCACCAGGTGCACGAGCTGGGCCAGCCTTTGCTGGCCGGGCAGGGCGGCGAGCGGGCTGTCGCTTTCGCTGCGCGCCGGTGCGGGCGGATCAGCGGCGGGTTTGCGGGTGGCCATGGGCTGTTCCTCCTGATGCTTCTTATAGGTGACTGGCTCGGTCACGCTGGTTGGGCGGACGAGCTTGGCTGGCTGTTCACCATGCTGCTGAAGGCGGACGCGACCTTGTCCGCAAAGTCAGCCTGCATGGCGTACACGTCGGTGAACTCGGCAAAGGCCCAGCGGCCGTGGGTCTGCAGAGCGTTGACGCCGGGCAGCCAGCGGGTTTCCATGGCGGCCTTCTTGTCTTTGGCGTCTTCGCCGCGGTAGCCCTTGATCTCGACCACGAGGTTGAGCAGGTCGTCGGGGCCGCACCCGTCGTCGATGCGCAGGATGAAGTCGGGCCGGTAGCGGCGGGTATCTGCGCCCACAAGGTAGGGCACTTCAAAGCCCAGGTTGTGGTTCTTTACGTAGCTGCGCACCTGTGGGTGCGATTCGGCTGCGCGGCAGAACTCGGCTTCCCAGTCGCTGTCCATGATCAGCCAGTTGAGGTGGCAGTGTTCGCTGCTGGCTTCCCAACGGTCGGTCTTGGTGGTTGTGAAGTTCACGTGGGCGGTGGTGCCGACCGGGTTGTATGGGTCAAGCACGGCCTGAATCTGGCTGCTGCCTTTTTCGATGCTGGCGCGGTCGATGGCCTGTTTGATGCGCTCGCAGGCCCGGTCGGCAAGTTCCAGGTAGCAAAGCTGTGCGGGGTAGGTGTCGCCCTTGCAGTCGAGGTGGTCGTCCAGCCACTGTTTGACGATGCGCTTGAGCTGGCCGAACAAATGCAACTTGGGTTCTTCGCCCGGGTCGCGGAACTTGCTGTAGAGCAGATGCTTGGTCAGGTGCATCAACAGCGTGGAGGTGCGCATGTCGCGCGTGTGGGCCAAGGTGAGGTTGACGCCCTCGCCAATGATGCCCTCTTGCCGGGTAATGGACGGGCCGACCAGTTCCGGCGTGAGCACGAGCTTGGAGTCAGCGTTGAACTCGGCGCCAATGGCTTCTTCGGGCAAGACGACGCGGTAGCCCTGCACTCGGGGAAAGCGAATCTCGTGTGCATCGCGCTCGGGCTTGATGGCTTTTACGGTGACGGTGACGCGCGGCTTCAGCGGTTTGGCGATGGCGGGTTCGGCATTGAAGTCGAACGGGATGCCCAGCACGTCGGCATATTCCACGTCGAACAGGCCATCTGCGTTGAGTTCGTAGGACTGGCGGCGCAGTGCGCGGCCAATGACCTGCTCGCACAGCAGCTGGGTGCCAAAGGCCCGCACGCCCAGCACGTGGGTGACGGTATTGGTGTCCCAGCCTTCGGTGAGCATGGAAACCGACACCACGCAGCGGATGGACTCGCCCAGGCGGCCGGCTTTGCCTACGGTGTTCATGACTTCGCGCAAGATCGCTGCGTCGTCCAGATCGCCACCACCGCGAAGTTGCTCTGCGAGTTGCCCGCCTCGCTCCTTGACCTCCCTTTTGAATGTCTCTATTTCCGGCCCGGCCATGCTGCGGAAGTTGTCATCCAGGGCATCGCCGCTTTCGAGCTGTTCGCTGTCAATCAGCAGGGTGCGCGGGCGGGCCAGAGGTCTGTCATATTCGTCGAAGTTTCGGAACAAGGCGAGGCGGCCGTTTTCAACCTGCTCGGTGCCATCCTCGTTGCGACGCATGAAGCCGGAGATGTAGTCGTACACCAGCTTGGAGGTGGAGGTGTTGTTGCACACCACGATGAAGCAGGGCGGCACATGGATGCCCGCCTCTTGCCAGATCTGATAGGTCTTCTCGTAGTGGCCGTACAGTGCGGACAGGGCGGTCTGCAGCTTGGTGGGCAGCTTGAGCGGGTCCAGCCCTTCGGCTTTGCCCCGGCCTTTCTTGGGCATGTCCTTGCTGATGTTCTCCCACAAGTTGCGGAAGATAGGGACATCGGTGCCGGGGATGTTGTCGGCCACCGGCACGCGGGGTAGCTTGACGATGCCGCATTCGATAGCGTCCATGAGTGAGAAGTCGCTCATGGTCCAGGGGAAGAGGGTGCCTTCGGCGTAGCCGGAACCGCGCAGGAAAAACGGAGTAGCCGAGAGGTCGATGACCTGGGTTTTGATGCCTTGGCGCTGAACGGCCTTGATGCCGTTGATCCACAAGCGGGCGGCTTCGTTGTTCTCTTCGGCTTCCTTCTTGTCGTCACCCTTCAGGTCTTCCTCCACAACCTTGACGGGCTTTTCCTGGTAGCAGTGGTGCGCCTCGTCATTGATGACCATGATCCGCTTCGCGCCCATCAGTTCGGGCATGACGCGCTGGACCATCTGGCCTTCGGTTTCCAAGGTGTCCATGGCGTTGTTGCCGCGGCCCTGCAGCAGTAGCCGGGTGCCTTTGGCCACGACCAGCCGCTCGCGCAGTTTGAAGGCGTGGTAGTTGGTAATGACGATCTTGCAGCGCTCCAGGTCGGCCAACAGGTCGGCGGGCACAAGTTCGCGGGTCTTGTAGTAGCTCTCGGGATCGTTGGGCAGGAGCACGCGCAGCCGGTCCTTGATGGTCAGGCCGGGAGCCACCAGCAGAAAGCACCTGGCGAACCGTTCGCTGTTGCCTTTGTTGTGCCGTACCGCGTTGATGGTCTGCCACGCGATGAGCATGGCCATCACGGTGGTTTTGCCAGCGCCGGTGGCCAGCTTCAGGGCCAGACGCATCAAGCCTGGGTTGGCTTCTTCGTTGGCGCTTTGCAGATGCTCCAGGAACGTCTTGGCCATGGGACCGCGCTTGGGCGCGACCTCGGTGAGCCAGATGGCGGTTTCGACCGCTTCTACCTGACAGAAGAACGGACGAACGCCACTGAAGTTGTGGTGGCGCCAGTGCTGCAGCAGCCTGGCCGTTTCAGGGGTGACGCCCCAGTCGTTCGGGTTGGGCAGGCTGCGCCACTTGTCCACTTCGGCACGCACGCCGTTGATGATGGCGGAGTGGTACTTCTGCTCTTCGTCCGAAACCTCGTCGGCAATGTCGAGTTCGGCCTGTTCGGCCTTGCCTTTGCGCTTCTTCGGCTGTGGAATCGGTGTGATGAACTCGGCGCGACGCCTCGATTCGGCTATTTGCTGGGTCGGTTGACCCGATGAGTCCAGCTCCCAGTGCCTGGATGGGTACTGGTAGGGCGAGTTGAGGATGGGTTTTTCGAAGAAGAGGGAAGACATCCGACGGGCCCGTGACAGAAAAGTGTGGTTCGCGTCATGTTACGTTCTCTCACCAGTCTAGCCTGTCAACGCACGGGTAGATTCAACAGGGGTGTGTCGATTGCACTGCGCACTTCGCAACTCTGGAACTCCAGGATTTGCAGACCTCTTTCTCGGGGCAAGACTGGCATGGCCTCGCTGGACGTATTCCATATCCAGGGGGAAGGTTCGTCCAAATCAGCCATTTGTTGTAGCGCGCTGCGGAAGTCGGCACCGTCGTTTGCCGGTCGTGCAATGACAAGCAGCTGTGGCAGTTCACCGCAATCGGTGAGGCTGGCGCTTGGTATCACCATGGACGGTTGCAGGTTGTAGCGCTGGCATTTGATGAATGAACGCTCATTTCTCACCAGTTCTTCGACCAGCAGTCGGTCGAATTGATCTTCAATGGGAAGCCATTGCGGAGATACCGGGACCATCGACATTTCGACGATGCTTGGAATGCCCGACTCATCCAATTTGAAGGAGGCAATCACCAGCATGTGAAGTTCATCGGCAGCGTTCCAAATAGCCAGCTCGCGTTCGAAGCATCGGCAAAGCCTTCGGTACAGCGTTTCATCAACGCCAAACGCTTGGTCGGGCACGTGCTTGATGATCAGCTTGTAGCCAAACCGGGCAGACACCACTTCTTTCACTTCGGCAATCATGAGCATCAACTGCTGGGGTGCACCCGGTGTTGGGCGAGCGGGGGCCCATCGTTGGAGGCGCCGATGGTTGATGGCCTCGCGTTGCTCTACCGAGAACGTTTCGGGGATGTAGAGACTTGCCAGGAGTGGGTGCCCCCGAGCGACCTTGTATTCGGCAGCACGCAGCAGGTGTCGGCGCACAGTGGTCCAGGAGCGACGGCCGACAAAGCCTGGTTTCCAGTGGGTGAGTTCAGCCTGATCCCACAGGTAGTGCAGCAGGCTGCGGAGGGTCAGTCTCTGGCCCTGGCTGGCGACGCTGTTGCTGGCAGTGGTTGCCGTGGGCTGCGTGGAGCGCCCCTGCAGCTTGGTCATGGGAAAGTCGAGCTTCAACGCTGTTTCGCCAGTGGCCGGGTTTTCGACAATGGCGGAGCCCAGCAATGGACCAAGTCCTGAAAGGTCGGCCGGCGGATCGTACGAAGGGCAATTGAGGGAATGTTGGCTGCCTGTATAGGGCATCCGCTTGACGATGTATCCATCCATGAGGCGGGCCACATACATCTCGATGCCTTGGCCCTCTGAGTTTTTCCGGCACAGGCAGCGGGGGCGCAAGCGTTGTACAAAAGCATGCGCGATGGTTTCGGCGAAGCCGGGCTCGTCTTTCAGCCAGTGTTGCCCGCCGATGTCGTAAGCCGCTGGCGGCACCGTGTCGCTATGCATGGTGGCACCCTCATCGCACTGGTGCTGCCCGCTCGCGGGTGCGCTGTTGTTCTTGCTTGGGCACCACGGCCGGGCGCTGGGCCGGTGCGTTCTTGTCGTAGACCTTGACCTTGAGCGTGTGGCCGTCTCGAATGCGTTGGGCCAGCTTTTCGGTGGCGGCAGCCATGATGGCCATGCGCTGCTTCTCGGGCACGCGATTGGCCACCAGAATGGCTTCGACTGCTGCCAGAACAGCTTTGCGTCCACCGCTTCCACGGCCTGCAGGTTTGTCGCCGGGTGAGCTGCCCTGGCTGGCGTTCGATTCCCGGCCAGGTTCGATGCGGTTGACTTGGCGCATCTCGCGTTCCACCTTGAGGCGTTCGAGATCGGCCGGGTTGGGTTCGTAGCCCAGCGTTTTCACGCCGCGTGCGGCGGCTTCCAGCCACACCAAGCGTTTGAAGTCTTCATTGCCCGACACCCGCAGGGAATGCCAGTTGCGGGCCTCGGCGACGTCCACCATGGACCGGGCCACAGACGGACTGTTGGTTTCCGTTGCCAGTCGGAAGGTGGATTCGGTGAAAGCGACACGCGAGGTATCACCTTTGAACCGGTATTCGGTCAGGCCGATCTTGACGTCACCCACAGTGACTGGTGCCCGCTTGATGAGGTAGCGGTCCAGCAAGGAGGCTTCGAGCTTGGCCACCAAGGCCGCGCGTTCGGCCTGAGCATCCATTCGCGCCGTGGCTTGGGGATCGGTGGTCTCTTGAGCCAGTGGCTCCTTCAGCGTCGAAGGAAGGGGGATGACGTTGGTGGGCGCCTGCTGTGTATTGGGCTCTGGGCTGGAAGTTGCCCGTGGGATGGCTTGCTCGACACGTTGTGGGTTGCGAGGTTCTTCGCGCTGCCACTGGCCATCCACCTTGTGTATGAACGACCTTTGGTCTCTTGCATCCAGCACCACGAAACGGTTGGCCCCGAGCTGATCGGCTTTGGCCACCATGTCCTGAAAACGGTCACTGCGGTAGGTGAGGTCGGCGAAGGGATCGCGCAGTTCGAAGCGCTCACCTGGTTCTGGTTCGGGCGCCTGAAACGTCCGGATGGCCACCGGGGCGCGGTTGGCGGGTTCCACCGTGCCGCCCTGCGATGTTGGGGCGTCCTGAGTGGACCGGTTCACACGTTGGGTGGGGGCATTGCTGTCGTCCATGGAAATCTCCTGTGGTTGGAGCTTGCAGGCGGATGGGTCAGGGCTGCTGCGGAGTTGCTTGTTGGGCAACGGGCAGGGTGCGGTACACCTCGATCTCGACCCGGCGATTGAGGTTGCGGCCCTGGGGGTTGCGGTTGTCTGCCAGGTGGTCGCCGCTGGGTTGATGGGTGGTGCGGATTCGGGTGGGGTCTACGCCGGAGGCGACCAGGTAGTCACGAACCGCATTAGCACGGGCTTGGGCGATGCGGCTTTCGGCAGATGAGTCCGCCGTGCCATCGGTGCGCCCTCGCAACAGCACCAGCGGCGCGACTTTGGCTTCCTCCACCAGCGTCGATGCCTCAGCCGTTGGGATGGACACCTGAGTGCTGTTGAAAGCGAAGTGGACGATGCGCAGGCTGTTGGCCACTGCTTTCTCCTGGATCGACGCCAGCAGATGTTGACGAGCCGCCATGTGGGCCAACGTGGCGGCCGTGGTCTCGGCCAGGCGGCTGGATTCGGTGGCCAGGATGCGGGTGTTTTGCAGATCGTTCTTGCAGACCTGCAACTCGACGGCCATTTGGGCGTTGGCGGGTCGCTTCTGGGATTCGTCCACTGTGGGTGGCTGGGGCGGCGAGCTGCATGCAACCAGCGCCAAGCTCAGAAGGCCGGTCCATGCGAAACGATTGAATGGGGCGGTCATGCGCGTTCTCCTGTGATCTCCACCTGAGGTCCACCTTCCGCAGCAGGTAGGGGTGGGGCTGTGGTGCTTTCATCGGCTGCGTCTTCGTCGGCGGGCTCAATCGAGCCACCACCGTCTTGAACGGCCTTGCTCTGCTCGAAGCGGTCGAGCAAGGTGTCTGCCGCTTTGCCGGGGGGGCCGTTCAGGACCTCGGGTGCCAACTGGATGTCGTGGGCCAGCGCTTCGAGGTCCAGGGTGTGCATCTCGGGCGGAAGATCGTCTTCGGCATAACACCAGCGCTGTTGGACCTTGGCCTGGTGCCGGTCCATGTTCATCCGGGGCACCGCTGGGGCAGGGCGCAGGCGGGCTTGAAACACCTTGTCCCGGTGGTAGCGGATCTTTTCGCCGAGGATCGGTTTGCAGTTTTCGAAAATCACCACCAGCCGCTCACGCCCCAACTCCTTGAACTCCTGCGGCAGCAGCAGGGCGCGGCGTTGCTCGCTTTCGTTGCGGCTGACGGTGCTGTGGCCGTGCCCGCTGAAAGAACGGCTGCGCCCGCGTGAGGTGGCGCGCTCGGTGAAGTGGCCGAGCATGGCGCTGTATTCGTCGGCATCGCGCTGTTCGCGTGGGGCATACAGAATTTGCAGGCCGTGGTTGGTGGCGAAGGTGCGGGCTTCTTTGTCGCCGTAGACCGCGTCCAGCTGCGACATGGCTTGCACCACCGTGAGCAGGCGCAGGTTGTAGCCAGCCAGGAAGGCAGCAGAGTGGGTGATGACACCCACGCGGCCCATGGCGGTGAACTCGTCGTTGACCAGCAGGCACTGAAACCGCAGGCTGGGGTCTTGTTCGGGCAGGTGCTGGGTGTTGAGGCTGACTAGCTGCGAGAAGAACAGGTTGAGCAAGGGGCGGGCATTGGCCAGGCGGTGCGGCGGAATGCGCACATAGACCGACATGCGCTGGCGCCGCAGGTCTTCGAGCCGAAAGTCGTCGGCGCTGGTGGCGGCATCGACCACCGCATCGGCAAAGATGGTGAGCGGCGCGTGGAAGGTGGCGACCACGCTGGACAGCGTGTTCTCGGAATTGCTCAGCAAGCGCTGCAGCGCATCGATGCATTCGTCGGTGAGCGGTTTGCCTTGCTCGCGGCGCTGGGTGATCTGACTGCCCAGGTGGTCTTTCAGCGGCTGGCCTTTGCCAGAAGACTGGCGCAGCATTTCGCCGACGGTGCGTGGCAGCTCAGGCGTTTCCAGCAGCAAAAGGCCCAGACCCAGAAACAGGTTGCGGGCCTGGTCGTTGAAGAAGGCTTCGGACGAGGTGCCGCTGCCGTCGTTAGGAAAGAAGACCTGGCCGATACCCAGCATATCGCCCACCCGGTGCAGCGGGCTGGTGCGAACTGCCGTCAGCGGGTTCCAGCGGTGGCTGCGGGCTTGTTCGTCGAACGGGGAGAAGGCGTAGACGGCCTGGCCGTGGGCGGCGCGGTAGCCCGCCGTGATGGCGTGGTTTTCGCCCTTGATGTCGAGCACGACCACGGAGTCGGGCCAGTTGAGCAGGTTGGGAATCACCACGCCCACACCCTTGCCGCTACGGGTGGGAGCAGACAACATCACGGATAGCTGGCCGGGCAAGGCGAGATACCGGCCTTTGAATCGCCCGATGAGGATGCTTGGGGGGTCGGGCTGGTTGGCCGAATCAACAAGCCCAGCGCGGGCCACTTCGCCAGCCGAGGCGAAACGCGCGTCGCCATGCAAGGGCCGGCGTGGCCGGGCCGCTGCGATGAGAGCGCCGGGCAGGAAGACCAGCAAGCCAGCGCCGGACAGGGCCATGGCGGTGAACAGGCGCTGGCGCAAAACCGCATCGTCTGAATAGAGCTGCCAGTAGGTGGTGATGCTGCTCCACCGGGCTTGTCTGGGGTCGGCCTTGCTGAGCAGCAGAAACAGCACTCCCGAGACGTAGACCGCAGCACAGAGCAGGGCAGTGGCCACGACCGCTGCAAAGGCGCCCGCGGCAACCCGTCGGCCCACGGACCAGGCGGTGAAGGGCAACGCCAATGCCTGGCTCATGATCGCAACCCCTCGTTCGCTGCAACGCCTGGCTCTTGCAGGGTGCTGGCGCGCAACGGGTTGAGGCTGGCGGCGTGGTGCTTGCGGCGAGGTTCGTAGGCCACATCGGCGATGAAGCGGCCCCTTTCGTCCCGGTCGAACTGCACGATGACATCGATCACGATGCGCAGCAGTCCTTTGATCTCGTCCATTCGCAGGCCGCCACCCGCGCCACTTTCGCGGATCATCAGCGACATCTGTTCCAGCGCCAGATCGCAACTGCCGGCGTGCACGCTGGTGATGCTGCCCGGGTGGCCCGAGGCGGCCAGCCGGATGAACGAGAAACACTCTTCACCGCGCAGCTCGGCCAGGAAGATGCGGTCGGGCTTCATGCGCAGGCAGGCTTCGAGCAAAGACTTGGCGGTGACCCGGGCCGTACCCTGGGCGTCCTTGCTGTAGAACAGGTGAACCACGTTGGGGTGGTTGGGCAAGGTGAGTTCGGCGGTGTCCTGAATGGTGATCAGGCGCTCGTGCTTCGGCACCTCTTCGACCAGCCCCTTCATGAAGGTGGTCTTGCCCGAGCCGGTTTTTCCGCTGACCACGATGGTGCGGTGGTGCCGCACGGCCAGGCGCATGAAATCGGCGTATCGGCCAGCGGCTTTCAATGCCAGAAGTTCGCGCTCGAAGGGCTGCAGGCCGTCGTTGTGCTCCGGGTTTGGCGCGGCGGCCTTTTCGCCAACGCGGCCAAAGAGGCCGTCCTGCTCGAAGTCGCTCAGCCGGAGCACCACATTCGACGGCTTGCGGATGGTGATGGATACGGTGCCGCGTGGCACAGCGGGCGGTATGGCGAACTGGATGCGTTCGCCGGTGGGCAGCGTGGCCGACAGCAGCGGGCGTTCCTGGTTGATCTGCTGGTCGCAGTAGGTGGCCAGCGCCGTGGCCAGGGACAGGCAGCGCTCCTGCGTCATGGCCGGTGCGTTGACCGCTTGCCAACCATGGACCGTTTCCACCTGCAGCTCGCCGGGGCGGTTCACGCAGACCTCCAGCACGCCTAGGGCGTCCAGCTGGTCGCGCAACGGGCGCAGGAACTCCACCACCGAGGTGGCGTCGCCGCACCAGCCGTCGAGCGGGTCTTCTTCAATGCCGGGCAGGGTGTTCATTGCCTTCACCTTTCCCGCGGCTGGAGTTCGTAGACTGAGGAAAAGTCCACGTCGCGGGCGACGTAGATACCGACGATGCCGCCCTGGTTCTGGTACAGCAGGGGCGGGATGTTGATGGTGCTGTCCAGCACCTTTTCGGCCAGCTTGCTGGTGTTGTCGGTGGTGGATGGCAGGACGATGGTGTCGGCCTGCTGGTCCTGCGTCTGGTTTTGGATCACCAGCTTGACCGAGTCGTCGATCAGCGAGAGCAGCATGGCGGCACCGATGCGTTCACCCCAGCGGTTGTCCACGAAACCATCAATGCCGGACTCGCCGAGCTGGCCGGTACCGGGGGACTCGATGTCCACCGTCACGCCATGGGGTGTTCGCACCCGGGTCCACAACACCGGGATGCGAACCATGCCGGGGCGGACCGACGAGATGCGGTACTCACCGTCCAGGTGCGAGCCGCGTTCGATCAGCAGCACACGCCCGTTGTCACCGTACACGTTGCGCTGGACCTGGCAGCCCACCAGCCCTGACGTGGCGCTGATCACCCTGGTTTTGAGGGCGCAGGTGAAGGCCGTGCCCTTGGGCAGCGTGAGGCTGCGGTCGCCCAGCGTGCTGGCCGCGACCTTGGGGGTGGCCGAGCCTTGCAGTTGACCGCCGAACAGGCCCGCAGAAGGCGCAAGCAGACCCGCGCCCGGTGAGGCCCCTGCTATCGAGCCGAGGGCGCCAAGGTTGACTGAGTCGCCACCCTGGCCACTGGTCATGGCCGTGCTTTGGGTCAGGTTGTCGAGCAGGCCCTGCAGTTGTCTCTGGTAGGCCTGCAGGTTGCGGCCGGTGTTGGCCATCGGATCGTCCGGGTTGGCCGAGACTTGACCGGGAACCGTTCCGTTGGGCATGCCCGCCGATCCGGAGTGCCCGCCAGGGCGCGAAGACACGATCAGCACCGGTGCATCGTCGGCCGAGAGGCCTTTGGGCGTTGCAGTTCCGCCGCTGCGTACGCCAATGGGTTCCGCCACCTCAGTGGTTGGCAGCAAAGCGGGCACACGCGGCGCGGGCGGGGCAGTCATGTCCAGTGAGCGTGTCCCGGCGCTGGCGGCTGAGGGCTTGTCGCGCACCAGCTTGGCGTCTTCGTCCGCTGCAGGTCCGCTGGTGAAATAGCGGTTGATGGCAAAGCCCGCGAAAAGCACCAGGGTCAGCACCATCATGCCGAGCCCCAGCGCGCCCTTGCGCGACCAGTTGGCACTGCGTGCGGCCGTCACCTGGGGGATGCCGGGTTCACCCTGAAGCGGGGTGATGGTGTTGCCGTCCGCAGACTCTGCGGTCGACGTGTTGTGGGCGTTGGTTTGGTCGTTCATGGCCTGACTCCGGTGGGGCGGTTGTCGAGAGAGGCGTTGGCAGCCTTGAGCACCCGCTGCACACCCGGAACGGTGGTCGCACCTTCTGCCGGGGTGCCATCCAGATCAAAGGCCTCGTTCCAGATGCCCACGACCGCGTTGCCCGCTCGCAGCATCAGTTGTCGGCTGACGCGGTCCACCACCAGAAGGTCGTCTTCCATCCGGGCATTGACCAGGGTTTCGCTGCCATCGCCGAGCACATGGAAGACCGCTGGCACTTCGCGATTGCCGGGGAAGCGCAGGTAGGTGAATCGCCCGTCGTCGTAGACCAAGGTCGGCACGATGTCTTGCGAGCCTGATCCTTCCGCCAGCGAATACTGGGAGTTCATCACCGTGGGACTGGCCTGCAGTCGTTCAGCCACCACCTGTTGGGGCGTCGGATGGGATGGCAAAGGTGGAAGGGCAGCGAGTGCCCCGAGGTCTTTTGCTGACAGACCCGAGGCGGGCTTGGGTTGTGCGGGCGCCTTCACGGTCAAGCGGTAGACGGGCTGTTGCCGGTCGCCATCGGGCAGGACCACGAAACGCAGCGCATGCGTGCGCCGGTCCGTGACCACGGCCAGGTTGTTGGGTGCGTCCGCACCGGATTTGGCTTTGACGAACAGGTTGCGGCCCCCAGGCTGAGCGGCCACGCACCAGACGGCATCGGCCTTGTTGCAATCGCCACCCTGGCCTGCGGCCACCTCGGTGATCACTTCGTCTTGGGCAAGCACCACCAGGGTCACCATGCCCCGTTTGACGGGGACGGTCACCACCGCCGCTGGGTCGTAGACCACGTCTCGCAGGCGCGGGTCGGCTGTCTTCGGATTCGCTTGAGCCAATAGGCTCGTAGCCATGGAGCAGGTAACCAAAAGCGGCAAAACAGTGCGCTTCATGGCCGTGCTCCCTGAGTCTGGGTGTTGATTTCCGGGTCGGACCGGTAGGCGGTGACCACGAACCCGAACGGGTTCTCCAGCCGGTCGGCTTCTTTGGCGAGCACCTTGGGCTGGTACTGGTAGACGATGCTGGCCACGTGGCGGGTCGTGACGTCCGGCAGGTTGCGGTCGGTCAGGCGGACCACCTTGTCGTAGGTGACCGTGGCGTCGCTCAGGTTGCCGCTGCGCCCGGAAGCCCGCAGGCGCACCCCCACGATGTTGATGCGCCATTCCTCAGCGGCGCCGATCTTCTTCTGCAGCGCGCCGTCGCCTTCGAACTGGCGGTTGTATTCGGCGAAAACACCCGGTACCGCCATGCGCGCCACCTGGTCAAAATCGCGCTGCAGGAACATCCAGCTGTAGCTTTCTCGCGCTCGCACGAAGGCCGCCAGGTTGTGCTTGTCCAACGCCTCCATAGCGGGGATGGTTTCTTCGCTCAGCCGCTGCTGGATGGTGGTTTCACCAGTGACGCGGTCCACCACGATGGGGATCTCCACCACGCGGCGTAACGGCCCCTGCACGAACACGGCAGCGATCCCTATCAGGCCCAGAATCAGACCGGCCACCGCCACCCGCCAGGCCCGGCGCTCCGAGCGTTCGAGCATCAGCGCACGGTCGATTTCCCAGTCGCGGTTCGCGGTGAATGGCGCCGATTCGGCCTCGTTCGACGGTTCAGGGGGCCGTTGTGGCCATGCGGCGGCTTTACCTGACAAGAGGATGGCACTCATGGGGTTCTCCGGTGGGACTGGGTAGCTGCGGGACTCAGGCGGGGTTACGGCAGAAAGTCAGCCACCTTGCCGGTACGGCCCAGCATCTGAAGTTGCCGTTCGCGCTCGCGAGATCGGGCGATGCGCTCTTCGCTATCGGCCATGCCTTGCAGCATCTGCACTTGAGACACCTCGTGTGCGAGCAGGGCGTTTTCAGCGCCGATGCGGGCCTGGATTTCCAGCACCGACTTCTGATCGGTGGTGGCGTTGATCTGGGTCATCAGCGACTGGATCTGCGTGAGTCGTCCCGCCGCGGTCTGCATGGCGTCTTGCAGCAGCCCTTTTTGTTGATAGGGCTGAGCCAGAGCGGCCTGGCACTGGGTGCGTGCGTCGCCTGTGAGGTCCATGCAGTTGTAGATCATGTTCACGTCGCGCAGCACCTTGGCCGTGGCGTTGAGCCCGCTGTAACCCGACGTGTTGACCGCGTTGAGGTAGGTGAAGGCCTCGGCCGGGATGTAGTTCCTCAGCAGCGGGTTGTTGAACACATCGCCCAGGTTCCGGATGCCGTTGATGCTCTCGATCTGCGTTTGCAGTTGTCGAATCTGCTGAATCTGGTTGTTGATCTTGGTGATGTCGTTGATGACCTGCTGCACGGTCTGCACCAGGTTGGCGACATCGATCACGGGAATGCCGGTGGCCCGGGCGTGGGTGCCGCCCAGAGCAATGAGGACGGCAGCGGCAACTTTCAAACGGATGTGCATGGTGAACTCCTGGGTTGGGTGGGGTGGTCAGGACCGGCCGCGTTGGGCGGCGAGTTTGTAGGCGGCAGAGCGGGCCGCGCCGTAGCCCCTGCGGGCCATGGAAGCTGCGGCGTGTGGAAGGCCTGTGCCCGCGCGGATGACGCCGCCAGCGCTTGCGGCGGCACTGGCACTCCGAGCGGACGAGGCCGAGCGCAGACCCGAAACCATCATGGCGTTCTGGATCATCTGGATGCCTTGCTGAATGGCGGCACCTCCGGTGAGCGCTGAGGCCAGGCTGGGTGCCTGGAAACAGATGATGGCCATGAGGACCATGACGACGCAGTACTTCAGGCTTTCCCCGACGACGTTGAACGTCGAACCCTGGAAGCCGCCGTTGACCTGGACGGTCTGAACAATCGCGTCTCCCATGAATGCGCTAATGCCCAGGGCGAAGAAGGCGAACCAGGTCAGCACCACAGCGTTCAGCACCATCGACAACCAACTGTCGAAGAAGCGTGCAGTGGGACGCCAAGCCAGACACAAGACAAACAGCGGACCCACGGCGATGACGAACGTCAGGAAGAGCTTGGCCAGCGTGACGACAAAGAGAGCGATGCAAAGAAAGACGACGTTGCCGATGGAGCAGACCACGGCAGCGAAGAGCAGGTCCAGACGCATGATTCCCGCGTCCTTCAGCAGATCGAGCACCAGTTGGCTGGCACCGTCATTGAAACTGTCCAACAGCGCGTAGGGTGATGAGATCGTGGTGGGGTCTGCGGCTGCCGGTAGAAACGTGGTGGCCACTCCCGTTGCCAGCGCATTGGCGGTGTCGGCCACGTTCGCGATGTAAAAGGCCGATTGCAGGGCAAACGCCAACACCAGGCTGATCTTGAATACCTTCCAGAGAAAGGTGGGCACGGTCTCTGGAACCTCATTGCGCAGCACGGCCCACCCATACAGCGCCACCCAGATCGTCATCGCCGTCAGTGCGATTGGTGCGATTCCGGCCATGAGCGAACCCACGACGCCGAGCACGTAAGTGCTCAGGACCGCATCGAACTGTGAGCCGACCCAGGCAAACATGGGATTTCTCCTCGGTTATTGAACAGCGCTGACAGGAAGGCTTTTCAGGCTGACGCACTTCCCCGAAATGTCGGGTTGCGCACACTGCATCCACTGGCCCTTGACTTTCACGATCCACGTGCGGGATCGCTTTTCAACCCCGTAGGTCGAGGGCCGGCAGGTCGTTGGGCGCGCAAAGACTTCGGTGCACTCGACCAGCCCCGAATAGCTCTCCAGCATCTTCCAGCCACCTCCAGCGCAGCCAGGCTTGATGGCTGGGCATGGCGAACCCAAGGCCACCGACGGGAGCGGCGGCACTTCCACCTTATGGGTGCCATCGGCCATGACACGGACCGCCTCGTTGCCTTTGACGAACTGGGCCAAGGCGGCGCTGGTGCCCAGCGCCAAAGCGATCAGCGCAAACCATTGAGCTTGGGATTTCATGGGGCTCTCCTTGACGTACGGGATTTGCGATCCTGAACCTCGCGCAGCAGCTCGGGAAGCCACAGAAACGGATCGTTACCGTGCCGTTCACGCACGGTGTCGAGCAGGGCCACGTTGTCGGTGGTGGCCGAAAGCACGGTGATGAAATCGTCCATGCCGCTGAGGTCCAGCTCGCAGATGGCGCTGCTGTGGCCTTGTTTGACGAGGAAGCGACGCCCGCCTTGCGCGCCGAGACTGCGCACGATGCCGAATTCGGCCTCGCTCAGCCCAAAGCCTTCGACGTACTCCTCGCGCACCGCTTCCGGGTTGGCCAGGAAGATCTTGGTCACGCTCTGTTCGACCATGGTCCGCCCGATGGGGTGGCGCAGCACATCGGACGGACTCTGGGTGTCGAAAATGCCCAGGCCGTTTTGTTTGCGGATGGTCTTTTGCTTCTGTTTGGCGAAGTCGCTGAAGATCTCGTGGTCCAGCGCTTTCCAGAACTCCGAGATCACATAGATCAGGCGTTCGCCGTTGACCAACTCTTCCATCACCTGCAGCAGGTAGAGCATGACCGGAGTCCTCACCTCGGGCAGGTCCAGAAACTCCGTGGTGTCGAAGGCGATCACCGATGCCGCATCCAGGTCCGCCAACTGGTCGTTGGCTTGGTCGAACACCCAGCCCAGGGCACCCCCTTCACACCAGCGCCCGAGACGCTCGTACAGGCTGTTTTCACCCGACTTCGGAAGGTTCTGGCGAACCGTCGAGAAGCGGCGCAGAGCGGTTGGCATGGTGGCCACCGTCTTGACGGCGTCGGCAATCGCGCGCTCATCGGCCGGCAGCAAGGGCAGGGCGGGCGTGGCGATGCAGATGCGGATCAGCTGTTCCCAGAACTGGATACGTGCTGGCGTCGGGTCGCGCTGCAGCGGGTTCAGGTGGGTGGGCTTGCCCGCTTCGAGGGTGAAATAGCGGCCGTTCAAGGCCCGAATCGCAATCTCGCAACCCCGGTCCAGGTCGAACAGCACCAACCTTGGAGCAGGGTTCCACTTGCGGGTGAGCGTGAGCAGGAACATCTCCAGCGTGGTCTTGCCGACGCCAGTGGAGCCGATGATGATGGTGTTGCCCGGCAGCTTCTTGTCGGCAGAGTCTTCGCCTTCTGGGCTGCTGTGCAGGTTCAAATAGAAGGGCTGGCCCGATGGGGTGCGGAGCAAGGCCAGCGCTTCGCCCCAAGGGTTGCCGTCGCGCTTGCCTCGGGCAAAGTTGTGGCCGCTGGCCAGGGCCGCGAAAGCGCGGGACGACAACTTGGCATCGCGCGGGCGCCATTGCCAGTTGCCTGGCATCTGGGCTAACCAGGCGGCATCGGCCACCAGATCAACCGGCGACATCTGCAGGCTGGACGCCTCACCCACCGCACCAATCGCCTGTGCAGCCCGCCGCCCGGCATCGGCCAGACTGTCTTCGCCGGGTGTACCGAACACCACCAGGCTGTAGTGGTACTCGCCCATACAGAACTGCCCATCGCCCAGCTCATTGAGCGCTTCGTCCATGTCGGCGATCTGGCTGGCCACCACGTCGTCGCTGGCGATCAACTGGTCGCGTTGCAGCTCCAGCGCACGCATGGCTTCGCGCCGGGGCAGTATCGAAAAGCTCTGGGTTTCGATGAACTCGCTGTCTTCATAAAGCAGCGAGTTCAGGATGCCAGGCTCCACCGCATCGGCGTATTCCTTGATGTCCACCAGGGCAGCACAACGGCGCTGTTCGCCATGGCGCAGTTCCAGCTTGTCGCCGCCGAAGGACAGGCGGGTGGTGGGCAAGGTGCGGTACAGCGGCCCCGCTGCAAGGGGAACTGGCCTCCAGCTGCCGTTGACCAGGTAGCCCAGAAACTCGGCCAGTTCGGAGTACCGCCTTGCACCTTGCATGCGCGCCCCCAGCAGTTGAGGGCCAAAGCCGCGCAGCACCCGGTGCACGAAAGCGGTTCGTTCTTCCATCACGCGCAAGGCCTCTGCGTGCGCTGCGGCAATGGCGGTCTTCGAGCGTTGGGTCGATTGCAGTGCCCGGCTGATGCGCGAGGTACTGGGCCGGTAGACGAGCGTCAGGTACAGCTCGTTGCTCATCATGGCGTGCTTGCCCAGCCTGGCTTGGTAGGCCTGTGACAGGTCGCGCGCAAAGCCTGCCTGGGGCGGATCTTCCAGTTGATCCTGGATCTTCCGGTGCAGCCGGTGGGTCCACACGGCCCATTGGCCGCCCGCCAGATTGCGCAACAGGCTACACAGGGCTTCATGCCGTTCGGCGATCAGGTGTTCATCAGCGCATTCGAAGGCCACGCCGTCGAGACGCCAGACTCGCATGAAATCGCCCCCACGTGTGATCACGTCGTGCTCACTGACCAGTGAGGAGAAAGGCACAAACCGTGTGAGCGGGTTTTCCTTCAGCGCCTGTGCCCAGTGGCGCGGCTGTGGCTGCCCAGCAGCAGGTCGCCCAGGGAGACGATGGGCTACTCCACCCGATCGGTCAAACATGCCAAACATCGGAGCCTCCCCGGTAGAGCGTGGGCGAGTAGCTGCGCGCATGCCAGAACCGCCGGTTGCGGTCGTGCAACTTCAGCTTGAGGGCCACGAACATCTGCCGAAACCGCTGGTCGTCGCGGGCTGTCAACCAGCGCATCCAGAGCAGGACCGGCGCAAAGGACAGCACCACACCCAGCGCAAGCCACCAGCTCACCAGGATGCCGCCCCACATGATCAGCAACATGCCGGTGCCAAACAGGATCACCAGCGGCACCAGCGGAATGCCCAGCTTCATGGCCGGGCGCGTGGCACCCTTGTAGATGGCTTCGGCCTGCATGGTCGGCACCTTCAGCCGTTAGCTGACGATGTAACTGGCGAATGCCGCCGCCCCGCCCACCAGCGTGCCACCAATCAGCACATTGGCCACGTCGGCCAAGCGGGCGCCTTGAAAGATCATCTTGAAGCCAGCCCAGATGATCGCGATGGTCACCACCGCAATCGAGATCGTCACCAGGATGGCGTTGACGTTGGTGACCGTGGTGTTGACCTTGTCGAAGCCCTGTGCCCAGCCCTTGGAGGCTGCGGCCAACAGCAGCAGGGCGGTTGCGGTGTGGGGCAGGGACACGAAGAGATGAAAGCGGTTCATGACGGCTCCTTCACGGGGTTGGGTTGGCTGATGGGGAAAGGGTTGCGCGCTGCGGCGACCACCTTGCGCACGTAGCCATGGCGAAAGCCCGTGCTGAAGTTGCCGCTGTAGTAACAAGAGAGGGCAGCGCGCAGGGCTGCTTGGTCGCCCGATGTGCGGGGCGACTTGCGTTGCGCCCGCTCGAAACACGCGCTCAATACCGTCTGCATGGCGGCCAGGTTGGAGCAAGGTTCGAAGGCCGATTCCAGCGACAGGCCCAGGCGCTTGAAGTTGCCCAGGTTGATCTGCCCGAGGCCCACGCTGAAGTTGCGGCCGGCGGCCTGCAGAGCCAGCGCGGTGGCCAGTGCCTCGGTGCGGTGGCGGGGTTGGCGTTGCAGCGAACCGCCCACGACGCCGATGGCCCAGGGGTTGAAGGCGCTTTCGACGGCGACGAGCGCGTGTGCGGTGGTCAGGTGGACCTGTGGCGCGCAGGCCAAGGCCAGTGCCGCGAAGGTAGAGGCTTCCATGGCGCAGCCCTCACGGACGGGAGCGAAGCCAGGTGGCATGTTCGTTGTCGTACTGGGTGTCCCAAGTGCCCAGCTGGGACTTCGCGACCGGGCTGAAGTCCGTCACAGTGTCGCCACCCATGTCCCACCAGGTGCGTGTGAACGGCTTGCCGTCGATCGTGACCGTGATCGCCCCGGTGTAGTCGCAGGTGTAGATCGGACCGCTCTCGGACTCATGCACCCGGGTGTACTGGGGTGGGCAGTTGCCCGGCGCCCGAGCCCACACATGCCGAGCCGAGTTACCTGCGCCAGACATACCGCACGTAGGAAAGGCCTTGCCCCGAGCCAGATCCCGAAGCACCTTTCGGATCGGTGGCACACACTGAGGGACCGACTTCCAGCTCGGTGCCGCAAAGCACAGTAAAACCAGGCAGCCATCGACGGCGCGCGCCGCCGATGGTGCGAGGAGCCCCAAGGTGAGCAACAAGCTGGCGGCGGCGCTCGCCAGCGTTGCCGCCAGGCTACTCGGCAAGGTTGCCGCTTTCGTGGAATGCCAGCACAGGGTGTTGGCGAGAGGTGCATGGTTCATGGTCAAGTCCTCGGTTCGACGTTGTTCGTGAGGTGGCAGTGCTTGCCGTTTCTCTGAACACCGTGAGGTCAATGTAGGACTTGAAACCCCCTGTGCTGCTGCTGGATTTGGGCTGTTTTCCAGCACATTTACACCGTGCGCAGTCGGTGTCTGCTGGGCGCGCTGAAAAAAGAAACCCGGCGCGAAGGCCGGGCAAATTCAAAGTCGCTGTCACACGACTTTTCAGGGAGGAGGGCCGACTGTTCAGGCCGACCCGAAAGCATTATCGATTCAGCTCGCTAAAAACGTCTACGAAAAATTTGGCCTGATGCACAGCAGTGACCCTCATTGGGAGTACTTCACGTCCGCACTACAGGCATGTCTTCCCATCGCGTTGTGTACTGCGGCGTGCGCCGTTCCTGTTTCATCGACCAGCGCCTGCGATCTCCCTCCAGACCGGTACTGCCCAGCAGCACCGTACCCCGGCCATAGCGCCGGTTGAGCCCATCCAGGGCACCCATCAACCGGCCCTTGTCCCGTCTCTCACCAGGCTCCTCGTCAAGCCGCAGTTCACCCTGGTGCACCGAAGCCGGTTGCAACGCCATCAGCATCACCCCGGCCTTGGCGTACAGGAAGTCTGGCTTGTAGATGCAGCGCAGGCCGGTCAGGGCCGCATCGGCGATCAGCGAGCTGTCGGCGGTGGGTCTTCGTAACGGCACCACGATGGACCGGCTGTACTGAGGATCGGGCCGGAACGGACTGGTCCGCACAAAGGTCAGCACCTGGTTGGCGAGACCTTCTTGGCGCCGCAACTTCTCGGCCGCCCGGCTAGCGAACTCGCTGACGGCCTCACTTAGGTCTTCCAGCGCGGTCACCGGGCGACCAAACGACCGCGTGCAAGCGATTTCCTGTTTGTCTGGTGCCACGTGTTGGAGATTCACACAGGACTGCCCTTGCAGCTCACGCACCGTGCGTTCCAGCACCACCGACCAGCGCTGGCGTACCGTGGCCAGGTCCATGCGGGCGAGATCAAGCACCGTGTGGATGCCACCCTCTTTGAGTTGCCCCGCAATGCGACGACCCACGCCCCAGACCTCCTCGACCGGCGTGGCCGCCAGCACCGCATTCCGTGCTGTTGGTTCCAGTGCAGCCAGGTTGCAGATTTGAGCCAGTTCGGCGGGGTAACTGCCGGGTTTGCGTTCGGCCGTCTTGGCGATGTGGTTGGCCAGCTTGGCCAGGGTCTTGGTCTGCCCGATGCCGATGCAGCAGGGGATGCCCACCCAATGCAACACCCTTTCGCGGATCACCCGACTGCGTTTGACCAGGTCACCCCGGATGCCCGAGAGATCCACAAATGACTCGTCGATGGAATAGATCTCCTGCCGGTGACCGAGCCCTGCCACCAGACTCATCATGCGGTCGCTCAGGTCTCCGTACAGCGGGAAGTTCGCTGAGAGTGCGACCAGCCCCTGGGATTCCGCCAGGTGCCGGATCTTGAACCACGGAGCGCCCATGGCAATGCCCAGGGCCTTGGCCTCGTTGGAGCGAGCAATCGCACAACCGTCGTTGTTGGAGAGCACCACCACCGGTTTGCCGTTTAGGCTGGGGCGGAACACACGCTCGCAAGAGACGTAGAAATTGTTGCCATCGACCAGTGCATACAGCGGAGAAGCCATGAAACACGCTCAACCAGACTCGCCTGCTTCAGCGCTTGAACTGCTTGATCGCCGCGATCACCACGCCCCACACCTCGACCGTCTGGCCTTCTGTCGGCACGATGTCGGCGAAGGTCGGGTTGGCAGCCTTGAGCTTGAGTCGCCCCCCGCGTTGCCAGAGCTGCTTGCAGGTGAAGTCCCCATCGACCACCGCCACCACAATCTGGCCGTGGCTGGGCTTGATGGCCCGGTCCACCAGCAGCACATCCCCATCGAAGATGCCCGCCTCACGCATGGACTCACCCCGCACCGTCATGCTGTAGGTGGCCTGGGGGTGCTTGATCAGGTGTTCGAGCACGTCGATGCGTTTGGCCTGGAAATCCTCGGCCGGAGACGGAAAACCCGCTCGAATCCGCGACTCCAGTTGAAAGGCGGGTACGGCGCAATCGGCTAGCGGCACGGGCGCGCCGCAGTGGCCCGATGCGGCGCCAGGCAGCAAGGGTGACAACAGAGGATCTTCTATAATACTGGACATAACAACAGTATAGAGGCCAAGCTCATCCCTTGGGAATGCTTCACAGAAAACCGGCGCGCATCCGCGCATAGGATGGAACCATGTGCAGTCACTACGAAGGCGTGCGGGACGCCCAGGTCTTGCGAAAGGTGTTCCAGGTGGAGCCACCGGCCGACTTGGGCAAAACCGATCTCTGGCCGGGATACCCCGGCCTGCTGATCCGCCGCCCCAGGGAGAAGGACTCGGGGGATGACGCGGTGCCTGATAGGGAAGCGTTACCCGGCCTGTTTGGCCTGGTACCCCACTGGGCGACCGACCTGAAGATCTGCCGCAGTACCTACAACGCCCGCAGCGAGACTGTGGCCACCAAACCGAGTTTTCGGGAAGCTTGGAAGAGGGCGCAGCACTGCATCATCCCGGCCCAGGCCATCTACGAACCGGACTGGCGCAGCAGCAAGGCCATTCCCACTCGTATCGAACGGTCAGACGGTCGGCCCATGGGCATTGCAGGTTTGTGGTCTGCCTGGAAGTCTCCGCAGGGGGAATGGGTGCACAGCTACACCATGCTGACGACCAACGCTGATACCCACCCGCTGATGAACCAGTTTCACAAGCCGACCGACGAGAAACGCATGGTTGTGGTGTTGCCGGAGTCGGCCTATGACAAGTGGCTAGTTGCGACGGCTGAGCGCAGTGACCAGTTCTTGGTGCCGTTTGCCGCCGAGGGGTTGAGGGTGGGGAGTGAACGAGATTGAAGGAGGGTGGGAGACAGGTTCGCAGCGGTGGACATTCGGGGCGCCGTACTTGCTGACCGCTTTCGTTTAGGTTTGTCCCCCGACCCGTTGCGGACCTTCAGCCTGTTGAGCTTTTAAGACCAGGAGCGGTCATTTAGCGACGCAGAGTTCAGGTTCGCAGGAAGGGCGAGCGTGGTAATGTAGGCTACCCTTCCGAGGTGTTGAACTGCTACGCAGCCGGCAACAACCGGTTAGCTGCCGTGATGCGGGAGTAGTTTGTGGACTGATATCAGTTGTTCCAAATCCAATCTTTCAACGGGAGTGACCATGGCATATAGAAACGGCAATTACTCGGCTTTTTACGTTACCGAGCCATTCAATCCGAGCGCGCTTGGTGCTCACGCCACGCGCGATTTTGTTTACTATAACCAGCTACGCATGTGGAAGGGGCAGGATTCAGCCTTTCCATTCAATGACTCTCACGACAAAACATACAACGTACGTGACGGGAGTGATTGGGAAACGACTCTGAAGCCTAGACTGAGGGAGCGCCTCCGAAACTCCAAGAATATTGTTCTGTTCTTGAGTTCCGCTACTGCCAGCTCGAAAGCATTGAAAGAGGAAATTGACTACGGAATCAATGACCAAGGTTTGCCGGTCATCGTGATCTATCCTGATTATGCCTCTGAGTCAGACCTGCTGACCGCTGACAATCAGGCCCTCAAACAAGCGGTAAAGAATCTCTGGGACAAGCTTCCAGTATTTCGTGACTCAATGAGTTCTGTGCCGACTCTCCATGTACCGAACAAGAAGTCCGTGATAGAGAAGGCGCTTAACAATACAAGATTCATGGTGGGAACCAAAGGAGATTCCGGGGTTTTCTTCTATAAACCATGATTGTGCTTACAAGGGGAGAAGAAGCATGTTAAAGGTGGCCTTCTTTGATCGACGGCTATTAGCTACCTTCTACAAGTACGCTACTGCCGTAAGTGTTTTCCTCTCCTTTGTTTTTCCATTTGTCGACATACCAAAAGACTGCTTGCCGGCGCCGAGCTATGGTCTTTGGTTTAAGGTTGCTGCTTTCGCAACAGCATTCCTCCTTGTCTACATTGTTGTGTGGGTTTGGTCCAATCGACTCAAGAGTGTATCAATCAACATCGAAGGGAGTGACGTTAATGTTATTGTTGGGGACATATTTCAGCAACCAGGACTTAAGGCGATTGCTTTCAATGAATACTTTGACACCTTGGTCGATGAGAGAGTTATCTCCAGCATGTCTGTCAATGGCATCTTTGTAAAGCAAGTTCTAAAGACGCCTGTTGCCGACTTGGATAGTTACATCGAGAGTTATCAATTTCAAAACGATGAGATAATCGGCGAAAATCCAAACAGGCGCCTCGGAAAGAAAAGGCGGCACAAGATCGGAACAATATGTGTTTACGAGGAATTCTTGCTTACTGCGTTTAGTAAGTTTGATGATGACAACAAAGCTGTGCTTACTATGCCAGAGTATTTGGAGTTCTTGATAAACTTTTGGGATAGAGTTAATTCAATCTATGGCCAGAGGAGCGTCTCAACTACAATATTTGGTTCTGGCATCACCCGCATTAAAGGGCATAAGCTCATCAGTGATGAGGACTTGCTGAAGATTATGCTTTGGACGTTTAGGATCAGCGAAATGCGTTTTAAGTATCCAGCCAAGTTAACCATCGTCATTCACGAGGAGAAGATCAATAATATTAATCTGTTTGACATACAGGCTGTCAAGCATGGCGTTTGAATATATTTGATGGTCGAATCGGAGTCCGTCCAATAGACTTCAAGCAGCCTGCCGATCCCGGCAACCGGGATGCCTGCTTTCAGCCTAAAGCAGGCCGTAAAGGCGGGCGATGCGCACGGCTGTGCGTCTGTCTGGCGCCCCCAGCTTTGCATTGACACGCTGAAACCGGCTGTCGATGGTTTTGGCCTCAAGATTCATGGCCGCACCGATCACCTTACTGCTGTGTCCTGCGGCCTCACAGCGTAAAAGGTTTAGGTCGGCTTCTGTGAGGCTCGTGCCCCGGAGCAGTTCTTCACGCATGGATTTTGCAATCGAGTGATGCAACTCCATGGCGAGCGCGCGCGCCAGTACCCTGACCCTAGGGTAGCTTTCGCACTCGAACCTCTCGGGGTCAGCTGATCCCAGGCACAGGACCCCTACCCTTGAGAGGCCAACCGAGCTGGGGGCAGGTGCTATCAAAGCAGATGCAAAGCCATGCTCTGCAGCTGCGCGGATGAAGGTGCTTTCTTCGGGGGATGAGCAGGTGAGGTAGCTGGCACGGGTGGGTTCCGCGTCGCAGGATGCATAGCGCAGCCAGGGATCATGTTCAAACCAACGTTGAAAAGCGTACTCCGCAGGCCATGCTGGATCGCAGGCCCAAAGCGACCGAAATGAGGTTCGGGTTGCATCGTCTCGAAGGCAACTCAGGAAGTAGCCTGCATCAGCTCCCAGACCCACAAGGGCCTCGCGAAACAGTGAGATCACTTCGCCCGGGGACCTCGCATCTGTGATCAATGGGAGGATCTGAAAAACGCGCGCGTTGTCCCCTATCGCAGGTCCGCCTGAAGCAGGCTCGATGCGGTCAAGGGTGGATTGCAAATGCAGCATGACCCTGTCGTCCCAGTTTGCTGAACAGCAGGCCGTCATCAAAACGCAACGGCTCAACCGCACACCAGCGGTCGAAGCTCTTCACATCGTGAAAGACCATCGTTTGCACCAGCCGCATGCCCGAAGCTTGGCGTTGGGTGCGCTCCATCAGCAGACCGTAGCGGGTGGCGCGCAGGAGGAAGGTCACGGTGCCGTCGTGGTTTGCCAGCAAGGTATCGCCCTCAGCGATGCGTTCCAAATGGCGGTCTGACATTGATGCGGCAGCGTTGGTGCGCTTTGCGATCAGCGCCAAACGTTTGGAGCCCAGTGGGCGGGCGGGTGCGTCGATAGGATCGATACGGCGTTTGACCGATGGGCGTGTCACGACCGCAGATGCTGACGGCGTCACCTCGGGAAGTTGAAGGTTGTTCATCCCCACTCCTGCAGGTCTGGTTGACCGACAGGCCACGCAGTGCTGACACTGCGTAACCCAAGCACCAAGTCTCAAGAGACTGGATAGAGGGTAGGGTAGACAAGCGCGTCGCGCGATGTCAAAGGAAATCAGGGCAGGGCGCCCAAATCTGCAGCGGGTTCAGTCGCGCTAAACGACGAAGACCCAGGATGCGCAGCACATCAAATCACTGCCGGTGCGCTGCCGTGGCTCAAGGCGTTCAGCAAAGAGAACGCGTCATCGGCGCGCTCAACCGGAATAAACAGGTGATCGTGGTGGAAGGCTGCGACCGCGTTGCAGGGGATGCCCGCTTTAGCCAGGGCTGTGGCGATCATGGCCAGAAAGCCAATGGCCTCAAGCGAGGAGTGCACAGTGAGCGTGATGAGCTTCGCCTCGAAGATGAAGGGCACCTTGGCCTGAATGGCTTGAGAGCGCTCAACGATGGCCGTCAATCCTTCGGTCTCCCTGAACGTGCAGATGGGGGAGAGGTCAGCAGGGAGGCGATGGTCCTGGAAGGTGCAGTAAACGTAGGTTTCTGGCCGGAGGTCAGGGGCCATCATTTGCTGCAGCCGAACTTGGTCTTTTTCTCCGCTCACTCCGATGTCCTCCTGCACAGGGAAATGGTGTTGGCTTTCGGCGTTGATTATGGGCGGCTGGCGTTGACCCGGCGTGTGCACCAGTGCGCAGGTGCATCGCCGAAGGGGCTTGTTTAGCTGAATTGACGTGTGGCCAAAGTTCCTAAACCACCGCGCTCTGCTGGCATCTCCTGCTACCGTTTGGCGCGGCCTGGGCTTTGTGCTCCGACATACGCTACCGTGCACTGTGAGGCCGTCCGCAGCCGCACGCTGTGAAGAAGGAGTGTCCATCATGACAACGACTTCGTATGTCCTTTCGGACATGGCCGCGCTTCGATCAGAGCTGCGCCAACAGGGTGACCCGCACTGTGAACTGTTTCGGCTGGCGCCCTGGCGCGCCGTGCTGGACATTGCCTTCGACTGGCTCATCGTTCTCAGCGCAGTGGCGCTGGTTGTGTGGTGGAGCGAGCTGTTCGCGCCACTGGCTGTTGTGCTGATCGCCAACCGTCAACGCGCGCTAGGCAACATCCTCCACGACGCGGGGCATCGGAATCTGTGGCGGGATCGACGGCGAAACGATCTGGTGGCCCGCCTTTTCATCGCGCCCTTGTTGTTCGCGAGTCTGACCCGCTACCGCGAAACGCACTTCAAACACCACATGGAACTCGGGACCGAAGGGGGGGACCCCGATCTCCTGTTTTTCGCTCGAAGTGGGCCGACGACCTGGTTCTCGAACTACCTGGACCAGATCTTTTCTTTGAGCGCTTGGCTGTCGTCGGTGGCCGGTCACCTTTTTTCGCGCCAGGTTCGCGCGGCCAGTCAGCTCTCCATCCTTGGGTGGTGGGGCGGGGCGGTGGCATCGATGTGGGTTGTGGCTGGCCCTGACTTCACGATCACCTTCCTGGTGCTGTGGCTGCTGGGCAGAGCGACAGTTTTCCATCTGATCACCACCTTCCGTGAGATGTGTGATCACTTCGGCCTTCGTCCGGGCGGTGTGTTCACCTTCACGCGTGACATGGCATGCCACGGTTTCTGGCGCTGGTTGATCCACCCGCGCAACAACGGGTACCACCTCACCCATCACCTATTGCCAGCGGTGCCCTACTACCGACTGCCCGAGGCGCACCAGTTGCTGAAAGGGCAAGGAGTCTTTCGGGATCGCGGCAAGGTCTGTTCAGACTACTTCACTGGAGCTGATCCAGTGACTGGTTCATGGCAGACGCAAGGGCGGTTTCCATGAACAGGGCGCTGGGGAGCCTGCAGGTCGCGGCACTCCTGGTCTCGGCCAGCTACGGGATTGGTTTCCTTTTCGGGTCTGGCGAACTTGCACTCTCGCATGGCATGGCAGGCAGCATCTATGGAGTGGCCACCGCCTTTGGCATGCTGGTGTTGGCCGTGTTCGCACGGCAGCTATGGGCGACGGGGCTTCCGGTCTGGGATCTGTTTGGCCGTGCCTATGGCAAGCAGCTTCAAGGGGTGGTGGCGTTGCTTTCATTGATCTGGATGTCGGGCGTGCTGGCTGCCCAGATTCAAGGTGGCGTTGCGGTGCTGGAGTTGCTGGGTCTTGAACGGGTAAACGGCTACTTGACGATCTTGCTGCTGATCTACGGCGCATCGCGATTGGACCTGCGGTTCGCATCGGCGCTGTTCGCCATGTGTCTACTTGCAAGCGCCACTGTCCTCGTCTACGCGCTGGTCGTAGCCAACGGCATGGGAATCTACCTCCAGGCTGTTCCTGCTTTCACCGAAGACCTGTCAACCTTCAGTCCATCCCGCTTGGTGGCCATATCTCTGGCCGTCAGCTTGTTGGTGTGTACCGGTGCCGACTACCAGCAGTTTGTATTGGCCGCGCGCTCACCCTGGGCCGCCGTGGGCGGCTGCGTTCTGGCAGGCCTTTTGCTTTTCGTGATCGCCTTTTTTCCCTCGGCCGTGGTGGTCGCCATGCAGGGTGGTGGCATGTTGGGCGACTTGGCAGACGCCAAACAAGTGGTTCCCTGGGTGCTGGGGCAGGTCGCTGGATCGGTGGGGCAGGGCGCAGACAAGTTGATGCTCATCGCGTTGTCGGTGGCAGCGTTGGGTGCAGGCGCAGCGATCTTGCGTGCCATGACAGAAGCGTTGGCGTGCGCCGCTTCTGGGAGTCGTTCGGCGACTCACTCGATATTCGCGCTCATTGCCCTGGGTTTGAGCGCCTTGCTGGCTTCACGTGACCAGGGCATCGTGGACACCATGGTGTCCGTCAACGTGGTCTACATCGCCAGCATCGGTGTTTGCTTTACCACCATGTTCTCGGGCATCGTCGTACCGCCGCAGCACGCAAGGTGGATCGTGGCGGTTGGCTTCACAGGTTCAGTCGCCGTGCATCTGGCGGGCTGGTTGGGGCAGCATGGTGAAGACACCGACGTGGTGTCACTGCTGCTCGGATGCTTCTTGTCCGCTGGTACCGCCCTGTGGCTCCGCTTTGTGGCCGGAGGGTGGACTGGCCGATTCTCCGGCCTGCGTCGTTGATGGCTCGAACCCGACCGAAGGCTCCAGGCTGTTTCTGGCCACCTTGACGATCAGGGCAGTGATGTCACTGGCCATTGGTGGTTCAAGGTCCCAGTGGTGCCAGAACAGGTCCACCATCTCTCGTTCAGTCGGGCAGACGTCTACGAGCTGACCCGCTTCCACCAAGGGTGCCGCCTGCCAGCTGGGAATCAGGCCATAGCCAGCGCCCATGGCAACCCCTTCCAGCAAGGCGACGGGCGAGGGCAGGTAGTGCCTGGCGTACCGCTCAACGGCAAACCCAAAATGCCTTTTCAGGAAGTCGTCGTGCAGCGAGTCCTTGCGGTTGAACAACACAGCCGGTGTTGACAGCACAGCGGGCACCGTGAGCCCGTTTGGAAAGTGCGTGGAGGCAAAGGCTGGCGTCGCATAGCAGCGGTATTCCATGGCGCCCAAGCATTCGGCCAAGAAGCCATCGGCCGGTTTGGCAGATGTCGATATGCATCCGATCACATCGCCGCGAGCCAGCAGGGCAGAGGTGTGATCTTGATCGTCTGCGATCACCTCCAGGGCGACCAGTTGACCCATCAGCAGACCCCGAAGCACTTCGGGAAACCAAGTGGCCAGAGAATCGGCATTCACCGCAATAGCCAGCGACACAGGCGCGTGTGGCTTGGCGGTTGGCGAAAGTTCTTGAAGCGCCGATCCCTCAAGGATGCGAAGGGCCTTCACATGGCGCAGCAGCACTTCACCGGCATGCGTGGCCGCCACCGGCCGTTCGCGCTTGACCAGCACCGTGGACAGCGATTCCTCCAGCGCCTTGATGCGCTGGGAGACAGCGCCCCGCGTGATGCTGAGCACGCTCGCCGCGCGGTCAAAGCTTTGCTGCTCGACCACAGTGGCAAACGTTTCCAACTGATCACGATCCAGCATATGGGGCGGCTCCGGCGATGCCAGCGAAGGCAGATCGCTGTCTGCATCCATTTGGCGGGGAGCTGCGAAATCCTGTCTAGATGGCGCGGGTATCGTGCGCGTCTCAATGGTTTCCAGTCGTTTCCGTCCGTCGGAGCTTCTTGGAGGAAATTGATGGCACTCGGCGTTTCGCGAACCGAGACTCATGGAGTTGCGTTCCCGACTTGTGGATGAGCCTTTCGACAATCTCCACAAGGAGCCACCCCTGAAAATTCGCCGCTCGCCGACTTGCGAACCGTAGCGCTGCCGGCGCAGACGCTAAGGCCTTTCGCGGCATAAACGGCTGCCATCCCACCGCCGTTTCACTCTGGTGGGCTCCTTCCATTTATTCCACGGTGCCCAGGCGCTCGCACCTCGATGCAGCGCTTTGGGTGTCGCACGGCGACCGACGAATGCGGGGCAGGGTGCACACCTGACAAGACTCGATGATCGAGGGACGGATTCCCAATCCAGCTCCCTCGGAAATTGGGGCAGTGTTCCTTGGGGATCAGACGACACGATTCTTGGGATCACTGGGCAGGCCTTGAGCCCGCGACCGATGAAACATCTTTTACGGTTGTTTGCTGTGTGGATTCAATTACCGGGCGCGATCTGGCAATCTTTGAACGTTTGTCGGTTGCCTTTCGTTCTGGGCAGTGCCGTGGTCCGACTGGACGAGAAGAACAGCGGACTGGATATGTGACGCAAGAAATGACAGGAGGCTGGTATGTGGCTGCTCGTTGCGCGTGAACCCCGGGCCAATGCACCGCACTGGAGCGGTCGACGATGGCTAGCGGCCATCGATGCAGTGGCCTGGCCGCTGTTCTGGGTTTTCCTCTTGAGCCAGATCGATGAGCCCGTCGGAATCGTCGGCCCCATGGTCATTGCCATTGCGCTCCTCTTCTGTGCGGAGCGAATCCATCGCGCGGTGTGGGTCAACCACCGTTACTGGTTCACCACCTGGCGCTGGGGTCTTATCGTCGCTTCGCTCTTCGTGATCGGGTTGGTGCTGAAGCTCGCTGCATGGGTTTGACCCATCGCGGGGGATGCAGAACCGGCCTCGTAGCCTCAGTTCCGACGCTGACTGAGGTCGGGGCGGCGGGAGCAGGGCGAACCTTCTCCGTCGCTGTTTTCAAGCGCTTTTCCCCAAGAATGGGGGTGCCAGCTGTCACAAACTGGGTCTAGAGTGGTTCTTTCTCAGAGCAACGCCACAGGGTGAACCCATGACCGTCAAAGTTTTCTGGCAGCCGCAATCCTTCAACCTGGACCAGATCGGTCAGAAGCGCCTGGTGGACATCAGCGACGGCGACACCCCCAACATCCGCATGAACGTGCGGATGCTGTCCATCGACACGCCGGAGACGAGCACGATGCAGCTCAAGAAGGCCGAGATGGCGGGTCATTTTACAGCGCTGGCCGATTGGATCGAATCAGGCAAGTCACCTGTGGGTGACGCCTTGGCTGCGCACCTGCTCCCCCGCATCAAGCGCGCCGATGGACAAGACCCGTTCGAGGTGCACATCGCCCAAGGCAAGCAGGCCCTGCAGGCGTTTGAGTCCCTGACGCAAACGCGCCTGAAGCGCCCCAGCGGCACCAATCGCCCCATGTTTGTCCGGATCGCAGACCAGCCCTTCGACAGCTATGGACGTCTGCTCGCTTACGTGGCGCCGGAATACTCGGCAACCGAACGGCAAGGGCTTTCTAGGCGCGATCGCGCTACCTTCAATCTGGACATGGTCGCCGCAGGCTGGGCAGCCACGTTCGTGATCTACCCGTCCATTCCCAACGAACTCGACCTGCCCATGCTTCAGGAAGAAGCCCGAGCAGCGGTGGAGCAGGGCAGGGGCGCCTGGGCAGATCAGTGGTGCCTATCGGGCTACGAGTACCGCATGTGCACCAAGCTGATCAAGCTCATGCTGAAGGTGCGCACAGGCGCCAAGCTCTCTTCAGGTGAATGGACCGGTTGGATCGACCGGTATTGCGCGGACATCTCCAGCGCGCAGCTCTACGGACCGCAAGAGTACGTGCTGGTCAAACCCTGGAACCGGCTTTTCCTCTGGGCTACAGACGTGCGCAAGGCGGTCGCAGACCTCAACCTGGAGCCCGCTGGGTCGATCTCCGGGGTTTGACACGCATAGGATTCTGCTCGGTGGGCTTGCCAGCCGCTTGAGGCTGGGAGCAGCCCGCTGAACTGGTGCCCTGAACGTGCGATGTGAGTCCCATCGCAGTCATTCAGTTGTTCTTCATCGTTCTCGACCGCTTGCAGACAACATTTTCCATGGCGAGAGCCAATCGCGGATTCACAGGTCACAGCCCTCACGTTTAGCACCTACGGTGGTCCAGGAGAGCCCGAAATGGCAATGCAGTTGGCGTTGATAAGCGCTTGACGTTTTCGTCGTCCCCGCTACCTTCTACGCCGCATCAGCCGATAGACCACCGGCACCACCAGCATGGACAGCAGCGGCGCGCTGAGCATGCCGCCCACCATCGGCGCGGCAATGCGCTGCATCACTTCGCTGCCCGCGCCCACGCCCCAGAACAGGGGCAGCAGGCCGGCCACGATCACCGCGACCGTCATCGCCTTCGGGCGCACGCGCAAGACGGCGCCTTCGCGGATGGCGTCGAGAAGATCGGCGTCGGTGTTCAACCCCTTCTCCAGCCGTGCCGCCCAGGCCTGCTTGAGATACAGCAGCATGATCACGCCGAACTCGGCCGCCACGCCAGCCAGCGCGATGAAGCCGACCACGCTGGCCACCGACAGGTTGTGCCCCAGCGCCCAGAGCAACCAGATGCCGCCGATCAGGGCGAAGGGCAGCGTGGCCATGATGAGCAGGGCCTCGTCAAGGCGGCGGAAGGTCAGGTACAGCAAGAGGAAGATGACCAGCAGCGTGAACGGCACCACCAGCTTGAGCTGGGCGCTGGCGCGCTCCAGGAACTCGAACTGGCCCGACCACGACACCGAATACCCTGCAGGTAGATCCACATGATCGGCTACGGCTTTCTGCATGTCCAGTACGGCGCCGCGCAGGTCGCGATCGCGGATGTCCACGTAAACGAAGCCGGCCAGCCGCGCGTTTTCGCTGCGCAGCATGGGCGGGCCGTCGGTGATGCGCAGGCGCGCGACATCTCCCAGCACCAGGCGCTGACCGCGCGGCGTGACGATGGGCAGTTCGCGCAGATCAGCGAGCGAGTCGCGGGCGTCGCGCGGGTAGCGCAGGTTGATGGGATAGCGCTGCAGCCCCTCCACGGTCTCGCCGATGTTCATGCCGCCCACCGCACCGGAGACCACGGCCTGCACGTCGGCGATATTCAGGCCGTAGCGCGCCGCTTCGTCGCGGCGGATGTCCACATCGATGTAGCGGCCACCGCTCAGGCGCTCGGCCAGTGCGCTGGTGACACCGGGCACGCCCTTGACCACCGATTCAATCTGTTGGGTGAGGCGGTCGATGGTGGCCAGGTCGGCACCAGCCACCTTCACGCCCACGGGGCTTTTGACGCCGGTGGCGAGCATATCGATGCGGTTGCGGATCGGCGGCACCCAGATGTTGGCCAGGCCGGGCACGCGCACCGTGCGATCGAGTTCGTCCACCAGTTTCTCCGGCGTCATTCCCGCTCGCCACTGGTCGCGCGGCTTGAACTGGATGGTGGTCTCGAACATCTCCAGCGGCGCCGGGTCGGTGGCGCTGTCGGCGCGGCCGGCCTTGCCGTACACGCTGGCCACCTCGGGCACGGTTTTGATCAGCCGATCGGTCTGCTGCAGCAGTTCGGCAGCCTTGGCGGCCGAGAGGCCAGGCAACGCGGTCGGCATGAAGAGCAGGTCACCCTCGTCCAGCGGCGGCATGAACTCGGCACCAATGTGCTTAAGCGGCCAGAGGCTCACCCCCAGCAGCAAGGCCGCCACCAGCAGGGTGATCTTCGGCGCCTTGAGCACCGTATTGAGCACCGGCCGGTACAGCGCGATCAGACCCCGGTTCAGTGGGTTGGCGGTTTCCTCAGGAATGCGCCCGCGCACCAAGTAGCCCATCAGTACCGGAATCAGGGTGACCGCCAGTCCGGCCGCCGCGGCCATGGCGTAGGTCTTGGTGTAGGCCAGTGGCGCGAACAGTCGCCCCTCCTGCGCCTGCAGCGTGAACACCGGGATGAAGCTCAGGGTGATGATCAGCAGTGAGAAGAACAGGGCCGGCCCGACCTCCGCCGCCGCGTGGCCGATCACCAGCCAGCGCGTCTCGCCTTCGAGCGCCTCGCCTGGGTGTTCGTGCGCCCAGCGCTCCAGGTGTTTGTGGGCGTTTTCGATCATCACCACCGCCGCGTCCACCATCGCGCCAATCGCGATGGCAATGCCGCCCAGCGACATGATGTTGGCGTTCACGCCCTGCTGGTGCATCACGATGAAGGCCGCCAGAATGCCCAGCGGCAGCGAGACGATGGCCACCAGCGCGCTGCGCAGGTGGAACAGGAACAGCGCGCACACCAGCGCGACCACGCCAAACTCCTCCAGCAGCTTGATGCCGAGGTTGGTGGTCGCTGCCTGAATCAGACTGGAGCGGTCGTACACCGGCACGATCTCCACCCCTTCGGGCAAGCCCCGCTGCAGCTGGGCCAACCGCGCCTTGACCGCTTCGATGGTCTGCAAGGCGTTCTTGCCCGAGCGCATGACCACCACGCCGCCAACCGCTTCGCCCTCGCCGTTGAGTTCGCCGATGCCGCGCCGCATCTCAGGCCCAATCTGCACCCGCGCCACATCACCTAGCCGCACCGACACCCCGGCGTCGGTGGTCTTTAGCGGCAGCGCCCGGAAGTCGTCCAGGGTTTTCAGGTACCCGTTGGCACGCACCGCGTATTCGGCCTCGCCGAGTTCGAGCACAGAGCCGCCGGCCTCCTGGTTGCCGCGTGCCACGGCCTCGCTCACCATCTGCTGCGTGATGCCGTAAGCCGCCAGTTTGTCCGGGTCCAGCACGATCTGGTGCTGGCGCACCATGCCGCCAATGCTGGCGACCTCGGCCACGTCAGGCACGGTTTTGAGCTCGAAGCGCAGGAACCAGTCCTGCAGCGAGCGCAGCTGGGCCAGGTCCTGCCGCCCGCTGCGGTCGATCAGCGCGTACTGGTAGATCCAGCCCACGCCCGTGGCGTCGGGGCCGAGCGATGATTTCGCCGTGGCTGGCAGCCGGGACTGCACCTGGTTCAGGTACTCAAGCACCCGCGAGCGCGCCCAGTACAGGTCCACGCCATCGTCGAACAGCACATAGACGAAGCTGTCGCCAAACATGGAGAAACCGCGCACCGCCTTGGCGCCGGGCACCGAGAGCATGGTGGTGGTCAACGGGTAGGTGACCTGGTTTTCCACCAGCTGCGGCGCCTGACCAGGCCAGGTGGTGCGGATGATGACCTGGGTGTCCGACAGGTCGGGCAGCGCGTCCAGCGGCGTGCGCAGCATCGACACCACGCCCCAGGCGGTGATCATCACCGTGGCCATCAGCACCAGGAAGCGGTTGGCGATGCTCCAGTGGATCAGGCGCGCGATCATGGCTTTGCTCCCGATGCGGCGGGCTGGATGCGCGTGATCTGAGGGATGTCGCCGTCGCGCATCGCAAACTCGATCTGAACCGATTGACCCGCCGCCAGACCTTTCGGTCTCTGGTCGGCGGGTGGCAACCCGAAGTCCATAGTCATGTCCGGCCACTTGAGCGCCGGTATGGCCGGGTGGTAGAGGGTGACGGTGTCGCCATCCACCGCCTTGATCTCGGCGGGTGTCTGATGCGTTGCGGCTGGCATGGTGGCAGGCATGCCGCCTGGCTTCTCTGGCATCGCCATCGGCTTGTCCGTTCCCGCTTCCGGCGTCGGGCTCAGCCGCGCCAGCAAACCGTTGAGGCTGGCCTCGGAGTCGATCAGGAACTGGCCCGAACGCACCACCTTTTGCCCGGCTTTCAGACCTTGAAGGATCTCGGTCTGGTCACCGGCCTCGCGTCCGGTGCGCACCTCCACCGGCGTGAATCGGCCATCGCCTTCGGCCAGCATCACCACGCTGCGCTGGCCGGTGTGGATCACCGCGTCGCTGGGCAGCAGCAGCACCTTCGCGGCGTCGGGGTTGGCCAAGCGCATCTGCACGAACATGCCCGGCACCAGCCAGCCCTGGGGGTTGGCGAGTTCCTGCCGCGCCTTGATCGTGCGCGTGGCCGGGTCCACCGACGGCAGCAGCGCCTGCAGCCGACCGGTGAAGGTCTGACCCGGGGCGGCCGGGCTGGTGGCGCTGACCTGGGCGCCGGGCTTGAGCTGGGCAGCCTGGCTCTCGGGCACCTGGCCTTCGGCCCAGACGCTGCCAGTGCCTTGCAGCCGCATCAAGGTCATGCCCGGCATCACGGTCGCCCCTTCGCTGACCATCAGTTCCGTCACCACGCCGCCAAGCGGCGCGCTCAGCGTGAAGCGGGGTTGCAGGCTGCCGTCACGCACCACGCGCTCGATCTGCGCTGGGCTCATGCCCGCCTGTCGCATGCGCTGCGCTGCCGCGTCGCGCAGTGGCACCAACTGCGGGTCCTGTTCGGCCATTTGCGCCACGGCCAGGTACTCCTCCTGAGCCGCCACCCAGTTGGGCACGTAGATGTCGGCCAGCGGCGCGCCCTTGGCAACGCGGTCCTGCGTGGCGCGAACGTGCAGCCGCTCGACGAACCCCATCGACCGGGCGCTGACCAGCACCTGGTCGCGCTCGTTCCACGCCACGCTGCCGACCACCGACACCGCGCTTTCCAGCCGGCCTTCGCTCACCTCCACCGTGCGCAGCCCCAGGTTTTGCTGCACGCGCGGACTCACAGTCACCCCGCCGGTGTCTGCCGCGCCGCCAGCACCGGCGTAGCGCGGCACCAGCAGCATGTCCATGAACGGCGACTTGCCGGGGGCGTCGAAGTTCTTGCCCGGCACCATGGGGTCGTGGTAGTTGAGGATTTTCGAGCCGGTGACCGGGTCCACGTCGCCCGCCTTCAGGCCGTCGCGCATGTGGCGCTCGGTGGCCTCGAACCCCTGGTTCATGCTCCAGGTGCTGGGGTCCTGTGTGGAGGCGCTCGCTGCGCCGGCGTCGGTGGACGCGCCCTGGGGTGTGGCCATGCCCATGTTCATGCCGGCGGTCCAGGCGCCGTAACCCACGGCGCCCAGAATGGCCAGAGCGACGGCCGAAAGGCCAATTGAGGTGGAGGTTTTCATGGTGTCAGTTCTTCTGTGTGGGGGCGGCGGCCGTGTCGGGGGCCGCTGCTGCGGTGGAGTGGCTCAGGTCAGCGGGGTTGGGCAGGAGGTATTCGAGTCGGGCCCACAGACGGGCCGTCGAAAGCTGCACCTCGATGCGTTCCATCTCCAGCGCCAGGGCCATGCGCCGCGCCGCGAGCACATCACCCAGCCGGGCGTTGCCGCCGCGGTAGGCGGCCAGCGCCAGTTGCACGCGTTGGCGGGCCAGCGGCAGGCGCTCCTGGTCGAGCAGCGCGAGCTGGGCCAGACCTGCGCGCCAGGTGACCTGCCAGCGCGCGGTTTCAGCGAGCGTTTCGCGGGCGCGCTCTTCGCGCTCGGCGCGCCATTCATCGACACGTGCCAAGCGCGCGGCCAGTTCCCGGTCCTGGCGTTGTGTCCGGTCCCACTGCAGCGGGACCGACACGGCCAGCGACACCATGTTGGCGTAGCGGGGGCGGCGCTGGCTGAACATCAGTTCGACGCTCCAGTCGGGCTGGCGTTCCTGCCGCGCGAGCTCGGCGTCGGCCTCGGCGGCGCTCTCGTTGGCGCGGAGCACCGCCAGGTCCGGGTGCTGTTGCTGTCGAACCGCCATGTCGGTGTGGGTCAGCTCCTGCGGAGCCCCTTCGGGCGCGGCAGCCAGGGGTTGGTCGGCAGGCGTTCCGGTCCAGCGGGACAGCGTCTGGCGAGCGTTCTTCAGATCGGCTTCGGCGCCCAGCAGCGCCTGCTCGGCCTGGGCGACCGCGTCGCGCGCGTTCAGCCAGTCTGCGGGTTGCGCCCCCGCGCCATCGGGCTGACCGCTGCGCACCGAGGCCTCGGCGGCCTGGGCCAGCAAGCGGCTTTCGGCCAGTTGTGCGCGCAACAGCGCCACGCGCTTTTCTTGCGCCTGCCGCTCCAGCCAAGCCAGGGCGGTGTCGCGCTGCACATTGGCCGCGCGCTGGACGCGTGTTGCCCGTGCCACGTCGGCCTCAGTTTCGAAACGCTGCGTGCGGCTTTGGCGCTTGGCGTGGCTGGGCAGCGCCTGCATCAGCGATACCGATTTGCTGGTCATGAAGTCCCGCGTGGTGCTGAAGCGGTCTTCGCCTTCGATGGGCAAATTTTCCAGCGACAGCCGCAGCACAGGGTCGGGCCGTTGACCAGCGGCCACGGCGGCCTCGCGCGCCGAACGGACTGCTGCATCCTGCGCGCTCAGGGCCTGCGAGCGCGACAGCGCAGCCTGAACCGCCGTTGAAAGCTCCAGCGGCCCGTCGTCCGATGCCCGGGCAGTTGAAGCCAGACCCAGCCACAAGGCGATCAGCAGGGCTGCGGTGTTGACGATGTGTTTGGGCGCAATGGTGCAACCCACCGGCTTTGCACGCCGGTTCATGCCCGTTGGAAAGGCTTGCATGTCTGTGCTCCATGAAGATGAACATGGGCTGCGCGCGCCAAAGGCGTGCAGCCACGTCACGGACTGGGCAACTGCCTCAGCAGCGATGCGCAGTCCGGATCAGTGGAGTCAGAGCGTGGGAGGCCGCCAGACGCTGGCGGGAGCGCCGTCGGGGGGCGTGGGTGAGCCGATCACAAGCAGGACGCTCGACGGCTGGGTCTGGATGACAGGCTGCGAGAAAGGCACCATCCAGCCGGTGGGGGCCTGACATTCCTGGCCGGTTTTGCAGAGTTTGCCGGTCAGCGCATAGGTCGCCGCGTCGTTGCAGCAGTCGCCAAGGTCGGCCGTCTGTTCGATGTCGCCGTTGGCAGGTATTGCTTCCTGCATGACCATCATTTCGCCCATGGGGCACGGTGCCCGCACACCCGCGCCCGCAGCCCACCCCTGGAGTGAGATGCTCAGACATAGCAGGAGGGCGACGAGCAGGCGCATGAGCGGATTCTAGGACGATGCGTCCTGCGTGGGAAAGCTCAGGCAGAAGGTGGTCGCCTGATCGTTGGACGCCACCGATGCCGATCCGCCGTGGGCTTGCATGATGGCTTTGGTGATGGACAGGCCCAGACCCGTACCTTCTGAATCGGGGTTGCTGCGCGACTTCTCGGCCCGGTAGAAGCGGTCGAACAGGCGCGGCAGGTCGGCTGCGGGGATTGCGGGACCGGCGTTATGCACGCAAAGCTGGATCTGACCGTCGCTAGGAGTCACCGACACCCGTACTGGCGCGTTCAGCGGCGAGTACCGTATCGCGTTGGACAGCAGGTTACTGATCGCGCGACGGATCATCAGCCGGTCGCACACGATGTGCGCATTGCCATCCGCTTCGAGGGCAATGTGCTTCTCCTCCGCCAGCGCTTCGTAAAAGTCGAACAGGTCCAGTACCTCGTCGATCAGCGACACGGTCTCGCGGTGCGGTAACTCGATCCCGTGCTCGGTCTTGGCCAGGAACAGCATGTCGGAGACCATGCGGCCCAGTCGCTGCAACTCCTCGGCATTGGACGCCAGGATGTCCTGGTACACGCTCACGTCCCGCTTCTGCGCCAGCGACACCTGGGTCTGAGTCAGCAGGTTGTTGATAGGGGTCCGCAACTCGTGCGCCAGGTCGCTGGAGAAGTCCTGCAGGCGAGCAAAGTCCGATTGCAGGCGTTCCAGCATGGTGTTCAAGCTCTGCGCCAGGTCGGCGAATTCCGCCGGCACCGCGTCAACGGGCATGCGCTGGTCCAGCTTGTGGGCTGTGACCGTCATGGCGCGCTCTCTCATGACGCGCAAGGGTTCCAGGCCACGGCGGGCGGCCCACCAGCCCAGCAGACCGCTGATCAGGATCGCGCCTATCAGGTAGAGCGCAAGGGTCTGCCTGAGCGACTGCATGAAATGGGTGTGGTGCTCTGTGTCCAGCGAGATCAAAAGTTCAAGTGATGCGCCGTCACTGGCCTGGCCCGTCCATGTAGAGGGAGGCCGAATGGCCGCCCTCAGGCCGCGCAGCGTTTGGTCACCGGCCGTCCAGTCGAATGTGCGCCCATCTGTTCCGATGGATGACGGCAAAACGGAAAACACCGACCCCTTTTCGCCATACACCTGCCCCGCGCTGCGGCGCAGCTCGATGAACAACCCGTGGTGACTCGTCAACAACTCATCGAGGCGGGTGGCCGCAATTTCCGGTGAGCTTGAATCACCGACGATGGTTTGCACCAGGTCGATCTTGTCCTTCAGGAAATCTCTATCGAGTTCGACAAAGTGCCGACCTACGGCTATCGACACCAGAAGACCCAGCCCGACCAGAACGCAGGCCGATACCAGGGTATACAGCGCGGTCAAGCGCGCTGTCAGCGACAGCCGGCCGAGCATCAGTGGGCGTCCTCGGGTGCTTCGAGAACGTAGCCCATGCCGCGCACGGTCTGGATCAGGCGTGTTTCAAAGGCATCGTCCACCTTTGCCCGCAAGCGCCGCATGGCCACTTCGATCACATTGGTGTCGCTGTCAAAGTTCACGTCCCACACCTGCGAGGCGATCAGGGAGCGAGGCAGCACCTCGCCATGGCGGCGCATCAGCAGCTCCAGCAGGCCGAATTCCTTGGCCGTCAGATCGATGCGTTTGCCGGACCGGGTCACCCGCCGGCGGAGCAGGTCGAGCTCCAGATCGGCGACTTTCATTGAAGTGGGCTCCATACCTGTGCGGCCACGCCTGAGGATTGTCCGGACCCTGGCCAGCAACTCGGCAAACGAAAACGGCTTGACCAGGTAATCGTCGGCCCCCAGCTCCAGGCCCTTGACGCGGTCTTCGACCTGATCGCGTGCCGTGAGGAACAGCACGGGCATCTGTCGCCCCTGACTGCGCAGGTTCTTGAGCACCTGCCACCCGTCCATGCCGGGCAGCATGACATCCAGGATCACCAGATCGTGGTCCCCCTCCAGGCCATGGTGCAGACCGTCCACGCCGTTGGTGACGAGGTCCACGGCAAAGCCGGCCTCGCGCAGGCCTTGCCTGAGGTAGTCACCCGCTTTGGGCTCGTCTTCAACGATCAGAATTTTCATGTTCACATTCTCCTGACCGCGAGTTTGCCCGTACCGGAGCGGGCGTGACGAAAGCTGACATTTTTGTAATCCGGCCGACAGGGAAGTGACGAACTCGCCTCGCCAGAATCCGCACCACTTGATCCACATCAAAAGGAGCGATTGCAGTGAAATCTTTGTTCAGTCATCGAGCCACGAACCAGCTGCTGGTGGCGGGCCTGTTGGCCTTCCCATTCGCGCTGGCTGCGCAGACCGCCGGCCCAACGCAGGAGGCCGACTGGCGACGTGCCAATGACGCGGTGGGAGCGTTCAAGCGCGGCCATGCCGACGTACTCAAATGGGAGCAGGCCAATGCGGGCGCAGCCAACGCTACGCCGAGCAGCGCCGTAGGTGTTGCCATCCCCACCGCAGAGGTGGCGGTTCGCATGGCCTGGACGGTGCATCGCGATCTGGCCCGTGCGTTGGCTCGGCTGGGTCCGAAGAACGAACAACTGATCGCAGAAGGCCGCTGGACGGAACTCGACCCCAGCCTGCAACGCCGCGTCGAGGATGCTGGCGAGGTGCTGGAAGTGGCTGCGGCGGGGCGTAAAGCCTGGATCGAAACCGTGGCAGCCCAACAGGTCCTGAAGCACCAGCGTGACATGCTGGAAGCCGCGCAGGCGGCCTATGAACTGGGTCAGCGCATGGTAACGGTGGGCAACTGGAGCAAGCTGCAACTGTCTCCCGTTCAACTGGCTGCGTCCAATGCACGCATGAATCTGAGGCGAGCGCAGCAAGCCGCCTCCCAGGCGCAGGCCAATCTGGTCAAGACGATGGGGCAAACGGGCCTTCAGGATGGTTTTGTGCTACCGGACCAGCTGCCTGCCATCCCGGCGCAACCCATGACAGCAGCGGACTTGCAAAAGCGCGGTGAAGCAGTTCGCAACCAGTTGCCAGACGCGGAAGGCCTGCGCAACCGTGCGCTGTCCAAGTCGGCCATCAGCGTCTACTGGGCTGCCCATGCCTTTGCGCTGGACAGCCAGGGAGACATTCTGAAAACCCGTGAGTTCATTACCGAAGAGACGGTGCTGCACTACAACGGCATGCTCAAGAGCGTATGGGACTTGCTGGACGAGGTGCGCAACCAGTCCCAGGCTACCGTGGACGCCATCGGTGCGCAGCGCGACTTCTGGATCGCTGAGACCGATCTTCAGTGGGTCCTGCAAGGCGGAGAACCCGACAGCTTCGTCTCGCTGGGTGGTGCCGGTGGAGATGCCCCAACCGCAGCCGCACATTGAAAGGATTGACCACATGACCAATACCAACACCAATTCCAGACGCCAGTTTTTCGCAGGTGCCGCCGCCTCTGTGGCCGGCCTGGCTGTGGCCCGTTCTGCACTGGCGGGTTTGCCGGAGCCCGTCATCCAAACGTCGGTCGACACCGCACCGCCGCTGATTCCGCAGACCGGCCGGCCCTACAACCCAGTGGTCACGCTCAACGGCTGGACCTTGCCCTGGCGCATGAACAACGGCGTCAAGGAATTCCACCTGGTGGCCGAACCCGTGGTGCGCGAGGTCTCGCCAGGCTTCAAGGTCAACATGTGGGGTTACAACGGCCAGAGCCCAGGCCCAACCATCGAGGTGGTCGAGGGCGACCGCGTGCGCATCTTCGTGACCAACAAGCTGCCCGAGCACACCACCATCCACTGGCACGGCCAGCGGCTGCCCAGCGGCATGGACGGCGTGGGTGGCTTGAACCAACGCGCTATTCCCGTGGGCAAGACCTATGTCTACGAGTTCGAGGCACGGCGCCCTGGCACCTTCATGTACCACCCGCATGCGGACGAAATGGTGCAGATGGCCATGGGCATGATGGGCATGTGGGTGACCCACCCCAAGGCCAAGCACCCGCACATCAGCGAGGTGGACCGCGACTTCTGTTTCCTGCTCAACGCCTTTGACGTGGAGCCCGGCAGCAAGACGCCCAAGGTCAACACAATGACCGACTTCAACATCTGGTGCTGGAACAGCCGGGTGTTCCCCGCCATCGACACGCTCAACGTGCGCCTGAACGACCGCGTACGCATCCGTGTGGGCAACCTCACCATGACCAACCACCCGATCCATCTGCATGGACACGAGTTTCTGGTGACTGGCACGGACGGTGGGCCGACTCCGCCCAGCACCCGCTGGTACGAAGTGACCACCGACGTGGCAGTCGGGCAGATGCGCCAGATCGAGCTGATCGCCGACGAAGAGGGCGACTGGGCTATGCACTGCCACAAGAGCCACCACACCATGAACGCCATGGGACATGCCGTGCCCACCATGATCGGTGTGGACCACCGCGGGCTGGTCAAGAAGATCCAGAAGGTCGCACCCGACTACATGCTGATGGGCGAACGCGGCATGGCCGACATGGGCGAAATGCAGATGCCCATTCCCGACAACACAGCGCCGATGATGACCGGCACTGGCCAGTTCGGCCCGCTGGAAATGGGCGGCATGTTCACGGTCTTCAAGGTGCGCAAGGACCAAAAGCCGGGTGACTACAAGGACCCGGGGCCGTACAAGTTCCCCGAGGGAACCGTGGCCTACGAATGGAACGGTGCACTTCCACCGACACCACGCCCTGCGGCCAGCGCTGACACGACACCGGCCGCCGCCACGGCGATCAAACCCACTGCCAAAGGTATGTCCCACTGAAATGGGCCATTGAACGCCTCACCGCCGTTTTTCTTCAACCGTTTCCCCAACCAAAACCCAAAGGACAACCATGAAATCCGTCAAGTTCAACTTCACTTCCCGCGCTGGCTTTGTTTTCGCTGCCGCAGCATTGGCCGCATCGGCTGCTTTCGCTGGTGGCACCCATGGCGGTGGGCACGATGAATCGCCTATCGGCGAACCGGGCGTCGCAGCCAACGTCACGCGCACGATCGAGGTGGACGCCGCAGACAGCATGCGGTTCACGCCGTCGAACGTGTCGGTGAAGAAGGGCGAAACCATCCGTTTTGTCATCAAGAACTCCGGCAAGGTGCCGCACGAGTTCAGCCTCGGCACGGAGAAGGAACTCAAGGAGCACTATGAGGTGATGAAGAAGTTCCCGACCATGGAGCACGAAGAAGCCAACAAGATCTCACTCAAGCCCGGCAAGCAGGGTGAGGTGATCTGGCGCTTCACCAAGCCTGGTGTGGTGAATTTTGCCTGTCTGCATGTGGGTCACTACGAGGCAGGCATGAAGGGGCAGGTCAAGGTAGCCGCAAAGTAAGCCGCTTCCAATCGGCGTCAAAGCAACTCAACGACAAGGATTCACGATGAAACTGCGACTGGTACTGAGCACAACCGCACTGGCCTTCTCGGCTTTTGCCATCAACCCCGTGTTCGCCCAGATGAACATGGACCACGGAAAAATGGGTATGGCGACAGCGCCCGCCATGACCGATGGCGAGGTGCGCAAGATCGACAAAGACGCCGGCAAGATCACCATCAAGCACGGTGACATCAAGCACATGGACATGCCCGGTATGACCATGGTGTTCGTGGCCAAGGACAAGGCCTTGCTGGACAAGACCAGCGTCGGGGCCAAGATTCAGTTCATGGCCACGAACGAGAACGGCCAGATGATGGTGACCGACATCCAGCCAGCGAAGTGATTCTTCAGCGCGCATGTTTCCTCCGTCCAGCTGCGGTCGTTCTGGCTCTCGTCGGGGCTTCCGCAGCCTTTTCCTGGTGGCGATCTGCGGACCTCTTCCGGCCAGATCCTGTCGGGATGCTGCGCACGGATGACACTGCGATGCTCAAGCGGGGGGCGCTGATTTATCAGGCCCGCTGCGCAAGCTGCCACGGCGTCCATCTGGAGGGGCAAGCCAACTGGCGCGAACGAGGCGCCGATGGGCGATTGCCTGCACCTCCCCACGACGGAAGCGGCCACACCTGGCACCACCCGGACGATGTGCTGATCCGCATCACCAAGGAAGGGGTGGCGAAGGCCGTTGGCATGCCCGACTACGCCACCAACATGCCTGCCTTTGGCAGTTCGCTCAGCGATGCCGATATCGTGGCCGTGCTGTCCTGGATCAAGTCGCAATGGACGTCAGAGACCCGACGTCACCACGACGACATCAACCGCCAGGCGCTGCAGCGGCTGCCACGCTGAATCTGACTTTTTTGTCATCTTCGGGTCATCTTGGCGACCCGGGCCGATTCCTACAGTGACCCCATGGCATCCCGCCATGCGTTCCGTCACGAAAGGAAATAGACATGTCCGCCTTGATCCGAACCCTCCTGTCCGTGGCTGTCGCCGGTTCGGCGTTCTCCGCCGCAGCGCAGCAAACAGCCGACCACACCCAGCACCACCCGTCCAACTCGGCAACCAGCAGCGCGACCGAGCAGGCCACACCTCAGGTAGGTATGCCCATGAGCATGTCGTCGACGCCGCAGATGCAGCAGCACATGCAGGAGCACATTGCCACGATGCAGGCGCTGCGCGCCAAGATGGCGGTAGCCAAAACCCCTGCTGTGCGTCAGGCACTGATGGCCGACCACATGAAGGCCATGCTAGAGGGCATGGACATGATGAAAGCCATGAGGCCCATGGGCGACATGTCTGGCATGCAGGGGACGGGGACCCCGGGCGTCGCCACGCCAGACCTGACCCAGCGGCATCAAATGATGGAGATGCGTATGGACATGATGCAGAACATGATGGAAATGATGATGCAGCGCATGCCAGCCGCAGCGCCCAACTGAATGCGGAGGTGACGCCATGTTCTTCGATCATGGGTACTACATGGGTGGCATGCACACCTTCTGGTGGGTTTTCTGGTTGATCCTGTTGGGCATCGCCGTCTATGCGATCTGGTCACCGGGGCAGCGCGCACGGCGATCAGAGCGTGAGTCACCGCACGAGTTGCTGCAGCGACGCTTGGCCAAAGGCGACATCACCCCCGAAGCCTACGAACAGGCGAAGGCGCTGCTGGACCGGGATGTTGGCAAACCCTGAGCGCAACGAACGAAGGAGCAAGCCATGAACCCACCACGGCAAACCCACGACCGGCCCACGTCACCGTGGCGGCGGCCCCTGACACTGGCCGGGGCGACCGCGGTGGTGATCGCCGTGTTCTACCTGTTGCGGGAGCATTGGGGCCACGTTCTGGGTTGGTGGCCCTACCTGCTCTTGATGCTCTGCCCGCTGATGCACCTGTTTCATGGGCATGGAGGACACAGCGCCGGCCACGTCTATTCACACAACAATAACGACCGCTGAACCATGGAACATTCCCACACCCACGTGCATGTTCCGGGCACCACGGCGGCTATGCCAGCCGAGGACTCGACGGCTACCAGGCCCTTGGCGACAGAACCCGTCTACACCTGTCCCATGCACCCCGAGGTGCGCCAGTCGCATCCCGGCAGCTGCCCCAAGTGCGGCATGACCCTGGAGCCCTTGCTGCACGAGCTGGGGGAACAGGAGAACCCCGAGCTCCAGGACTTCCAGCGGCGCTTCTGGTTGACGCTGCCACTCACCATTGTTGTCACCGTGCTGGCCATGTTCGGACACAGCCTGGCCTGGTTCGACATGGCGATGCAGAGTTGGATCGAGCTGGTGCTCTCGGTGCCGATCGTGTTGTGGGCGGGCTGGCCATTCTTCGTCCGCGGCGCGCAGTCGATCGTGAACCGCAACCCCAACATGTGGACCCTGATCGGTCTGGGCACAGGTGCGGCCTTTGTATACAGCGTGGTGGCCACGGTGGCCCCGCAGGTCTTCCCCGATTCATTTCTCTCCATGGGACGCGTGGCCGTCTATTTCGAAGCGGCCGCGGTGATCATCTCGCTGACCCTGTTGGGCCAGTTGCTGGAGATCAAGGCCCGTTCGCAGACGTCGGCAGCGATCCGTTCGCTGCTGGGCCTGACACCCAAGACCGCAAGGCTCATCGTTGCCGACGGCCAAGAAGAAGACGTGCCGCTGGGCCACGTGCACGTGGGTGATCTGCTGCGTGTGCGACCTGGTGAAAAAGTACCGGTGGACGGCACCGTGGTCGAGGGCAGCAGCGCGCTTGACGAGTCGATGCTCACCGGAGAGCCGCTGCCGGTGATGAAAAGGGTGGGCGACAAGCTTATTGGTGCCACGCTCAACACCAGTGGCGCGCTGGTAATGCGCTCTGAACACGTGGGCTCGGCCACCGTACTGGCGCAGATCGTGCAGATGGTAGCCATGGCGCAGCGCTCGCGAGCACCCATGCAGCGCATGGCCGATCAGGTGGCGGGCTACTTCGTGATCGGTGTGGTGGGCATTGCGCTGCTAACGTTCTTGGGGTGGGGCCTGTTCGGGCCAGAGCCGAGCTGGGTCTACGCGCTGATCAATGCGGTGGCTGTCCTGATCATTGCCTGCCCCTGTGCGCTGGGCTTGGCCACGCCCATGTCGATCATGGTGGCGACTGGCCGTGGTGCCGGCAGTGGAGTCCTATTCCGGGACGCGGCTGCGATCGAGAACCTGTGCAAGGTAGACACACTGATCGTTGACAAGACCGGCACCCTGACGGAAGGCAAACCCAGGTTTGAGCGGGCCATTGGTACGGCGGACTATTTGGACAGTGAAGTGCTGCGCCTGGCGGCCAGCCTGGACCAAGGCAGCGAGCACCCTTTGGCATCGGCTATCGTTGCTGCGGCGAAACTGCATGGACTTGCACTGGAAAAGCCCGAACAATTCGACTCGGCCTCGGGCATCGGGGTGCGCGGCGTGTTGGGCGGTCTGGCACTGGCATTGGGCAACAAGGCCCTGATGGACCAGCTTGGTGTGGACACTTCGGCGCTGGCGGACGATGCTGAGGCCATGCGCGGTCAGGGTGCGAGCGTGATGTACTTGGCTGTGGATCAGCAACTGGCCGGACTGCTGGCGGTGTCGGACCCGATCAAGGCGACCACCGCCGAGGCACTGGCGTCGCTGCGAAACGCGAACATCCGCGTGGTGATGGCAACTGGCGATGGCCTGACAACGGCGCACGCTGTGGGTCAGCGCCTAGGTATTGACGAGGTGCATGGTGAAGTCAAGCCCGCCGACAAACTCCAGCTGGTTGAACGGCTCCAGGCCGAGGGCAGTGTTGTGGCCATGGCGGGCGATGGCATCAACGACGCGCCGGCACTGGCCCGTGCCGACGTCGGCATCGCCATGGGCACCGGGACCGATGTCGCCATGAACAGCGCGCAGCTCACTCTGGTGAAGGGCGACTTGCGCGGCATCGCTACCGCGCGCGAACTCTCGGTGGCCACCGTGGCCAACATGAAACAGAACCTGGTGTTCGCCTTCGTCTACAACGCCTTGGGCATCCCGCTGGCCGCAGGGCTGCTCTATCCGCTCACCGGCTGGCTGCTGTCGCCGATGATCGCTGCGCTGGCCATGAGCCTGAGTTCGGTTTCGGTGATAGGCAATGCCCTGCGCCTGCGAGCCGTCGCAACTCAGCGCGGCGCTCCACACCCGGGCCCTTGATCATGGACATTGTTGCCCATGGGGTTTGGGTGGGACTCGGTGCCGTGTGGATGCATCGGCATCGGCGCTTGGACCGTCGCACCGCCGCCCTGGCGGTCGGTATGGCGGTGGTGCCTGACCTGATCCAGTTGCTGCCTCTGGGATACCTGGCACTGGTCACTTCCGATGGCTGGTCCGTTCTGCAGGCCTATGCCAATGCCCTGCCTGGCTACGAACCCGCGATGTCTCCCGTCCTCTCGAAGCTGACCCATCATCTGCATTGTGTGATGCACAGCGCCTTGGTGGCTGGTGTGGTCACTGCTGCCTGCTGGGTGTGGCTGAGGCGCCTCTGGCTACCTTTGCTGGGCTGGTGGACTCACATCCTGATCGATGTCTTCACCCATTCGGCTGATTTCTACCCATCACCCGTTCTTTATCCGGTGACCTATTGGGGGTTCGATGGCATCGCCTGGAACACACCTTGGTTCATGGTGGTCAACTATCTGGTCATGTTGGCTGTTGCCACAGTGATGTTCCGTCGCAAATAGAAAAGCCACCCCAAGACAGAGTGGCTGTTTCTGCGCAGAAGTCGCGATCAGTTGTGGTGACCCTTGCGCGCCAAGATATCAAGGCGAGCGACTTCGTTGCCCACCGTGCTGATCTTCTGACCGTCCACCGATTGAACGACTTCTCCCTTGGCGAGGTATGCAGTGCGTCCAAATTGGTTGGCTTTGGCCATGTTCCCGTCCTTGAAAACGTACAGGGTCTCACCATTGACAAGTGGGACCGTCTGCTTGGCCTCGGATTGAGCTGCATCCATGGCGAAAGCCGGGAGGGCTGCGGCGAGCGAAAGGACGACGATGTTGAATTTGCGAATCATGGTTGCTCCTGAAAGTTTCACGTTGATCGGGTGATGCAACGAGGTACCGTGTACAGGTGCAATGTAGTGACGGGAGGGTGACCGCAGGCTTGCCTTCCGATGACAGTTTTGACTGCTATTTGACCGCGAACCTACCGCCCCTGGCGATTGATGTGGCTGCTGAACTGGTCAGCGCGGCTGGAACGCAATGATCCCCATGCCCAACAAGGCGACAGCTGCACCGGTCACATCCCATGCTGAAGGTCGGACACCATCCACCGCCCACAACCACGCGATGGCTGTGCCGATGTACACCCCACCATAGGCCGCGTACACCCGCCCCGAGGCCGCATCGTGCAAGGTCAACAGCCAAGCGAACAGCGCCAGACTGGCCGCCGCAGGGAGCAGCAGCCAGATTGAACCGCCCTGGCGAAGCCAAAGCCAAGGCAGGTAGCAGCCCACGATCTCGGCCAATGCGGTGGCGACGTACAGCAAAAAGGTCTTCATGGTCGGTCAGTGCGCAAGATGGGCATGGCACGCGCAGGCTTCGCCATGCGCGGCTGCCACCAGCTCCTTGAGAATGCCGCAGTCTGTGCCTTCGTCGTCACAGCGGCCACAACTGGCCTTGAGCAGCAACAGCTGCTTCTCCAGCGCGCGCATGCTCTTGAGCCGCGCGCGCACCTTGTCGATCTGCTCCTGCACCAGCCGGTCCACGTCCGGGTGCGGCTCGCACGGTGCGTCCAGCGCGCCCAGCAGGCGGCGGATGTCGGCCAGCGGCATCTCCAGCGCGCGGCAGTGGCGGATGAAGGCCAGTCGCTCCAGGTGGGTGCTCGCGTAGTCGCGGTAGCCGTTGTCCTGCCGGGCCGGTTCCGGCAGCAGGCCTTGTTTTTCGTAGTAACGGATGGTGTCTACGTCCACGCCCGTGGCCTCGGCCAGTTCCTTGATGCGCATGGGGTTTCTCCGGTCGATGGGATTGAGGGCTTGACTCTGGAGCGGCTCCAGGGTTTTCAATACCGGCATTCTGAAGGAGTTTTCATGTCGGCCCAATGCTGTGATCACGACCACACCCCATCGACTCGCGATTGCGGGAACGCGACTCATCGCCATGATCCAACGCAAGCTCAAGATCATCAGCATGCACACGAAGAAGGCGGGGCGGCGGTTTGCTGCGCATCCGCCCCAATCCCCACCAGCCCAATCAGTGCGCCACAGCTCACCTCCGACGGTGTGCGCACGGCCATCCGCATCCTGCAGATGGACTGTCCGACCGAAGAGGCGCTGATCCGCAAAAAACTCGGTCCGATGAGCGAGGTTCGCCAGTTGGACTTCAACCTGGTTCAGCGGGTTCTGACCGTGGTGCACGCACCCGGCTCGCTGGAGCCGGTGCTGGAGGCAGTGCGCTCGCTGGGGTTTCAGCCCGAACTGGCTGAAGCCGGTGCAGCACGTACACCTGCCCGCGAAACCCCCAAGCCCTGGTGGCCGCTGGCGCTGGCTGGTGTCGCTGCCATCGCCTCGGAGGCCGCGAGCTGGGCCGGACTTCCTGGCACCCTCGTGGCGGCGCTGGCCATCGTTGCCGTGTTGGGGTCGGGTCTGACCACCTACAAGAAGGGGTGGGTGGCGATTCGCAATGGCAATCTCAACATCAATGCGTTGATGAGTATCGCTGTCACCGGTGCGCTGGCGCTGGGTCAGTGGCCCGAGGCGGCCATGGTGATGGTGCTGTTCACGATCGCCGAGCTCATCGAGGCAAAGTCGCTTGACCGGGCCCGCAACGCCATTGAGGGACTGATGCGTCTGACGCCGGAGCAGGCGACGGTGCAGCAGAACGATGGAAGCTGGCAGTCCGTGGAGGCCAAGTCTGTGGCGGTGGGCAGTCTGGTACGGGTGCGCCCTGGTGAACGCATCGCGCTGGATGGCAGCATCACCAGCGGACGTTCTACTGTCAACCAGGCGCCCATCACGGGAGAAAGCCTGCCTGTTGACAAAACGGTTGACGATGCTGTGTTTGCCGGCACCATCAACGAGTCCGGTTCCTTTGACTACCGCGTCACGGCCGCAGCAGGCAACAGCACGCTGGCGCGCATCATTCACGCGGTCGAAGAGGCGCAGGGCGCCCGGGCGCCCACACAGCGGTTTGTCGACCAGTTCGCCCGCATCTATACGCCCGTGGTGTTTGCCATCGCCTTGGCCGTGGCGGTGCTGCCCCCGCTGTTGATGGGCGGAGCCTGGCAGGACTGGATCTACAAGGCACTGGTGCTGCTGGTCATTGCCTGCCCCTGTGCCCTCGTGATCTCGACACCTGTGACCATCGTCAGTGGTCTGGCTGCCGCAGCCCGGCAAGGTGTGCTGATCAAGGGAGGGGTGTATTTGGAAGAAGGGCGCAAGCTGCGGTGGCTGGCCCTGGACAAGACCGGCACGATTACCCACGGCAAACCAGTACAGACCGATTTTGCGCGGCTTGACGACTTGGACGAGGCGCGGTGTCTGCAACTGGCGGCCAGCCTTGCGGGGCGCTCGGATCACCCGGTTTCCCAAGCCGTGGCGGCTTCGGCGAATGCCCAGGGTGTCGAACGAGAGGCCGTGGACAACTTTGAAGCCTTGCCCGGTCGCGGTGTGAAGGGTGTGATCGGTGGCACGGTTTACCGCTTGGGAAATCACAGACTGGTCCACGAACTGGGCTTGTGCACCCCGGACCTGGAAAATCGGCTCGATACGATGGAACGGCAAGGCAAGACAGTGGTCATGCTGGTCGACGAACAGCGGGAGCGGGTGCTGGCCCTGTTCGCTGTGGCCGACACCGTGAAGGAAAGCAGTCGGGCCGCTATTGATGAACTGCATCGCCTGGGTGTACGGACCGTGATGTTGACCGGCGACAACGCGCACACCGCCGAGGCGATCGCCCGACAAGTGGGCATAGACCAGGCGCATGGCAACCAGTTGCCCGAAGACAAGCTGCGCGTGATCGAAAGTCTTGGCCGCGAAGGAGTGGTCGGCATGGTCGGTGACGGCATCAACGACGCTCCTGCGCTGGCCCGCTCAGACATCGGGTTCGCCATGGGCGCCATGGGCTCTGACACGGCCATCGAGACAGCCGACGTTGCCTTGATGGACGATGATCTGCGGAAGATCGCCACCTTTATCCGACTGTCCAAAACCACTCACACGGTGCTGGTGCAGAACATCACGCTGGCGTTGGGCATCAAAGCCGTGTTTCTTGTGCTCACCCTCATGGGGCTTGGCACCATGTGGATGGCCGTTTTCGCTGATGTGGGTGCCAGTCTGCTGGTTGTTGGCAATGGACTGCGCTTGCTGCGCCGCTGAAGGGAACCAACATGGACGTCTTCGACAAACCATTTGGCGACCACCATGGCCCACGGCGCCATGGGAACCGCAGACACGAATATGAACACCGCGCCCACTGAACCCACTGCGACGGTGGCGTTCGACCCGGGCACCTTCGAGCGGCTGCAGCGGGCGTACCGCCGGATCGACCGCAGCGACCCGGCCCAGGCCTGGCATCTGCTCGAAGCCATGCATGTGCTCGGGCAGACGCGGCTGGTCCCGCATGCGCGGACACACGGACTCATGCTGGCGCTGGCCTGGCGAACGCGGAACCTGGCCGAGGTGAATGGTCAGCTGTTGCGGCTGCTGCTGGTGCCGCTGGGGCACCTGCTGGGCCGGCTACCGCTAGGCAACACCGGGCGTTCGCACGTGGGGGCGTTTCGGCCCATGCAGGTCGCTCCGGAATTGTTGGCCACCATTCGCGCACATCAGCGACCGCCGACTCTCTGAACAACCTGCGGGCTGCCCGGGTCAACCGATCTCTATTGCTTTCTTCACCCTACAATCCACCCTTGATGCGTGCCTGCCTGTTTGCCCTGTTGCTGATGTTCTGCCTGCCCCTGCAGTGGGCCGGCGCAGCCTCGGGCGCGCCTTGTGCGCACGAACCCTGTGCGCCCCTGCACGCCAGCGCGGCCGATGTCTCGTCGCAGGTTGACGCCGCCGACCACGCCGGTGAGTCCCATGCTCAGCACCCGCACTGCGGAAGCTGCCACGCTGGCGCCCTGGCCCTGCTGGCCAGCGTGCCCTTTTCCATGAGCGACACCCGCACCCGGACGCAAGCGAAGTCGCGTTCCTGGACCGAGGGCCTGTTCGTCGAGCGGCCCGAACGGCCGCAATGGACCACCCTGGCCTGACCAGGGTTCGGCTTCTTTGGCGGCGCCCATTGCCGCCACACTCCCCCCGATCCCTGTGAAGCGTGCCAGCCCTCGCGGCTGGTGATGTCCGTTCTTTCAGGGTCTTTTCATGTCTGTATCTCCCTGGCGGGGTCGTCCCCGTCTGGCCTGGCTCATCGCCGTGGCCCTTCTCCTGGCGCTGGACCAGCTGAGCAAAGCCTGGTTTGCCAGCACCATTGCGCTGGGCACAGCCATCGAGGTCACGACCTGGTTCAACCTGGTCCATGTGCTCAACACCGGTGCCGCGTTTTCACTGCTGGCCGATGCCGGGGGCTGGCAGCGGGTGTTCTTCATCGTCATCGGCTTCGTGGTGGTCGTTCCCATCACTTTCGTCTGCCTGGCTCGCCAGGTGGCGCCGCTCGACCGCGTGGCGGGTGCTCTGCTGGTGGCGGGTGGCGGTGGCAACCTCATCGACCGCATTGCCAGCGGGGCGGTCACCGACTTCCTCGACCTGCACTGGCGCGGTCTGCATTGGCCGGCATTCAACCTGGCCGATGTGTTCATCGTTCTGGCGGCGGGCGCCTGGATTCTGATGTCCTTTCGCCCTTCGGTTGCAACCTCAGGGAACCCGTCATGACCCGGCCCTGGACCCTGCTGCTATGGGCCTGGCTGGTCGCCACCACCGCCACCCTGGGTGCGCTGTTTCTCGGTGAGGTCATGGGCATGACCCCCTGCGTCCTGTGCTGGTACCAGCGCATCTTCATGTTCCCCATCGCCATCATCCTCGGAATCGGCTGCTTCACCGATGACCGACGGGGTGCCGTCTATGGCCTTGCCCTGGCACTGGGCGGGATGGCCATGGCCGGGTACCACACCCTGCTGGTCGCAGGTCTGATTCCCAAGGCCTGGGTGCCTTGCAGTGCCGGGGTGTCTTGCGCAGACCAAAAGCTTGAAATTCTCAACGGCGTCCAGATCCCCTGGCTGTCACTGGCCGCGTTCATGGCGCTGGCATTCCTTCTCGTCGTCTACCTCAGAAAGTCCTCCCGATGAACTCCAAAAAAATCACCGTCGTCGCCCTGGTCGCCATCGTCCTGGTGTTCTTCTTCCTCGGCATGAACGCCTACCAGAAGCGGGTCCAGAACTCGCAGGCCGAGAAGGTCAGCCAGGCGGTCCAGCAGTCCAGCAGCGCGCCCGCCAGCCAGACGGACAACCGGCTGGTCCGCTTCCACTCACCGGTCTTTGGCCCCAGCAATGCGCCGGTCACCATCGTCGAGTTCTTTGACCCGGCGTGCGAGACCTGCCGCGCGTTCTATCCCATCGTCAAGGACATCCTCAAGCAGTACCCGAACGATGTGCGCCTGGTGATCCGCTACGCCCCGTTCCATGCCGGCTCCGATCAAGTGGTCAAACTGCTGGAGGCGTCCAAGCGGCAAAACAAGTACCAGCCTGTGCTGGAGATGATTCTGGGCACCCAGCCGCAGTGGGCCGACCATGGCCAGCCCAATCTCGATCTGGCGTATCGCGCCGCGCAGGAAGCGGGCCTGGACATCGAGAAGGCCAAGGCAGACGCCCAGCAACCGGACGTCGCCGCAGTGTTGCAGCAAGACATCGAGGACCTGACCGCACTGGAGGTGACCAAGACCCCGACGTTCTTTGTCAATGGTCGCGGTCTGCCATCCTTCGGTGACCAGCAACTGCTGTCACTCGTGGCCGAAGAAGTCGCCAAAGCCAGGAAGTGACATGAACCCGCGTTTTTCATCCACACCTGGCCACCCGTCCATAGATCGCCGGCGCATTGTGCAGGTGGCGCTCGCCAGTGTGGCCGGTATGACTGTGCTGATGGCCTGCTCACCCGAGGTCGCGCCGTTCAAAAGCACCGATGTGACCGGCGCCACTTTTGCCCAGGATTTCCGGCTCAAGGACCACCACGGCAACGTGAGAACGTTGGCTGACTTCAAGGGCAAGATCGTGGTCACCTTCTTCGGTTTCACGCAGTGTCCGGATGTCTGCCCGACTTCCATGACGACCATGGCCGAGGTCAAGCGTCTGCTTGGTGACCAGGGTGAGCGACTGCAGGTGCTCTTCATCACGGTGGACCCCGAGCGTGACACGCAGGCACTGCTCAAGGAGTACATGGCGAGCTTCGACCCGAGCTTCATCGCGCTGCGGCCCGCGCCAGACGAACTCAAAGACGTCGCGGTGGCCTTCAAGATTTACTACAAGAAGGTCCCCGGATCGACGCCAACGGCCTACACCATGGACCACTCAGCAGGGAAGTACATCTTCGACACCGAAGGTCGGGTGCGCTTGTTCTCCGCCTACGGAACCGACGCCGCAACGATCGCGTCGGACATCCAGATTCTTTTGACCAAGGCCTGAGGCGTTTGAAGCCTTGGTCAAGACATCGAATGACCTGACATGCACCCAACCAACATGCTCCGTTTGACGACACTGATCCAACACCACCGGCGGTCCGTGCTGGCGGTCTTGGGCACCTTGATGCTGGGCACGGGCATGGTGGCCTTTGGTGTCTCCCCAGACTTGCCCGACGCGGTGCAGTGGCCGGTCCGGCAAGTGGTAGAGACTACGGATACGCCACTGGCAGTGTCGGAGACGACGATATCGAACCCCGAGTTTCTGATCCACCAATCGCAGCTCACCCGCCGCGACGACTCCCTTCAGGCCCTGCTCAAAAGGCTGGGTGTCGATGACCGCGAGGCACAGACCTTTCTCGCGCACGACGCCACATCGAGCCTGTTGTTGACCGGTGCGTCCGGCAAACTGGCGTCGGTCACCCGAACGCCGCAAGGGCGCTTGAAGACCCTGTCTGTGCGCTGGGAGGACACGAGCAGCCAGCGCGTCAGCCGGCTGGTGGTGGAGCAACAAGAAAGTGGCTACCGATCCCGGCTCGAACAGCCGACGCCACGGCGCCTGGAGCAATTCGGTTCGATGACCATCCGCTCATCGTTCTATGCGTCCACCGACCAGGCCGGCATTCCGGATGCCGTCGCTGCGCAGACGGTCGAGGCCTTTTCCGGGGACATCGATTTTCAGCGCGACTTGAAGCGCGGTGCGCGTGTCATCCTTGTGTATGAAGCGTTCGAGCTGGATGGTGAAATCCTGTTCACGGGCCAGTTGCTGGGCGCCGAGATTCAGAACGGCAAAGACACGCACCAGGCCATGTGGTTCCAGCAAGCTGGCCAGAACGGCGAGTTCGTCAGCCTCGATGGAGCGAGCCAGCGTCGTGCCTACCTGGCCTCACCCCTGGCGTTTTCAAGGGTCACCAGCTCCTACGGGCCTCGCATCCACCCGGTGTTTGGGGGGCAGAAAGCCCACAAGGGCACGGACTACGGCGCTCCAGCCGGAACCCCGATTCGAACCGTGGCCGACGGCGTGGTGAGCTTCGCAGGGCGCCAGGGCGGGTATGGCAATTACGTCGTGATCCAGCACCCCGACAAGGCCGCCACCGCCTACGCGCACCTGGGTCGCATCGATGTCCGGGTGGGCCAACGCGTGCAGCAAGGTCAGATCATCGGCACGGTCGGCTCCACCGGAACGGCGACAGGCCCGAATCTGCACTTCGAATACCTGGTCAGGGGCGTTCGCACCAACCCGTCCACCATCACCAGTGCGCCCGCATCTTCGACGGTCGTGGTGGCCAGCTTGCCTGCCTTCAAACAGGCGGCTAAGGCCGTGCGCGAACAACTCGGTGTTGCCGCCTCGGTCGCCTTGGCCAGCGCGCAATGATTCGAAAACGTGAGTCCTCTTCCCTGATCGCTCGATACGTGACGCTGACTTCCGATTCGTCCCCCACCCGGCGAGCGCTGCTCGCAGGTTCTGCATTGGCGACCACCTCGCTGCTGTTTCCGTTCGCACAAGCCAGCGGCCAACCCGCCCGCAGCCCGTTGAATGGCGAAGCTGTGCTGACCGGGTCTCTGCGCTCTTCACCCGAAGCGCGCCTGATTGCGGTCTACCGCGCCATTGCGGCAGGGGATCGGCAAGCCATGCCAATGGCGGCATCGCTGGTGCGGGACGTGCCGGGGTTTCAGCTGGGCCAGCTTGTCTACGCAGATCTTCTGCTCGCCCGCAGCGGTTCGTTCCCGGGCCTTTCCACGGCGACCGATGGTCCCCCGGCGGTTCGGGAGCAACTACAGAAACTGCGTGCTGAGGCCCATCGGCGTTTGAACGCGCTCAGCGAAATGCCCCCGCCCGGCACCGTGCCCGAACAGTTGCTGCGCTTGGCACCCAATGTCCGGCATGTGGTGGTGGTGGACGCCAGCCATTCCAGGGTCCATGTCTTTGAACAGCAGGCCAGCGGCCTGCAGCTGATTCGCAGCTTCTACGCCTCTGTCGGGCGGGCCGGTTTTGACAAGCGGGTCGAGGGCGACCTGCGCACCCCGCTGGGCGTGTACTTCATCACAAGCCGTCTGGACGATCAGCAGGTTGAAGAGCTGTACGGCATTGGCGCGCTGCCGCTGAACTACCCCAATGAGTACGACCGCCGCCTGGGGCGCACCGGCAGCGGCATCTGGTTGCACGGCGTGCCGCGCGTCACCTACTCGCGCAGCCCCTACGCCACCGAGGGTTGCGTCGCCCTGGCCAACGACGACATGGCCTACCTCATGGAAGTGCTGCAAACACGGCGTACGCCGGTTGTGATTGCGGACGAGGTGAACTGGGTTCGCCCCGCCGACCAGGCGGCCGAACGGCGCAGCTTCGACACCTTGATCACCCAATGGCAAGAGGCTCGTGCCCGTGGTGATGGGCGTACCTTGCTGGCCCTGCAAACGGAGGACTTCAATGCGCGCGCCGGCAACCCGCTGCGCAAGGTGTCCCTGGCTGCCGAGCCCCTGCGTGCCAACGGCGAACCCGATCCGCAAGCCGAGTGGCGTCAGGTTTCCGTCTTTCGCTGGAAGCGAGGGGTCGAGGTGGCCATCGTCAACTACACCGCGGTGAGCACGAAGCCGTCACGCAGCACCGACCGTCGCCAATACTGGGAACGGGAGCAAGGGCGCTGGCGCCTGTTTTTCGACGGAGCGGTCTGAGGGAGATCTCCGTGCTACTGCCCATTCATGGTTCTGAGACTGTGTCCGGGATTTGGGTTGGAGTGAATGCCCGATCTATGGCAAACAGCGGGTAGTCGGATCTGTGCAGCGAAAGGCGGCAAACGCTGCATTGAAGCCACTCAGGGTACAGGTTTTCCTGCTGCAGAGGGCTATCTTCAGGTTGGTGCTTGGGTCGCTTCAAACCCGACGTATTCTGAGAGAGAGCCTGTCCGTTTCAGTGCGATGTCGCTGGCCGTGACTGACTCCACAGATCCAGTTCGCTGCGGCGCCAGGCCACAGCGCGCACACCGAGGCGAACCGGGCAGGGGAACTGTTGTTGGGCCATGAGCCTGTAGATCGTGGATCGGCCCAAGCCAGTCATCTGCATGACGGATGGCATGCGTAGAAACACGGTCGATACTTGATCCTGTGTTTCCGGGGGTGGGGCGGAGGTATGTTGCACGGCAATCTCCCGGTGGAGGCATGTAGGCAACTGTAGGGCGCTGCGGGCGCCTCGGGCATGCTGGATTCGCTGACAAATCTTGCGCACGCACAGGACTCTCACTGTCAGAGCAGCGCGTTTGACAACGAGGTTTCGACGGTTGGGGCTCGGCAGTGGTGCCTGCCGAGGTCTGGATGCAGCTCGTACGCAACACATTGTGCGCGATGCTCCGGACTACGTTCATCAGCCCAAAAACTGGCACCAGACTGGCACCAGCCAAACCCAGAAAGCAAAAAAGCCAGCAGGCGCTAACCTGCTGACTCTCGTGTTTCTTGGCTCCCCGACCTGGACTCGAACCAGGGACCTGCGGATTAACAGTCCGTCGCTCTACCGACTGAGCTATCAGGGAACAGCTTTGAATTATAGGGACATTTTCACCATTTTTTCAAGTGGACTGAATTTTTTCAGAAATTTGTCTGGAGTGCTAGCCGCAAGGTCCGTGGTGCGGCCGGGAACAGGTAGACGTGACCGTACTGAAATGGCGACTCTTTAAAGAATCGGCGGTCAAGCAGGTTGTCGATCGACAGGGTCCAGCTGGCCGGTCGACCTTGAAGAAGGGTCTCATATCGCAGTGACGCGTCGATACGTGTCCAGGCAGGCAACTGCAGTGAGCCATCTGGCAGCACGGCTCGGCGGCCTTCGTGTGACAGGTGCGCGCCCAGATGCAAGCCTGGCACGGTCGCCAGGGCATGGCTGACGTTGGCTCGCAGAACCCAGTTGGGCACGTTGGTGGGGCGCTTGCCGTTTAGTTCGGGCGCAGTCACCGAGCTGCGGCGTTCAGCGCGGATCCAGGTGATGCTGGTGTTGTATGACCAGGCTCCGCTGGTGCGGCCACCGCCGAGTTCCAGTCCTTGGTGGCGGGCATTGCCGTCGGTGATGCGGGTACAGGAGCCCGGTACATCATCATCGCATTCGCCGGCCAGGAAAAGGTCGCTGGAAGCAGGGCGAACTATATTGAAGACCGTGGCATTCCAGCGCTGGGTACCGTCGTCGGACTTCAGGCCCAGCTCCCACTGGCGGCTTTTGAGTGCGGGTAGTGGCTCGCCCTGGTTGGTGTAACGGGGGCGACCGGGTGCGACTTCTGACTCGACACCTTGTCCCCAGCTGGCGTAGGCCATCTGTGACGGATTCAGCTGCCAGGTTGCGGCCAGCCAGGGCGTGGTGACGTTTTGCGTGTAGGCGGTGGAACGCGAGCCGTCGGTGCGCACGCTGGCACGGTCCAGCCGCGTGTGACGCAAGCCGAGCCAGGTTTGTAGCTGGTCGTTCCAGCGAATTACGTCGGTGGCGAAGAACTCGGTGCTGCGCTCGGTGCGGTTGGTGTACGGGTCGGTGAATTCAGCGACGGGAGCAAATATTGGCAGGGAGTCAATGTTGCCGATGCCCGCTGGTGCGTTGTTGTCGGCTTGCAGCTGGCCTCGGTCGGTGAAGCGGCTAGCCACCACTCCGGCGCTGACCTGGTGTGGCACTGCGCCCGTGCTCAGCTTGCCGTTGATGCGCCACTGCGCGGCTGTGGTGTTGCGGCGTTCGTTCTCGCTGCGGTAGTCGTACAGGTCGAAGTCGCCGTTGGGGCAGTAGCTGTAAAGGTATTCATCCGAAATAGGTTCATAGCATCCATAGGGGTACGCCAGTCTGTCATCTGTTTTCAGCCGCTGCGTGCCCAGCTGCGCCTGCCAGTTCCAGTCGGTGTTGATGGCCTGGGTGTAGCGCAGGCTGCCGCTGAAGTTCTGAAACACCACAGGCTGGGTCCAGGGCTGGGTGTTGATGTTGATGCGGGCGTCTGCCGGGGGCAGGGCGGCGCCAAGGAGGCTGAGGCCGGGCACGCTGGGCTGGCTGCGGCGCGAGACTTCGAACTCACCTTCGAGCAAGCTGTCGCGTGAAAGGCGGGCGTCCATGGCCAGAGCCATCAGAGCCCGCTGGCCTTCGGTGCCACGCGCGTGGCTGTTCAACCGCTCGCCGAGCAGGTTGAGGCGGTAGCCCAGGTCGCCGTTTTCGCCCAGGCGGCCACCCAGGTCGGCATGCACCAGGGCATTACCGGTGCTGATCCCTTCCAGGCGCAGGCTGCGCAACGTGTTTTGCGTGGGGCGCTTCACCACCAAGTTGAACAGGCCACCGGGCGCGCTGGTGCCCGCCTGGATGCCGCTGGTGCCCTTGAGCAGTTCCACGCGCTCCAAGTGGTCCAGCGGGAGCGCGGTTTCGGCGCTGATGGGCAAGCCTTCGCGGCGGTAGTTGTAGGTGTTGTCGATGACAAAGCCGCGCACGCTCGCGTAGTCGTAGTAGCCGCCCGCGTTGTAGGCGTCCGAGACCGACGCGTCCAGGCGGTACAGGTCGCTCAAGCGGCGGGCGCCGGTGTGGGCGATCTCGTCCGACGAGATCACAGTGGCGCTCAGTGGCGTGTTGGACAAGGGCTGGTCGGCAAATCCGCTGACATCGGGCGCGGCAATAGCCGTGTCGCTTTGAATGACGACCTCACGCATGCTGGCCGTAGGTGCCGTGCTTTGGGCCTGCGCTGCGGATGCACAAGCAAGCAGGCAGGCCAGGCTTGCGCCACTGAGTTTGAAAGAACTGGGTGCGGCAGCGGATGTGCGAAATAGTGTGTTGTTTGCCATGTGTGTTGTCCGGTGGACGTCAATGGCAGGTCGGCTTCTCACAAACCTCAAGCACCGCACAGCGAACGTGCGGCGAGGCTTGCTTGACTGCTTCCCTGCGCGAGGATTACCTCAATCAGGTTCAAAGGGACTTTCTCAGTCGTGGCCCTCTCAGGCCACAACACCCCTAGCGGATGCGCTTTTTCAAGCGCGAGCGGATTGTAGGTGCAAAAACAAAGCCCTCCACGGGGAGGGCTTTGAGCATGAGCCCGGGTGGCTCAGGATGTATTTGACAGGTTGTTCAGTCGAACACCGGTGACTCGACACCCAGCACCTTGTGCAGTTTGGGGCTGGTGGTGGTGTACTGCAGAAACACCTTTTTCTCTGGCGAAATGATGGGCATGGCGCCGAAGGCGGCGAGGGCGCATTCGTGGAAGCCGCACAAGATGAGCTTCTTTTTGCCTGGGTAGGTGTTGATGTCGCCCACGGCGAAGATGCCGGGAACGCTGGTGGAGAACTTTTCGGTGTCCACGACCAGCTGTTTGCGCTCAATCTCCAGGCCCCAATTGGCAATGGGGCCGAGCTTGGGCGACAGGCCAAAAAAGACCAGCAGCACGTCTAGCGGCACCACGCGGGTCACGCCGTCAGCGCCGGTGACTTTGGCGCCGCTGAGGCGGCCGTCTTTTTCTTCATAGCCAGTGATCTGGCCGACGATGAACTGCATTTCCAGCTGTTCACACAGTTCGCGCATCGTGGCCACGTTGGCGGGCGCGGCCTTGAAGCCGTCGCGGCGGTGGATCAGGATCACGCTTTCGGCTTTGTTCGGGCCTTCGGCCGCGAAGTTGAGCGCCCAGTCAATGGCCGAGTCGCCACCGCCCACGATCACCAGGTTTTTGCCGGCGAAATCGGCCGGGTTCTTGACCCGGTAGAACAACTGTGCACCGTCGAACCGCTCCAGGCCGTCCACTTTGAGCAGGCGCGGCTGAAAGGCACCTACACCGGCGGCGATGAACAGCGTTTTGGTGAGGAACTGGGTGCCTTTGGATGTGGCGACGAAGAACCGCCCATCTTCTTGTTGCTCCACCGTGGTCACTTCCTGGCCTAGGTGGAATGTGGCGCCAAACGGAGCGATCTGCTTGAGCAGGCTGTCGGTGAGTTCTTGACCGGTACAGACCGGAATGGCCGGTATGTCGTAGATGGGTTTGTCGGGGTACAGCTCCACAGGCTGGCCACCGGGGTAGGCCAGCGCGTCGATCACATGGGCCTTGATTTCCAGCAGCCCGAGTTCAAACACCTGAAACAGGCCCACCGGACCGGCGCCCACGATGACGGCATCGGTTTCGATCGGTCCGTCGTGTGCAGCGGCGGTGTCCATCACGGCGGGGTTCAGCTGGGGGTCCATTGCGTTCAGCGGATCAGCTCGGACAGCTTACCGGTGCGGTCTTTCCAGTCGTCGGCGTCGGGCAGCGGCTCTTTGCGCTTGGTGATGCTTTTCCAGCCCGGCAGCACGGCCAGATCGGCGTTGAGCTGGGTCATGTGCAGCTGGTCTTTGGGCAGGTCTTCTTCGGCGTAGATGGCGCTGACCGGGCACTCGGGAATGCAGACGGCGCAGTCGATGCACTCATCGGGGTCGATGGTCAGGAAGTTGGGGCCTTCACGGAAGCAGTCGACGGGGCAGACGTCCACACAATCGGTGTATTTGCAGCGGATGCAGGATTCGGTGACAACGTGGGTCATGGTGTTGTGGGCTGTTCGGTAAAACCCCAGATTTTAGGGTTTTCCAGAGTGTAAGGAGGGGTCAAGCCCCTTGCGTTGACATAAGTTAAGGTTGTTCGGCGCGGGTTCAGTTGACGAGCAAGGCGCCGGAGGTCTTGTGGCTGGCGGTGTCCACCAGCACCAGGGAGCCCAGCGCGCGCGACTGCGAAAACGGCAGGGTGACCAGCGGCTCTTGCAGCGTGAGCTCAATGTGACCGATGGCGTTGGGTTCAAGCTGGGTGGCGTCCTCTTCGGCCAGGGTGTTGATATCGAGCTTGTGGACGATGCGTTTGACCTTGGCTTTGACCCAGCGGTGGCCGTGCAGCGCCCAGTAGACGCGTCCGGCCACGAGGGTTTCGTCGTCCAGCCAGGCCACGGTGGCGCGGATTTCGCGGTGGCCTTCCAGTGCGCTCCCTTCGCCATCGGCAGCCAGCAGCCAGTCGCCACGCGACACATCGACCTCGCGGTCCAGCACGATGCCCGCGCTGTGCCCGGCCAGAACAGCCTTGGGGTGGCGTGCGTGGTCGAGCACCTGCGCCACCGTTGCAAGCTGGCCGCTGGGCATCACCTTGACATGCTGACCCGGCTGCACGCCGCCGGTGGCCACACGGCCCCAGAAGACGCGGCGGCCCTGGCTGGTGTCGGCAGAGCTGCTGAACTTTTCCACCCATTGCACCGGGAAGGCGAATGGCAGCGTGGTGTCGGCTGCTGTCACCGGCAAGTGTTCCAGTATTTCCAGCAGAGTGGGGCCGCTGTAGCCGCACCAGGTGGTGTCGGCAGCGGCGTCCACCACATTCCAGCCTTTGAGTGCCGAGACCGGAACAGTGGCGGTCACGGCGATGCCGGCTTCAGCCGCGAAAGCGGCTAGCGCGGCTCGGATATGGGCAAACGCGAGCGCGCTGTCGGCGACTGCGTCCAGTTTGTTGACGGCGAACACGATGGACGGCACGCGCAGCAGCTTGAGCAGCAGCGAATGACGACGGGTCTGCACCAGCAGCTTGAGCGCCGCTTCTTGCCAGTCGAGCTTGGTGGCGTCCACCAGCACCACGGCCGCATCGGCGCTGGAGGCGGCCGTCACCATGTTGCGTGTGTACTGCTCGTGGCCCGGCGCGTCGCCAATGATGAACTTGCGGGTTTCGGTGTTGAAGTAGCGGTAGGCCACATCGATGGTGATGCCTTGCTCGCGTTCGGCCGACAGGCCGTCGGTCAGCAAGGCGAGGTCGGTTTCGCCCTGGCGCTGCACGCCAGCCAGATGGTCTTGCAGCACGGCCTTGCTGTCTACCAGCAGGCGGCCGATCAGGGTGCTCTTGCCGTCATCGACCGAGCCGCAGGTGATGAATTTCAGCGCGGTGCGGGTGTCGGCGGCGGTGGAGGGGGTAACAACAGCGTTCATGGGGTATCCGAGATAGGTGTCTTGTTCAAGGGCGCCGCGGAACCGGCTTGGCCGGGCCGCCAGCGCCGCCCCCTTGAGGGGGTGACGCCGAAGGCGGCGCGGGGGTGGGCCATTTCGTCAGAAATAGCCATCGCGTTTTCTCTTCTCCATCGAAGCTTCCGAGGTCTTGTCGTCCATACGGGTCGCGCCGCGCTCGCTCACGTCGGCCGCCAGGGTCTCGATCACGATGTCGGCGGCGGTAGCGGCCAGGCTCTCTACCGGGCAGGTGCAGGTGATGTCGCCCACGGTGCGAAAGCGCACGTCACGTACCTGCAACGTCTCACCGTCCCGGGGCGGGGTCAGCTCGGTCACCGGCACCAGAAGGCCGCGGCGGTCCACCACTTCGCGCTTGTGGGTGTAGTAGATCGAGGGCAGGGCGATGGCCTCGCGCTCGATGTACTGCCACACATCGAGCTCGGTCCAGTTGCTGATGGGGAACACCCGGAAGTGTTCGCCCGGTTGCAGCCGGGTGTTGAACAGCGTCCAAAGCTCGGGGCGCTGGGCCTTGGGCTGCCACTGGCCGAAGCTGTCTCGGTGCGAAAAGATGCGCTCTTTGGCGCGGGCCTTTTCTTCGTCGCGGCGGGCGCCACCGATCAGGGCGTCGAAGCGGAATTCTTCAATCGCTTCGAGCAGCGTGACCGACTGGTGCACGTTGCGGCTCTCGCCCGGGTGGGCCAGGCGCACGGTGCCGCGCTTCATCGAGTTTTCGACGTTGCGCACGATCAGCTCGGCCTGGAGTTCGGCGGCACGGCTGTCGCGGAAGTGGGTCACTTCAGGGAAGTTGTGACCGGTGTCGATCATCAGCAGCGGGTAGGGAATGCGGCCGGCGCCAAAGGCCTTTTCGGCGCACTTGAGCATCACCAGCGAGTCTTTGCCGCCCGAGAACAGCAGTGCGGGGCGCTCGAAGGCGGCCGCTACCTCACGCAGGATGAAGATGGTTTCCTCTTCGAGCGCGTCCAGATGGGCGTTGCTCAGGTGGTGTTCGGTGGTTTGCAGCACGGCGGTGTCGGTACGGGCGTTCATGTTGTTTGGCTCAAAAGGGTCAGGCGGCCAGAGGGCGCTGGGATTCGATGGACTGCACATGCAGGCCGCACTCTTTGGCTTTTTCGTCTTCCCACCACCAGCGGCCGGCGCGGAAATCTTCGCCCACGCTGATGGCGCGGGTGCACGGCGCGCAGCCAATGCTGGGGAAAAACTGGTCGTGCAGCGCGTTGTAGTCCAGCCGGTGCTGGGCGATGAAGTGCCACACGTCGCCCCAGGTCCATTCCACCAGCGGACTGATCTTCACGCGCGTGCCGAAAGCGCCGGTTTCCTGCACGATGTCGCCCACTTCGGCGCGGGCGTTGGACTGCTCGCGGCGCAGCCCGGTGATCCAGCCGTCTTTGCCGGCCAGGGCGCGTGCCAAAGGCTCCATCTTGCGGATGTCGCAGCACTGCTTGCGCAGGTCGATGCTGTCGTACATAGCTTTCTCGCCGTGCTGGCGCACAAACTTCACCACCGTTTCATTTTTGGGCCGGTACACCTCCACGCTGCGGGTGTAGCGCGCCTCGATCTGGCCCACCAGCGCCAGGGTTTCAGCGTGCAGCTTGCCGGTGTCCAGCACAAAAATGCCGCTCTGGATGCCTGCCAGGTGAATCAGGTGTGTGACCACCATGTCTTCAGCGCCCAGGCTGGAGGCCTGGGTGAGCGTGGGGTATTCGCCGGCTGCGCGCTGCAGCAAGGCCACGCTGTGGGCCACCTTGTCTGCAAAGGTGGGGGAGGGTGCGTTGTAAAGGTCGATGGCGCTCATGGGGTGTCCTGCTCAGGCGTGGGCGGCCACGGGTGCCACAAAATGCGGCGCGGTGTGCACCGCATCGCCTTGGTAAAAAGCCGGGAAATGGGTCAGCAATGCCTGGCCGTGGGCCAGGTTCTGGTCGGCCCGCAACACCGCCTGGGTGAAGCCGCTGCGCTGCATTTGCAGCAACTGGTCAATCAACACGTCGCCGGTGGCGCGGATGGCGCCGGTAAACCCCAGCCGGCGGCGCAGCAAAAAGGCCTGGCTGAAGGCCCGGCCGTCGTTGAACTTGGGGAATTGCAGCTCAATGACGGTGATGCCGCTCAGGTCGGCTTCGCGTGGGTCGCTGTCGTTGGTCAGCACACGGCGCTGGTGCTCGGGCTCGGCGGGGGCAAAGTGGTCGGCCAATGCAATGTCAAGGATGGAGGCGGTGCTCATGGTGGGTTCCTGTCGGTTCAGCTCAGGCGCGGGCGGTGCTCACGCGCACAGCGTTGGCAGCGGCCTTGAAGGCGTCCAGCCCGGTGCGGCGCAGCGTGTTCACAAAGGTCTCGCCGCTGCTGCGCTGGTTGCGGTAGGTGTCTAGCAGGGCTTCAATCACATCGGGCACCTCGCTGGCTGCAAACGACGGGCCAATGACCTTGCCCGGCGTGGCCTCGCCCGACAGGCGCGAGCCGTCGGAGCCGCCCAGCGTGATCTGGTACCACTCCTGGCCGTCCTTGTCCACGCCCAAAATGCCAATGTGGCCGCTGTGGTGGTGGCCGCAGGAGTTGATGCAACCGCTGATGTGCAGGTCGATCTCGCCCAGGTCGTGCAGTTCGTCCAGGTCTTTGTAGCGGTTCAGCAGCGTTTGCGCGATGGGCAGTGAACGGGCGTTGGCCAGGTCACAGAAATCACCACCGGGGCAAGCAATCATGTCGCTCAGCAGGCCAATGTTGGGCTTGGCCAGGCCCAGGCGGCGGGCTTCGCGCCACAGCTCGGGCAACTGATCGCAGCGCACCCAGGGCAGCAACAGGTTCTGTTCGTGCGTCACGCGCGCTTCCCCGGCCGAGAAACGGTCGGCCAGGTCGGCCGCACGCTCCAGTTGCTCGGCGGTGGCGTCCCCAGGGGCCGCGCCAATGCGCTTGAACGACAGCGTCACGGCGCGCAGGTCCGGGTTCTGGTGCGGCTTCACGTTTTGCGTCAGCCAGCGGCTGAACTCCACATCGTCTTCGGCGGCGGCCTTCAAAATGTGCGCGATCTTGGCGTCGGCGCTTTTGCGGTCGCAGTTGAGCTGGGGCGCCACAAAGAAAGCGCTCACGCGGTCGAGTTCGGCCTGGGTAATGGTGTGTGGCGCACCGTCCTTGTCCAGAATGTCGCGGTACTCGGCTTCCACCTGGTCGGTGAAGGCCTGGCCCTCGGCCTTCACCAAAATCTTGATGCGGGCCTTGTAGATGTTGTCGCGGCGGCCGAAGCGGTTGTAGGCGCGCACCACGGCTTCAAGGTAGTTGAGGATCTGGTTCCAGGGCAGAAATTCGCGGATCACCGCACCAATGATGGGGGTGCGGCCCATGCCGCCACCCACACGCACCTGAAAGCCCAGGTCGCCGTCCACGTTGCGCAAGAGTCGCAGGCCGACGTCGTGCCAGGGTGTGGCGGCGCGGTCTTCACGGGCGCCGGTGATGGCGATCTTGAACTTGCGCGGCAGGAAGGCAAACTCGGGGTGCAGCGTGCTCCATTGCCGCATGATTTCGGCAAACGGGCGCGGGTCGGCCACTTCGTCCACCGCGATGCCGGCGAGCGCGTCGGTGGTGATGTTGCGGATGCAGTTGCCGCTGGTCTGAATGCCATGCATGTTCACGCTGGCCAGCAGGTCCATCACGTCGGCCGAGCGGGCCAGCGGAATCCAGTTGTATTGCACGTTCTGGCGGGTGGTGAAGTGGCCGCAGCGGTCGGGCAGTGTGGGCACTTCTGCCAGAGCCGCGTTGGCTTTGGACGTGTCGTGTTCTTCTTTGTGGTCGTAGTCTCGGGCGATCTTGGCCAACACGCGCAGCTGTGGGCTGGAGAGTTCGCCGTAAGGCACGGCCACGCGCAGCATGGGTGCGAACCGCTGCACGTACCAGCCGTTTTGCAGCCGCAGCGGCTTGAATTCATCCTCGCGCAAGGTGCCAGCCTGCCAGCGCTCCAGCTGGTCGCGGAACTGGTGCGCCCGAAGCTGGACGAACTGTTGGTCAAATTCGGAGTACTGGTACATCGTCGTGGTGTGAAAAAGGTCAGAAGACGGTCAAAAAGCGATCAGCTTGAAGCCGGCGTAGGCCAGCAACACAGAGAGCGCCGAGCGCACCAGGCGTTCAGGTGTGTGGCGCATCAACCGCGTGCCCAGCCAGATGCCCGGCAGCGAGCCAGCCAGCAGCTGGCCCAGCAAAGGCCAGTCCACCGAGCCCAGGCTGGCGTGGCCCAGGCCAGCCACCAGGGTCAGCGGCACGGCATAGGCGATGTCTGCCGCCACAATGCGCGGCAGCGGAAGAAGGGGAAACAGCAGCAGCAGCACCGACACGCCAATCGCGCCCGCACCCACCGACGTGATCGTGACCAATGCGCCAATCACGGCACCAAAGGCCACCGGCAGGCTCCAGTGGCGGGCGCGGCTGGCAGCCTCCAGCTGGTTGTCGGCCAGGGTGCGCGGCAGCTGTTTGCCGCGCGCCGCTTTGTACAACATGGCGGCGGCGGTGAGCAGCAGGGCGACACCCAGGGTGCTCGTCATGAGCGACTGCACCGCCGCGCTGGCCGGGCCCAGCTGGTGCAGCACCGCCAGCGTGATCATGGCAGCCGGCAGGCTGCCGGCGCTGAGCTGGCCCACCACGCGCCAGGGCACCAGCCGCTGGCGCGCCAGGCTGACCGTGCCGCCAAGCTTGGTGAAGGCGGCAAACAGCAAGTCGGTGCCCACCGCCATGTAGGGCTTGACGCCGAAGAAAAAAATCAAAATGGGCGTCATGAGCGAGCCACCGCCCACGCCGGTCAGTCCGACGATGAGTCCCACGGCAAAGCCGGCAATGAGGATGGCGAATTCAGGCATGGGCGCGACTGTAAATAAGGCTGCTTATGTTTCAAACTAATTTTTATTCATTCATATATAGCCAAATCGAATAAAGAAGCTTGGTGATGGGTCGGGCACGGCAGGCAGCGGGCGAGGGTTCGAATCTTCGATGCGTTGCTTGAGTAAGCGAGCCAGCCCACGGGCGTAACATCTGCACCATGCAAAAGCAGCGCATTTTTGTGAGCGTGGTCGGGTTTTCCGACACGGAGCGGCACGCGCTCAACACCGTGTTTCGCCTGTCTGAAGACCGTGATCTGTGTTACGCGCCTTGGTCGCCCATGACCGCGCCCGGCGCCATTGGAACGGTGGCCCCTGCCGAAGTGGCACTTGTGGATGGGCAAAGCGCCGAGGCTGTGTTGTCACATGCCAAAGCGTTGCCTGCGGGTCAACGCCTGATCTGGGTGGGCCCAGGTGCTCCCGAACAGGTTTGGCGTGTGCTCCAGCGCCCCATTCAATGGGCCGACGTGCTCAACGACCTGGACGCCGTGTTTGCCGCAAAGCAAACCGATTCGGGCTTGATCGACCTGGACATCTCCACTCCCGCACCGCTGGAGCTTGACCCCTCGTTGGTTCGGGTCAAGCGCGCGTTGTTGGTTGGTTCGGACGAACAGGAGCGCATGTACCTGCGTTCGCGTCTGGCTTTGGTGGGCGTGGTGGAACTGGACGAAGCCACCACCACCGAAGCCACCATGGACCTGATGGGATGCAACGACTATTGCTGCGGTGTGTTCAATCTGGACGACAAGCAGGTGGACGTCTGGTCGTTGGCGCGGATGTTTGCGCAGCGCTACCCCCAGGCGCTCACGCTGGCCAGCAGCGAAATGGCCGGCCCGTTGGCCGACTGGTGGAACCGACGCCGTGTGCGGCGCCACACCCGCCAGGCGGGTATTTCGGTGTTGTTGGCGAGGCCGCTGCAGCCACGCGAACTGTCCCAATGGATGGATCTGCTGTAAGGGGCGGCCGCTAAGCCGTCGGGGGCGGCGTTGCCTGGGGCACGGGCTGCTTGCGTGCCTGGCGCCACGCAAACCGAGCGGGGTCCAGTGCCTGCACCAGGTCGTGCGCCACGCTTTGCAACGGTGCGCCGTCTATCTGGGCCGCCAGCAACTGCGCGCACCAGTGCGCCAGCGTCAGGCCACGCGAGCCCAGGGCGCCCAGCATAAAAAGGCTCGGCCAGCGCGGCGCATCTTCCAGCGCCACCCGGCCTCGCCGTGATCCTGCCTGTTCCATGATGCTGTGCAATGCCGCCACATCGGGTACCGCACCCACCAAGGGCAGGCGGTCCAGCGAAGCGCAGCGCACCTGAGCCCAACCCAGCAGCGCGCCTTGCGCGGCGGCGGTGCGCAGCTGCTCGGCCGCTTCGGGGACCATGCCTTGTAGGCTCAGTGCGTTGCGTTCGTGGTCGGCATCGCTCAGCGTGGTGCTGGCCTCGCCGCGCAGGTAGGTGGAGCCCATGGTCCACACGCGGCGCGGCCATTGGGGGGGCAGGTCGGCGTCTTCGTAAAGGGGCACAAACACACCGTTGTCGCGCTGGGGTCTGGGGGCCAGCAACGGTCCGCTTTGCGCGCTCAGGCTCATTTGCCCCTTCACAGGGCGAAGCGGCAAGGCGGTTGCGCCCAACTCGGGTGCGCTGGCTTCCAGCAGCGCCAGGCTGCCCCATGCAGCGGCCACCACCGCCACGGGCGCCTCGGCCAGCAGCTTGCCTTGGGCATCCAGCGCTTGCCAGGCCGTGTCGGGGGCGCGCGGGTTGTGGCCGGTTTGGCAGCGGCGCAAGTGGGCCACCGGCGCGTTCCACACTGTGGTCAGGCCGGCGGTTTGCCGTGCTTCGTTCAGCCAGGCTTGCACCAGGGCACCAGGGCGCACCAGGGCGGCGGGCCAGCGGCCTGGATCGTGCCCCAGGTTGTCCACTTCGCAGGCTTGCCAGCCGTGCCCTTGCGCCAGCAGGCGCTCCAGTTCGGCGCGCGTGTCGGCCACGCCCAGCGCCGACAGACGTGACAGCGGCGTTGGTGCCTTCGTCACGTGGGGGCTCAACATGCCCACGGGCAGAGCCGACGCAGCTTGGGCCGGGCCGCTGGCGGCGTCCAGCAGGGTGGTGCGCCAGCCACGGTGGGCCAAAGCGGCGCACACGGCGGCACCGGCCAAGCCAGCACCGATCACCAGGGCGTGGTGCTTGGCATCAGTCAAGGTTGAAACCGGGAGAGCACCGTTCAGGTTTCAGTGCTCTGCGGGCGGTGGCACATAACCGGCCGCTGCGTCAGCACCTTCACCAAAGAAGTGTTTTTCCATCTGGCGTGCCAGGTACTGGCGGGCGCGTGCGTCGGCCAGGTTCAGGCGGTTTTCGTTCAGCAGCATGGTCTGGTGTTTGAGCCAGGCGGCCCAGGCTTCCTTGCTCACGCCTTCAAAAATGCGCTTGCCCAACTCGCCGGGGTAGGGCGGAAAGTCCAGGCCTTCGGCCTCTTTGCCCAGCTTGATGCAGTTAACGGTGCGTGCCATGTTGATTTCCTTGGGGAATTTTGTATAGATGTTTTGGTAATAAACAACTGAGAACTTGGTCGTTCCAGTATTTACGCATCGCTTCCATGATCCGCTCCGTTGTTCAACCACCCACGGAGAAATACCTCATGCAAGCACGCCGCGACTTTATCAACCTTTTGCTGGCCTCAAGCCTGGCAGGGTCGGGCCTCAGCGCTTGGGCACAGCCGCCGCTGACCTTGCTCAATGTTTCCTACGACCCGACCCGCGAGCTGTATGTGGAATACAACAGGGCGTTCATTCGGCACTGGAAGGCCAAGACGGGCCAGGACGTGGTCATCAAGCAAAGCCACGGAGGCTCGGGCAAGCAAGCGCGTTCCATCATCGACGGGCTCGATGCCGACCTGGCTACCCTTGCCCTGGCCGGTGACACCGATGCCCTGCACACCAACGGGGGCTGGATTCCGAAAGACTGGCAAAAGCGCCTGCCCCTGGGCTCGTCGCCGTACACCTCCACCATCGTGCTGGTGGTGCGCGCGGGCAACCCCAAGAACATCAAGGACTGGGACGACTTGGTGCGCCCCGATGTGAAGGTCATCACGCCCAACCCCAAAACCTCGGGTGGTGCCCGCTGGAACTACCTGGCGGCCTGGGAGTTCGCCAGGCGCAAATACGGCGGTGATGCACAGGCCCAGGCCTTCGTGGCCAAGCTGTACGCCAATGTGCCCGTGCTCGACACCGGCGCACGCGGTTCGTCCGTCACCTTCGCCCAACGCAACCAGGGCGATGTGTTCCTGTCCTGGGAAAACGAGGCCTACCTGCTCGAAAAAGAGTTTGGCAACAAGGTCGACTTCGTGTATCCCTCGCTGTCCATCCTGGCCGAACCGGCGGTGACGGTCGTGGACAAAAATGTGGACAAGAAGGGCACCCGCGCGGTGGCCGAGGAATACCTGAAGTTTCTCTACAGCGAAACGGCGCAGGACATCATCGGCAAGCACTTCTACCGGCCCACTTCCGCCAAGGCCCAGGCCAAGTACGCCCAGCAGTTGCCCAAGCTCAACCTGTTCAAGGTTGAAGACGCCTTTGGCGGCTGGGAGCAGGCGGCCAAGGTGCACTTTGTCGATGGCGGCAGCTTTGACCAGATCTACACCCGGAATTAAGCGCTCTTTATTCCAAATCCATATAAGAAAACAAAAACAAAGTCGTTTGTCTCCCAAGGCATCGATTCCAGAATGCGATGCATCTTCTCTATCGGAGTCCCGCCCCATGCAAATTTCTTTCAAGCTGACCCTTGGCGCCATTGCGCTGGCCGCCGCTTCCTGGGCTTCTGCCCAGACCACGCTGCTCAACGTGTCTTACGACGTGTCGCGCGAGTTTTACAAAGACCTGAACACCGCATTTGTGGCCAGCTACAAAAAAGGCACCGGCAAAGACATCAAGGTGGACCAGTCGCACGCGGGCTCCAGCGCGCAGGCGCGCGCCGTTGCCGATGGCCTCGAAGCGGATGTGGTGACCATGAACACCACCACCGACGTGGACTTTCTGGCTGGGCGCGGCGTGGTGGCATCCGATTGGAACAAGCGCTTTGCCCACAACGCAGCGCCCACCACCTCGACCATGCTGTTTCTGGTGCGCAACGGCAACCCCAAGGGCATCAAAGACTGGGATGACCTGACCAAGCCTGGTGTGCAGGTGATCGTGGTCAACCCCAAAACGGGCGGCAATGGCCGCATGGCTTATTTGGCTGCTTGGGGCTCCGTGCGGGCCAAAGGCGGCACCGACGCGCAGGCCGCCGAGTTTGTGAGCAAGCTCTACAAAAACGTGCCGGTGCTGGCGCGCGGCGGGCGCGATGCCACCGGCATCTTTCTGCAGCGCAACATTGGCGACGTGCTGGTCACATTTGAGTCGGAAGTGGTGTCGGTTGACCGCGAATTTGGTGCCGGCAAGGTGGACGCGGTTCACCCCAGCAGCAGCATCGTGGCCGAAAACCCGGTCGCCATCGTCGAGCGCACCGCGAACAAAAAAGGCACGGCGGCTGATGCCAAGGCCTATCTGGACTTTTTGTACACCGACGAAGCGCAAGAGATTGCTGCCAAACACGGTATCCGTCCGCGCTCTGACGCGGTGCTGAAGAAGTACGCCAGCACCTTCAAGCCCCTCAAGCTATTCACGGTGAACGACTACTTTGGCTCCTTGGGTGAAGCGCAAAAAGTGCACTTCAACGACGGCGGTCAGTTCGACAAGCTGTACACACAGGGCCAATAAATGTCGGGCGCTCTCGCATCCCTGCCGGTCTCGGGACCGGCAGTGGTGGGTGGCGCGCGCCGCAGTGGCGCGCGTGTCCTGCCAGGTTTCAACATCACGCTCGGGTTCACGGTTTTTTACCTGTGCCTGATCGTGCTGATTCCTTTGTCGGCGTTGGTCTTCAAGACCTTTACGCTGAGTTGGCCGCAGTTTTGGGACGCGGTTTCCTCGCCGCGCGTCATGGCCTCGTACCGCCTCACGTTTGGTGCCTCGCTGATTGCCGCCTTGGTGAACGTGGCGTTTGGCCTGTTGGTGGCTTGGGTACTGGTGCGCTACAACTTTCCGGGCAAGAAGTTTGTGGACGCGCTGGTGGACTTGCCGTTTGCGCTGCCCACCGCCGTGGCCGGTATTTCGCTCACCGCGCTGCTGGCGGGCAATGGCTGGATTGGCCAGTACCTGGAGCCGCACGGCATACAGCTTGCCTTCAACCCCAATGGCGTCGTCATTGCGCTGGTCTTTGTGGGCCTGCCGTTTGTGGTGCGCACGGTGCAGCCGGTGCTGGAAGACACCGAAAAAGAGCTGGAAGAGGCCGCCACCTGCCTGGGTGCCACGCGCTGGCAGACCTTCAGCCGGGTCATTTTTCCCAGCATCGCGCCCGCTTTGCTCACCGGCTTCGCCATGGCGTTTGCCCGCGGCGTGGGTGAATACGGCTCGGTCATCTTCATTGCCGGCAACATGCCCATGGTGTCTGAAATCACACCGCTCATCATCATCAGCAAGCTGGAGCAGTACGACTACGCCGGCGCCACTGCGGTGGCCACGGTGATGCTGGTCATCTCGTTCATGCTCTTGCTGGTCATCAACGGCTTGCAGGCCTGGCAGCGCAAGCGTTCTGGAGGTAGCAACCCATGAGTAACCCGACTTTGCGCACCGCCCGCAAAGGCACCACAGAAGCGGCCTGGGTGCGCTGTGTGCTCATCGGGACCGCGCTGGCATTCATGTTTCTGTTTCTCGTGCTGCCCCTGGCTGCGGTGTTTACCGAAGCGCTGCGCAAGGGCTGGGAGGCCTACTGGGAAGCATTGCAAGAGCCCGATGCCTGGTCGGCCATACGGCTCACGCTGCTGACCGCTGCCGTGGCCGTGCCACTGAACCTGGTGTTTGGCGTGGCGGCGGCCTGGTGCATCGCCAAGTACGAATTCCGGGGCAAGTCGCTCCTCACGACGTTGATCGATTTGCCGTTTTCGGTGTCGCCGGTGGTGGCTGGTTTGATCTACGTGCTGGTGTTTGGCGCGCAAGGCTGGCTGGGCCCCTGGCTGGCCGAGCACGACATCAAAATCGTGTTTGCCTTGCCCGGCATCATCCTGGCCACCATTTTTGTCACCTTCCCTTTCATTGCCCGTGAGCTCATCCCGCTGATGCAGGCCCAGGGCAACGACGAAGAGCAGGCGGCCCAGGTGTTGGGTGCCACCGGGTGGCAAACCTTCTGGTACGTGACGCTGCCCAACATCAAATGGGGCCTGATCTACGGCGTGATTCTTTGCAACGCGCGGGCGATGGGCGAGTTTGGTGCGGTGAGCGTGGTGTCTGGCCACATCCGCGGCCAGACCAACACCATGCCGCTGCACGTGGAGGTGCTTTACAACGAATACCAGTCGGTGGCCGCCTTTGCGGTGGCGTCGCTGCTGGCCCTGCTGGCGCTGGTGAGTCTGGCCATCAAGAGCCTCGTTGAATGGCGCCATGACCGCGAGATGAAGGCCGTCGCAGAACGGCCACCCGAGCGGCCCACCCCGACAGCGCCTGCCGCAACTGTTGCGGTTTGAGGTTTGAACAGAGAACATCGACATGAGCATTGAAATTCGAAACGTCAACAAACACTTCGGCAGCTTCCATGCGCTGCAGGACGTGAACCTCGACATCGCTTCGGGCGAACTGCTGGCGCTGCTCGGGCCGTCGGGCTGCGGCAAAACCACCTTGTTGCGCATCATCGCCGGGCTGGAAACGCCCGACACCGGCAGCATCCATTTCAGCGGTGAAGACACCACCGACGTGCACGTGCGCGAACGCAACGTGGGCTTCGTGTTCCAGCACTACGCGCTGTTTCGCCACATGACGGTGTTTGAAAACGTGGCCTTTGGCCTGCGCGTGAAGCCGCGCGGTGTGCGCCCGAGCGAAACGCAGATCAAGAAAAAAGTCCACGACCTGCTGGGCCTGGTGCAGCTGGACTGGTTGGCCGACCGCTACCCCGCGCAGCTGTCGGGCGGCCAGCGCCAGCGCATTGCGCTGGCCCGTGCGCTGGCGGTGGAGCCGCAGGTGTTGCTGCTGGACGAGCCTTTTGGCGCGCTCGACGCCAAGGTGCGCAAGGAACTGCGCCGCTGGCTGCGCCGCCTGCACGACGAGTTGCATGTGACCAGCATCTTCGTCACCCACGACCAGGAGGAAGCGCTGGAGGTGGCCGACCGCGTGGTGCTGATGAACAAGGGCGTGGTGGAGCAAACCGGTTCGCCGCAAGACGTGTGGGACCACCCGGCTAGCCCGTTTGTGTACGGCTTTTTAGGTGATGTGAACCTGTTCCATGGCCGTGCGCACGAGGGCTTGCTGCATCTGGACGGTGTCGCGATTGACACGCCCGAACACGCCGGCGCACAGAATGCGCAAGCGTTTGCCTACGTGCGCCCGCACGACCTGGACGTGCAGCGCTACCAGCCCGGTGCCAGCGGCATCGTGGCCAAGCTCAGCCGGGCCATTGTGGTGGGCCCGATTGCGCGGTTGGAACTCTTGCCCGTTGAGAACAATCAACCCCAAGGCCACGATCCCTTGATTGAAGCGCAGATTCCTGCGCAACAATTCAAAGAAATGGGTTTCAAAGATGGTGAGACACTGGTCGTCTCGCCGCGAAAGGCCCGCGTATTCCTGCAAGGACACTGACTTGATCCCCACGATTCCGACCGTTACCCCGTCTGTTTTTGAACGTTTTCCTCGCCAGCTACTGGGCTTGGTGGCGCTGGGCAGCGCCGCCATGCTGGCCTTCGGCTTGTATCTGCAGCATGCGGTGGGGCTAGAGCCTTGCCCCATGTGCATCGTGCAGCGCTATGCGCTGATTCTGGTGGCGGTGGTGGCTGGTGTGGCTGCGGTGCTGCCGCAGCGCGGTGCGCGCCACACGGCGCTGTGGCTCATGGCGGGTTTGGCGGTGTTTGGCGCTTTCGTGGCGGCGCGTCAAAGCTGGCTGCAGTGGAACCCGCCCGAGGTGTTGAGCTGTGGCCGCGACTTTTTCGGCATGATCGAGTCGTTCCCGCTCAAACGCGCCATTCCCATGATCTTCAAAGGCAGTGGCGACTGTTCTGAAATCGACTGGACCTTTCTGGGCCTGTCGATTGCGAACTGGTCTTTCCTGTATTTCTCCGCCATTGCGCTGCTGGCCGCCGTGCTGTGGTTTCGGCGCCCTTTGCGCTGAAGCCGACCGCGATTGGCGTCAGAGGATGGCGCTGCCTGGGCGCTCACCGCGCTCGTACACCACATGGGCTCGGCCCACAATGAGCGAGTCCAGCGCGCCAATGTTTTTCGGGTCTTTGTTGGTGTAGGGCAGCTTTTGCAGCAGGTAGCGCATGGCGTTGAGGCGTGCGCGCTTCTTGCAGTCGCTCTTGATCACGGTCCATGGCGAATCTGCCGTGTCGGTCTCGAAAAACATGGCTTCCTTGGCCTTGGTGTAGTCGTCCCACTTGTCCAGCGAAGCCAGGTCAATGGGGCTCAGTTTCCACTGCTTGAGCGGGTGTGCCTTGCGCTCCTTGAAGCGGCGGCGCTGTTCGCTGCGGCTCACCGAAAACCAGAACTTGATGAGGTGCACACCGCTGCGCACCAGTTGGCGTTCAAACTGCGGTGCCTGGCGCATGAACTCCTGGTATTCGTCGTCGCTGCAAAAACCCATGACGCGCTCCACGCCGGCGCGGTTGTACCAGCTGCGGTCGAACAGCACGATCTCGCCGGCCGTGGGCAGGTGCTGCACATAGCGCTGAAAGTACCATTGGCCGCGCTCCACCTCGCTCGGTTTTTCCAGCGCCACCACGCGCGCGCCGCGCGGGTTCAGGTGTTCCATCATGCGTTTGATGGTGCCGCCCTTGCCGGCTGCGTCGCGCCCCTCAAACAAGATCACGATGCGCTGTCCAGTTTCTTTGGCCCAGGCTTGCAGCTTGAGCAGTTCTACTTGCAGCAGGTATTTTTGTGACTCATACACCCGGCGCGACAGCAGGTTTTTGTAGGGGTAGGCGCCGCTGCGCCAGTCGGCGGCCAGGGCCTCGTCGGGCTTGACCTGGGCCTTGGCTTCGCTGCGCACCACCTGCGTTTCTTGCTTCAGCAGCCGGCGGATGGCTTTGGCGTCGTCCGGCGCGGCGCCTTCCAGAATGGCGCGCAGCGACTCGGCTTTGTATGTTTGGCTGTTGTCGGTGCGCGAAAGAATGTCTTGCACGGCGGCCAACTGGGCGGCCTGGCGCGAAGCCACGGCCCGTGAGACGGTGTTTTTCCGGATCTTTTGGGGCTGGCTGGTGCCGCTGGTGTCGCCCAGCGCCACGCGGCGTGGCTTCTCAGTCGGCAGGCTGGGTGCGGTCGCCTGGGGTTTGGGCTTTGAAGCCGCCGCAGCCCGGCGCGGGGCAAGCGCCGCCGGTTGGGCCGCACGCTGCATACGCGGTTTGGCCGCAGGTTTGGTGGCTGACGCGGCGGCGTTGGCAGCGGGGGCGTTGGGGCTGGCTCGTTCGGTCATGAGGTGTTCGTCCTTCTGTCACACAACACACCAGTATCGACAAAGGTCGGGGCACCGGTTTGATGTTGATCAAGTGGGCGCTGCAATGCGCCCTGCAACAGGGCCTGTTGCATGCCCGGCTTACGTCAGCTTCTTCACCAGCACCTGGCTTTTGCGGTCCCAGTTGTACTTGCGCTTGCGCGCCTCGGGCAGCCAGTCGGGGTTGACCTGCACGAACCCGCGCTTGATGAACCAGTGCATGGTGCGTGTGGTGAGCACAAAAATGCTTTGCAAGCCTTGTGCCTTCGCGCGCACCTCGATGCGCTTGAGCAGGCGTTCACCGTCACCCTGGCTCTGCGTGTCGGGCGACACGGTGAGCGCGGCCATTTCGCCGGTGCGGGCCTCGGGGTAGGGGTAGAGCGCTGCGCAACCGAAGATCACGCCGTCGTGTTCGATGATGGTGTAGTAGCCCGCATCGCGTTCAATTTCGGTGCGGTCGCGCTTGACCAGTGTGCCGTCTTTTTCGAACGGCTCGATCAGCGCCACGATGCCGCTCACGTCGTCCATGGTGGCCTCGCGCACGCTTTCCAGCTTCTCGTCCACGATCATGGTGCCAATGCCGTCGTGGGTGTAAATCTCCAGCAGCAGCGCACCGTCTACCGCAAACGGCAGGATGTGGCTGCGCTCCACGCCGCCTTCGCAGGCGCGTATGCAGTGCTGCAAATAGAACGCGGTGTCGGTGGGCTGGGTGGCGGCAGGCAGGGCGGCCAGCATGGTTTTGGCGGCGGCCAGGGGCAGCTCGGTGTCGATCTCGCTGGTCGGGTCGATGGCGTCCACGCGGATGCCCGGGACCTCGGTCAAAAACATCAGCTTGTCGGCCTGCAGCGCCACGGCCACCGAGGTGGCCACGTCTTCCATGGTCAGGTTGAAGGCTTCGCCGGTGGGCGAGAAGCCAAACGGCGACAGCAGCACCAGCGCGCCCATGTCCAGCGTGCGCTGAATGCCTTCGGTGTCGATCTTGCGCACCAGGCCCGAATGCTGAAAGTCCACTCCGTCTACCAGTCCCACGGGCCTGGCGGTGACAAAGTTGCCTGAAATCACCCGCACAGTGGCGCCGGCCATGGGCGTGTTGGGCAGGCCTTGGCTGAATGCCGCTTCAATTTCGTAGCGCAGCTGGCCTGCGGCTTCCTGGGCGCAGTCCAAAGCCACCGAATCGGTGATGCGCATGCCGTGCGAGTATTTGGGCGTGTGGCCCTTGGCGTGCAGCTGTTCGTTCACCTGGGGCCGAAAGCCGTGCACCAGCACAATTTCCACCCCCATGCTTTGGATCAGCGCCAGGTCTTGCGCGATCAAAGGCAGCTTGCCCGCCGCAATGGCCTCACCCGCCACGCCCACCACCACGGTGCTGCCGCGCAGTTTGTGGATATAGGGCGCCACCGAGCGAAACCAGGGCACGAAGGTGAAATTGAAGACGTTGGACATGTGGGCGGGCAGGTCGGGCGGGCTGGCGGGCAGGGAAGGGGTCGGGCGCGGATAATCACCGGTCGCCTGATTTTGACTGAAGTTGTGCCCTTGTCCTCTACGCCTTTGTTTATCGAATTTCCCGAGTCCCTCCCGGTCTCTGCGCGCCGCCACGAGATAGAGGCGGCCATGCGCGAGCACCAGGTGGTCATCGTTTGCGGGGAAACTGGCTCGGGCAAGACCACGCAGCTGCCCAAGATTGCGCTGCAGATGGGGCGCGGCAAGCTCAACGCCAAGCCGGGCCAGCGCCCGCAGATGATTGGCCACACCCAGCCGCGCCGCATTGCCGCCAGCAGCGTGGCCAGGCGCATTGCCGAAGAGCTGAAAACCCCGCTGGGCGAGGTGGTGGGTTTCAAGGTGCGTTTCCAGGACCGGCTGAGCAAGGACGCGTCCGTCAAGCTCATGACCGACGGCATCTTGCTGGCCGAAACCCAGACCGACCCCGACCTGCGCGCCTACGACACGATCATCATTGACGAGGCGCACGAGCGCAGCCTGAACATCGATTTTCTGCTCGGTTACCTGCGCCAGCTGCTGCCGCGCCGGCCCGACCTGAAGGTGGTGGTGACTTCGGCCACCATCGACGCGGACCGCTTTGCGCAGTACTTCGCCTCAAAACGCGGCCCGGCTCCGGTGATCCAGGTCTCTGGGCGCACGTTTCCAGTCGAGGTGCGTTACAGGCCTTTTGAAGAAAGTCGCGAATACGACCTCAACAACGCAATCGCCGATGGCGTGGACGAGTTGTGGCGCACACCGCAGGGCGGCGACATTCTCATTTTTCTGCCGGGCGAGCGCGAAATCCGCGAAGCCACGGACCACCTGCGCAAGCACCTCAGCCACATCTCGACGCTGCGCAATGCCGAAGTGCTGCCCTTGTTTGCGCGTCTCTCGCAGGCCGAGCAGGACCGCATCTTCCAGGACCACAGCGGCCGGCGCATCGTGCTCTCGACCAATGTGGCCGAAACCTCGCTCACCGTGCCGGGCATCCGCTACGTGATCGACGCTGGCACCGCGCGCGTGAAGCGCTACAGCTTCCGCCAGAAGGTCGAGCAGCTGATGGTTGAACCCATCAGCCGGGCGGCGGCCAACCAGCGCGCCGGGCGTTGCGGCCGTGTGGCCGACGGTATTTGCATTCGCCTGTACGACGAGGCGGGGTTTAACGGCCGCCCGGCCTTTACCGACCCGGAGATCCTGCGCAGCTCGCTCGCGGGTGTGATCCTGCGCATGAAGGCGCTGCGCCTGGGCGCGGTGGAAGAATTTGCGTTCATCGAACCGCCGCAAAAGCGCGCCATCGTCGACGGCTACCAGCTGCTCTCCGAACTGGGCGCGGTGGACGAGGCCAACGAACTCACGCCGATTGGCCAGACGCTCTCGCGCCTGCCGCTGGACCCGCGCGTGGGCCGCATGATTTTGGAGGCGCAGCGGCGCGGCGCGCTGGACGAGGTGATGGTGATTGCCTCGGCCCTGAGCGTGCAGGACGTTCGCGACCGCCCGATGGACAAACAGGCCCAGGCCGACCAGGCACATGCCAAGTTCGACGACGAAAAGAGCGAGTTCAGCGGCACCCTCAAGCTCTGGAAGTGGCTGGACGACACCAAAGGCGGGCATGGCAAGGACCACAAGCTCAGCCACCGGCAATACGAAAACCTGCTGCGCGAGAACTTCGTCAACGTGCGCCGGGTACGCGAATGGCGCGACATCCACACCCAGTTGCACACCGTGGTGGCCGAACACAAGTGGACGCTCAACACGCAGCCGGCGAGCTATGAACAGCTGCACCTCGCCATGCTCTCGGGCCTGCTCGGCAACATCGGCCAGAAAAACGAGGCTGAGGACTGGTACCTGGGCGCGCGTGGCATCAAGTTTTACCGGCACCCCGGCGCGAACCTGAGCAAGAAGCCCGGGCGCTGGATCGTTTGTGCCGAGCTGGTGGAAACCACGCGCCTGTTTGGCCGCGGCATCGCGTCCATCGAGCCGCAGTGGCTGGAGCAGGTGGGCAGCCACCTGATCAAGAAGCAGTTACTTGACCCGCATTGGGAGAAGAAGGCGGCGCAAGTGACGGCGCTGGAACGCGCCACGCTCTACGGCCTGGTGATTTACCACAACCGCCGTACCGACTACGGCCGGGTGGACCCAGTGGGCGCGCGCGAGATCTTCATTCGCGAAGCGCTGGTGGCCGGCGAATGGGAAACGCGCTTGCCGTTTCTGGCCGCCAACCAGAAACTGGTGAAGCAGGTGGCCGAGCTGGAACACAAGTCGCGCCGCCAGGACGTGCTGGTGGACGATGAGCTGATTTTTGCGTTTTACGACGCGCAAATACCGGCCGAGGTGTGCAGCGGCGCCAGTTTTGAGCGCTGGTACAAAGACGCCCAGCGGCTCAACCCCAAGCTGCTGCTGCTGACCAAAGAAGAGCTGATGCGCCACGAGGCGGCAGGCATCACCACGCAAGCGTTTCCCAAAACGCTGCGCCTGGGCGGGGTGGACTGCGCCTGCACCTACCTGCACGAGCCCGGCGATGCGCGCGACGGCCTGAGCGTGACGGTGCCAATCTTCGCGCTCAACCAGGTGAGCGAAGACCGCTGCGACTGGCTGGTGCCCGGGATGTTGAAAGACAAGCTGCTGGCGCTGCTGAAAACCCTGCACCAGCGCCCGCGCTCGCGCCTGGTCCCCCTGCCAGCCACGGCCGAGCGCTTTGCCACCGCGCTCACCGAGCCCGCGGTGTTTGGTGCCGGCAACCTGATGGATGCGCTGTTGAAGCTGGTGCGCGAAGCGACGCAACTCGACATCGTGCGCAACGACATCAAGGTGGACATGCTCACACCGCACCACTTCATGCACCTGCGCGTGGTGGACGAACATGGCCGCCAACTGGGCCAGGGCCGCAGCCTGGCGGGGCTGAAGGCCGAACTGGGCGGGCAGGCGCGCGGTGCGTTCCAGGCGCTGGCTTCGCTCAAGCTGGAGAGCCTGCGCCCGGCGCCGCCCGAGCCCAAGGCGGTGCCGGCCCCAGCCAGCGCAGGCGGTGCGCGCCGCGCAGCCGCTGAAGTGCCAGCCGCACCCGCTGGCGCCGCCCAGCGCTACACCAGCTGGAGCTTTGGCGAGCTGCCCGAGCTGATGGAGATCCGCAAAGGCGGGCAGACGCTGATCGGCTTTCCGGCGCTCATGGACCTGGGCGATGCCGTGGCCATTGAGGTGTTTGACGAGCCGGAGGTGGCCATGGCGCGCCACCGCGAAGGCTTGCGCCGCCTGTTTGCGCTGCAGATCAAGGACGCACTGAAGTACCTGGAAAAGAACTTGCCCGGGCTGATGACCATGGCCACCGCCTACATGCAGGTCGGCAAGACCGACAGCGGCTCGGGTGGAGGCACGCTGGAAGAGCTGCGCAGCCAGATCATTGGACTGGCATTGGACCGCGCCTTTTTAGCCGAACCGCTGCCCACCGACGAAGCAGCGTTCAAGAAGCGGGTGGACGAGGGCCGGGGCCGGCTCACCTTGATCTCGACCGAGATTGCGCGCAATGCCGGGTTGATATTGACCGAATACGCCGTAGCCACCCGCAAGCTACAAGACAGCCGCCCGCCAGCCGACGTGGCCACCGATGTGGCCCAGCAACTGCAACGCCTGGTGCCCAAGCGCTTTCTGCTGAGCACGCCTTATACGCAATTGCAGCACTTTCCCCGCTACCTGAAAGCCGTGCAGCTGCGGCTGGACAAGCTGCGCGCCGACCCGGCGCGCGACGCCGCCAAGCTGGCCGAGCTGCGCCCGCAAGACCAACGCTTTTGGCGCCTGGTGGCGGAGCGCAAGGGTGTGCAAGACGCGCGCCTGCAAGAACTTCGCTGGCTGCTGGAAGAACTGCGCGTGAGCTTCTTTGCGCAAGAGCTGCGCACGCCCCAGCCGGTGAGCGTGAAACGGCTGGACAAGGCTTGGTCGCAGCTCAACAGCTGATCCTTTGACAGCCCCAGCCAAGTGGTGGGCGAGGGGAGTCGCTTGGCGCGTGTGAGGTTCAGTCGGCCACCAGCGCGACCCGGCCCTGGGTCACCTTCAGATCGGTGTGGGCCTGCAGCCGTGCCCGCACGCTTCTGCGTCTTCGCAGGTGGCCAGCTGGTCTGGCGAGGCCTGGCCGGAGGGCTTCCCTGGCTGACCGGTGAAGACCACCCAAAACGCACCGGGTTGGTTCAGGGCCATTTCGGGTTTTGCTTCGCATTGCTCCGCCACGTGGTCGTCAAACACGCACGCCGCGTCGTGTTCGGCGTCGGTCACGCTCCAGAAATCGGTGCCGCGAATGCCTACGGTGGTCGTGGCCAGCTGCAGGTTCAGTTCGTGCTTGTTGCCCAGCGCCTTGCTGGTGTCTTCGCCGGCGCAGCGGAACACGCCGGTGATCAGGTGCAAGCTGGACTTGATGTCAGACGAGCCGGCAGCGCCTTGTGGTTTGGCCGCCATCGCGTCAATCTGAAACTGGGTTTGCTCGCCCAGCTTGAGGCCCGAGCGGGTTGACCCAGATGCCAGGCGATGACGGCCACGGCCAGAGCCGAAGCACCATGATCCATCCCGTTGCGGCGAAGAACATGCCTGCGCTGAGCAGCGGGTTGGCGGGAGCTGGTCAGCAGGTGGAGGGCAATGAACTCGGGGTGAGCTTCATCAAAACGCAACGACAGGCTGTTTATCAGCAGCCTGTGGCGGTCTTCAATGTTCGCAGCGACGCAGCCTCTGTATTCAAGGTGGGCTGGTCATCGCGCGAAAGCGCCGTTTTCAGGGCGCTGGGTGTGGCGTGTGAAAAAGCTCAACCATTCGCTGTCACGCACGGCCGGGCTTTGAGCGTGGCTCGGTTGGGCCCAGGGTGGCGCTACCCTGTTTTTTCAATTGGGATGCGGCGCTGAAGCGGCTGCAAACTGAGGCATAATACGAGCTTCGGAGCGATGACCGAGTGGCCGAAGGTGCTCCCCTGCTAAGGGAGTATGGGGTGTAGAGCCTCATCGAGGGTTCGAATCCCTCTCGCTCCGCCACTGTTTAAAAACCCGTTCACATTTTTGATGTGGACGGGTTTTTTTCTTGGCCGCCATGCGTTGCGGTTCGGTGCTCTCCGGGCTTCGATGCCTGTCGGTTTGAAATCTTCCCCCGCTTTGATGCCACCGCGACAGGTCGTCTCGCCACTTGTTCGACAATGCCCGAATGCGTACTCCATCTCCTGTTGCCGCCCTCTCGGGCAAGGCGTTTGCCACCTTGTTGCTGATTGCGTTCATGATGGGCGCGAACCATGTGGCGGCCCGCATGGCGTTTGACCATGGCGTGGATGTGTCCACGGCCGTGGTGTTTCGCAGTGGGATGACAGCGCTGGTGGTGGCCATCTTGTTGCGCGTTTACCGCGTGCCTATCAAGCTGACTGCGCGCCACCGCAAAGCGTTGCCAGCCATGGGCTTGCTCGTGGGGGTGCAAAGCCTGTGTCTGTATTCCGCGGTGGCGCGCTTGCCGGTGGCGCTGGCGCTGCTGGCTTTCAATACCTATCCACTCTGGACCGCGCTGTGGGCGCGTCTGGTGTACGGCCAGCGGCCACCGGTTGCGGTGGTGCGTGCCATGCCGGTGATGCTTGTGGGCCTGGCACTGGCGCTGGATGTTCTGGGGGCTTCATCCGGCCTGGGCGCTTCGGGCCATTGGCGTGATATCGGTGCCGGTGTTGCGTTTGCGCTTGCCGCAGCAGCCACGTTTGGCTTGGCTCTGGTACTGACGCAGCACGAAACGGCCGACCTGGATGGCCGCTTGCGCACCGCCAGCACCATGGGCATTGTGGCTGTGCTGGCGCTGGCTGGCGTGGGCGTGCAGGGTGGTTTTCACTTGCCGGTGGCCGCGCCGGGCTGGTGGGGGCTGTTGGGTTTGACGGTGCTGTACGGCACCGCCTTCACCATCATGTTTACCGTGCTGCCGCGCCTGGGTGTGGTGGGCAACTCCGCGATCATGAACATCGAGCCCATTTTTGCGCTGGTGCTGGCCTGGGCCATTTTGGGTCAGACCATTGCGCCAGTGCAGGTGGCGGGGGGCTTGCTCGTGGTGGCCACAGTCATGTGGCTGGGTCTGCGGAAAGCCTGACCGGCTCATTCGTCCAGCGAAGCGCTCCAGCGCGCGTTCCATTCGCCTCGGGCCTTGCCGTCGCTCAGCTGGTCCAGGTCGCGCCGGTCGCGTTTGGTGGGGCGGCCCTGGCTCAGGCTCTGGGCGGGTTCGGGTGCCAGCCGCCGCTGTTCGGCCGCGGCCGCCCGCAGGTCAATGGATTCAGCGGTTTCTTCGTAGAGCAAGGCCGCCACCGGCGCAGGGCCGCGCACGCCGCTGAGCGCACGCACAACCACGGTTCTCACCACCGGGCCGATGCGCAGCTCCAGCACGTCGCCGGGTTTCACATCGCGTGAGGGTTTGGCCAGCTGGCCATTGAGCCGGACCCGGCCTTTGTCGATCTCTTCGGCACTGAGGCTGCGTGTTTTGTAGAAGCGGGCCGCCCATAACCACTTGTCGAGGCGAACCTTGGCGGATGTGTTGTCGCTGTGCATGTGGGGCGCGTTGGTGGGTTTCTGGGTTGGGCTTGTGGGTTAGGCAGCTTCACGGGCCAAGGGCAGGCGCACGGTCGCGTCCAGGCCTTTGACCTTGGCGTTTGCCACGCGGTTGGTCAGCTCGATGCTGCCGCCCAGTGAGCGCACGATGCCCAGGCAAATGGCCAGTCCCAGGCCGGAGCCGGTGCTGGCCGAGCCAGCACCTGTTTCGGTGGCAAAAGGCTCAAACAGGCGCTCGCGCAGGGTGGGTGAAATGCCGGGGCCGCTGTCGCTGATGGTGAGCGCCGCGGTGCGCGCGTCCCGCACCAGCGACACCGCCAGGCGCGAGCCTTCGGGGGTGTTCTTGATGGCGTTGTGCAGCAAGTTGCGGCTCAGTTCGCGCAGCGCCCACAGGTGTGAGCGCACGGGCGCTGGCGAGGTGTCGAGCGAAAAATCGAGCGAGCGCTCGGCGATCAGGGCCGACAGGTCGAGCGCCACATCGCGCACCACGTCGGCCCAATCGGTGCGGGGTGTGGTGTGGTCTTCGCGCAGTTGCTCCACCTTGGCCAGCGCCAGCATCTGATTGGCCAGCTCGTTGGCCCGTTCGACCGTGTGCCCGATTTCTTCAAAGGCCTGCATGGGCCCGATGTCGCCGCGCAATGCCGACTGCACCTGCACCTTGAGCACCGCCAGCGGTGTGCGCAACTGGTGCGAGGTGTCTCGCACAAACCTTTTCTGGTGTGCCAGCAAATGGGCCAGGCGCTGCATGTGCTGGTTGGTGGCGTCCAGCAGTGGCAGCAATTCGCGCGGTGCGCCGGCGGTGGGTAGAGGCGCCAGGTCGTTGTCGCTGCGGGCACCCAGCGCGTGGCTGAGCGCACGCACGGGGCGCGTGGCGCGCTGCACCACCAGCACCACCACCAAGGCAATCACGATCACCAGCACCGCTTGCCGCCAAAGGGTGTCCAGCAAAATCTGTCTGGCCAGGGTTTCCCGCAGTTCCAGCGTCTCGGCCACCTGAATGGTGGCCATGCCCTGGCCACCCAGGCCGGACACCGGTTGCAGCAGCACGGCCATGCGCACGGGCACGCCCCGGTATTCGTCGTCGTAAAAATGCACGAGTGCCGCGTAAATTTTTTGGGCGGGCAGGTTTTCGCGCCAGCGGGGAAGGTCTTCAAAGCCAGACACCAGCTCGCCTGAAAAGCCGCTGACGCGGTAAAACAGGCGGCTGCGGTTGTCGGCCTCAAAGGCTTCCAGCGCGGAATAGAGCACAGACGATTTGACGCGGGGTTCACCCCCGTTGCTCACCACCTCCAGCTGTTCGCCGAGCGACTTGGCGGTGGCCAGCAGGGTGCGGTCGTAGGCGGTGTCGGCGGCGGTCAGTGCCTGGCGGTACAGCACCACGGTGTTGATCAGCACAAAGCCGAACACCGGCAGCAGAATGCCCAGCAGCAGGGTGCGCCGCAATGAGCTGGGCCGCGTTTCTCCACACGCGGCGCCAGGGCGCGCAGTGACCGAAGCGCCATCCGATGCCATCAGACCCCCGCCTTGAGCAGGTAGCCCAGGCCGCGCAGCGTGACGAGCTGCGCGCCGGTGTGCGCAATTTTTTTGCGCAGGCGGTAGGCCACCACCTCAATGGCTTCTGGCTGGACCTGGCTTTGGCCTGGGAACACCAGTTCAAACAAGCGCTCTTTGGCAATGGCGTGGCCTGGTTTGCCCAGCACCGCGCGCAGTAGGGCCAGCTCGCGCGGTGCGAGTTCCAGCGGTTCACCGTTGAAGTAAGCGGCGCCGCTGTCTTTGTCCAGGTGCATGCCGCACCACACGACCGGCTTGGCGGGCGCGCTGTTTTGCGCTTCTGCGCTGCCGCTGGCGCGGCGCACCAGGGCGCGCACGCGGGCTTCGAGCTCGTCGAGGTCAAAGGGCTTGGGTAGGTAGTCGTCGGCCCCGGTGTTGAGGCCAATGATGCGGTCGCCCACGGTGCCGCGTGCGGTGAGGATGATGACGGGTGTGGTGAGGCCTGCCGCTCGCGCATCGCCCAGCACCAGCAAGCCGTCGCGGCCAGGCAGGCTCAGGTCCAGCAGCACCGCGTCGGGCAGGCTGGCCTGCCACAGGGCCAATGCGCGGGCGCCGTCGGAACACGTAATCACTTGAATGCCGCGGCGTGCCAGCGACCGCTGCAGCGTGGTCTGCATGGCCGGGTTGTCTTCAATGAGCAGCAGTTTCATCGTCGCGCAATTATCGGTGGGTTGTGCGTGCAGCAGCATGCATGTGGGCCGGGGCATGGCCGCTGCGGGTGGCACGAAAAGCAGGGTTTATCCCAGGTCGTTCGACAGCCGATTGACAGCGCCAGACAGGAAGATGCACAGGTCCATTCAACAAGGAGACAAGTATGCGTCGCGATACCTTTCTGAAATCTTTGGCCGCACTGGCCGCCGCTGGTGCCCTGCCCAATGTGGCCTGGGCCAATGCCAATCTGAAAATGATGATTCCGGCCAACCCGGGCGGTGGCTGGGACAGCACCGGCCGTGCGCTGGGCGAAGCCCTTCGCGAGGCCAAGTCGGCTGACTCGGTCACGTTTGAAAACAAGGGTGGTGCTGCCGGTGCCATCGGTCTTGCCCAGTTCTACAACGCCAACAAGGGCGACCCGAATGCGCTGATGGTGATGGGTGCTGTCATGTTGGGCGGCATCATCACCGGCAAGCCGCCTGTGTCGATCACGCAGCTCACACCCATCGCCCGTCTGACCACCGAGTACAACGTGTTTGTACTGCCGGCCAACTCGCCCTTCAAGACCATGAAGGATGTGGTGGAACAACTCAAGAAGGACCCGGGCAGCGTCAAGTGGGGTGGTGGTTCGCGTGGCTCCACCGAACACATCGCTGCGGCCCAGATTGCCCAGTCGGTAGGGGTGCCCGCATCCAAGATCAACTACGTTCCGTTCCGGGGCGGTGGTGAGGCGGTTGCGGCCATTTTGGGTGGCAACGTGACCATCGGCGGCAGCGGCTTCAGTGAGTTCCAGCAGTACATCGAGGCGGGCAAGATGCAAGCTGTGGGTATCACGTCGGGCCAGCGCGTCAAGGGCATCGACGTTCCCACGCTCAAGGAGCAGGGCATTGGCGTGGAGATTGGCAACTGGCGCGGCGTGTTTGGTGCCGCCGGCCTGACCCCAGCCCAGCGCGACGAGCTGACCGCACGCGTGGTCAAGGCCACGAAGAGCAAAGCCTGGCAAGACGCGCTGGTCAAGAACAACTGGACCCCCGCGCTGCTGACCGGCAAGGCGTTTGACGAGTTCGTGGACCGTGATTTTTCCAGCCTGCGGGCCACCATGGTGCGCGCCGGCATGGCCTGACGCCGCCGCGCGCTGACAACGCGCTGCCAACCGGCCGCGGCACCTGTTGTCGCGGCCTTGTTTTTTTGGAGATGCACATGAACACCACCGGTTCCCCCCACCCAGCCGCAGGCGCAGACCACCGCCCGGGCCAGCTGGCCCTGGGCATGGCTGCCGTGTTGCTCGCCGCCGGGCTCGCCTACGGCGCGGCCAATATCCCGTCGGACGCGGGCTACGCCGGCGTAGGCCCGAATTTCTTGCCTTGGGTGGTGGCGGCCGCCATGGGGTTGTGCGGCGTGTTGTTGATCTGGGAAGTGCGCACCGGCGGTTTTCGCAACATGCCCGAGCCCTCGGGTGCCGCCCGCGGCGACTGGCGCGCCATGGCTTGGGTGTCGGCGGGCATTCTGGGCAACGCGGCGCTCATCACCACGATCGGTTTCGTGCTGAGCTGTGCGCTGTGTTTCACGCTGGCGGTGCGCGGTTTGCGCATCAGCGAAGGCAAGCCCGCAGGCCATGCCATGCAGACCGTGAAAGACGTGGTGATCGGCATGCTGATTTCGGCGCCCACCTTCTGGCTGTTCACCAAATTCCTTGCCGTCAACCTGCCGGGCCTCACGGGTACCGGCTGGCTCTGATCTGCACGACGGACCTGAAAGGCATTCACCATGTTGGATCTCTGGAACAACCTGCTGGGCGGCTTTGCCACGGCGGGCACCCCCATCAATCTGCTGTGGGCGCTGGCCGGCTGTGCGCTGGGCACCGCCATTGGCGTGCTCCCCGGCTTGGGCCCGGCCGTCACGGTGGCCATGTTGCTCCCCATCACCGGGCAGGTGGAGGCCACCGCCTCCATGATCTTCTTCGCTGGCATTTATTACGGTGCCATGTACGGCGGCTCGACCACCTCCATTTTGCTCAACACCCCCGGTGAAACCGGCACCATGGTGACCGCGCTTGAAGGCTTCAAGATGGCCAAGAACGGGCGCGCAGGTGCGGCGCTGGCCACCTCGGCCATCGGCTCTTTCGTGGCCGGCACCATCGCCACCATTCTGGTCACGCTGTTCGCGCCCTTCCTGGCCGAGTTTGCCGTCAAGCTGGGGCCGCCCGAGTATTTCTGCTTGATGCTGCTGGCCTTCACCACGGTGAGCGCGGTGCTGGGGCAGAGCACGCTGCGCGGCATCACAGCGCTGTTTTTCGGCCTCGCACTGGGCCTGGTGGGCATGGACCAGATCACCGGCCAGGTGCGTTACACCGGCGGCGTCATCGAGTTCATGGACGGCGTTGAAGTGGTGCTGGTGGCGGTGGGTCTGTTTGCTGTGACCGAGGCGCTTTACAACGCGCTCTATGAAGGCAAGAGCGAGGCCAGCCTGAACAAGATGAACCGGGCGCACATGACGCGCAGCGAGTGGAAACGCTCGTGGCCCGCCTGGTTGCGCGGCACCTTCATTGGCTTTCCGTTCGGCACCATCCCTGCGGGCGGTTCCGAGATTCCCACCTTTCTGAGCTACGCGACCGAGCGCAAGCTGGCAGACCCGGAGAACAAAAAGGAATTCGGCACCACCGGCGCCATCGAAGGCGTGGCCGGCCCCGAAGCCGCCAACAACGCGGCCGTGACGGCCACCCTCGTGCCATTGCTCACGCTGGGCATTCCCACGTCGGTCACGGCCGCCATTTTGCTGAGCGCGCTGCAGAACTACGGCATCAACGCTGGCCCCCAGCTGTTCCAGACCTCGTCTGCGCTGGTCTGGGCGCTGATCGCTTCGCTCTACATTGGTAACGTGATGCTGCTTGTGCTCAACCTGCCGATGGTTGGCCTGTGGGTCAAGCTGCTGAAGATCCCCAAGGCACCGCTCTACGCCGGCATCCTGATCTTTGCCACGGTCGGCGTTTACGGCATGCGCCAGAGCAGTTTCGACCTATTCGTGATGTTCGGCCTGGCGCTGGTGGGCGTGGCGCTGCGACGCTTTGACTTTCCCACTGCGCCGGTGATCGTGGGTCTGATTCTTGGCCCGCTGGCCGAGGCGCAGTTCCGCAACGCCATGTCGATCGGGGAGGGCAGTGCGGCGGTGTTTTTCGAACGCCCCATGTCGGCCACGCTGCTGGCCATTGTGGTGCTGGTGCTGGTGACGCCACGTTTGTTGGCTTGGCACCGCAAAGCGTAGAGCCAGGATGCGGTGGAACCGGCTTTGCCGGGCCACACGCATCGCCCCCTGGGGGGTAAGCGCGCAGCGCTGCGGGGGGTACCATGCCTTCATGAACGCCGACAACCGACTCCCCCGCGACGCGCAGAGCATTCTGGAGCTGGCTGCGAGGTCCATGTTTGACCTGTTTGCCAACGCCAGCGAGGGCATGATGCTGGTGGACCGCAACGCCCGTGTGGTCTGGATCAACGACCAGTACCGCCGATTTTTGCCGGCGCTGGGCTTTGATCGGGAAGAGGATTTTGTCGGCCATCCGGTCTCTAGCGTGGTGCAAAACACGCTGATGCACCAAGTGTTGGCCACCGGCAAACCGATTTTGATCGATCTGCTGGACAACCAGGCGGGCACGTTTGGGGTCAGCCGCATCCCGCTGCGCGACGACGCGGGCGAAGTCATCGGGGTGCTGGGCATTGTGCTGTTTGACCACCCCGAAACCACCTTGCAGCCGCTGATCACCAAGTTTGCCCGGCTGGAACAAGACCTGAACGATGCCCGGCGCGAACTGGCCAGCCAGCGCCGCACCAAGTACACCTTTGCCAGCTTCGTGGGCAGCAGCCCGCCTGCGCTGGAAGTGAAGCGCCAGGCGCGGCGCGCGGCACAGTCGACCAGCCCGGTGCTGCTGCTGGGCGAAACCGGCACCGGCAAAGAGCTGCTGGCCCACGCCATTCATGCGGCGTCGCCGCGCGCGGGCCGCCCGTTTGTGAGCGTGAACATGGCCGCCGTGCCCGACGCCTTGCTGGAGGCCGAGTTTTTTGGCGTGGCCCCCGGTGCCTACACCGGTGCCGACAAAAAGGGCCGCGACGGTAAGTTCAAGCTGGCCGACGGCGGCACCCTGTTTCTGGATGAGCTGGGCGACATGCCCATGTCGGTTCAGGTGAAGTTGCTGCGTGCCTTGCAAGAAGGCGAGGTGGAGCCGCTGGGCTCGAACAAGCTGGTGCGCTTTGACGTGCGGGTGGTGGCGGCCACGTCGCGCGACTTGCAGCAGATGGTGCGCGAGGGCACGTTCCGTGAAGACCTTTATTACCGGCTCAATGTGTTGCCGGTTCGCGTGCCGCCGTTGCGCGAGCGCCGGGACGACATCGCGCTGCTGATCGAGGCGCTGGGCGAAGACATTGCGGCGCGCGGTGGCGGCCCGCAGCTCGAACTGGCCCCCGACGCGCAGGCCATGCTGGCGGCGCAAGCCTGGCGCGGCAACATTCGCGAGTTGCGCAATGTGCTGGAGCAGTTGGCCCTGCGCAGCGACTCGCACCACATCGAAGCCGCGCAGGTGGCCGCGGTGCTGCAAGAAGCCGGCCTTCCCGCGCTGGCCGCGCTGCCGGCACCCGAAGCCGGCACGGCCCACACCACCAAAACCCCGGGCGCGGCTGCCGCACCGCGCCCATTGCCCGAGCAGATTGCCGAGCTGGAGCGGCAGGCCATTCGGGCGGCGCTGGCGCACACCCAAGGCAACCGCACCGCCGCGGCCAAGCTGCTCGGCATTTCGCGGGCGAGCTTTTACGACCGCTTGGCGAGCATGGGTGAAGTGTCTGAATACCAGTCAAGTGTCTGAAAAACAGGCGTATTGCTGGGTTTGGATTGTCTGAATAGCAGACGAATTTTGAGAGATTACAGAGCGAATCCCTTTTAAATCAATGGCTTAACGAGCTGGCACAAAGTGTGCAAGGTACGGTTTGCGGCGCTCGGCGCTGTGATTGTTCAAACCCAGGAGACAAGACATGACACACACCACCCGCCGCCTTGCGGTCATTGCGCTCGCCTGCACGGCCACGCTCGGCTTTGCCCAATCCAAGTCGGGCGAAATCCGCATCGCCCACGTGTACGACAAAACCGGTCCGCTGGAGGCCTACGCCAAGCAGACCCACACCGGGTTGATGATGGGCCTGAGCTACGCCACAGCCGGCACCATGGAGGTCAATGGCAAGAAGCTGGTGGTGATCGAGAAAGACAGCCAGTTCAAGCCCGATGTGGGCCGGGCCCAGCTGGCCGCCGCCTACGCCGACGACAAGGCCGACATTGCCATTGGCCCGACCGGCTCGGGTGTGGCACTGGCCATGTTGCCGGTGGCCGAAGAGTACAAAAAGATTTTGTTGGTGGAGCCCGCCGTGGCCGACTCCATCACCGGTGACAAGTGGAACAAATACATCTTCCGCACTGGGCGCAACAGCTCACAAGACGCCATTTCGAACGCGGTGGCGCTGGACAAAGCCGGCACCACGATTGCCACGCTGGCGCAAGACTATGCGTTCGGCCGTGACGGCGTGAAGGCGTTCAAGGAGGCGGTGAAGAACGCCAAGATCGTGCACGAGGAATACCTGCCGACCAACACCACCGACTTCACCGCCGGTGCTCAGCGTCTGATCGACAAGCTCAAAGACCAGCCGGGTCGCAAAGTCATCTGGATCATCTGGGCCGGTGCCGGCAACCCGTTCAAGATCGCTGATCTGGAACTGAAGCGCTACAACATCGAGATTGCCACCGGCGGCAACATCTTGCCCGCCATGGCGGCTTACAAGCAGTTCCCCGGCATGGAAGGCGCCAGCTACTACTACTTTGGCTTGCCCAAAAACCCGGTCAACGACGCGCTGGTGGCCGAGCACTACCGCCAGTTCAAGACCCCGCCCGACTTCTTCACGGCCGGCGGTTTCTCTGCCGCCATGGCGGTGGTGACTGCGTTGAAGAAAACCGGTGGCGACACCAACACCAACAAGCTCATCAGCACCATGGAGGGCATGAGCTTTGACACCCCCAAAGGCAAGATGACCTTCCGCAAGGAAGACCACCAGGCCATGCAGAGCATGTACCACTTCAAGATCAAGGTGGACCCCGCGTTTGCCTGGGGCGTGCCTGAGCTGGTGCGCGAGATCAAGCCGGAAGACATGAACATTCCGATCCGGAATAAAAGGTAACACCCCCGCGCCGCGCCCAAGGGCGCGTCACCCCCTCCAGGGGGCAACACCTGCGGCCCAGCGAAGCCGGTTCCGCGGTGTTCCCGAAGGTCGCGGCATTTGCCGCGACCGAACTGCCTCTCCCTGTCGGAGATCCCATGCTTGAAACCTTTGATCTCACGGTCCGCTTTGGCGGGCACGTGGCGGTGAACGCTGTGTCCTGTGCTTTCCAGCCCGGCACGCTGACCGCCATCGTCGGCCCCAACGGTGCCGGCAAAACCACCTATTTCAATTTGATCTCGGGCCAGATCAAGGCCAGCGCAGGGCGTGTGCTGCTGGGTGGCCAAGACATGTCGGGCCTGGGTGCGCCAGCCCGCGCACAGGCGGGGCTGGGCAGGGCGTTTCAGCTCACCAACCTGTTTCCCAACCTGACGGTGCGCGAAAACGTGCGCCTCGCGGTGCAGGCCAAGGCGGGGGCGGGGCTCAACCTCTGGCGCATCTGGAGCGACCGCAAGGACCTGCTGGAGCGCGCCGACCAGGTGCTGGAAACCGTGGCGCTGGTCGACAAGCGCGACGCCCTGGCATCCAGCCTGCCGCATGGCGACCAGCGCAAGCTGGAGGTGGGCATTCTGATGGCGCTGGAGCCGCTGGTGTTCATGTTCGACGAACCCACGGCCGGCATGAGCGTGGACGAAGCGCCGGTGATTCTGGACCTGATCCGCCGCCTCAAGGCCGACAAATCCAAGACCATTTTGCTGGTCGAACACAAAATGGATGTGGTGCGCGAACTCTCCGACCGCATCATCGTGCTGCACAACGGTGAGCTGGTGGCCGATGGTGACCCGGCCACAGTGATTGCCTCACCGGTGGTGCAGCAGGCTTACCTGGGCATCAACCCCGAAGACAAAGAAGAGGCGACTGTATGAGCCCCCACACTCCACCGCTGCGCGGGTCGTTGCCCCCCGAGGGAGCTGATCCGGCTTGGGGCGGCCCGGCACCGGATCGGACGCAGCCCTTGCTGAAGCTTGATGGGGTGCACACCCACATCGGGGCCTATCACATCCTGCACGGTGTGGACCTGCAGGTACCCGCCGGGCAGCTCACCATGCTGCTGGGCCGCAACGGCGCGGGCAAGACCACCACGCTGCGCACCATCATGGGCCTGTGGCAGGCCAGCCAGGGCACGGTGCAGCTGGACGGCCAAGACATCACCCACCAGCCCACGCCCGACATTGCGCACAGCGGCGTGGCCTATGTGCCCGAGAACATGGGCATCTTTTCTGACCTGTCGGTGCGTGAAAACATGCTGTTGGCCGCACGCGGCGCCCGCAACCTGAACGAGATCGACACGACCCGGCTCGAATGGATTTTTGGCCTGTTTCCCGCCATGAAAAAGTTTTGGTTGCACCCGGCGGGCAAGCTCAGCGGCGGGCAAAAGCAGATGCTGGCCGTGTCGCGCGCCATCATTGAGCCGCGCAAGCTGCTGCTGATCGACGAGCCCAGCAAGGGCCTGGCACCGGCCATCATCCAGAACATGATCGAGGCTTTTCGCCAGCTCAAAGCGGCGCAAACCACCATCTTGCTGGTGGAGCAAAACTTCAATTTCGCCCGCCAGTTGGGCGATTCGGTGGCGGTGATGGACGACGGGCGTGTGGTCCACAGCGGCAGCATGGCCGAGCTGGCCGCCGACGAAGCGATGCAGTCGCGTTTGCTTGGCCTTTCCCTGGGGAGTCACGCATGATCCAACTCAAAGACCTCGACTGGAAGCCCATGGCACTGGTGCCGGCGCTCGCGCTGATCGCGTTGCCGCTCACGGGCAGCGCCTCCACCTGGCTCACGCTTACCGTGGCCGGCCTGGCCATGGGCATGATCGTGTTCATCATTGCCTCGGGCCTCACCTTGGTGTTTGGCCTGATGGACGTGCTCAACTTCGGTCATGGCGTGTTCATTGCGCTCGGTGCCTTTGTGGCCACCACCGTGCTGGCCAGTATGGGCAGCTACACCACGGCCGACAGCCTGTGGCTCAACCTGATGGCGCTGTTTCCGGCCATGCTGGTGGCCATGGCGGTGGCGGGAGCGCTGGGGCTGGCGTTCGAGCGGTTGATCATCCGCCCGGTGTACGGCATGCACCTCAAGCAAATCCTCATCACCATGGGTGGCATGATCATTGGCGAAGAGCTGATCAAAGTGTTCTGGGGCCCCGAGCAAATTCCCTTGCCCTTGCCCGAGGCCTTGCGCGGCTCCATTTTGTTGGGTGACGCGGCGGTGGCCAAATACCGGCTGCTCGCCGTGCTGGTCGGCGGCACCGTGTTTGCCGCCATGGTCTGGACGCTCAACCGCACCAAGGTCGGCCTGCTCATCCGGGCGGGTGTGCAAGACCGTGAAATGGTCGAGTCGCTGGGCTACCGCATCAAGCGCCTCTTTGTGGGGGTGTTCGTTGCGGGCAGCGCACTGGCCGGGCTGGGCGGCGTGATGTGGGGGCTGTACCAGGAAACCGTGATCCCGCAAATGGGGCACCAGGTCAACGTGCTCATCTTCATCGTCATCATCATCGGCGGTCTGGGTTCCACGCTGGGCGCCCTCATTGGCGCGCTGCTGGTGGGGCTGATGGCCAACTACACCGGCTTCCTGTTCCCCAAAGTGGCGCTGTTTTCCAACATCGCGCTCATGGTGGCCATCTTGCTGTGGCGCCCACAAGGCGTGTACCCGGTCACCAGCCGGTGATGAACACCCCCCGCGCCGCCTGCGGCATCACCCCCCAGGGGGCGCAGCCTGGGCCCGGCAAAGCCGGATCCACGGCTGCCCTGGGCTTAGCTTCCCCGATCTCCGAGGTTTGACCATGCTGAACCGTTTGCTCTCTAACGACCTGCCGCGCAGCCGCTGGCTGGCGGCTCTGCTGCTGGTCCTGTTTCTGGGGCTGGCCTTCGCGCCCTTCCTGTTCCCTGGTGTGAAGGCGCTCAACGTGGCCGCCAAGGTGCTGATCTTCATTGCGCTGGTGGCCAGTTTTGACCTGCTGCTGGGCTACACCGGCATCGTCAGTTTTGCCCACACCATGTTTTTCGGCATCGGCGCTTATGGCGTGGCCATTTCCCTCAACGCGGCCGAGAGCCCAAGCTGGGCCGCGCTGGGCTTTGGCGTAGTGGCTGCGCTGCTGGTGTCCCTCGTGCTGTCGCTGGTGATCGGGCTGTTTTCGTTGCGGGTCAAAGCCATCTTTTTCGCCATGATCACGCTGGCCGTGGCCACGGCGTTCCTCACGTTGGCGTCCCAGTTGTCCGACTTCACCGGCGGTGAAGACGGCCTGAGCTTTTCGGTGCCCGAGCTGCTGACCCCAGGCTTTGCGCTGATGGAAGAGCCCCTGCAAACCCCGCTGGGCGAGGTCGACCTGAACGGACGCTTCATCACCTACTACCTGCTCTTCGGGGTGGTGTGCGCCATTTTTCTCACGCTGCTGCGCATCGTGAACTCGCCGTTTGGCCGGGTGTTGCAGGCCATCCGCGAAAACGACTTTCGCGCCGAAGCGCTGGGCTACCGCACCGTCGTTTACCGCACGCTGTCCAACGTGTTGTCGGCCAGCTTTGCCACGCTGGCCGGGTGTTTGCTGGCGATCTGGCTGCGCTACAACGGGCCCGACACCTCGCTCTCGTTTGAAATCATGCTCGACATCCTGCTCATCGTCGTGATCGGCGGCATGGGCACGATGTACGGCGCGGTCATTGGCAGCGTGCTGTTTGTGTTGGCGCAAAGCTACCTGCAAGACCTGCTGCGCCTGGCCGGTGGTGTCGCCGAAGGCTTGCCGCTCTTGCCCGCCTTGCTCACGCCCGATCGCTGGTTGCTCTGGCTCGGCGTGCTGTTCGTGTTGTCGGTGTATTACTTTCCCACCGGTGTGGTGGGCAAGCTCAGGGAGCGGGCCGCCCGCCTGCTGCGTGCCCAGCCCGCAGGTGGGCCGGCCGGCGCTGTGCCGCCCACCGTGCGGCGCCACTGAGCCATTTGCTCACACGCGGCTTTTTTCCAGTCACCGGGTCTGAACACCATGAACATCCCCGCCATTCCACAGTCGCGCTACCTGAGCTGCGAAGGCCGCGAAATCCACTTCATGGACTGGGCGCCCGCTGCGGTGGACCAACCCCCGGCCTGCCCGGTGGTGGTGGCGTGGCACGGCCTGGCCCGCACCGGGCGCGACATGGACGCGCTGGCAGCCCACCTGGCCGGGCAGGGCTACCGCGTCATCTGCCCCGACACCATTGGCCGCGGCCTTTCGCAATGGAGCCCGTTGCCAGAAACGGAATACTGCCTGGCCTTCTACGCCCGCCTGGCCGCAGCCCTGGCCGACCAGCTGGGCCTGGCCCGGTTTCACTGGGTGGGCACCTCCATGGGCGGGGCCATCGGCATGGTGTGCGCGGGCGGGGCGCTGCAAGGGCGCATCGAGCGACTGGTCATCAACGACATCGGCCCCCAGCCCAACCCGGTGGCCATCGACCGCATCCGCAGCTACGCCGGCAGCCCGGCCGCGTTCGACACCGTGAGCGAGCTGGAACAGTACTTCCGCACCGTCTACAAGCCCTACGGCTTCCTCACCGATGCGCAATGGCGCCTGCTCACCGAAAGCTCGATGCGCCGCCTGCCCAACGGCCGCGTGACGCCGCACTACGACCCGGCCATGGTGATGCAGTTCACCCACCACCCGGCCGACTACGACTTGTGGGACGACTTCGAGCGCATCACGGCCCCGGTGCTGTGCCTGCGCGGTGCGGATTCTGACCTGCTACTGCCCGAAACCGCAGAAGCCATGCGCTACCGCGGCCCGCGCGCGCTGGTGGTCACCATTGCGGGCTGCGGCCACGCGCCGGCGCTGAATGTGCCGGACCAGCTGGAGCTGGTAGGGCGGTTTTTGACGGGGCGGTGAGGGTTGGTTTGAGGGCTGATCGTCGCGGTGCGCTTGAGGGGTACATCTCGGCCCGGAGCGGTCGGTTGCGACTTGAGTAAATACGCCATCAATGGTGCGGAGACTGCTCTTTCCCACACCCGGCTATCCGTTCTGGAAATGACATGATTCGGTAACTATTCAATCAAAAAATTTGATGACACAAACGTTTGAAGGGCACTGCCAGTGCGGCGCCGTGGCCTATCGAGTGACGGGTGTGGCTGCGACTCTGTTTGCGTGTCATTGCACTGACTGTCAGCGTCAATCCAGTAGCGCATTTGGCATGGCACTTTGGGTCAAAGAACCTTCGGTAGAGCTTTTGTCGGGTGCACCAAAAGAATGGATACGCACGATGCCTTCGGGGCGACGAATGTCTTGCCAGTTTTGCCCCGACTGCGGTTCTCGCTTGTTCCACAAGGCTCTCGGACAGACGCATCTCTTGAGTATCAAACCAGGCACCTTACGCGACACTACTCGTTTGAAGCCGGCTGGGCATATTTGGGTTGAGAGCAAGCAGAAGTGGTTTCAAATCGACAACGACACTCTGCAGTACTCCCGCAACCCTGATTCATTTGACGACCTGATTTGTGCTTGGTCAGCCGTTGATGATGCAGCGAGAACTTCATCCAACTAAATTTCTTTGACCGTCTGACGCTGTCACTCATCACTGCTCGTGAAGGTCAGCCGATGGCCGTCAGCAGTCAGCCAACCGCATCAGGTCAACAAACGCAACCGTTGTCGATCGGTTCGGCAGCTTGCTGAGATACGTGGTTTTAAGGGGTGGAGCCTGCCACCCCAACCCCCTCAATCCTTCGCACCCATCGCCAATGCCCGTTCCCGACTGGCGTTCAGCGCCATCGGGTCGTCGGCCTGTTTCGTGGGCCAGCCTTGCAGGTGGTTTTCCACCAGATCGGTCAGGGCGCGAATCCAGTCGGGGCTGTCGTTCAGGCAGTCGATGTAGCTGAACTGCTGGCCGCCCGCGTGCAAAAACGCCTCGCGGGCTTCCATGTTGATTTCTTCCAGCGTTTCCAGACAGTCGCTGGTGAAGCCGGGGCACACCACGTCCACGCTTTTCACGCCTTGCTGGCCCATCGCAATCAGCGTCGGTTCGGTGTAGGGCTCCAGCCACTTGGCCTTGCCAAAGCGCGACTGGAACGTGACCTTGTAGCGGTCTTTGGACAGGCCGAGTTTTTCGGCCAGCAGGCGGCCGGTCTTGTGGCATTCGCAGTGGTAGGGGTCGCCCAGCTCCAGGGTGCGCTGGGGCACGCCGTGGAAGCTCATCACCAGTTGCTCGCTCTGGCCGTGGTGCAGCCAGTGGTGTTGCACCTTTTTGGCCAGCGCGTCGATGTAGCCTGGGTCGTCGTGGTAGCGGTTGATAAAGCGCATTTCGGGCAGCTGGCGGGCCTTCAGCCCCCACAGTGCCACGCCGTCAAACACGCTGGCGGTGGTGGTGCCGCTGTATTGCGGGTAGGCCGGCACCAGCAGCACGCGCGTCATGCCCTGGGCCTTCAGCTCGTCGAGCACGGCGGGAATGGACGGGTTGCCGTAGCGCATGGCGTAGCGCACCGTGACCTGGTGGCCGCGCTCGCCCAGGTAACCGCGCAGCAGCGTGGCCTGTTTGTCGGTCCACACTTTCAGCGGTGAGCCTTCGGGCGTCCACACCGTGGCGTATTTGGCGGCCGACTTTTTGGGGCGCACGCGCAAGATGATGCCGTGCAGGATCAGCCACCAGATGGGCTTGGGAATCTCGACGACGCGGTGGTCGCCCAGAAACTCGGCCAGGTAACGGCGCACGGCCGGGGCGGTGGGTTCGTCGGGGGTGCCCAGGTTGCACAGCACAATGGCCGTGCGCGCGGCTTGACCATGCGAAAAGGGGGGTTCTTTGTGAAATGCCATGCGCTATTCTCCCGCAGACATGAAGACCCCCACCGCCACTCCCCCAAGCACCGCCGCCTCGGCCGTAGTCGAGCTGGATGTGTCGCGCATACGCGCCGTCACGCTCGACCTGGACGACACCCTCTGGCCCATCTGGCCCACCATTGCCAGGGCTGAAAACGTGTTGCAGGCTTGGCTGGCCGAATACGCGCCCGCCACCGCCGCGCTGTGCGCCACACCGGGCGCGCTGCGCGAGGTGCGCAACCACATGAACACCACGCGGCCCGACCTGGCGCACGACATGAGCGCGCTGCGCCGCGAGTCGATTCGGCTGGTGTTGCAGCGCGCTGGCGACGACCCGGCGCTGGCCGAGCCGGCTTTTGAGGTGTTTTTTGCCGAGCGCCAGCGGGTGGAACTGTTTGCCGATGCCTTGCCCGCGCTGGCCTTTCTCAGCAGCCGTTTTCCGGTGGTTGCGGTGTCCAATGGCAACGCCGACGTGCACCGAGTGGGGCTGGGCGCGCATTTTCGAGCGGCACTGAGTGCGCGCGAATTTGGCGTGGGCAAGCCCGACCCGCGCATTTTCCACGCCGCAGCCGAAGCCGCCGGCGTGAGCCCCGCGCAGGTGCTGCACATTGGCGATGACGCCCACCTGGACGGTGTGGGCGCGCTCAACGCCGGTATGCAGGCCGCCTGGCTGAACCGCGAAGGCCAGCCCTGGAGCCATGGGCCGCAGCAGCCGCACACCACCGTGGCCGACTTGCTGGCGCTGTGCCGCCAGTTGGGTTGACTTTCATTTCAGGACCCCACCATGAGCCTCACCATTTACGGTATTCCCGCCTCCCGCGCTGTGCGCCCCCTGTGGGCCGCCACCGAGCTTGGCTTGCACTTTCAACACGTCAACCTGCCTTACCAGGGCGGCGCCACCCGCACGCCCGCGTTTCTGGCGCTCAACCCCAATGGCCATATTCCGGTGGTGGTGGACCAGCGGCCCGCCGAGCAGGGCGGCGAGGTGGTGGTGTGGGAAAGCATGGCCTGCGCGCTGTACATTGCGCGCCACCACGGCCAGCCCGATGGGGTGAGCATCACCCCGGCCAACCCGCGCGAAGATGCCGAGGCCCTGCGCTGGAGCTTTTGGGTGGTGACCGAAGCTGAGGCCGACGCACTGACCGTGCTCATGCACCGCATGGTCATGCCCGCTGAGCGGCGCAAGCCCGAGCTGGCCGAGGCCGCCGAGCGCCGCCTGGCCGTTCCGTTCGGTGTGATCGAGCAGCACCTGGGACGCCAGCAGGGCGCAGGTGCGGCCTACCTCGCCGCGGAGCGCTTCACCGTGGCCGACCTGTGCGTGGCCAGCGTGCTCAACTGGGCGCGCCCATCCCACGCCCTCATGACCGCGCACCCGCTCACCCACCAGTGGATCGTGCGCTGCATGGAGCGGCCCGCGCAAGTGGCGGTGAAGGCTTTGGGGCAGGCCTGACGGCCCAATACGGGTTCAGCGCGGCTGTACCCGGCACTTGCTTAGCGGATTGGCTGGCAGATGTCGAGTGAAAGACTCGGATATCATTATATGAAAAGCCGCAGTATTTGCGTGCGAATTAGATGAAAAGCTATATTAGCTGGCTAAGTTCAATCCAACGCCCTGTTGGTTGAGCGGCTGGTCACCTTGTTTGCAGCAGCGTTCGTTTTCTCCAGGTCGTTGGGTGTGCTTATCGCACCCATCGGCGCCGCGCGTCGGTGGGTTCCTCACACCGACACCGGAGAAAACCATGAAACCCACCCCCCAACTGGCTTTTGCCCTGATCGCTTCAGCGGCCCTGATGGCCGCCTGCGGCAAAAAAGACGAAGCCCCAGCCGTGGCTGAGCCATCGGCCGCGTCTGCCGTCTGCGGCAAGGTCACGGTGGCCAACATGAACTGGCAGTCGGCTGAAGTGCTGGCCAACATTGACAGCATCATTTTGGCCAAAGGCTACGGTTGCGAGGTGGAGCTGGTACCCGGTGACACCATGCCCACGCTGACCGCCATGATGGAAAAGGGCCAGCCCGACGTGGCGCCTGAGGCCTGGATCAACGCCGTGCGGCAGCCGCTGGACGCTGCCGTGGCCGAAGGCAAGCTGCACTACGCGGCCCGCTCGCTGACGGACGGTGGTGTCGAAGGCTGGTGGATTCCCCAGTACGTGGCCGATGCGAATCCCGCCATCAAGACCATTGACGACGCGCTCAAGCACCCCGAACTGTTCCCCTCGGCGGAAAACAAAGGCAAGGGTGCGGTGCACAACTGCCCGTCCGGCTGGAACTGCCAGATCACCACGGGCAACGCCTTCAAGGCCTGGGGTGCGGCTGAAAAAGGGTTCGTGTTGCTGGACACCGGTTCGGCCGCTGGCCTGGACGGCTCGATTGCCAAAGCCTACGAGCGCAAAGAAGGCTGGCTGGGCTACTACTGGGCGCCCACCTCGATCCTGGGCAAATACCAGATGGTGAAGCTCGACGCCGGCGTGCCGCACGACAAGGCTGCGTTCGAGGCGTGCAACAGCAAAACCGAATGCGACAACCCGGTCAAGACCGACTGGGCCCGTGCCGAAGTGTTCACTGTGATGACCGATCGCTTTCAAAAAGCAGGCGGCCCGGCTGTGGCCTACCTCAACCAGCGTGCCTGGGGCAATGACACGGTGAACGGTTTGCTGGCCTGGATGAGCGACAACCAGGCCACGGGGGCCGACGGTGCCGCCCACTTCCTGAAAACCCAGCCTGAAATCTGGACCACCTGGGTGTCGCCCGAGGCGGCTGAAAAGATCAAGGCCGCTTTGTAAAACGGCCCCACGTCCGGTGGCGCAGCTCCTTTTGCGGGCTGCGCCCATGCGGCGGCCGATGCTTTGAAAAGCGCCGCGCCGCCGTTTTTCTTTAGTCCTAGGAGAGACGATGTCCTGGCTCCATGAATTTCCCTCGCTGGGCTCCGAGACGCTCAGCGCCATGCGCCGCGCCATCGACGGCAGCTTTCGCAGCTTTACCCGAGCCTACGGCGAGCCGCTGGAGCGGCTGTTTGATCCGCTGCGCGACTTTCTGCTGTTTTCCGAACGGCTGTTGACCCAGTCGCCCTGGCCCATCGTGGTCGGCGTGATCGCGCTCATTGCCTGGCTGGCCTCGCGCTCCTGGAAAATTGTTGCCGGCACCGTGCTCACCCTGCTGCTGATCGGGCTGTTTGGCATGTGGGACGACACCATGAAGACCATTTCGATGATCTTCGTTTGCACTTTGGTGGCTCTGGCGCTGGGCTTGCCCATTGGCGTTGCCATGAGCCGCTGGGACCGCCTGCAAAAGCTCATCAGCCCGTCGCTCGACGTGATGCAGACCATGCCCAGTTTTGTGTACCTGATTCCTGTGGTGATGCTGCTGGGTATTGGCCGCGTGCCGGGGCTCATCGCGGTGGTGATCTACGCCATTCCGCCGGTGATCCGGTTCACCAATCTGGGTATCCGTCTGGTGAACAAAGACCTGCTGGAGGCGGCCGATGCCTTTGGTGCGTCCACCTGGCAAAAAATGAGCAAGGTGCAGTTGCCGTTGGCGCTGCCCACCATCATGGCGGGTGTCAACCAGACCATCATGCTGTCGCTGGCCATGGTGGTCATCGCCTCGATGATCGGCGTGCAGGGCCTGGGCCAGCCGGTGCTCAAGGCCATTTCCAACCAATACTTCACGCTGGGTGTGCTCAATGGCTTGGCCATTGTGGGCATCGCCATCATTTTTGACCGCGTGTCGCAGGCCTACGGCAAGCGGCTGCAGCGGCACCTTGAGGTGGTGCACCAGTGAGAACCCCCCGCGCCGCTTGGCGTCACCCCCCCAGGGGGCGACACCTGCCGTCTGGCGAAGCCAGCCCGGCGGCGTCTCTGGGTGGTGCATGTCGCGTCGGAAGCGTTTGTGCCCCCGTGCCGCTGCGCGCCACCCAGCTGGACTGCCCCGCCCTTTTCTGATCGGAGCCATCGTTGATGCAAAACCCCCTTCAAACCGCCGCGCTGTCGGCCAGCCTGCCGGCTGCGCCCACGGGCATTTCCATTCGCCATCTTTACAAGATTTTTGGACCCACGCCCGACAAGTTTCTGGAGGCCGTGCAGCAAGGCATGAGCAAGCAGGAGCTGCGCGACACGCACGGGCATGTGCTGGGCCTGCGCGACATCAACATCGACATGCCGTCTGGCGGCATTCAGGTGGTGATGGGCTTGTCGGGCTCGGGCAAGAGCACGCTGATCCGCCACATCAACCGCCTGATCGACCCCACGGCAGGCGAGCTGCTGGTGCCTGTGGATGGGCGCGAGGTGGACGTGGTGAAGATGAACCAGCGCGAGCTGCTGCGCTTTCGGCGCGAGCAGACGGCCATGGTGTTCCAGAACTTTGCGCTGTTCCCGCACTACACCGTGCTGGAAAACGCCGAATACGGCTTGCAGGTGCAGGGCATCAAGCACAAGAAACGCCGCGAAAGCGCCATGCGCTGGATCGAGCGCGTGGGCCTCAAGGGCTACGAAGACAGCTACCCCAACCAGCTCTCGGGCGGTATGCAGCAGCGCGTGGGCTTGGCCCGTGCGCTCACCAACGACGCGCCCATTTTGCTGATGGACGAGGCGTTTTCTGCGCTCGACCCGCTCATTCGCAGCGACATGCAAAGCGTGTTGCTCGACCTGCAGCAAGAAATTGGCAAGACGGTGGTGTTCATCACCCACGACCTGGACGAAGCCTTGCGCCTGGGCGACCGCATTGCGATTCTGCGCGATGGCGAGGTGGTGCAGCAGGGCACCGGGCAGCAGATTGTGTTGAAGCCAGCCAACGACTACATCGAAAGCTTTGTGCGCGATGTGAACCGGGGCCGCGTGATCCGTTCGCGCACGCTCATGGTGCCGGGCGCCCGGGTGGACGGGCCCGATGTGGACCCGAGCCTTGTGATTGAAGAAGTGGCCCGCCTGTTGAGTGCCGACAACAAAGAGGTTGCCAATGTGGTCACCAGCAAGGGCAAGCACCTGGGCACGTTGAGCATGAGCGACATCATTGGCGCCATCGTGCCGCCCAACCCGGAGGCGGCTGCAGCGCCGGTGGACTGACCGGACGGCACCCTAAAAAAGCGGCGGCCTCTCGGGGTACGCCACTTTTTTCAGACGATCAGCCGCTCACCAGCCCCAGAGCAGGGTCTTGGCGATCCAGCCGCCCGGGCCGTCAGCGCGTTCCACCCGCACCCAGTCGGCGCGCTTTTCGCGGGTGCGCAGCAACTCGCCGTAATCGGCCTTGCCGACCACGCGGTGCTGCGTGCCCGGCCCGCTACGGATGTTGGCCACCTTGGCTTTGACGACATGGTGCGGGGCTTTGCCTGTGAGCGAGCGCGCCACCCAGCCGGTATCACCTTCAAAATCACGCACCTGCAGCCAGTTGCCTTTGCGCTGCGTGACTTGCAGCGGGTAGCCCCTTTTCAGCTCCCACAACACAGGCGCATTGGTGCCAGGGCCGCTGCGCATGTTGAGCGTGCTGCCGCTCACGCTGACCATTTGCTGGGCGGGTTGGGCCTGTACCAGGGGGCTGGCGCAGAGCACGGCGATGCACAGGCTGGCTGCGCTCAGGCGTCGTCGGGTGGGGGTGGTCCAGGTCATGGGCAGGGGCTCCTTTTCTATCGGTTGCAAAAGTGGGGTGTTTCAGCAAGGAAACACCGAGCACTTGGGAACCGCAACCGCCCCAGAGGTTCCCCTGAAAATGCGCTGCCGTTTGGTGAGCCTTCGCCCGCTCAGCGCAGGCTGCGGCGCGAGCGTCCGACGATGCCCGCGCGCAGGCAGGCGCGGCGGTAGGCTTGCAGCGTGTGTGCGGCCCGCCCGAGCACGCTGTTTTCCGGGTAGGCCACAGGCTCGCCGGGTGCCGTGGGCAGGCCCGTGACCATGCCGGTCATGAGCGCCAGCCCGTCACTGGCATGGGTTGCGGTGTGGATGTGAAAGCGGCCTTGCGCCACCGCGTCGACCACGGCGGGGTCGAGCATCAGGTGGCGCAGGTTGCGCGCTGGTATCAGCACACCTTGCTGGCCGTCCAGCCCGGCAGCGTCGCACACGCGAAACCAGCCTTCTATTTTTTCGTTGATGCCGCCCACCGGCAGCACCTCGCCGTGCTGGTTGAGCGCGCCGGTCACGGCAATGCCTTGCAGCAGCGGCACGCCGGCGAGTGACGAGAGCACCGCAAACAGCTCGGCGCACGAGGCCGAGTCGCCTTCCACGCCGTGGTATTCCTGCTCGAACACGATGGAGGCGTTGAGCGCCAGCGGGGCCAGATGGCCAAACAGGGCGGTGAGGTAGCTGTGCAAAATCAGCACGCCTTTGTCGTGGATGGGGCCCGACATTTCCACCTCGCGCTCGATGTTGAGCAGCCCCTGGTTGCCGGCATGGGTGCGCGCGCTCACGCGCACCGGCAGGCCAAAGCGCCAGTCGCCCAGGTCGATCTGCGTCAGGCCGTTGATCTGGCCGATTTCGCTGCCTTGCCAGGTGATCAGGCGCTCGCCGTCGGCAATGGATTCGCGCAGGCGTTGTTCGGGGTAGTCGTGGCGCAGTCGGCGCGCGGCCAGGGCGGCGTCCACGTCGGTGGCTTCCACACGGCTGGCGGCGCGGGCGCGGCACAGTGCGGCGCTTTCGGCCACCAGCGCTTCGGTGCGTGCAAAGATGGCGCTTTGGCGGGCCTGGTCGTCCACCTCGCGGTGCGCGTCTTCCAGCAAGCGGGCCACGGCCGCTGCCGACAAAGGCGCCAGGCCGTGTTTGCGGCAGGTGTGGGCCACAAACACGGCGGTGGCCTGGCGCGTGTCGTCGGTGGCCGCGAAGCTTTCTGCGAAGTCCACCTTGACGCGAAAGCGCCGGGCAAATTCGGGGTCACCTTCTTGCAGCGCGTAGTAGTGTTCCACCGACCCGATCAGGATGAGTTTGACCTCCGCGTCCACCGCCTCGGGCTGTAGCGACACGGCCGCCATGGGCATCAGCGCTGCGCCTGGTTCTTCAATTTGCACGCGCCCGCAGCGCAAGTAGCGGCGCATCTTTTCCCAGGCCTGCGGGTCGGTGAGCAGGTCGCGCAGGTGCAGCAGCAAAAAGCCACCGTGCGCTTTCAACAGACTGCCGGCGCGCACGCGCGAAAAGTCGGTCATCAACACGTCTTCTTCGGCCTGGTATTCGATGCTGCCAAACAGCGCGTGTGTGACCGGGTTGTCTTCCGCGATCACCGGCGCACCGCCAAGGCCGCTGTTGTCCACCACCACATTGACTTGGTAGCGCATCAGCAGTTGCTCCAGCGCGGCCATGCGCTGTTCGTCGTCTTCTTCCTGCACGATGAAGAGTTCAATGTGCTCCAGCACGTCGTGCAGCACGCGGTCTAGGTAGTGGCTGAGCTTTACCGAGTCCTTGATCTGCTTTTTCAGGCTGACCCGGATGTCTTGCAGCTCGTGGTCGAGCAAGGGCTTGGCCACCTGGCGGCGCAGCGCGGCCAGGCCCTCGTTCATCACGCGGGCCAAGGGGCGGGTTTTTTCCAGAAACTGCCCAATCTGCTCGCGCAGCTCGGCTTCGGCCTGGTCCACTTCGGCGCGGCGCTCGCGCGAAAGGCTGTGGGCTTCGGTCGCGGTCAGCGCGTTGCCGCTGTCGCCCATGAGCGTGAACACCAGGTGGCCCTCTTCGCGAAACAGGTGAAAGTGGCGGGCTTCGGCAAACGCCTCCAGTGCGGCAAACGCGCGCGACTCTTCACTCTTGTAGGTGCTTTCAATGCGCTCGCTCTCGGCCTTGAAGTCCTCGCTGTCCAGGCGCAAAGGCACGTCACGCTGCAGGGTTTTGCACAGCTGCTGCATCAGCTGGCGCAGCTGGCGGCCTTGGCCGGGCGGCATACGCAGGGCGCGTGGGCGCTCCGGGGTGTCAAAGTTGTGCAGGTAGCACAGGTCGGGCGGCACCGGCCGGCTGGCGGCCACGGTGTGCGCCAGTTCGCGCAGCAAGGTAGACCGGCCGCTTCCCACCTCGCCCAGCACAAACAGGTGGTAGTCGGGCTGGTCCATCGCCATGCCAAAGCGGGCGGCCTTTTCGGCGCGCTCCTGGCCGATCCAGCGCACCGGCTGCGCCAGCAGCTCGCTGGTGTCTTGAAAGCCCAGCGAGGCGGGGTCGATGGTCCGGCGAAGCTGTTGGGGCTGGAGCGGGGTGGTGGGCATGCTGACCTTTCTACCGGCGGTGACCGGCTTTGCCGTTGATGTGCATCAAAGCAGGCGCGCGGCTGCCAGCCCGCTGCGCACCGCGCCTTCTAGCGTGGCGGGGTAGGGTCCGTCCACATAGTCACCCGCCGCCCACAGGCCCGGGGCAATGGCCTGGGCGGGGCGCTGCAGTCCCGGTGTGCAGGCAAAGGTGGCGCGCTTGTCCACCACGGTCTGCATGGGTTGCAGGCTTGCAAGACCTAACTGCCGCGCAGCTTGCTGCAGCACACGGGCCTGAAGCTCGTCGCGCTCGCCTTCGCTGGCGCTGATGACAAAGGCCAACACGCCCTGGGCGGTGGGGTCTTGCGGGTTGAGCTGACCGCGGTCAAACACAAACTGGGCGGGTGCGGCATGGGCGCTGGGCTCGGCACGCAAAGCCAGCATGGGCGAGGCCAGCCGCACGCCGGGTGCCCAGGCGTACACCGTGGTGATGGCTGTGAAATGCAGCGCCTGAGCGGTGTCGGCCCAGCGGTCCAGGCGCTCGGCCAGCGCGGGTGCTTCGGCCTGCGTGCTGTGGGCGGCCCCGCGCATGGCCTGGGCCGCAGGGCTGGCGGCGGTGGCCCACACCACGCGGTCAAAACGCGCTTGCCAGCCACTGCCTTGCAGCTGCCAGCCACCGGCCTGCGGCTGCAGGCCCAGCACCCGGGTGCCCAGGCGCAGCCGGGTGCTGCGGCCGTGTTGCGCTTGCAGCCACTGCACGGCGGCGTTGGGCAGCAAGGCGCTCAAGTCGGTCCGCGGCAGCAGCAAGCTCGACCCGGCCCAGCCACCAAACCCAGCGCCAAACAGCGCGTCGCGCATGACGCACAGAAACACCTGGGCGCTGGCTTGCGCAGCCGGCAGGTTCAGCGCTGACACACACAGCGGCTCAATCAGCTCGTCCATGACCCGCTGGGGCAGCGTTGCACACAGGCTGGCCACCGTGAGCGGTGGTGCGCAGGCAAAACCGGCGCGTTGCCAGCCCAGCGAAGCGCGAACCAGCGCCCAGCGCTCGCGCCAGCGCCAGCCCTTTGCTGTGGCAATGGCGGCCACCGCGTCCAGCGGCGCCGGCCAGCGCGCAGCCCAGCGGGGCGTTTGAAGGCCTGTGCCGTCGGGGTAGGGCAGCGCCAGCGGCAAGCACAGCAGCGCGCTGGCTGGTGGCACACCCACGCGTTCCATCAGCGCCAGCGTGTCGGCGTAGGCGCCTATCAAGATGTGCTGGCCGTTGTCCAGGGTGAGCGCCACACCGTCGGGCCGCTGGGCGGGCAGCGCGCGGGCGCGCCCACCCAGGGTGCGGGTGGCTTCAAACAGGGTCACGTCCCAGCCGGCCGCTGCGGCCTCCACCGCAGCGGCCACACCGGCCCATCCGGCGCCAACGATGGCGAGCTTCATTTCGAGTTTCCCGATGGGGGCATCGGTTGGGTGGTGGTGGCTGGATGCTTCATCGCTGCGTTGTGCTTTGGCCTGAGTGTACGCAGCCCTTTTCATGGCGATGGCCTGGCTCAGCCGCTGGACCGCGCGCATGCCTTTTTAAGGCCACCTTAATGTTGGGAGGGCAAGGTGGCGGGGCGATGTCGCAACCACTTTCAAAGGTTTTCCATGATGCGTTCCACCCGCCGTGTTTTCATGATGCAAGTTGCCGCTGGCAGCGCCCTGCTGGGCGCTGCAGCCGCCCAGGCCCAGGGGGCTCCGCTGGTGAACGAAAAAGACGCCCAGGCGGTTTCGCTGGGTTATTTGGCCGATACCACCAAGGTCGATGGCAAAAAATACCCGAAGCATGCCGCTGCTCAAAAATGCAGCAACTGCATGCTGTTCACAGGCAAGGCTGGCGACGTTTCGGGTCCTTGCGGCATTTTCCCGGGCAAGGCCGTGGCCGGTAACGGCTGGTGCAGCGCATACGTCAAAAAGGCGGGCTGATGCCCCACCACACGGGTGGGCCAACCCCGCCCCTGGGCGCTCGGCTTACAGCCGGCCCAGCGCCTGGACTTTCCACGCCAGCCAAAACTTGCGCAGCGGCGTCAGGCTCACGCGCTGGGTCAACACCAGCGTGGGGTCTGCCGCAATCTCCTGCAGCAGCGTGCGGTAGATGCTGGCCATCATCAGGCCGGGCTTCTGGCTGCGGCGGTCGGCTTCGGGCAGCATGGCCAGGGCTTCTTCGTAGGTGCGCAGGGCGCGCTCACACTGAAACTGCATCAGCGCAGTGAAGCGACGCTGAAAGTCGGCCGCGTCGGTGCCGGGCGCCTTGCCGCGCTTGAGCAGTTCGTGGGCCTTCACGTCAAAACGCTGCAGCTCGTTTACCGGCAGGTACACCCGCCCGCGGGTGGCATCTTCGCCCACGTCGCGGATGATGTTGGTGAGCTGAAACGCCAGGCCCAGCCGGTGGGCAAACGCGGTGGTTTCGGGCACGGTCTGGCCAAAAATGCGGGCGGCCACTTCGCCCACCACGCCGGCCACCAGGTGGCAGTATTGCTGCAGGTTGGCGAAGTCAAGGTAGCGGTTTTGGTCCAGGTCCATCTGGCAGCCGTCAACCACAGCCAGCAGGTGCCGCGCTTCGATGCCAAACGGGGCGGTGTGCGGCATCAGGGCCAGCATCACCGGGTGGCTGGGCTCGCCCCCAAAGGCTTGCGCCACTTCGCGCCGCCACCAGGCCAGCGTGGTCTGCGCCACGCCGGGGTCGCTCACTTCGTCCACCACGTCGTCCACCTCGCGGCAGAAGGCGTAAAACGCGGTGATGGCCGCGCGCCGCTCGGGTGGCAAAAACAGAAAGGCGTAATAAAAGCTGCTGCCCGAGGCAGCAGCTTTTTGCTTGACATAGTCTTGTGGATTCATGGGCGCTCTGAGTGTAATCAGCCCGATCAAACGGGTTCCACCCGGAATGCTTGGCCGGCTTGGCGTGGCCGCATGAACGCCAGATACAGCAGCGGCACCACAAACAAGGTGAGCAGCGTAGAGAACGCCAGACCCCACACGATGCTGGCGGCCACCGGCCCCCAGAGCAGGCTTTGCCCGCCGATGCCGAAGGCCAGCGAAAACAGGCCGCCGATGGTGGTGGTGGTGGTGATGAGAATGGGCACCACGCGCCGGCGCGCGGCCTGGATGATGGCGTGTATGGTGCTCATGCCGCGCTGCATGCGGTCGTTGGCAGCGTCAATGAGCACGATGGCCGAGTTGACCGCAATGCCGGTGAGCGCGATCACGCCGTACAGCGTGTAGAGCGACAGCGGGTTGTTGGAAATGGCCAGACCAAAGGCCACGCCGGTGAAAGCCAGCGGCACGGTCACCAGAATCATCATGGGTTGCCAGTAGCTTTTGAACTGCGCTGCCAGGATCAGGTAGATGATGCCCACACCCAGCAAAAAGAGCTGCTGCATGGCGGCCAGGCCTTCCTCGATGTCTTCGAGCTCGCCCGAAAAGTCCAGGTCCACGCCGGGGTGCTGCGCGCGAATGGTTTCCCAGCCGGCCTTGATCAGGTCGTTGGCCGCTTTTGTGTCGGTGATCTCTTTGTCCAAATTGGCCTCCACCGTGGTGGTACGGCGCAGGTTGTAGTGGCGAATGAAGCCGCGCCCGGGTGTGGCTTCGGCTTGCACCAGGGCGCCCAGGCGGGTGGTCTGGCCGTTGGGCAAGGCAATCGGTTCGTCCAGCAGGCTGACCGGGTCCACGCGCAGATCGTCGGGGCCGCGCAGCGCTTGGTCTGAGCGCACGCGCAGCTCGATCTTGTCGCCCTCGTCGCGGGTGAAGGCGACCACCTCGCCGTCCACCGCCAGGCGCACCAGGCGCGCCACCTGGGCGGCGCTCAGGCCGGCGTCGCGCAGGGCGTCGCGGTCCAGGCGCAGTTGCAGCTGCGCGCGCCCGGGCAGGTTGTCGTCTTGCACGTCTTTGGCGCCGGGCACCGTGGCCACGAGGGTTTTGAGCGCGTCGGCGGCGGCTTGAATCTGGTCGAAGTCGTCGCCGCGCACCTTCACGCTGATGGCCTTGCCCGCGGGCGGGCCGCCTGAGAGCACGGTGAAGCTCTTGCGTCCCGGGCCGCTCAGGCCTTCGATGCGTTGGCGCATGTCTTGCACCACCTGCTGCACGTCGCGCGAGCCGTCGGTGCGGGGGTTGAGCGACACAAACACCTGACCATACAGATCGCCGTACACCGGCTCGGTTTCGGTGAACTTCAAGCCGGCGGTGGAGGTGACCGCGCGCGCTTCGCCGTCCAGACCCACGCCACGCAGCTGCTCGCGCACCGCCGCTTCTACCCGCTGGGTTTCGGTCAGCGTGTCTTCCAGTGACGCGGTTTGCGGCATGTCCACGTTGACGTAAAACGCCCGGATCGGGTCGAAGGCAAAGAACTGCACCCGGATCACGCCAGTGACCAGCAGCGCCACCGCTGCTGCCACCGCCAGGGCGCTGACCAGCGCGGAGCGCTTGGGACGGCGCAACACATAGCCCAGCGCCTGCCCGTAGCGCAAGCGAATAGCCCGGTTGAATCGCTCGCGCCAGGCTTGTACGCGCGACGGTCGGTCAAAGCGCACGCCAATGGCGCTGACGTGAACTGGCATCATCCAGAACGCTTCAATGAGCGAAATGGCCAGCGCCAGCGTGACCACAAAGGGAATCACAAACATGAACTTGCCGATGATGCCGGGCAGCAGCATGAGCGGCAAAAACGCCGCCATGGTGGTGGCCACCGACGCCAGCACCGGTTTCCACACCTCGCCAATTGCATCCAGGCTGGCGGCCAGTGCCTCTTGTCCGCGCTGCATGCGGTAGTAAATGGATTCGACCACCACCACCGCATCGTCCACCAGCATGCCCAGCGCGATTACCACACCCAGCAGCACCGACACGTTGACCGTGTAGCCCATGGCCGAGAGCACGGCGAAGGTGCCGAGCAAAGAAAACGGAATGCCCAGTGTGACCAGCAGCCCGATGCGCCAGCCCAGAAACGCCCAGCACACCGCCAGCACCATGAGCATACCCACGAGGGCGTTGGTTTGCATCACGTTGATGGCGTCGCGGGTGGGCACGGTCTGGTCGTCGGTCAGCACCAGTTGCAGGCCGGCGGCGGCGAGCACGCTGTTTTGGGTCGCCAGATAGGCGTTGAGTCGGTCCACCAGCTCCAGGGTGTTGGTGCCCGACTTTTTCGTGACTGCTAGCGACACGGCCGGCTGGCCGTTGGAGGCCGCGTATTGCGAGGCCGGGGCGCGGGCGCGCTCAATGCGCGCCACCTCACCCAGCCGGGCCGACACACCGGGTCGCATGCTGGATGCCACCGGCAGGCCTTCAAGAGCCTGCGGGTCGGTGAGCACGCCCTTGACGCTGATGGACCAGGCACCGTTTTGCGTTTTCAGGGTGCCGCCCGAGGTGTCGCGCCACCAGGCCGACACCGTGTCGGCCACGTCTGAAGCCAGCAGCCCGCGCGCGGCCAGTGCCTGGGCGTTGGGGCTGATCAAAATTTCGGGCTCGCGCAGGCCGGATGCAAACACCTGGTCCACGCCACCCATGCGCTCCAGGTCATCTTTGATGCGCCGCGCGTTCAGGCGCAGGGTTTCGTCGTCGGCCTGTCCCAGCAGCATGAGCGCGGCGGTGGGAAAGCCGTTGCTGGTGGTGATCTCCAGAATCATCGGGTCGCGCGCCTCCCGGGGCAGCTCGCTGGCGGCTTTGTTTTGAATCTCGCGGCGCAGGTCGGCCATGCGCTTGTCAAAGGTGCGTTCGTTGATTTCGCGAAATCGCACCAGCAGGCTGGCCACGTTTTCGCGCGAATTGCTGATGACAAAGCGCACGTCGGCCACGCCTTTGATGCCGTCTTCCAACGGGTTGGTGACGAGGCGTTCCACCTCTTCGGCGCTGGCGCCGGGCAGCACGGCGGTGACGCTGACCCAGTTGAAGTTGACCTCGGGGTCTTGCTCGCGGGGCATGGTGTTGTAGCTCACCAGACCGAGCAGCAGCACCACCACAAAAGCGATGTTGGCCAGTGGGTGGTTGGTGAGCAGGGCGCGCAGGAATTTCATGGGGTGTTCCGCCTTATTGGCCCGCAGGCTGTGCGTCGATGGCCTGGGCGTTTTGCAGCGTGGCCTGGCCGCGCACGATCACCACCGTGTCGGCCGGCAGGGCCACGGCGCTGGCGCGGCCCTCTTGCGCGCGGGGCAGCGGCACAAAGCGCGCCGTGGCTTGGGCGCCACTGCCTTGCTGCACAAACACACCCAGCCCGTTTGGGCGCCTCACCATAAGGCCCGGCGGCAGGTGCGGGGCGGCTTCTTGCCAGCGCAGAGTGCCGCTGGTGCCGGCCGCTGGCGCTGTGGCCGCGTCGGCAAACGCCAGGCGGGCGGCCTGGGTGCGCGCGGGTGCGGTGACGGTGGATGCCACGCGCAGCAGGCGCACGGCGTGGCTGGCGCCGGGCGTTTCAAAACGCACGGTGCGGGCGGCGCGCAGCCCGGCCACGTCGGCTGGGCTCAGGGTGGTGGCCAGCTCAGCGGGGCCACTGTCGGTCAGCACATACAGCACGCTGCCGGGCGCCACGGCCTCACCGGTTTGGGCCGGGCGTTCGGTCACGCTGGCGTCGAACGGCGCGCGCAGCGTGGTCTTGCTGAGCTGGCGCTGGGCGGTGGCCAGCTGGGCGCGGTTGGCGCTGGCTTCGGTTTGCAGCAGCGCCACCTCGGTTTCACGCTGCGCCAGCGCTTCTTGCGAGAAAAACCCCTGCGCCACCAGGTCGCGCGAACGCTGCAGCTGCGCTTGCGCCAGCTTCAGGCGCGCGGCGCTGGCATCCAGTGCTGCCTGGGCGCGCTGCACACCCAGTTCAGCGTCGCGCGGGTCGATCTGGGCCAGCACCTCGCCGCGTTTCACGGTGGCCCCCACATCGGCGGTCCAGCGCAGCAGGGTGCCCGCCGTCTCGGCCGACAGGCGCGACACGTTGCGCGCCACCACGCTGGCCGGGGCCTCGCGCTCGGGTTGTACCCACACGCTGTCGAGCCGGGCCACGCCCACCAGGGCGCGCGCCGGGCTGCTGGCTGCAGGCGCGGCGGGGGTGGCTTGCGCCCAGGCGGTGTTCATGCCCAGCAGAAGGCTGAGCGTGAGCGCGCTCCCCAAAGATCCAGCCCAGCGAAGTCTGAATTTCCGTTCGGGGTGCGCTTGTCGCAGGGCAGGCTCAGGGCGAACGGTTGCTACTTCATGGGGCCAGAGCCCTAGGTGCCTGTGCACTGGCGCGCTGAAAAGGTGGGTTGGCTGTGTTGTCATGGGGCTTCCTGGGGCTGTTTTTTGGGGTGTCGGGTTGCGGGGCGCGCTGGCGCGGGTCACATCCACAGCGCACGCCAGAGCAGGCGCGGCACATCGGCTTTGCTCAGCGTGGGGCGGGTTTGCCAGCTGCGGTGATCAGCGGCTGCGATGGCATCCAGTATGCGCAGCCCGCCTTGCACCACCAGGCGCAGTTCCCAGCCGGCGCGCCCCGGCACGCGGCGCGCCAGCGGGGCGCCCATGTGCATCAGGCCGCGGGCGTGGGCACAGAGCTCGGTCACTACGGCTTGCTGGGCGCTGGGTGTGCCCTGCGGTGGTTGTTCGCTGGCGTGCATAAAGTCGGCCACCTGCACGCCGTGGCGCTGCAAGGCGTCGGTGGGCAGGTAGATGCGCCCACGCGGCAGATCCACGCTGATGTCTTGCCAGAAGTTGATCAGTTGCAAAGCGCTGCAGATCTGGTCGCTTTGCTGCAGCGACGCCGCGTCGTGCACGCCATACAGGTGCAGCAGCAGACGGCCCACCGGGTTGGCCGACAGGCGGCAATAGGCCAGCAGCTCGGCGGTGTTGGCGTAGCGATGGCCGCTGGCGGTGTGGCGCACGTCTTGTTCAAAGGCGCTGAGCAGGTCGTGCAGCCGTTGGGCGGGCAGGGCGTGCTGTGCCAAGGCCTGGCCCAGGGGCGCAAAAACGCCGGCCCAGCGCCCCTGCACGGCGGCCCCAGCCAGGCAAGCATCCAGGGCGCCGCGGTAGGCCGCCAGCTCGGCCAGGCGCTGCTCGGCAGTCGCGTCGCCTTCGTCGGCGATGTCGTCGGCCGTGCGGGCGAAGTGGTAGATCGCCACGATCGCCGGGCGCAGATGTTGGGGACAGAGCCACGACGCCACCGGAAAATTTTCGTAATGCGCCACTTGTGCCGACAACGGCGCATCTTCCACGGGTTGTGCCGGTGGTTCGGCGGGGGCTGGATGCGGCATTGGTTCAGGCATGTGGGGCTTGGCGGGGCGGCAGGGTGGGCTGGTGGTCGCTGAGTCTGACAGGGCTTGGCATGCACGCAGTGCTTTGGGGCCTCACCCTGGTCGCTGCCAGGCCGTTGGCTAAGCACGCAATTGCACTACAATTTTGCTTACTAACCAGTCGGTCATTAATTTACCAGAGCCGCCCCAACGGCTTTGAATCGGCTTCCCGGCAGAACACAGCTCCACCACTCTGGCCCTGGCCACGCCGGTATCGAGCACCCCATTTCACCACCGCTTGTTCACTGTTTCCATGAAAACACCGCATTTTGTCCTCATCATGACCGCCGCACTGGCCTTGGCCGCCTGCTCGCGCCCGGAAGCACCGCAGGAGCCGGTGCGCTCCGTCAAGCTGCTCACGGTGAGCGCCGGGGCGCTGGGCGCCCGGAGCGAATACGCCGGCGAGGTGCGCGCGCGCACCGAATCGCGGCTGGGCTTTCGGGTGGGTGGCAAGCTGGTGCAGCGCCCGGTCGAGGTGGGGCAGCGCGTGGTGGCGGGCCAGTTGTTGGCCCAATTGGACGCGCAAGACTTCGCCCTGGCCAACCAGGCGGCCCAGGCGCAGGTGAGCGCTGCGCAAACCCAGCGCGACCTGGCGGCTGCCGAGCTGAAGCGCTTCACCGACTTGAAGGCGCAGGGCTTTGTGAGCGGTGCTGAAATTGAGCGCCGCCAAGCCACGCTGCAGGCGGCTAACGCGACCCTGAAACAAGCGCAGGCCCAGGGCGCGGTGCAAGGTAACCAGGCCAGCTACACCCGCTTGCTGGCCGACGCCTCAGGCGTGGTGCTGGCGGTGGAGGCCGAGGTGGGCCAGGTGGTGGCTGCAGGCACGCCAGTGGTGCGCCTTGCTCGCGACGGCGCACGCGACGTGGTGGTGGCGGTGCCCGAAGACCGGCTGGCGCGGTTGCGCACCGGGCAGGCTGCACAAGTGCGGCTGTGGGCTGGCGCGGGTGTGCCCTTGGCCGCTGCGCCGCTGCAGGCCAGCGTGCGCGAAGTGGCGGCCGCCGCAGACCCGGCCACCCGCACCTACCAGGTCAAGCTGGCGCTGCCCGAAGGCGTGCAGGTGCCGCTGGGTGCCACGGCTTACGTGGCGTTTGCATGGGACGGGGCTTCGGCGCCGGCGGTGGTGAAGCTGCCCACCAGCGCGCTCATGCGCTCAGAGGCGGGCGCACCGTCCACCACTTCGGTGTGGGTGTTTGACGCGGCCACCAGCACGGTGCAACCGCGCCCGGTGGTGGTGGCCGGGGCCGATGGCAACGACATGGTGATTGCCAGCGGCCTGAAGCTGGGCGAAGAGGTGGTGGCTGCAGGCGTGCACGTGTTGCAGCCTGGCCAGAAGGTGACGCGCTTTGCTGGCGCTGCCACACAGTGAGGCCCGGCATGAACCTCACCACGCCACCGGCCACCGCAGCCCAGTCGTCTTGGGTGTCGCGTTTCAACCTGTCCCAATGGGCGCTGGACCACCAGGCCCTGACCCGCTATTTGATGATTGTGCTGATGCTGTTGGGCGTGGCCGCCTACTTTCAGCTCGGTCAGGACGAAGACCCGCCGTTTACCTTTCGTGCCATGGTGGTGCAGGCCTACTGGCCCGGCGCCACCGCCCAGCAGATGGCCGAGCAGGTGGCCGACCGGGTGGAAAAGACGCTGCAAGAGGTGCCTTATGCAGACAAGATCCGCAGCTATTCCAAACCCGGCGAGGCGCTCATCATCTTTCAGTTGAAAGACAACGCGCCCGCCAGCGACGTGTCGCAGACCTGGTACACCGTGCGCAAAAAGATCGGTGACATGCGCGGCACGCTGCCCCCAGGCGTGGTGGGGCCGTTCTACAACGACGAGTTTGGTGACGTGTATGGCGTGATCTACGCCTTGCAGGGCGAAGGCTTTTCGCCGGCCGACAAAAAATTGGTGGCCGACGACGTGCGCCAGCGCCTGCTGCGCGTGAAAGACGTGAACAAGGTGGAGCTGTTTGGCGTACAAGCCGAAAAGCTCTATGTCGAAATCTCGATGAAGCGCCTGGCCACCCTGGGGCTGGACTTGCCGCAGGTGCTGGCCGCACTGGGGCAGCAAAACGCGGTGGAGTCCGCTGGCGCGGTACAGGCACCGCAAGACGTGGTGCAGGTGCGGGTGGCCGGTGCGTTCACCTCGGTCGATCAGTTGCGTGCCATGCCCATCCGGGCGGCCAATGGCCGGCAGCTTCGCCTGGGCGACATCGCGCAGATCGGGTTGGGCTATGCCGATCCGGCGCAGGTCATGGTGCGGCACAACGGCGAAGACAGCATCGCCCTGGGCATTTCCATGGCCAAGGGCGGCGACATCATCGCGCTGGGCAAGGCCCTGAAAACCACGGTGGCCGAGATTGAAGCCGCTTTGCCCGCTGGCATGGCGCTGGTGCAGGTGCAAGACCAGCCCGCCGCGGTCACGCGCTCGGTCAACGAGTTCGTGAAGGTGCTCATTGAAGCGGTCGTTATCGTGCTGGCGGTGAGCTTTCTGGCGCTGGGTCTGCACAAGCGCGAAGGTGGGCGGGGCTTGCGCCGCTACACGCTGGACATGCGGCCCGGTCTGGTGGTGTTCATCACCATTCCGCTGGTGCTGGCCATCACCTTTCTGGCCATGCAGTACTGGGGCATTGGCCTGCACAAGATCTCGCTGGGCTCGCTCATCATTGCGCTGGGCTTGCTGGTGGACGACGCCATCATTGCGGTGGAAATGATGGTGCGCAAGCTCGAAGAGGGCTACACGATGATGCGCGCGGCCACCTTCACCTGGGAGGCCACGGCCATGCCCATGCTGACTGGCACGTTGATCACCGCAGCGGGTTTTCTGCCCATCGGCATGGCCAATTCCACCGTGGGTGAATACACCTTTGCCATTTTTGCCGTGACGGTGATTGCGCTGGTGCTGTCCTGGATCGTGGCGGTGTTTTTTGTGCCGTACCTGGGCGTGAAGCTGCTCAAGGTGAAACCCCATGTGGGCCCGGCCGAAGAGGTGTTTGACGGCCCGTTTTACGACCGCTTCCGGGCCACAGTGGACTGGTGCGTGCAACACCGCTGGATCACCATTGGCCTCACCATCGGCACCTTTGTGCTGGGTATCGTGGGCATGGGCCAGGTGCAGCAGCAGTTCTTTCCCGATTCCAGCCGGCCCGAAATCATGGTGGACGTGTGGTTGCCCGAGGGCAGCAGCATGGCCGCCAACGACGAAGTGACGCGCCGGGTGGAAGCCCGCCTGGCCGCAGAGCCGGGCGTGACCAGTGTGAGCACCTGGGTCGGTTCGGGCGTGCCGCGTTTTTACTTGCCTCTGGACCAGATTTTTCCGCAGACCAACGTGTCGCAAATGATCGTGTTGCCGCAAGACCTGAAAACCCGTGAGCGCCTGCGCAAGGCCCTGCCCGAGTTGCTGGCCACCGAGTTTCCCGAGGTGCGCGGGCGCGTGAAGCTGCTGCCCAACGGCCCGCCGGTGCCCTACCCGGTGATGTTCCGCGTGGTGGGCACCGACCCCGCCGTGCTGCGCGGCCTGGCCGACGAGGTGAAAGCCGCGGTGCGCGCCAACCCGAACATGCGCGGCGTGAACGACAACTGGAACGAGTCGGTGAAGGTGCTGCGTCTGGATGTGGACCAGGCCAAGGCGCGCGCGCTGGGCGTGAGTAGCCAGAGCATTGCGCAGGCCGGGCGCACCTTGCTCAGTGGCAGCACCGTGGGCCAGTACCGCGACGGCGACAAGCAGATCGACATCGTGCTGCGCCAGCCCTTGAACGAGCGCGACGCCATCTCCAGCCTGGCCAACGCCTACCTGCCCACCGCCAGTGGCCAGAGCATTCCGCTGCTGCAGATTGCACGCCCTGTATTTGACTGGGAGCCTGGTGTGATGTGGCGGGAAAACCGCGACTACGCCATCACCGTGCAGGGCGATGTGGTGGAGGGCTTGCAAGGTGCGACCGTCACCGCCGAGTTGCTGCCGGCGCTCAAGGCCATTGAGGGCGACTGGGCGCAGCGCGGCTTGGGCGCCTACCGGGTGCAGGTGGCGGGCGCGGTGGAAGAAAGTAGCAAGGGCTCGTCGTCCATTGCGGCGGGCATTCCCCTCATGCTGTTCATCACCTTCACGCTGCTCATGCTGCAGTTGCAAAGCTTCAGCCGCTCGCTGCTGGTGTTCATCACCGGCCCGCTGGGCCTGGCGGGTGTGGCCGGCGCGCTGCTGTTGTTGAACCGTCCGTTTGGCTTTGTGGCGCTGCTCGGCGTCATTGCGCTCATGGGCATGATCCAGCGCAATTCGGTGATCTTGATCGACCAGATTGAGCAAGACCGCAGCCGCGGTGTGCCAGCCTGGGATGCGGTGGTGGAATCCACCGTGCGCCGCATGCGCCCCATTGTGCTGACCGCTGCGGCGGCCGTACTGGCCATGATCCCGCTGTCGCGCAGCGTGTTCTGGGGCCCCATGGCCGTGGCCATCATGGGCGGCCTGATCGTGGCCACCGTGCTCACGCTGCTGGCCCTGCCCGCCATGTACGCCGCCTGGTTTCGCGTGAAGCGCGAGCCGCAACCAGCCTGACCTGGCTTTGCCCGGGAAAGCCCGCCAGGCTGTCGGTTGCGACGGATTGGCGGGCTCTTTTGTGGGTGCATCGTTCGGGTGTTTCAACAATGTTGATTTGAAACGAATGAATCATTATAATTTTTACGATTCAATTGTTTCAATGTCAGCAGCGTGCCCTACCGCCAACTCATCCAGCATCTGGACCACCACTTTGACAGCCTGAGCCCCGAACTGCAGCGGGCGGCCCGCTGGGTGCGGGTACACCCGGCCGAGCTGGGTTTGCAGTCCATGCGGCAGTCGGCGCGGGCCGCCGGTGTGGCACCCGCCACCATGACGCGGCTGGCCCAGGCGCTCGGTCTGAGCGGGTTTGACGCCATGCGTCGGCCCGCCATGGCAGCGTTTGCGCGCTCGGTGGGTGGGCAGGGCGGCGAAGCTGCGGTTGGCGCTGGTGACGAGGTTGAACACGCTGCGGCGCAGCCCGCGCTGGCCCGTGCTCAAGCTGGCAACCTGGCTTCTGTGACGGCGCACAACCCGGCGCCTAGCCTGGCTGCTGCCGCGCAGCGTATCTTGCAGGCGCGCAGCGTGCTGTTTCTGGGGCTGCGCGCGAGCTTTGGCACGGCTTACCACCTGCACTACACCTGCGACTGGCTGCGCGCCGGCACCGCCCTGGCCACCGACCCCGGTGGCGCCTGGGCCGACCGCCTGGCCGCGCTGGAAGCGACCGACCTGCTGGTGGCGGTAAGCCAGGCGCCGTACACCGTGCAAGCCGTGCAAGCCGCGCAGCAGGCGGCCGCTCGGGGTGTGCCGGTCCTGGCGTTGACCGACAGCGCGCTCTCGCCACTGGCCCGCGTGGCCACCCAGAGCCTGCTGTTTGACGCAGCTTCGCCCGCGTTTTTTCATTCCATGACCGGCGCCCAGGCCCTGGCTGAAGCGCTCATGCACGCCGTGGCCGAGCAGGGCGGTGATGCCGTAGCGCAGCGCCTCACCCTGCGCCAAAAACAGTTGCAAGCAGCCCACGTCTACTGGGACAAGCCCGGCCCGATCAGACGTATCGGACGTATCTGACGTATCTGACCGGCTGAACACCGACTGCCTATTTCCCATTTTTTGCCCAAACATGAACGCACCCACCACCCTTTCAACCGTCCAGCCAGGCGCCACCCACGTGTTCCATCGTCAGCTGCACCACGGCCTGCCCGTGGCCGTCAGCGGCCAGGGTATTTCCATCACCGATGCCAATGGCCGTGTTTACCTGGATGCCTCGGGCGGTGCTGCGGTGTCTTGCCTGGGCCATGGCCACCCCGACGTGATTGCGGCCATGCACGCCCAGATCGACCAGTTGGCTTATGCCCACACCAGCTTTTTCACCACCGCCGTGGCCGAAGAGCTGGCCGACCTGTTGATCGACACCGCGCCCGCCGGCATGAGCCATGTGTACTTCGTCAGTGGCGGTTCCGAGGCCGTGGAGGCCGCGCTGAAAATGGCGCGCCAGTACTTTGTGGAAATCGGGCAGCCCCAGCGCCGCCACTTCATCGCCCGGCGCCAGAGCTACCACGGCAACACCCTGGGCGCGCTGGCTGTGGGCGGCAACGCCTGGCGGCGCGAGCAGTTCAAGCCGATCTTGATCGACGTGACGCATGTATCGCCTTGCTATGAATACCGCGACCGCCGCAGCGACGAAACCGCCGAACAATACGGGCAGCGCCTGGTGGCCGAGTTGTCTGCCGCCATTGACACGCTGGGCGGCGAGAACGTGATGGCTTTTGTGGCCGAAACGGTGGGCGGCGCCACGGCCGGCGTGCTCACGCCGGTGCCGGGCTACTTCAAGGGTGTGCGCGAGTTGTGTGACCGCCACGGCATTCTGCTGATTCTGGACGAGGTGATGTGCGGCATAGGCCGCACCGGTACCCTGCACGCCTGCGAGCAAGACGGCGTGGTGCCCGACTTGCTGACCATCGCCAAAGGCTTGGGCGGCGGCTACCAGCCCATTGGCGCAGTGCTGGCCCAAGGCCGGCTGGTGGATGCGTTTCGCCAGGGCAGCGGCCTGTTTCAGCATGGCCACACCTACCTGGGCCATGCGGTGGCCTGCGCAGCGGCGCTGGCGGTGCAGCGCGTGATCCAGCGTGACGGCCTGCTGGGTCAGGTGCGCGAGCGTGGCGCGCAGCTGCAAGGCTTGCTACAGCAGACATTGGGCGACCACCCCAACGTGGGCGACATCCGCGGACGCGGCCTTTTCTGGGGGGTGGAACTGGTGGCGGATCGGGCAAGCAAACAGTGGATCGACCCGGCCCACAAGCTGCATGTGCGGATCAAGCGCGAAGCCATGGCCGAGGGTCTGATGGTCTACCCCATGGGCGGCACGGTGGATGGTCGCTGCGGCGACCACATCTTGCTGGCGCCGCCTTTCATCAGCACGCCCGACGAACTGGCGCAGATCGTTGAGCGGCTGCAACGCGCGCTCAACCGTTCGTTGGCCGCTGTGGGTGTGTTTCCATAAAAATAATGCATAAGGTTTCAGGGTAAACACGAGGGGTTATCGCTGAGGCTTACGCGAACCTTGCGATACCATCACGGTTCTTGTTTCACAAGCCCGTTTATTTCCGTAATCACGCAGTCCACTGCAGGAGTTGTTCGAGATGAAGAAAATCACCGCCTACCTGAGCGCTGTTGCCGCCGCTACCGCCATGCTAGCCCCCGTGGGGCAGGCCCAGGCACAGCAAAAGTTCATGACCATTGGCACTGGTGGCGTGACCGGCGTGTATTACGCCGCTGGCGGCGCCATTTGCCGTCTGGTTAACAAAGACCGCGCCAAGCACGGCTTCCGTTGCTCGGTGGAATCCACCGGCGGTTCCGTGGTGAACATCAACACCATCAAGGCCGGCGAGCTCGACTTCGGCGTGTCCCAGTCGGACGTGCAGTACAACGCCTTCAACGGCGCCAAGCAGTTCGAGAAAGACGGCAAGCACACCGACCTGCGCGCCGTGTTCTCCATCCACCCTGAGCCCTTCACCGTGTTGTCGCGCAAAGAAGCCAACATCACCAAGTTTGACGACCTGAAAGGCAAGCGCTTCAACGTCGGCAACCCTGGCTCCGGCACCCGCGCCGCCATGGACGAGTACCTGGCCAGCAGCGGCGGCAAGATCAGCGACTTCGGCCTGGCGGCCGAACTCAAGGCCGACGAACACGGCGCCGCCCTGTGCGACAACAAGATTGACGGTTTCATTTATGGCGTGGGCCACCCCAGCGCCAACATTCAGGATCCCATCACCACCTGTGGCGCCAAGCTGGTGCCTTTGACCGGCCCAGCGGTGGACAAACTGGTGGCTGCCAACAGCTACTACGCCAAGGTCAACATCCCTGGCGGTGTGTACGCCGGTCACCCCAACCCCACGCCCACTTACGGCGTGCTGGCTTCTTTCGTGACGTCGGCCAAGGTGTCCGACGCGGCGGTGTACGAGCTGGTCAAGGCCGTGTTTGAGAACTTCGACGAGTTCAAAAAGCTGCACCCTGCGTTTGTCGGTCTCGATCCCAAGAACATGATCAAGGACGGCCTGTCGGCTCCGCTGCACCCCGGTGCCGTGAAGTACTACAAGGAAAAAGGCTGGATGTAATTGCCTGCCGAATGCTGAGGTCCAACCGGACTGATGCCGCAAAAAAGCTCTGACGCGTCAGGGCTTTTTTGTTGGCTCTTCACAAAAAAACACAACGCATAGGTCTGCATGAAAACCCACACCGCACCCGAGGTTGACGTCAACCAACTGGTTGCCGACAACGACACCGGTGGCCGCGCACCCGGTCCCTGGATGAGCCGCATGCTGCTTGCTGTGGCACTGGCTTGGTCCGTGTTTCAGCTCTGGATCGCCTCACCGCTGCCGTTCAGTCTCGGCATTCTGGTGTTCAACGACACCGAAACGCGTGCCATCCACCTGGGCTTTGCGGTGTTCCTGTCTTACATGGCTTACCCAGCGTTCAAGCGCTCGCCGCGCGCCTACGTGCCCATCACCGACTGGGTGTTTGCGCTGGTGGGCACTTTCTGCGCCACCTACCTGTTTATCTTCTACGGCGAGCTGGCCACCCGTCCGGGCCAACCCACGCTCATGGACGTGTACACCGGTGCGGTGGGTATCGTTTTGCTGCTGGAAGCCACCCGCCGCGTGCTGGGGCTGCCCATGGTGATCGTGGCCCTGGTGTTCCTCGGATACACCTTTGGCGGGGCCTACATGCCCGACATGATCGCCCACCGGGGTTTCTCGCTCAACCGCGCCATGAGCCACCAGTGGCTGACCACCGAAGGCGTGTTCGGTGTGGCGCTGGGCGTGTCCAGCGGCTTCATCTTTCTGTTTGTGCTGTTCGGCTCGTTGCTGGACAAAGCGGGCGCGGGCAACTACTTCATCAAGTCGGCCTTTGCGCTGCTGGGTCACATGCGCGGTGGCCCCGCCAAGGCTGCGGTGCTGTCGTCGGCGGCTACCGGTATCATTTCCGGCTCATCCATCGCCAATGTGGTGACCACAGGCACCTTCACCATCCCGCTCATGAAGCGGGTGGGCTACCGGCCCGACCAGGCCGGCGCGGTGGAGGTGTCCAGTTCGGTGAACGGCCAGATCATGCCGCCGGTGATGGGCGCAGCCGCGTTCCTGATGGTGGAGTACGTGGGCATTCCCTATATCGAGGTGATGAAGCACGCCTTTTTGCCGGCCATCATTTCCTACATCGCACTGCTTTACATCGTGCACCTGGAGGCCCTGAAGGCCAACATGGTCGGCCTGCCGCGCCGGGGCAATGCCACGGTCGGCTCGCGTCTGATGTCTTTTGCCATGACGGTGACTGGTTTCATCGTGCTGTCGGGCGCGGTGTACTGGGGCATTGGCTGGATCAAGACCGTCATGGGCGACGCCGCTGTCTGGGTGGTCGGCGCCGGTCTGCTGGCCAGCTATGTCGGTTTGCTCTGGTTTGGGGCGAGACAGCCCGCGCTGGAGCTGGATGACCCCAACGCACCCGTGTTTGAACTGCCCGAAACCGGGCCCACGGTGAAGTCGGGCCTGCATTACCTGCTGGCTGTGGTGGTGCTGATCTGGTGTCTGATGGTCGAGCAGATGTCGCCAGGCCTGTCGGCCTTCTGGGCGACGCTGTTCATGATTTTTGTCATGGTCACGCAAAGGCCCATCTTGGCTGCGTTTCGCGGGCAGGGCGGTCTGGGTGCGGCCACCCGGCAAGGCTTTGCCGACTTGATTGATGGCCTGGCCACCGGTGCGCGCAACATGATTGGCATTGGTGTGGCCACGGCGGCAGCCGGCATCATTGTGGGCACAGTGTCCCTCACCGGCGTGGGTCTGGTCATGACCGAGCTGGTGGAACTGCTCTCGGGCGGCAACCTCATGCTCATGCTGGTGCTGGTGGCACTCATCAGCCTGATCCTGGGCATGGGCCTGCCGACCACGGCCAACTACATCGTGGTGTCCACGCTGATGGCGCCGGTAGTGGTGGAGCTGGGTGCGCAAAGCGGCCTGATCGTGCCGCTGATTGCGGTGCACCTGTTCGTGTTCTATTTCGGCCTCATGGCCGACGTGACGCCGCCGGTCGGCCTGGCCTCGTTTGCGGCGGCGGCCATTGCGCGCGCCGACCCCATCAAGACAGGCATCACCGCTTTCTACTACAGCATGCGCACGGCCATCCTGCCGTTCCTGTTCATCTTCAACACCCAGCTGTTGCTGATGGGGCTGACGGGTCCACTGCACCTGATCCTCACCGTGGGCAGCGCCACGGTGGCTATGCTCGTTTTCGCGGCCGCCACCCAGGGCTTTTTCCTGGTCAAGTCGCGCTGGTACGAAACCATTGCCCTGTTGTTGATCACCTTCACCTTGTTCCGGCCCGGCTACTGGTGGGACATGCTGTACCCGCCTTTTGACGAGGTGCCGGCGGCCCAGATGAACGAGTTGATTGAGCAAGCCCCAGCCGGCGCCGGCAAGCGCATCTGGATCGAGGGCATGAACATGGACGGCAAAGACATACGCAAGGGTGTGCTGCTGCCGCTGGGTGACCCCGGCAGCGCTCGCGACCGCATGGCCAGTGCAGGCCTGACCGTCATGGCGCAGGGCGACGAATTGCTGATTGCCGGGGTGCGGTTTGGCAGTCCCGCAGCCAAGCTGGGTATTGAGCAGGGCTACCGCATCGTGTCGGCCGAAGTGCCTTCAACCCGGCCGGCCAAAGAGTGGTTGTTTGTGCCAGCGCTGGCCTTGTTGCTGCTGGTGATGGCGCTGCAGCGCGCCCGCCGACCCCGCGAGGGCGCCTCGGCATGACGCGCCTTGCGCTCATCCACGCGCTGGCGCACTCGGTCGCGCCCATCAACGACGAGTTGGCGCGCGACTGGCCGCAGGCCCAGCGCATGAATCTGCTGGACGACAGCCTGTCCGCCGACCTCGCGCGTTCAGGCCGAGGGCTGGACGAGGCCCTGCACCAGCGCTTCGAGGCGCTGGCCGCCTACGCCGAGGGCACAGGCGCCCAGGCCATCCTGTTCACCTGCTCGGCCTTTGGGCCTTGCATTGAAGCGGTGGCCGCGCGCCGGCCGCACATGCCGGTGCTCAAGCCCAACGAGGCCATGGTGGTCGAGGCGGTACGTCACGGTCGCCCCATCGGCTTGATCGCTTCGTTTGCGCCTACGCTGGCGTCCATGCCGTCCGAGTTTCCACCGGGCACCGTCTTGACCACCGCCCTGGCCGACGGCGCGCTGCAGGCCCTGAACGAAGGCGACACCGCGCGCCACGACGCCTTGGTGGTGGAGGCGGCCCAGGCGCTCGCCCGCCAGGGTTGCCAAGTGATCGCGTTAGCTCAGTTCAGCATGGCGCGTGCCCAGGCGGCCGTTCAGCAGGCGGTGGGGCTGCCGGTGCTCACCACGCCGGGCAGCGCCGTGCGGGCTTTGCGCCAGCGGTTGGCCGGCTAAGCCAGGCGCAGGCAGCCACAGCAGCTACAATCTAGGGTTGCCGTAAAGCGGGCACATTGCAAATTGCGCCTTCGGGGCGCCATGCAAGAAAGACCGCTCACAGGACGCGCGGGTGGCGAAATTGGTAGACGCACCAGGTTTAGGTCCTGACGTCCGCAAGGATGTGGGGGTTCGAGTCCCCCCCCGCGCACCACCTCACAGACGAACAGACATCCCGGGTCGGCCAGGCAGGCTGGTTGACCGACACCCTTTTGGAGAAAACCATGACCGTGAACGTTGAAACCCTTGAGAAGCTCGAGCGCAAGATCACGCTGACGCTGCCGGCCGAAGTGATCCAGAGCGAGGTGGCCAAGCGCCTCAAGCGCCTGGCACGCGACGTCAAGATGGACGGTTTCCGTCCCGGCAAAGTGCCCATGAACGTCGTGGCCCAGCGCTACGGCTACTCGGTGCACTACGAGGTCATGAACGACAAAGTGGGCGAAGCTTTCGCCACGGCCGCCAACGAAGCCCAGCTGCGTGTGGCCGGTCAGCCCAAGATCACCGAAAAAGAAGAAGCACCCGAAGGTCAACTGGCTTTTGACGCGGTTTTCGAGGTGTACCCCGAAGTGAAAATCGACGACCTGACCACCGCTGAAGTGGAAAAAGTCAGCGCCGACGTGAACGATGCCGCCATCGACCGCACCCTGGACATCCTGCGCAAGCAGCGCCGCACCTTTGCACAGCGTGCACAAGACCAGGCCGCCCAGGACGGCGACCGCGTCACCATCGATTTCGCTGGCAAGATCGACGGCGAGCCGTTTGAAGGCGGCAAGGCCGAGGCCTTCCAGTTCATCGTGGGCGATGGCCAGATGCTCAAGGAATTCGAAGATGCCGTGCGTGGCATGAAGTCAGGCGAGTCCAAAACCTTCCCGCTCGCTTTCCCTGAGGATTACCACGGCAAGGACGTCGCCGGAAAAACCGCCGACTTCCTCGTCACCGTGAACAAGATCGAAGCCGCGCACCTGCCCGAAGTTGACGACGCTCTGGCCGCTTCGCTCGGCATTGCCGACGGCACGGTGGATGGCCTGCGCGCCGACATCAAGAAAAATCTGGAGCGCGAAGTCAAGTTCCGTCTGCAGGCGCGCAACAAGCAGGCCGCCATGGATGCCCTGGCCGCCAAAGCTGAGCTGGACTTGCCCAAGTCGGTCGTGCAGGCCGAACTGGACCGCCTGGTGGAAGGCGCCCGCGCCGACCTCAAGCAGCGCGGTGTCAAAGACGCTGACAAGGCGCCTATTCCTGATGATCTGTTCCGTCCCCAAGCTGAGCGCCGCGTGCGCCTGGGCCTGGTGGTGGCCGAGCTGGTGCGTGCCAACGAGCTGCACGCCAAGCCCGAGCAGATCAAAGCCCACATCGAAGAGCTGGCAGCTTCGTACGAAAAGCCTGCTGACGTGGTGCGCTGGTACACCGGCGACAACCGCCGCATGGCCGAAGTGGAAGCCATCGTGATCGAAAACAATGTGACCGAATTCGTTCTGTCCAAGGCCAAGATCGCTGACAAGTCGGTCAGCTTCGAAGAGCTGATGGGTCAGGCCTGATCGGCTTATGCCGCTTGGTTGACAGCGCGTCAGCGCAGGCAGCCAAGCGGCGTGCTTCCTTTGTCGGCAATGCCTAGGGCGGAGTTTTCCGCCCTTTTTTTCGGCTTTCGCTTGCCTTTTGTGATCTGCACGCCATATGCAAGGACTGGTCATGCCCGTGACCAGGTATCAGCCTTCTCAGGTTGGTTACAGTAGTGGCATCGCGACCAATTAATACACGGAGAAACGCATGAGCGCAATGGATATTCAAGGCTTGGGCATGGTGCCCATGGTGATCGAGCAGTCGGGCCGCGGTGAGCGCGCCTACGACATCTATTCGCGGCTGCTCAAGGAACGCGTGATCTTCCTGGTGGGCCCGGTGAATGACCAGTCTGCCAACCTGGTGGTGGCTCAGTTGCTGTTTTTGGAAAGTGAAAACCCGGACAAGGACATTTCGTTCTACATCAATTCGCCCGGGGGCTCGGTGAGCGCTGGCATGGCGATTTTTGACACCATGAACTTCATCAAGTCCGACGTGTCCACTTTGTGCATCGGTATGGCGGCCAGCATGGGTGCTTTCCTGCTGTCGGCGGGTGCCAAGGGCAAGCGTTTTGCGCTACCCAACTCCAAGATCATGATTCACCAGCCACTGGGTGGAACCCAGGGTCAGGCCACCGAAATCGAGATTCACGCCCGCGAGATCTTGAAGACGCGTGACCAACTCAACAAGATCCTGGCCGAGCGTACCGGCCAGCCGTTGGAGAAAATTGAACGCGACACCGAGCGCGATTACTACCTTTCGGCTGCCGAATCGGCCGAATACGGCCTCATCGACAAAGTGATCGACAAGCGCCCCGGCGCAGTCTGAGCTACAGCGGTGGCGTGGCCAGTCTGGTGCGCGCTGCACGCAGGAGAAAGCGCCAAACCCGGCGCTTTTCACCCGTTTGACCCCCGGCAGCCTTGAACTATCATCTTCGCTGCTTGCATTTATCGTACCTACGACCTCAAAGACATATGGCCGACAAAAAAGCCACCTCCAGTGAAAAAGCGCTCTACTGCTCGTTTTGTGGCAAGAGCCAACACGAGGTCAAGAAGCTGATCGCTGGCCCTTCGGTCTTCATCTGCGACGAGTGCATTGATCTTTGCAACGACATCATCCGTGACGAATTGCCCGGTCTGGAATCGGTCAAGGCGGCTGGCGATGAGGTGCCTACGCCCGCCGAGCTCAAGTCCAATCTGGACAACTACGTGATTGGCCAAAATCCGGCCAAACGTGCCTTGGCGGTTGCGGTGTACAACCACTACAAGCGCCTTCGCCATAAGCTCACGGCCCGCAAGGACGATGTCGAGCTCGCCAAGAGCAATATTTTATTGATTGGGCCCACCGGCTCCGGCAAAACGCTGCTGGCCCAAACCATGGCGCGCATGCTCAATGTGCCCTTCGTCATGGCCGACGCGACCACCCTGACCGAAGCTGGTTATGTGGGTGAGGATGTGGAGAACATCGTCGCCAAGCTTTTGCAGAGCTGCAACTACGACGTGGAACGGGCTCAGCAGGGCATCGTCTACATCGATGAAATTGACAAGATCACCCGCAAGTCGGACAACCCTTCCATTACCCGTGACGTATCGGGCGAGGGCGTTCAGCAGGCCCTACTGAAGCTCATCGAAGGCACCATGGCTTCCGTGCCGCCGCAGGGAGGTCGCAAGCACCCGAACCAGGATTTTCTGCAGGTGGACACCACCAATATTCTGTTCATCTGTGGCGGCGCGTTTGCCGGTCTCGAAAAGATTATTGAAAACCGCACCGAAGCCTCTGGCATGGGGTTTGGTGCCCTGGTCAAGAGCAAGCAGCAGCGCAGCCTGACCGAAGCCTTCAAGGAAATCGAGCCTGAAGACCTCATCAAGTTTGGGTTGATCCCCGAGCTGGTCGGTCGTGTGCCAGTCATTGCTGCTTTGTCTGAACTTAGTGAAGACGCTTTGGTCGAAATTCTTACGGAACCGAAAAACGCCGTGGTGAAGCAGTTTTCCCGCTTGCTGTCCATGGAGGGTGCCGAGCTAGAGGTGCGTCCTGCAGCGCTCAAGGCAATTGCCCGCAAGGCGTTGGCCCGCAAGACAGGTGCCCGGGGTTTGCGCTCCATCCTGGAAAATGCGCTGATCGACACCATGTTTGAACTGCCCGGCATGAGCAACGTTGAAAAAGTGGTGGTCGACGAATCCACCATTGACGAAAACAAGCCACCGCTGTTGGTGTACCGCGAAGCGGCCAAGCAGGCCTGAACATCGTCCTACCCGATGGGTGCCTGCTTTTTTAATGCTATTGATGCGTCCGTTTGATATCGCCCGCATCAACCCTACCTGCTCATTTTGCTGAGGTTGAAATGTCCGGACATACCCCCTTGCCCAGTTTGCCGGTTGACCTGCCCTTGCTGCCCTTGCGCGACGTGGTGGTCTTCCCGCACATGGTGATTCCCCTGTTTGTGGGTCGCCCGAAAAGCATCAAAGCACTCGAAGCGGCCATGGAGGCCGAGCGACGCATCATGCTGGTGGCGCAAAAGGCCGCAGCCAAGGACGAGCCGTCCACCGACGACATGTTTGAGATGGGTTGCGTGGCCACCATTTTGCAAATGCTCAAGCTGCCCGACGGCACCGTGAAGGTGCTGGTTGAAGGCCTTCAGCGGGCCAAGGTGCTCGACATTCGTGATGGTGACACCCATTTTGTGGCCAATGTGACCCCCGTTGATCCATCGACTGAGCGCGCCGACATGCAGTCCACCGAGCTGGAGGCCCTGCGCCGCGCGGTGATGCAGCAGTTTGACCAGTACGTCAAACTGAATAAAAAGATCCCTTCGGAAATCCTCACATCGATCTCCAGCATCGACGACCCAGGTCGCCTGGCCGACACTATTGCGGCCCACCTGCCCCTCAAGCTGGAATCCAAGCAGGTGGTGCTCGATCTGGACCCGGTGAACAAGCGGCTGGAGAACCTGTTCGAGCAGCTGGAACGCGAAGTCGACATCCTGAATGTTGATAAAAAAATCCGTGGCCGCGTCAAGCGCCAGATGGAAAAAAACCAGCGCGATTTCTACCTGAACGAGCAGGTCAAAGCGATCCAGAAAGAGTTGGGCGAGGGCGAAGAGGGCGCCGATATTGAAGAGATTGAGAGGAAGATCAAAGCTGCCAAAATGCCCGCCGAAGCGCGCAAGAAGGCCGATGCCGAGTTCAAAAAGCTCAAGCTGATGTCGCCCATGTCAGCCGAAGCCACGGTGGTGCGTAACTACATTGACGCGCTGGTGGCCTTGCCGTGGAGCAAGAAGACCAAGATCAAACACGACTTGGCGCATGCCGAAGCTGTGCTCAACGAAGACCATTACGGCCTGGACAAAGTCAAGGACCGCATCCTCGAATACCTTGCTGTTCAACAGCGTGTGGACAAGGTCAAAGCGCCCATCCTGTGCCTGGTGGGCCCACCCGGTGTGGGCAAGACCTCGCTGGGGCAATCGGTGGCCAAGGCCACTGGCCGAAAGTACGTGCGCATGGCGCTGGGCGGTATGCGCGACGAGGCTGAGATTCGTGGTCACCGCCGCACGTACATTGGTGCAATGCCCGGCAAGGTTTTGCAAAGCCTGGGCAAGGTGGGCACTCGCAACCCGTTGTTCTTGCTGGACGAGATTGACAAACTGGGTACCGATTTTCGGGGCGATCCATCGAGCGCTTTGCTGGAGGTGCTGGATCCCGAACAGAACCATACGTTCGGGGATCACTACGTTGAAGTGGACTTTGACCTTTCCGACGTGATGTTTGTTGCCACGTCGAACTCCATGAACATCCCGCCAGCGCTGCTGGACCGGATGGAGGTAATCCGACTGTCGGGCTACACCGAAGATGAAAAGACCAACATCGCCATGCGGTACCTGCTGCCCAAGCAGCTGAAGAACAACGGTATTCGAGACGGTGAAATGGATGTGCAGGAGTCGGCGGTGCGCGACATCGTGCGTTACTACACCCGCGAAGCCGGTGTGCGTTCCCTAGAACGCGAACTCGGCAAGATCTGCCGCAAAGTGGTGAAAGGGCTGCTGCTCAAGACGTACAGCCCCACCGTGGTCGTCGATTCGGAAAATCTCAACGATTTTTTGGGTGTTCGCAAGTACAGCTATGGGCGCGCTGAAGCACAAAACCAAGTTGGTCAGGTGGTCGGGTTGGCGTGGACCGAAGTGGGCGGCGATCTGCTGACCATCGAGGTGGCGATCATGCCGGGCAAGGGCGTGATCACACGCACCGGTTCGTTGGGCGACGTGATGAAGGAATCGGTCGAGGCGGCGCGTACCGTGGTGCGCAGCCGATCGCGATCGCTGGGCATCAAAGACGAGCAGTTCGACAAGCGGGACATCCACATTCACGTTCCAGACGGTGCAACACCCAAAGACGGCCCGAGCGCGGGTGCTGCCATGACCACGGCTCTGGTGTCTTCGCTCACGGGCATTCCCGTTCGCGCAGATGTGGCCATGACCGGTGAGATCACTCTGCGCGGCGAGGTCACGGCCATTGGTGGCCTCAAAGAGAAGCTGCTGGCGGCACTGCGGGGTGGCATCAAGACCGTGATCATTCCGGAAGAGAATGTGAAGGATCTGGCGGAGATTCCAGACAACGTGAAGCAAGGTCTTGAAATCGTCCCGGTGAAGTGGATCGACAAGGTGCTGGCGATTGCGCTGGAGCGCTTGCCCGTGCCATTGACCGATGAAGAGGTGGCCGCCCAGGTGGCTGCCGCTTCGGCCCGACCGGCCGCAGTGGCGCCAGATGCTGTGAAGCACTGACCAAAAAATTGAGAGGGGCTTGAAAACCAGCGTTTTTTTGCGCTAGAATTTCAGCTTGTGGCAGTTGTCGGAAGTATGCGGGATTAGCTCAGTTGGTAGAGCGATACCTTGCCAAGGTATAGGTCGAGAGTTCGAGTCTCTTATCCCGCTCCAAATAAAAAAGGGAAGCCCTGCTTCCCTTTTTCGTCGGTGATGCTGCATCTGGCTTTCTTGCTAGGTGCATTTGGCGCGATAGCAAATCGGTTATGCAACGGATTGCAAATCCGTCTAGCCCGGTTCGACTCCGGGTCGCGCCTCCAGTCGCTGGCAAGCGGCACATGTAAGCGGGATTAGCTCAGTTGGTAGAGCGATACCTTGCCAAGGTATAGGTCGAGAGTTCGAGTCTCTTATCCCGCTCCAATCTTTAAAAGGAAGCTTTGCTTCCTTTTTTTGTTGTTGGCTCGAAACAAGCTCACGGCGAGCATCCGTATGGCGAGGTGGGCCGTGACCGTGGGCCGCGGTGCCAAGCCACAGACCGCGCCCCTGGTGGGTAACCGGGGCGGGTCGGCATTTTCTAATCGGTACCGTTTGACCGGCGCAGGCTCTTTGAAAGTTCAGGTGTCGAACCTGCGACAATGACGACCGGCCTCGATGGTGAAATTGGTAGACACAGCGGACTTAAAATCCGCCGGCTTTAATCGGCCGTACCGGTTCGATTCCGGTTCGAGGCACCACCACTAGGTTTTTTCCGGTTTCGCCGGTACAGTGAGTTTTCCATGACCCGATACAACGCACCCTTCGAAATCCATGTGCATGGAGACGTGCCGCTGCGCGACGATGTGGTGTTCAGCCAGATCCAGGACGCGCTCAAGCCGCTTTGGCAGTACGCCGGCGCCCGCTCGCTGGCAGCAGCCGCAGAGAGCGCCTATGAAGATGAGCCTGGCATCCGTTTTGATGCTGCTGCGCACGTGTTGCAGATATGTTGGACCGTGCCTGGTGACGAAGATTTTCGACAGGTGATCGAAGAGGCTTGTATGGGCCTGAACGAAATTGCCTCTGCTGGAGCGCCTTTGGAGGTGTCTTTTTACGACACCGAATACGACGAGGAAGACGAGTCGGCCGAAGAGGAAGCCCGTGACGATTTCATGATGTGCTTTGTGGGTCCGACGCCAGCAGCGATCATGCAGGTGCAGCGCGATTTGCTGGTGCAGGACGTGGTGCACATCATGGAGCGCCACTTTGACGCCGCCGAACTCGGTGATGTGGTCGTGGCCATTGACAAGCTGTTCACCGAGCGTTTTGATGCACTTGTGAATTCGATGCAGCTCGGTCGCCCCCCCCGGGGTCATGGTGGCCCGTCTGGCCACGGTGGGCCTCGAAAACCCCGCCACTTGCACTGATCCTCAGCCTTGGTTGGTGGCTCGTTGCGGGTTGGCGTTGGTACTTTTTAAGGGGAGTATCTGGTGTGTGAGCGGCACGCGCTCACACCCGACGATAGACTTCATAGGCGCGCTGGCGGTGCAGCACCTGGAGTCTGTTGGCTTTGTGGCTGATGCATGAGAAATGGCCCCGCAGGGCCATGTGACTCGCGATGGCTTCGGGGCTTCAGTATTCCAGCATGCGTGGCAGGTCTTTGGCTTGCTCTACCCATTTGGTTACTTCGGCTTCGGTGGGGACGCGGCGCACCAGCTTTTTGATGGCATTGAGTTCGGCCATGGCGGTGGTCAGATTGTCTGCCCTGCGCCGGGCCAGTTCTGGCACAGTGTCTACCCCGGCGGCCTCCAACAGTTCAGCGTATTCCGAGCCTACGCCGCTGATGCGGTACAAGTCGACCATGTTGGCAAACTTCAGCACCTGCTTGTCCGTCATGCCGGCTTTGACAGCAAGTGCCTTGCGCAGTGCGGGCGTCTTGGTCTCATTGAGCAGGGTGTCGGTGTCAGACACGCCAGCGTTTTTCAGCTTTTCACCGATGGCTGCGCCGATGCCCTCGACGTCATTGATCTTTTTGTTGGCCATGCCTTGTATTCCTTTCAGAGGTGGTTGAGACGAACACCGTTGCGGTGCACGACCGTCAATGTACAGAATTGGTTTCGTTTGGGCCAGTGGCGTCTTGACAGGGTGTGCGAGTCGTCACATGAACGTGTGGCAATGTGGTGTGCTCAAGGTTGGCCAAAAAACTCAGCAAACCAGATGCGATGCGCTCGCTGAGGTGCATAGCCACCGCTGTGCGGCCAGGGTGAGCGCAGCTGGATCACCTGTGGAAAACAGCCGCAGCCCGGCCGCTGCGTCAGCGCTGCGATGCCCCGTTGCATCGAGCCCCAGCACCGCTCGGGTGCGGCGAGCTACTGGCAAACCCGTTTCTACCAGCGCCACGCCAGGGCCGCAGAGTTCGCTCAGCACAGGGGCCGCGAAAGGGTAGTGCGTACAACCCAGCACCAATGTGTCGATGGGTTGTGCGGGTTCTTTCAGCGCTTGCACGGCTTGCAGATAGCGTTCGCAGAGAAGCTGGGTGGTGCTCGGGTCGGCGCGTTCAATGGCATCGGCGAGACCGTCACAGGGCTGACAGCTGAAGTGAATGCGCGGGGTTGACGCTTCCACGCGACCTCGCAATTGGGCAAAGCGCTCGCTGTCCAGGGTGCCGCGTGTGGCGAGCACACCAATGTGCCCGGTGCGGCTCAAGGAGGCTGCGGTTTTCAGCGCAGGCTCCACGCCCACAATGGGCAAGTGCGGGTACATGCGCCGCAGCTCGTCCACCGCCATGGCTGTGGCGGTGTTGCAGGCCACCACCAGAGCGTCAACGGTGTGGTGTTGCAGCAGGTAGGCGGCCATGCGCTGGGAGCGATCGACCACGGCCTGGGCGCTGCGTTCGCCGTAAGGCGCAAAAGCGCTGTCGGCCACATAAAAAAATTGGGCCTCGGGTATTTCAGCCAGCAGGGCGCGCAGCACACTCAGGCCGCCTACCCCGCTGTCAAAAACCCCGATGGTCTTCAAGCGCCGGCGACGGTAATGCCCTTGAACTCACCGGTGGCGATGCGCTTGCTCCACTCGGCCGGGCCGGTGATGTGAGCGCTGGTGCCGCCAGAATCCACCGCCACGGTCACGGGCATGTCGACCACGTCAAATTCGTAGATCGCTTCCATGCCGAGGTCGGCAAAGCCCACCACCTTGGCGGTCTTGATGGCCTTGGACACCAGGTAGGCGGCACCGCCCACGGCCATGAGGTAAGCGCTTTTGTGCTTTTTGATGGCCTCAATGGCGACCGGCCCGCGCTCGGCTTTGCCCACCATGGCGATGAGACCGGTCTGGGCCAGCATCATCTCGGTGAAGCCATCCATGCGGGTGGCGGTGGTGGGGCCAGCGGGGCCAACCGCTTCACCTTTGACAGGATCCACCGGGCCCACGTAATAAATGATGCGGTTGGTGAAATCTACCGGCAGCTTTTCGCCCTTGGCCAGCATGTCCTGGATGCGCTTGTGCGCGGCGTCGCGGCCGGTGAGCATCTTGCCGTTGAGCAACAGTGTCTGGCCGGGCTTCCAGCTGGCCACTTCGGCTGCAGTGAGCATGTCGAGGTTGACGCGCTGGCTCTTCTGGGTGTCGGGCGTCCAGTTGACGTTGGGCCACAGGTCCAGGCTGGGCGGCGTGATGTAGACCGGGCCGCTGCCGTCTAGCACGAAATGCGCGTGGCGCGTGGCCGCGCAGTTGGGGATCATGGCCACGGGCTTGCTGGCGGCGTGCGTGGGGTACATCTTGATCTTCACGTCGAGCACGGTGGTCAGTCCACCCAGGCCCTGCGCGCCAATACCCAGAGCGTTGACCTTCTCGAACAGCTCCAGCCGCATTTCTTCGACCTTGCTGAGCTTCTCGCCCTTGCTGGCCTTCGCTTGCAGTTCGTACATGTCCAGGTCGTCCATCAGACTCTCTTTAGCCATCAGTACGGCCTTTTCGGCGGTGCCGCCGATGCCGATGCCGAGCATGCCCGGCGGGCACCAGCCGGCGCCCATGGTGGGCACGGTCTTGAGCACCCAGTCGACCACGTTGTCACCGGGGTTGAGCATGACCATCTTGGACTTGTTTTCCGAGCCGCCGCCCTTGGCCGCCACGGTCACTTCCACTGTGTTGCCGGGCACGATCTCGGTGAAGATCACGGCGGGGGTGTTGTCTTTGGTGTTCTTGCGGTCGAACTGCGGGTCGGCCACCACGCTGGCGCGCAGTGTGTTGTCGGGGTGGTTGTAGCCCTGGCGCACGCCCTCGTTGATGGCGTCGTCCAGGCTGCCGGTAAAGCCCTCCCAGCGCACATCCATGCCAACCTTCAGGAACACGTTGACGATGCCGGTGTCCTGGCAGATGGGGCGGTGGCCGGTGGCGCTCATCTTGCTGTTCGTGAGGATCTGCGCGATGGCGTCCTTGGCGGCCGGGCTTTGCTCGCGCTCGTAGGCACGCGCGAGGTGGGCGATGTAGTCGGCCGGGTGGTAGTAGCTGATGTACTGCAGGGCGGCGGCAACGGATTCGATCAGGTCGTTCTGGCGGATGCTCGTGGTCATGGCGTGGGTGCTGTTTGCAAGTGGGTTGGCTTGGTGAGAGGCTTGAGTGGCGGTTGCCGCAGTGGCCGCGCGCCGCTGACTCTGCTACGGTGTGCGAAACATGCTATTTTGACAGGTCAGCCCTTGGGCTGGCTGACGACTGGAGGCTTCGCCATGACCGCTGAACCAGGCACTCGAATCGAGTCGGACAGCATGGGCACCATCGCGGTGCCCGCCCACCGGTTGTGGGGCGCGCAGACGCAGCGCTCGCTGCAGTATTTCCATATTTCGGGCGAGCGCATGCCGAGCGAACTGATTCACGCCCTCGCACAGGTGAAGCGGGCTTGTGCACCGGTGAACGCCCGGCTGGCCGGGCTGGACCGCGCCAAAGCGCAGGCCATTGTGGCCGCGGCTGACGAGGTGATGCGCGGTCAGCACACCGACGAATTCCCGCTGATGGTCTGGCAGACCGGCTCGGGTACCCAGACCCACATGAACTTGAACGAGGTGCTGGCCAATCGGGCCAGCGAGCTGCTGGGTGGACCCCGGGGCTCCGGCCGTCTGGTACATCCGAATGACGACGTGAACCGCAGCCAGTCTTCGAATGACGTGTTTCCCACCGCCATGCACCTGGCTGCGGTGCTGGGCCTGCGCCAGCGCTTGCTGCCGGCTCTGACCGACTTGCACGCCACCCTGGCGGCAAAGGCGGCGGCCTTTGACAGCATCGTCAAGATAGGCCGCACCCATCTGCAGGATGCGACTCCACTCACGTTGGGACAGGAAATTTCGGGTTGGGCGGCTCAGCTGTCTCAGGCGGATCGCCATGTCCGCGCAGCACTGCCCCACCTGTGTGAGTTGGCGCTGGGTGGCACAGCGGTGGGCACCGGCCTTAATGCACCGGTTGGTTTTGACGTGGCCGTGGCCGCTGAACTGGCCCGCAGCACGAACCTGCCCCTGGTTACGGCGCCCAACAAGTTTGAGGCGCTTGCCAGCTGCGATGCACTGGTGCATGCACACGGCGCATTGAAAACACTGGCCGCCAGCCTCATGAAAATCGCCAACGATGTGCGTTGGCTGGCGAGCGGGCCGCGTTGTGGCCTGGGCGAAATCCGGATTCCCGAAAACGAACCCGGGTCGTCCATCATGCCGGGGAAGGTCAACCCGACGCAGTGCGAAGCGCTGACCATGCTGTGTTGTCAGGTGATGGGCAACGACGTAGCCATCAACCTGGGGGGTGCGTCGGGCAACTTTGAACTCAATGTGTTTCGCCCCATGGTGGCGCACAATTTTCTGCAAAGCGTGCGTCTGTTGGCCGATGGCATGCACAGCTTTCGTGTGCATTGCGCAGAAGGCATTGAGGCGGACATGGGCCGCATGGCCGAGATGGTGGAGCGCTCCCTGATGCTGGTGACCGCCTTGAATGCGCACGTCGGCTACGACAAGGCAGCAGAGATCGCCAAAAAGGCGAGCCGGGACGGCTCCACTTTGCGGGCTGCTGCCCTGGCCTTGGGCCATGTGACCGCTGAGCAGTTTGACTGCTGGGTGGATCCCGCTGCCATGGTGGGGCGCTGAAGTATGCGCCACGCCACGGGCGCTTGGCCGCCCTCAGCGGGGCTTGGCTTAGGCAGGGCGCGGGCGGTGGGCGCCGATGGCTCCGTCAGTGCCGCGCAGCAGTCCCTTGAGTTCGCTGATTTCCTGGCGCAGCAGTTGCACTTCTGAGTGCAGCTGGTGCTCAATGGACTGGCCAACCTGCTCCACCGCTTCTACCGTGGACTGGTGTTCGCCCTCGTTGAAGGTCTGCATCGCGTTGACGATGATCGCGATGAACAGGTTGAGCATCGTGAAGGTGGCAAACAGGATGAAGATGATGAAGAAGACCCAGGCAAAGGGTGCCACTTCCATCACCGGCCGGGCGATGCCCATGGACCAGCTCTCCAGCGTCATGACCTGGAACAGGGTGTACAGCGATCGTCCCAAGTGGCCAAACCATTCTGGAAAGGCTGCGCCGAACAAGTGCGTGGCGATCACGGCAAAAACGTAAAAAACGAGCAGCAGCACCAGGGCAATCGACGACAGTCCAGGGATGGCCGACAGCAGGGCACCCACCACACGTCGCATGGAAGGCACCATGGTGAGCATGCGCAGCACCCGAAGCACGCGCAAGGCGCGCAGCACTGCGAAGGGTCCGCTGGCCGGAACCAGGGCGATGCCCACCACCGCAAAATCGAACAGGCTCCAGGGGTCGCGGAAGAACGCTACGCGATGCACGTAAAGGCGCAGGGCAATTTCCAGCACGAACACCACCAGGATGGCGCGGTCGAACGCCAGCAGGGTGGGACCGTATTGGGCCATCAAGGTGCCCGATGTTTCCAGCCCCATCAGCACCGCGTTGATCACGATCAAGGCGATGATGAACTGCTGAACGCGGGCATTGGCCAGGAACGCGCCCAAGCGCACGCGCATGCCTGGGTTGGAATCGGGGTGTGATACGGGCATGGCGCTTGAAAAGCGAGGGTAAAAGAGGGATTGCATTTTAGGGGTCTTACCAGTGCCCTGCGGTTCAACGGGCCATGTAGCCTGCCGGTCATGTAAGTGGCTCGTAAGAGCCTTTGCGCACATTCGATGGCTGATCTGTTATCCAATACACCCGAGGAGACTGCCCATGTCCGCACCGTCGACGTCCATTCAATCCACCCTGGTCGAAAACCGCGTTTTTGAACCCACCGAAGCGACGGTCAAGTCCGCCCGCATTTCGGGCATGGATGCCTACAACGCGCTGTGTGCCGAGGCGGAAAACGACTTTGAGGGTTTTTGGGCCAAGCGTGCTCGCGAAACCCTGACGTGGCACAAACCTTTCACCAAGACGCTGGATGAGTCGAACGCGCCGTTCTACAAGTGGTTCGAAGACGGTGAACTGAATGCCTCGTACAACTGCCTGGACCGCCACATGGGCACCCCTGTGGAGAACAAGACCGCCATCATCTTCGAAGCCGATGGCGGCGAAGTGACCAAGGTGACCTACAAAGAACTGCTGGCCAAGGTGTCGCAGTTTGCCAATGCGCTCAAGGCCAGAGGCGTGAAGAAGGGCGACCGCGTCGTCATCTACATGCCTATGACCATTGAAGGCGTGGTGGCCATGCAGGCCTGTGCCCGCATTGGCGCCACCCACAGCGTGGTCTTCGGTGGCTTCTCGGCCAAAGCGCTGCAAGAGCGCATTCAAAATGCCAGTGCAGTGGCCGTGATCACCGCCAACTACCAATTGCGTGGTGGCAAAGAGCTGCCGCTGAAGTCCATCGTGGACGAAGGCATTGGCATGGGTGGTTGCGAGTGCGTGAAAGACGTGATCGTCTTCCAGCGCACCGCCACCGCCGTGAACATGGTGGCCGGTCGCGATAGCTTTATGCACGACGTGATGGCCGCACAATCGACCGATTGCCCTGCGGAAATGGTGAGTGCAGAGCATCCGCTCTTCGTGCTCTACACCTCCGGTTCCACCGGCACGCCCAAGGGTGTTCAGCACAGCACCGGTGGTTACTTGCTGTGGGCCAACCTGACCATGAACTGGACCTTCGACCTGAAGGACAGCGACATTTTCTGGTGCACGGCCGACATTGGCTGGATCACCGGCCACACCTATGTCGCCTACGGCCCACTGGCTGCCGGCGCCACGCAGATCGTGTTTGAAGGCGTGCCCACTTACCCGAACGCTGGCCGCTTCTGGCAGATGATCGAAAAGCACAAGTGCACGATCTTCTACACCGCGCCCACCGCTATCCGTTCGCTGATCAAGGCCGCCGAAGGCGACGAAAAGGTGCACCCGGCCCGCTCCGACCTGAGCAGCTTGCGCCTGCTGGGTTCGGTGGGTGAGCCCATCAACCCGGAAGCCTGGATGTGGTACTACAAGCATGTTGGCGGCGAGCGTTGCCCCATTGTGGACACTTTCTGGCAGACCGAAACCGGTGGCCACATGATCTCGCCGCTGCCAGGCGCCACGCCGCTGGTGCCTGGTTCGTGCACGCTGCCGCTGCCCGGTATCACCACCGCCATCGTGGACGAGACGGGTAACGACGTGCCGAATGGCGCAGGCGGTATTTTGGTGGTCAAGCGCCCTTGGCCTTCGATGATCCGCACCATTTGGGGCGACCCCGAGCGTTTCAAGAAAAGCTACTTCCCCGAAGAGCTCAAGGGTTATTACTTGGCCGGCGACGGCGCCGTGCGCAGCGTGGACCGCGGTTATTTCCGCATCACCGGCCGCATTGACGACGTGCTGAACGTGTCGGGTCACCGCATGGGCACGATGGAGATCGAGTCTGCGCTGGTGGGCAAGACGGACTTGGTGGCAGAGGCCGCCGTGGTGGGTCGTCCAGACGACCTCACTGGCGAAGCCATCGTGGCCTTCGTGGTGCTCAAGCGTTCGCGCCCCACCGGTGACGAAGCCAAAGCCATTGCCAAGGTGCTGCGCGACTGGGTGGGCAAGGAGATCGGCCCGATCGCCAAGCCCAAGGACATCCGTTTTGGCGACAACCTGCCCAAGACGCGCTCGGGCAAGATCATGCGCCGCCTGCTGCGCTCGATCGCCAAGGGAGAGGCCATCACCCAGGACACCTCCACCCTGGAGAATCCGGCCATCTTGGATCAATTGTCCGAAAACAATTGAGGCTGTGAAACTGCCTGATCGCCGCAAGTCGTTCGGGCAACAAAAAACCCGCTGGATTCCAGCGGGTTTTTTTTATCTCAAGTGGGCCCAAACTTACTTCAGGCTCAAAACCCAAGCTGCCAGCTTCTTGGAGTCGGCTTCGCTCACCTGCGTGTTGGCTGGCATGGGAATCGCACCCCACACGCCAGATCCACCTTTGATGATCTTGGCGGCCAGCATGTCAACAGCTTTCGCGTCACCAGCGTATTTCTTGGCCACATCTTTGTAAGACGGGCCGACCAGCTTCTTGTCGGCGGCATGGCAAGCCATGCAGTTCTTGCTTTTGGCCAGGGCTTCATCGGCCATGGCCGGTGCAGCGATAGCGGCCATGGCGGCCATAATCAAAAGAGCGCGTTTCATATGGTGTCCTTGTGGAATATGAGAATGGGGCAGACGTTGCAATTTTAGCGGTTACCCCGGCTTTGATACGGTCGGTTACAGTTTCTTGCCGGGCTTTATCGGGCCTTTACTGGAGGGTGTGATGTTTTTCCTGTTCACGGGCATTGGCCTGATGCTGTTGAAGTATTTCGAGATCGGTTTCGTGGCCGATCTCTCATGGTGGTGGGTCTTGTCGCCCTTTGCCATGGCCATGGGCTGGTGGGCCTGGGCCGACACCACCGGCTACACCAAACGCAAAGCCATGGAACGCATGGACCAGAAAAAGCAGGACCGCATCGACCGCCAGCGCGAGGCGCTGGGCATCAAAAGCAAGCGGCGCAAATAAGCGGCGTGTGCTTCAGTAGTTGTCCAGCACGGCGCCCTTGCTGGCGCTGGACGCGTTGAAGGCAAACTTGGCTTGTACGCCTCGCGTGTAGCGCGGTGCCGGAGCGGTCCAACCCGCCTTGCGCCGTGCAATTTCACTGTCAGGCACGTTGAGTTCCAGCTTCAGTGCGACGGAGTCGATGGTGATGCTGTCGCCTTCTTCGACAAAGGCGATGGTCCCGCCGGCGGCTGCCTCGGGCGCCACATGGCCGACCACCATGCCCCAGGTGCCACCCGAGAAGCGGCCATCGGTGATGAGGCCCACGCTTTCGCCCAGCCCTGCGCCAATCAAAGCGCCGGTGGGTGCCAGCATCTCAGGCATGCCGGGACCGCCTTTGGGGCCCAGGTAGCGCAGCACCATCACGTCACCAGCCACGATCTTGCCGTCCAGGATGGCTTTGAGCGCCGACTGCTCGTCGTCAAACACGCGGGCAGGGCCGGTCATGACCGGGTTTTTCAGGCCCGTGATCTTGGCCACACAGCCCTCGGGCGAGAGGTTGCCCTTGAGGATGGCCAGGTGGCCCTGCTTGTACATCGCGTTCTCGATGGTGTGGATCACGCTCTGCTCGGGCGGCGCGTCCGGCACATCTTTCAGCACCTCGGCAATGGTCTGCCCGGTGATGGTGATGCAATCGCCGTGCAGCAGGCCGGCGTTCAGCAGCATTTTCATGACCTGCGGAATACCGCCTGCAACGTGCAGATCCACTGCAAGCGCCTTGCCGCTGGGCTTCAGGTCGCACAGCACGGGGGTGCGCTGGCGGATACGCTCGAAGTCGTCGATGCTCCACTCCACGCCAGCGCAATGCGCGATGGCCAGGAAGTGCAGCACCGCATTGGTCGAGCCGCCGGTGGCCATGATCACGGCCACTGCGTTCTCGATAGATTTGCGCGTGACGATATCGCGTGGCTTGATGTCCTGGCGGATCGCTTCGATCAGCACCCGGGCCGACTCCTTGGCCGACTCCACCTTTTCGTTGTGCACGTTGGCCATGGTCGAGGAGTAGGGCAGCGAGATGCCCAGCGCTTCGAAGGCCGACGACATGGTGTTGGCGGTGTACATGCCACCGCAAGAGCCGGTGCCGGGAATGGCGCGTCGCTCGATCTCATGCAGGTCAATATCGCTCAGGGTGCCGGCAGCGTTTTGCCCCACGGCTTCAAACACGCTGACGATGTTAAGGTCCTGGTCCTTGTAGCGCCCCGGCAGGATGGTGCCGCCGTACACATAAATGGCAGGCACATTGGCCCGCAGCATGCCCATCAGACCGCCGGGCATGTTTTTGTCGCAACCCCCGATGACGACCACGCCGTCCATCCACTGGCCCTGCACGCAGGTTTCCACGCAGTCTGAAATCACCTCTCGCGACACCAGCGAGTACTTCATGCCTTCGGTGCCCATGGCCATGCCGTCCGAAATGGTGGGGGTGCCAAACACCTGGGCGTTGCCACCCGCCTCTTCAATGCCGGCAATCGCTGCGTCGGCCAGTTTCTGCAAGCCCGAGTTGCACGGTGTGATGGTGCTGTGGCCATTGGCGACGCCCACCATGGGTTTCACAAAGTCGCCTTCTTCGTAGCCCATGGCGTAGTACATCGAGCGGTTGGGCGCGCGTGATTTGCCCTGGGTGATGTTCGCGCTGCGGCGGTTGATGGGCTGGATCGGGATGGTTTTGGATTCGGCCATGGTGGGTCTCTTCGGTCAGGTCAATGGGCGTTGGTGTGCCGTGTGGCTGGGCTGTTCGGACACCCCGCCTTATAGCGCACGCTGCATAACCCGCCGCGGGGTGGGCGATAATTGCGGTCGATATTTCCCCTTCCTGAACCCTTCCAGCCGAAGCCTCACCATGCCCGCTTACCGCTCCAAAACTTCCACCGCCGGCCGCAATATGGCAGGTGCCCGTTCGCTGTGGCGTGCCACCGGCATGAAAGACGGTGACTTTGAAAAGCCGATCATCGCCATCGCCAACTCGTTCACCCAGTTTGTGCCGGGCCATGTGCACCTGAAAGACCTGGGCCAACTGGTGGCGCGCGAGATCGAGGCCGTGGGCGGCGTGGCGAAAGAGTTCAACACCATCGCGGTGGACGATGGCATTGCCATGGGCCACGACGGCATGCTGTATTCGCTGCCCAGCCGCGAGCTGATTGCCGATTCGGTGGAATACATGGTCAACGCCCACTGCGCCGACGCGCTGGTGTGTATCTCCAACTGCGACAAGATCACCCCCGGCATGCTGATGGCAGCAATGCGCCTGAACATCCCCGTGGTGTTCGTCTCGGGTGGCCCGATGGAAGCGGGCAAGGTGCGCCTGGCCAACCCCGACACGCAGAAGATCGAGTTCAAGAAACTCGACCTGGTGGACGCGATGGTGATGGCGGTGGATGACAAGGTCAGCGAGGCCGATCTGGCCGAAGTGGAGCGCTCTGCTTGCCCCACCTGCGGTTCGTGCTCGGGCATGTTCACCGCCAATTCCATGAACTGCCTGGCTGAGGCACTGGGCTTGGCGCTCCCCGGCAACGGCACGGTGCTGGCCACCCACGCCGACCGCGAACAGCTGTTCAAACGCGCTGGCCGCATGGCGGTGGAGCTGTGCAAGCGCTATTACGAGCAAGAGGATGCGACGGTATTGCCGCGCTCCATGGGCTTCAAGGCCTTTGAGAACGCGATCACGCTGGACATCGCCATGGGCGGCTCGACCAACACCATCCTGCACATTCTGGCGATTGCCCAGGAAGCTGAAATTGACTTCACCATGGCCGACATCGACCGTCTGTCGCGCGTGGTGCCGCAGCTGTGCAAGGTGGCGCCCAACACCAACAAGTACCACATTGAAGATGTGCACCGCGCCGGCGGCATCATGGCCATCCTGGGTGAACTGGACCGCGCCGGCAAGCTGCACACCGATGTGCCCACCATCCACAGCAAGACCATGAAGGACGCGCTGGACGCCTGGGACATTGCGCGCAGCCCGTCCGAAGCCGTCAAGACCTTCTACATGGCGGGCCCGGCCGGCATTCCCACGCAGGTTGCGTTCAGCCAGGCCACGCGCTGGCCCAGCCTGGACGTGGACCGCGCCGAAGGTTGTATTCGCTCGGGCGAACACGCCTTCTCGCAAGAGGGCGGCCTGGCCGTGCTGCATGGCAACATTGCGCTGGACGGCTGCGTAGTGAAGACCGCAGGGGTGGACGAATCGATTCTGGTGTTCGAAGGCTCGGCCTTTGTGACCGAGTCGCAGGACGAAGCGGTGGCCCAGATCCTGGCCGACAACGTGAAGGCCGGCGACGTGGTGATCGTGCGCTACGAAGGGCCCAAAGGCGGCCCCGGCATGCAGGAAATGCTGTATCCGACCAGCTACATCAAGTCCAAGGGCCTGGGCAAGGCCTGCGCGCTGCTCACCGATGGTCGTTTTTCGGGCGGCACGTCGGGCCTGTCCATTGGCCACTGCTCGCCCGAAGCAGCCGCCGGCGGCGCCATCGGTCTGGTGCGCAACGGCGACAAGATCCGCATCGACATTCCCAACCGCAGCATCAACCTGCTGGTGAGCGACGAAGAACTGGCCCAGCGCCGCGCTGAACAAGACGCCAAAGGCTGGAAACCAGCCCTGCCGCGTCCGCGCAAGGTGTCGGCCGCGCTCAAAGCCTACGCACTGCTCGCAACCTCGGCCGACAAAGGCGCCGTGCGCAATCTGTCGCTGCTCGGCGACTGACCCTCCACAGCGGCGCGGGCAGGCATGCCGGTGCCGCTCGGCTCATCGGGTGGCGCTTGCGTGCACAATCGCAGACCATGCTGATCCATCCTCAAATCGACCCTGTCGCGCTGCAGATCGGGCCTGTGGCCATTCACTGGTACGGGCTCACTTACCTCGCCGCTTTTGGCCTCTTCATGCTGCTGGCCAACGCCCGGCTGCGGCACCTGCCGTTTGCCGCCGTGCAGCAGCCCTCACCCTGGGTTCGGCGGGACGTGGAAGACATCCTGTTCCTTGGCGTCATGGGCGTGGTGCTGGGTGGGCGTGTGGGCTATTGCCTGTTTTACAAGCCCGCTTATTACCTGGCGAATCCGTTGGAGATCTTCGCCGTCTGGCAAGGCGGCATGAGCTTTCACGGCGGTTTGCTGGGCGTGATGCTGGCCATGGTCTGGTACGCGCGCAGCCGCCGTCGACCGTTTCTTCAGGTCATGGATTTTGTGGCGCCTTGTGTGCCGACGGGGCTGGCCGCCGGTCGCCTGGGCAACTTCATCAACGGTGAGTTGTGGGGCCGCGTGGCCGATCCGTCGTTGCCCTGGGGCATGGTGTTTCGTGGCGCGGGCGACTTGCCGCGCCATCCTTCGCAGGCCTATCAGTTCCTGCTGGAAGGGCTTTTGCTGTTTGTATTGCTCTGGCTCTATGCGCGCAAGCCACGCGCCACGGGGCAGGTCTCAGCGCTGTTTCTTCTGGGCTACGGTGTGTTCCGTTTTATCGCCGAATTTTTCCGTGAGCCCGATGCCCACCTGGGCCTGCTGTCGCTGGGCATGAGCATGGGACAGTGGTTGTGCGTGCCCATGATCCTGGGTGGCGCCGGCCTGTGGTGGTGGTTTGGGCGCAAGGCCTGACACCTTGCCTGCTCAGCTGCCCGCGAGCTGCGGGGTGCTGACAGGGCGCTACCTGCGCGGTACGGGGCGCTGTGGATGGGCCAACTTGTTCAGCCGCCAACCGTTTCGAGGGTAAACACCACAGGGAGACACCGCTCTGTGCCCATAGAATTATCCGTAATTACAGGTGATTACGGATGCGCGTGGTGCTCAACTCTCTGCATGACGAAGTGGCGGCCAAGTTGCGAGAACGCATCTTTGCGGGCGTGCTGGCGCCTGGCAGCTTTGTTGACGAGTTGGCCTTGTGCAGCGAACTGGCGATTTCGCGCACGCCGCTGCGTGAGGCGCTCAAGGTGCTCACGGCCGAAGGCTTGTTGCACCACCAGCCGCGCCGCGGCTGTTTCGTGAGCGAAATCACCGAGCGCGATCTGGATGAAATCTTCCCGGTGATTGCGCTGCTGGAAGGGCGCTGCGCCTACGAGGCCGCCAACAACGCCAGCGACGCCGACCTGGCTGCATTGGAGCAGCTGCACGAACGGCTCAACCGGCATGCGCGTGCGCGCCGCATCAACGACTACTACGAGGCCAATTTCGCGATCCACGAAGCCATCATCACCCTGGCCAACAACCGCTGGCTGGCGCAGGTGATTGGCGACTTGCGCAAGCTCGTCAAGCTCGCGCGGCTGCAGCAGCTGCACGCCCCAGGCCGCCTGGAGCAAAGCCTGTCCGAGCACATGGCGGTGTTTGCCGCGCTCAAGGCGCGCGATGCCGAGGGCGCTGAAGCCGCCATGCGCACCCACTTGACGCGCCAGCGCATTGCCCTGCGCGAACTTGCTCGCAACCAGACCACACGGATCACGGCATGAACACCACCGACTGGATCGTTCAGCGCGTCGCGCGCCTCAAGTCTGCTGCGCCCAGCGCACCGCGTTCGACGCAAGACCGCCTCAAGGCGACGCTGCGTCAGGGGCCAGAGGCCCTGTCGCCGCGAGCGCTGCGCCATGTGTTGGATGACTTGCGCGCCATCGTGGACCCGTTGGTGAGCGAGGTGGAAGGTGGGCGCCGCGCCGAGGCGGTGATGGACTGGTACGCCAGCGCGCCAGCGCCGCAGCGTCGCGACCTGTGGTTGCTGATGAGCGAGCGCTTCATGGCCGACCCGGTGCAGGTCAAGCAGGCGCAGGCCCGGCTGGACGCCGCGATGGGTACCCCAGACGAAGCTGCGGCCGAGGTGCTTTTTCGGCGCGCGACCGTTTCGCCCCGGCGCAGGCTGCTGCAGCGCTTCAGCGCCCACCAGGAAGGTGTGCGCTTTCTGGTGGACTTGCGGGCCGAAATGCAGCCCGCATTGAAGACTGAAAAGCGCTTGCTGGCGCTGGACGTAGAGATGGAATACATGTTTTCCACCTGGTTTGACGTTGGCTTTCTGGAGCTGCGCCGCATCAGCTGGGACTCGCCGGCCTCGTTGGTGGAAAAGCTCATCAAATACGAGGCGGTGCACGACATACGCAGCTGGGCCGATGTGAAAAACCGGCTCGATAGCGACCGCCGTTGTTACGGTTTTTTTCACCCGCGCCTGCCGGGTGAGCCGCTCATTTTTGTGGAGGTGGCGCTGGTCAAAGAGATCGCCACCAGCATCACGCCGCTGCTGGACGAGGCCGCAGCCCCCGCCGATCTGGAGCGCGCCACCACCGCTATTTTTTATTCCATCAGCAACACCCAGCCCGGCTTGCGCGGCGTCAGTTTTGGAGACTCGCTCATCAAGGAAGTGGTGGAAACGCTGCAGCAGGAATTTCCCAGGCTCAAGACATTCGCGACCTTGTCACCCATTCCCGGCCTGCGCGGCTGGCTGGTGAAAAACGCGCCAGGCGAGCTGCTCACGGCCTGGGAGCAGGTTGCCGAATTGCCTGAAAACGCGCCCGAGCGGCGCGCCTTGCTGGGCTGGGCGGCGCGCTACCTGGGTGCCGAGCTGAAAGAAGGCAAACCGGTGGACCCGGTGGCTCGCTTTCACCTGGGCAACGGCGCCTGTGTGGAGCGCTTGAACTGGGCCGCAGACCCCTCAGCCAAGGGACTGAAACAATCGTACGGCTTGATGGTGAACTACCTCTACGACCTGAAGCGACTCGACAAACACCGCGCCATGCTGGCGCAAGCAAAGATCCCGACAGCCCGCGCGATCAAGGACCTCTACCTGTGACGCGCCCATTACAACCCTGGAGACAAGCATGAACCACGACCTGAACCGACGAGATATTTTGTGTGCCGCCATCGCCGGCGCTGCTGTTTACAGCACAGCAGGCCACGCGCAGGCTACTTGGCCCACCCGGCCGGTGAACCTGGTGGTGCCTTTTCCCGCCGGCGGTGGGACAGATGCCTTCGCCCGGCCGATGGGTGCCCAGTTCACGCGCCTCTCGGGCAAGTCGCTGGTGATTGACAACCGCGGTGGCGCCGGCGGTACGCTGGGTGCGGGCGTGGCAGCCAAGGCCGCGCCCGACGGCTACACGCTGTTTATGGGGGCCGTGCACCATGCCATTGCACCCAGCATGTACCCCCGTCTGGACTACGACATCGAGAAGGATTTTGTGCCGCTGATACTGGTGGCCAGCGTGCCCCAGGTGCTGGTGGTGAACAGCAAGAAATACGAAGGTCTGGATTTCAAGGCATTTTTGGCTCGTGTGAAATCCAACCCAGGCAAGCTCAACTACGGCTCAGCGGGCAGCGGTACATCGCACCACCTGGCGGGCGAACTGTTCAAGCAGCAGACCAAAACCTTCATCACCCACATTCCGTACCGCGGCGCCGGCCCGGCACTCAACGATCTCATAGCGGGCAACGTTGACATGATGTTTGATGGGCTGGGTTCTTCGGCTGGCCATATCAAGGGTGGGCGCATCAAGGCGCTGATGGTGTCGGGTAGCAAGCGCAACGCTGCGTTCCCAGACGTGCCTTGCGCCGCCGAACTGGGCCTGCCGGACTACACGGTGACCACTTGGTACGGCATCTGGGCTCCCGCAGGTACGCCGCCCGATGTGCAGGTGCGCGCCATCGAAGAAATCACCCGCGCCGTCAGTGCCGATGAAAGTCGGGCCATCTGGGCGGGGCAGGGCGCCGAGTTCGCCAACGTGCGTGGGCCTCAGTTTGACGCCTTTGTGAAAGGCGAAATCCGCCGCTGGGCTCAGGTTGTCAAGGCGTCTGGCGCCAAGCTGGACTGAGCATGTCGGGCAGTGTCTTGCTTGAATGTGATGGCCCACTGGCCCGCGTGACGCTGAGTCACCAGGGGCGTTTCAACGCCATGTCCCGCGCCATGTGGCGCGCCTTGAAGGTCGTTTTTGACGACTTGCAAAGCCGCACCGAGGTGCGTGCCGTGCTGGTGTGCGGGCAGGGCGGGCATTTCTGTGCCGGTGGCGATATCAGCGAATACCCAGCGTTTCGTTTTGACGAAGCGGGTCTGCGCGACTTCCATGAGCAAGATGTGTGGGGCGGCTTGAGCGCCATGCTGGCCTGCGACCTGCCCCTGTTCGCACAAATTGAAGGCAACTGCATGGGCGCTGGCGTCGAAATTGCCAGCTGCTGTGACATACGCCTGGCCGGGCAGGGTGCCCGTTTTGGCGCACCCATCGCCCGCCTGGGCTTTCCCATGGCCCCGCGCGAGGCGCAGTTGGTCGCGCGAGAAGTCGGGCTGGCTACCGCCCGTGAGATGCTGTTGGAAGCTGCCGTGCTGGACGCATCCGAAATGAGGCAGCGCGGCTTTTTGCAGGCGGTGTGGCCCGACGCCGAGGTGGCCGGGCAAGCCCTGGCGCGCGCGCTGCAAGCGACCCAACTGGCACCGCAAGCCGCTCGCCTCAACAAACAGACCCTGCGCCGCCTGGCGTCTCAGCCGCTGCCGCCCGACTTGCTGGCGGACGCCTACCGCTACGCCGACAGCGCCGAGCACCGCGAAGGTGTGGGTGCCTTCATGGCCAAGCGCAAACCGGCTTTTTGATTCCTTGATCCATCCTTTTTGAAACCTGTGGCCAAAGCATGACCAACCACAACCTGTTTGCTGCGCTGCGCGCGGCCTTCCCCCTCGATCTGGACCGCTTGGCGGTGGAAACCGTTGACCCCGATGGCCCCAGCCTGCGCTACAGCTGGCGCGACCTGGACCGGGCCACCGCCATGATGGCCAACTTGCTGGATTCGCTGGATCTGCCCCCGGGTGCCCGGGTGGCCGTACAGGTTGAAAAATCGGTGGAAGCGCTGGTGCTTTATTTGGCCACGCTGCGGGCCGGTTATGTGTTTCTGCCGCTCAATACCGCTTACCAGAGCGCTGAAATCGAATATTTTGTGGGCAACGCCGAGCCGGCCGTGGTGGTGTGCAGCCCGAAAAACTTTGGCTGGGTGTCCAAGATCGCCTTCAATGCGGGCACGCGCCACGTGTTCACCCTGGACGACGCGCGCAACGGCAGCCTGCTTGAGCGTGCCGCCCACCACAGCGATGTGCACCAGCCAGCGGTTTGTGCGGCCGACGACCTGGCCGTCATCATCTACACCAGTGGCACCACCGGGCGCAGCAAGGGCGCCATGTTGTCCCATGGCAATGTGCTGAGCAACGCCCAGGTGTTGCAGTCCTACTGGGCTTGGCAACCAAACGACGTGCTGATCCACGCCTTGCCCATCTTCCATGTGCACGGCCTGTTTGTGGCCATTCACGGTGCGCTCATCAATGGCAGCCCCATGCTGTGGCTCAACAAGTTCGACGCGCCCAAGGCGATTTCGCTGTTTCCACGTGCCACTGTATTCATGGGTGTGCCCACGCTGTATGTGCGCATGCTCGCTGAGACTTCCCTGACGCGGCAGCAGGCGGCCCACATGCGGCTGTTCATCTCGGGCTCGGCGCCCTTGCTGATCGAGACCTTCAATGAATGGCAGAACCGAACAGGCCACACCATTCTGGAGCGCTACGGCATGAGCGAAACGGTGATGCTCACTTCAAACCCCTGCGGCCCCGATGCCCGCTTCGACAACCAGATGGAGCGGCGGGGTTCCACGGTGGGTTTTCCCCTGCCGGGTGTGGACCTGCGTGTGGTGGACGACGCGGGTCAAGGGTTGCCGGCGGGTGAGATTGGCGGCATTCAGGTTCGCGGTCCCAATGTGTTCCAGGGCTATTGGCGCATGCCCGAAAAAACCGCCGAAGAATTCACCGCCGACGGCTTTTTCAAGACGGGCGATGTGGGCCGTGTGGATGAACGGGGCTACGTGTGCATCGTGGGGCGCAGCAAAGACCTCATCATCTCTGGCGGCTACAACGTGTACCCGGCCGAGATTGAGGGCTTCATCAACGAGTTGCCTGGCGTGGCTGAAAGCGCGTTGGTGGGCGTGCCCCACCCCGACTTTGGCGAAGTGGGTGTGGCGGTGGTCATTGCCAAGCCTGGTGCTGTGCTGGAAGCGGATCAGATCGTTGCCGCACTCAAGTCGAAGCTGGCCAATTTCAAGATTCCCAAGCGCTGTTTTGTGGTGCACGAACTGCCCCGCAACACCATGGGCAAGGTACAAAAGAACCTGCTGCGCGAGCAGTACAAGGGATTGTTCACCGCCTAACGACAAACCGCTGCGGCGTGCGGTCCGGAGCGCGTGACTGAACCCATAACGCGGCGGAACCGGCTTTGCCGGGCCGCTCGCGTTGCCCCCTGGGGGGTGACGCCGCAGGCGGCGCGGGGGGTTACCTTAAAACAAGCACCGGCGTGTGTGAATGCGTCAGCACCTGCTGCGTTTCGCTGCCCAGCAGCAGGCGCTTGAGGCCACGGCGGCCGTGTGAGGCCATCACAATCAGGTCGCACTTGTTGCGCTTGGCTGCAGCAATGATGGCCTCGGCAATCAGGTCCGACTTCACCGTGATCGGCTTGACCTTCACCTCCCGGAGCTGACCAGCCGATTTCACCGCCGTCACCGCGGCCATGGCTTCGTCTTGCCACTGCTTTTCAATGCGGGCCACCTCGGCTGCCGCCAGCGCCACGCCGCCTTCAAAGTAGGTTTGCGGATACCGCGGTACCACTTTCAGCGCCACCACGTCGGCACCCGTCAGGTCGGCCAGGTTGATGGCGTGCTCCACCGCTTGTTGCGAGAGTTTGGAGCCGTCGGTGGCCACCAGAATACGTTTGTACATGCGGTATCTCCTCAAAAATGGGTAGGGAAGCCATAGACTAGCAAACACGCTCCCAATCAGGTTGACTTAAATCAAGCACATGGAACCTGACTTCCCTTACGCTAAACGCATGAACGAGGCCACTACCGCGCCCCCGGTAGGGCTTGCACTCACCGACCCGCGCTTGGGCGGCAAAGCCACGGCACAGACAAACCCAACGGTCCCCGGGCCCGCCAGCTGGCTCGGCGAGCACCGTGGTCCTCTGAACGTGACCGACAACTTCGCCGTGCTCGACGACCCGATCGAGCAGCGCGAGTTCACCGAATTCAACGACGTTGACGGCCACACCGAAGCCGAATCGGTGCTGATGGTGCAGGGCATGTATTGCGCCGCCTGCGCCGATACCGTGGAAAGCGCGCTGCAACACCTGCCGGGTGTGGAGCGCGCCCATGTGCACGCGGCCACCCGAAGGCTCACGCTGCGCTGGGACCCGGCAAAAACCACCATGTCCAGCCTGGCCCGTGCCGTGGGTGACACCGGCTACCGGTTGCTGCCCATGCAGCAGGCGCTGTCTATCAGCGAGCGGCTGCGCGAAACCCGCCAGGCACTCTGGCGCCTCTTTGTCGCGGGATTTTGCGCCATGCAGGTCATGATGTATGCGTGGCCAGCCTACGTGACCGAGCCGGGCGAAATCCCTGCCGACATCGACCAACTGCTGCGCTGGGCCAGCTGGGTGCTGAGCCTGCCGGTGGTGTTTTTCGCCAGCGGCCCGTTTTTCAGCAGTGCGTGGCGCGACTTGAAGCATGGCCGCGTGGGGATGGACACGCCAGTCTCTATCGGCATTCTGGTCACCTTTCTAGCCAGTGCGGCCGCTACCTTTGATCCCACGGGCCCCTGGGGTTACGAGGTCTGGTACGACTCGCTCACCATGTTTGTGTTCTTCTTGCTGGGCGGGCGCTACCTGGAGCTGAAAGCCCGCGACCGCACCGCCGGCGCGCTCGACAGCCTGATGAACCGCCTGCCCGAGGTGTGTGATCTGCAGAAACCCGATGGCAGTTTTGAGGCCGTCTCCATTCGCCGGCTGGCGGTGGGCGACGTGGTGCGGGTGCAGGCCGGCCAGGCGTTTCCGGGCGACGGCTCGGTGCTCAGCGAGAGCGCCACGGTGGACGAAGCGCTGCTGACTGGTGAGTCGCGGCCCGTCACGCGGCAGCAAGGGGAGGGCGTGGTCGCCGGCAGTTTCAACCTGGGTGGCCCGGTGCTGTTGCGCGTGGATAAGCTGGGACGCGACACGCGCTTTGCCCAGATCGTTTCGTTGATGGAAAAAGCGTCCACCGAAAAGCCCCGCCTAGCGATTCTGGCGGACCGGATTGCGGCGCCGTTTTTGGTGGCGGTGCTGGTGGCGGCGGCGTTTGCTGGCTGGTACTGGTGGCAGATTGACCACTCCAAGGCGCTGGCTGTTGCGGTGGCGGTGTTGATCGTGACCTGCCCTTGTGCCTTGTCGCTGGCCACGCCAGCGGCCATGCTCACGTCGGCCGGCGCCTTGGCACGGCGCGGCATTCTGGTGCGCCGTTTGCAGGCGTTCGAGTCGCTGGCCAATATCAATGCGGTCGTGTTTGACAAAACCGGCACCCTGACGCACGACCGCCTGCTGCTGGCCCAAGTGCGCACCCGTGCCGGTGTTGAGCATGACGAGGCGCTTGTGTTGGCTGCTGCCATGGCGGCGGGTTCATTGCATCCGGTGTCGCGTGCCATTGCCTTGGCGGCTGGCAGCCTTGAAAACCTGCCGCCCACTGCATTGACCGACTTAACCGACCTGACCGAAGTGGCCGGGCAGGGCATGCAGGCCTTGCGCCCCAACGGCACCCGTGTGCGCCTGGGTTCGTCAGCCTTTTGTGGTGTGAGCGATGCCAACGCACAGGAGGCGAGCGACTCGCCCCGCGTGTGTCTCTCGGACGAACAAGGTTGGCTTGCCACCTTTGAATTGCAAGAAGGCTTGAGAGACGACGCCCAGGCTGCCGTGACTGCGCTGCGCGCTATGGGCGTGCGCACATGGCTGTTGTCTGGTGACCGCGAAGCCGCCGCGCAGCAAGTGGGGCGGGCCGTGGGCGTGGACCACGTGATCGCCGGCGCATCACCCGAGCAAAAGCTGGCCGAGGTGACAGCGCTCCAGGCGCAAGGCATCCAGCTGGCCATGGTGGGCGACGGTCTGAACGACGGCCCGGTACTGGCGCGTGCCAACACGTCGTTTGCGCTCGGCCATGCCGCGCCCCTGGCGCAAGCGCAGTCCGATTACGTGATACAGGGCGGGCAGGTCATGGATGTGGTGCTGACTTTGAAGCAAGCGCGCTCCACGCTGCGCATCGTGCGGGAAAACCTGATGTGGGCCGCGCTTTACAACCTGGTGTGTGTGCCGCTGGCCTTGCTGGGCTTCATGCCGCCCTGGCTGGCCGGACTCGGCATGGCTGGCAGTTCGTTGCTGGTGATCGGCAACGCTTTGCGCCTGGCTTCTAAAGTCCCATCGCAGCCCTCTGATACTGCCCCGGGTAAACCCTGAGGGCGTACCATGCAGCGGTTCGGCAACCGGTATGTGAAGTTTGAATTTTCTGGGTTTTCGCCATGGATATTTTGTATTTGTTGATCCCCATTTCCATCCTGCTGGTGTTCGCCATCATCGGCGTGTTCTGGTGGGCGCTTCAAAAGGGGCAATTTGACAACATTGAGCGAGAGGGCGATCGCATTCTCAGAGGCGATTGATATAAGTCAAGGCGCAAGAGGGGGTCCGTGAGGACACTCCACACAGTGACATTTACGAGGAGTTCTGTATGTCCGTAATAACAAAGGCCAGCCAGTCGGCGGTCTACGACGACGGTGTTGTCCGTGGTTTTGCCATCATGTCCGTGATCTACGGCGTGGTGGGCATGTTGGTGGGTGTGATCATTGCGGCCCAGTTAACCTGGCCCGAGCTCAATATGGGCATTGAGTGGTTGAGCTATGGTCGCTTGCGTCCGTTGCACACCAACGCGGTGATTTTTGCGTTTGGCGGTAGCGTGTTGTTCGCAACCAGCTACTACGTGGTCCAGCGCACCTGCCACACCAAGCTGTTTCTCAACAAGCTGGCCTGGTTGACGTTCTGGGGCTGGAACCTGGTGATCGTCTCGGCCGTCGTCACCTTGCCCATGGGTCTGACCCAGAGCAAGGAATACGCCGAGCTGATCTGGCCAATCGATCTGTTGATCGCTGTGGTCTGGGTCTCATACGCTGTGGTGTTCTTTGGCACAGTGGGCATCCGCAAGGTTCGCCACATCTACGTGGCCAACTGGTTCTTCGGTGCCTACATCATTGCGGTGGCGTTGCTGCACATCTTCAACAACATCCAGATCCCCACCAGCGCGACGCACTCTTACTCGGTCTATGCTGGTGTTCAGGATGCCATGATGCAGTGGTGGTATGGTCACAACGCCGTGGGCTTTTTCCTCACGGCTGCCTTCCTGGGCATGATGTATTACTTCATCCCCAAGCAGGCTGAGCGCCCGGTTTACTCCTACCGCCTGTCTATCGTCCACTTCTGGGCGCTGATCTTCACCTACATGTGGGCCGGCCCACACCACCTGCACTACACCGCACTGCCGGACTGGACGCAATCTGTTGGCATGGTGTTCTCCTTGATTCTTCTGGCTCCCAGCTGGGGCGGCATGATCAACGGCATCATGACCCTCTCGGGTGCCTGGCACAAACTGCGTGACGACCCCATCCTGCGCTTCCTGATCGTGTCCTTGTCGTTCTACGGCATGTCCACCTTCGAAGGCCCGATGATGTCCATCAAGACCGTCAATGCGCTAAGCCACTACACCGACTGGACCGTGGGCCATGTGCACTCTGGGGCTTTGGGTTGGGTCGGTCTGGTCTCTATGGGTTCGCTGTACTACCTGATCCCACGCCTCTACGGCCAGAAAAAGATGTACTCGGTGCCCGCCATTGAGCTGCACTTCTGGGTGGCCACCATCGGTATCGTGCTGTACATCGCTGCCATGTGGATTGCCGGTGTGATGCAGGGCCTGATGTGGCGCTCGGTCAACCCCGACGGTAGCCTCACTTACACCTTCGTGGAGTCGGTGAAAGCCACCTTCCCGTTCTATGTGATCCGTCTGGTGGGTGGTCTGTTGTACCTCGGCGGCATGGTTGTCATGCTCTGGAACGTCATCATGACCGTGCGTCAAGGTCGCGTTGTGCCTGTCCCCGTGACGGCTGTTAACCCTGCACACGCCTGAGGAGAACCAACATGGCAAACAACGAAAAACTCTCGGGCCACGCCAGGATCGAGACCAACAACTTCCTCATGATCGTGTTGATCACGCTTGTGGTGGCAGTGGGCGGTCTGGTCGAAATTGTTCCTTTGTTCTTCCAGAAGTCAACCACCCAACCCATTGAGGGCCTCAAGCCTTACAGCGCGCTGCAACTCGCTGGTCGGGATGTGTACGTCAGCGAGGGTTGCTACAACTGCCACTCGCAGATGATTCGCCCTTTCCAGGCCGAAACCCTGCGCTACGGTCCTTACTCGGTGGCTGGTGAGTTCGTTTATGACCGTCCATTCCAGTGGGGTTCCAAGCGCACCGGTCCTGACCTGCACCGCGTGGGCGGCCGCTACAGCGACGAATGGCACCGCATTCACCTGACCAATCCGCGCGATCTGGTGCCCGAGTCCAACATGCCTGCCTACCCTTGGCTGGCAGAAAAAATGGTCAACGAGACCCAGCTGCCCAAACGCATGGAAGTGCTGCGCACGCTGGGTGCGCCTTACACCGACGAAGAGATCGCAGCTTCGGTGGAAGACGTCAAGGGCAAGACCGAAATGGAGGCAGTCATTGCTTACCTGCAGGTGCTGGGCACCGCTCGCAAATAAATACGGAGCTTCGTCATGGACATCAACGACCTGCGCAGCATCGTCACAGTGGTCAGCCTGCTGACCTTTGTCGGCATCGTGGTCTGGGCCTGGTCCAAACGCAACAAGGCCAACTTTGATGAGGCAGCCCAGCTGCCTTTCAACGAAGACTAAACCGCGGCACCAACAAGAGAACAATCATGAGCGACTTTACAAGTGAATTCTGGCACTACTACGTTGCCGGGCTGACGCTGGTCAGCATCATTGCCTGCCTGATCCTGCTTTGGATCAGTGGCACCACCAAGGCCGCTACACACGCCGACAACACCACCGGTCACGTGTGGGACGGTGACCTGGCCGAGATGAACAACCCGCTGCCCCGCTGGTGGGTGTATCTGTTCATCATTACCGTGGTGTTTGCGCTGGCTTACGGCGTGCTGTACCCCACGTTTGGAAAATACCAGGGCGTGCTGGGCTGGTCATCACAAGGCCAGCACACCGCTGAGGTGAAGAAGGTTCAGGAAGCCATCGCGCCCATCTACGCCAAGTTCAACGAGATGAAGCCCGAACAGCTGGCGGGCGATGCCCAAGCCATGGCGGTGGGTGAACGCTTGTTTATGAACTACTGTGCCCAGTGCCACGGCTCTGACGCCCGTGGTGCCAAGAGCTTTCCCAACCTCACCGATGGCGATTGGCTCTATGGTGGCGACCCAGAAGCTATCAAGACCACGATCGCTCAAGGCCGCAACGGCGTGATGCCGCCCATGGGTGCCGCTGTGGGTGGTCCGGAAGAGGTTCGCAATCTGGCTCACTATGTGCTCAGCCTGTCGGGTAGCCCGCACGACAGCGTGCGTGCCACGCAGGGTAAAAACAGCTTTGGCGCCTGCGCCGCCTGCCACGGCATGGACGCCAAGGGCAACACCGCCATGGGTGCGCCCAACCTGACCGACGGTGTGTGGCTGCACGGCTGGGGCGAAGAGGCCATCATTCGCGCGGTGAACAACGGGATCAACAACCAGATGCCTGGCCAAGCGGCGTTGCTCAACGAGGCTCAGATCCACGTGCTCAGCGGCTACGTTTGGGGCATGTCCAACAAATCGGCTAACTGAGCGCCTCTGTCTCCTGACGCCGTGGCGGTTGTGATGACCGCCTCGGTTCCCCATTGGCTTCCAACACCGGGTTCCCCGTGAGTTCCGACACACCAGACAGCAACGCCAGCAAGCCCATCATTTCCATCACCGCCGTTTCCGCCCGAGGAGCCAAAGATGATGACGAGGAGATGGTTTCCCTGTACGCCGCGAGGCAAAAGATCTACCCACGCTCGGTGTCGGGGATGTTCTCAAACTGGCGATGGATCACGGTCTGGATCACACAAATCGTGTTTTACGGTTTGCCTTGGCTGGAGTGGAATGCTCGCCAGGCGGTTTTGTTTGACCTGGAAGCGCGCCGCTTCTACATCTTCAGCTTGGTGCTGTACCCGCAGGACTTCATTTACCTGACCGGGCTTTTGGTTATTTCGGCGCTGGCCCTGTTTTTGTTTACGGCCGTGGCCGGTCGCTTGTGGTGCGGGTATGCGTGTCCGCAAACGGTCTACACCGAGATCTTTCTCTGGATCGAGAAAAAGGTGGAGGGCGATCGTTCGGCCCGCATGCGTCTGGACCAGGCTGCCTTTTCCTCACAGAAACTCGGCAAAAAATGGCTCAAACACGCGCTGTGGATTGCGTTTGCGCTCTGGACTGGTTTCACCTTCGTTGGCTATTTCACCCCCATTCGGGAACTGGCTGCCTTGTCTCTGGCGGCATCGCTGGGCCCCTGGCAAACCTTCTGGGTATTTTTCTACGGCTTTGCCACCTACGGCAATGCAGGCTTCATGCGCGAGCAAGTCTGCAAGTACATGTGCCCGTACGCACGCTTTCAGAGTGCAATGTTCGATAAAGACACCATGATCGTCACCTACGACGAAAAGCGTGGTGAGCCCCGTGGTCCGCGCTCAAAGAAGGCCGATCCGCTGGCCCTTGGCTTGGGTTCGTGCATTGATTGCACACTCTGTGTTCAGGTCTGCCCAACGGGTATCGACATTCGAAAAGGGCTGCAATACGAATGTATTGGCTGCGGAGCTTGCATCGACGTCTGTGATGAGGTCATGGACAAGGTGGGCTATCCGCGTGGCCTTGTGAAGTACTCCACCCAGAACGGGATTGCGCAGGGATGGAGCACGGCCCAAATGATCAAGCGCGCCTTTCGACCCAGGGTGCTGGTGTACACCGGTATCCTGGCAGCCATCACGCTGGCTGTCATGGTCAGCTTGTTTATGCGCAAGCCGCTCAAGGTGGACGTGATCCGTGACCGGGGCGCATTGGCGCGCATGGTGGAGCAGGGGCGCATTGAAAACGTCTTCCGCCTGCAAATCATGAACGCCACCGAATCCACGCAGCGCTATGTCATCACGGTGTCTGGGCTGCCGGGCGTCACCATCGCGTCGGAAAACGAAGTCGAGGTGTTGCCCACCGAGGTCCGTTCGGCCGCGATTCGGGTTCAGATTCCACCCGATGGTGCATCCCCCGGCTCACATCCCATTCAGTTTGAGATCCGTTCTGTTGGCGACGGCCCCGTCCAGGTGTCCGAGAAGGCTGCTTTCCTTGTGCCACGCTGATACCGTTCACCGCTCTTGTTTTTAGTTCGTTTTTGGAGCCTTCCTATGAGCAACGCACCAATGACCCAGCCGTCCAGTTCATCAGACACGCCTTGGTGGCGAATTCCCCATGTGGTGTTCGTTCCGGCGCTTTTGTTGTGTGGTGTGCTGGCCACCAGCACCATGGTCGTCATTTCATCCATGGACCAAGACCCCGTGCTCGACAAAGAGGTGTACGAGCGCGAACGCAGGGCTGCCCTGGCCCTTGATGGGCAGGCACGTATCGATGCATTGATGGCTGTTCAGCCCGCGAACCAGGGGCGCAACCATGCGGCCTCACCCCTGATCCCCTCTGAAAAATAAGTGCTGGCGTGTCCGCTAGGAGCCTGCGCGGCAGAAGGTATTGGAGCGAAATGGGTGGGAAAAGAGCCCAATGTGGCCCTGCTTTTGAGGGCTGTGGCTGTTGCCACAGCCGGAAAAACAGGGGCGAGGTGGAGCTTTTCTCCATCCGTTGCAGCCGATGCGCTTCTGCCTCGTGGCTTTCTAGGGTGACCGTGCCAGGGTGTTGACGCGATGACAAAGACGATTATGGAAGAGGAGACACACCCATGTGGACACAGCGTTTGATGTGGATAGCATGGCCGGCCTTTTTGGTGGCTGCCGTGCTGGAGATGGTGGTATTTGCTTTTGTGGATCCCAGCGATCTGCACTGGTTCGGCTCTCCGCTGGCGTTGTCGCGCGAGGCGGTCTACACCTTGGCTTTTTTTGTGTTCTGGGGCGCCACGATGGTTTCTAGCGCTTTGACGACTTTGCTCGCCATGTCCCCGTTTGAGGTCAATCGTTGCCCGATCCCTGAAGGCGAGCGCCCATCGGACTGCGCCAAGAACAGCCGATGCGGTTGAAACAGCGCATCCGTGTGCGCAAACAAAAAAAGCCCCGGACTGGCAGTGTCGCCACTCCGGGGCTTTTTGCTGGGCCAGTGCCCAAGTTTTTGTCGGATGGCGCGGTAAGGTCAGCGGCAGGTTTGCGGGTTCACGATCTGCTTGAGTCCGTCGGTGCTCTTGATGTGCACATAGCGCTGCTTCACTTCAATGATGCCCTCGTCCACGAACTTCGAGAACGTGCGGCTCACGGTTTCCAGCTTCATACCCAAATAGCTGCCGATCTCTTCACGGGTCATGCGCAAAATCAGTTCAGACTGTGAAAAACCCCGGGCGTGCAGGCGCTGCACCAGATTCAGCAAAAACGCGGCCAGCCGCTCTTCTGCGCGCATGCTGCCCAGCAGCAGCATCACGGAGTGGTCACGCACGATTTCGCGGCTCATGATCTTGTGCACATGGTGCTGCAGCGTGGTGAATTCGCGAGAAAGTTCTTCCACCTGGTCAAACGGCATCACACACACCTCGGCATCTTCCAGCGCAATCGCGTCGCACGAGTGGTGGTCGCTGACAATGCCGTCCAGACCGATGATTTCGCCCGTCATCTGGAAACCGGTCACCTGGTCGCGCCCGTCGGCGGTGGTGACGCAGGTTTTGAAAAAACCCGAGCGAACGGCAAAAAGTGAAGTGAACTTGTCGCCCGTGTTGAACAAAGCGGAGCCGCGCTTGATGCGCCGGCGCGTGGAAATCACGGCATCGAGCTTGTCGATTTCTTCGCTGTTGAGGCCCATGGGCAGGCACAGCTCCCGCAGGTTGCAGCTTGAGCAGGCGACTTTGATGCTTTGAATGTCCATAATTTTTCCAGAAATGCATGGTTAGCTTAACGCATAGGCCTGAGCACTGTCGAGAGAAGGCCGGGCGTGAGCGTGTAGGCCGCCCCTGGGGACAACCCCCGGTCAGACCGTTGACTTGATCAAGATCAAAGGCGGTGGCGAGCCGATGCGGCACATTCATCACTCAGAACTGGAGAACTGTTTGTGAGCCACGCTATTTCCCACGAATTGCTCAAGCAATTCGACATTCCCGGGCCTCGGTACACCTCGTACCCGACGGCAGACCGATTTATTGAAGCTTTCACCGAGCAAGACTACATACAGGCGCTTGAACAGCGCCGTGCGGGCTCCATGGCGCTGCCGTTGTCGCTGTACGTGCACATTCCGTTTTGTGAATCGGTTTGTTACTACTGTGCCTGCAACAAGGTGATCACGAAGCACCACGAACGCGCTGCCGAATACCTGCGGTACCTCGCGCGGGAGGTGGAGTTGCAGGTGCAGCACTTTGGGCAGGGCCACAGTGTGTCGCAGCTTCACCTGGGTGGCGGCACCCCTACGTTCCTGTCCGATGCCGAACTTGAAGACCTGATGTCGATGATCCGGCGCAACTTCACGTTGGTGCCGGGTGGTGAGTATTCGATCGAAGTGGATCCCCGCACGGTGACCGACCAGCGCCTTCAGACCCTGGCGCGCCTGGGCTTCAACCGCCTGAGCTTTGGCGTGCAGGACTTTGATCCGGCCGTGCAAAAAGCGGTGCACCGGGTTCAGCCAGCGGAGCAGGTCTTTGCTCTGGTGGAAACAGCCCGCAAGATCGGGTTTGAGTCGGTTAACGTGGACTTGATTTACGGCTTGCCGCTGCAAACGCCTGAATCCTTCGCCCGCACCCTGGCGCAGGTCAACGCGTTGCGCCCTGACCGCATTGCGCTCTACGCCTACGCTCACTTGCCCTCGCGTTTCAAGCCGCAGCGCCGCATCATTTCGGCTGAACTGCCCAGCGCAGGCGACAAGCTCGCCATGCTGTCTGCCTCGCTGGACGCGTTCATGGACGCGGGCTATGTGTACGTGGGCATGGACCACTTTGCGCTGCCGACCGATGCGCTGGCCGTGGCCAAGCGCCAAGGCCGCCTGCACCGCAACTTCCAGGGCTACAGCACCCAGCCCGATTGCGATCTGATTGCCCTGGGGGTGTCGGCCATCGGACGTATTGGCGCCACCTACAGCCAGAACGCCAAAACGCTGGACGAATATTACGACGCGCTGGACCAGGGGCGCCTGCCCATCGTGCGTGGCCTGGCGCTAACACGCGACGACTTGCTGCGACGCTCCGTCATCATGTCTCTCATGTGCCAGGGTCAGCTGCAGTACGAGTCGATCGAGCTCGGTCATCTGATCGATTTCAAGTCGTACTTCGCGCGTGAACTGGAGGTGCTTGCGGGATTGGCCGCGAGTGGGCTGGTGACCATTGACGACACCGGTGTTGAAGTCACGACCGCTGGCTGGTTTCTGGTGCGCGCCATAGCCATGGTGTTTGACAAGAACTTGCAGGTCGACCTGGACCGGGCCCGTTTCTCCAAAATCATCTGAGCGTTCAGCGGGATACAACTGGCGCTGGCGCCGATTGAGCCCGGCCTGCGCTACAGTGACCCATGCAGACTTCAATGGCGATCACGGCCCTGTTCATGGGGCTCGCGGGCGGGCCCCACTGTGTGGCCATGTGCGGCGCCGCCTGCGCAGGTATCAGCCGCGCGGCGGGCGAGCGCAGCACGCGCGCACTGTGGACCTTTCAGTTCAGCCGCATGTTGGGCTATGCGCTGTTTGGCGCCTTTGCCGCCGGCTCGGTGCAAGGTCTGGCTTGGTTGGGCACCAACACCGCCGTGTTGCGGCCAGTCTGGACCATGTTCCATGTAGCCGCCTTCTTGCTCGGTGCCGTGCTGATCTGGCATGCCCGTCAACCCGCCTGGATTGAAAACCTTGGCCAAAGTATTTGGCGCAAAGCCCGTCCTGTGATGGCGTCGATGGGGCAGCGAGCACCCGTGGTGTTGGGTGTCGCATGGGCGCTCATGCCTTGCGGCTTGCTTTATTCGGCCTTGCTGGTCGCTTCCTTGTCGGCCAACGCGGTCGAGGGGGCCACCATCATGGCGTTGTTTTCCATCGGCACATCCATCTCGCTCACCGCCGGCCCTTGGCTGTTGCTGCGGTTGCGGGGTGGTCGCTCAGGGGCCTGGGGCATTCGGCTGGCAGGCGTGGCGCTGGCAGGCACGTCGGGCTGGGCCCTGTGGATGGGCATCACCAACCCGACAGGGCTGTGGTGTGCCTGAGCTTTTTCGCTGAATGGGGCCGGCCTACTTCAGTCGGCACGGGCGCGTCGGCCGGGCAGGGTGGCCAGCACCAAACCCAGCAGCGCAATGCCAAACGCCACCACTTGCAAGCCCGACAACCGCTCGCCCATGAGCAACACGCCGATGGCCGCCGCACTTACCGGCAGCATCACCGTGAACACGCCGGCCTGTGAGGCTGGCACGGTCTTGAGCCCAGTCATCCAGAGCCAAACGGTCCATACGCTGGCCGCCAGACCATAAAACACCAGCAGGCCCCAAATGGGTGCCTGCACGGCGCCAAAGTCAAATTGCCAAGCGGCCCACAAGCCGAAAGGCGTGACCAACGCAAACCCCCACAAATTGATGATGGCCGAAATGCGCTTGGGGCTAAGGCCATCGGTCAAGCGCTTGCCAATGACCACATAGGCCGCCTCGCAGACCACCGCCACAAACACCAGCAGGTTGCCCAGCAGGCTGCGGCTGATGCCGAAAGGGCCGCTGTTGTCAGCGAGCAAGGGCACGCCCGGGTCGGCTTTCTGTAGCGAAAACAGCCCGATACCGATAGCCGCACAGGCAATACCAGCCGCGCTGCGCCATCCGATGCGCTCCCGCAGAAACAGCCAGCTGAGCACCGCGACCACCGCCGGGATCGACGACATGACCACTCCCGCCGCCACCGCGGTGGTCATGCTCACCCCAAACAGCATGCAGATAGAAAACAGGAAGTTGCCCAAAAAGGATTCCAGAAACAACAGCCGGCGCGTGTGGCTTGACATGGGGGCCTCTTCGGCCGGCTTGCGCAACCAGCGCAACATGGCCATGCCGCCAATGCCAAAGCGCATCCAGGCAAGCAAAAACACCGGAAACACCAGCACCAGTGGTTTGGAGAGCGCCACATAGCTACCCACCAACGCCATGCTAAGACCCAGGCTGGCGTAAGCCCACCAGCGGCTCATGGCGTACTGCCTTGTTCGGTTTGAATATGCATGGCTGCGGATCATGCCTGATTCAGCCCTCGCCCAGATCTTGTGCGCGGGTGGCTTCCTGGTCGTGGCTTGTGCTCACTGGTTGCATCGGGTTTTCCACGATGAGCGGCGCAATATTCATAATGTGAAAAATAAATTTGCTGCATTGCAAGAAATTTTCTCATTACAGGAAATAAATTTCCATATTGAGAAATATGATGTGAAGTTCATTGAATTTAAAAGAAAAAATATTTGTCTTGTATAAGACATAAGAGCTTTTCAAGCTCTTCTATAAGACTTAAAGTCTGTTCATCGGCACTGTCCTTGCATGCCAAGCCTTTAATCCACTTTTCTCAACCTCATGGAGTAGTTTCATGTCCCAAACATTGACCCGCCAGCAACAGATCGAAGCCCTCGAAAAAGACTGGGCCACCAACCCCCGCTGGAAGGGCGTTAAGCGCGGTTACACCGCCGCTGACGTTGTGCGTCTGCGCGGCAGCATGCAGCCCGAGTACACGCTGGCCAAAAACGGCGCTGAAAAGCTGTGGGCCAAGGTCAACGGCGGTGCCAAGAAAGGCTACGTGAACGCTTTTGGCGCCATCACCGCCGGTCAGGCCATGCAGCAAGCCAAGGCCGGCCTGGAGGCCGTGTACCTGTCGGGCTGGCAAGTGGCTGCCGACGGCAATACCTCTGAGACCATGTACCCCGATCAGTCGCTCTACGCTTACGACTCGGTGCCCACGATGGTTCGCCGTATCAACAACACCTTCAAGCGCGCTGACGAAATCCAGTGGGGCCGTGGTGTCGAGCCAGGTTCGCCCGAGTTTGTCGACTACTTCCTGCCCATCGTGGCCGATGCGGAAGCCGGTTTCGGCGGCGTGCTCAACGCGTTTGAGTTGATGAAAAACATGATCGCTTCCGGTGCCGCCGGCGTTCACTTTGAAGACCAGTTGGCCGCCGTGAAGAAGTGCGGTCACATGGGTGGCAAGGTGCTCGTGCCCACGCAAGAAGCTTGCGAAAAGCTGATTGCTGCCCGCTTTGCTGCTGACGTCATGGGCGTGTCCACCATTGTGCTGGCCCGCACCGATGCTGAAGCCGCCAACTTGATCACCAGCGACCACGATGCCAATGACAAGCCTTTCCTGACCGGCGAGCGCACGCAAGAAGGTTTCTACCGCGTCAAGAACGGTCTGGAGCAGTCCATCAGCCGTGGTGTGGCTTACGCACCCTACGCTGATCTGGTTTGGTGCGAAACAGGCGTGCCAGACATTGGCTTTGCCCGCGAGTTCGCTCAGGCCGTGCACGCCGCCTGCCCCGGCAAGCTGTTGTCGTACAACTGCTCGCCATCGTTCAACTGGAAGAAAAATCTGGACGACAAGCAAATCGCATCGTTCCAGGAAGACTTGGCCGCGCTGGGCTACAAGTACCAGTTCATCACGCTGGCGGGTATCCACATCAATTGGTTCAACACCTTCCAGTTTGCCCACGCATACGCCCAAGGCGAAGGTATGAAGCACTACACCGAAATGGTGCAGGAGCAAGAATTTGCTGCACGCGACAAGGGCTACACCTTTGTTTCGCACCAGCAAGAAGTGGGCGCAGGCTACTTCGACGATGTGACCACCGTGATCCAAGGTGGTTCCTCCAGCGTGAAAGCCCTCACCGGTTCGACCGAAGAAGAGCAGTTCCACTGATCTAAGGGCAGCGCCTCCACAGGCGCTTGCTTCAACAGGCCATCTGATGCTTCTGTGTCAGGTGGCTTTTTTGTGGGTGGGTGGTGCGTTGAGCCTCTGTGTCGATGGTCCGATTTCGTCCCTGGGTCGTTCTGTTCTTTGCCTTCCCGCCCGGGGTGAGGCGCGTGATCGACACGACCAACGCCATCGAGAGCGTGAACGCGCGGCCGCGCAAGATCATCAAAACGCGTGGTCACTTTCCCAGTGACGATGCGGCCACCAAGCTCATTTGGCTGGCACTGCGCAACATCACGCAGGACTGGGGACGGGTCGCGAACCACTGGAAATCAGCAATGAACCAGTTCGCCATCCTGTACGGTGACAGGTTCACTCAGCCTGCTCAAGGGGGGTGCCAAATGAAGGGATTGAACCTCGCCATGCGAGGACTTAACCGGGGGCGCTTCCGGCGCCCTGGCAAGCCTTAGCTGAGCTTGAATAAAATTTACCGATCAGCCCATTTCTGAAACCGCCTCACACAGAAGTCCTGACCCTCCCCTGGGGGTGGCCCGCGATGCCCTGTTTCCCCCAAGTGCCGCGCAAACGGCACATCCTTCTCAAGTTCGGCGCCAGGCACATAGGCTTGAACCCGGCCTTCATCTTTTCCAGTCCCCGCAGGCTGAACTGCCTGAACCCCAGCACGCGCTTGATCCAACCGTTGGGCGCCTTCAGGATCCACTTCCTCTTGCGGTAGGTCGACCTGCCTTCGGGCGTCTTCAACTTGGCATCCATCGCCGCGCTGTGTGGGTACTTCTGGGCGCCGATCTCCAGCGCCTGCTTGCCATCGCGCCGTAGCGCCACGATCAACTCGCTCGGGCTGTCCTTGCGTCGCTCGAACACCGACTCCGAGCGCAACCCTGCATCTGCCAACACCTGCTGGGTGTCATCGCTTAGGGTCGCTTTCACTGCCGCCAGCAACACGGGCAGGCGGTCGCTGTCGGCGGCATTGTTGCTCAGTTCAGCCGCCACCACGATCTGCGCGGTCTCGTCTACCGCCGTGTGCGCGTTGTAGCTGCAGTCATACCCCCCACGGGCGCGCTTTATGATCCGGCTGTCCGTGTCGGTGAAGCTCTCTTGGGCGCTGTCTTTGGGAACACCGAAGTCGCGCTTGTAGCGCCCGCCATTGGGTTTGCCATCCTTGTCTCGGGGTTTGCCCTGGTCGTCCTCGCTGCGCCCGTGGGCTGCATCGGCTTCTCGCTGGCGTTGCTCCAGCCGCAGCTTGGCCGCCGTGATGGCGCTCAACCGATCGGCCTGACGCTTGATCTCGCTGGGGATGTTGATGTCGGACTCGTTCTTCGCCAGATCGTTGGTCGCCTTCGCTCAGTTGAGTAGGCCGTTGATCTGGCCTTTGAGTTCGGCCCCGGCCTTGAGCATGCGCTCGTAGCTCATGGCCTTGTGGCGGCTGGCGTGGGCCTTGAGCTTGGTGCCGTCCACAGCCACGGTGCCAAGTTTGACCAAGCCGCACTCGCGCGCCAGACGCACAACCTGAACGAACAAGGCTGAGAGCGGTTGCAGGCGCAGTACCCGAAAGTCCGATAGGGTGCGGTGCGCCGGGTAGTTCTCTGCCGCCAGCTTGCGCGAGCTGAAGGCGCCTGTGGCGTAGTCATGGATCAAGACATTGATCATGGCGGGGTGAAACGGTTGACTACGCGGACCGCCCTTGTCGTAACGGGCGTGAAACGCGCGCAGGTCCAGGCTGTCGACGCTGTCACTGCTGAAGTACGCCTGGCGCCCTTCAGGCAGCCAGTCTTGTAATGCGTCGGGCAGCCGTCGCTGCTGTTGTGGTTCGTAGGGGAGGTAACTTGCGGCATGGCCGTAATCTACCAAGCATTCGCGACTTCATTGCGCTTCTGCTGCGCAGGCTCCTAGCCAGATCGGCGGGTTGTTGCCGCACCGCTGGAAGCCAAACTGAAAACGCCTTCTCGTAAAACAGCCGCGTCGTACGGACGGGATGGGGTTGCCGTTCGATTACCCATTGCTTACCTGCGTAGGTCCAAACTGGCCCACTTGTCAACGAGTCCGTTTGAGGCCGCAAAACCATGTATCCACGGACGATTCATGCGTTGCGTGTGATGTCAAGTTCCACTCAAAACGTTATAGTGGCTCCCGGACTTGTTTAAATAGATACTTTTTTATGATAAAAAGTCTGTTAAAAGCTATAAAACTCTATAAAAATAATATTATGTATTGCATTCAATCGCAAGGGAGGCTGGGGTGTCATGAAGCCAAAAAAACTCGAAGTTACCAAGAAATTGCGCGGGTTCACGCTCGTGGAGCTTATGACCGTCGTGGCCATTTTGGCCGTGATACTGAGTCTAGCTTTCCCGTCAATGGCCCGCTTGCTGGAGGGGACCCGTCTGCGCACACTCAGCAATGACTGGCTGGATCACTTGCGCCTCACTCGGTCCGAGGCTATTCGGCGCGGTCAGCGAGTCGTGATGTGTGCAGCAGCATCTGATTCGGCTTGTTCCGCTGGCTCAGGGTGGCACCAAGGCTGGCTGGTGTTCGAAGATACCAATAACAATGCATGGCTTGATGGTGGTGAAGCCGTTGTTCGTTACAGGCAAAGCGCACCAACGGGCTGGTCAATGACTGGAAACACACCTGTGGCCCGTTATGTGTCTTACGATCCCCTGGGCGCTACTCGGATGATCAATGGGGCTTTTCAGGCGGGCACTGTCACCATTTGCAGGGTCGGCGCCACAGGGGCGGAAGCACGAAGAATCGCCGTGAACAGCGTTGGACGTCCACGAAGTCAGGCGGTAATACTTTTGAGTTGCCCCTGACTTGCGCTATCGCCGCACCTCGTCCACAAGTGCTCGAAACTCATCAATGTCTTCGAAGTTTCTGTAGACGCTTGCGAAGCGAATGTAGGCCACTTTGTCGAGCTTTTTTAGCTCGTGCATGACCATTTCACCCAGGCGGGTGGCAGGCACTTCGCGGGAGCCCAGATTGAGCAGTTTCTCTTCGATCCGCTCAATGGCTGCGTCAACTTGTTCGGTGCTTACGGGGCGTTTGCGCAGGGCCAGCACAAACGAAGCCCTTAGCTTCGCGGGTACGTAGTCCATGCGGCGACCGTCTTTTTTCACCACAGCCGGAAAGCTGACTTCGGGCCGTTCGTAGGTGGTGAAGCGCTTTTCGCAGTGGCCGCATTGGCGGCGGCGGCGGATGAAATCTGCGTCTTCCGAGACCCGGGTTTCTACCACTTGGGTTTCAAGATGGCCGCAAAACGGGCATTTCATGGAAGCAATACCTGCTTTTGGCGGCCGTTCTTCACTTGTAGACCGGGAAGCGTGCGGTCAGCGCGTTCACTTTGGCCCGCACCGCTTCGATGTTGGCCGGGTCGCGCGGGTTGTCCAGCACGTCGGCAATCAGGTGGGCGGTCAGGCGGGCTTCTTCGTCCCTGAAGCCGCGAGTGGTCATGGCCGGAGTACCAATGCGCACGCCGCTGGTCACCATGGGCTTTTCTGGATCGTTGGGGATGGCATTTTTGTTGATGGTCATGTGGGCGCTGCCCAGCACGGCTTCGGCTTCTTTGCCAGTGATGCCTTTGGCGCGCAGGTCGACCAGCATGACGTGGCTTTCGGTGCGGCCGCTGACGATGCGCAGCCCTCGCTCGGTCAGCGTTTCTGCGACGGTGCGTGCGTTTGTCAGCACCTGCTGCTGGTAGGCTTTGAATTCAGGGGTCAGCGCTTCTTTGAATGCCACCGCTTTGGCGGCAATAACGTGCATCAGCGGTCCACCTTGCAAGCCGGGGAAGATGGCGCTGTTGATGGCTTTCTCAAACTGGGACTTCATCAGGATGATGCCGCCACGCGGGCCGCGCAGGCTCTTGTGGGTGGTGGAGGTGACCACGTCGGCAAACGGCACCGGGTTGGGGTATGCGCCGGCTGCGATCAGGCCAGCGTAGTGGGCCATGTCGACCATGAAGATGGCGCCGACATCTTTGGCCACTTTGGCAAAACGCTCGAAGTCGATGCGCAGGCTGTAGGCCGATGCACCGGCGATGATGAGCTTGGGCTTGGATTCGTGCGCTTTGCGCTCCATGGCGTCGTAGTCAATCGCTTCGTTGGCGTCCAGGCCGTAGCTGACCACGTTGAACCATTTACCGCTCATGTTCAGTGGCATGCCGTGGGTGAGGTGACCGCCTTCGGCCAGGCTCATGCCCATGATCGTGTCGCCGGGCTTCAGGAAGGCGAGGAACACAGCTTCATTGGCCGAAGCGCCACAATGGGGCTGTACGTTGGCTGCGTCGGCGCCAAAGATTTGTTTGACGCGGTCGATGGCGAGTTGCTCTGCAATGTCCACAAATTCACAGCCGCCGTAGTAGCGCTTACCGGGGTAGCCTTCGGCGTATTTGTTGGTGAGCTGGGTACCCTGCGCGGCCATGACGGCTGGCGATGCGTAGTTTTCGCTGGCGATCAGCTCGATGTGGTGTTCCTGGCGGGCGTTTTCCGCTTGGATAGCTGCAAACAGCTCGGGGTCGGTTTGTTCAATCAGAATGTTGCGGTCGTACATATTGGCAGTCCTAGTGACGTGGAACCCTGCGCGGTGATGACAAAGACAGGGGCTGCCCAGGCGAACGGCTGATCGCCCGTGCGGCTTTTGGCCGTGAGGCGGTACGCTTCCCAGTGGTTGTCCCGGCAGCCAGAGAGTTATGGTGCAGGGGGGCCACGTCAGCACATTCAACCCCGGCTGAATTTCAGCTGAGTTTCGCGCCTATCGCCAGTTGCGTACCGTGGTAGTTTAGCCGAGCAACCATGTCCCGGCGCGTAGCTGGGGATGGTCTGGGCTGCTGGCTTGTCGGGCCATATCTGTTGCTCAAGACTTGGCCAAAGCGTCATTGGGCGGCGTGGTGCCCTTGGGGGGGATGGCTTCGGCTTCCAGCTCGTCTTGCAGCGTCACGGGTGGTGATGCAGGCTCTGCAGGTGCAACCACCGGGATGGCGCGAACAGGCTGCGTGTAGGTTGGCATGGGTTTGCCCAGCGCCACGCTCTGGATGCGCAGGTGTTCGGCCATTACCTTGTCGATGTACCAGCTGCCGTCGGTGGTGACCGCGCCCACGTAGAGCCGCAAGCCTCCTTCAACCGATCCTGCCCGTTTGATGCATTCCTGAAGCACCCGCACGCCCACCCGCAGGTTCGACACGGGGTCAAAAGCGGCCAGCTGACCACCGAAATCATCGTATTTGTCGGTGTGCACGCGCGTCAACACCTGCATGAGGCCTTGTGCGCCCACAGGGCTTTGGGCAAAGGGGTTGAAGCGCGATTCGATGGCCATGACCGCCAGGATCAGGGTGGGGTCGAGCCGGGCCTTTTGACCGATTTCAAAGGCTTCAGCCACCAGCACGCTCAAAGGTTCGGGGGCCACCCGGTATTTGCGGCTGAGCCAGAAGGCCACATTGGCTTGTTCTTTGGGCAGGGCTTTGGGCTCGGCCGCCGTTACCCGGTCGATGGCGCTGGGTTCGGTGGTGTAGACCATGCCGTCGGTATCTGCCAAGGCCACGGCTTCCTGGCGCTGCAACAACCAGCCCAGCAGATGCTGTTCGGCACTGGATCGCAGGTCGGCTCGCATACCGAGCACGATCAGGGCCACGGCCAGGGTCGTGCCCATCAGGGCAATGCCGCTGTGTGTGATGTCGAAGAAACCCCGGGATACGTCACGGAGGGCAATTTTCAGGGGGGCCAGGGCATCTGGGGTGCTCTTGTCTGGCGTTGGCATTTGCGCGGTCATGTTGTCGGTCCTTTCTGCGCCGGCTTGGCTGTTCGAGTCAGGTCGGCTGGATTGGGTCGCCATCGATGGCGCGACCTTGTGGGTCTTGCGGTCGAGTTTGCCTGTCTAGGCAGCGGTTCGGGTTTACCCTGCATGGGTAAAGTGGCCGGATATTAGGGATTTTTTAATATCAAGTCAATGTTATGAATCTATTTAATAGAATTAAAAGATATATAGAGGAAGGCTGATGGGCTTAGGCTTGTACTTTTGTAGCACCGATCCTCGTGCCACCAATGGCTGCAGGCGCCCGCAACGTGTGCGGTAGCACTGTCGCCTAAAAACCACCTTTTATGGTGGCAAGGCGTATCGCGGTGGTCCAAATGGGCCGTGTCTGCGCGATTGAAAATCTCCATCGTGTTGGCCTGCCCGGTCTCTTGATGCAAAGCGGCAAGGAGAGTAACCTGCAGTTGCAGGTCATTGCGACCCGCATTGGCTGACACCGGGGCTTGCCCCTATGCCAGCACCCAACGGGGGCAATCTCTTGCTCCCAGGTTGGAGAGACACCAATCTCTCTCCGCCAAAACCGACGGCAAGAGCGTTTTGCCCGCCGTCAACCCCGGTGGTTCATGCCATCGGGGTTTCTTTTTTTCAGTCCACTGGTTTTTGCTTCGCCGTCAGCGAATATCGGTAAAGCCTGGCGTGAGGCATCGTCTTCAGCGGTCACACCCATCCATGCCCTGTTGGGTCCGTTGCTTGGATGCAAGCTCGAATAGGCGTTGCGCCGTGTGCCAAGCTAATCCGCTGCTTCGGTGGTTCGGTGTGCTTTGCAAGCGGGGTTTGTACCTGCGGGAGCCCGTGCGCGACCAGTGGCCGGCGGGCTGGTCAGACCAGTGCGTCTTGCCGTAGCATCGGGGCCGCGTCAACACCGGCGACAATACACACATGGACCGCTCCGCTGTGGTGCGGCCGGCCGAATCTTCTGAAGTCCTTATTTATATATGTCGCTGTTCTCCCTGCGTAAGTCGTCGCCACAGTCCAACGCCCCCGAGTCTGCCGTGAACACACCCGCTCAACCCAAAGCCGCCGCATCCCATCCGCTGGACGTTGTGACGGGTGGTGCTTTCACCGCACCCACGTCGGGCGAACGCGCTGCGCGTATTCGCGAGTGGCTGAGCACCGACCCTTCGCTGGAGCTCATGAACGAGGTGTTCAAAGAGCTGTCCCACCGCGACCGGGGCGCGGCCAAGCCGCTGAAGGAGAAGCTTGACGAACTCAAGCGCCAGAAGTCGCAAGAGCAGATTGGTGTGGAATGGGCACAAAAAGCCCAGGCCCTGCTCGACCATTCCCGCCTGAACCTGGCCGACGCCCTGGCTTGGCAGCGCGACGCTGCACGCGCTGGCGCGCCGCTGTCGCGCGAGCCGCTGGCTTCTTTGAAGCAGGCTTTGGCCGAGCGCGTGAAAGCCATTGAAGACCTGCAGCACCGTGTGCAGGTGGAGCGTGAAGCCGCCGTGCTGATCGCGCAGCGCATCGAGGTGCTGTCTACCAAGCCCTGGCGCGAGGCCCAGCACAGCACCGAAACGCTGCGTGGTGACGTTGCGCACTGGCAGCAGCAGGCCAGCGCCTTGATGGACGATGCCCAGTGGCCCAGCGTCGAGGTGAAGTTTCCGCCCATGCTGGAAGCTTCTCGCAACCAGCTGCAGCTGGTGTGGGACGCCTTTGAAGGCGCCCTGGCCCAGACCGTGGCGGCCGTCGCCAACCCGCAGGCACCGCTGCCCGCCGTGCCCGTTTGGGCCGACGAACTGCGTGCTGCCCGAGGCATGGATGCAGCCGTTCCTGCGGAAAAGGCCGCCCACGATTCCCAAGCTGCGCAGGAGAAGCGGGCCCGCGTGGCCGCCGACCTGGACAAGGCGCTGACCGTGCTCGAACGCGAGCTGGCTGAAGGCCACGGCAAAGCCACGCCCAAAGCCGCAGCCGATGTGCGCGCTGTGCTCAAGAGCCATGGCCGTCTGGTCACCGCCGAACAAGAGGCTCGTGCGCACGCCGCGTTGTCGCAGGCTGGCGAGCTTGAAGGCTGGCAGCGTTGGCGTGCCGACCAGCTGCGTGAAGAGCTGGTGGCCAAGGCCGAAGCGTTGTTGCAGGCCCCGGAAGGCCAGCGCATGGGCGGACGCAAGATGCAGGAAACCCTGCGCAGCCTGCGCGACCAGTGGAAGACCACCGACCAGGGCGGCCAGCCCAACCACGCGCTGTGGAAACGGTTTGATGAAGCCTGCACCGAAGCCCACAAAGTGGTGGAAACCTGGCTGGCCCAGGTGCGCCAGCAAGCCGACGCCCACAAGGCTCAGCGCCTTGCCATCATTGAAGAGCTGAAGGCCTGGACATTGGCCCACGCTGAAAGCTCCGACTGGAAAGCACAAGTGCGTGAACTGCACGCTTTTTCCGAGCGCTGGCGCGAAGCCGGTCACCTGAGTGAAAAGGCGTTTGCCGACATCCAGCCCGTGTGGAAAGACGTGATGCACGCCGCACACGCCCGCCTGGAAGCCGCGCAATCCGAAAGCACCGCCCGTCGCCGCGCTCTGATTGAAGAGGCGACCGTGCTGGGTGCCGCGCCCATGTTGCGCATTGACGCCGTGAAGGCTCTGCAGCAGCGCTGGCAGGCCGAAGCCCACGCGGTGCCGCTGGAACGCAAGCACGAGCAAAAGCTCTGGGAAGCATTCCGCCAGCCGATTGACGATGCTTTTGCCCGCAAGAGTACCGAGCGTGAAAAAGCGTCGGCTGCGCTCAACGAACACGATCAGCGCGTGCTCGACGCCTCCCGTGCGCTAGAAGCCGCCAGCGCCACCGGCGATGCCCAGCAAATCCGTGCAGCGATGGCCGAACTGGAAGCCGCCCTGGCTGGCCAGCCAGCGGCCGCGCCTGCAGCCAAGACCGCCGAGGTGGTGGCGAAGCCCCAGCCGGCTGAGGCTGCGTCGCCAGCGCCTGAAGCCGAAGCCGCTTCCGAACCCGCCGCTTCCGAACCCGCCGCTGCCGAAGCAGCCAGCGAAGGACAAGCTGCCGAGCCGGAGGTGGCTGCGGCACCGGTTGCAGCGCCGAAGAAGGTGGTGGCTGTGCGTGGTGACGATCGCCCAGGTATGAAGAAGGCCGAGCCTGCTGGCCGCGACGGCCGCCGCAGCGACCGCCCCGGTGACCGCCGCGACGGCGCACCCGACCGCCCAGATGCCCGCGGTGGCCGCGATGCGCGCGGTGCTGGCGCCCCCATGCGCGACCAACGCGACTGGCGCGAAGAGCGCGAGCCGCGTGGTCCGCGTCTGGGCGATGCCGCCTTCCGGGCGCAGCGCCAGGCCATTGAAGCGGCGCAGGCCAGCTTGCGCAAGCTGGCCGCGCAGGCCCATGGCGAGGTGTTGACGCAGCTGATGACGGCCTGGGAGCAGCGCGACGCGCAGCAATTGCCCACGGCGCAAGCACTCGGCCCGCGCCTCACGCCTGCCATGCGTTCTGCCTGGGTAGCTGCGGTATCAAAAGCGGCCGGCGCTCTGGCTGGCGAAACTTTGTTGCGTCTGGAAATGGCCGCCGAAGTGCCTACGCCGGCCGAACAATTGAGCGACCGTCGCATGCTGCAGTTGCAGCTTCTGACGCGCCGCAACGCCGCCAGCCCTACCGAAACCTGGGCTGAAGACGTGGCCAAGGTACTCGCCAGCCCGTTTGATGCGGCCGTGGCGCGCCGTCTGCAAAACGTCCTGAAGGCGCTGCTCAAGCGCTGATGCGCCAACCAGTCCCGGCAGCAGCACCCGGTGTGGCGCTGAACCGGTGCGGTTCGGCTGATGTGAACGGATCGCTCTCGCAGGCGCTGCCTGCGTTTTTGGGCGGCTAGTTCAAGCAGTAGGCGTTTTACGCACCGTTCCGTGGCCGGGTTGCCTGGGGTCTGAAAAAGCTGTCGTACAGCCGTAGCAGCTCGGGAAACTCTTGGGCAAAGCGGTCACGGCTGACGAAATAGGCTTCGCAGGTTACCGCGAAAAATTCGGCAGGGTCTTTGGCGGCGTAATCATCCAGCCAGGGTTTTTCGCCACCGAAACGCTCGGCCATGGCCACCGCCTCGCGAAAGTGGTCGTAGGCGTGTTGCATGGTGCCTCGCCAGTGTTCGCGCGCTTCGGTGGGGTTTTGCAGTCCCATGAAGCCTTGAGGCAAGGGCGGCGCACCGTCAGGGCTGTCGCCGGGGCGCATGCGGTGCATGTCTATTTTGTGGACGAACTCGTGGATCACCACGTTGCTGCCGCCGGGCGCTGCGTCGGCGGCGTGCGCCACTTCTTGCCAGCTGAGCATGATCGGGCCGCGGTCCATGGCTTCGCCCGCCAGCACTTCGCGGTAGCGGTGCACCACGCCGCTGCGGTCGGTGATTTCTCGCTGCGCCACAGCAGCGCCGGGTTGCACCACGATGCCCACAAAATCGCTGTACCAGTCCAGCGCTTTCAAGCGGTCTGGGTCTGGGCCCAGGCTGCCCACGCCGCCCATGTGCAGCAAGGGCAAGCAGGCCTGGGCGGCAATGGCGATCGCCATGGCATCGGTGATGTCCAGACCGTTGGCGCCGTGAAACTCTTTTTCCATCAGAAAGTGTGCCGAGAGTTGGCGCAGGTGCTGCTGCTCTTGTGCGCTGAGCACGGCCAGAAAGGGATGGCTCGCCAAGGTGCGCTGCCACAAGGGCTCGGGCATGGCCTGGGGCTTGCGCAGCTTGCGGGGCAGCCAGCGCTGGACAGCAGCAGGAAGCGAAGGAAATGTCCCTATGGGCATGAGCGAACGTCGCTTGCCTTAGCCACCCGCTGCGAGCGGCAGGCGGTGCAGGCCTTGCGCGTCCAGGCGCAGCACCTCGGCCCGTGGTGGCCGTGCGTTCAGGTCCCAGTCGCTCAGCACCACGCGCTGCAGTCCATTGCCCAGATCGTGGCAAGCCGGGCGGTGGGTGTGACCGTGAATGAGGCTGGTGCAGCCGCTGCGCTGCAGCCAGGCGCGGGCAGCGGGTCCATCCACGTCGGCCCAGCGTGTGGGGTCGCCCGCCGTGTGGGCTTTGCGTGCCAGGCTTTGCTGGCGCAGGTTGCGTGCGATGGTCTCGCGTTCGGTAAGGGGGCGGGCCAAAAAGTCGCGTTGCCATGCTGGCTCGCGCACCATAGCCCGAAAGTGCATGTAGTCGGTGTCGTCGAGACACAGCGCGTCGCCATGGCTGAGCAGCCAGCGCTGCGCTTGAAAGACGAGCACGGTGGGGTCGCTCAAGCCTTGCATGCCGCATGCGCTCAGGGCGTGCGGTCCGAGCAAAAAATCGCGGTTGCCGTGCATGAAAAACACCGGCGTGTGTTGGCTGTGGGCCTTCAGCGCGGCTGCACAGGCCCGCCAGAACGGGTGTTCGTCTTCTGGGGTGTGTTGCGGTTCGCCGCCGTTGGGGTGCAGCGCGTCATCGCCCACCCACACTTCAAACAGGTCGCCCAGGATGAATAGGGCATTGGCCCGCTGGGTGACGGGTCGCTGCAAGAAATGCAGCCAGGCGTCAAACGTGGCCGTGTCGCTGCTTTGCAGGTGCAGGTCTGAAATGAAATCGACCGCCTGCCAGTGCACCGGGGCGTGCCATTCGGCAAAAGGGGCGGTGTGGGATTCGTCCATAGAAAAAGGGGGCTGCGAGCCCCCTCTGTTGTCTGTCAGTGTTTAGATGGCGACCGCTTTTTCGATCACAACGTCTTCTTTCGGCACGTCGTCGTGGAAGCCCTTGCGGCCCGTGGCCACGCCTTCAATTTTCTTGACGATGTCAGCGCCGGAGACGACTTTGCCAAACACGGCGTAGCCCCAGCCTTGCGCGCTGGGCGCCGTGTGGTTCAGGAAACCGTTGTTCGACACATTGATGAAGAACTGAGCGGTGGCCGAATGGGGGTCGCTGGTGCGGGCCATGGCCACGGTGTACTGGTCGTTCTTGAGGCCGTTGTTGGCTTCGTTGTTGATGGGGGCGTCGCTGGGCTTCTGGTTCATGCCGGGCTCAAAGCCGCCACCTTGAACCATGAAGCCGGGAATGACGCGGTGAAACACCGTGTTGTTGTAATGGCCCTTGTTCACGTAGGCCAGGAAGTTGGCGGTGGACAAAGGGGCTTTGTCGGCGTCGAGTTCCAGGGTAACGACGCCAAAGTTGGCGATGTGCAGTTCGACTTGGGGGTTGGCCATGGTCATTTCTCCAGAGTGGCTTTGAGGATGGTGATGGGGGATTGGGGCACGTTTTGATGCGGCCCCTTGTTGCCGACGGGTGCGGCTTTGATTTTGTCCACGACGTCCATGCCTTGAATCACCTTGCCGAATACGGTGTAACCGTAGCCGTCGGGATTCGGTGCATTCAGCATGGTGTTGTTCACCACGTTGATGAAGAACTGGGCGGTTGCCGAGTTGGGGTTCGCTGTGCGGGCCATGGCAAGGGTTCCGCGGTCGTTCTTCAAGCCGTTTTTCGCCTCCAGGGGAATGGGCTCGCGGGTGGCTTTTTGCTGAAAATCGGCCGTGAAACCGCCGCCCTGAATCATGAAACCATCCATGACCCTGTGAAAGATGGTGCCGTCGTAGTGCTTGTCGCGCACGTACTGCAGAAAGTTGTCCACCGTTTTGGGTGCTTTGTCGGGGTAGAGTTCCAGCACGATGTCGCCCATGGGCGTGGTGATGCGCACTTTGGGCGCAGCGGTTTGGGCGAGGGCACCCATTGGCGCCAGTGCTGCGGCCAGGGTGGCGGTGGCCAGCAGGGTACCGATCTGGCGGCGCTTGAGCCGCAAAGCCAAGGGCTGTGGAGTCATCAGGGCGTTCCTTCAAAAAATATTTTCCACTGGTCACTTTCGCGCATCCAGTACTGGCGCTTGGTCGAGCCACGGGTTTGGCCCATAGCGACCTCGCCAAAGGTCACCACCATGGTGTCTTCGGTGTCGCGCCAACGCAGCATGGACACGTCTTTGAGTGCCAGTTCGCGCTGGCCGCTTGAGCGGATTTCGCCTTCAACGCGGGGCCACCATTGGGCCAGATCGCGGCCTTGGCTGCGAAAACGGTCGGAATAAAAGCCCTTCAGCTCGCTCAGTTTGCCTTGGCTCTTGAGGCTGCGCCACGCTTCGAGCGCGGCTTCAAACTGCTGGCGGTCGGCGTCCAGGGCCGATGGTTCTACCCATTGCAGCTCAGGTGCAATCACCACCGGTGTGGTGCGAATCTGCACCGTGGAAAGCAGGCGCTGGAGATCGGGGTTGGACATCACCACGCAGCCGTCAGACGCCTGCGGTGCGCGCACAAACTGTTCGCGCGGTGTGCCGTGCAGCCAGATGCCGCTGCCGGTCTTGCCCCGTTGCACATCGAGCGGGTTCGGGTAGTTGATGGGCAGAGCACCCACGCCATACAGGTCGGGCAGGTCGGACGGGTTGAGGTTGCTGGTGATGTAGTACACGCCCAAAGGGGTGCGCTTGTCGCCTTCTACCATTTTTTCAATGCCCGAAAGACCTACCGAAATGTAGTAGTCGCCCAACAGGCGCAGCTGTGGGCTGCGCCGGCCGGCAGCGTCAGGCGCAGCAGACGCTGTATTTTCAAACAGGTAGAGACGAGAACGCGATGCGTCGATGGCGATGGCGTGGCGGCTTTGTGACGACAGCGTCAGAAACTGGGTGGGAATGTGGCCCTCGGGGGGGCGTTCGGTGAGCGCGCGCAGGCGCCGGCGCGATTCGTCACGCAACACCGCCAGTTGCGCGGCAGCAGCAGTGGCCTTGGTGTCGGGCACGTCGCCAAGCAGACGCACCGGTCGGGTTTGCAGGGTGAGCAGGTCGCCCAGCACCAGCTGTGCCAACTGAAAGTTAGGGTGCGCGCGCACCAGCGCTTCGGTTTTGGCCAGCGCATCGCGGCGCTCGCCTTGGCTGATGAGCTGGTAGATTTCAATCAGCTGCGCTTCGGCCCGCCCCAGCAGAGGGCTCACCTGCTGGAAACCGTCGCCGGTCAGGGGCTGGCTGCTCAGGCCGGAGGGCGGTTGGCCAGTCAGTGCCTGCGCAGCGTCTTGTACCCTGGCCATGGCACTGTCGATGAGTGATGCCGGCGCGGCAGGCGCGGCCGCTTGGCCAGCCACGGCAGCCACTGGTTCCACGACGGTGCGCGACCCGGAAGAGCCTGGCGTTGCACGGCCCCAGCCTGAAAACAAGAGGGCAGCCACGGCGGCCGCAGCGAGCGCCGCAACGAGACCCAGAGCGCTGCGCCAGTTCCGGTTTGGGACGGAGCGGACGCTCACCTTGGGGAGCGCGGCGTACCCATGCTGAGAATAACGCCGACCGGCCATCAAGAACCTGTGGACTCGCGCACGATCAGCCAGCGGTTACCGCTTTTGACCATATCGAGCACCTTGCGGCTGGTGACGTTGAGGGTGTCGGAGCTGTAGGCCTGGCGAAAACGCGCGGTAGCCCGGTCACCGCTGACGGAGACGGTGAGGTCGCTGATGTCGACGCCAATGCGTGAGCGCGGCACGATGCGGGCCTTTCGATCGGCTTCCCAGGCGCTGCGGGGCTGGCCAGCTGGCGGCGTGAAGCTGGGGGCGTAGGCGCCTAAGTAGCTGGTCATGTTTTTGGACGACCAGGCTTTGGCCCAGGCCTGGACGGCTGCTTCCACGTCGTCTTCAGCGCCGCCGGATGCAGCGGGCGCTGGCACTGGCGCTGGCTTGGCTGCCGGCGTAACCACCGGCGCGGGCGTAGGGGCTGAGGCCACGGTGGTTGGAGCCGGGCGTGCACCTTTGGCGTCGGCGGCAAACAGGTTGCGGATCAGGCTGAGCTTGGGCGCTACGGCGGCGTTGCCTGCGTCGAGTTGCAAGGCTTTGCTGTAAGCCTGGCTGGCCAGTTTTGCGTACACGTCGCCCAGGTTTTCGTGCGCGGTGGCGTAACTCGGGTTGGTGCGGATGGCCATTTCCAGGGCCGCGCGGGCTTTGTCAAACTGGCTCTGGCCTGCGTACAGCACGGCCAGATTGTTGTAGGGCTCGGGCAGTTCAGGGAACTCTTCGGTCAGTTTGCTGAAGGTTGCGATGGCTTCAGCGGGCTTGCCGCCTTCGGTCTGGATCACGCCCTTGAGGAAACGCATCTGAGGATCGCGGGGCTTGGTGACCAGGTACTGGTCGACCTTGATCAGTGCTTCATTGAACTGACCAGCCCGCACCAGGCGGTTGACGTCAGCGTACTCGTCGGGCTGTGCCATGGCCAGCGGGCTGGCCAAGGTGGCCGCAACCGCCACCGACAAGGCCAGCCGGCAGAGCTGTTTACCCAGGCTGGCGCTGGTGGACTGGCGTGGCTGGGTAAAGGGGTGTGTCATTGAGTGGCTCATGGGACCTCGAGGAGCGGATGGGTTCTGGTGTGTCGTGCGGCGGGACATGAAACACGGTTTGGTGGCCCGTATTCGCACGCTGTCACAGCATCGGCTGGCTATACTGGCAGATTGTATCTGAGGGGTGTAGGTCCAATGGTTGCGGGACAACGGGTTTGAAGCCTGTGCAACCCCACACGTGGACGTTGTCACACACAGCATGAGCGCAGCGGTTTTTATGCCATCAGCGCTCCACCCCGCACCCGAAAATCTCGACCTTCATGACTCTAAAAATTTACAACACGCTGTCGCGTCGCCTGGAAGAATTGCGGCCAATTGAACCCGGCCATGTGCGCATGTATGTGTGTGGCATGACGATTTACGACCTGTGCCATATCGGGCACGCCCGCATGATGATGGCGTTTGACGTGGTGCAGCGCTGGCTCAAGGTCAGCGGCTACCGCGTGACCTATGTGCGCAACATCACCGACATTGACGACAAGATTATCAAACGTGCGGTGGAGCGCGGCATCAGCCTGCGCGCCTTGACGGATGAAATGACCGTAGCCATGCATGCGGACACGTGCGCCTTGGGCATTGAGCCACCCACGTTGGAGCCACGCGCCACGGCCTATGTGCCGCAGATGCTGTCGTTGATCGGGCAATTGCAGACCAAAGGCCTGGCTTACCAGGCCGACAACGGCGACGTGAACTTTGCCGTGCGCAAGTTTGACGGCTACGGAAAGCTTTCGGGCAAGTCCCTGGACGACCTGCGCGCGGGCGAGCGTGTGGCGGTGGCGGGCGACAAGAACGATCCGCTGGACTTTGTGTTGTGGAAATCGGCCAAGCCCGACGAGCCTGCCGAGGCCAAGTGGGACAGCCCGTTTGGACAGGGGCGCCCGGGCTGGCACATCGAGTGCTCGGCCATGAGTTGCGCCACGTTGGGCGAGACCTTTGACATCCACGGTGGCGGCGCTGACCTGCAGTTTCCGCACCACGAAAACGAGATTGCCCAGTCCGAGGGCGCGAGCGGCCAGCCGCTGGCGCATGTCTGGATGCACAACGGTTTTGTGCGTGTGGACAACGAAAAAATGTCCAAAAGCCTGGGCAATTTCTTCACCATCCGCGAGGTGCTGCAGAAGTTCGATCCCGAAACAGTCCGTTTCTTCATCTTGCGAGCCCACTACCGCAGCCCGTTGAACTACAGCGACGTGCACCTGGACGACGCCCGCGCGTCGCTCAAGCGCCTGTACACCGCCTTGGCGGCCGTGAAGGCCGATGTGCCCGCTGCCATCAACTGGTCCTCGCCGTTCGCTTCGCGTTTCCGGGCGGCTATGGATGAAGATTTCGGCACACCCGACGCGGTGGCGGTGTTGTTTGACCTGGCCAGCGAGGTGAACCGCAGCAAGGACGCGGCGCTCGCTGGTTTGTTGCGGGCATTGGGGAACACGCTGGGTCTGCTGCAGGCCGACCCCGTGGCCTACCTGCAAAGCGGGGGGGCTGCTGCAGGCGGTCTGGACGAAACCCAGATTCAAAACCTGATTGCCGACCGCGCTGCAGCCAAACAAGGAAAAAACTTCGCTGAAGCCGACCGCATTCGGCAGTTGCTGCTGGCCCAGGGCGTGGTGCTCAAAGACGGCCCTGCGGGCACGAGTTGGGAGCGTGCTTGATGGCGGTGGCTTCGTTGCCCGATGTGGGCCCGGGTGCTCCCACGTACTGGCAAGACGCCTGCCGCCACCTGATGAAACGCGACCGCGTGATGAAAAAGCTCATCCCGCAGCACACCGGCGTCAGCCTGGAGTCGCGCGGCGACGCCTTCGTCACCCTGGCGCGCAGCATCGTGGGCCAGCAGATTTCGGTGAAGGCGGCGCAGTCGGTCTGGGACCGCTTTGCCCTGCTGCCTGCAGCCATGGTGCCGGCGCAGGTGCTCAAGCTCAAGGTGGACGACATGCGTGGGGCCGGCCTGTCGGCCCGCAAGGTGGAATACCTGGTGGACTTGGCGCTGCACTTTGCCAACGACCAGGTGCATGTGAATGCCTGGGCCGACATGGACGACGAAGCCATCATTACCGAGCTGGTGGCCATTCGCGGCATTGGTCGCTGGACGGCCGAGATGTTTCTGATATTTCACCTGATGCGGCCCAACGTGCTGCCGCTGGACGACGTGGGTTTGCAGAACGGCATCAGCCGGTGCTATTTTTCGGGTGAGCCGGTGAGCCGCAGTGAGATACGCGAAGTGGCGGCCAGCTGGGCGCCCTATTGCAGCGTGGCAACTTGGTATATTTGGCGGTCTCTGGATCCGGCCCCCGTGGCCTACTGAAACAGCTTAACCTGGGCGTTTGCTCGCCGCCTACCGCGACCTTCTCCGCAGGAGCCCCTCCCAAAGATCTGCTTGGCCGGTGCTGCGGTGAAGCGGTGCAGCCGCTACCACCTTACAAGACCACAGGAGTTACACCTTGGCCAAAAAGAATTTTCTCGACTTCGAGCAACCCATAGCCGAGCTCGAATCCAAAATTGAAGAGTTGCGTTATGTGCAGACCGAGTCGGCGGTGGACATTTCAGCCGAAATAGAACAGCTGGCACGCAAGAGCCTGCAGCTGACCAAAGACATCTACAGCACCCTTACGCCTTGGCAGATCACCAAGATTGCGCGCCACGCCGACCGGCCCTACACGCTGGATTACGTGCGCGACATCTTCACGCACTTCCAGGAACTGCACGGTGATCGCCACTTCTCCGACGACCTCTCCATCGTTGGCGGTCTGGCGCGCTTCAACGGTCAGCCTTGCATGGTGTTAGGCCACCAAAAAGGCCGCGACACCAAAGAGCGCGGGCTGCGCAACTTTGGCATGACCAAGCCCGAGGGCTACCGCAAGGCGCTGCGCCTGATGAAGGTGGCTGAAAAATTTGGTTTGCCGGTGTTCACCTTTGTGGATACGCCGGGCGCTTACCCCGGTATCGACGCCGAAGAGCGCGGGCAGTCCGAAGCCATCGGGCGCAACATTTTTGAAATGGCGCAGCTGGAAGTTCCGATCATCTCCACCATCATTGGTGAAGGCGGTTCGGGCGGTGCGCTGGCCATTTCGGTGGCCGACCAGGTGTTGATGCTCCAATACTCGGTGTATTCGGTGATCAGCCCCGAAGGCTGTGCCTCCATTCTCTGGAAAACCAGCGACCGGGCGAGCGACGCGGCCGACGCGCTGGGCATCACCGCCCACCGCCTGAAAGCGCTGGGGCTGGTGGACAAGATCGTGAACGAACCCGTGGGCGGTGCGCACCGCGACCACAAGCAAATGGCCGCTTTCCTCAAGCGCGGTCTGACCGATGCTTGGCGCCAGGTGGCAGACCTCAAGGTGAATGAGCTGCTCGAGCGGCGCTATGCACGTATCAACAGCTACGGCCGGTTCACCGATACCAAAGCCGACAGCAAAGCGGTCAAGCGCTGACGTGAGCGCCGGCGCACCACCCACCAACCCCTGCGAACAGGCGTTGGAGCAGTGGTGCCAGCGCTGGCAGCCCGGACAGGGCGGGGCGTTACAGGCCGGAGCGCAAATGGCCGTGGCCTACAGCGCTGGAGCCGACTCCTCTGCCTTGCTGCTGGCCGCACACTTCCGCTGGCCCGGTCGGGTCGTTGCCCTTCACGTGCACCACGGTTTGCAGGCCGCTGCCGATGGCTTTGAGGCCCACGCCCGGGCTTTCTGCGCGCTGCATGGCATTGCTTTGCAGGTGAGGCGGGTGCAGGCGGCGCACGGCCCTGGCGAAAGCCCCGAGGCGGTCGCCCGGGACAAGCGTTACACCGCGCTGGCCAGCATGGCGCAGCAATCGGGCGCAGACGTGGTGCTGCTGGGGCAGCACGCCGACGACCAGGCTGAAACCGTGTTGTTGGCGCTCAGCCGGGGTGCCGGACTGCCTGGCCTGGCTGGGATGGCCGAGCGGTTTGAGCGGCATGGCGTGCTGTTTGGGCGCCCCTTGTTGGCGGTTGCGTCTGCCGAACTGCGAGGCTGGCTGCAGGCCTCGGGCCATGCGTTTGTGGACGACCCCACCAACACCGATGTGCGTTACACGCGCAACCGCATTCGCGCGGTGTTGATGCCCGCCTGGGAGGCCTGCTTCCCAGGGTTTCGTCCCATGCTGGCCCGCAGTGCGCGCCATGCGGCCCAGGCGCAAACTCTGCTCGACGACTTGGCCCGGCTCGATCTGGCCCAGACCGGTGAGCCGCCTGCCGTGGCAGCATTGCAAGCCCTCAGCCGCGAGCGCCAGGCCAATGCGCTGCGCCACTGGCTGCGCGCCTGCCACGGTGTGGCGGCCAGCGCGGCGCAGCTGGCCGAGCTGCTGGACCAGCTGGCGGACTGCCGCACGCGGGGGCATCGCATCCACCTCAAGGTGGCCAGTGGCTTTGTGGCCCGCTCAGGTGAACGGCTGAGCTACACCCCCCCGATATAATCCAAGGGTTTTGCCCTAGTCGGGCAACCGGCGGTAGGCACCGTGCGCTCAGGTGGGGCCTGCCGTTTCCAACGACCTACCCAACCCAATCCAACCCGATGGCTTTGATTGTTCACAAGTACGGCGGCACCTCCATGGGGTCGACCGAGCGCATCCGTAACGTTGCACGCCGCGTGGCCAAATGGCACAAGGCAGGCCACCAGATGGTGGTGGTGCCCAGCGCCATGAGCGGCGAAACCAACCGCCTGCTGGGCCTGGCCAAAGAGCTGGCGCCTGCCAACACCGACACCGCCTACAGCCGCGAACTCGACATGCTGGCCTCCACCGGCGAGCAGGCCTCGTCGGCCCTGTTGGCCATTGCCTTGCAGGCCGAAGGCATGCAGGCCGTGAGCTATGCCGGGTGGCAAGTGCCCATCAAAACCAACACCGCCTTCACCAAGGCCCGCATCGAGTCGATTGACGACGTCCGCGTGCGGGCCGATCTGGACGCTGGAAAAGTGGTCATCGTGACCGGTTTCCAGGGTGTGGATCCCCACGGCAACATCACCACCCTGGGCCGTGGCGGCAGCGACACCTCGGCTGTGGCGGTGGCCGCTGCGCTGAAGGCGGCCGAATGCCTGATTTATACCGATGTGGACGGCGTTTACACGACCGACCCTCGTGTGGTGCCCGAGGCGCGGCGCCTGCTGCGTGTCAGCTTTGAAGAGATGCTGGAAATGGCCAGCATGGGCAGCAAAGTGCTGCAAATCCGTTCGGTGGAATTCGCCGGCAAATACAAGGTGCCGCTGCGTGTGCTCTCAAGCTTCACGCCCTGGGACATTGACCTGAATGAAGAAGCCGCCTCCGGCACCCTGATCACTTTTGAGGAAGACGAACAAATGGAACAAGCCGTCGTTTCCGGCATTGCCTTCAACCGCGATGAAGCCAAGATCTCCGTGCTCGGCGTGCCCGACAAGCCGGGTATTGCCTACCAAATCCTGGGTGCGGTGGCTGCTGCCAACATCGAAGTCGATGTGATCATCCAGAACCTGAGCAAAGACGGCAAGACCGACTTCAGCTTCACGGTGCACCGCAACGATTTCCAGAAAACCATGGACTTGCTCAAGTCCAAGGTGGTCCCCGAGCTCGGCGCTGCCGACGCCGTGGGCGACGCGCGCATCTGCAAGGTCAGCATCGTGGGCATCGGCATGCGAAGCCATGTGGGCGTGGCCAGCCGCATGTTCAAGTGCCTGAGCGACGAAGGCATCAACATCCAGATGATCTCCACCTCGGAAATCAAGACCTCGGTGGTGATCGACGAGAAATACATGGAGCTGGCCGTGCGCGCGTTGCACCGCGAGTTTGATCTGGACCAGACCGCCGACACGATTGCCGGGTAGACACAGTGTTGCATCAGGTGCGCAACCACCTTCAGGGTTGACAGCACCCCACCGCTTGCGTTTCACTGTGCGGGCTGGTGGTGTGTGCCACCGTCGACTGATGAGGAGCAACACATGGACCGTCGTGACTTTGTGGAGCGTTGCGCTTTGGGCGCAGGCTCACTGGCAGCCACAGTGGCCGGTCAAGCCTGGGCGGCAGACGCCAAGCCCCGCGCTTATGGCCGTGTGTTGCTGACCGATGAGCTGGGCCAGCCCGTCAAGGCCTCGCGCCTGCGTGCGCAGACCAACTATGTTTTTCACTATCCATTTGAAGCCACGCCGGTGTTCTTGCTCGACCTGGGCAAGCCCGCGCAAGCCACCAGCCTGCGCACCCGGGACCAGCAGGTTTACCAGTGGCCGGGCGGTGTAGGGCCAGCGCGCAGTCTGGTGGCGTTTTCTGCCATTTGTGCGCACAAGCTGGTCTACCCCACCAAAGACCTGAGTTTCATCAGCTTTCGCAAAGGTGCGGCGCTCAACCCCCAGACACCCAGCAAAGGCAGCGACCTGATTCACTGTTGCGCCGACCACAGCCAGTACGACCCGGCGCGCGGTGCCCAGGTGCTGGGTGGCCCAGCCGAGCAGCCGCTGTGTGCCGTGCTGCTAGAGCACGACCCCAAGGCCGACACCCTCACCGCCACCGGCACGCTGGGCGGTGAGCTGTTTGACGACTTTTTCAAGAAGTACGAAATGAAGCTGAGCCTGGAAGCGGGCCCCCGGGCCAAGCAGGCGGTGGCCGGGCGCAGCATGGTGCGGGAGTTGGACAGCTTTTGCCGCAACGCCGTGCGCTGCTGAGCCGAGCGGTCAGTGGCTCATAAGCGGGCAAGCCGTTTGAGCGCCTCGCGCAGCGTCTCGTCTTGCTTGGCGAAACAAAAGCGCACCACCTTCTGGTCAAAACCGTTGCCGTAAAACGCCGACAGCGGAATCGCCGCCACACCCATTTCGCGTGTGAGCCACTGGCAAAACGCGGCTTCGGGCAGGTCGCGCTCGGGCACGGCCAAGCCGGAAATGTCCACACACTGGAAGTAGGTGCCAGCGCCTGGCAACAGCTTGAAGCGGGTGCTGGCGAGTCCGTCGCGAAACAAGTCGCGCTTGCGCTGGTAGAAGGCCGGCAGGTTCAGGTAGGGCGCGGGGTCAGCCATGTAAGCGGCCAGCGCGTGCTGCATGGGCGTGTTCACGGTGAACACGTTGAACTGGTGCACCTTGCGAAATTCGGCGGTGAGCGCAGCCGGCGCCACCACGGTGCCCACTTTCCAGCCGGTGACGTGGTAGGTCTTGCCAAAGCTGCTGATGATGAAAGCGCGCGCAGCCAGACCAGGAAAACGCGCCGCACTCTGGTGCTGTTGGCCGTCAAACACCATGTGCTCATACACCTCGTCGCTGATCAGCAGCACGTTGGTGGGGGCCAGCAGGTCTTGCAGCTGCAGCATGTCGGCCGCGCTCCACACCTGGCCGCTGGGGTTGTGTGGGCTGTTGATCAGGATGGCGCGGGTGCGCGGTGTGATGGCGGCACCGATGCGGTCAAAGTCGGGCCGGAAGCTGCCTGGCGTGAGCGGCACGCGCACCACCACGCCGCCGGCAAGTTCGATGTTGGGCACATAGCTGTCATAGCAAGGCTCCAGCACGATCACCTCATCGCCCGGGTGCACCACCGCCAGGATGGTGGTGAGGATGGCCTGGGTGGCGCCGGCGGTGACGGTGATTTCGGTGTTCGGGTCGCAGGCCAAGCCGTAGAGCGCCTGCATTTTGGAAGCCATGGCTTGGCGCAAGGCGGGCACGCCGGGCATGGGCGGGTACTGGTTGTGGCCGGCCTGCATGGCGCGGGTCACGGCATCCACCAGCGCCGGGTCGCAACCAAAGTCCGGGAACCCCTGGCCCAGGTTGACCGCTCCCGTTTCCGCTGCCAGCGCCGACATGACGGTAAAGATGGTGGTGCCCACTGTGGGCAGACGCGAGGTGAGAACAGGGGTGAGGGGGGCTGGAGAAGGCATGTCAATGTCCGAATATCTGGGAAGTCGAGAGCAGAGGGGCGTCAAAGCTCATAGTCATCCGGCGTGCCGCTCATGGCGCGCAAGATCGCGTCGCGGCTCAGGCGGTCGCTCAGCAGTTCGGCAAAGCGCAGCACGAAGTGGCGCAAGTAGGTCCCGCGCTTGAAGGCCACGCGCGCCAGGTTGTGGCCAAACAGCTGGGCTGCGGGGCGGGCCACCAGGTCGGGGGTCTGGTTCTCGCCTTGCATGGCCATTTCGGCCACGATGCCCACGCCCATACCCAGTTTCACATAGGTCTTGATCACGTCCGAGTCGATGGCTTCGAGCACCACGTTAGGCTTGAGGTGGCGCAGGGCAAATGCCTGGTCAATGCGGGTGCGGCCGGTAAAGCTCGGGTGGTAGGTGATGAGTGGCACCTGGGCCAGATCTTCCAGCGTGACGCGCTCACGCGCCAGCAGCGGGTGGTCAAACGGGAACACCAGCACGTGTTGCCATTCGTAGCAGGGGAGGGTGACCAGCTCCGGGTAATTCACCAGCGACTCGGTGGCCACGCCGATTTCTGCCACTTCTTCCATCAGCATCTTGGCCACCTGGTCGGGCGAGCCCTGGTGCAGGCTGATCCCCACCTTGGGGTAAGCCTGGCGCAACGCAGCCACCGGCCCGGGCAGCACATAGCGGGCCTGCGTGTGGGTGGTGGCAATAGACAACGTGCCGCTGTCTTGTGCCGAATACTGCTCGCCAATGCGCCTGAGGTTGTTCACCTCCCGCAAAATGATTTCAATGCTTTTGAGCACCTGAGCGCCGGGCTCGGTCACTCGTTTGATGCGCTTGCCGTGGCGGGCAAAAATCTCAATGCCCAGTTCGTCTTCCAGTTCGATGATGGCCTTGGAAACCCCGGGCTGCGAGGTGTGCAGGGCTTTGGCCGCCTCGGTCAGGTTCAGATTGCGGCGCACCGCCTCCTGCACAAAACGGAACTGGTGCAGGTTCATGGCTGTTCTTCTAGGGCGATGGTGGCCAGCAGTGCGGTCAGGCGCGGGTCTTCGCCGGCAGCCGGGAGTTGTTCAAACCGCACCCCGGGGTGGGCCTGGGCCAGCTCGGCCATCAGCACCGGCAGGTCTTCGCGCGCGTGCTTGCCCATGCCAAAAAACAGCGGCAGAACGCGCACGCGGCTCACACCCTGCGCCACCATCTGGCGCGCGGCGGTGGCCATGTCGGGCTCGCAGAGTTCCAGGTAGGCGCACGACACCCGGGCCGCAGGGTCGCTGCGCTCAATCTGTTGTGCCACCGACTCGACCGGCAAGCGCCACAGCGGGTCGCGCGAACCGTGGGCAAAAACAATCACACCAAGCATGTTGAACCTATCGTCGAAGCACCAGCCAGCCAAAGGCGCCTAGTGAAAAAACCGAATAAATGAGGGACGGCGACGCCGCCGCCAACCAGGGTTGCCACTGGTTGAGGTTGCCGATGTAGCCGAACACGTTGTTGAGCAGGAAAAAGCTGATGCCGATCAACACACCACCAAACACATAGCCGGTGATGCTGCCCGAGCGGAAATGCAAATAGGCAAAGGGCAGGGCCAGCACCACCATGACCAGGCAGCTGAGCGGGTAAAACACTTTGCGCCAGAACTCGATTTCGTAGCGCTGAGCGGTCTGGTTGTTGGCTTCCAGGTGGCGAATGTAGGCGAACAGGTCGGCGGTGCGCATGCGCTCGGGTTTGAGCAGGGCCACAGACACCATTTCGGTGCTGATGCTGCTGGGCCAGCGAAAGGTCTCCAGCGTGCTGCGGGTGATGCGCGCCGAGGCCAAGCCTGCGGTATCAAACTCCCGCCGCTCCACTTGCATCAACGTCCAGGACTCATCGGCCTCGATCTGCCCAGCGTTGGCCTGTACGGTGGACACCAGAAAACCTTGGTTGTCGAACTCGAAAATGCGCACATCGCCCAGACTGCCCTGGGGCGACAAGGAACCCACATTGACCGAAAAGTTGCTGTAGGCCTGCCGCTCTTTGAGCCAGGCGCCGGTTTGCCCCAGGCTGATACGACCCTGGTAGGTGGCCTTGAGCAGTTGCGCTGTTTTGTCAGCCAAAGGGGCCACATAGTCACCAATCGCAAAGGTCAGGGCCACAAAGATGGCGCCCAGGCCCAGCAGGGTGCGCAGCGCCCGCCAAGGCCCCAGGCCGCTGGTGCGCAGAATGGTGTATTCCGACCCCTGGGCCAGACGCGCCAGCACAAACACCGAGCCGATCAGCACCGCAATGGGCATGAGCTCGTACACCCGGCTCGGCATGAGCAGCACCACGTACAGCAGGGCGTGCCGGATTTCGTAGACCATGTTGGCGTCCATCGGCGACACCCGGCCCAGCGCGGGCAATTCGTCCACAAAATCAAAAAAGAAAAATAGCGACAGGAACGCCATGAGGACGAACCCCACAGCGACAAAAATTTCTCCGTAAATCAGGCGGCGAATGGTTTTCATGCGCGCGCTTCCCTGGCTTGCTGGCCCTTGTTGCGCGTGGCATGGAGCCAGTCGCGCAGGGTCAGATTGTTGTGGCGTTTGGCAAGCCACAGCAGCGCCAGCACAAACACCACACCGTGCAGCAGCCCCATGAAGGTGCCCAGCCCCACCAAGCCTTTGGCGACCCAGCTTTGGCCCAGGTTGAGCAGGTTGTAATAAAACACGAAGGCGAACAGGGTGAAAAACAGGTTGCCGCCGCGCCCGGCGCGCGGGTTGCCGGCTGTGGTGGCAAGCGCAATGAGCACGAAATTGACAGCCGTCAAGGCCATGCCCACACGCCAGCCCAGCTCACCCAGATTGGCCTGGGTGGGGTCACGAATCAGGTCCCAGCTGGGTCGGGCTTTCAGCCCTTGCGCGCCACCGGCCACCGCAGCACTTTCGCCCACCTGGGTACCGTATTCCTCAAACTCGCTCACGCGCAGGCTGCTTTGGTCAGCGTCAATTTCCAGACGCTGGCCGTTGTTGAGCATCAGCATCTGTTGCTCGTCGATCCATTCGATGCGGCCCGAACGCGCCGAGGTGATGGTCTCCCGCCCATCGTCTTCCTTGCTGGAGATAAAAATGTTGCGCCCTTCGGTGCCATCTGCGGTGTCTTTGTCAATGAAAAACACGCGCCGCCCGCTGGACGATTCCTGGAACTGCCCGGGCGCGATGCGTTCCAAATCGCCGCGGCGCTGGAAGCGGCTGCGCAGGTCCTCGGTTTGCTGGTTGGCCCAAGGCCACACAAAAAACACCATCAACGCAATGACCAGCAAGATCGGCCAGGCAAACCGCATCACCGGGCCCATAAAGCCCCCGAGCGAGCGTCCGCTGGCGAACCAGATGATCATTTCGCTGTCGCGGTACATGCGCGAAAGCGTGAAGACAATGGCGATGAACAGCGCCAGCGTCAGGATGGTGGGCATGCGGCCCAACACCGTGTAGCCCAGCACCAGCATGATTTCTTCGGGGTTGACGCTGCCGCGCGAGGCCAGGCCCAGCGTGCGGATCAGCAGCATGGTCAGCACGATGGTGAACAGCACGACCAGCGTGGCCCCGAAGCTGCGGGCCAGCTCTTTGCGAATGGAAGAATGGAATAACATCGAATGACAACAGGAAAACGCAATTATGGACTTCGAACTTAAATCCCTTTCGCCCGAACAAGCCGCCTCCATGGCAGCCGATGCCTTGCTGGTGCTGGTGCCCGACAACCTGTCGGCAACGCCGCTGGCGGGCGCTTTGGCCACCCTCACGTCCGAGGCCGCCAGCAAGGGGGATTTGGAAGCCGGTCTGGGCAAAACGCTGTCTTGTTACCGGGTGCCCGGCATCAAAGCCCGCCGCGTGGTGCTGGTGCGGGCGGGCGATGGCTCGGGCAGCGCGGTGCGCAAGGCAGTCGCCGCCGGTTTGGCTTCCCTCAAGCAGCCCAACATCAAAAAACTCGGTCTGGTGCTGAGCCTGCTGGACCACAACAGCGGCGCGGTGCGTGCGGCGGTGCAAGCCTGTGCAGATGCCAGCTACACCTACACCACCACCAAACCGTCGGCCAAAGCGCGTGCTTTGCAAGCGGTGGTGGTGGCGGTGGCCGATGCGCCTGCGGTTCAAGCCGCCTTTGAAGCCGGCAAGGCCATGGTCACCGGCGTGGAGTTCGCCAAAGAATGGGCCAACCGGCCGGCCAACCATGCCACCCCCAGCATGCTGGCCGAAGCCGCCCGCAAGCTCGGGCGAAAGCCCGGCATCAAGACCGAGGTGTTGGGCCCCAAAGAAGTGGCCGCTCTGGGCATGGGTGCCTTCATGTCGGTGGCGCGCGGTTCGGTGGAGCCCCTGCGCTTCATCGTCATGCACTACACCGGTGCGGCCAAGTCCAGCGCGCCGGTCGTGCTGGTGGGCAAGGGCATTACGTTCGACACGGGGGGCATCTCCATCAAGCCTGCGGCTGAAATGGACGAAATGAAGTTCGACATGGGTGGCGCGGCCAGCGTGCTCGGCACCTTTGCCGCGCTGGCCGAGTTGCAGCCCGCCATCAACGTGGTGGGGTTGATTCCCAGCTGCGAGAACATGCCCGATGGCCAGGCGGTGAAGCCCGGCGACGTGGTCACCAGCATGAGCGGGCAGACCATTGAAATCCTCAACACCGACGCCGAGGGCCGCTTGATCTTGTGCGATGCGCTCACCTATGCGGCGCGCTTCAAGCCCCGCAGCGTGGTGGACATTGCCACCTTGACGGGTGCCTGTGTTATCGCGCTGGGCGCCGTGCGTTCGGGGCTGTTTTCAGCCCACGACGACATCGCCACAGCGCTGCAGCAAGCTGGCGAAAGCGCTATGGACCCCTGCTGGCGTATGCCGCTGGACGATGAGTACGCCGAAGGCCTCAAGTCCAACTTTGCCGACATGGGCAACGTGGCCGGGCGCGCTGGCGGCTCCATCACCGCCGCCAAGTTTCTGCAAAAGTTCACAGCCGATCTGCCTTGGGCGCATCTGGACATTGCCGGAACGGCTTGGAAGAGCGGCGCCGCAAAAGGCTCCACCGGCCGGCCGGTGCCGCTGTTGCTGCAATACCTGCTGGACGAGGCGGCCCGACCGGCAGCCGTACCCAGCACCGAACCCAAGAAAGCCAGTAAACGCGCACGCAAAGCCTGACGGGTTGGTCAGTCAGGTACATCCAACATGACCGAGGTGGCTTTTCATTTCAACGCGCCCGACAAGCAGTCCTACGCTTGTCGCTTGCTGCGCAAGGGCTATCTGAAAGGTGCGCGGCTGGTGGTGCGTACCGATGCCCAGGCCCTGGCTTCGCTGGACGCCGCGTTGTGGACCTTTGCCCAGGGCGAATTCATTCCGCACGGTCGCGAAGGCGATACACCAATGGTGCTCCAGCGCTCGCCCGTTCAGCTGTACAGCGAGCTACCCGAAAGCTTGGAGGGCGCCGCAACCACGGTTCTGGTCAACCTGTGTGCCAGCGTGCCGCCCGGCTATGAGCGCTTTGGACGCGTCATCGAGGTGGTCACGCAAGACGAAGGCGACCGCTTGCAGGCCCGCGAGCGTTGGCGTGCCTACAAGCAGCGCGGTATTGAACCGGTGCGGCACGACCTGCAACTGGCGCCTCAAGACTGATGGCCGTCCGGCAGGTCCCTTTGCTGGTGTTCGCCGGGCCGTGCCTGCACTGTATGCTCAGTGCTAATGCCACATTCTTTGGTGTGATCGGGCTGGGGGCAAACCCTTGAACTTCTAAGCAGTTCATGTTTGCTCGCGCAATATCGCGTTTTTTTAGAGTATCTTTATGCGTGTGGAGAAAAAAGTTCCCTCCGCATTCCAACTCTCATTCCTTTCCGAGGATAACTATGCACCTGAACATGAAACTGGCCGTGATCGCAGCGGCTGTCGCTCTGGCCGCTTGCGGCAAAAAAGAAGAGGCTGCACCTGCTGCTCCCGCTGCGGCACCTGCCGCCGTTGAAGCCCAAGTCATCAAGATTGGTCACGTCGGTCCCACCAGCGGTGGCATTGCTCACCTCGGCAAGGACAACGAAAACGGCGCCAAGATGGCCATCGAAGAGCTGAACGCTGCTGGCCTGACCATCGACGGCAAGCCCACCACGTTTGAACTGCTGGCCGAAGACGACGCTGGCGATCCCAAGCAAGGCACCGCCGCCGCCACCAAGCTGGTGGACGCCAAAGTTGCAGGCGTGATCGGTCACCTGAACTCGGGCACCACCATTCCCGCTTCGCAGATCTACAACGACGCTGGTATTCCCCAGATCTCCCCATCGGCAACCAACCCCAAGTACACCCGCCAGGGTTACGCCGGTGTGTTCCGCATGGTGGCGGACGACGTGCACCTGGGCGGCACGCTGGGCAAATACGCCGTGGAAACCTTGAGCGCGAAAACCGTTGCCGTGATCGACGACCGTACCGCTTACGGCCAAGGCGTGGCTGACGAGTTCGAAAAAGGCGTGATCGCAGCTGGCGGCACCGTGGTGGGTCGTGAATTCACCAACGACAAAGCCTCTGACTTCAACGCCATCCTGACCACGCTGCGTGCCAAGAAGCCTGACGTTGTGTTCTTCGGCGGTATGGACGCTGTGGCCGGCCCTATGCTCAAGCAAATGAAGGCACTCGGCATCAACGCCAAGTTCATGGGCGGCGACGGCATCTGCTCCAGCGAGCTGCCCAAGCTGGCCGGCGACGGCATGGCCGACGACCAGGTGTATTGCGCGGAAGCCGGTGGCGTTGAAGGCGAGCAAAAAGCCGGCATGGACAAGTTCCGTGAAGACTTCAAAGCCAAGTTCGGCGCTGAAGTGCAGGTGTACGCACCCTACGTGTATGACGCTGTGAAAGTCATGGCCAACGCTATGGTGACCGCCAACTCGTCCAACCCAGCCATGTACCTGCCGGCCCTCAAAGCCACGGACTACAAAGGCGTGACCGGTAACATCGCTTTTGACGAAAAAGGCGACATCAAGAACGGTGCTTTGACGCTGATGACCTACAAGGCCGGTGCACGCACCACCTTGGCCGTCATTCGCTGATTGCGCGGCCCGCAAGTTACCGCCAGAGCTTTCGGGCTCTGACCACCTGCAAAAAACCACCGAAAGGTGGTTTTTTGCTTTGCGCAGACCGATTGCACGCATCCCGCTTCATGGGTCCATCTTGCTTGCATAAAGGTATGGGGTCTCGGTGGTGGGCGCCATGGCGGGCGGTTGTCGGGCCTTGGCGCAAGCATGTCATCTGCCGCACCCAACCCATCGGCATTGCCTCGGGCGTGCTCACCGGTTGCCGGCAAAGGTCCTGGTGGCGTATCGGCGTTCAGCAGGGGGTGGGGCAGCCACCAAAACGCTGGTGTCACCAAACGACGGACACGTTCGACCTGGTCACCGTTTGGGCGGAAGACACGTTTCTGTCGGCTCGGCAGCGCAGGCGGTGAACAACTGCGGCACGGCGGCACGGCGCCACAAGCCTACAAAGGCTGGAAGGGTGCCCGCGCGCTGTTGGCGAGGCCGCTGTTCAGCTTTTGAAGCAAGCGCACAAGCTCTTTGGTTTCTTTCGCATCCAACGGGCCCGTCAGTTGTTGGTACGCGGCGCCGGCTAGCGATTGCGCCGAACGCAGCACCGTCCAGCCCTCATCGGTCAGCTCCAACGCCAACTGGCGCCGGCTTTGTGCGGATGTGGCGCGGCGCACCAGACCGCGATCACTCAGGCCTCGGATGACGCGCAACACGGTGACTTTGTCAAAAGCCAGCGCTCTGGCCAGTCGCGTCTGGTCAAGACCGGGCGCATTGGCCAGCACCGTCATCGTTCCGTACTGTGCCTGCGTCAAACCCAGCGCCGCGCAGTGGGACTCAAAAACGGCAGCCGATATTTGGTGCGCTCTTCGGAGCAAAAAACCCGGGCGGGCATACATCGGCTGCAGTGGCTCGAACAAGGGCCGGTCGGGTGTCTCCATGCTAGGGATTGTATGGATAGAAGTGCTGGTTGATCTGGATCAAAATTGTTGGCATGCTAACAATCTTAGGAGACAAATGATGTATGAATTTCCCGTCAAAGCACGGCGCTGGCTTTTGGTGACCGGGTTGGTCATGGGCGTGTCCGCAACACTCCCGGTCGCGGCCCAAGCCCCCAACACCGGACCGATCCGTTTGATTGTTCCTTTCACGCCCGGCACCGGGATCGATCTGATCGCGCGCACCGTGGGACCTCAGCTGGCTGAGCGCCTGGGCCGCCCGGTGGTGGTCGACAACCGCCCTGGTGCCTCCGGCAACATCGGAACAGAAGGTGTGGTGCGCGCGGCTGCGGACGGGTCAACCCTGCTCGTCAGCGTGAACACCTTGGTCATGAACCGCAGCCTCTACGCCAGCCTGCCGTTCGACCCCGTGAGAGATCTGGTACCTGTTGCCCGCACCAGCTGGGGTCAGTTGCTGCTGGTCACCCATCCGCGCACCGGCTTCAAGACAGCAACCGACCTGGTTGCGGCAGCCAAAAAATCGCCCGGCAAGTTGAACTACGCCTCTCCAGGCGTCGGCACACCACACCACCTGTCCATGGAGTTGTTCAAGAACACCGCTGGCGTGTTTCTGACGCACATCCCGTACCGCGGAACAGGACCCGCCGTGGGAGAGCTGATCGGTGGGCAGGTCGACGCCATGTTCCTGCCCATACACGTCGCCTTGCCCCAGATCCAGGCCGGCAGACTGGTGGCCTTGGGCATTGGCAGCGACAAGCGGCACCCCCTGCTGCCGGCGGTTCCCACCTTGGCCGAAGCCCGTGCGGGCAATGTCAACGTTGACATGTGGTACGGCATCTTTGCCCCCAAAGACACGCCCACCGAACTGGTGAACCGGTTGAACGCCGAGCTCAAGGAGATCCTCGCCAGCGAAGCCGTCAAAAAGGCCTTCCAGACCCAAGGGATGGACCCCAGCTACAGCACACCGCAGGCGTTTGCCGAACTGGTTCGCCAGGACGCCCAGCGCTGGGCCGAGCTGATTCGCGTACAAAACATCAAGGCGGAGTGAGCAACGCCATGCGTGACAAAGATCCAATCGCGATCGTGGGTGGCGGCATTGCAGGCCTCAGCTTGGCGCTGGCCCTTCACAAACGGGGGATAACGTGCGAAGTCTTTGAAGCCGTTCCTGAAGTTCAAGAAATTGGCGTGGGCATCACGTTGTTGCCCCATGCCATGCAAGAACTGACCGAACTGGGTTTGCAACCGGCATTGGAGGCCGTGGCGATCGAGAACCTGGAAAGCGTGTTTTTTAACCGCCACGGACAGTTCATCTACAGCGAACCCCGCGGTCGCCACGCGGGCTACGAAGTCCCCGAACTGGGCATTCACCGCGGCAAGCTTCACCAGATCCTGTACCGGGCCGCCTGTGAGCGATTGGGGGTGGAGCATGTGCATACCCAGCACCGTTGCACCCACTTCGAGCAGGATGCCAGTGGCGTGACGCTCCATTTCCGGCCCATCGGGGATGGCGAGCCCGTCCAGCCCGTGAGAGCGCGCCTGGTGGTGGCCTGTGACGGGGTGAACTCCGCGATACGTCGCCAGCTGTTCCCCAGCGACGCGGTGTGCTTCGCGGGCATCAACACCTGGCGCGGCGTCTCTGTGCACAAGCCTATTTTGACGGGCAAGAGCTACATCCGCATCGGCTCCATCGACACCGGCAAGATGGTGATTTACCCCATCGTGGACAACGTGGATGGCCAAGGCAACCAGCTGATCAACTGGGTCGCAGAAATCAGGCGCCCAGACGCCAAGATGAACGACTGGAATCAGCCCGGCGATCTGGACGATTTTTTGCCCACGTTTGCCGATTGGCGCTACGACTGGCTGGACGTACCCGAGCTCATTCGGGGCGCGCAGCACATATTCGAATATCCCATGGTGGACAAAGATGCTTTGCCGCGATGGACGCATGGTCGTGTGACGCTCATGGGCGACGCCGCACATCCGATGTACCCCAGGGGCTCGAACGGGTCCGCTCAGGCGTTGCTCGATGCACGCACCCTGGCGGATCTGCTGGCCCAGCACCCGGACGAGCTGCAAGCCCTTGCGCTTTACGAGGGAAAGCGACTGCCCGCCACCGCCAACGTGGTGCAGACCAACCGAACGCAACCCCCCGACGCCATCATCATGAAGGCCGACGAGTTGAGCGGCGGACAGCCTTTTGACAACATCGATGACCTGATCAGCCGGGATCAGCTTCAAGCGATTTCCGACCGCTACAAACAGGTCGCTGGGTTTGCGTTAGCGTCACCTCGTTGAAGGCTTCGCTCCCGGCGTGCACTCAAACGCCACCACCGCCACCCAACGGGGAACGGTTCGCGCCTGCGGCGCTCGCCAAGTTTGGGGCGAAAGCAGCCAAAGGCACACATGGGCACCGATTCTCCCGGTGTGGTGCGCGCTCAAGTCTGCTCGGGGCCGGCTCAATCGTCGGCTGCGTGCAGCAGGCGAACGAGTTCGGGCGTTCCCGAAATGCCCAGTTTTTCGATGATGCGCTGGCGGTGAAACTTGACGGTGCTCAGCGAAATGTCCAATTGCAGAGAAATGCCCACACCGGTCAGGCCTGCCGCCACCAGGCGGGCCACCTCGGCTTCGCGAGCGGTCAAGCTGCTCAGCAGCGCGCTGGCTTCAGCACGGCGCTGAGCTGCTTGTTGGCGCCGCAGGCTGCGTGCCAGCGACCGTTCGACGGCAGCCATCAGCTGGTCTGCATCAATGGGTTTGAGCAAAAAATCCACCGCGCCCGCTCTGAACGCCGTGACCGCCTCCAACGCACCACTGGACCCGCTCATCAGGATAAAACCCAGATCGGGCAGCTGTTGCAGCCGCACTTGAAGCTCCAGACCCGTCATGTCCGGCATGTTGACATCGCACACCACGCAGGTCAGCGGGACAGTGGGCGATGCGCCCGACTCGGTGGCGTCCAGAAACGCCTGCGGCCCTGAATAGGTCTCACAGGCATGGCCTTCGTAAGACAGCAAACTGCGAAACGCATCCAGAATGTCTGGATCGTCGTCGATCACGATCACACGTCCGTGCTGCGTGGTGGCTGGGGGGTCATTGAATGGTGGGGTATGCAAGTTGGGTCTTTTCGTCGGTAGCAGCGTCAGCCGGAAAAATGCGAGGCATGGAGAGTGTCACCTCCGCACCGCCGTGGGTTTGATTGTTCAGCACGAGCCCGCCCCGATGTTGATCAAGGATGCTCTGCACCACGTAGAGGCCGATGCCTCCCAGCGACATCGGGTCCCCTTGGAAGCTGCCCGGGGTGCGCTCCAGCAGAGACGGCGCAAACCCAGGCCCGGTGTCGGTGATCTGCAGACGCACCAGCCGATCGGTCACCTCCAAAGCCACGTGCACCTCACGCAGCGCTTCATCCGCCACGGCGGCAATGGCATTGAGAATCACCTGCAACACAGCCTGCGTCAGCTGAAGCGCATCGCCCTCGACCCAGGCCCGCGTGTCGGGTGCCGGGAAGTGCAGGTTCACGTTGCGGCTGATCGCTTTCAGGCGAATCAATTGGGCCGCGTCCTGCAACAGCACCGAAACAGCCACAGGCACCGACGCCACTGCGACCGGCGCCATCAGGTGGCGGGTGCGGTCGATGGTGTGTTCAGCCCGACGGATGTTGTGGATCACCCGGTCCATGCCAGGTATGAGGTATTCGGCCGGGGGTGTTTCGGCCCGAAGCATGCGCTGCCCATGCTGAACATGCAGCAACGCGGCCGTGAGGGGTTGTCGAATTTCCTGGCCCAGCGACTCGGACAGCACACCCAGCAGCCGTTCGCGGTCCAGCGCGACGAGGCCGTCGTGGCGCGCGCGCCACTGCTGCGCGCGTGCCAGCGTTTGCGCCTGTTGCACCTCGTGCCGCAAGGCGCGCTCCAGCGACAGTCCGAGGTAGCCCATGGACGCGACAAGCGCCATCACGAGGAACGTCAGACTGGACAACACGATGACCGCGCTACCGGCCAGCGTATGGATGTCAGGGGAGCCCAAGCCGGCGTTGACCATGTTCGCAGCGATGGCCAACGACTGCACAAAAAAAGAGCCGGCAATGAACTGTGCGTTGCGGCTCACCTCGGTTTGGCCAATGCGCCAGGCTGCCGCGACCAAAACAAGCATCGGGATCAGATTTATCGCCCGCAGCAGCACGCCCAGCACCTGCGGCGACGCCACAGAAAGCAGCCACCACAACAGGACGGCGTAACTGATGCACACCAAGCCCATGCGCCACCACACCGGTGGGCGCTCACTGGCGGGTCGCAAACTTTGCGTGACCAGCAAAATGCCAAGCAAGATCAGCGGCTGACCCAGGACATAGCTGAGTTCGTCGCCCACCCGGCCACGCAGCCCCATCAGCACAATGCCCACGCCGCCGAACATGCTTCCTGCGCACCACAAAATGGGGGATCGCTTCCACGGAAAACCCAGGACGAACCACACCCCCAGCGGGAGCAGCACATACATGGCACCGGCGATCAGCATCAGGGTGCGCGCGTCCAGGTCGGTACCGATCATGCGGGCACCTCGGGTGCACCGGGCAAGCTGAGCACAGCCTCCGTCCCGCCCTCGGGGTGGTTGCGCAAGCTCAGACTACCCCGGTGCTGCCGAACAATGGCCAGGGAAATGGCCAGGCCCAACCCCAGGCCGGCGTAGTGCTTGCGGGTGCTGATGAACGGCGCGCCCCAGCCCTCAAGTACCTCGTCCGCCACACCGGCGCCATGGTCCCGCACCACGACATGAACCTGGTTCCCTTCGGCCCGCCCGTGCACATGCAACAGACGCTGCTCACCCCGCTCCACCGCTTGCGTGGCGTTGCGCAGCAAATTCATGAGCACCTGCGAAAGCGCCACCTCGTCGCCGTTGCACATCAGGGGGACGCTGCCCATGGAGACCTTGACCCGCACGCCCAGCGAGGCCCAATACGCCTGCAGCATGTCCGACGAGGTCCGAACCACGGTGCGCAGGTCCAGCCGCTGATGTGCGTGTGGCTGGTCGCTGGCCTGGGTGGCCGATCGGATGCGGTCCAGGATGGCGCTGGTTCGTTGCAGGCCCACCAACATGCGTTCCAGCAGCTCGACCATCAGCCCGTGTTGGACCACGCCGCTGCGCAGGTGGCGCTGCGCCACCTGTGCCTGCAGCAGCGCGGCGGTCAGGGGTTGGCTCAGTTCGTGCGCAAGCGATCCCGAAACCAGCACCATGCGGGTTTGCCGGTCGTGCAGTTGCAAGAGCGCTTCGAGCCGGGCTGTCTCCTCGGCCGCTGCCTGTTCCCGGGCCGCTCGCAGCCGCTCGTGCTTCGATGCATCCAGCACCATGCCGGCGAAACACAAGTGCCCACCCACGGCGATGACCAGCGCGACCAGTGCGATGCCGTTGGCGTACCAGGTGTCGTCAAACAAATTGGGGACGTGGTCTGCATGCCGAAAAGCAATGGACAGCGTCTGTGCCCAAAGACCCAAGCCCATGATCCCGTAACACACGCCGATGGCCGTAGCGTTGTGGCTGGTCAAGGCGTGCGACAGCCGCCAGGCCTGCAACGCAATGAAGAGCGACAAAAAACCCAAGGAAGCGCGCACCGCCATGGCGCTCATCTTGGGTTGAAACTCACTGTAAAGCATGCCGTAACACAGGGCGAACAGCACAATTGAACCAACGATCCGGCGCAACGCCCAAGGCCGGCCCTGCACCGACCGCAACGACTGGGCCCAAAACATATACCCCGCCACCAAGCTGGCGCTGGCGGTCGTGAAGCTGAGCCATCGGGGTATCCAGGGATGCACCCCAACCAAGACGATGCCCAGCGCAGCGAACACACTGCCCATGCACCACCAAGCGACCGCCACATTGCGCTGCCCGGCTGTGATCAGCGCGAGCATCATCGAAAGCACGGCGAACAGCAGTGCCGCCAGCAGAAACGCGGTCAGGCTATCAATCATCAGATCTGTTATTTATAACATCGAAGAGGCCATTACAGCCCCAAGAGGTAACAACTGTACTTTGGATCAGTTCACTCACTGCATTGCATGAATAAAATAAGCTCGCCGGCCCAGCATGGTGAAAACTAAAAATCATTCTGAAAATTTTTGGCGGCGACCGATTGCTCAAGTCACCGTCGAGCAGTTTTTTCCATAAAAAATTGAGAAAGGTGAGCAACTTACACGGTTTTTTGTTTTCGCCGATGCCATTTGTTCGATCATCAGATGGCCTTACCCTATCTCTATATTCACCCAGCCCTATGCCATCAGATCCCCGCGAAAACTCCAACACCAAAAACGGTGGTTTCCAGGTTGACAAGGAAGTCAAAAAGTTTGCGCATATGCCAGACAAAACTTTGAACCACTCAACAGCCGGCTATTGCGGGACTTTTTACGCCAGCCGTTTGTTGGCCTTGTCTGTTGGAAAAATCCAGTCCATGGTGGAAAAAGGCGAGCTCGAAGCCTGGAAAACCACGGGTGGGCATCGCCGCATATCCATCGCCTCCATACGGGCCTACCAGGCGCTGTACGGCGTCAAGGCGTCTGCGCTGATGGCCAATAACCCGGTCATGCGCATGGTTGTGATCGACGACGACGCCCCGACCCGCGAGATGATGGGTGAGTTGATCGGTCGTTGGAAATTGTCCATTGATTGCACGTTCATGGCTTCGGGCCTGGAAGCTTTGATGGACATGCAAAACCTGCGACCCGACGTGCTCATGACCGACCTCAATATGCCGGGTGTGGATGGTTTTGCGTTGCTGCGCACGCTGCGCGGCAACTCGACATTTGAAAAGGTGGTGATGGTGGCCATCACCGGGATGTCTGAGTTGGACATTGAACGCCGGGGCGGCCTGCCCGAACACACCATTGTCTTGAGCAAACCGGTCGATCCCAATTGGCTGCAGGGTTTTGTGACCGCGCTGTCCACGCGCCATGTCATCAGCGCGCCGGCGGTGCCGAAACAGGTTCAACCCGAACTGTAATCCGCCCGAGCGAGCGCGTTAAAAAAAACCATTGGCATCAAGGCCTGCTTGCAAGGCGGCCAGCCGCACAACAGCCGCACACCAGCCGCACACGAGTGTGCACCCGATGCAATGGGGTATTTGGCGGTGGCAGGTGCCTGGGCTCGTGGGCTTCTTTGGCCTGAACCCTCACCCCCGGCAGGCTCCCAGGCGCCTGCTGCGGTCGGTTTCCCGGCAGGCCTGGTCCATGCGTTGCTCATGGTCGCGTGCCACTGCGGCGGTGCTGCGCCGTTCGGCACCCTTCTGAAGCAGACCAAGGCCCCCATCTTGCATTTTCCCAGCCGCGGAACGGTTGGCTAACACCACACTTCAAGCCCGAAACCAGGGTGGCGCAACCCTTCTGAGGGCGGTCGCTGTGTGGCCCTGCCGCCGGACGGTGAAGGTGTAGCTCCAGCCCCAGCCGGACCGCAAGGGCAGGGCGCCTGAGGGCTGCGTCCTGGCGCCAGCGCCTCAAACCGGCCAAGCGGGCTGGAACAAATTATTGTTTGAAATCATTTTTAATGTTAAAGTGACATAATCTTCAAACATGGTGATTTGCGCACCGTACCGCGCCACGCAGCGCCCAACCGGTGTGCCGCAGCGTCCGCGCTGGTGACCAAGCCCTGTAAGTTCCTCCCATTTTTTGCACAGCAGCATGACCCAAGACATCGAGAAAAGCGGGAATATCCTCATCGGCGAGGGTGTGACCATGACCGGTTCCCTGAGTGTGCCGGGCAAGGCAACCATCAATGGTTGGCTCAAGGGTGAGTTGGAGGCGGACGAGTTGGTGGTGGGGCCTGAGGGCAACGTGGTCGGTAAGGTGGTGGTGCGCATTGCAGACATTCACGGCTCGACGCACGACAGCATCGAGGCCAAAGAGCATTTGATTATTCGCAGCACGGGCCAGGTCCACGGTTCCGCCATCTACGGAAAAATTGAAATTGCACGCGGTGGAACCATCGTCGGGCAGGTCAGCCCGACGGAGCTGCTGGTCGTTTCTGAGGCCGCACGCGCAGCCGCCAAGCCGCTGGATGTGAAGCCCGAACTCACCAGCTTGCCCGACATATCCAGGGTCTTGGGCAGCGAATAACGGGCCCCATGCCTCCGTGAGCCGTGTTTTTCAGGCATCGGTTCACCGCTTGATCGCTTCACCGGTGGCGGGTTCGTGCCCATGCGCCAGCGTGGCAAAAGCGCATCGGCTGCAGCGGATGGAGAAAAGTCTCACTTAGCCCCTGTTTTTCCGGCTGTGGCAACGGCAACCGTCCTCAAAAGCACGGCGACCTGGGGCTCTATTTCCACCCGTTTCGCTCTAAGGCCTTCCGCCGCGCAGGCCCTCTGCATGGGCATGAAGTCTCCCTTCCCGGGCCTTGGCGGTGTGGCGGGCCCTGTCGGTCTGCGCGCTGCTGAGCCAGGTCTATCCAGCCCTTGTCGCTGGGGGCTTGCCGCCCCGTTGGTGGCGCGGTGGTGCGAAACGCGCAGCGACCCCGGGATGTGCTGGGCACATTGGTGGCGCCGCTGTGCAGCTGCACGCTGTATGGGCGTTCAGGGTGTCGGCTGTTGATGCTGATCCCGTTTCAAACCGGCTGCAGGGCGGCACTTTCTCTGCAGTGGTGACACGCTTTAAATCATGAAAAATAGTAAAATCGCATTTTTTACTTTAAAGTGCTATGGCGGTATGTATCCAGTTTGGCGGTGAGGATGCTTCGTGCCCAAGCCGGCTCCGAGGCGTGGGCACATCCTGTGTGCGCGCCCTGCGCTGAAAGTGAAGCAGCTTGAACCCATGCGTTTTGATCACGTTCTCCAACATGCCTGACCCTGTGTCGCAAGGCTTGCTTCAGGCGGTGGACCGTTTGCCTTGCGCGCTCCATGAGCTGGTTCTTGGCGACGTGCCGCTGGTCGACAACCTGGAGCGTCTGCGGCGCGAATGCCTGGGCGCCAGTGCCTTGGTGGGCGTTGGCGTGGCCGGCACGCTGCTGCTCAGTGCTGCCGCGCGCACCGACGTGTTGAGCCAGCAACGCCTGTTGGCCTTGTTTCCGTTTATGGGCCAGGACGCGCTGCCGTACGGACGCGGCGCCGGATTGTCCGCGCAGGTCAGCGATGTGCTGCTGCGCCTGGGCACGGCGCGGATCGCCCGGCGCCTTCTCTCCCGTGTTGCGGTCACGTCCCATCCCCTGGGGTTGCAGGGCGTTTATCCCCCGGGCAGTGTGTCTTGGACGCGCGCCGCCGGCTGTGCGGCGAGCCTGGAGTTTGTGTCGCTGGTTATTCCGCCAGCCCTGCCCGTCACGGTGGTGCTGAACCGGGAGGCACTCGCCATGGAGGCAGCAGCCTGTGAGCTGCTGCTGGCCGCGCTGAATGAGCACCTGTCGCTTGGACTTGACGCGCCCAACGCGCCTGACTTGGCTGAACACCTGAGGGGCTGGCTGCAAGGCCAACGGTGGCCCTCGCCGGTGGAGGTGCCCCATGCTTGATTGGTTTCTCGACTTTCCGCTCCGACCGGGCTACCAGGTGGCCTGGATTCTGGCAACGCTGATTTGTATCGTTGTATTGATCGGCGTGAGCCGGATTCGCCGGCGCCGCCACCGGGTGGCGGGGCCTGGCGCGCCGACCGGTGAGCGCATCGATGAGCCGGCCCAGGTTTCAGATGCCCCGTCGGCGGCGGCGCTCGCGAAGACCTTGGAAAGCCTGGAGAAATACAGCCGCCTCCAAGCGTCGCTGCGCGAGCGGTTGGAACACACGCGTGCGCAGGCCGAGTTGACCAAGGCGCGCGTGGAGTCCACCGCCCAGTTGTTGCGGCAGTCGGCATCAGAGATGCGTCTGCCGCACGTGGTGCACGAGATTTACCAGAGCCTGCGCGCCTTGCCCAAGAAGTCGTTGCTGGTGCAGCAGGCTGACCGCGATTGGCACCAGATGGTGGGTGTTGAACCGGGGCCGGTTTTGGTGCTTGATGCCGCTGCGGCGCACTACGTGGTCGACTTCACCTGCTTTGGCCGGCCTTTGCGGGTGACCTGCCGGACGTTCAAATTGTCGCGCTCGACATTTGACGAGTTGAGCCTGTTTGACGGCCACGACCACCCCGTGCTGACCTCCCGTGTGTTCCTCGATCAGCAGCGCCTGCACATCCTGGATGCGACGGTGTCCATGTACCGGCCGGGTCCTTGGGTCGATGTGTTACTCGATTCCCGCGCGCTCATGGACGAGCGCCGTGAAACCCTTTTGCTTCATTCTCAATACCGGGAGCTGGAAAAAATGCGCGATGACTTCGGACTGAATGGTTCGCTAATGACGCAGAGGTCCGATACATGATTCGAAAAGCATTGGCTTATGTCGGTCTGTCCCGTTCGACAGGGCCGGACGAAAAAATGGTGGACCTGCGCGGCTTGAACAAGCCCGCCGCCTCGGGCGCTTCGGTGGCGGACTCAGCGTCGCCATTGATCCAGGCGTTTCGCAAACGGCTGCAGCTTCAGGCGAGCCCGGGCCCCAGCGCTGACGCCGACGGACTGCGGGGCGAAACCCTCCGGCCACCGGTCTTTCGAAGCGCGGGGCAGTGGACGACCTTGGTCGGCCTGCTGCTGTGTGCGAGCGTGGTGGTCTGGATCATGTTTTCTGCCTGGGCACTCGTCTCGGTGGCCCATGCCAGCGCGGAGGTGCGTTTGCGCCCGCCGGTGCTGAAGGCCTATCCACCGCTGGCGCAGACCCGGTTGTTCAGCCCGCCTGTGTTGGATCAAGACATACAACGGCTGCTCTCGCCCGAGCAAGACAGCTTGGTGCGCGTATTCCAAAACATTGCCGCTTTTGAAAATGCCCGCGCAGAGGAGCTGCTGCGCTCCTCACCCACCACCGTTCAATCGGTGCTCGCGGGCTCGCCCGCCGCCGCTGCAGGCCTTCAGGTGGGCGACCGCATCACGCGGATCAACGAGGCGCCGGCGGACTTCGTGTGGGACCTTTACAAAGCCCTCACACAAACGCCACAGCAATCGATTGCCATCGCGTTCCAGCGCGGCGAGGCACCGCTGAACGCGGTGGCCGATCTGGAGGAGGGCGCAGCGTTTGACATGACCAACCACGGTCTGCTGTTTGATGTGCCGGCGCACATTCGCTACCTCGGCCCCACCGACGTGAGCCGCCTGGCCAAACAGCTGCGCACAGACTATGTCAATGCTGCCCCGTCCGAATGGCGCAGAGCCTATGTGGACGGATTGCTGACCATGACCCAGGAAATCGTCGCCAACCTGTCGGCCTTGGCGGCGGCGCCGCCCGATGGGAAAAACTACATCCGCAGCGAGGAGCTGCTCAGCTGGTACCACGGGAAATTTCTGGAGGCGGCTGACGGGCAGCGCACCACCCTGATGCGCTTGCAGGCATTGCAAACGCAAGCTTTGTACGAGCTGGGTTTGGGGCTGCTCGCCGCGGGTTTGGCCTGCCTGGTCGGGCTTGGTGTGGCCATGCGCTCCCAATGGGAGGTCTCATGACACAGCAAGTGCGTTGCCTTCGCGTGCGGATTGGGGCGGACACGGTGAACCTTCCCCTGTCTTCGGTGGCGCGGGTTGGTCTGCTGGACCGTGTCAGCTGGTCGGGCTCAGACGCCACGGGATCCCCTTTGATGCTGGCCCAGACCGATCTGGGGCCGGTGGTGGTGCTTTCGGCGCAGGCGTTTCTTGACAAGGTGGACACCTCCCCGCACCCGGCCTGGGCCATCGTGCTCTCGGCACCAGCGCAGCCGGTGTTGGCCTTTGGCGTCTGTGCTGTGGACGGTTTTGTCGTTTCAGATGCATACGCCACCGTCTCGACGCCAGCCACTTCGGCCGAACACGCCATACCCTCATGAGATTTTTCGCAGTGAAAAGAAGCCCTTTCAATCTGGTTGTCTTGCTGGCCTGGACGGCTGTCCTGAGCGTCCTGCTGCTGTCGCTCGGGCTGAGCGAAGTGCGCCACGCCCGGCAACAACTCGCCATGGACATGGCCCAGTTGAACAACAACGCGGGCAACCTGCTGGTCCAACCGCTGCTGCTTGACCCGCAGCACCCGAACCGCTTGGCGCTCCTGGCCCAGGCGACTGAACAACTGGAGCAGCGTCTGGAACAGGATGTGCGTTTGCTCGGGCTCACCCCACAAGTTCAACGGTTGAAGCAGCTGCGTGAAACCTTCGCGGATTTTGAGCGCGAGCAGGAAGCGGTTGCATCGCTGGCGCGGCTGCTGGGTAGCATGGCGGACGTCCCGTCGACCGAAATGCAGCTGCAACGGCTGCTTCAAAACCTGCGCGGCTCCACCACATCGGCCAACGACCTGGTGCGGTTGAGGGCCTTTTTGCTGGCCCGGCGGCCCGCCACCGGCCTGGGCGCTGTGCAAGACCCGTTTCTGGTGGGCGTTGCCAACGCGCCTGCTGCGCTGCGCGCCGGCATCGAAACCATCGACCGCTTTGAATCGCACCGCACGGACGTGCTGTCGATGACGGACGAGCTGCGCCTGTCCAGCCTTCAGGACGTTGAGGTTTTGCCGGTGGGCATGCAGCGCAACCTGAGCGTTTCAGCGGCTGTTGTGGGCCTGCTCCTGCTCGTTTTGATGGCGCTGCGCCAACCCGACAACCGGCGCCTGGTGCCGCCCGATGAGATCCGGCGTCTCGTTGACCGCAGCGCCCCTGCACCCCAGCCCAGCCCAGCGCCACCGGTGCCACCACCCGCACCACCCATAGCGCCACCCGCAGCGCCCATGGCGCCACCCGCGCTCAGCCCGGTGCCACCCCAGCGGCCCGACGCCAAAGCCTTGCTCGCCGTGTCCGACATGTCGCTCCGGTTCGACAGCGTGTGCCGCGAGCTCCAAACAGCGGTTGACAGCGCCGTGGAGTCCAGTGCTGGCTTTGACCGCCGGGTGAAAAGCATGGTCGAAGGGGCTGTGAACCAGCCCAACGAAAGCGCGATGCAGATGGCGCAGACCCTGCAGCAACTCGACGGCTTGCTGCTCCATGCACGAGAGGGCGCCATCAACATGGCGTTTGGTCTGGACGAGAGCCTCGCCAGCGAGAAGCGGTTTTCCGCCGCAGAGCTTCTGGAACGCCACCTCACCGCGGCCATGGCGCTGTTGAGCCAGTTGCATGCCTTCACCGCAGGTGAAACAGGTCGAGACGCCGAAGGCCCGCAAACACTCGTGTCCCGCCGCACCCTCACGGTGTTGCAGTTTGAACTGCAACACCAGCTGGCCCGACAACAGGCAGAGCTTCGAAGCCTGTCCAAACGCTTGCAGCAGCTGCTGCAAGCGCGCCCCCTTTCGCCATGAGCGGGCGCATCGGTACGTCTTCAACACGGGATAGAGCATGACCATCGGTGAAGTCAACGAGTTGTTTCTGATTGATGCCCAGCACTTGACCAGTGAAGTGCAGCGGTTTGCTCGGGGTCGGTCGGTGACAGCGCCCAGTGGCGCAGCCCATGCCGCCGATGCGCTGGGCGACCTGCTGCGCAGCTTGGGGCTGCACCACTACGCCACATGCGCCCTGAGCTTGGCGACCCGCCTGCGCGGCGCCAGCGCGGCGCCCGACCTGGACAGCGATCGGGCCGCCGCCGCCACCCTGAGCGCACGGCTCAGCGACGTCATTGAGCAACTGCGCCACCAAAAAGAGGTGGACGACGGCAGCGAGTTCGCGGCCATGTGGGCCGCCGAATACGGCACCCGCCAGCCACCTGTGGCGTTGCAGGCCCCGCTCACGCCGCCCCCCACGGGCAGCCCGCCCCTGGATGCGGCCACGCCAACACCGACTCCAGCACCAACACCGACTCCAACACCAGCAACGGTGTCCTCGACCGTGCCGCCCCAGCCGCCCCAGCCCCACCCAGCGCTGGCCGCTGGGTTCGCGCCCACCGCAGCAGTGGCCCAGGCCGCTGCGGTGTTGCCCGTTGAAATGCTCCCCGGCGCAGACGGCATAGAAGGCACAGACGGCACAGACGGCACAGACGGCACAGACGGTGCGTGGCCGCCTCGTTCGGCCTTGGACGGGCCTGCCGAGCCGCCCGCGCTCGCCCAACAACCTGCGGGCTACGGTTTTGAAACCCGCTCGCGCACAGCCCTGCTTTCGCAAGCTCAGTACCTGCATGGCCAGTTGGCCCTGTTCGATCCGGGCCCCGAACAGCGCGCCGCCAGTGCGCAGGTGTGGCAGCTGCTCGAAGGCCTGCGCCTGCCCTGCAGCCGAATCGACGCCGTCACCCTGCAAACGCCCGTTTCGGCCTCGTTGCTCGCGCTGGGTGGGCTCGGCGCCGCGTTTGAGCACCTTGGGGTGTCTGTCGCAGAGCCCGTCCCGGGCGACGACGGAACCGTCTGCATCGACGTCGCCGCGCGGGAGACGTCGGCCTTTGCCATGGCCGCTGCGGGCGACGCTATGGGCCAATGTGGTGGCCGCATCGACGCCAGCCCCATGGGATGGCGCTTGAGCGTCCCGGCCGACACCGATCGGCTGCGGGTGGTGGTGCTCGAAACCGACGCAGGCCCCGTCGCCGTCCATGCCCTGCAATTTGAAGCTTGGGTCACCGATGCGCCGCACCATGTCACCGGTCTGCTCTCGCTCCGGTTTGGCGCCCTTGAGCTGCAACTGGCACTGCCCTGCCGCATGGAGAGCTTTTCGGAGCAGCCTGCGCCCGTGGACGTCTGGCGGTTTGAGCTACCGCCAGCCAGCCATTGGCCGCGCCCCGAGGGCTGGGATGCGGTGGTCACCGATGTGAACGGCCGCGTGATGCCGCTCTTGGTGCCCCAAGCGGTCACCGAAGGCCAGCAATACCAACTCAACCGGCCGTGCTGATGGCCCGGCGCTGTTCACGGTGGGGGCTCCTTGGCGCGCTGTTGGTCTGGGCTGGGCTGGCGCTGGGCCTGCCGGGTGCCCTTCATGCCCGCGAGGTGCCCGCATGGCAAGCGCTTCTGCAGGCCCATGCAGAGCAGCAAGCGCTGCCTCCCGGCGTGCGCACCGAGCTGGCTTTTGCGCCAGACCAGCCCGGCCCGCCCCGTTGCGACAAAGGCCTGGCCCTGCTCAATCCCTCGCCGTCGGTGTGGCGCGGCCGCCTGCGCGTAAGCCTGCAGTGCCAGCAGCCCGCCTGGCGCTGGAACGTGATGGTGAACGTCAAGCGCTACAGCCCGGTGGTGCGTACGCGGCGCGCCTTGCCCAGCGGTTCTGTGGTGCAGCCCGACGATGTGCAGCTCGTTGAAGTGGACATTTTTCTGGAGCCACCCGGGGGCGCCACCGGGCTGGATCAGGTGTTGGGCCTAGAAACCTCGCGCCCCTTGCGCGAAAAAAGCAGTATTTCACTAAACACATTGCGCTTGCCGACCGTCATCAAAGCAGGTGACCGAATTTCTGTGCGCGTACTGGGTAGCACCTTTGAAGTGCTCAGCCAAGGCACGGCCTTGCAAAGTGGCGCCACAGGCGACACCATCCGAGTGAAAATGGTCGACGGCAAACCCCTCAACGCCGAGGTGGTGCGCAGCGGCGAAGTAGCGATACGACTTTAAGGGAGCTTTCCATGAACCTCCGACAACTGCCAGGCACCGGCGTGCCAACCAACGCCATTGACCGCGCACCCGCTGCCCGCGCGGACGGCGAAGCCGTGCGCGCGGGCGCAGCGCCCGCTGCGCCCAGCGCGGTACCGGTTCCCGCTGCCAGCGTGCAGGTGTCTGCGGCGGCAGCGGCAGGCAGCTTGGCCACCGCTGCACGGCTCGGCGAATCCAGCACCAGCGATGCCGAGCTGATCGCCACCCTCAAGGCCCGCATCGCCGCCGGCGAATTCCACATTGACTACGGAAGCCTCGCCCGCTCCCTCGTGGAAGACGCCTTGCAGGCGATGGGCCAACAGCGTTGAACATGAACACCCCCGGCGCAGCCCATTCCCACCAGCCCGAGCCCTCGCCCCCGGGTACCCACACGGTGGAATCCCTTTTGCTGGCCCTGCAGGCGGCTTCCAAGCGCCTGTGCCAAGCGCTGGAAGACGGTCAGCTGGACCAGATCGCCGCCATCAACAGCGAGCTTGAAGCCTGCTTTGGCCCCATCGAGCGGTGGCAGGGTGGTGTTGCCGGCTTCACCGCCTGCGTAAAAGCCCTGCCCGAAGCTTCGCGGCAAGAAAACCTCGACCGCCTGGTGCAGATCCGCCTGGAACACCGCATCAGTGGCGCCCTGATACGCGCTGCCGCGCAGCGCATTGCCGCGCTGCAGGCTTTTCATCTCGCCGCCAGCGACCTCGCCACCTACGCGCCCGGCGTGCCCGCCGTCACGGGCTCCCAGCTCTCACGGCGCGCCTGACGTTTCCAGCCAAGCCCGCAGGCGCAGCATCGCCTGCGTGTGCAGCTGGCTGATGCGCCCCGGTGTCAGGTCCAACACCTGGGCAATTTCCCGGTAGCTCAGATGCTCCGTGTAATGCAGCGCCAACACCTGCTGCTCCTTCACCGCCAGCCGCGCCAGCAAAGGCTCCAGCTGTTGCAGCGTTTCGCGCACCGAAGCCTGTTCAAACGGGTCGCTGTCCATCTCGGCCATGGGCTCGTCCGACTCCGCCACCTGCTCCACCACCGTGATCGACACCGCCCCCTCCAGCAGCGTGTGGTACTGCGTGAGCGACATGTCCAACGCCTGCGCCACTTCGCCGTCTTCGGGTTCGCGGCCCAGCGCGTGCGCCAGTGCGGTGATCGCGTCTTGTGCCGCGCGCAATTTCCCGCGCTGGTGGCGTGGCAACAAATCGTTGCTGCGCAGCCAGTCGTAAATGGCACCGCGTATGCGCAGCCGCGCATACACCGCAAACGGCGCGCCATCGGGTTGCGGCTGCCAGCGCCGCGCGGCATCCAGCAGGCCCAGCATGCCCTCCTGGATCACATCGTCCAGCTCAATCGAGGCCGGCATGCGCGACGCAATCTGGTGCGCCAGCCGGCGCACCAGCGGGGCATGTTCATGCACCAGCGCGTCTGCCACGGCTGCGCCGTAAGCCTCGCCCTTGCGCGCGCGCTGCAAGCCCATGCGCTCAGTCCGCCGTTTGTTCGGCCATGTGCCGGGCCAGCAGCTGGTACATCGAAATGGGCAAAAACTCCCCGTCCACCGGGCTGTCACCAAACACACTCGTGCTCGCCGCGCGAAACCACCCCATCCAGGCCAGCGGCTGTTCCATCAGATCCATCGAGCCGGCTTCCAGCCGGTCGAAGGCCTCGCGTGCCGCCTCCGCGTCGTTGCCCCCCACCACCATCACCGGCACCGGCTCCCCGCCGCTCATGATCGACAGCTCCCGCACATGCGACAGGCCCCGCGTCAGCGACGCATCGTCAATGCCCACCACCATCACCCGGTGGATCTGGTTGCCGTAGCAGCGCATCGTGCTGCCAAACGGCTCGCAGGTCGCCACCACCACCACGTCAAAATCCAGCTCTGTGCCCTGCAGCATGCGCACCAGCGAGGGGCCGCGCGCGCGCTTGCTGTTCACCGCAGCCTGCACCCGCATGCCCGAGGCAAACCACAGGTTGTCCATCACCTTGCGCAGCGCCCGGTTCAGGGCCACATCGCCGCCAAACACCTGGCCCAGGTCGTAACGCACCGGAAACGGCGTGGTGAGCGAATGGCGTTCAAACAAAGGCACCTCGTCCACCAGCAGCGTCAAGTGCCCCCGGCGGCGCAGCGCATGCGCGGTGCCCAGGCCCAGAGCCACCGTGGCATCGGGAGACAGCGCGCTCGCCACACAAAACACCACCGGTTCGCGTTGGCCAAACAGCGTGCGCAAGCCATCGGCCTGGTTGCGCGCAATACCGCTGGGCGCCGCAGCGTCGCGCTCCAGCGCATCGGCCATCGGGTCGGCTGCTGCTGCTGCAGCCGCAGAAAGTTCGGTGGGGGTGTCCTGCAGTGGGGTCATGATTTTTTCAGGTGCTCGGTCCAGGTCGACATCTCGTCGGCCATCAGGGCGGGAATGTGGGCGACATCGGTGTCGCTCGCGTCGCGTCCACGCGGGTTCACGGTGCGGTGGGCCAGGTAGGCCGCGTCGGCGGTGAACAAATCTTCGGGTACCCGCTGCCCATTGGCCAGAAACAGCAAAGGCAGGCGGTGCCGCATCACGCAGTCCATGGCCGGGGCCAGGCTCATGCCCTCGTCCATTTTGGTCACGATGGCCGCGTCAATGTTGTGCACGCCCAGCGCGTTCTGGTGCGCCTCCACCACATCGTCCATCGTTCGGGTGGACGTTGTGGCGCTCATCACCAACACCCGGCGCACGTCCGCGCAGCCTTCGCGAATCATGTCCAGCTGCTCCAGCATCATGGTGTCGTGTTGCCCCACGCCGGCGGTGTCCAGCAACACGATTTTTCGGCGCGACAGCTCCGACACCTTGGACTGCAGGTCTTCGCTGTCGCGCAGCGACACCACCGGCAGCCCCAAGATGCGTGCAAACACCTTCAGCTGCTCCTGCGCGCCGATCCGGTAGGTGTCGGTGGTCAGCAAAGCCACCTGCTGGCGCCCATAGCGCAGCACGCAGCGCGCCGCAATCTTGGCCACCGTGGTCGTTTTGCCCACCCCGGTGGGGCCCAGAAAAGCGTAGACACCGCCCGTGTCAAACAGCGCAAACGCGTCTCGCGTTTCCAGCCGCGCCTGCACCCAGCGCTGCGCATGGCCCAGCAGCGCTTCCAGCGTGTCTTCGGCCGGCAGGTCGCTCAGCATCTGCGCAATCACCTGCGACGAAAGCCCCGCGTTCAGCAGCCGCCGTGTCAGCAGCGCGCGCGCGGGCGAGTCCTGTTGCAGCGAACTCCACATGTTGGCCGCCAGGTGGCCCGACAGCAGTGCCTTCATCTCGCTCATTTGCACCGTCAGGTTTGACACCGCCGGGTCGGGCGCAGCCGCTTCGGGCGCCACCGGCACCGGCGCCACCGCTGCCACAGGCGCAGCAGGTGCCACGGCTGCCACGCTTGCCACAGGCGCCATGGCTGCCACAGGTGCCACAGGCGCCATGGCTGCCACAGGTGCTACAGCCGCCGCAGGCGCCAAGTCAGCAGGCGCCGCCGGCCAGGGCGCTGCGGCTGGCGCAGCGGGCCGCGCCGTCA
>NZ_CBFHOP010000002.1:0-514088 GCF_965657535.1 Hydrogenophaga sp. | reverse complement strand
AGTCGTTCAAGACCAGGACGTTGATAGGCTGGGTGTGGAAGCGCAGTAATGCGTTAAGCTAACCAGTACTAATTGCTCGTGAGGCTTGACCCTATAACTTTGATCTAATCCATCAACAGTTGAATGTCATCCGACTACAATACACATTGGTATTGAGTCATGTTATGCCCTCGTGAAAACTCAACACCGTTGAGACACGACGTTGGCAGCAATCAAAAAGACAGCTGATTCGAAGCTCTATGAATTCGTCGCCGCAGCACCCTCGTGCTGCAGCGGCAACCCTTTATGCCTGACGACCATAGCAAGTTGGTACCACTCCTTCCCATCCCGAACAGGACAGTGAAACGACTTTGCGCCGATGATAGTGCGGATTCCCGTGTGAAAGTAGGTCATCGTCAGGCTCTTACCAGCCCCCCAAACCCCCTCGTACCCCATGGTGCCTGGGGGTTTGGGCTTTCTGAAACGGCAGATTCAACGAGCAACGTGATCGTGCTCACATGGGAATTTACGGTCCCACCACACGCCTAGCAGTTTCTGATCAATGTGCCTTCTTGGGTTAATGCTTTCCCTTGTTCCAGCTCGTTGATGAGTGTCTGCATCCAAGTGGTCCCAACTTCCCTGTCAGCACCATCGAAAGGCATTGCTGTGCGTAGATAGGCACTGCGGAAGCTCCATTCCAATAGCTCTTCTCTTTCGATCGACTGCCATTCCAACAGTTTGTATTTGATCAGTACTTTTAAGGCGTGTCTGTGGTGTTTGGTGGGGTTTTTAACAAAGTATTCAAGCTTGTTTCGAGCGCGCTGAATGGCGTCCTGCACGTCCCAAAATATGCTGCCATGTCCCGGTATCACGAGCAGCGGGTTCAGCTGTTCTATCAAGTCCAACGTTTCTGAAACTTCCTCAAAAGCGGAAATGCCTTCCAGCTCTGGAAAGACCACGCCGAAGCCATTTCCCCAAAGGGCATCAGCCGAAATGAGAATGCGTTGTTCTGGCTGAAAAAGCACGATGGCGTGCGGATCGTGTCCCTTGGCACCATGGATTTCCCAGTCCAGTGAGCCAAGGCGGATGCTTTTTCCCGGCGTTAATAGGCCCTCGTGATTGAACTGGGGGCAATGTTGTCCTGTCGGTTCGTAGGTGAGAGCGACTGGATCCCAATGGGCTACGCTGCTTGCCTGACCTGGGGGAATCCATGTCTTGGCGTTGGGATATCGATGCTGCAGAGCCGCATTCCCGCCGCAATGGTCACTGTGGAGGTGGGTGTTGAGTAGGAGGTCCAAAGCCCGCTCACCTAAGGCGCTGCCTACAAGCCCCAATGTCTGCTCGGCGTGAGTCCAATAGCCCGTATCCACCAGTGTGATGGGGCCGTTGCCCTGGATGAGTATGTTATTGGCTGAAAGCCAGCCACGCTCGAACACCGTAACCCCCGCAAGGGCGAGGCGATCCGAGTTGAAAGCGGTGGAATGGTTCAAGAAGGCACCTGTTTTGAGGAAGATCAGACAGCTCTGAACGGCTTACTAGGCGCCGCGTAGAGCGCGTCGCAGGATTTTCCCGACGTTGGTCTTGGGCAGCTCGTCGCGGAATTCAATGAATTTGGGGCGCTTGTACCCCGTCAGGTTGTTATGACAATATCGCGCCACGTCTTCTTCCCGTAGAGTCGGATTCGAGCGCACCACGAAGACCTTGACGGCCTCTCCCTGGGTGTCATCGGCAATGCCGATGGCCGCGCATTCTAGGACGCCTGGGCACATGGAGATCACGTTCTCCAGCTCGTTCGGGAACACATTGAAACCTGAGACCAGGATCATGTCTTTCTTGCGATCAACGATTCGAGTGAATCCATCGGCATCCATTACGCCAATATCGCCGGTGCGCATATAGCCGTCTGGGGTGAATGCCAGGGCGTTTTCGGCAGACTGGTTGTAGTAACCGGTCATGACGTTGGGGCCCCGAATACAAATTTCACCCGCCGTGCCCAAGGCCACATCCCGTCCTTCGTCGTCTTTGATAGCAATGTCGATGCCTGGCAACGGAAGCCCAATGGTACCGCTGAAGTCCCGGTTGTTGACCGGGTTGTTGGTACCAATGGCGCAGGTCTCGCTCATGCCCCAACCTTCGATCATGGCGCTGCCGGTTACTGCGAGCCACTGGCGCGCCGTACCTTCGGAGGCCGCCATGCCGCCAGCTTGCGACAGCGCCAGGGAAGAAAAGTCGAGTTGGCGAAACTGAGGGTTCTGCAAGAGTGCGTTGAACAATGTGTTTACAGCCGGAAGGATGTGGAATGGTCGCTTTTTGAGGGTCTCGACCAGTTTGGGAATGTCTCTGGGGTTGGGGATCAGTGTCATATGGGCGCCCCACCGCATGTTCAGCAGGCTGAGCGTCAGCGCGAAGATGTGATACAGCGGCAGTGCCGCGATCGCGTTGGTCTTGCGCAGGTCGCCCAGGCGCTGCAAGGCTGGGTTGAACCAGGCTTCGGCCTGCAAAATGGCTGCGATGACGTTGCGGTGCGTCAGCACCGCGCCTTTGGACAGTCCGGTGGTGCCCCCGGTGTATTGCAAAAACGCGGTGGCATCCAGGTTGGCCTGGCTGGGTTTGAGTGCACGCTCAGCGCCTTGGTGGAGTGCATGCTGAAAGCTCAGAATGGTGCGGGGTCCGCGGGGGCCGATCAACGCCAGCTTGAATGTGGGCACCATTCTGGCCAGATGCCGCACGGCAAAACTGATCCAGCGGCCGTACCAAAAACCCAGCAAGTCACCAAGGCTGGCGACAACGACGTGTTGGATCGCGGTGTGATCAATGATTTCTTCGAGCGTGCCCGCGAAATTCTCAAGGATGACGATGGCTTCTGCGCCGGAGTCTTTCAGCTGGTGCTCCAACTCGCGGGCGGTGTACAGCGGGTTGACATTAACCACGGTGTACCCGGCGCGCAGGATCGCAGCCATGGTGACCAGAAACTGAGGAACGTTGGGCAGCATGATGGCCACCCGGGCACCGGCCGACAAGCCCTTGGACTGCAGCCAGGCACCCAGAGCGGCGCTGTGCGCGTCGAGCTCGCTATAGGACATCCAGTGCTCCATGCAAACCGACACGGGCTGCGCTGCATTCTTTTTGAACGATTCTTCCAACAACGCCGCTAGCGATCGGTACTGTTCGGGCTCCACCGTGTGCGCAACGCCGGGTGGGTAATGGTCAAGCCAGGGACGGTTCATAGGACAAGGGCAGGTACGTTGATGACATCTGCATTCTGGCGTGTCATTGCCGCGGGTGGCACAGGGCCGGCCCTAACAGCATGTCACCGAAAGCACAGGAGCCTCCTTTGCTGGGCCCGATTTCCAGTTCAGGTGCGCATGAGCTCCGCTTGGAGCAGTTGGGCTGCGTTTGCCGCATCGGCCTCGAACAGGGTGTCTATCCAGCGTCTTTCCCGTTGTTCAATGGCCGACAAAAAGCGGCTTGCGTCGCTCATGGTGGCAAAGGCATCAAAGCCCCGCTCCAGGAATTGCTGCAAGGCATACAAGCCCGCGGCTTGGGCCGGGCGGCGCATCATTTTCAGCGCTATGCGCAATGTGACCATGCGGGTCAGGCGCTGCAGCTCAGCGCCCATGTGCAGCACAACAGCGAGCTGGCGGTGGCGGTCTGCGTGCCGTCCTGTGAGGCGCCAAGATTGAGCGTAACGCAGGGCAGCGGGTGTTGCAGGGTCTTGGTCCAGCCAGTGGGTTGCCAGCTGGTGGTCCAGCGTTTCGGTGAGCGCATGCGTCTCGGCCAGGTCCACCGCCAACTGGGCCACCGCTTCGGGGAACAAGCGCTCGATGGCGCTAGCGATGCGTCCGAACTGGTTGTCACGCTCACGGAAATCGTGCTCGCCGTACAGCTCTTCCAGAAAGAAGCGCGTGGCCGGTGCATGCTGGGCGTCGGCCAAAAAGTCGGTGTAGGTCGCTCGAAAGCGCTGAGCCTGCAGCTGTTTGACTTGGTGCACAGCCTGAACCAGCCCGGCTGCACTGGCCTGCTCGCGCAAACTCGAAACACGCGACAAATGGGCACCAATGCGATGGGCAGCCTGGCTTGCTGGGGTCATGTTCCGGGCAGTTTAGCCCGGTACGACCGGTGTCGTCGTAGGCTGCCGCCTCTAGGAGCCTGCGCGACAGCATCATGTGTGTGACACAAACCGTGGGATAGTGCGCAAATGCGCATGTCACACACCCTCCAGAACTCGAGATTGGCCCGTTTGCAGCAATGGGCTGTGGGCATGGTGCTGGTGGTCGCGCTGGCTTGGGGCGTGCTCGTGTGGCCGCATTCACCCCGGGCTTCGGTGGCTGGCTTTGGGTTGCTGTTGGGTGGTTATGCACTGGTCCTCGCGCTCGAACTGCTCGCTGTGGCCTGGGTGCACCAGAGTGACCCGGCTCCCCGCCCGCGCTGGCACGAGTTGGTGGGCGCGTGGTGGCAAGAGGTGCGCATGGCTCCGCGTGTGTTTGCGTGGCGCCAGCCCTTTCGGTGGCGCCACTGGCCCGACACGGATGCCACGGCGGACCCGATAGGGGTCTGTTCATCAGGTGCGGTGGTGTTTGTGCACGGCTTTGTGTGCAACCGGGGTTTTTGGCACCCGTGGATGCGCGAGCTTCGCCGTCTTGGGGTGCCGTATGTGTCCGTCAACTTGGAGCCGGTGTTTGGCAGTATCGACGCCTATGTGCCCCAGATCGAGTCGGCCGTGCGGCGGGCCGAAGTCGTGGGCGGGGGGCCACCACAGCTGGTATGCCACAGCATGGGGGGTCTGGCGGCGCGCGCCTGGCTTGCGGCCCATGCAGCAAACCCCGCCCGCATCGCGCAGGTGCTGACCATCGGCACGCCACACCACGGAACCTGGCTAGGGCAGTTCAGCCACCTGCCCAACGGCCGCCAGATGCGCTTGCACAACCCCTGGCTGCTGGCGCTGGCAGCAGCCGAGGCAAAGCAAGCGCCTGAAGCCACCTACCGGCAGTTCATTTGCTGGTATTCCAACACCGACAACATCGTGTTTCCCGCCTCCACCGCCACCTTGAGCGGCGCCGACAACCGACTGGTTACGGGTGCCGCGCATGTGGCCATGGCGTTTCACCCCAGGGTAATGCGCGAGTCGCTCGCAGTGCTGGCGTCGGGTGCCAACTCGCCTTGCGAAGCCACGGCCTCGTAGAGCGGCGCGAAGTCGGGCGCCGTCAGATCAAACAGCTGGTCAAAGCTGTCGATCACGAAATAGGTGGCCTGGTAGTCGTCGATTTTGTAGCGTGTGCGCATGCAGCGAAGCAAGTCCAGCGCCAAGCGCTGGGGCTTCGCGCTGGTGACGCTGTGGCGCAGCTCGCCGCTGGAGCTCAAGATGCCTGCGCCGTAAGCCCGCAGGCCGTCGGGTTGCTGAATCAGGCCAAACTCAATCGTGTACCAATACAGGCGCGACAGCAACTCGCCCGCGTCGAGGTCGTGCGCCTTCAGTCCCCCAGCGCCGTAGCGCTGCACGTAGTCGGCAAACACCGGGTTGAACAGCAACGGCACGTGGCCAAACAGGTCGTGGAACACGTCGGGCTCTACGATGTAGTCGAACTCTTCGGGCTGCCGTATCCAGTCGGTGACGGGAAAGCGGCGGTCGGCCAGCAGCTGGAAAAACGGCCGCTCCGGAATCAGCCCGGGCACCGCCACCAGCTCCCAGCCGGTGGCCGGCTTCAGGCGAGCGTTGATGTCTTCAAAGCGCGGAATCTGGTCGCTCGCGCCCAGCGAGGGCAGGGCCTCAATGAACGCATCGCAGGCCAGACCCGGCAGCAGCGCCGACTGGCGTTTATACAGTCGGCGGTAGGTGTCGTGGTCGGCTGCGGTGTAGGCCGCCCAGTTTTGTGCGCAGGTGTAGTCGTCGCTGGCGCGCGCGTAATCGCCTCGCGGGGGGCGGGCGCTTGCGCCGTACACAACAGGTTCAACAGCCATCTCAGTCTCCAGGTATTCAAGCGGAGTGCCAAACAAGACCTTCAAAAAGGGTGCAGGGCAAAGCGCGGCTGTGCAGACAGTGGCAGCGCCACGGCCAACAGCCGCAACGCGGCCATGCGCCTCTCCTTGAAGGTCAACCCTTCAGCACGCCGCGGCGCATCTGGTCCAGCTCAATGCTCTCAAACAGCGCCTTGAAGTTGCCCTCACCAAACCCTTGGTTGCCTTTGCGCTGGATGAATTCAAAAAAGATGGGGCCCAGCTGGTTTTCGCTGAAGATCTGCAGCAGCAGTTCACCCGGCACCCCGTCCACCAAAATGTTGCGTTGCTGCAGGGCGGCCACATTTTCGCCATGCCCCGGAATGCGTTTGTCCAGCAACTCGTAATAGGTTTCCCCGGTGTTGAGCAGCTTCACGCCGCTCAGCTCCAGCGCGTCCACTGTGGCGTACAGGTCGTCCGAGCCCATGGCGATGTGCTGGATGCCCTCGCCGTGGTAGCGGTCCAGGTACTCCTGGATCTGGCCCGACTTCTCGTTGCCTTCCTCGTTGATCGGAATGCGGATCTTGCCGCAGGGGCTGGTCATGGCTTTGCTTTTCACGCCCGTGGCCTGGCCTTCAATGTCGAAGTAGCGCACTTCGCGGAAGTTGAACAGGCGCTCATAAAAACCGGCCCATTCCTCCATGCGGCCGCGGTGCACGTTGTGCGTCAGGTGGTCGATGTAGGTCAGGCCATGGCCCACCGGGTTCAGTTCGGCGCCAGGCAACGGCTCAAAGTCCACGTCAAAAAAACCAATGTTGCCGATGTCGCCGGCTTGCGCGCCGTTTTTGCCGCGCCAGCGGTCGATGAAATAGATGATCGAGTCGCCAATGCCCTTGATGGCTGGAATATTCAGCTCGCCAGGGCCGGCGGTGTGGGCGTAGCCCCAGGCGCCCAGCGAAATGGCGCGCTCGTACGCGGCCTTGGCGTCTTGCACCCGGAATGCAATGGCGCACACGCTGGGGCCGTGCAGGCGGGCAAAGCGCTGCGCAAAGCTGTCGGGCTCGGCGTTGATGATGAAGTTGATGCCGCCCTGGCGGTACAGCGTCACCGCCTTGTGGCGGTGTTTGGCAATCGGCTTGAAGCCCATGCGTTCAAACAGCGCCCCCATGGCCACGGGGTCGGGCGCGGCGTATTCGATGAACTCGAAGCCGTCTGTGCCCATGGGGTTGGCCCATTCGGTGGTGGTTTCGGGCAGGTTGGCGGCTTGGGGCAAGGCTGCGTTCATGGGTGTCTCCTTTATGAATCAATGCGATCCGTCACTGTATCGGCGCAAGGCATCAAGATTCCAGCGTTTTGCAGTGCAGTTTTTGCCATGCATGCAGGAAAGCTGCAGAATGGTACTTATGCAAGCACTTGACAAGCTCGACCGCCACATACTGCGCAGCCTTCAAGCAGACGGCAGGGCCACCTTTGACCAGATCGCCGAGGTGGTGGGTTTGTCGCCCAGCGCAGTGCTGCGCCGGGTGAAGCGGCTCGAAGACAGTGGCGTGATTGACCGCTACGTGGCCTTGGTGAAGCCCGAAGCCGTGGGCCTGGGGCTGACCGCTTATGTGAACGTGCGACTGGAGAAGCACGCCGAGAGCGCCAAACGCAACCCCATGGACCAGTTTCGCGCCAGCGTGATGGGCTGGCACGAGGTGGTGGAATGCGCTGCGCTCACGGGCGAGATGGACTTTCAGCTGCGCCTGGTGGTGGCTGACATGGCCGCTTACTCGCGTTTCATGATGGACACCTTGCTCAAACACCCGAGCGTGCAGGACTGCAAAACCAGTTTTGTGATGGACCGCGTGAAAAGTACCACCGCTTTGCCGCTGTAAGCCGCATCCAGCGGTCATAAGTTACCCGCCCGTCGGGTTTGTCCGGGTTTAGAGAGGCGGGACCTTGTCGATATAGGGAAAACCCTTATATTTCAGGTCATGTTCAATTCAACCCCCTGGTTCAAGACGGCGTCAGAGGCGGAGGTGCTGGCCGCAGCACCCGCCAACGATCCGTCCCCGCGTGCCGCGGGGGCTGCCACATCGGCGGGGGTGCCCATCCGGTCCATCGGCCCTGCGCAGCGGGAGCGCATTGCGGCCCACCTGCTGGCGCTGGAGCCACAAGACCGCTACCTGCGATTTGGCTACGCCGCCAACGACGAGCAGATTCACCGCTATGTGAACCAGCTGAACTTTGACCGGGACGAGCTGTTCGGCATTTTCAACCGCAAGCTGGAACTGATTGCCATGGCGCACCTGGCCTTTTCAGCTGACCCGAAGTGCATCAGCTGTGCCGAGTTTGGTGTGTCGGTGGCCAAAAGTGCGCGGGGACGCAGCTACGGCAGCCGCTTGTTTGAACGCGCCGTGATGCATGCGCGCAACGAAGGTGTGAACCTGCTGTTCATTCATGCGCTGTCTGAAAATACAGCCATGCTCAAGATCGCCCGCAACGCTGGCGCGGTGATCGAGCGCGAGGGCAGCGAGAGCGAAGCCCATTTGCGGCTTCCCCCGGCCGACTTCGATTCGCGCGTGACCGAGTTGCTGAACGAGCATATGGCGCTCGGCGACTACCACCTCAAAGCCCAGGCCAAGCAATTTTGGTCGGCGCTGGGTTTGTTGCAGGGCATACGCCAGGGCGTGCGCAACGCACGCGAACGCCACCGGGGCTGACCGATCGCACCCGGTCGCCGGGTGTGGGCGTTTTTTGCTCGACGCCGGGGCCTTGCGGTATCCTTGCCCCTGTCTCAACACTCCCATACCCTTCAGTGGCCGAATCCCCTCCCAGTAGTGGGCCGCAGCGCAGCCTGCGGCATGTCGACAAACGTGGTTTCCTCCAAAAGCTCGCGGAATTCATCCATCCCGGGCCGGACTCCAAGGACGAGCTGATCGAAACCCTCGCCGAGGCCGAGGACAACGACATCATCAACGCCGAATCGCGCGTGATGCTCGAAGGCGTGATTCGCATCGCCGACATGACGGCCGGCGACGTGATGGTGGCCACCCCGCGCATGGATGTGCTCAACATTGAAGCACCCTACGACGAGCTCTTGCACATCGTGATCGACACCGCGCACTCGCGCTTTCCGGTGTTTGAGGGCGAGCGGGAAAACATCATCGGCATCTTGCTGGCGAAAGACCTGCTCAAGCTACAGCGCGCGCCCGAACTCAATATTCGCGCCCTGTTGCGCCCGGCCACCTTTGTGCCCGAAACCAAGGGGCTCAACGACCTGCTGCGCGAATTCCGCGGCAACCGCAACCACCTGGCCATCGTCATTGACGAGTTTGGCCGTGTGGCGGGCCTCATCACCATTGAAGACGTGCTGGAAGAAATCGTCGGTGAGATTGAAGACGAATTCGATGTGGTGGAAGACGAGGGCGATATCTTTGCCCTGGCCGACAGCACCTGGCGCGTCAGCGGCGACACGCCCATCGAGCGCATCAACGAATCTTTTGGCCTGAAACTGCCCGAAGACGACTTTGACACCATCGGCGGCATGATCGCCCACGCCATGGGCCATGTGCCCAAGCGCGGCGAGGTGCACGAGCTCGACAGCCTGCGCTTCGTGGTGCTGCACACCAAAGGTGGCGCGGTGAAGTGGTTCAAGGTCATGCCTGTGTCGGCAGACGCCTGACCACTGCCGCCCGCCCACCCATGCGCAGCCTGTTCGGATCGCTGCACAACCCGTCGAGCTTTGAGCCGATGAGCCGGCTTCCGCCCGGGCGGCGGGCGCGCAGCGGTGGTGCCATGTGGGCGCTGCTGTGTCTGCTGGCTGGTGGTCTGCAGGCAGCTTCGTTGGCTTGGCCTTTTCAAGACTGGAGCCTGCCCGGCACTGCAACGGGCCAGCCCAGCGGCTGGCTGCAAATGGTTTCTCTGGCCGTGTTGGTGCTGGCGCTGCAGCACAGCGGGCGCCTGGGCAGTGCGGCCTGGCGGGGCTGGCTGTTTGCCACCGCCTGGCTGGTCGGCACCTTCTGGTGGCTGTTTGTTTCCATGCACACTTACGGCGGGCTCTCGGCCTGGCTGGCCGCGCTGGCTGTGCTGGCACTGGCGGGCGCGCTGGCCCTGTATTACGCAGCGGCTGCCGCCGTTTTGTACCGCTGGGCGCCGGTGTCGCGCAGCGCGCAGGCGCTGTTGTTTGCCGCCCTCTGGACGCTGGCCGAGCTGGCCCGTGGTCGCTGGCTCACCGGGTTTCCGTGGGGTGCCGGTGGTTACGCGCAGGTTGACCAGATGGCCGCCTGGGCGCCGTTGGTGGGTGTGTACGGCATGGGCTTTCTAGCGGCTGTGCTGGCCTATGCGCTGGCTTCGGTGGTGTCTGGAGCTTCGGCGGCTCTGGGCGACTGGTTGCTGACGCCTACCCGCCGTGCGGTGCACCGCGCGGGCGTGGCGCCGCTGGTGGGTGCGCGCACGGCTCTTCGGTGGGGGAACGTGTGGCGCGCGGCTCCGACGGCCGTGCTGCTGCTGGCGCTGCTGTGGAGCGTGTTGGGCGACAGCAGCGCCTGGCGCGCCTTTGGCCAGCGCGACACCACCAGCGCCGGCATGCTGCGGGTGTGGCTGCTGCAGGGCAACGTGGCACAAGACGAAAAATTTGAAGCCGGCACCGGGGTGGCGCAGGCGCTGGCCTGGTACCCACAGCAAATCGCCGAAGCGGTGGCGGCGGCCAAAGCCGGCCTGGTAAATGCGCCGCAGCTGGTGGTGGCACCCGAAACCGCGCTGCCCTTGCTGCCGCTGCAGCTGGGCCCTGCGTTCTGGCGGCCCCTGCTGGACGGCCTGGCGCAGCCGGGCGTGGCCTCGCCGGTGCAGGTGCTGCTGGGCTTGCCGCTGGGGAGTTTTTCGCAGGGGTACACCAACTCTGCCTGGGGCGTGTCGCCGGCGTCGGCGGCCGCAGCGCGCGACCAACTGGCCCTCAGCACCGATCCGCAGGCGCCGGTGAGCCTGGCGTCTGAGGGGTTCTACCGTTACGACAAACACCACCTGGTGCCGTTTGGTGAGTTCATTCCGCCGCTGTTTCGCTGGTTCATTGACCTTATGCACATTCCGCTGGGCGACTTCAGTCGGGGCACGCTGGCGCAAGCGCCGTGGCCGGTGGATGGCCAGCGCCTGGCGCCCAACATCTGTTACGAGGACCTGTTTGGCGAAGAGCTGGCTGCGACGTTTCGCGACCCGGCCCAGGCCCCCACGGTGCTGGTCAACCTAAGCAACATCGCATGGTTTGGCGACACGGTGGCCATTGATCAGCACCTGCACATCTCGCGCCTGCGTGCGCTGGAGCTGGGCCGGCCCATGCTGCGCGCCACCAACACGGGGGCCACCGCGGTCATTGACCACCGCGGCGTGGTCACCCACCAGCTGCCCCGCCTGACGCGCGACCGGCTCGAAGCCGCGGTGCAGGGCCGCAGCGGCACCACGCTCTACGCCCGCTGGACGGCCCATTGGGGGCTTTGGCCGCTGTGGGGGATGTGCCTGGCGGTGGTGCTGGTGTTGGCCATAGCCCGCTGCCAGCGCATGCGGCTGCTGCGCAGCTGAGCGCTCCCCGCCCGGGCGGGCCGGCGGCCCCGTAAAATCAGCGTTCTGTGCAGCAAGCCCGCTCGGGCCTGCTGTCTCCACACCAAGACCACCTTTGGCCCGGGCACCGCCCAGGCCCCATGCGCATGTTGACCTTCCAGCAAATCATTTTGAAACTGCAGTCCTACTGGGACGCCCAGGGCTGCGCGCTGCTGCAGCCCTACGACATGGAAGTGGGCGCGGGCACCAGCCACACCGCCACTTTTTTGCGCGCGCTCGGCCCCGAGCCCTGGAAGGCGGCCTATGTGCAGCCCAGCCGCCGACCCAAAGACGGCCGCTACGGCGAAAACCCCAACCGCCTGCAGCATTACTACCAGTACCAGGTGGTGCTCAAGCCAGCGCCGTCCAACATCCTGGAGCTGTACCTGGGCTCGCTCGAAGCCTTGGGTTTTGACTTGAAGAAGAACGACATTCGGTTTGTGGAAGACGACTGGGAAAACCCCACGCTCGGCGCCTGGGGCCTGGGCTGGGAGGTCTGGCTCAACGGCATGGAAGTGACGCAGTTCACCTACTTCCAGCAGGTCGGCGGTATCGACTGCAAACCCATCACCGGCGAAATCACCTATGGTCTGGAGCGCCTGGCCATGTATCTGCAGGGCGTGGACAACGTGTACGACCTGGTGTGGACGAAACGCGCCGACGGCTCCACACTCAGCTACGGCGACGTGTATTTGCAAAACGAAAAAGAGCAGTCGGCCTACAACTTCGAACACGCCGACGCCGACTTCCTGTTCACCGCCTTCACGGCGCATGAAAAGCAGGCCAAGCACCTCATGGAACAGCAGCTGGCCTTGCCCGCCTACGAGCAGGTGCTCAAGTGCGCGCACAGCTTCAACCTGCTGGACGCGCGCGGCGCCATCAGCGTGACCGAGCGCGCGGCCTACATTGGCCGCATCCGCAACCTGGCGCGTGGCGTGGCGCAAAGCTATTACGAGAGCCGCGAGCGGCTGGGCTTCCCCATGGCGCCGCACGCCTGGGTGGAGCAAATGCCGAAGAAAGCCGCCTGAGCGCCGGAGAACAACAAGATGACCACCCAAAACCTGCTCGTTGAACTGTTTGTGGAAGAGCTGCCGCCCAAGGCGCTCAAGAAACTGGGCGACGCCTTCGCCGGCGTTTTGTTTGACCAACTCAAGGCTCAGGGCCTGGCCGGTGCCGATTCGGCTGTGACCGCGTTCGCCTCGCCACGCCGCCTGGCTGCGCACGTGACCCATGTCTGGCTCAAAGCTGAGGACAAGGCGGTGCAGCAAAAGCTCATGCCCCTGGCCGTGGGGCTGGACGCCAGCGGCAACGCGACGCCCGCCCTGCTGAAAAAGCTGGCCGCTCTGGGCGCCGATGTGTCCGACCCGGCAGCCGCTGTGGCCGCGCTCAAGCGCGAAGGCGAAGGCAAGGCCGCCGCGCTGTTTTATGACAGCCTCGTCACGGGCGCCACGCTGGACACGGGCCTGCAAAAAGCGCTGGACGAGGCGCTGGCCAAGCTGCCCATTCCCAAGGTCATGAGCTACCAGCTGGAGAGCGACTGTGAGTTTCCCGGCTGGAGCAGCGTGCAGTTTGTGCGCCCGGCCCACGGCCTGGTGGCGCTGCATGGCAGCACCGTGGTGCCGGTGAGGGCGCTGGGGCTGACCGCTGGCAACACCACGCGCGGCCACCGCTTTGAAGCGGCAGTAGACCCGGTGGTGCTGCAGGACGCCGACCACTACGCCGAAACCCTGTTGCGCGACGGCTCGGTGCTGGCCAGTTTCAACGACCGCCGCTTTGCCATCGTGCAGCAGCTGGCCCAAGCCGCCGAGCGCCTGGGACCGGGCTTTGAAGTGCTGATGGACGAAGCCCTGCTGGACGAAGTGACCGCTCTGGTGGAGCGGCCCAATGTGCTCACCTGCGGATTTGAAGCGCAGTTTCTGGACGTGCCGCAAGAGTGCCTGATCTTGACGATGAAGGCCAACCAGAAGTACTTCCCGCTGGTGGACACGCAAGGCAAGCTGACCAACCAGTTTCTGGTGGTCAGCAACATCAGCCCTGAAGACGCCAGCGCCGTGATCGGCGGCAACGAGCGCGTGGTACGCCCGCGCCTGGCCGACGCCAAGTTTTTCTTTGACCAGGACCGCAAGAAGACGCTGGCTTCGCGCGTGGAGGGGCTGGGCAAGGTGGTGTATCACAACAAGCTGGGCACGCAGGGCGAGCGCAGCCAGCGTGTGGAAGCGATTGCGCGGGAGATTGCGCGTCAGCTCATGACACAAGGTGTCGACGGTGTTTTCGATGGCAACGTCGGCAATGCAGCCATGCTCGCCAAGACCGATCTGCTGACCGACATGGTGGGCGAGTTTCCCGAGCTGCAGGGCATCATGGGCGGCTACTACGCGCGCCATGATGGCCTGAGCGAAGACATCGCCTTCGCGATCGAAGACCACTACAAGCCGCGCTTTGCCGGCGACGAACTGCCGCGCAACATGACGGGCGTGGTGGTGGCGCTGGCCGACAAGCTGGAAACCCTTGTAGGCATGTTTGGCATTGGCAACCTGCCCACTGGCGACAAAGACCCGTTTGCGCTGCGCCGCCATGCGCTGGGCGTGATCCGCATGCTGGTCGAGAAAGACTTGCCGTTGAACCTGGGCGCGCTGGTAGCCAGCGCTGTGCCAGCTTTTGGCGACAAGATCACCGACGCCACGGCTTCACTGGCTGAATTTTTCTACGACCGCCTGGCTGGCAGCCTGCGTGAGCAAGGCTACAGCGCACAGGAAGTGGACGCCGTGCTGGCCTTGCGTCCGCAGCGCCTGGGCGATGTGTCCAAGCGCTTGCAAGCCGTGCGTGCTTTCGCCGCATTGCCCGCTGCCGCAGCGCTGGCGGCCGCCAACAAGCGCATTGGCAATATCTTGAAAAAGTCCGAGGGTGAAGGCGCTGCGGTGCAAGAGGCCCGGCTGGTTGAAGCCGCTGAAAAAGAACTGTTCGCCGCCATGAAAAAAACGGTGCCGGCCGCCGACGCCGAGTTTGCCAACGGCGACTACACCGCCTCGCTGATGACGCTGGCAGCGCTGCGCGCACCGGTGGACGCTTTCTTTGACGGCGTGATGGTGAACGCAGAAGACCCGGCGCTCAAGGCCAACCGGCTGGGGCTGCTGAAAAACCTGCACGAAGCCATGAACCGCGTGGCCGACTTGTCGCGCCTGGCGGCTTGACCGGCTGGCGTACCGTGACGCATCTTGGAAAGAGCACCGCATGAAACTGCTCATCCTGGACCGCGACGGCACGCTCAACCGCAACCGAGACGACTACGTGGCCTCGCCCGACGAGTGGGAGGCTCTGCCCGGCGCCTTGGAAGCGGTGGCCCGGCTCAACCAGGGCGGCTGGCGCGTGGTGTTGGCCACCAACCAGAGCGGCATCGGCCGGGGTCTGTTTGACATGGCGTCGCTCAACGCCATCCACGCCAAAATGCACCGCCAGCTGGCCGCAGCCGGCGCCCGGGTGGATGCGGTGTTCTTCTGTCCGCACGCGCCCGAAGACGCCTGCGCCTGCCGCAAACCGGCGCCCGGGCTGTTTGTGCAGATCGGTCAGCGTTTCGGGGTTGACCTGGCGCGCGTGCCCGCAGCGGGCAACGCGGTGCGCCACGTGCAGGCGGCAGCAGCAGCGGGCTGCCCCACGCATTTGCTGCTTACCGGTCAGTCTGAAGCGCTGCGCCCACGCAACGGACTAGATGCCCATGCCGACCGTTCCACGCTCAGCACCGACCTTCCGCCCGGTACCCAGGTCCATGCCGATCTGTCCGCTTTTGCCGACTGGCTGCTCGCGCAGCCGACGGATTGACCCCTTGTACTGATGGCCACCCCATGATCGTGATGAATTTCCTGCGTTCTGTTTTGCACCTGCTGTTCATGGCCATCACGGTGGTGCCTTGGGCGCTGGCGGTGGTGGCTGTGGCGCCGTTTCTCAAACCCGACCAGATCTACTGGATGTGCGCCCGCTGGCTCAAGCTGGCTGTTGATGGTGGCACCGTGATCCTCGGCATCCGCAACCGCGTGATCGGCTACGAGAACCTGCCCGTGGGCAGCACCGCGCCCGCCGTGCTGCTGGTCAAGCACCAGTCCACCTGGGAAACCTTTTGCATGCCTGCGCTCATGCCGCACCCGCTGGCTTACGTGTTCAAAAAAGAGCTGCTGCGCGTGCCGTTCTTTGGCTGGGCCATGGCCCGCATGGACATGATCCACATCGACCGCGCCGACGGCGCTCGCGCCTTCGTCAAAGTGGTGCAGCAGGGGCAGCGTCTGCTGGACCAGGGCACCTGGGTCATCATGTTTCCCGAAGGCACGCGCATCGACCGGGGCCAGCAAGGCACCTACAAAACCGGCGGCACACGCCTGGCCATCCGCACCGGTGCGCCGGTGATCCCGATTGCGGTCACGTCTGCCAAATGCTGGCCACGCAAAGCGTTCATCAAGCAACCGGGTGTGGTCGAGTTTTCCATTGGCAAGCCCATTCCCAGCGTAGGACGCCAGGCAGACGAGCTGATGGCAGAAGTAGAAGCCTGGATCGAGGCCGAGATGCGGCGCTTGGACCCATCGGCATATCCGCCCGCAAGCGCCGAACCCGCCAAGGTCTGAGCGTTGAACGGGGTTCCATAACCATGCAGCGCCTGATGCAGCTCGCGCTGGATTTTTTGGGCGGTACCGACCCGCTGCCCCCGCCCGCCCGCGAAGCCGTGGCGGCCACGCCGCCTGTGGTGCGCCCCAAGCCCGACCCCGCTGCGCCAGCGGCAGAGCCCCTGAGCCAGGTGTTTCAGCCCGGCACCTGGCACCACCCCAGGGCCAACCGCCTGCTCAAGCTGGGCAGCTGCGAAGTGGCCTACGAATTCAAGCGCGGCAAGCGCCGCACCATTGGCCTGTCGGTCGGGCCCGATGGCTTGAGCGTGAGCGCGCCGCGCTGGACGCCGCTGGGCGAGGTGGACGCGCTGCTGCACACAAAAGCAGCTTGGGTGCTGGAGAAACTGCAGCGCGCCCGCGAACGCGCTGGTGAGCTGGCGCAAGCCCGTACCGTATGGGCCAATGGCGCCGAGCTGGACTTTCTGGGGCAGCGCGTGCGCCTGGTGCTCGACCCCGCGCACGGCTTCACCCAGGTGGGTGCGGTGCTGGAAACGGCCGGCGCCGAGCAACGGGCTGCAATGGCCACGCTGCGCCTGGGGCTGGCCCACAGCGCCAGTGAAGCGCAGATACGCGACGCCGCCCAAGCCTGGCTCATGCGCCAGGCCAAGCGCCTGTTCACCGAACGTCTTGACCACTTCGCGCCCCTGCTGGGCGTGCGCTACGAGAAATTGCGCCTGTCCAGCGCCGGCACCCGCTGGGGCAGCGCCAGCGCCGACGGCACCATCCGCCTCAACTGGCGGCTCATCCACCTCAAGCTGGAGATGGTGGACTACGTGGTGGTGCACGAACTCAGCCACCTGCGCCACATGGACCACAGCCCCCAGTTCTGGGACGTGGTCGCCGGCGTGATGCCAGACCACATCGAGCGCCGCAAGGCGCTCAAGCGCGCTGCGGTTCCGTTGGGCGAGTGAAGGCTCGCCAGTCAACGGCAAACCGCGCCTGGACAAACTCAGAGCGAAAGCGGTGGTTTACGGCGCTGTGCGCGCCACAAAGCGGTAAACGCCTGACGCATCGAGCTGGCGCACCAGCTGCCCCCCGTGCCACAGCCGGTGCAAATGCGCCACCGCCTCGCCCATGGCAAAGGTGGTTTGGTGCAGGTCGAGCGGGCGTTTGAACATCACGGGCAAGATGTCAGCGCCGCTGCAGGGCTGGGACTGGCAGGCGGCCAATACCTCGGCGAGCCGCTCGGCGTGGTGGTCTTTCAGTTGCTGGATGCGTTCGTGCAGACCGGTGAACGGCTTGCCGTGCGACGGCAGCACCAGCGTGTGGGCGGGCAGGGGCAGGTACTTGTCCAGCGAGTCGAGAAACAGCGACAACGCGTCGGCCTCGGGCTCCTGGTCGTACACGCTGACGTTGGTGGAAATGCGCGGTAGCACCATGTCGCCACTGATGAGCACGCCCAGCTCGGGGCAGTGCAGGGCCATGTGTTCGGGCGCATGTCCGTAGCCGCTGATGCAGTGCCAGGTGCGCCCGCCGATGGTCAGCTGTCCGCCGTCCATGAGGCGGCGGTATTGGCGGGGCACGGCCGGCACGAGGTTGGGGTAGTAGCTGGCCCGGCCCCGGATCTGGGCCAGTTGGTCGGCGTCGGTCAGGCCGTGTGAGGCAAAAAACGCGGCTGCGGCTTCACCGCCAAAACCGGTGGTGCTCTGGCTTGCCGTGCACGCGATGGCGTGGTCGGTGGCGCTGATCCAGAGGCGGCAGTCGTGCTGCGGCGTGCTCCAGCGCTGGCACAGCCAATGCGCCAGACCGATGTGGTCGGGGTGCATGTGCGTCACCACTACCCGCAAAACAGGCAAGTCGTCCAGCTCGTGTTCAAAAACGCTGTTCCATTGGGCTTTGGCGGCGTCGTGCGCGATGCAGCAGTCCACGGCGGTCCAGCCCTCGCGGCCTTCGTGGGTGTCGCGCAGCAGCCAGAGGTTGATGTGGTCCAGCGCAAACGGCAGCGCCATGCGCACCCACTTCACGCCGGGCGCCACCGTGAGCGCGCGCCCGGGCTCGGGCAGCGTCTGCCCTTGGGGGTATTGCAGGCGTGCTTCAAGTTGCGCTTTGTCTGGCTGCATGGGTTGGCGATTCCGGTAAGATGGATCGGAGTGACGTTAACGTAAACGTCAAGATTCAGGCCATTCTACGAAGCGCATCTCCAACGCCCTGTCTGCAGCCCGACACGACCCATCGACCCCAACAGCCCCCATGGCGACCCTACAAACCTTCACCATCAGCGACCTTGCGCGCGAGTTTGACCTGACCACACGCGCCATCCGCTTTTATGAAGACATGGGGCTGCTGCAGCCGCTACGCGAAGGCCCGGGCGGGCGCAACCGGGTGTACAGCGCGCGCGACCGCACCCGGCTCAAGCTCACCCTGCGCGCCAAGCGCCTGGGGCTGTCGCTGAGCGAGGCCAAGGAAATCATCGAGATGTACGACAGCCCGCGCGACACTGGGCCGCAGTTGCGCAAGTTTCTACTGATTTTGGCCGACCACCGGCGCCAGCTGGAAGAGCAAATGGCCGACCTTGTGGCCAACCTGGACGAAGTGAAAGTGCACGAGAAAGAGGCGCGAGCTTTGCTGGCCAAGCTGGACAAGGCGGGCAAAGCCGGTTGACCTGTCTGCGATCTGCGTTCAACCGTCAACGTCGTCCTGCCCGCCAAGCCACACCACTTTGCCTTGCCCCGCGTCGTTGATGCGGCCCACCAGGGCAGCGGCCTGCGCCTCAGGTACGCGCAGGGTGGCGCTCACGCCCTCACCGTGGGTCACGTCCACCAGGCTGGCGCTGTGTGTGTCCAGCTCGCGGCGCAGCCAGCCTTCCAACGCGTAGGGCAGCACGCAGTGCAGCATCTGGTGGCGCACCACAGGTGTCTTTTCAGCCTTCAGCAGGGCTTGGGCCACGCTGTCGGTGTAAGCGCGCACCAGACCGCCCGCACCCAGCGGCGTGCCACCGTAATAGCGCACCACCGTGGCCAGTACGCCTTCCAGGTCTTGGTGGCGCAGCACCTCCAGCATGGGGCGCCCGGCGGTGCCACCCGGTTCGCCGTCGTCGTTGGCCGCGGAGTGCCCGCCCGCCATGAGCGCCCAGCACACGTGCGTGGCGCCGGGGTGCTCGGTGCGCCGCTGAGCCACCCGCGCCAGCGCCGCTGCGCGGTCGGGCACGGACTCAACGCAGCCCAGAAAACGGCTTTTTTTGATCACCAGTTCGCTCTGAACCGGGGCTTGCAACGTGTAAGGCATGGGGCTCTGAGCATAGTCGCCACGCCGACCCTGAAATGCGTTCCTCAGGTTTGCCCCGACTTGCCGAGTCGGCCATGCTTCGCGCATAATTGACGTTTACGTAAACGTCAAGTTAATGTTTGACGGTGCCGCTGTGCATCGATCGTTTCAACCAGACTCCCCAGCGAGGTCTTAGATGGCAGACACCACCAGCGAAACCACCGGCGATGCCGCAGCCGCCAACTTGCGCCAGCGCGTGCAAGCCAGCCTGGAGCGCCAGGGCATGATGCAGCAGCTGGGTGTGCGCCTGCTCGCCGTGGCGCCTGGCATGGTGACGCTGGCATTGCCGTATTCGGAGCGCGTCACGCAGCAGCAAGGCGGTTTTCATGGCGGTGCCATGGGCGCGCTGGCCGACATTGCGGGCGGTTACGCTGGCTTGACGGTGGCACCCGATGGCATGGAAGTGACCACGGTGGAATACAAAATCAACTTCCTTGCGGCGTTTCAAGGCGGTGAGTTGCAGGCCACCGGGCGCGTGCTCAAGGGCGGCAAGCGCATCATCGTCACCACGGCCGACGTGGTGCATGTGGCGTCCGACGGCAAGCGCACAGACTGTGCGGTGATGCAGCAAACGCTGGTGCCCGTGCCCAAGACGTATTGATTTCTCTCGCGAGCGCTCTTTCAGGGGGCGCCCATACCCCAAAACCTTCAGGAGACACACCATGAACAACCTGCCCGGCCTTAATTTCCAGCTCGGTGAAGACATCGACGCCCTGCGCGACGCGGTGCGTGAATTTGCGCAAGCCGAGATCGCGCCGCGCGCCGCCGAGGTGGACCGCGACGACCAGTTCCCCATGGACCTGTGGCGCAAGATGGGCGACCTGGGCGTGCTCGGCATCACGGTGCCCGAAGCCGATGGCGGCGCTGGCATGGGCTACCTGGCGCACATGATTGCCATGGAAGAAATCAGCCGCGCCAGTGCGTCGGTCGGCCTGTCCTACGGCGCGCACTCCAACCTGTGCGTGAACCAGATCAACCGCAACGGCACGCCTGAGCAAAAGGCCAAGTACCTGCCCAAACTCATCAGCGGTGAGCATGTGGGTGCGTTGGCCATGAGCGAGCCGGGTGCGGGCTCCGACGTGATCAGCATGAAGCTGAAAGCCGAAGACAAGGGCGGCTACTACCTGCTCAACGGCAACAAGATGTGGATCACCAACGGGCCGGATGCCGACACGCTGGTGGTTTACGCCAAGAGCGAGCCCGAGATGGGCGCGCGCGGCGTCACGGCTTTCTTGATCGAAAAGGGCATGCCCGGCTTCAGCATTGCGCAGAAGCTCGACAAGCTGGGCATGCGCGGCAGCCACACCGGTGAGCTGGTGTTCAACAACGTGGAGGTGCCGACCGAAAACATTTTGGGCGGCCTGAACATGGGTGCCAAGGTGCTGATGAGCGGGCTGGACTACGAGCGCGCCGTGCTCACGGGCGGGCCGCTGGGCATCATGCAGTCGGTGATGGACAACGTGATTCCGTACATCCACGATCGCAAGCAGTTTGGCCAGAGCATTGGCGAGTTCCAGCTCATTCAAGGCAAAGTGGCCGACATGTACACCGTGCTGCAAGCGGGTCGCAGTTTCGCCTACACCGTGGCCAAAAACCTCGACCTGCTCGGCACCGAACACGTGCGCCAGGTGCGCAAAGACTGCGCCTCGGTCATTCTCTGGACGGCCGAAAAAGCCACCTGGATGGCCGGCGAAGGCGTGCAGATTTTTGGCGGCAACGGCTACATCAACGAATACCCGCTGGGCCGGCTGTGGCGCGACGCCAAGCTGTACGAGATTGGCGCGGGCACCAGCGAAATCCGCCGCATGCTGATCGGCCGCGAGCTGTTTGCCGAGACCTGCTGACCATCTGCTGAAACAGCCTTGCCCGACAATGGCTGCGCTGTTCCACCACACCTGATTTTTCCATGAGCGCCTCCCTGCAAGACCTGTTTGACCACAACCGCGAATGGGCTGCGGCCATGGTTCGCGAGAAGCCCACGTTTTTCACCGACCTGCTGGCCCAGCAGAGCCCGCAGTACATGTGGATTGGGTGCTCAGACAGCCGCGTGCCCGCCAACCAGATCACCGGCCTGGCGCCAGGCGAAGTGTTCGTGCACCGCAACGTGGCCAACGTGGTGGTGCCGACCGACCTCAACTGCCTGTCCACCATCCAGTTTGCGGTGGACCAGCTGCAGGTGAAGCACCTGATGGTCGTGGGCCACTACGGCTGCGGTGGCGTGAAAGCCGCGCTGAACGACACCCGCGTGGGGCTGGCCGACAACTGGCTGCGCCACATCAAGGACGTGCGCGACCGCCATGCCGCGCTCATTGCCGCCACGCCTGAAGCCTTTCGGGTCGAAGTCTTGTGCGAACTGAACGCCATTGAACAGGTGATGAACGTGGCCCAGACCACGGTGGTGCAGGACGCCTGGTCGCGCGGCCAAGCGCTCACGCTGCACGCCTGGGTGTATGCCCTGAGCGACGGTTTGCTGCGCGACATGTTGATGACGGTGGACGGCCCCGGCGGGCTGGACGCGATCTACAAGGCCGCGCTGGCTGGTGTGACGGCCAAGCGCCGCAACGCATCGCTGTGACTACTGCCTGGCCCGAACACCTGCGCCCCACGCGCTGAAACCCAGCGGTGACCGCAAGGTCGCTGCACTGACTTTTCACAGGAGATTCCCATGACCACATCCCTCGACCCCATCGTCATCGTCGGCGCCGCGCGCACCCCCATGGGCTCGTTCCAAAGCGACTTCGCCTCCCAGTCCGCTCACGACCTCGGCGGCGTGGCCATCCGGGCCGCCGTCGAGCGCAGCGGCGTGGACAAGGCGCTGGTCGACGAAGTGCTGTTTGGCAACTGCCTCATGGCCGGACAGGGCCAGGCACCCGCACGCCAGGCTGCGCTCAAGGCCGGGCTGCCGCTGTCGGCCGGCGCCGTGACTTTGTCCAAAATGTGCGGCTCGGGCATGAAAGCCACCATGTTGGCGCACGACATGCTGCTGGCCGGCAGTGCCACGGTGATGGTGTCGGGCGGCATGGAGAGCATGACCAACGCACCCTACCTCATGCTCAAGGGCCGTGGCGGCTACCGCATGGGCCACGACAAGATCTACGACCACATGATGCTCGATGGCCTGGAAGACGCCTACGAAGCCGGCCGCAGCATGGGCACCTTCGGCGAAGACTGCGCCGCCAAATACAGCTTCACCCGCGAGCAGCAAGATGCCTTCGCTATTGCCTCGGTCACCCGCGCCAAAGCCGCCACCGAGAGCGGCGCCTTTGCCAAGGAGATCGCGCCCGTCACCGTGAAAGACCGCAGCGGCGAGCGCGTGGTGTCCACCGACGAAGGCCCGGGCAAGGTCAAGCTGGACAAGGTCACATCGCTCAAACCCGCATTCAAGAAAGACGGCACCATCACCGCCGCCAGCAGCTCGTCCATCAACGACGGCGCGGCTGCGCTGGTGCTGATGCGCGCCTCGACCGCCAAGGCGCAGGGTCTCACCCCGCTGGCCACCATCGTCGGCCACGCCACGCACGCGCAAGAACCCAACTGGTTCGCTACCGCGCCGGTAGGCGCCACACAAAAACTGCTGGCCAAGACCGGCTGGGCCGTGGGCGATGTGGACCTGTGGGAAATCAACGAAGCCTTTGCCGTGGTGCCCATGGCGCTGATGACCGAGCTGAGCATTGCGCACGAGAAGGTCAACGTCAACGGCGGCGCATGCGCGCTGGGCCACCCCATCGGTGCCAGCGGTGCACGCATCCTGGTCACGCTGCTGCACGCCTTGCAGGCGCACGGTAAGAAAAAGGGCGTGGCGACGCTGTGCATTGGCGGCGGTGAAGCCACGGCCATGGCGATTGAAATCTGCTGAAAGACACGCCATGTTGCTGACCGAAGACCAAGTGATGATCCGCGACGCCGTGCGCGCTTTTGCCCAGGAACAGCTCTGGCCCAACGCGGCGAAGTGGGACAAGGAACACCACTTCCCGAAAGATGTGCACAAGGGCCTGGCCGAGCTGGGCGCTTACGGCATCTGCGTGCCCGAGGCCCTGGGCGGCGCGGGGCTGAGCTACACCACGCTGGCCATCGTGCTGGAAGAAATTGCGGCTGGCGACGGTGGCACCAGCACCGTGATCAGCGTGACCAACTGCCCGGTCAATGCCATTTTGATGCGCTACGGCAATGCCCAGCAGCAAGAGCAATGGCTGCGCCCGCTGGCCGCTGGCCAGATGCTTGGCGCCTTTTGCCTGACCGAGCCCCACGTGGGCTCGGACGCTTCCGCGCTCCGGACCACTGCTGTGAAGCAGGGCGATGAGTACGTGATCAATGGCGTCAAGCAGTTCATCACCAGCGGCAAAAACGGCGACGTGGCCATCGTGATCGCGGTGACCGACAAGGGCGCGGGCAAGAAGGGTATGAGCGCCTTCATCGTGCCCACTTCAGCGCCAGGTTATGTGGTGGCGCGGCTTGAAGACAAGTTGGGCCAGCACAGCAGCGACACCGCGCAGATCAATTTTGACCAATGCCGCATTCCCGCCGAGAACCTCATTGGCAACGAAGGCGAAGGTTACAAAATTGCCCTGAGCGCGCTCGAAGGCGGACGCATCGGCATCGCCTCGCAAGCCATTGGCATGGCACGCAGTGCGTTTGAATGCGCCGTGAAGTATGCGAAGGAACGCGAGAGCTTTGGTCAGCCCATCTTCAACCACCAGGCGGTGGGCTTCCGGCTGGCCGACATGGCCACACAAATTGAAGCCGCCCGCGCCCTCACGCACCACGCCGCAGCCCTGCGCGACGCCGGCCTGCCCTGCCTCAAAGAAGCCGCCATGGCCAAGCTGTTTGCCAGCGAAATGGCCGAAAAAGTGTGCTCCGACGCGATCCAGGTGTTTGGCGGCTACGGCTATGTGAGCGACTTCCCGGTCGAGCGCATTTACCGGGACGTGCGCGTTTGCCAGATCTACGAAGGCACGAGCGACGTGCAGAAAATCATCATCCAGCGCGGGATCTAGAAAGCCCCCCCACGCGCAGCCTACGGCGTCACCCCCCCCAGGGGGCGGCACTGGCGGCCCGGCGAAGCCGGTTCCGCTGTGCTCTTGGCTGAATGCACGCGCGCTCCGGAGGTGGGTTTTCATCCCGCGCGCGGGGAGATAATCCCTCCATGAACATCATCATTTTGGGCGCTGGCCGCGTGGGCGAAAGCGTCGCTGAGAGCTTGGTTTCCGAGCAGAACGACATTACCGTGATTGACCACGATCCGGTCCGGTTGCGGTTGCTGGAGGATCGGCTGGACTTGCGGGGGGTGGTGGGCAATGGCATTCAGCCTTCGGTGCTGCGCGAAGCGGGCGCGCAAGACGCCGACATGGTGATTGCCTGCGCCGCCGCCGACGAATCGAATCTGGTGGTCTGCAAGGTGGCGCACGATATTTTCAACGTGCCCAGCACCATCGCTCGGCTGCGCTCGCCCGAGTTTTTGGAAGGTGACGACCTGCTGGGCAAAAACGGCTTTGCGGTGGACCATGTGATCTGCCCGGAAGAGTCGGTCACACGGTACATACACCAGCTCATCAGCTACCCCGAAGCCTTGCAGGTGCTGGAATTCGCCGATGGCCGTGCCAGCCTGATCGCCATGCGCGCGGCCCACGGTGGCGCCTTGGTGGGGCACACCATTGGCGAGTTTCGCGACCGCTTCCCCCACGCCGAAATGCGGGTGGTGGCGCTGTACCGGCTTGACACCGAAATGGAAGCCACGAAGACCACGCGCATTCTGGCGGGCGATGAAGTGTTTGTGCTGGCCGACACCCGCAAGATCCGCTACGTGCTGGGCGCCATTCACAACATCGACAAACCGGTGCAGCGCGTGATGATTGCGGGCGGCGGCAAAGTGGGTCTGCGGCTGGCGCGCAGCCTGGTGGGCCAGTGCGAGGTGAAGCTCATCGAGCAGGACAAAAAGCGCTGCGAATACCTGGCCAGCCAGTTGCCGTCGAGCATGCTGATCTTGCACGGTGACGGGGCTGACGAAGACCTGCTGCTGGAAGAAAACGTGGGCGAGATGGACCTGTTTTTGGCGCTTACCAGCGACGACGAGGACAACATCATGTCGTCCATGCTGGCCAAGCGGCTCGGCGCTGGCCGCGTCATGGCGCTGATCAACCGACGCGCCTATGCCGACATGATGCAGGGCAGCACCATCGACATCGCCATTTCGCCGGCCCAGACGGTGATCGGCGAGCTGTTGACCCACCTGCGCCGGGGCGACGTGGTGGCGGTGCACAGCCTGCGCCGGGGTGCCGCCGAGGCGCTGGAGGGTGTGGCCCGGGGTGATGTGAAAACATCCAAGCTCGTGGGGCGCCGGGTGGAAGAGCTCAAACTGCCCAAGGGCACGCGCATTGGTGCGATCGTGCGTGGCGAGGGCCGCAAGTCCGAGGTGCTGATGCCGCACCACGACACGGTGATCGAAACCGACGACCACATCATCATCTTCATTCCCAACAAACGCCTGGTACGCGAAGTGGAAAAGCTGTTCCAGGTCAGCGCCACGTTCTTCGGCTGAACGCCATGCCCTTTCTGCGTATCTTCCCCGTGCTTGGGGTGATCGTCATGGTGTTCGCGCTCACGATGTTGGTGCCGCTGGGCGTGTCGGTCTGGACGCACGATGGGGCCGAGGCCGCCTATCCGCTGGCTATGCTGGTCACGTTTGCCTGCGGGCTCCTGATGCGTTCAGCGGTCTGGAAAGTGGGGCACAAACTGGAGCTGCAAACGCGCGATGGCATTTTGTTGGTGGGCTTGGTCTGGACGCTGCTGCCGCTCTTTGCCTGCCTGCCGTTGCTGTTGTACTTTTCGGGCATGGCCACGCCGATGTCCTTTACCGATGCCTATTTCGAAGCCATCTCCGGGCTGACCACCACAGGCGCTACGGTGCTGGTTGGGCTGGACGCCCTGCCGGGCTCCATCAACTTGTGGCGCTGTTTTTTGCAGTGGCTCGGTGGCATGGGCATTCTGGTGCTGGCGGTGGCCATCTTGCCCATGTTGGGCGTGGGCGGTAGCCAGTTGTTTCGGGCCGAGGCCACCGGCCCCATGAAAGACGCCAAGCTCACGCCCCGGATCACTGAAACGGCCAAAGGCCTGTGGAGCGTGTATTGCCTGCTTTCGCTGGCTTGCGTGCTGGCTTACTGGGTGGCCGGCATGTCGCCGCTGGACGCCTGGATACACATGTTTTCTACCCTGAGCCTGGGCGGCCTGTCGTCTTACGACAGCAGCTTTGGACACTTTCAATCGCCCGTGCTGGAATGGGTCGCCATTGTGTTCATGCTCATCGCCAGCTGCAACTTTGCCTTGTACTTCGTGGCCATCACCAAGCGCCATCCGGGGCGCATATGGCGCGACGCCGAGTGGCGTGGCTCCATGGGGCTGCTGGTGGGCTCGGGTGTCTTTGTGGCCGGACTGTTGTTGTTCAAAGGTACCTTGAGCGACCCTGGCGAGGCGCTGCGCACGGCCTTGTTCAATGTCATTTCCATCGGCTCCACCACCGGCTACTCCACGGTGGACTACACCCTGTGGCCCATATTTGCGCCGCTGTACATGATCATGCTCTCGGGCATCGCAACCAGCGCCGGCTCCACGGGTGCAGGCATCAAAATGGCGCGTATGGTGATTTTGTTCAAACAAGCCCGGCGAGAAATGCGGCGTATCGTGCATCCCCGTGCGGTGCACCCCGTCACGTTGAATGGCCACACGGTTGAAAACAGCACCATCTTCTCGGTGCTGGGTTTTATGCTCGTGTACGGCGGCACCATCATTGGTCTGACCCTGGTGCTGCTGCTCACCGATATGCCTTTTGACACCGCGTTCACCGCCATTGTGGCGAGCGTCAACAACATGGGCCCCGGGCTCAACGAAGTGGGTCCCGCAGGCAACTTTGCTGGTTTGAGCGACCTCCAAACCTGGATCTGTTCACTGGCCATGCTGCTGGGGCGGCTGGAAATGCTGTCTTTCCTGGTGTTGTTCACACCAGGGTTTTGGCGCAAGTAAATTCCATCATGTACACCCTGCTTCCCGTTCTCTCGGTTCTGTCGCGCATCCTGGTGGCGTTTTCAGCCGCCTTTCTCGTGCCACTCGCCTGGGCCTGGTTTCTGGATGCGGACTACCACACCTTGGTGTGGGCGAAGGGCTTCGGCCTGACGGCGGTTAGCGGCCTGCTGCTCTGGTGGGCAACCCAGCGGCACCGGCGCGAACTCATGCCCAAAGATGGCTTCATGCTCGTCAACCTGGTGTGGCTGGTGCTGCCGGCCTATGCTGCCCTGCCGCTGATGTTCACCGTGCCCGACATCACCTGGACCAAGGCCTATTTCGAGGCCATGAGTGCGCTCACAGCCACTGGGGCTACGGCCCTGTCGGGGCTGGACGACCTGCCCGTTTCGGCCAACGTTTGGCGCTGTTTCTTGCAACTCATCGGCGGCCTGGGCATCATGCTGCTGGTGGTGGCGGTGTTGCCATTGCTCGGGCTTGGCGGGTTGCAGCTCTACAAGGCCGAAACGCCGGGGCCCATGAAAGACACCAAGTTCACCCCCCGCATCGCCGAGACGGCGCGCGGGCTCTGGGGCGTGTATTTCCTGTTTTCTGGCGCTTGCTTCCTGGCCTACCGCTGGGCCGGTATGGACTGGGCAGATGCCTTTATGCACATGTGCACCACCATGGGCCTCGGTGGTTTTTCGTCGCACGACGCCAGCCTGGGCTACTTCAATTCCCCCGCTGTCGAATGGGTGGCTGTGGTGTTCATGGCGCTGGCCGGCATCAGCTTCATGCGGTACTTCATCGTCTTGCGCAACCGTTCGCTCAGACCGCTGACCAGCGACCGCGAGATCAGGACCTACTTTGCCGTGCTGCTGAGCGCCATCGCGGTGGTCGCGGTGCTGCTGGCGGGGCACAACGTCTACGACAACATTCCCGAGGCTTTGCGCGCCAGCGCTTTTCATGTGCTGTCGCTGGCCACCACCACGGGGTATTCGGCCACCGACTATTCGTTGTGGCCCGTTTTTGCACCCGTGTTGCTGCTGTTTCTGGGGTCCTTTGTGTCTTGCGCCGGCTCCACCGGTGGCGGTATCAAAATGGTGCGCATGATCCTGCTCATCAAGCAGGCGCGGCGCGAGCTGGTGCGCATCATCCACCCGCGCGTGGTCAACCCGGTCACGCTGGGCGGCGGTGTCATTCCCATGTCGGTCATGACCGCAGTGCTCGGCTTCATGCTCATTTACGGCGCCACCATCATGGGGCTGACCATGGTGTTGCTGTTCACCGGGCTGGACATCGTGACCTCATTTTCAGCTGTGGTGGCCACGGTGAACAACATCGGCCCGGGCCTGGGCCAGGTTGGTCCAGCGGGCAATTTCGGCGGCCTGCACCCGTTTCAAATCTGGGTCTTGACGTTTGCCATGTTGCTCGGTCGCCTGGAGTTGCTGACCGTGCTGGTGTTGTTCACGGCGCATTTCTGGAGGAAGTAGAGGACCACCCCCGCGCCGCGCCTAAGGGCGCGTCACCCCCTCAAGGGGGCGATGCCTGCGCCCCGGCGAAGCCGGTTGCGCGGCATCCTGGGGTTGGGCACTTTCGCCGGCTGCTGGTTCGTTTTGTTTGATTTTTGCAGGAGACTTTTATGCCGATCACCAAGGGATTCCGGGCGCTGGTGGATGTAGCCAACGCGCAGATCACCACTTACACCGTGGCGCAGGTGTGCGAGCGGCTGGGCGTTGATCCGAGCTTGCAAGTGGTGGATATCCGCGACCCGCGCGAACTGGAACGTGAGGGCACGGTGCCGGGTGCGTTGCATGCACCGCGCGGCATGCTGGAGTTTTGGGTCGACCCCGAATCGCCTTATTACAAGCCTGCGTTTGGCGACGAGAGCAAAGAGTTTGTGCTGTTTTGCGGCGCTGGCTGGCGCAGCGCGCTGGCCACCAAGGCGCTGAAAGACATGGGCATGACCAACGTGGCCCACATCGACGGCGGATTTGCTGAATGGCTGAAGCAGAGCGCCCCCACCGAAACGCTGGAAGCCCACAAGGCGCGCAGCAAGGCAGCTCGGACGTGACGCTGGCATGCCCTTGCGGGCGGGTGGATATACGCGGAAAAGCCTGTGCTTTCACGGCCTGCTGCGGTCGCTTTTTGGATCACGACACCCCCGCCCCCGACGCTGAACACCTCATGCGCTCGCGCTACAGCGCCTTTGTGCTGGGCCGCGTGGACTACCTGGCTGCGAGCTGGCATGCCAGTACCCGGCCGGCCGATCTGTCGCTGGACCCCCGCGTGAAATGGCTGGGGCTTGAGGTGAAAAATCACCGGGTGATCGACGCCAACCATGCAGAAGTGGCGTTTGTGGCCCGCTCGCGGGTGGGCGGGCGCGGCCAGCGCCTGGTTGAGGCCAGCCGTTTTGGGCGCGAAGGCGGGCGGTGGTTTTATGTGGACGGAGACCTGAAGTGAGTGATGTGTTTGAGGCCGTGTTGTTTGACTGCGATGGCGTACTGGTGGACAGCGAACCCATCACCAACGGTGTGTTGCGTCAGATGCTCAATGAGGCCGGCTGGGCTTTGAGCCAGGCCGAGTGCATGCAGATTTTCATCGGCAAGGCCGTGCGCGACGAACGCTCGCTCATCGAGGCCGAGACCGGCCAGCCGCTCACAGAAGACTGGATGCGCGCCTTTTACGCCCGGCGCGACCAGCGCCTGCGTGCTGAGCTCAAGGCCATGGACGGCGCGCTGCAAGCCGTGGTGGCCGCACACACCCACACGGCGGGCCGCATTGCCTGTGCTTCGGGCGCCGACCGGCCCAAGGTGGTGATGCAGCTTGAGATGGCCGGCATGGCGCCGTATTTCGAAGACCGCATTTTCAGCGGCCACGACATGCCGCGTTCCAAACCCGCGCCCGACGTGTACCTGGCCGCAGCCGCCCACCTGGGGGCCGACCCGGTGCGCTGCCTGGTGATTGAAGACACGGCCACCGGCGCACGCGCCGGGCTGGACGCTGGCGCCACCGTGTGGGGCTATTGCCCCGAAGGCCATGGCCGTGCTTTTGAAGGTTTGCCGGTGGCGCGGGTTTTTAACCACATGGATGAACTGGCGCGCTGCCTGCCAGGCTGATGCTGCAGCGCAACGCACCATAAAAAAAGGGCCCGAGGGCCCTTTTTTTATGGGTTTCAGCGGGCCATCAACCGCCGCCGTACATCTGCTGGGGCAGCCACAAAATGACCTGAGGGTACATGAAGCACAGCGCCACCATCGCCATCTGTAGCAGCACGAAGGGAATCACGCCAATGTAGATGTCGCGGATGGTCACGCCCTTGGGCACCGCCCCTTTGAGGTAGAAGAGTGAGAAGCCCACCGGTGGTGTGAGGAACGAGGTTTGCAGCATGAGTGCCACCAGGATCAGGAACCAGGTCATGTCCAGCCCGGCGAGCTTGATCACCGGGGCCAGCAGCGGCAGGATGATCAGCACGATCTCGAACCAGTCGAGGAAGAAGCCGGCGATGAACACCACCAGCAGCACCACCAGCACCAGCCCGGTGGGGCCCAGACCCAAGCCTTTGAAGAACTCGGCAATCAACTCGTCGCCGCCGATCAGGCGCAACACATAGGCAAACACCGTGGCGCCAATGAAGATGGCGAAGATGAAGCAGGTGGTCAGCGTGGTTTCAATGCCCACCTGGCGAATCACCGACCAGCTCAGCTTGCGGTTGGCCGCAGCCAGCAAGATGGCGCCGAACGCGCCCAGGCCCGAGGCTTCGGTGGGCGTGGCCACGCCGAAGAAGATGGAGCCCAGCACCACCAAAATCAGACCAAAGGTGGGCAGGGTGGACAGGAAGGCAATGCCCACTTGGCGGGCGGTCAGCTTTTCGGCGTCGGCCGGGCGCGGGGGTACCAGGTCGGGGCGCACGAAGCCGACGACGACCACAAACACCATGTACAGCAGGCCCAGCGCCACGCCGGGAATGAGTGCGCCCATGAACAGGTCGCCCACCGAGACCGACACCTGATCTGCCATGAGCACCAGCATGATGGACGGCGGAATGAGAATGCCCAGCGTGCCCGAAGCCGCCACCACACCCGAGGCCAGCGCCTTGTTGTAGTTGTTTTGCAGCATGATGGGCATGGACAGCACGGCCAACAGCACGACCGACGCACCCACGATGCCGGTGGAAGCCGCCAGCAAGATGCCGATGACGATCACCGTCAGGCCCAGGCCGCCTTTGATGCCGCCAAACACCTTGACGAAGTTGCGCATCATGGTGTCGGCCACGCCCGAGCGGTCGAGCATGAGGCCCATGTAAACGAACATGGGCAGTGAGACCAGCACCCAGTTCGACATGATGGCGTCGAACCGGTCGACCACCCCCGAGAATTTGGCCCAGCTCGTCATGAGGAAGGTGTCAAACCCGAAGCTGTCACCCAAAAAGATGCCCAGCGCGGCAAAACCCAGTGACAGAATGCCCAGCAGCCAAGCCACCGGGTAGCCGGTGAACAGCGCCAGAATGAAGGTCACCATCAGGCCGATGGCGAGGAACTCGTAAAAAGGCAACACGTGTCTTCCCTTGCTTATTTGTTGTGGGTGGTGAAGAGCGCGGCCCAGACCCGGGTCAGCCGGCTGATGGCGGCCAGGGCGAGCAACACGAATGCGGTCACGAGGAAGGACTTGATGAACCAGCGGTAGGGCAGTCCACCGGCCGCAGCAGACACTTCATTGAGTTGGTAAGAAGACCAGAAAAAAGGAATGGCGTACCAGACCACCACCCCACAAAAAACCAGCAGGCCGGCCAGACCAAAGAGTTCGATCCACTGGCGGGTGCGCTGTGTGAAGCGCTCGGCCAGCACGTCAATGCGCACGTTGCGCTCTTTCACCTCGGTGAACGAAATGCCCAGCATGAATCCGATGGCGTAGAGGTGCCATTGCAGCTCTTCCATCATGATGGAGCCGGCGCCAAAGACATAGCGGGCGATCACCTGGATCACGATCACCAGCACCAAAATCAGCCACAAGGCCGAGGCAAGCTCGCCGAACCAGGTCACGACCCGGTCGGCAGCCCGTGAAAACGCGGTGGTGGGTAGGGCAAGGCCCGAAGGCCCTGCTTCCAGCGGGGCAGCGTTGTGCGTCATGTTCTTCATTCCAATATCCTTCTAAGCGATCAACGCTGCCGGTCTCATCAACGCCTTACTTGTAGTCGCGGGGCAGGTAGCCCAGGTCGTGCCAGGCGCGGTTCTTGTTCTGGAAGGCCGACATGCTGTCATACACCTTTTTAAACATCGGGTCCTTGGCGGACTCTTCGGCAATAACTTCTTTGGAAGCCTTGGCGAAGGCGTCCAGCATGGTCTTGTTGAACTGGCGAAGCTTCACGCCTTCCTTCTCAAACTTGACCAGCACGTCGCCCTGCAAGGCTTCGGCCTTGGACATGGCGATGGTCACACCCGCGGTGCAGGTGGTTTCGATCTGGGCTTGGGTCTGCGGCTTGAGCTTGTTCCATGCCGCGATGTTCACGTACAGGAACTGGTTGGTGGACGGCTGGTGCCAGCCTGGCAGGTAGTAGTTCTTGGCCACTTTGGCAAAGCCCAGCTGGTCGTCCACGGTGGGCAGCGAGAACTCGGTGCCGTCCAGCACGCCTTTTTCCAGCGCCTGGAACAGCTCGCCACCGGGCAACATGGTCACCGAGGCGCCCAGCTTCTGGTAGATCTTGCCACCCAGCGCAGCGGCGCGGAACTTCAGGCCAACCAGGTCGGCGGGCGTCTTGATTTCCTTGCGGAACCAGCCGGCCGCCTCGGGGCTGATGGAGCCGCAAAAGATGGGGTACACGTTGTGTGGCTTGAAGGCTTCCTTCAGCAGTGCATCGCCGCCGCCGAAGTACATCCAGGCGGAAAACTGGGGCGTTTCCATGCCGAAGGGCAGGGCACCGAAGATGGCCGAAACAGGCACCTTGCCCAACTCGTAGCCCATGAAGCTGTATCCGGCCTCCACCTTGCCGGAGGACACAGCGTCAAAAATACCCAGCGCAGGAACCAGTTTGCCGGGCTCGAACACCTGCAGGTTGACCGAGCCGCCAGACACTTTCTTCAATTGCTCCGAGACCCAGGGCATGGTGTCGCCCAGCGCGGTCAGGTTGGAGCCGAAGGACATGGGAATGCCCCAGCGCACGGTTTCCTGTGCGGTGGCGGGCAGGGTCATGGCGACCATGGAGGCAGCGAGTGCCAGGGCTTTCAAGTTGTGTTTCATGGTGGAGGTCTCCAGAAGTTTTTGATGGACACAAGAGCAGGCTCCGAGCACTCTTTTCGAGCGCTAGAAGCCTGGCTATCGCATGGGCTCAAGCCCTGTTACGGGCCAGGTGCCGCAGAAACGGCGTGGCCCCGAGCAAACGCACTTGAGGCCGGTTAGTAGAACCGCTTGGCCCGGTGTTTTGAGCATGGAGAGGCTAAGGATTTACCCTAGGCGCTGGTTTTTGGCGGTTTTCCGCGTCCAATGTGATTGCGCGTGCAGGCCGTTTTTGCCCAGTTTTCGGGGCTGATTTTTGGGCATTTTTCGCCCCGTTTGCAGAGTGAAAAATGGCACTTTTTGCAGGCGGCTGCGGCCTGCGGATACCGGTTCAGGGTGTGAATGATTTTTGTGGAGCGTTTGAAGAAGTTTCATCTTCAAAGGCTGCATTCGAGTCGTGCTGGCGACACTCGGCCGGCGTGAGGCCGGTCCAGGCCTTGAAGGCGCGCATGAAGCTCTTCTCGTTTTGAAAGCCGGTGGCCTGCGCCACCTGTTTGATGGGCCGCTGTGTGCGTTGCAGCAGGGCCATTGCGCGTTGTTTGCGCACCTCGTCCTTCAGTGCCTGCAGCGAGGCGCCTTCTTCTTTCAGCTGGCGGTGCAGTGTGCGGGCCGACAGGCCCAGCCGCGCTGCCAGATCGTTGGCGTTGTGGGCGTCCAGGGGCTGGCTCATCAGCACCTGACGCACCCGTGGCACCAGCAACCGGTCGCGTCGGTAGGCGCGCACGGTCAGGGGCAGGGCGCGTTGCAGCATCTGGTTCATGGCGGCTTCGTCGCGCTTGAGCGGCAGAGCCAGGTAGCGCGCGTCAAAGCGGATGGTGGCCGGGCCTGCGTCGAAGTCGGTCGGTCCGTCGAACAGCACGCCATAGGCCTCGGCGTGGGCGGGTGGGCCAAAAGGAAACTGGGCGCCCAGCAGCGGCAGGCGCGAGTCGATGAACCAGCAGGCCAGGCCATGGATGTTGCGCAGCATGGAAACCAGGCAAAACTCGCGCAGGGCACCGCCTGCGGCAATGGGGCCCGCCGTGCGGTGCTCGGTGATGGCGATGCTCGCCACCGGGCCGGCCGTGGTGACCGCCAGTGTGATGTCGTCTGCGAGCAGGCTGTGGTGGCGGCACCAGCGCTTGAGCGCCACGCCCAGCGTGGGTGCCGATAGCGAGGCGCGGGCCAGCAGGCCGTAGCTTCCCCAGGGCAGCGGTCGGGCAAACCAACCCAGGGCCTCGTCGTTCAGTTCACGCATGGCCGCACCCGACACGGCCTCCATTTGCGCGGCGGTGATGCGCGAGCCCGCGTCGATCAGCAGCGCTGGCGCAATCTGCGCATGAGCCAGGGCCTGAGCCGGGCTTTTGCCCTGTTGTGCATAGGCCGCGGCGATGGCTTGCACGAAAGATACGGGTGTGGCGGCCTTGGCGGGACGCGTGTCGGCGGGGGGCGCTGCGCCAGATGGGGCCAGATGGTTCGGGTTTGCCATGGGTGTCAGTGTGCCTGCAACGTGGCACGATTTGCAACCATTCTGGCAACGCGGTGGCGGGCCAAGCTTCTATGCTTGCGCTTTGTGCCCGGCGTGAACCGGGGCACAGCCCCAGAGGAGACACACCCATGATCGAGACCCGTTCTGCCGCTGCACCGCTGGTGCGCAGCCAGGCGCAGGGCGCGACCGACGTGCCGCTGATCGAGCAGACCATTGGCGCGTTTTTTGACGCTATGGTGGCGCGCCAGCCCGAGCACGACGCGCTGGTCAGCGCGCATCAGGGGCGGCGCTACAGCTACCGCGCTCTGCAGCAAGACGCGCACCGCCTGGCCAGCGCCTTGCTGCGCCAGGGCTTGCAGCCGGGCGACCGGGTGGGCATCTGGTCGCACAACAACGCCGAGTGGGTGCTGATGCAGCTGGCCACCGCGCAGGTGGGCCTGGTGCTGGTGAACATCAACCCGGCCTACCGCACGTCTGAAGTGGAGTACGCGCTCAACAAGGTGGGTTGCAAACTGCTGGTGTCGATGGCGCAGTTCAAGACCAGCGACTACCTGGGCATGCTGCGCGAACTGGCGCCCGAGTGGGCGCACTGCGCGGCTGGCGCGCTGCAAGCGCAGCAACTGCCACATCTGAAAACCGTGGTCTGGATCGACGAATCCGGCGTGGGCGCCGAAGAGCCGGGGCTGATGCGCTTTTCTGCATTGCTCGCCCAGGGCGACGCCACCGACCCGCGCGTGGCGCAGGTGGGGGCCACGCTCAAGGCCACCGACCCCATCAACATCCAGTTCACCAGCGGCACCACCGGCTTCCCCAAGGGCGCCACGTTGACGCACCGCAACATCCTGAACAACGGCTTCTTCATCGGCGAGTGCATGAAGCTCACGCCGGCCGACCGGTTGTGCATTCCGGTGCCGCTGTACCACTGCTTTGGCATGGTGCTGGGCAACCTGGCCTGCTTCACGCACGGCGCCACCGTGGTCTATCCCAACGACGGCTTCGACCCACTGACCGTATTGCAGACGGTGCAGGACGAACGCTGCACGGGCCTGCACGGCGTGCCCACCATGTTCATCGCCGAGCTGGACCACCCGCGCTTCCAGGAATTCGACCTGTCTACCCTGCGCACCGGCATCATGGCTGGCTCGCCCTGCCCCACGGCGGTGATGCAGCGCGTGGTGAGCGACATGCACCTGTCTGAGATCACCATCGCCTACGGCATGACCGAAACCAGCCCGGTGAGCTGCCAGAGCAGCACCGACACGCCGCTGGACAAGCGCGTATCCACGGTCGGCACGGTGCAGCCGCACCTGGAGGTGAAGATCGTCAACCCCGACACCGGCGAGGTGGTGGCGCCAGGCCAGTCCGGCGAGCTGTGCACGCGCGGCTATTCGGTGATGCACGGCTACTGGGACGACCCAGCCAAGACAGCCGAGGCCATCGACGCCGAGGGCTGGATGCACACCGGCGACCTCGCCACCATGGACGCCGAGGGCTATGTGAACATCGTCGGCCGCATCAAGGACTTGGTGATCCGGGGTGGCGAGAACGTGTACCCGCGCGAAATCGAAGAATTTCTGTACCGCCACCCCGCCATTCAAGATGTGCAGGTGGTCGGTGTGCCCGATGCGAAGTACGGCGAAGAGCTGTGCGCCTGGATCATCGTCAAGCCCGGCCAGACGCTGGACGAAGATGCTGTGCGCGCCTTCTGCAAGGGGCAGATCGCACACTACAAAGTGCCGCGCTACATCCGTTTTGTCGACGGCTTCCCGATGACCGTGACCGGCAAAATCCAGAAATTCAAGATCCGCGACGCCATGAAAGACCAGCTGGGGCTGGTCGACCTGAAGACAGCCTGAACCAAGAGAACCACATGCCCGCACTCGACACCAAACTCAACGCCCGCTCCGCCGACTTCCAGGCCAACGCCGCCGCCATGCGCGCGGTGGTGGACGACTTGAAAGCCCAGATCGACAAGGCCACCTTCGGCGGTGGCGAGGCCGCCCGTGCCAAGCATGTGGCGCGCGGCAAGCTGCTGCCGCGCGACCGGGTGCAGATGCTGCTGGATCCGGGCACACCGTTTCTTGAACTCAGCCCGATGGCCGCGATGGGCATGTACCCCGACCGCGACGGCAGCGACAGCGCGCCCTGCGCCGGCGTCATCACGGGCATTGGTCGTGTGAGCGGGGTGGACTGCCTGATCATCTGCAACGACGCCACCGTGAAGGGCGGCACCTACTACCCGCTGACCGTGAAGAAGCACCTGCGCGCGCAAGAAGTGGCGCAGCAAAACTGCCTGCCCTGCATCTACCTGGTGGACTCGGGCGGTGCCAACCTGCCGAACCAGGACGAGGTGTTCCCCGACCGCGACCACTTCGGCCGCATCTTCTTCAACCAGGCCAACATGAGCGCGCAGGGCATCGCGCAGATCGCGGTGGTCATGGGCTCGTGCACGGCTGGCGGCGCCTATGTGCCGGCCATGAGCGACGAGACCATCATCGTCAAAAACCAGGGCACCATCTTCCTGGGCGGCCCGCCGCTGGTGAAGGCCGCCACGGGCGAGGTGGTGAGCGCCGAAGACCTGGGCGGCGGTGACGTGCACACGCGCCTCTCGGGCGTGGCCGACCACCTGGCGCAGAACGACCTGCACGCCATCGCGCTGGCGCGCCAGGCGGTGAAGAACCTCAACGTCCGCAAGGTCCCACCCATCACCACCATCGACCCGGTGGCGCCGCTGTACCCGGCCGAAGAGCTGTACGGCGTGATCCCGACCGACACGCGCAAGCCGTTTGATGTGCGCGAAATCATCGCCCGCATCGTCGACGGCTCCGAGTTCGACGAGTTCAAGTCGCGCTTCGGCACCACGCTGGTCTGCGGCTTTGCGCGCATCGAAGGCATGCCGGTCGGCATCATCGCCAACAACGGCATTTTGTTCAGCGAGTCGGCGCTCAAGGGCGCGCACTTCATCGAACTGTGCTGCCAGCGCAAGACGCCGCTGGTGTTCCTGCAGAACATCACCGGCTTCATGGTCGGGCGCAAATACGAAAACGAAGGCATCGCCCGCAACGGCGCCAAGATGGTGACCGCCGTGGCCACGGCCGCGGTGCCCAAGTTCACCATCATCATCGGCGGCAGTTTCGGCGCCGGCAACTACGGCATGTGCGGCCGCGCCTACAGCCCGCGCTTCCTGTGGATGTGGCCGAACGCGCGCATTTCTGTGATGGGTGGCGAGCAGGCCGCGAGCGTGCTTGCTACCGTGAAGCGCGACGGCATTGAGGGCAAGGGCGGCAGCTGGAGCGCCGAAGAAGAAGCCGCGTTCAAGGCGCCCATCAAGGAGCAGTACGAGGTGCAGGGCCACCCGTATTTCGCCACCGCGCGCCTGTGGGACGACGGCGTGATCGACCCGGCCGATACGCGGCGTGTGTTGGCGCTGGGGCTGAGCGCGTCTCTCAATGCGCCGATCCCCGAGACCAAGTTTGGACTTTTCCGTATGTGATGTGTATGATTTGTTGAGTTCATACACATTCAAGAGGATTGGCATGCGGACCAACATCGTGATCGACGACAAGCTCATGGCCGACGTGATGGCCAGCGGCGACTTCAAGACCAAGAAGGAAGCGGTCGAGGAGGGCTTGCGCCTGCTCAAGCGGCGAAAGGCTTACGCGGACCTGCGCGCCGCCCGCGGCACCTTGTTCTGGGACGATTCGGACGAGGCTTGGGCCGCGCGCCGGGCTGAAATGGCCCAGGAAGTCGTGCTGGCCGACGAGCCAGCCACCGTTCAAGAGCCTGCTGCGCCCTACAAGCGAGGCCAACAGCGATGATTTTGGTGGATTCCAGTGTCTGGATCGACTATTTCAGAGGCTTGAAAAACCTGCATACCGAGCGCCTGGACGAGCTGCTGGACCAGGTGGAAGAGGAAGTGGGTGTCGCCGATCTGGTGGTGTTCGAGGTGTTGCGCGGTTTCACAGCGCCCAAAGTCCAGCAGCAGGCAAAAGCCCTGTTGCTCGGCACCACCGTGGTGGAGATCGGCGGATTAGACAACGCATTGCAGGCCGCCACGCTCTATCGCCAACTGCGAGAACAGGGCCGCACCGTGCGCAGCCCCGTCGACGTGCTGCTGGCGAGCTATTGCATGACCCACGGCCACACGCTGCTGCACCGCGACGCGGATTTCGAATCGCTCAAAACCCTGGGAGGGCTGGACACATGGCCGCACTGACCCCTTCGCCAAGCGCGTTTCACCGCCACTTCACGGCCCAAGCGCGTTACCACGTCTGGGCCACTCACCGCCTGCTGGACGCAGTCTCGCGGCTGTCCGACACCGACTACCGCAAAGACGTGGGCCTGTTCTTCAAGAGCATTCACGGCACGCTCAACCACCTGCTGGTGGGTGAGCACCTGCTCTGGTACGCGCGCTTCTCCAAGGGGGCCTCGCCGCTGCTGGGGCTGGACACCGAGGTGGAGCCCGACCGCGAACGCCTGGGCCAGGCGCTCAAGGGCGGTGCGGCCAACTGGGAGCACCTCATAGCCACCTGGCCGGCCGAGCGCTTCGACGGCCAGCTGGACTACAAGACCATGAAAGGCGTCCCGCAGTCGCTGCCGTTCGCCGCCACGCTGGCGCATGTGTTCAACCACGCCACCCACCACCGCGGCCAGATCACCGCCGCACTCACCGCGCTGGGCCAGCCCGCGCCCGAGCTGGACTGGGTTTACCACCTGCAACTGGACGCCGCTGAAAGCCAAAAACCATGAGCCAAGCCCTGAACGTTTCGGTGCAAGACCGCATCGCCCGCATCACGCTCAGCCGCCCCGAGGTGCGCAACGCCTTCAACGACGAAGTCATTCAGCAGCTCAAGGCCGCGTTTGAAACCGTGGGCGCGCGGGACGATGTGCGCGCCGTGGTGCTGGCGGCGGTGGGCCCGGCCTTTTGCGCGGGTGCCGACCTGAACTGGATGCGACGCATGGCCGACTACACCCGCGATGAGAACATCGCCGACGCCGGTCAGCTCGCTGCGATGCTCCAAGCCATCTACGCATGCCCTAAGCCCACCATCGCCGCTGTGCAGGGCGACGTGTTTGCCGGTGGCATGGGCCTGGTGGCCGCGTGCGACATGGCCGTGAGCGTGGACAGCGCCACCTACTGCCTGAGCGAGGTGAAGCTCGGGTTGATCCCGGCCACCATCAGCCCCTACGTGATCCGCGCCATGGGCGCTCGTGCCGCGCACCGCTACTTCCTCACGGCCGAGCGTTTCAGCGCGCAAGAGGCGCACCGCATTGGCTTTGTGCACGAACTGGTGGACAGCGCTGAGGCGCTGTCGACGAAAACGGACGAGCTGGCCCAAGCCTTGTGCAGCGCCAGCCCGGCCGCTGTGCGCGCCTGCAAGAAGCTGGTGCAGGACGTGGCCGAGCGCAGCATCGACGAGGCCCTGATTGCCGCCACGGTGGACGGCATTGCCGACATCCGCGCCAGCAACGAAGGCCGCGAAGGCGTGCAGTCCTTCCTGCAAAAACGCAAACCCGGCTGGCTCGCCAGCTGAGCGGCACGGGGAACCTAGGCACATGGACGCCCTCTGGTCCTCTCTGGTCGCATGGCTGCACAGCGTGGGCTTGCCCGCCGGTGCGGGTGTGGCCGATGCCGTGGGCGCGGGCGCTGCACAAGCCGCCAGCGGGCTCGACATGCCCAGCCTGCTCGCGCTGGCCGCTGCACTGGGCTGGGTCAGCGGTTTCCGGCTTTACGCGGTGGTGTTCCTGGTGGGTGCATCGGGTGCGCTGGGCTGGATGCCCTTGCCCGAAGGCCTGCAGGTGCTGCAGCATCCGGCGCTGCTGGCCACCAGCGGTGCCCTGCTGTTTGTGGAGTTTTTTGCCGACAAGATCCCGGGCCTGGACTCGCTGTGGGACATGGTCAACAGCGTGATCCGCATCCCCGCTGGTGCGGCGCTGGCCGCCGGTGCGCTGGGCGCCGACAGCGCCACCATGGCGCTGGTGGGCGCACTGCTTGGCGGCACGCTGGCCGCCAGCAGCCAGGCCGCCAAAACCACCACACGCGCCGCCATCAACACCTCGCCCGAGCCGTTCTCCAACATCGCCATGAGCCTGGTCGAAGACGGCTTGGTGGTGGGTGCAGTCTGGCTGGCCACCAACCACCCGCTGGCGTTCGGCGTGTCGCTGGCCATCGCCGTGGTGCTGATGTGGATCGTCACCTGGATGTTGTTCAAGTTCTTGCGCGCGGTGTTCCGCCGGGCGCGATCTTTCTTTTCACCTGCTTCTGCCTAGGAAACTGCATGTTCACCAAAATCCTGATTGCCAATCGAGGCGAGATCGCCTGCCGCGTCGCCGCCACCGCCCGCCGCATGGGCGTGCGCACCGTGGCCGTGTATTCCGACGCCGATGCCAGCGCCAAACACGTGGCGGCCTGCGACGAGGCGGTGCACATCGGGGGCAGCGCGCCCAAAGACAGCTACCTGCAATGGCAGCGCATCCTCGACGCCGCCAAGGCCACCGGCGCGCAGGCCATCCACCCCGGCTACGGCTTTCTGAGCGAAAACGAAGCCTTCGCCAACGCCTGCGCTGAAGCCGGTCTGGTGTTCATCGGCCCGCCCGCCAGCGCCATCCTGGCCATGGGCCTGAAGGCCGAGTCCAAGCGCCTAATGGAAAGCGCCGGCGTGCCGCTGGTGCCGGGTTACCACGGCGCCGACCAGGACCCGCACATGCTGCAACACGAGGCCGACCGTATCGGTTACCCGGTGCTGATCAAGGCCAGCGCCGGCGGCGGTGGCAAGGGCATGCGCGCGGTCGAGAAGTCTGAAGACTTTGCGGCAGCGCTCGCGTCGTGCAAGCGCGAGGCCATCAACAGCTTTGGCAGCGACGCCGTGCTGGTGGAGAAATACGCGCAGCGCCCGCGACACATCGAGATCCAGGTGTTCGGTGACACCCACGGCAACTGCGTGTACCTGTTCGAGCGCGACTGCTCGGTGCAGCGGCGCCACCAGAAGGTGCTGGAAGAAGCGCCCGCACCGGGCATGACGCCCGAGCTGCGCCAGCAAATGGGCCTGGCCGCGGTGGCAGCGGCGCGCGCTGTGAACTACGTGGGTGCAGGCACGGTGGAATTCATCGTCGAGCAGCCGCCCGAGGGTGGCATGCGCTTCTACTTCATGGAGATGAACACCCGCCTGCAGGTGGAGCACCCGGTAACCGAGGCCATCACCGGACTGGACCTGGTGGAATGGCAGCTGCGTGTGGCGAGCGGCGAGCCGCTGCCGCTGACGCAGGAGCAGTTGCACATTGACGGTCACGCCATCGAAGCCCGCATCTGCGCTGAGACGCCGGACAACCAGTTCCTGCCCGCCACCGGCCGGCTCGACGTGTACCGCAAGCCCGCCTGCACCAGTTTTGAAAGAGGGGCGGTGCGCGTCGACGACGGCGTGCGCGAGGGCGATGCCATCAGTCCGTTCTACGATTCCATGGTCGCCAAGCTCATCGTGCACGGCCGCACCCGCGCCGAGGCGCTGGCCAAGATGGACGCCGCGTTGGCACAAACCCGCATCGTCGGCCTGTCCACCAACGTGCAGTTCCTGCGCCATGTGGTTGCCAGCCCCTCGTTCGCCCAGGCCAATCTGGACACCGCGCTGATTCCGCGCGAAGCAGACGTGCTGTTCCACCAGGACAAGGTGGGGCTGAACCTGGCTGTGGCCGCCGCTGTGGCCCAGACCTTGGTGCATGAGAAGGCCGGGGAGGGCAAGGACCCGTTTTCGCGCACCGACGGATGGCGCCCGTTTGGCCTGGCGCAGCGCCGTTTCGACTTTGAATACCAAGGCGAACCGCTGATGGCCACGCTGACCTACATGCACGACGGTGCCCTCAAGCTCACCCTGGGCGAGACCAGCGCGGTGCTCGAATTCAAGCCGCTGCCCGCCGAAAGCGGCATCCTGATCGACCTGCAATTCAACGGTCAGCGCCAGACCGTACAGACCTGGCAGCTCGGTGAAACCGTGCACCTGTTCTGCGACCTCGGCGCGGCCCAGATCACCGAGCTCGATGCCCTGGCCCATGCGGGCGAGGTGGCGGCCGAAGGCGGGCGCCTCACCGCGCCCATGCCGGGCAAGGTGGTGTCGTTCTCAGTGAAAGCCGGTGACGCGGTGAAGAAGGGCCAGCCGCTCGCGGTGATGGAAGCCATGAAGATGGAGCACACCATTGCCGCGCCGGCCGATGGCACCGTGGCCGAGCTGCTGTATGTGCCTGGCGACCAGGTGGCTGAGGGCAGCGAGCTGCTGAAGATTCAGACGGCTTGATGCCCAAGCCGTGTCACGTACCGCCGTTAAGCTCGCCGCATGAACATCACTTTTTGCTGCACCGACACCAAGGCCGAGCCTTGGCTTTCCGGCCTTCGCGCCGCATGTCCCGAGGCTTCTGTGAGCGTGTGGCAACCTGGCGCGCCGCAGGCCGACCACGCGGTGGTCTGGGCGCCGCCCCAACAGTTTCTGGACGAGCAGCAGGCGCTCAAGGGCCTGTTCAACATCGGCGCAGGGGTGGACGCGCTGCTCAAGCTGCGGCTGCCGCCCGGCGTGAAAGTGGTGCGGCTGGACGATGCGGGTATGTCGGTGCAAATGGCCGAATACGTGTGCCACGCCGTCATTCGCCATTTCCGCGAGTTCGATGGCTACGAAGCCGATGTGAAGGCAGGCCAATGGTCGTACCGCAAGCCCCGCGACCGCAAGGACTTCGCGGTCGGCGTGATGGGGCTGGGCGTGCTCGGAGAGCGGGTGGCCAAGTCGCTGCGGGTGTTTGACTTTCCGGTGCACGGCTGGAGCCGCACCCCCAAGGCCATTGAAGGCGTGATGACCTACAGCGGCGAGGTGGGCTTTGAGACCTTCCTGTCGTCCAGCCGGGTGTTGGTCAACCTGCTGCCGCTGACGGCCGATACCAAAGACATTCTGAACCGCGACACGCTCGGCAAACTCAAACCCGGCGGCTACCTGATCAACGTGGCACGCGGCGCGCACCTGGTCGAGTCCGACCTGCTCGCCCTGCTGGAGAGCGGCCACCTGGCCGGCGCCACGCTGGACGTGTTCCGCACCGAGCCGCTGCCCGCAGAACATCCGTTCTGGACCCATCCGAAGATCACCGTCACGCCGCACACCTCGGCGCGCACGCTGCGCGATGAGAGCATCGCGCAGATCGCAGGCAAGATCCGCGCGATGGATGCGGGCCAGCCGGTTGCGGGTGTCGTGGACCCGATCCGGGGCTATTGACATGAACACCCCCGTTGCTGGCGCGCTGTGCGTTGCCGCATCCCCCTTAAAGGGCACACCTGCAGCCTGGCAAAGCCCGCTCTGCGGTGGTCCACGCTATTGAACAGGACTTCTCCATGAACGCCATCCCTTCCCAAGTCCGGCTCATCGACGTCGGACCACGCGACGGTTTGCAGAACGAAAAGCAGCCGGTGCCCGCCGCCGTCAAGATCGAGCTGGTGCACCGCCTGCAGGCCGCCGGTCTGAAGGAAATCGAAGTGACCAGCTACGTCAGCCCCAAGTGGGTGCCGCAGATGGCCGACAACCACGAGGTGATGGCGGGCATCGCGCGCCAGAGCGGTGTGCGCTACTCGGTGCTCACGCCCAACCTCAAGGGTTTCGAATCTGCTCAGCAAGACAAGCCCGACGAGATCGTGGTGTTTGGCGCCGCCAGCGAGGCCTTCAGCCAGAAGAACATCAACTGCTCCATCGCCGAGAGCATCGAGCGTTTCGCGCCGGTGGTGGCGGCGGCGCTCGCGGCCGGTATTGCGGTGCGCGGCGCCATGAGCTGCACCGTGGGTTGCCCTTATGAGGGCGACATTGCGCCCGAGCGCGTGGCTTACCTGGCCGGGCTCATGAAGGGCATCGGCGTACAGCGGGTGGACGTGGCCGACACCATTGGTGTGGGAACGCCCAGGCGCGTGCAAGCAGCCATTGAGGCCACGCGCCGGCATTTCGACATCGACCACATCAGCGGCCATTTCCACGACACCTACGGCCAGGCGCTGTCCAACACGCTGGCCGCGCTGGAACTGGGCGTGTGGAACTTCCAGTCGTCCGTGGCCGGGTTGGGCGGTTGCCCCTACGCCAAGGGCGCCACGGGCAACGTGGCCACCGAAGACGTGGTGTACCTGCTGCACGGCATGGGCATTGAAACCGGCATCGATCTGGACGCGCTGGTGGACGCCGGTCAGTTCATCAGCCAATTTCTGAGCCGCCCCAGCGGCTCGCGCGTGGCGCGGGCCTTGATGGCCAAGCGCCAGGGTTGAGTGCGATGGAACTCAACGTCTGGCTTGCTTTTTTTGCCGCTTCCTGGGTCATCGCCATATCGCCCGGCTCGGGCGCGGTGCTGTCCATGAGCCACGGTCTGGCCTATGGTGTGCGCCAGGCCAGCGCCACCATTGCAGGGCTGCAGCTGGGGCTGGCGGTCATTTTGTTGATTGCCGGCGTGGGTGTGGGGGCGCTCTTGCTGGCGTCGGCCACCGCGTTCACGGTGGTCAAGGTGTTGGGCGCCGCTTACCTTATCTGGCTCGGCCTGAAGCAGTGGCGCTCGCCGGTTGACGCGCAGGCGCCCGCAGCTGGCAACGCGCTGGTGAAGCACCCGGGGTTACCCACGGTGCGTGAGCGGGTGCTGACCGGTTTCATGACCAATGTGACCAACCCGAAAGGCATCGTGTTCATGGTGGCGGTGTTGCCGCAGTTCATCGACCCCCACCGCCCGCTCTGGTTGCAGTTGCTGATTCTGTTGGTCACCTCAATCGGGGTCGATCTGGTGGTGATGCACGGCTACGCTTTCCTTGCCTCACGCGCGCAGCGCTGGCTGGCCACCGCCAAAGCCCGGCGTGCGCAAAATCGCGTGTTTGGCGGCGTGCTGATGGCCATGGGCGCCAGCCTGATCATGGTGAAGCGCGCGGGTGCCTGACCCTACACCACCCGGGGCAAGGGCGCCCCGCTACCATTGCCGCCCATGAGTGAAGCAAGCTTGAATACCCCCGAGCGGTCCGCTGGTGTGCAGCGCGTCACCGCCGAACTGGCCGCGCTCGGCCACCCGCACACCCCCGTGATGCTGAGCGACGCCGCGCGCACCGCGCAGCAGGCGGCCGACGCGCTTGGCGTGTCGTTGGGCCAGATCGCCAAAAGCATCATCTTCAGGCGCAAAAACCACCCCTCGGGCGACGTTGCGGCCGTGCTCGTCATTACCTCGGGCGACCTGCGAGTGGACGAGAAAAAGGTGCAGGCCATTGTGTGTGCCGAAGGCGGCAAGCTGGGCCGTGCAGATGCCGACTTTGTGAAGACCAAAACGGGGTTTTCCATCGGTGGCGTGTCGCCACTGGCGCATGCCACGCCACCCGTGACGCTGATCGATGCGCAGCTGTTTCGGTTTGGTGAAATCTGGGCCGCTGCCGGCCACCCGCATGGGGTGTTTCGCCTGAGTCCGAGCGATCTGCAAACCCTGACCGGTGCGCCCGTGCACGACGTGACCGCAGCACCCCCCGCCGAGCCCACCCCACCATGACCACCCCACTCATCAACCTGCGCGATGCGCGCGAGCACCACTCCGGCCCTGGCGTGCCGTCGCCTTGTGTGTCCATTTGCGAGCTGAACGAGCGCGACGGCAGTTGCAAAGGCTGTTATCGCACGCTGCAGGAAATCGCGGCCTGGGGCCAGTTGAGCGATGCCGACAAGCTGGTGGTGTGGGAACGTATCGAAGCGCGTCAATCCGCCTGACGAAGGCCAGCCCATGAGCAACGACACCCTGCACGACATCGCGTTTTATTACGACCCGATTTCGCCTTACGCCTACCTGGCGTTTGAGCGATTGCCCGAAGCGCTCATGGGGCACAGTGTGTGTGTGCGCTACAAACCGGTGCTGTTTGCGGCGCTGCTCAAAGCCAATGGCCAGCTGGGCCCGGCCGAAATACCCGCCAAGCGCGACTGGACTTACCGTCAGGTGAGCTGGCTCGCGCAGCACCACGGTGTGCCGCTTGAGTTGCCCGCAGCCCACCCGTTCAACCCGCTGGCGCTGCTGCGCCTGGGGCTGGCCACCGCCACGGACGACGCGCCCGGCGAGACCAACCGCTATGTCACCAGCCAGCTGTTTCACCACGCCTGGCGCGGTGGCCACAACGCCACCGACGCGGCTCGGTTGGGCGCCTTGCAGACGCTGCTGCAAGACCACATGGCCCAGCGGAACAAGCTCTGGAACCCGCCCGACGGCGAGGTGGTGAAGCAGCGCCTGCGCACCAACACCGACGAGGCCCTGGCCTTGGGCCTGTTTGGTGTGCCCGCCCTGGTGCTGGACGGTCATGTGTTCTGGGGCCTTGATGCGTTGCCCATGCTGCGCGCCTACCTTGATGGCGATGCCTGGTTTGAATCGGGCGCCTGGGAGGCGGCGGCGCGCCTGCCCGTGGGTGTGGCGCGCCGCTGACTGATTCAGCCCGTGCTTCAACTGGGGGCGTGACGGGGTCAGGTTGCGTCCATCACAGCACCCACAGGCCTGAAGTCCAGCCGCTCGGCAATGAAGTTGGGCCGGGGCGCGAGGCCACAAAAGGGCGCCACAGGCGTGTTGTGCACACTGTTGAAGACCATGAACACGTTGCTGCGCGGCAGTGGCGTGATGTTCGAGTTGGAGCCGTGCATCACGTTGCAGTCAAAGAACGTGACGGCGCCCGCCAGGCCCGTGGGTGCGGTGATGCCGAATTCCTGCACCAGCTGGGTGAGGCTGTCGTCATCGGGAACACCCACGTCTTGCTGCTTCAAGGAGTGTTTGTAGTGTTCCGCAGGCGTTGCACCCACGCACGAGACATAGCGCTGGTGAGAGCCTGGCACCAACATCAGGGGGCCGTTGTAGGGCGTGTTGGGCGTCAGGGCGATCGAGCAGCTCACCGCACGCATGGCGGGCATGCCGTCTTCCACATGCCAGGTCTCGAAGTCGGAGTGCCAGTAGAACTCCTTGCCTCGGAAGCCGCCCTTGTAGTTCACGCGCGACTGGTGGATGTAGACCTCGCTGCCGAGCAACTGGCGAGCGATGGCGACCAGCTTCGGGTGGTTGGCCAGATGGCGCAACACCTCGCTGCTGCGGTGCACTTCAAAGATCGAACGCAGCTCGCGGCTGCCGGGTTCGATCACCGCCTGGTCGGCGGTCTTGATGGCTTCGTCGCTGCGCAGCCGTTGCAGCTCGTCCAGACAGGCCTGGACTTCCTCGGGACCCAGCAGGTCCTCGAAGTTCAGGTAGCCGTTGTCGAGGTAAAAATGCAGCTGGCTTGCGCTCAGCGGTCCGTCGTCGGGCGAGCCGTAGACCACCGGATCAAGGCGGTCTGTGATGCGGGCTCGCGGCTCGAAGCGCGAGGGGTAGCGGTCGTCGCTGCGGGGTCGGTCGAGTGTGGGTGTGGCGGCCACACCCATGCCGGTCATGCTGGTCATGGATGTCCTCCTGTCAGTCGGCCAGTGCGTAGGCACCGGTGGCGTCGTGCACTTCGCGCCCGGTCAGTGGCGGGTTGAACACGCAGACCATGCGCATGTGGGTGCCCTTGTTGGCCCGCAGGATGTGCCGGTCGTGGTGGTTCAGGGCGTAGAGCGTGCCGACCCGGATGTCGTGCGTTTGGCCGGTGGCCAGATCGGTGATCTCGCCGGCACCTTCAATGCAATACACGGTCTCGAAATGGTTTTTGTATTCCATTTCCAGCACGGCACCGGGCTTGATGATCGTGTCGTTGACCGAGTAGCCCATGCCTGCGTCTTTGTAAATCAGGCGGCGGCTGGTCCAGCCTTCGGCGTCCACGTCGGCGCTGGTGTTCAGAATGTCTTCGAGGTGTTTGACGATCATGTGCTTGTGTCCTTTGTTTGGTTTGTGTGCGGGTGCGGGTGCGGGTGCGGGTTCAGCGTTCAGGCGGCTTTGCGCATGTCCTGGCGCAGAACGGCCTGCAGGCTGGTTTCGATGGTGTCGAGTCCATGCAGCAATTCGCCTTCCTTGATGGTCAGGCTGGGCAATAGCTTGAGCACCTGGTCGTCGATGCCGGCGGTTTCAATGATCAGCCCGCGTTCGAAGCAGGCTTGCGAAATGCGTGTGGCCAGGCCCGGTTCTGCGAACTCGACGCCCTGAATCAGTCCGCGGCCACGCACGGGTGCCTCCACCCCCTGGCGTTTCAGCATCTGGTGCAGGCGATCAAATGCCAGGGCACTTTTCTGGCCCACGGCGTCCTGCAGCAAGGTGTTGGTCCAAAAACTCAGGGCGGCGGTACCGGTGACAAACGCCGGGCAGTGGCCTCGGAAGGTGCCGTTGTGCTCGCCCGGAGCCCATTGGTCCAGCTCCGGTTTGATCAGCACCAGCGCCAGCGGCAGGCCATAGCCCGAGAGCGACTTCGACAGCGTCACCATGTCGGGCACGATGCCGGCCTCTTCAAAGCTGAAGAAGTGGCCGGTGCGCCCGCAGCCCACCTGGATGTCGTCCACGATCAGCACAATGCCGTGGCGTGCCGTGATCTCGCGCAAACGCCGAATCCATTCGACGCTGGCCACGTTCACGCCACCCTCCGCCTGCACCGTTTCCAGAATCACGGCCGCAGGCAACTCCATGCCGCTGCCACCGTCGATGATCATTGACTCGAAGTAATCCAGCGTGTCGGTGTCGGTGCCCATGTAGCCATCAAATGGCATCGACGTGGCGTGGTTCAGGCTCACCCCTGCGCCGGCGCGCTTGAAGCCGTTGCCGGTCACGGCCAGCGCCCCCAGCGTCATGCCATGAAAGGCGTTGGTGAAGCCCACCACCTGTTCACGCCCGGTCGCTTTGCGTGCCAGTTTGAGCGCAGCTTCCACCGCATTGGTGCCAGTCGGGCCGGGGAACTGAAATTTGTAGGACAGCCCGCGTGGCTGCAGGATCACGTCGTGAAAGCGTTGAATAAACGCTTCCTTGGCTTCGCTGTACATGTCCAGCGTGTGGGTGATGCCGTCTCGCACCAGGTAAGCGAGCAAGGCTTGCTTGATCTTGTCGGGGTTGTGGCCGTAGTTCAGCACGCCAGCGCCACTGAAAAAGTCCAGGTAGCGGCGGCCTTTGTTGTCGGTCATCCATGCGCCCTTGGCTGATGCAAACACGGCAGGAAAGCTGCGGCAATAGCCACGCACCTCGGACTCGTGTTGTTCAAAAATATTCATGGCGGGATCCTTTCAAAAAATGCCAAATGCACTGCGCCCCAGGACGGGATGTGTGCAACACCGGCCCATTGCAGGCCGTCGCAGTGCGCGGGGTCAGGCGTGCGCGGGCACGCCACGCGCAAGCGGGCCGATCCGGTACAGCGGTTCAGCGGGATGCTCGTGCGGAAACTGGTCAGCGAGAAAGTGCGGCAGCACCTCGCACCGGGTCTGGTGTGTGGCGGCCAGCCGGCCAAACAAGGCCCGAGAGGCCGGGTTGTCTTCGGCCACCGTGGCGGTGACCCATTCGCAGTGGGCGTTGGCTGGCAACGCCATCCATGCCTGCAGCATGCGCAGGCCCAAGCCACGTCCGCGCAGGGCCGGCATCACGCCGATCTGCCAGACAAACGCCGTCTCCGGCTCGCGCGGCGGGTGGTAGCCGAGCACCACGCCCACCACCTCACCGTCTTGTTCCGCGACCAGGCAGGTGTCACCGAAGTCTGTGACCAGCAGCAGGTAGCAATACGGGGTGTTGGGTTCGAGCGCGCCGGTTGCTTGCACCAAGCGCCAGACGGCAGCGCCATCGCTGGGGCCTGCAGCACGAAAAACAAAAGGGGATGGGGAGGTGTGGGTGGTCCTGTCGGTATGGGTCATGCCGTGGGTTGTTTGTGGTGAAGTCCCGTTGCGAGAACGCAAGGCGAGGCTTCTGGCGAGCCGGTTCGATCCAACGCTGCGAAGCGGTGTTTCTGGCCGGTCGGCCCCTGGTGCAGGGACCTACAAAAAAACTCAAGCGACCCAATGGCCGTTGAACGAGATCAGTGGATGCTGGGGCTGCCTGAAAGGCAAAGCAAGCGCACTGTTTGCATGAAAGGGCGGTGCCCCTTTGCTTTTTTTAGTCTACCCCTCTGAGCGGGTCAGCGCAACCCTTTGGGTTTTTTCGGGCGGTGTGCTGCCGCAATTCACCGCCTTCGGGCGTTGAACTTTTGCCATCGGATACATGAAGAAAAGGGCTGTTCCAAGTCGATTTTTTCGGCCGAAAATGTGGGTCTTCAGGCGCATGGCGATGTTTTTTTTTGATCGCTTTTTCAGCCGGTTGACGGCTTTCGATGGACGCCTGTTTTAGCTCCCGAACGCGTCGGCCAGCGTCAGCACCTGCCCCGTGCCCGCCGCTTCATAGCCCTTCAGCGCCGACACCCGCGCCCGAAACGCGGGCGACTGCAGCACCGCCAGAACCGGCCGCATGTCGGCACGTGCGAGGGCTTCTGTGGGCACGGCAAAAAAGTAGCGTTCCTTCAGCAGCGGTATGAAATGCAGCCCAAAGCGGTGCGCTGCGGTTTGCACGCCAATGCCCACGTCGGCCATGCCACTGGCCACGAAAGCCGCTACGGCCGCGTGCGTGAGTTCGGTGTTCTCAAAGCCGCTCACCCGGCGCGGCGCGATGCCGTGGCGCTGCAGCAGCAGCTCGGTCAGCACCCGCGTGCCCGAGCCTTCGGGCCGGTTCACAAAGCGCAGCTCGCGCCGCTTCAGGTCGTCCAGCCCGCGAATACCCAGCGGGTTGCCGGGCGCCACAAACAGGCCCTGGGTGCGCACGGCCAAGTGCACCAGGCGGTGCGCACCGGGCTGCAGCAGCACCTGGTAGCGCTGTGCCGCTGCGGGCTGAAACTCACCCAGCGGCACATGAAAACCCGCCAGGTCGCAGTCGCCTTGCGCCAGCGCCGCCACCGCCTCCAGGCTGTTGCGGTAGCGCAGTTCCACGGCCACCTGGCGCGCGGTCAGCTGCTCGTGCAGCGCGGCCACAGCAAAGCCGTGGCTGGCATGCAGGCGCGGCACCGCCTGCTCGCGGCGCTGCACACGGCCCAGCTCGCCTTCCAGTTCAGACGCCAGCGACGCCAGCAGCGGCTGCAGCCGCGCGCCAATGCGGGTGTCGGCCCAGATGAGCTGCTGCGCCAGCGGCGTGAGCGCCGAGCCGCGGCCCCGCCCCCGCGTCAGCAGCGGTTCGCCCAGCAGCGCCTCGGCCTGTTGCAGCAGCCCCCAGGCGTGCCGGTAAGACAAACCCACTTCGCGCCCTGCCTGCGCGATGCTGCCCGACGACTGCACCGCCGCCAGCAGCTGCAGCAGGGCGTTGGCGTCCAGAGCCGCGGCGCCCTCGTCACCGTCGCGGCCGATGTGCCATTGGGGTTGCAAGGTGATGCGCAGCATGGTGTGGGGCGTTCCGGTTTGACTTTATGAAATTATGAACATATTTGAACGGCGCCCCGGTGCTACGCTGAAACGATGTCAAGCACCACCCGAACCCCGTTGGTCATTCCCATTCGCCCGGCCGAGACCGTCCGTGCCCGCCCGCGCTACACGCCCAAGGGCCGGCAGGTGGCGCCCGCCGCGCGCGAGCGTGTGGCCGCGCTGTGCGAAGGGCTGGCGCCACGAGCCGACCTGCTGATTGAGCACCTGCACCGCCTGCAAGATGCCGAAGGCGCGCTGCGCCACGGCCAGCTGGTCGCGCTGGCCGAGCGCTTGCGCTTGAGCCAGGTGGAGGTGTTTGAGGTGGCCAGCTTTTACCACCACTTCGAGGTGGTGAGCGACGATGCGCCCGTGCCTGAAACGGTGGTGCGGGTCTGCACCAGTCTGTCGTGTGCGATGGCCGGTGGCGACGGCTTGTTGCGTGATCTGCAGGCGGAGCTATCGGGCAACCGGGCTGTGCGGGTGCAGGCGGCGCCGTGCATTGGCCAGTGCCACAGCGCGCCGGCGGCCTGCGTGGGTCAGCGCCAGCTGCCACACGCCAGCGTGGACGCGGTCAACGACTTGCTGGCGCGCGGGGAAACGGTGCCGCGCCAGCTGCCCGAACCGGTGCAGTCCGAATTGCCGCAATTGCAGCGCCTGCTGTCTGGCGAACTGAGCCCGGAACAGGTGCTGGCCGAACTGAAAACCTCGAACCTGCGCGGCCTGGGTGGCGCGGGCTTTCCGGCCTGGCGCAAATGGGAAACCGTGCGCGCCCAGCCCGGGCCGCGTTACATGGTGGTCAACATCGACGAGGGCGAGGTGGGCACCTTCAAAGACGGCCATGTGCTCACCAGCCCGCAGGGTGGCGCGCCCCAGGTGTTGGAAGGCATGCTGATTGCCGCGCAGGTGGTGGGTGCTGAGCGCATCTGGCTGTATTTGCGCGACGAATACCACGACGCACGCGGCCTGCTGGAACGCGAGCTCACCAGTTTGCACGCCCGGCTGCAGGGCCTGGCGCTGCAATACCCCGGCTACACCCCGCCGCAGATCGAGCTGCGGCGCGGCGCGGGTGCCTACATCTGCGGTGAGGAGTCGGCCCTTATCGAGTCGGTGGAAGGCAAGCGCGGCCTGCCGCGCCTGCGCCCGCCCATCGTGGCCACCCACGGCGTGTTTGGCCGGCCCACGCTGGCGCACAACCTGGAAACGCTGTGGTGGCTGCCCGACATTCTGGGCAAAGGCGGCGCCTGGCTGGCGGCACACGGCCTGCGCGGGCGCAGCGGCTTGCGGCGTTTCTCGGTGTCGGGCCGGGTGCGCCAGCCGGGCGTTTACCTGGCACCGGCGGGCATCACGCTGCGCGAGTTGGTGGACCAATACGCGGGCGGCATGGCCGAAGGCCACACGCTCTACGCCTACCTGCCCGGTGGCGCCTCGGGCGGCATCTTGCCAGCGGCGCTGGCCGACGTGCCACTGGACTTTGACACCCTGGCCGAGCACGGCGCGTTTCTGGGTTCCATGGCGGTGGTGGTGATGGGCCAGCACGACAGCGCACGCAGCGCCGCGCTCAATCTGATGCGGTTTTTTGAACACGAGTCGTGCGGCCAATGCACGCCGTGCCGCGCCGGCACCACCAAGGCCGTGCAGCTGATGCAATCCCCGGTGTGGGACGCGCCGCTGCTCGGCGAGCTCTCGCAGGTCATGCGCGATGCCTCCATCTGCGGACTGGGCCAGGCCGCACCCAATCCGATGGACTCGGTGTTGCGCTACTTTGCGCACGAGGTGACCTGCACAAGCGCCACCGCTGTTGCCACAGATTCCACAGCCACCAAGGTGACCGCATGAACGCCGCAGACCTGCCCCAGGATCAGGCCCCCGTGGCCTTCACGCTCAACGGCCAGCCGGTGGAAGCCGCGCCAGGCGAAAGCATTTTGAAAGTGGCGCAGCGCGTGGGCGTGGCCATTCCCCACCTGTGCCACACCGATGGCCTGCGCAGCCCCGGCAATTGCCGCGCCTGCGTGGTCGAGGTGGCGGGCGAACGCGTGTTGGCGCCATCGTGCTGCCGTGCACCGCAGCCGGGCATGGCGGTGACCACCGACAGCCCGCGCGCCAGCGCCGCGCAAAAAACCGTGCTGGAGCTGTTGCTGTCCGATGCGCCCGACACCCAGGCGCTGAAACACGACAGTGAACTGGCCCACTGGGCGCAGGTGGCGGGCGCTGCGCCGGGGCGTTTTCCAGCGCGGGCGCCGGTGTTGCCAGACACCAGCCACCCTGCCATGGCCGTCAACCTGGATGCCTGCATTCAGTGCACCCGCTGCATCCGCGCTTGCCGCGAGACGCAGGGCAACGACGTGCTGGGCCTGGCGTTTCGCGGTGGCCATGCGCAGATCGTGTTTGACCAGAACGACCCCATGGGCGCCAGCACCTGTGTGGCCTGCGGCGAATGCGTGCAGGCCTGCCCTACCGGCGCCATTGCACCGGCCAACGGCGCCTACGCCCATGCCTCGCAGCAGCAGGTGGACTCGGTGTGCCCGTTCTGCGGTGTGGGCTGCCAGCTCACCTACCACGTCAGCGACGGAAAAATTGCACACGTCGAGGGCGCAGGCGGCCCGGCCAACGAAGAGCGTTTGTGCGTGAAAGGCCGCTTTGGTTTCGACTACGCCCACAGCCCCGAACGCTTGACGAAGCCGCTGGTGCGCCGTGTCGATGCGCCCAAAGATCCCACCAACGTGATGCACCGCCACTGGAGCGAGCTGTTTCGCGAAGCCACCTGGGACGAAGCCCTGGACGCTGCCGTCGCCGGCTTTCAGCGCGCCATGGCCAGCACCTCTGAGCGTGGGCGCCTGGGGCCGGTGGCCGGCTTCGGCTCGGCCAAGGGCACCAACGAAGAAGCCTACCTGTTTCAGAAGCTCATCCGCACCGCGTTTGGCACGCACAACGTGGACCACTGCACCCGGCTGTGCCACGCTTCCAGCGTGGCCGCGCTCATGGAAGGCCTGGGCTCGGCCGTTGTCACCAACCCGCTGCGCGATGTGCAATACGCCGACTTCGTGCTCATCATCGGCGCCAACCCGGCGCAAAACCACCCAGTGGGCGCCACCTGGATCAAGAACGCGGTGAAACGCGGCACCCGTCTGGTGATGGCCGACCCGCGTCGCACCGAGCTCGCCCGCCACGCCTGGAAACACCTGGGCTTTCAGCCCGGCACCGACGTGGCCTTGCTCAACGCGCTGCTGCACACCATCATTTTTGAAGGGCTGGCCAACACCGCTTACATCGAGCAGCACACGCTGGACTTTGCGCAGCTCAAGGCCCATGTGGCCGACTTTTCGCCCGAAGCCATGGCGCCGGTGTGCGGCATCGACGCCGCCACCCTGCGCGAGGTGGCCCGCGCCTACGCCACGGCGGGCAACAGCATGATCCTGTGGGGCATGGGGGTGAGCCAGCACACCCACGGCACGGACAACGCGCGTTGCCTCATCGCCCTGTCGCTCATTACCGGCCAGATTGGCCGCCCCGGCACCGGCTTGCACCCCTTGCGCGGGCAAAACAACGTGCAGGGCGCGAGCGACGCCGGCCTGATCCCCATGGTGCTGCCCGACTACCAGCGCGTGAGCGAACCCGCGGTGCGCGCCCAAGCCGAGCAGCTCTGGGGTGTGCCGCCCGGCACGCTGGGCAGCGAGCCCGGCCTGACGGTGGTGGAAATCGTCAACGCTGCGTTTGACGGACAGATCCGCGCCATACTCGTTCAGGGCGAAAACCCCGCCATGAGCGACCCCGACGCCACCCATGCCCGCGAAGCGCTGGCCCGGCTGCAGCACCTGGTGGTGCAAGACATTTTTCTGACCGAAACGGCCAGCCTGGCCGACGTGGTGCTGCCCGCCACCGCCTGGCCTGAGAAAACCGGCAGCGTCACCAATACCGATCGCTGTGTGCAACTGGGCCGCAAGGCCGTGGCGGCGCCCGGCGAGGCGCGGGCCGACGCCTGGATCACCGAACAACTGGCGCGCCGCCTCGGCCTGGCCTGGGCCTACGGTGTGGCGCCCGACGGCACCGCCAGCGCGCAAGCCAGCGAAGGCATTGGCGCCGTATTTGAAGAAATGCGCGCGCTGATGCCCAGCATCAGCGGCTTGTCGTGGGCGCGCTTGCAGCGCGAGGGCGCCGTCACCTATCCCGTCAACAACGAGGCCGACCCCGGCCAGCCGGTGGTGTTCACCGACCACTTTCCCACGCCCACCGGCAAGGCCCGGCTGGTGCCCGCCGCGCTCACGCCACCGGCCGAGACGCCCGACGCCGACTACCCGCTGGTGCTCATCACCGGACGCCAACTGGAGCACTGGCACACCGGCAGCATGACGCGGCGCAGCCAGGTGCTGGACGCGGTGGAACCAGGCCCGGTGGTGAGCCTGCACCCCGACACCGCCGCCCGCAACGGCCTGGCCGCAGGAGACAACGCCCTGGTGCAATCGCGCCGCGGCAGCGTGGTGCTGGCGGTGCGGCTGGACCAGGGCATGCCACGCGACACCGTGTTCATCCCGTTTGCCTACGCCGAAGCCGCCGCCAACCTGCTCACCAACCCGGCGCTCGACCCGGTGGGCAAGATCGCGGAACTGAAATACTGCGCGGTCAACGTGTGTGCGGCCAGCGCCTGAGCTACCCGGCAGCCCGTTTCTTGATACGTCTCAAGCGCTGCGCCGCCATGGGCCGGTAAGATAGCTTTTCGTGGTGGCCGGGTGTTCAACCCCGCTCGGTTACCTGTCATGCCTTCACCCACCCGGAGACTCGCCATGTTCAAAAAAATTCTCGTGCCCACCGACGGCTCCTCGCAAGCGGCCATCGCGGCCAACACCGCCGCCCAACTGGCCAAAAGCCAGGGCGCCCAGATGATTGGTGTGTACGTGATCGATCCGTTTCCCTACATCGGCATTGGCGATGCGTCGGCTGTGGGTTTGCAGGCCTACCTGACGGAAGCCAAGGCCGCTGCCAGCCAGGCGCTCGACGCGGTGGGCAAAGTGTGTGCCGCCGAAGGCGTGACCTTTGCCGGCGACACCATTGAACGCAATGTGGTCTACGAAGGCATTCTGGAAACCGCCGACGCTGAGGGCTGCGATCTGGTGGTCATGGGCTCCCACGGCCGCCAGGGCATCAAGGCGCTCATCTTGGGCAGCGTGGCGCAAAAGGTGCTCACGCATGCCAAAGTGCCGGTGCTGATCGTCAAGTCCTGAGCGGCTGAGCCTGCGCAGCACAGGGGCCAGCCGCCGGGCCGCCCCAAGGCAGGCCCAGCCCCCTCGGGGGGGCGGCGATCCGCGCAGCGGTGGAGCGTGGGGCTATCTCTTCAGCGCCGAAACCGCCCCGAGGCGCCAACGATAGACCGGTCGGCGAAATCCAGACCGGTGTGGTTGGTGGGGCTGTCGCTGATCGACAGGCCCCCAATGTTGAAGTTGCGCATGCTTTCCAGCGCGTCGCGCAGTGCCGCCGGGGTCGGGTTGGGCCCCGCGCGCCGCAGACCTTCTAACAGCACCTTGGCGGAGCACCTTGGCGGCGTCAAAGCCTTCCATCATGGCGGGCAACACACCGTCGAGCCCCTTCGCTTTGGCCAGATCCTGTGCTTCCTTGATCAATGGAAACGCCACGGAGCGTTCGTTGGGCAACACTTGGGTCACGATCACGCCGCGCGCGTGATCGCCCAGCGGTTGGATGAAACCGTCGGACGCGTTGTTGGACAGCGTGACCACCGGTGCGCCCGCAGCACGCACCGCTTTCACCGCGTCGGCCTGAAAGACCCGGCCCGTGAGCGCAGAAAAGTCGGGTTTGTCGCGCGCAAGCTTTTCTTGCTTCACCGGTGCCAGGCCCGCCCGAGTGAAGCCTTTGCATTGGGGATATGACGCACCAAAGCGCCGGGTTGGCTGCGCCTCCGTAGAATGTTTGGCTCCCCCACTGGAGCCGCTGCATGTCCGACGCTTTCCCGCCCGCCGACCCTGAAGTCGCTGCCACCCCGTCTTCGTCTGTTGCGCTTGGCAACACCAATGGCAACCGATCTGCCGAAGGCGGCACCGGGTTGATTCGCATCCGCGGTGCGCGCCAGCACAACCTGAAGAACATCGACCTCGACATCCGCACGGGCGAGCTCACGGTGGTGACGGGGCCGAGCGGTTCGGGCAAGTCCAGCCTGGTATTTGACACGCTGTTTGCCGAAGGCCAGCGCCGCTACGTGGAAACCTTCAGCGCCTACGCGCGCCAGTTCCTCGACCGCATGGACAAGCCGGCCGTGGACCGGGTGGACGGCGTGCCGCCCGCCATCGCCATCGACCAGACCAACCCGGTGCGCAGCTCGCGCTCCACCGTGGGCACGATGACCGAGCTGAACGACCACCTCAAGCTCTTGTTTGCGCGCGGGGCTGATCTGTTCGACCGCGAGACCGCGCTGCCGGTGCGACACGATTCGCCGGAGTCGATCTATGCGGAGTTGCAGAAGCGCTGTTTAGCGCTCAATGACCCGAGGCTGGTGGTGACGTTTCCGGTGGAATTGCCCGCCAGCACCACGCCGGAAGAGATCGAGCAATGGCTCTCGGCCAGCGGTTACACGCGGGTACAGGCCGAGCGCACCGTGCAGCGCGCGGCACCCGCGCCCGATGCAAAGGCTGCCAAGACCACCAAAGCCAAGGCGCCCAAAGGGCCCGCTGCCAGTGAGTCGCTCAAAGTGCTTGACGTGGTGGCCGACCGTTTCCGCATGGGCACCGCCGAGCAGGCCCGGGTGTTGGAAGCGATAGAGGCTGGCCTCAAGCGCGGCAGTGGCAAGTTGATGGTTTATGTCTTGCCCGAAGAGGGCGCTGAACAGATCTGGCGGTTCTCAACCGGCCTGCACTGCCCGGAAAGCGACATCCGCTACACCGACCCCGCGCCGTCGATGTTTTCGTTCAACTCCGCCGTGGGCGCCTGTGACGCCTGCCGGGGGTTTGGGCGCGTCATCGGGGTGGACTACGGCCTGGTTATTCCGAACGACAAGCTCACGTTGCGTGGTGGTGCCATCAAGGTGTTTCAAACGCCAGCCTGGAAAGAGGCGCAAGACGACCTGATGCGCCACGCCGAGGCGGCGGGCATACCGCGCGACACGCCCTGGAACAAGCTCACGCCCGAGCAGCAGCATTGGGTGAAAACGGGCTCGCCCAACTGGAACGGCAAATGGAGCCAGCACTGGTTTGGTGTGGACCGTTTCTTTGAATACCTGGAGAGCAAGGCGTACAAGATGCACATCCGGGTGCTCTTGTCCAAGTACCGCAGTTACACCGAATGCCCCAGCTGCGGCGGCGCGCGCCTGAAAACCGACAGCCTGTTGTGGCGCATCGGCACCAAAGCCCAGGCCGACGCGGTGCTGCCGCCCGAAAAACGCTATTTGCCCAAGGGTGTGAAGTGGTCGCGCGCGCAGCTGGAAGCCTTGCCCGGCCTGTGCCTGCACGACCTGATGCTGCTGCCGCTGGACAAACTGCGGGTGTTCTTTGCCGCGCTGGACAAGACGCTGGTCCCGGCGGGTTCCGACCTGGCCGGTGCCGGCCAGGCGCAGGCGGTGCGTCTGCTGTTTGAAGAAATCAACACCCGCATCCGTTACCTGTGTGAGGTGGGCATTGGCTACCTCACGCTGGACCGCCAGAGCCGCACGCTCAGCGGCGGCGAGGTGCAGCGCATCAACCTCACCACGGCGCTCGGCACCTCGCTGGTGAACACGCTGTTTGTGTTGGACGAACCCAGCATCGGCCTGCACCCGCGCGACATGGCGCGCATCAACGAGGCCATGCTGCGCCTGCGCGATGCGGGCAACACGCTGGTGGTGGTGGAGCACGACCCAGCCGTCATGCTCGCCGCCGACCGGCTGATCGACATGGGCCCCGGCCCGGGCGAGCGGGGCGGCAGAATCGTGTTCGACGGCACGCCCGAAGCCATTCGCAGCGCCGACACACTGACCGGCGCTTATCTGGGCGCGCGCAAGACCGTGGGCATGGGTTTCAAGCGCATGGTGACCGACAGCACGCACCGCCTGATTTTGGAAGGCGCACGCGAGCACAACCTGCAAAACGTGAGTGTGGAGTTCCCGTTGCAGCGCCTGGTGGTGGTCACCGGTGTCTCGGGCTCGGGCAAGTCGAGCCTGATCCAGGACGTGCTTGCACCCGCCCTGCTGCGCCACTTCGGCAAGTCCACCGACGCACCGGGCGCACACGACCGCCTGCTGGGGGCCGACCACCTGAGTGAAGTGGTGTTCGTGGACCAGTCGCCGATTGGCAAGACCGCGCGTTCCAACCCGGTGAGCTACGTGGGCGCGTGGGACGCCGTGCGCGCCCTGTTTGCAGACGCACCGCTGTCGCGCCAGCGCAGCTACACGGCGAGCAAGTTCAGCTTCAACAGTGGCGATGGGCGCTGCCCTACCTGCGGCGGTTCGGGTTTCGAGCATGTGGAAATGCAGTTTTTGAGCGACGTGTATTTGCGTTGCCCCGACTGCGATGGCAAACGCTACCGGCCCGAAATTCTCGAAGTGCGCATCGAGCGCGGCGGGCGTTTGCTCAACGTGGCCGACGTGCTGGACCTCACAGTGAGCGAAGCCGCTGCGCTGTTTGCGGCCGACCGCGACGTTATTCGCGCGCTGCAGCCCATCGTGGACGTGGGTCTGGAATACGTGAAACTGGGCCAGCCGGTGCCCACGCTGTCGGGCGGCGAAGCGCAGCGCTTGAAGCTCGCAGGCTTTCTGGCTGAAGCCGCGAAAACGGCCAGCGCCAGCCGCCAGCCGTTGTCGCGCAAAGGCACGCTGTTTCTGTTCGACGAGCCCACCACCGGCCTGCACTTTGACGACATCGCCAAACTCATGCGCAGCCTGCGCAAGCTGCTCGACGCGGGTCATTCGCTGATCGTGATCGAGCACAACCTGGACGTGATTCGCGCCGCCGACTGGCTGGTTGACCTCGGTCCCGAAGGTGGCGTGGCCGGTGGCCTGATCGTGACCGAAGGCACGCCGGAAGAGGTGCGGCTGCACCCCACCAGTCACACCGCCAAGGCGCTGCGCGATTACGCGGCGTCCATGGGCGAAGTGCACGCGGTGCACGAAGGCCGGTTGACGGACTACCTGCAGCAGCCCCAGCGCCAGCATGCGGCGGCGGCGCGCCAGGAAGGTCACAGCAATGCCATCCGCATCGTCAACGCCAAGGAGCACAACCTCAAAAACCTGAGCGTGGACATCCCTCGCGGCCAGTTCAACGTGATCTCGGGCGTGAGCGGCTCGGGCAAGTCCACGCTGGCGTTTGACATTTTGTTCAACGAAGGCCAGCGGCGTTACCTCGAATCGCTCAACGCCTACGCGCGCAGCATCGTGCAACCGGCCGGGAGGCCCGAGGTGGACGCGGTCTACGGCATTCCGCCCACGGTGGCGATTGAGCAGAGGCTCAGCCGCGGCGGTCGCAAAAGCACGGTGGGCACCACCACCGAGGTGTGGCACTTTCTGCGCCTGCTCTATGTGAAGCTGGGCACGCAGCACTGCGTACACGATGGCGCAGCCGTGATGCCGCAGAGCCCCGACAGCATCGCTGCCGCCATTCTTCAGCGCTACAAGGGCCAGCACATTGGCCTGCTCGCGCCGCTGGTCGTGAACCGCAAGGGTGTCTACACCGAGCTGGCCGACTGGGCGCGCCCGCGCGGCCACACCCACCTGCGGGTGGACGGCGAATTTTTACCCACCACCGGTTTTCCGCGCATCGATCGTTTCAAAGAACACACCATTGAACTGCCCGTGGCCGACGGCGTGGTGAACCCCGCTGACGAAGCCTGGCTGCGCACGCAGCTGACCAAGGCGCTGGAAATCGGTAAAGGGCAGGTACATGTGTTGCACCCGCTGGACGGCCTGTCCCAGGCGCTGGCCGACGGCACCTCCACCGTGGGGCTGGGCAAGCTGGAAGTGTTTTCCACCACCCGCGCCTGCCCGGTCTGCGCCACCAGCTACCCCGAGCTGGACCCGCGCCTGTTTTCGTACAACAGCAAACACGGCTGGTGCCCTGACTGCGTGGGCACCGGTCTGGCGCTCTCGCGCGAGCAGCGCAAGGCGTTGGACGACTCGGTGCGCGACGACAAGGAGCGCGGCCGCGAGCAGAGCTTTGCCGAGCCCGAGGTGGAAGATCTGGTGGACCGGCCTTGCCCGGCTTGCGAAGGCACGCGGCTGAATGCGCAGGCGAGGGCGGTGAAGTTTGGCGCACAGGCGAAGACGGGTCAGGCCGGTCTGGGCATCACCGACGTGGCGCGTTTGTCGGTGAACGAGGTCCGCAGCTGGGTGCAGGGTTTGCTGAAAGAGGCCGTACTCAGCCCCCGCGAGGCCGACATTGCCCGCGACCTGTTGCCCGAAATTGAGAGCCGCCTCGCCTTCCTGGAAGAAGTGGGCCTGAACTACCTCACGCTCGACCGTGGCGCCCCCACACTGAGCGGCGGCGAAGCGCAGCGCATTCGCCTGGCGGCGCAGCTGGGCAGCAACCTGCAGGGCGTGTGTTACGTGCTGGACGAGCCCACCATTGGGCTGCACGCGCGCGACAACGCCATCCTTCTCAACGCCCTGCACAAGCTCGGCGACATGGGCAACACGCTGGTGGTGGTGGAGCACGACGAAGACACCATCCGCCGCGCCGACCACATCATCGACATCGGCCCCAGCGCCGGCAAACGTGGTGGTCGCGTGGTGGCGCAGGGCACGGTGGCCGATCTCTCGGCCAGCGCCGAGTCGGTGACCGGCCGCTACCTGCTGCACGCCATGAAGCATCCGCTGCAACCCAGGCGGCTTGTGTCGACTGCGGCTGGAGAGGTGGCGACAGCTGAAAAGGGGTCAGATCCCGATGCAGGACAGCCGCCTGAGCGGAGTGCTAAGCGCCGAACGAAATCGGGCTCTGACCCCATTTCAGCGGTGTCAACGCCCACACCTCTCGCGCCCATCCAGCTCGATAACCACTGGCTCGAAGTCCGCGGCGCCCGCCTGCACAACCTGCAGAACCTCACCGCCACCGTCCCGCTGCAGCGCCTGGTGGTCATCACCGGCGTCAGCGGTTCCGGCAAGTCCACCTTTGCCCGCGACGTGCTGCTCACCAACGTGGCCGCCGCCGTCAGCCAACGCAGCACCTTTGCAGGCCGCACCGCCTGGGACGAAAAAGGCGAACGCCCCACCTGGGTCGGCTGCGACAAACTGCTGGGCGCCGAAGTGGTCGACCGCGTGCTCGAAGTCGACCAGACCCCCATTGGCAAAACCCCGCGCAGCTGCCCCGCCACTTACATCGGCTTCTGGGACACGGTGCGCAAGCTGTTTGCCGACACGCTGGAAGCCAAAGCGCGCGGCTACGGGCCGGGCCGCTTCAGCTTCAACACCGGCGAAGGCCGCTGCCCGGGCTGCGAAGGCCAAGGTATGCGCACCATCGAAATGAGCTTTCTGCCCGACGTGAAAGTGCCCTGCGAGGTGTGCCACGGTGCGCGCTTCAACCCCGAGACCCTTGCCGTCAGCTGGAAAGGCAAAAGCATCGGCGACGTGCTGCAGATGGAAGTGGACGAAGCGGTGGAATTCTTCGCCGCCATGCCCAACATCAGCCACCCGCTGCAGCTGCTGAAAGACGTGGGCCTGGGCTACCTCACGCTCGGCCAGCCCAGCCCCACGCTCAGCGGCGGCGAGGCCCAGCGCATCAAGCTGGTGAGCGAACTCAGCAAGGTGCGCGACGACGTGGGCCGGCGTGGCCAGAAGGCGCCGCACACGCTCTATGTGTTGGACGAACCCACGGTGGGGCTGCACATGGCCGATGTGGAAAAGCTGATTCGCGTGCTGCACCGCCTGGTGGACGGCGGGCACAGCGTGGTCGTGATCGAACACGATCTGGACGTGATGGCCGAAGCCGACTGGATCATCGACCTGGGGCCGGAGGGCGGCGGCGGTGGCGGTCTCATCGTGGCGGCGGCACCTCCGGAGGATGTGGTGCAGCTGGGCACACACACCGGCAAGGTGCTGGGGCCGGTGTTGGCCAGGGCCTGATGCGGGGGAGCGGGCTGAGCTTGTCGAAGCCGTCGTGAGGTCGTCCTTGGAATCCCATCAAGTCATCCACATCCACCCCGCGGCCCCGTCCAAACCGGCGTTGGGCTTGCCATGCAACGGCTGTGGCTTGTGTTGCCTGGCCGAGCCTTGTCCGTTGGGGCAACTCATTTCACGCAAGCGGGTGGGGGCATGTGATGCGCTGCGTTGGGATGCTGCTCAACGCCTCTATCGCTGCGGGGCGATCAGCGATGCCGAGGGTGTTTTGGGCACGCGCTGGCGCTGGGCTGCGCCGCTGCTGCGCCGTCTGGGCCGCCGCTGGATTGCGGCGGGTGTGGGCTGCGACGCTTCGCTGAGCGTGCAGCGCGGGGAGGGTGGTTGAGGGTGGTTTGAAAACGGCTGGCGTCGTTCAGCGCAAAGCCAGCCACACCACCGCCAACACCAGCGCCGCAGCACCCCACAGCAGCATGCGGGTACGCACCCGCAGGAGTTCCACCGCGCTGACCAGCCGCGCGTTTTGTTCGGCGAGTTCGGTCAGCGTCTGGGTGAGCTGTGCTTGCATCTCGGCGTGCCGGTCCAGCTGCACCTGGGCGGCAATCAGCCGGTTTTTCAGCTCGCCCAGGCTGGGTTGGGCGTCGCCCACCAGATCGGCGGTGGCGGTTGTGGTCACCGCGGGCGCGGGTTCGGTGCGCTGACGGTCCATCAGCTTGCGCGCTGCGTTGAGCACCTTGGGCGCGTGTTCAATCACGTCGCCCCAGGGGATGACTTTGAGGGCCAGCAGCCAGGGAATGGCCATTGAAGGGTCCTTTCGGGTTCAGAAAATACCGAGGTTTGAGCTTAACCCGTTGAAAACGTTGCACGGAGTTTGCTGAAGATCAACCTGGCGCGCAGGCCTCGGCGTAATATTCGCCAATACGCATATACAAATAATTGGAGCTGCAATGGACTGGACAGGCTGGATTGAAAGCCGGGGCGAACCCGCGGTGTTGGCGCTTTGCGGCTTGCTGGTGGGGCTGGGCTTCGGCTTTTTTGCCCAGCGCTCGCGCTTTTGCCTGCGCGCGGCGGTCATTGAGTTCTGGCACGGCAAGTTTGGCGACAAGCTGGCGGTGTGGTTGCTGGCCTTTGCCACGGCGGTGGTGGGTGTGCAGCTGCTGGTGGTGTCGGGCGGGTTGGACGTGAGCACGGCACGCCAGCTGTCGGCGCGGGGCAGTTTGTCGGGCGCCTTGCTGGGCGGCCTGATTTTTGGCGTGGGCATGGTCATGACGCGCGGATGCGCCAGCCGCTTGCTGGTGCTGTCGGCCAATGGCAACTTGCGCGCCTTGCTGTCCGGGCTGATCTTTGCCGTGGTGGCCCAGGCTTCGCTGGGCGGCGTGTTGGCACCGCTGCGCGAGGCCATGGCCAGCTGGTGGGTGGTGGACGGCGGCCCGGCGCGCAGCGTGTTGTCACTGGTGGGCGCTGGCCCTTGGGACGGGCTGGTGTTTGCGGCGGTGTGGCTGATCACGGCGCTGTTTTTTGCGCACCACAGCGGTTGGGGCTTCTGGAAGTGGGCCGGCGGCATTGGCACCGGGCTCATGGTGGCCCTGGCTTGGGCCGGCACCTATCAGGTGATGGCGAACTCCTTTGAACCGGTGCAAATTCAAGGTCTCACCTTCAGCGGCCCTTCGGCCGAATGGCTGATGCGGGTGCTGAGCGAACCCGGCGAACCATGGACCTTTGGCCTGGGGCTCATGCCGGGCGTGTTTCTGGGCTCGCTGGTGGGCGCGATGGTGGGTGGCGACTTGAAGCTGGAAGGCTTTGGCGGGGGCTACACCATGCCGCGTTACATCATCGGCGCGGTGCTCATGGGCTTTGGTTCCATGCTGGCCGGGGGCTGTGCCGTGGGCGCCGGCATGACCGGCGGCGCCATTTTTGCCGTGACGGCCTGGCTGACCTTGCTGGGCATGTGGGTGGGCGGTGGCCTGGCCGACCGGGTGCTGGACCGCCCCAGGCACCAAGCCGAGACGCACAGCGGTGCGGCGGTGGCCAGTCCCGCCCCTTGAGCCGAGTCTGCTTCGCTCCTCTCAGTTTCGGTTTCGGTTTCGGTTTCGGTTTCGGTACGCCAAGGCTGGCAGGCTCACGGCACGGCTCAGCGTTCTAGGGCGGCAAGCACCGCGTTCGCCACTTCGGTGAACCCGGCGCCGCGTTCGCCTTGCGTCACATAGCGGGGGCGGTGTGAAAGCTGGTACCAGAACCGCGCCACATTGGCCACGCCCACGCTGTGCGGAAAGTGGCCAAACATGCGCGCATCGTTGGTGGAGTCGCCCACATACACCCAGCGCTCCGTTTCGTGGTCCAGCTCGCGGCCCAGCTGCGTGCGCACGATCCAGCGTGCGCCTGCCAGCTTGTCGTGCTCTCCGATCCAGCCGTTGATGTGGATGGAACTCACCGTGGCGTTGAGGCCCTGGGCTTGCATCAGGCGCACCACCCGCTGGACGTCGGCTTCGGGCAGGTGGTGGTGCTCGCTGTGGTCAATGGCGATGTCGGTTTCCCGCCCCGCACTGTCTTGCGCCAGACGGGCTTGGGGCAGTTCGGCCTGGATTTGAGCAGCCACGGCTTGCAACCGCTTGAAGTGGCTTTGGCGGGTGGGCGCGTCTTGCAGGTAGTCTCGGCACAACGCCCCACCAGGGCCGCGCCACAAGGCCACCGCCCCGTTTTCGGCCACGATGGCGCTTACCGGCCAGGCCAGGGCAAATGCCTCGCTCCAGCCCGCCGGGCGCCCGGTGATGGCAAACACCGGCAGGCCAGCAGCCCGCAGACGGTGCAAGGCATCCAGCGCGTCGGACGTGATGGCGCCTTCGGTGGTCAGGGTGTCGTCAATGTCGGTCAGCACGCCTTGAATGAGCGCGCGGGCCTCCAGAGGCCAGCTGGAAAGGGGTGAATGGGCAAACTGGGGCATGAAAGCGCGCCAGTTTCTCACACACGCAAAAAGCCGGACTGCGCTAGAATGAAGTGATCCGAGGAGCGTTGCAGCGCACCCCTGGCCACCGGCCAGCGCGGGGCGTGAGGCTCGGAAACATCTGCAACGACGCTCATCCACCTGTGGTGCGATGGGCTTTTTTTTGCCCGTTTGCCGCACCAGAGGTGGTTCATTCAACCATCCTTGGAGCGAACCATGAACGCACGCATACCTTCCACCGTCAACGCCGACTGCGTCATTGCCGACATCGGCCTGGCCGACTGGGGCCGCAAAGAAATCAAGATCGCCGAGACCGAAATGCCGGGCCTGATGGCCATCCGCGAAGAGTTCGCGGCCAAGCAGCCCCTGAAGGGCGCCCGCATCACCGGCTCGCTGCACATGACCATTCAAACGGCGGTGCTGATCGAGACCTTGCAAGCCCTGGGCGCACAAGTGCGTTGGGCTTCCTGCAACATCTTCTCGACGCAAGACCACGCCGCTGCCGCCATTGCTGCCGCCGGCACGCCGGTGTTCGCCATCAAGGGCGAAACCCTGGCCGATTACTGGGACTACACCCACCGCATCTTTGACTTTGGCGCCGCCGGCACCGAAGGCGAAGGCCCCAACATGATCCTGGACGACGGCGGCGACGCCACCTTGCTCATGCACCTGGGCAAGCGCGCTGAAAAAGACGCCTCGCTGCTGGACAACCCCACCAGCGAAGAAGAGACCTGCCTGTACGCAGCCATCAAGGCGAAGCTGGCCCAGGACGCCACCTGGTACAGCCGCAAGAGCGCCCAGATCATTGGCGTGACCGAAGAAACCACCACCGGCGTGCTGCGCCTGAACGAGATGTCGGCCAAGGGCTCGCTCATGTTCCGCGCCATCAACGTGAACGACTCGGTCACCAAGAGCAAGTTCGACAACCTGTACGGTTGCCGCGAATCGCTGGTGGACTCCATCAAGCGCGCGACCGACGTGATGATCGCCGGCAAAGTGGCCGTGGTGGCGGGTTATGGCGACGTGGGCAAAGGCTCGGCCCAGGCCCTGCGCGCCCTGAGCGCCCAAGTGTGGGTGACCGAGATCGACCCCATCAACGCCCTGCAGGCCGCGATGGAAGGCTACAAGGTCGTGACCATGGAATACGCCGCCGACAAGTGCGACATTTTTGTGTCCGCCACCGGCAACAAGAACGTGATCCGCTACGAGCACATGGCGGCCATGAAAGACCAGGCGATCGTCTGCAACATCGGCCACTTTGACAACGAAATCGACGTGGCTTCGCTGGAAAAGCTGACCTGGGACGAGATCAAGCCGCAGGTGGACCATGTGGTGTTCCCGGACGGCAAGAAAATCATCTTGTTGGCCAAAGGCCGCCTGGTGAACCTGGGTTGCGCCACCGGCCACCCCAGCTTTGTCATGTCGTCGAGCTTTGCCAACCAGACCATTGCGCAGATTGAACTGTTCTGCCATGCCGACGGTTACGACGTGGGCAAGGTCTACACGCTGCCCAAGCACCTGGACGAAAAAGTGGCGCGCCTGCACCTGAAGAAGGTGGGTGCCCAGCTGACCGAGCTGAGCGACGAGCAAGCCGCTTACATCGGCGTTCCCAAGCAAGGCCCTTACAAGGCCAACACCTACAGGTACTGATGGTTTCACCTGTGTGCCGCCTGCGGCGCCCTGGGTGTGAGCGGCCTGCGGGCCGCTCTTTTTCGTGCCGGACTGGCATGGGTTTCGTTTTGATTGCGGTTCTTCATGCGTGCTGACCAGCTTCTCGTGGAACGCGGCCTGGCCGCGTCACGTTCTCAGTCCCAGCGGCTCATCGCTTCGGGCGTGCGTTGGCGCGTGTCGGGCGGCGACTGGAAAGTGGTCGCTAAAAATGGCGACGAGTTGCGCGAGACGGTGGAGCTTGAGTTGCTGGACGGCGCCGAGTCGCGCTTTGTTTCACGCGGCGGCCTGAAGCTGGACGGCGCCCTGAGCCGGGTGGCTCTGCCGGTGACGGGCATGCGCTGCCTGGACGTGGGCCAGAGCAGCGGCGGCTTCACCGACTGCTTGCTGCACCGCGGTGCCGCCCAGGTGGTGGGTGTGGACGTGGGCCAAGGCCAGTTGCACCCCCGGCTGCGTGCCGATGCCCGCGTGGTGTGCATTGAAAAATGCAACGCCCGCGAACTTGACGCAGAGGCATTGGCCGCCGCAGGCGGTGGCGAAGCACGGTTCGACCTGATCGTGGGCGACCTGTCGTTCATTTCGCAGACGCTGGTGTGGCCGGCCATCGTGCCTTTGCTCAAAGCTGGCGGGCGCTTGCTGATGCTGGTGAAACCGCAGTTTGAATTGCAGCCCGCCCAGATTGGCAAAGGTGGCCTGGTGAAAGACCCCGCCAGCTACGCCGTGGTGCGCGAGCGCCTGGAACAAGCCTGCCGCGACCATGCCCTGGAGCTGCTCGACTATTTTGAAAGCCCGATCGCCGGCGGTGACGGCAACCGCGAGTTTTTTGTGTCGGCCCGTGCGGCGGGTTGACGCAGCCAACGGCACACCATAACGTTTTTCGAAGGAGGACCTGACATGGGCCTGCCCCTGAGTTTTGAATTTTTTCCGCCCAAGACGCCAGAAGGCGCCGAGAAGCTTCGCCTGGTCCGACAGCAGCTCTACGCGGTGAAACCCGAGTTTTGCTCCGTCACGTACGGCGCGGGTGGCTCCACCCAGCAAGGCACGTTTGACACCGTGCGCGCCATTCATGCCGAAGGCGTGGCGGCGGCTTCGCATTTCTCTTGCATCGGCGCCACCAAAGCCAGCGTGCTGGAACAGCTGGCCACCCTCAAAGCGATGGGTGTGAAACGCCTGGTGGCTTTGCGCGGTGACCTGCCCAGCGGCTACGGCATCGGTGGTGAGTTCCACTACGCCAGCGATCTGGTGGCGTTCATTCGGACGGAGACCGGCAGCGATTTCCACATCGAAGTGGCCGCCTACCCCGAGGTGCACCCCCAGGCCAAGTCACCCGACGCCGACCTGCAGGCTTATGCCACCAAGGTACGGGCCGGGGCCGACTCGGCCATCACCCAGTATTTCTACAACAGCGACGCCTACTTCCGGTTCGTGGACGACGCCTACAAGCTCGGCGCCGATGTGCCGGTGGTGCCAGGCATCATGCCCATCACCAGCTCCACCCAGCTCATGCGCTTTTCGGACGCCAGCGGCGCCGAAATCCCGCGCTGGATCCGATTGCGGCTTCAAGCCTTTGGCGACGACACCGCGTCCATCAAGGCCTTTGGTCTGGACGTGGTGACCGATCTGTGTGACCAACTGCGCAACGGGGGGGTGCCCGCGTTGCACTTCTACACCATGAACCAGAGCGCGACCACGCTGGAAATCATCAAAAGGCTTCAACTGGGGTAACTTGTCGGGCTGGCCAAAAACATCAGAGAGGAAACGCCATGCCCCTTCAACTTGAACCCGCAAGCGCACCCGCGCACCCGCCCTGGCTGGCAGCCTGCTGGCCATTTCTGGCGGCGCTGGCGCTCGGTTTGTCTGCTTGCAGCAGCCCATTGCCCAGACCGTCCGGTGAGGGAGCGCTTGCGCCAGCGTCCCGCGCCGCTGCACCTGTTGCCCCGCCCAGCAAGTCATCTGCGCAAGTCCGGGCCCCCAAGCCCGCTGTGGAACCATTGGACGCAGCTTCTGCGCTCTCTGTGTCAGGTGAGCAGCCCGAGGTCGCAGCGGCGGCCGAAACCGCTGCGCCTAGCGCAGCCGCCAGTGGCAGTCCCAGCGCCGTGTTTGCCAAAGGCCGTGCGTCTTGGTACGGCCCGCGCTTTCACGGCCGGCGCACGGCCAGTGGCGAGCGCTTTGACATGCACGCCTTGACAGCGGCCCACAAAACCCTGCCGTTTGGTACCCGCGTGCGCGTGCGCAGCGTGCACACTGGCAAAGAGGTGGTGGTGCGCATCAACGACCGTGGGCCATACAAACACCAACGCATCATCGACCTGAGCCGCGCTGCGGCCGTCGCGCTGGGCGTGCGCGACCGGGGTGTGACCGAGGTGCACTTGCTGCGAGAATGAGCGGCCCCGTTGACATCCCTACCCGCAGGAGACACCCATGAAGATCGAAACCATCGCCGTGCATGGCGGCTACACCCCCGACCCCACCACCAAGGCGGTGGCGGTGCCCATTTATCAGACCGTGGCCTACGCGTTTGATGACACCCAGCACGGCGCCGATCTGTTCGACCTCAAGGTCGCCGGCAACATTTACAGCCGCATCATGAACCCGACCAACGGCGTGCTCGAAGCGCGTCTGGCTGCGCTCGAAGGCGGCATCGGCGCGCTCGCCATGGCCTCGGGCATGGCGGCGATCACGGCGGCGATCCAGACCATCGCCGAGAGCGGCGACAACATCGTGTCGGCCAGCACGCTCTACGGCGGCACCTACAACCTGTTCGCCCACACCTTCCCGCAGCAGGGCATCACGGTGCGTTTCGCCGACCCACGTGACCCGGCCGCGTTCGCCGCGCTGATCGACGAGCGCACCAAGGCGATCTACTGCGAGTCCATCGGCAACCCGCTGGGCAACGTGACCGACATTGGCGCACTGGCCGCCGTGGCCCACGCCGCCGGTGTGCCGCTGATCGTGGACAACACCGTGACCAGCCCCTACCTGTGCCGCCCGTTTGAACACGGTGCCGACATCGTGGTGCACTCGCTGACCAAGTACCTGGGCGGCCACGGCACCACCATCGGCGGCGCCATCGTGGACAGCGGCAAGTTCCCCTGGGCCGAACACAAGACCCGCTTCAAGCGCCTGAACGAACCCGACGTGAGCTACCACGGCGTGGTTTACACCGAAGCGCTGGGCGCTGCCGCCTACATCGGCCGTGCCCGTGTGGTGCCGCTGCGCAACATGGGCGCGGCGCTCTCGCCCATGAACGCCTTCCAGATCCTGCAAGGCATCGAAACCCTGGCACTGCGCATGGACCGCATCTGCGAGAACGCCGTGAAGATCGCCACGCACCTGCAGAACCACCCCAAGGTCGCCTGGGTGAACTACGCCGGTTTGCCCAGCCACAAGGACCACGCGCTGGTGCAGCAATACATGGGCGGCAAGGCCTCCGGCATCATCAGCTTTGGCCTGAAGTCTGGCGACGCCATCGCCGCCGGCACCCGTTTCCAGGACGCGCTGCAACTCTTCACGCGCCTGGTCAACATCGGCGACGCCAAGTCGCTGGCTTGCCACCCGGCCACCACCACGCACCGCCAGCTCAACCCCGACGAGATGAAGAAAGCCGGCGTGAGCCCCGACATGGTCCGCCTGTCCGTCGGCATCGAGCACATCGACGACCTGATGGCCGATCTGGAACAGGCCCTGGAAAAAGTCTGACGCGCTCATGGTTCTGATAACAAAAAACCCGCCGAGGCGGGTTTTTTGTTGGGTCAGCGAAGGCTGCTCAGCGCTCGTCGTAGCTCACCACCAGCGTATCGGTGGTGGGCCGGGCCTGGCAACTCAACACGAAGCCCTTGTCGGTTTCCCAGGGTTCCAGGGTGAAGTTTTTGTCCATCTGCACGGCGCCTTCCATCACTTTGGCCCGGCAGGTGCAGCACACACCGCCGCGGCAAGACCACGGCAGGTCCAGCCCGGCGTTGAGCGCCACGTCCAGCACACGTTCGTCTTTGCCCATGCGCAGTTGGTGTGGTTTGCCGTCCAGCACCACGGTCAGGGCCACTTCGCCGTCGGTGCGAACGGCCGGGTGACCCAGCACGGCGGCTTGGCGCTGCTCGGTAGGCAAGGCCTCCAGCGTGGGTGAGGTGAAGCGTTCGGTGTGCACGCGATCGGGGCGCACACCCGCGTCCAGCAGGGCTTTTTCGGTAGCCTCAATCATCGCTTCGGGGCCACAGATGAACACCTCGTCCATGCTGCCCACCGGGAGCAGGGTGGCCATGATCTGGCGCACCTTGTCGCCGTCGATACGGCCTTCCAGAAGCGGCACTTCTTGGGCCTGGCGCGACAAGACATGGATCAGCGTGAGACGACCGGGGTAGCGGTCCTTCAGGTCTTGCAGCGCTTCGTTGAACATCACGCTGGCCATGCGCCGGTTGCCGTAGACCAGGGTGAATTTGGCGTCGGTTGATTCTTCCAGCGTGCTGGCCATGATCGACAAAATGGGCGTGATACCCGAACCCGCTGCAAAGCCCACGCGGTGCAAGGCGCGCGGTTTGTGAACGGTGAAACGGCCGTCGGGCGGCATCACGCGCAGCGTGTCGCCAGCCTTCAGTTCGGCCGCCGCCCAGTTGGAAAACACACCGCCCTCGACCGGGCGAATGCCCAGCGTGAGTTCACCTTGCTGCGTGAGCAGGCTGCGCGGGCTGCTGATGGAGTAACTGCGCCGCACGTCCTGGCCGCCAATGGTGGCGCGCACCGTGAGGAACTGGCCGGGCTGGAAGCTGAAGGCGTCGCGCTGCGCCAGCGGCACCGCCAGCGTGATGGCCACCGCACCGGCCGCTTCGGGGCAGACGCGGGCAACGGGAAGATCGTGGAAGCGGGGTGCGGTCATGGGTGAACTCCGTAGGGCAGATGCAGTATGGCGAGTGCGATGATCCTCTCAGAACGTCGCGGAACCGGCTTTGCCGGGCCGCAGACGTTGCCCCCTTGAGGGGGCAAAGCACGGCGCGGGGGGTGGATCTGTCTAAATCGGTTTGAAGTAGTCGAAGGGTTCTAGGCAGTCGAGGCAGCGGTACAAGGCTTTGCAGGCGGTCGACCCGAATGGCGATGTTTCAGTGGTGTTGTGCGAGCCGCATTGTGGGCAGGCAATGGCTTCGGCTGTTACGGCCTGGCGGCTGAAGCGCAGCACACCAGTGGGTGCGGCTTGCGTGCAGTGCGGTGGCGCAATGCCATACGTGCGCAGCTTCTCGCGCGCCACGTCACTCATCCAGTCGGTAGTCCAGGCGGGTGAGAGTTGCGTGATCACGCGGGCCGCCAAGCCGGCTTCGCGCAAGGCTGCCACGATGTCGTCCTCAATTTGACCCATGGCCGGACAACCGCTGTAAGTGGGCGTGATCACCACCTCGGGCGTACCGTCCGCGCCTTCCCGCACTTCGCGCAGGATGCCCAGCTCCGTCAGTGAAACGACGGGGATCTCCGGGTCGGCCAGGTGGGCCAGCGCCTGCGCAATGGCCTGCAACGAAGTTTCGGTGGCTGCGCCCATGGGTATCACCAGACCGCGCTAGGGTGTGCGCGTGCCAGGCTCTGCATCTCGGCGAGCAAGAAGCCCAGGTGCTCAGAATGCACCCCCACATGGCCCTGTGCCACGTAGCCTGCGTGCGGCTGGTCGCGCCGGCTCAACGTGGCTTCCTGCAGCGTCTCGTTGACCAGTGCATTCCACGGCTCACGCAGCGTGCGCAAGTCCACACCGCTGCCATCGGCCACAGCCGCCTGCTCGGCGGGCGAAGGCTGCCAAAACGCTTCGCAGTAGGGCAGCAGATGGTCCACCGCAGCTTGTGCCCGGTGGCTGGATTCGCCGGTGCCATCGCCCAGGCGCACCAGCCAGTCGCTGCTGTGGCGCAGGTGGTAGCGCACCTCTTTGAGCGACTTGGTGGCGATCGCAGCCAGGTGCGCATCTTCGGAGGCCTGCAGCGCGTCCCACACCAGCGCCATGAGCGCGCTGACGAGAAAGTTGCGTGCAATCGTCACCGCATAGTCGCGTTCGCTCACCGCGTAGCCCACCAGCGGGCCGTGGTGCGGCAGTTCCATCAGTGTGTGGTTGCGAAACTCGGCGGTGTCCCGGAAGTAGGCCAGCGTGTCCTCCGTGATCAAGCCATTCTGGCGTGCACCCTGCAGGTGCGCGAAGCGCTGGGCCTCGGCCGGGTCGGCGTTGATGAGGCTGGCCGCGTGCTGGTACAGCAGGCGCGCCTGACCAATCAGGTCCAGGCTGTTGTTGGCCAAGGCCAAGTCTTCTTCCAAGATGGGGCCGTGGCCACACCATTCAGCGTTGCGCTGGCCCAGCACCAGCGCGTTGTCGGCCAGTTGAAGCAAGTAGTCGACAGGAGCGTGTGCAGCCATCACATGTGCCCCACTTTTTCAGGGATCTCGTAAAACGTTGGGTGGCGGTAGATCTTGTCCGCCGCTGGGTCGAAGAAGCTGTCCTTGCTGTCGGGCTCGCTGGCGGTGATAGCGTTGGACGGCAGCACCCAGATGCTCACACCTTCCTGGCGGCGGGTGTACACGTCTCGCGCCATCTGCAGCGCGTGCTGTGCGTCGCTGGCGTGCAGGCTGCCGCAGTGTTTGTGCTCCAGGCCTTGCTTGCTGCGCACAAACACTTCCCAGAGGGGCCATTCTTTCAAAGCGGATGCAGGGGTGCTCATGCGGCCTCCTTCAGGTTGCGGGCTTGCTGTTTGGCGGCGTGGGCCATAGCGGCTTCGCGCACCCAGGCGCCTTGCTCGTGGGCTTTCACGCGGGTGGCCAGGCGTTCTTTGTTGCAAGGTCCGTTGCCGTTCACCACGGCCCAGAACTCGTCCCAGTCGATCTGGCCGTAGTCCCAGTGGCCGCGCGCTTCGTTCCACTTCAGGTCCGGGTCGGGCAGGGTCACACCCAGCACCTCGGCCTGCGGCACGGTGGCGTCCACGAACTTCTGGCGCAGGTCGTCGTTGCTGATGCGCTTGATGCCCCAGCGCATACCTTGCGTGCTGTTGGGGCTGTCGCCGTCAGGCGGTCCAAACATGGCCAGGCACTTCCACCAGATGCGGTTCACCGCGTCTTGCACCATGGCTTTTTGCTCGGCCGTGCCTTGCATCATCACCAGCAGGGCCTCGTAGCCCTGGCGCTGGTGGAAGCTCTCTTCCTTGCAGACGCGGATCATGGCGCGGGCGTAAGGGCCGTAGCTGCAGCGGCACAGTGGAATCTGGTTCATGATCGCCGCGCCGTCCACCAGCCAGCCGATCACGCCCACGTCGGCCCAGTTCAGCGTCGGGTAATTGAAGATGGAGCTGTACTTGGCTCTTCCGCTGTGCAGGCCTTCCAGCATCTGGTCGCGGCTGGTGCCCAGGGTTTCCGCTGCGCTGTAGAGATAAAGGCCATGGCCACCTTCGTCCTGCACCTTGGCAATCAGGATCGCTTTGCGTTTCAGGCTGGGCGCGCGGCTAATCCAGTTGCCTTCGGGCAGCATGCCCACGATCTCGCTGTGCGCGTGCTGGCTGATCTGGCGCACCAGCGTCTTGCGGTAGGCCTCGGGCATCCAGTCGCGCGGCTCGATCTTGCCGTCGGCGTCGATCACGGCGTCAAAGTGCGCTTGCAGCGCTGCTTCAGCCTGGCCCAAGGGGGCTGGCACGGCTTTCAGTCCAGCAGATTTGGCTTCACCGGCTTCGTCCGGCACATTGAAAGATTGTGTGTACATGGGGCAGCTCCTGCGCCGTGACGGGGCGCGTGAAGCCGCAGTATAGTCAATTAACCGACCGATCGGTCGGTTAATTCTTGTGCAAAGTATCAGGGTTTTACCGGGGGCGGCACGGGCGCTTCAACCGCCGGAATCCACCGTTTGGCCCTGGCCACGGCCACGGCCCAGCACCGCGAGCATTTGCGGCAGGGCAGCCTGCAGCACGGCTTTCAGGGTGTGTGGCGGGTTGATCACGAACATGCCGCTGGCAGTCAAGCCGGGGCGGTCTTCTGGGCCGTGCGTCGGGTCCTGGCCGATGGCCAGCGTGGCGTTCAGCCACGGCCGCTTGCTTTGGTTGGCCAGCGTCTTGAGGCGCCGCGGCAGGTCGTGCGCTTCGGGTCGGGGAATGATCGGGTACCACACCATGTACGTGCCCGTGGGGAAGCGCTTGAGCTGTTCCTGTATGCACGCGCTGACGCGGCCGTAGTCGGTTTTCACCTCGTAGCTCGGGTCCATCAGCAGCGCGGCGCGCTTGGAGCCGGTGGCCGAAGGTGGTGGCGGCAAAAAAGCCTTGATGCCTTCAAAGCCGTCTTCGCGCGCCACCGCAATTTGTCGGCCCGCTTCGAGCTGGGCAATGTTGGCCGCAAGCACCTTGCTGTCGGTGGGGTGCAGTTCAAACAGCTTGAGCCGATCGCGCGATTCGGCCCGAAGCAGGTGGTGCATCACAAAGGGGGAGCCCGGGTACACGCGCAGCGCTCCAGACGGGTTGAAGCTGGCGATCAGGTCCATGTACTCCGCCAGCGCGGGTGCCACCGGGGCCGCCGCAGGCTTGCCCGCCGGGCGCAGCGCAGCAAACAGCTTCACCACGCCGTCTTTGGCTTCCCCGCCGGTCTCGGTGTAGTCGCCGTCCAGTCGGTACAAGCCGGCACCGGCATGGGTGTCGATCAGCGTGATCCCCGCCTCTTTCTGCATCAAATGGCGCAGTGTGGCAATCAAAATGGTGTGCTTGAGCACATCGGCGTGGTTGCCTGCGTGGAAGGCGTGTCTGTAACTGAACATGGCCTGATGGTAGCGCTTTGGCCACGTTCGCCACAAGCGCATCGCACGAAACTTGCCGTGTGAACACATTTATTCGTACAATGGAAGGCTTCGCAGCGAATCGCATGGCTCCGCGGCGAAGACTGAAGGACGGGCAACCGGTCACCAGCAAACCCACCTAAGAGTTTTCCAGCAGAGAAAAACCGACCGTGGAAAAGAGCCGCCAAACCACTTCTTGAATAGAGAAACTCATGACCAAAACGTTTAGCGCCAAACCCGCTGACGTGACGCACGAGTGGTTTGTGATTGACGCGACCGACAAGGTCCTCGGACGAGTAGCCAGTGAAGTTGCTCTCCGTTTGCGCGGCAAACACAAGGCCATTTACACGCCTCACGTCGATACCGGTGACTTCATCGTCATCATCAACGCAGCCAAGATCCGCGTCACGGGCAACAAAGCCCTGGACAAGGTGTACTACCGCCACTCCGGTTACCCCGGCGGTATCTACGGCACCAACTTCCGCGACATGCAAGCCAAACACCCTGGCCGCGCACTCGAGAAGGCTGTCAAGGGCATGCTGCCCAAAGGCCCGCTCGGTTACGCCATGATCAAGAAGCTCAAGGTGTACGGTGGTGCAGAGCATCCGCACACCGCCCAACAGCCGCAAGTGCTGGAACTGTAAAGGAGCCTTGAGATGATTGGTGAATGGAACAATGGCACCGGCCGTCGCAAATCCAGCGTCGCCCGCGTGTTTCTGAAAAAAGGCTCCGGCCAAATCGTTGTGAACGGCAAGGACATCCAGTCCTACTTCGGCCGCGAAACCTCGATCATGATCGCCAAGCAACCCCTGCTGTTGACCAACCACGCCGATACCTTCGACGTGATGGTGAACGTGCACGGCGGTGGCGAATCCGGCCAGGCCGGCGCTGTGCGCCACGGCATCACCCGCGCCCTGATCGACTACGACGCTACGCTCAAGCCAAGCCTGTCGCAAGCCGGTTTCGTGACGCGCGATGCCCGCGAAGTCGAACGTAAAAAGGTCGGTCTGCGCTCTGCGCGCCGCGCCAAGCAGTTCAGCAAGCGTTAATACGCCAGGCTTCTGCAGCAAAAACCGCCTTCAAGCTTGTCTTGGGGCGGTTTTTGCGTTTTGGGGTTTTGTTGCGTTGGTTTCCACACTGAAAGGTGGCCTGAATGCGTTTGCGTCTGTTGCGAAGACGGCTGACCGTGAGCGCGCCCCGCATGGCGGTGCGCAGTGCCTTGCCATGGCCGTTTCGGTGGTTGCTCGGCGCGGTGGTGCTCGGGTTTTCGGGTGCGCTGGCGCTCTGGACCTTTGAGGTGGGCAAAGACATTGCTGGCCTGGACCGCAACGCCAAACAGGAGCTGGTTCAACTGCGCGCCGAGGTGCAGCAGCTGCGCAGCGATTTGGGCAAAGCCCAGTCGGTGTCCAACACCTCCGAGAGCCTGCTTACCGCAGAAAAAGCGGTGCAGGAGCAGCTGGCCCAGCAGATTCGCCAACTGGAAATCGACAACCAGATGTTGCGCAGCGACCTCGGGTTTTTCGAGCGCCTGATACCCGGTACGGGCAGCGATGCGCTGAGCATTCGTGGCTTGCAGGTGGAACGCTTGTCGGAAGGGCAGCTCAAGTGGCAGGCACTGATGATCCAGGCATCCAAAAATGCGCCAGAATTCAAAGGCTCGCTTGAAATCACGTTCACCGGGATGCTTGAGGGCAAGCCTTGGTCCATGGCGCAGGCGGCAGCGCCACAGGCGGTGCTGATCAAAAGCTACCTGCGGCAAGAGGGTATCGTCGCGGTGCCGCCCTTGGCGGTGGTGAAAGTCGTGACCGCCAAAATCCTGCAAGGTGGTGCCGTCAAGTCGGTGCAAACCGTGAAGCTGTAAATTTTTACCCGTCTGGAGACCCCCATGTTTGGCAAGAAAAAACAACCACCCATCAAAAGCCTGATCGCCCAAGGCACTCACATTGAAGGCCATGTTGTGTTTCACGACGGTTTGCGTGTAGACGGCGATGTGGTGGGTGACATTCGGGCCAGCGAAGAGCAGCCGAGCATTTTGGTGGTCAGCGAGTCGGCCAGTGTGACCGGACAGATTCACGCGGACCACGTCATCATCAACGGCTCGGTGAGGGGCCCGGTGTTTGCTTTTGAACTGCTCGAACTGCAGCCCAAGGCGCGCATCGAAGGTGATGTATCGTACAAGGCGCTGGAAATGCACCAGGGAGCCACCATTTTTGGTCAGCTCAAGCCCGTGTCCGGCGCCCTGGAAGACAAACCCATACTGAAACTGGCGGCAAATAACGGTTGAGCACAATTCCGACCGTTTTGCTATAGCATTCAGTGCTGCTGTGGATGACGGTCATCCACGGTGACCATTTTTATGTGGCGGTCACGTCCGCCACAACCACGACACGAGGTGATCCATGAGCGCAATGGCCGAGAACATCCAGACTGAAATGCCTGCCCCGCTGGTCTTTACGGACAGCGCTGCAGCCAAAGTGGCCGATCTGGTGGCCGAAGAGGGTAATCCGGATTTAAAGCTGCGCGTTTTTGTGCAGGGCGGTGGCTGTTCGGGCTTTCAGTACGGTTTCACTTTTGACGAAGTGATCAACGAAGACGACACCATCATGTCCAAAAACGGCGTGTCCCTGCTGATCGATGCCATGAGCTACCAGTATCTGGTGGGCGCCGAAATTGATTACAAGGAAGATTTGGAAGGCGCGCAGTTCGTCATCAAGAATCCCAACGCCAACAGCACCTGCGGCTGCGGTTCCAGTTTCAGCGTTTGACCCTTGGGTCAAACAAAAAAAGGGAGCCCATGGCTCCCTTTTTTTCGTCAGACGTTTTTGTGTGACGTCTGGCGGACCGCTTACTGCGCGCTGGCCTGCTGCAGGGTGGCAGCAGCGTCAAGCTGCAGACGTTGCAGCTGAGCCACGGCCTCAAAGCGGGCGCGCAATGCCGGGTTGATGGGTATGTTCTCGCTCTGCCGTGCGATTTCCAGTGGGTCTTGTGGCACGTTGTTGGTTCTGAACTCAAAGTGCAGGTGCGGGCCGGTGGACGCACCGGTAGAGCCGACCGCACCCACGCGGTCACCTTGGTCCACGCGCTGCCCACGGGTAACATCAATGCGGCTAAGGTGGGCGTACAGCGTCGTTTGGTTGTCTTTGTGCTGGATCTGGATGGTGTTTCCGTAGCCGCGTTGCCAGCCGGCAAAGGTCACCATGCCGTCGCCAATGGTGCGCACCGGTGTGCCGGTGGGGGCTGCATAGTCCACGCCCAAGTGGGCTTTTTGTTGGCCCGAGATGGGGTGAAAGCGCATGCCGTAGCCGCTGCTGACCCGCGAGAACTCAAGCGGAGACGTCAAATAGGATTTGCGCGAGCTTTGGCCGTCAAAACCGTAGTACGCGCCTTTCTTGCCCTCGCCGTCAAACCAGACCGCTTCGTGCTCACGGCCGTTGTTGATGAATTCGGCGCTCAGCACTTGGCCTGCCCGCATGGCTTCGCCGTCGGCTTCCAGGGTTTCGTAGACCACGCTGAAACGATCACCCTGACGCAGATCGCGCCGGAAATCGATTTCAGAGGCGAATATTTCAGCGAGCTGGATGGCCACGCTGTCCGGCAGGTTGGCTGCATCGGTGGCCGCAAACAACGAGCTGCGAATGGTGCCGCTGGCCAGCCGGGCGGAGGCGGTGAGATCTCCCGTTTCAAGGCGCGAGCCGAGGCCCAGCCCCTCTTTTTCGATCACCAGCCGGTTGAATTGACGACCATCATCGGGCAGCCAGCGAGCGATCAGCTTGAGCAACTCGCCACGGTCGGTGGTTTCAACACTGACCAGCTTGCCTGCGCGGCCCGAAAAAAGCTGCCGGGCGACGGGGTCTGTGCGCAGAAAGTTCTGCGCGGTTGCATCGGCAACGCCCACGCGCTGCAGCAGGCTTTGGGCGGTATCGTCGCGGCGAACGGTTTCGCTGCGAAAAAGCGTGAGCGGCTCGGCGGCGGTCAGTGTGTCAAGGGTCAGGGGCTCCAGGGCCAGCGATTCAATGACTTGGCTGACCGGCAGTTTGGCCGCGTCGGGCGCGAGGGGCGCAATGCCAAAGGCCGTGACGCCGGTGCCAAGCAACAGCACGCCGATGGCACCCATGACGCGGTGGGGGTGTTTTGCGATGCTTGTGCTTGTGGCTTGAACGAGACTGGCCAGCGTGTTGAGTAGCGAATTGGTCAAAATACGGTTCCGGCAGGCAGACCGCTGTCGCGGTTTGCGAAAAGCATGGTGGAGACAGTGGGACGCACGATGGTTCCCGCTGGCAAAGGCAAAGCCATGAAACAGTTTGCAGCGCCGCCAAAAGCGGCGCCACTAAAATCTACTGTCAACCCTCAAAAGTATAGCCAGATCAAGTGCTATTGCATCCGAAAAATCCCGTATGAATCCCAGCCAAAAAGATCTCGATAGTTCTAAAAAAAATACCCTGCCTGGGCTTGAACTGACAGACGGCGTGCGAGAGGCCATGGCCGTGACGCTGCGCGGTTGTGAGGAATTGATCCCCCAGGACGACTGGGCGAAAAAACTTATGAAGTCTGAGGCCAGCGGTGTGCCGCTGCGCATCAAGCTGGGGCTGGACCCGACCGCGCCGGACATCCACATCGGCCACACGGTGGTGCTCAACAAGATGCGCCAGCTGCAAGACCTGGGGCATCAGGTGATTTTTCTGATCGGCGACTTCACCAGCTTGATCGGCGACCCTTCTGGCCGCAACAACACGCGCCCGCCGCTCACCAGTGAGCAGATCAAGGCCAACGCCGAGACCTATTACAAACAGGCCAGCCTGGTGCTGGACCCCGCCAAGACCGAGATTCGCTACAACAGTGAATGGAGCCTGCCACTGGGCTCCATGGGCATGATTCAGCTGGCCGCCAAGTACACCGTGGCGCGCATGATGGAGCGCAACGACTTTCACGACCGCTTCAAGGCCGGCACGCCGATCAGCGTGCACGAATTTTTGTACCCGCTCATGCAGGGCTACGACTCTGTAGCGCTCAAGAGCGACCTGGAGCTGGGGGGCACCGACCAGAAATTCAACCTGCTGATGGGGCGCCACCTGCAGCAGGAATATGGCCAGGAGCCGCAGTGCATTTTGACCATGCCGCTGCTTGAAGGACTGGATGGCATCGACAAGATGTCGAAGTCCAAGAACAACTATATCGGCATCACCGAAGAGCCGAACAGTATGTTTGCCAAGGTGCTTTCCATCAGCGACACACTGATGTGGCGCTGGTACACGCTGTTGTCGTTCAAGTCTCTGGCCCAGATTGAGGCGCTGAAAAATGAAGTGGAGGGCGGTCGCAACCCCAAGGACGCCAAGGTGATGCTGGCCAAGGAAATCACCACGCGCTTTCACAGCGCGGTGGCCGCCAACGCGGCCGAGCAGGACTTCGTCAACCGCAGCAAGGGCGGTGTGCCGGACGATATTCCCGAGGTCACGTTGTCCGGTGCGCCCATGGGTGTGGCGGCGTTGCTCAATGCGGCGGGGCTGGTGGCGTCCAACGGTGAAGGCAACCGCCTGATTGATGGCGGCGGTGTGCGTATCGACTCCAGTGTGGTCAGCGACAAGGGCTTGAAGCTGGGCGCCGGTGTGTACGTGGTGCAGGTGGGCAAGCGCAAGTTTGCCAAGGTCACCCTGGGGTAGCCGCGCTACCGGCGCGAGCGCCTGCGCTGGTGCGCCCTCTGCTCGGTCGATGCCGACTGCGGTGAAGGACAATCGAACCATGTCCTTGCTTGCATCCCGATTCTTGACCCCGCGCCGTTTGCTGATGGCGTCCGTGGTGGTCGCCTTGATCACCATCACGCTGAAGACGCTGGCCTGGGTCATTACGGACTCGGTGGGCTTGCTGTCCGACGCCATGGAGTCGCTGGTGAACCTGGCCAGCGCGGTGTTTGGCCTGGTCATGGTGACGATTGCTGCGCGACCGGCCGATGAAGACCATCCTTACGGACACCACAAGGCGGAATATTTTTCGTCCGGCTTCGAAGGCATCCTCATCATCGTCGCGGCGCTGGGCATCATCTGGACGGCCACGCACCGCTTGATCGACCCGCAGCCGATCCAGCAGGTGGGCTGGGGCTTGGCGCTGTCGGTAGCCAGCTCGGTGCTCAACGGGCTGCTAGCCTGGGTGATGTTTGGGGCCGCACGGCAGCACCGCTCCATCGCGCTGGAGGCCGACGCCAAACACCTGGTGACCGACGTGTGGACGTCGGCGGGCGTGGTCATCGGCATTGCCATGGTGCACTTCACAGGGTGGCTCTGGCTGGACCCGGTGGTGGCCATGGCGGTGGCCGCCAATATTTTGAAAGAAGGCGTTCATCTGATGTGGCGCTCGTCGCAGGGTCTCATGGACGAAGCGGTTGAGCCCGATGTGATGGCGACCATCCAGGCAACCTTGGCGGGCTTTGCCAGCCAGGATGGCGAGGCGGCCATCATCCGGTTTGACCACCTGAGCACCCGCAAAGCCGGCCAGCGCCGGTTTCTCGACATGCACATGCACATGCCCGCTTCCTGGTCGCTGGGGCGCGCCGCAGCCGTGCGCGCCAGTGTGGAGCAGGCGCTGATGAGTGCGGTGCCCGGCTTGCGCGCCACCATACAGCTGCTGCCCAGCGACGTGGAAGCCCACTTTGACGACGAAAGGGACTTGATTTGATCGCCTTGCTGCAACGTGTAAGCGAAGCCCGGGTGGTGATCGCGGGTGAAACGGTGGGCCAGATTGGGGCTGGCCTGCTGGTGCTGGTGTGTGCCGAGACCGACGATACCGAAGCGTTGGGCCACAAGCTGCTGACCAAGCTGCTGAAGCTGCGCATTTTTGGCGATGACGCGGGCAAGATGAACCGCAGCGTGCAAGACGTGGGCGGTGGCTTGCTGATCGTCAGTCAGTTCACACTGGCTGCCGATACAAAAAGTGGCAACCGGCCAGGCTTCACTGGGGCCGCCGCGCCCGCGCTGGGTGAGGCACTTTATAACCAGTTTGTGGCAGCTGCGCGCGTCCAGCACCCGCTGGTGCAAACCGGGCGCTTTGGCGCCGACATGCAGGTGCACCTGGTCAACGATGGGCCGGTGACCATTCCATTGCGCATGGTTTGAGCGCCTGGGTTCAGGCGTAGGGGTTGGGCAGCCCCAGGCCCGCCAGTATCTCCACTTCCCGCGCTTCCATGGCCTCTGCATCTGCTTCGCTGGTTTCGTGGTCCCAGCCCTGGGCGTGCAGGGTGCCGTGTACCAGCAGGTGCACGTAGTGGTCGGCCAGGGTTTTGCCCTGCTCGGCGGCTTCCCGGGCCACCACGGGGGCGCACAACACCAGGTCGGCCATCACCATGGGGTCGGTTTCGTAGTCGAAGGTGAGCACGTTGGTGGCGTAGTCCTTGCCCCGGTAATCGCGGTTCAGGGCCTGGCCTTCTTCGGCGTCGACGATGCGCACGGTGATTTCTGCATCGGTTTCCAGCGCATGGCGGATGCAGCGGGCGACCTTGTGGCGCGGCATGGCGGCGCGGTGGGTGGCTGCGTCGGTGAGCGCGCCGAACTGAAGCGAGAGACTGAGTGTGTGCAGTGGCATGGGCTGTTGAATGTCAGGGCGTTTTGCGGCGTAAGCGTTTCACGGGCGGTGTGTCGTCGGTGTCGGGGCTGCGCGCGTCGTAGGCGTCCACGATGCGCGCCACCAGCGGGTGGCGCACCACGTCGGCACTGGTCAGGCGGTTGAAAGCGATGCCGGTCACGCGCTTCAAGATGCGTTCGGCGTCGATCAGGCCGCTGAGCTGGGTGCGCGGCAGGTCGATCTGGCTCACGTCGCCGGTCACCACCGCTTTGCTGCCAAAGCCGATGCGGGTGAGAAACATCTTCATCTGCTCAGGCGTGGTGTTCTGCGCTTCGTCCAGGATCACGAAGGCGTGGTTCAGCGTGCGACCGCGCATAAAGGCCAGCGGTGCAATTTCGATTTGCTGGCGCTCAAACGCTTTTTGCACCTTGTCATAGCCCATCAGGTCGTGCAGCGCGTCGTAGAGCGGGCGCAGGTAGGGGTCCACCTTCTGGCCCAGGTCGCCGGGCAAAAAGCCGAGCTTTTCGCCCGCTTCCACCGCCGGGCGTGTGAGCACGATGCGCTGCACCGCGCTGCGCTCCAGCGCGTCCACCGCGCAGGCCACGGCCAGGTAGGTCTTGCCGGTGCCAGCCGGGCCAATACCGAAGGTGATGTCGTGCGTGGCCATGTTTTCCAGGTAGCGCGCCTGGTTGGGCGTACGTCCACGCACTTCGCCGCGCCGTGTCTGCATGGCCAGCGCATCGTCGCCACCGGAGGGCAGGGCGGTGTCGCCGCTGAGCATGAGCTGCACCTGTTCGGCTGGAATCGGCTTTTTGGCCATTTCGTACATGGCCTGCAGCGTTTCCAGCGCCTGCGTGGCTTTGGGTTTGGTGCCTTCGATGCGGAACTGTTCGAAGCGGTGCGCCACCTTGACCTGCAGGGCCGCTTCGATGCTGCGGATGTGGCTGTCCATGGGGCCGCAGAGGTGGCTCATGCGCAGGTTGTCGGGCGGGGAAAAGGTGTGTCTGAGAATCAAACCGATAATCCATCAAGGTGAAGGGTCCCCGCTCTGGCTGCGCCAAGTCCCCGCAAGGGGTTCCGCTGTGGGTGGGCGGCCCGGCCAACGACTGAAACAAGGAATCCCCCAATGATAGGCAAGTTGACCGGCACGCTGCTGGAAAAGAATCCACCGCAAATTCTCATCGATTGCCATGGCGTGGGTTACGAGGTGGATGTGCCCATGAGCACCTTCTACAACCTGCCGGCCCTGGGTGAAAAGGTGTCGCTGTTAACGCACTTTGTGGTGCGCGAAGATGCCCAGATTTTGTATGGCTTTGGCGCAGTGCCGGAGCGCGAGGCGTTTCGCCAGCTCATCAAGATTTCGGGTGTGGGACCGCGCACGGCACTGAGCGTGCTCAGTGGCATGAGCGTGGGCGACCTGGCCCAGGCCATCAGTGCGCAAGACAGCGGGCGCATCGTCAAGGTGCCCGGCATTGGAAAAAAAACCGCCGAACGGCTGCTGCTGGAGCTCAAGGGCAAGCTCGGCGCCGACCTGGCGCTGCCCGGTGCGGGCCCGGCCCAGAGCGATGTGCAGAGCGATATTCAGCAGGCTCTGATGGCGCTGGGCTACAACGAGAAGGACGCAGCGGCTGCGCTCAAGCTGCTGCCGGCCGAGGTCGGCGTGAGTGACGGTATCAAGCTGACGCTGAAGGCGCTGGCCAAGTGACGATTCCAGATTGAAAACATGAGCATCCAGACCGACGACTTTGCCCCCGCGCCCCGCATGGTGTCGGCTTCGTCCACTTCGCCCAAGGAAGAGGCGATTGAGCGCGCGCTGCGCCCCAAACTGCTGGACGATTACGTGGGCCAGCAAAAGGTGCGCGAGCAGCTCGAGATTTTCATTGGCGCGGCCAAGATGCGAAACGAGGCGCTGGACCATGTGCTGCTGTTCGGCCCGCCCGGGCTGGGGAAAACCACGCTCAGCCACATCATTGCGCAAGAGCTGGGCGTGAACCTGCGCCAGACCAGCGGGCCGGTGCTGGAAAAGCCGAAAGACCTAGCGGCGCTGCTGACCAATCTGGAGCCCAACGATGTGCTCTTCATCGACGAGATCCACCGGCTCAGCCCGGTGGTGGAAGAGATCTTGTACCCCGCGCTGGAGGACTACCAGATCGACATCATGATTGGTGAAGGCCCGGCGGCGCGCAGCATCAAGCTCGACCTGCAGCCCTTCACGCTGGTGGGCGCCACCACGCGCGCGGGCATGCTCACCAACCCGCTGCGCGACCGTTTTGGTATCGTGGCGCGGCTGGAGTTTTACACCGCTGAAGAGCTTGCGCGCATCGTCAAGCGCAGCGCCGGCCTGTTGAACGCGCCCATGGACGAAGCCGGCGGTATGGAGGTGGCGAGGCGTTCGCGGGGCACACCGCGCATTGCCAACCGGCTGCTGCGCCGGGTGCGCGACTATGCCGACGTGAAGGGCAGCGGCACCATCACGCTGGACATCGCCAACCGCGCGTTGGCCATGCTTGACGTGGACCCGCAGGGCTTTGACCTGATGGACCGCAAACTGCTGGAAGCCGTGATTCACCGCTTTGACGGTGGACCGGTGGGGCTGGACAACATAGCGGCCAGCATTGGCGAAGAACGCGACACGATTGAAGACGTGATCGAGCCTTATTTGATTCAGCAGGGCTACCTGCAGCGCACGCCGCGCGGGCGCATCGCCACGCTGGCGGCTTACCGCCACCTGGGTGTGGCGCCGCCCAAGACCGACGGCGTGCTGTTCAACGAGTGAAGCCGGCGCGCAGGCTGCGCGCTTTCAGCCGTTTCACGCCGCTCGCTCGTCCAGCGCACCCGTTTGCAGGTGGTTGGTGTCGGCCCAGCCCACCAGGCTCAAGCCCTCGGGGGTCCACAGCAGGCGGTTGATGGCGGTGTTGGTCAGTTCCCAGCTGCGCGGCGCCTGCAGTTCCAGGCGGGTGGCCGCGCGGTACAAGATGTCGAGCACACCGCCGTGCGCCACCATCAGCACCTGTTCACCGGGGTGGCGCGCGGCCAGCTCGGTCACGGCGGTCACCACGCGGGCTTGCAGCTGCACCAGCGACTCACCGCCGGGCGGCGCGAAGTCGGGCTCGCGCTTGCGCCAGGCTAGTGCGTCTTCTGGCCAGCGGGTTTCCAGGTCCTTCCAGGTGTGGCCTTCAAAGCGGCCAAAGCAGCGCTCGCGCAGGCCGGTGTGGGTGCTCACCTGCCGTTTGTGCAAGGTGGCCACGGCCTGTGCTGTTTCGTGTGCACGGCTCAGGTCGCTGGCGTAAAAGGCTGCAATGGGCTCCTCGCGCAGGGCTTGCGCCAGTTGCTGCGCCTGCCAGCGGCCGTGGTCGTTCAGCGCAATGTCGGTGTGGCCCTGGATGCGGGTGTCGCGGTTCCAGGCGGTTTCGCCGTGGCGCACGGCCAGAATGCGGGTGACTTGCAAGGGGATGTCCTTGAATGGATGCAAAAACGCACTGTACCGGCATGCGCCAGGCGGTGCAGGATGTTCGTTCTGCTTCGGAATGGGTGGGGGTTGAAACCCCCTCATTTTTCACGCAGCGTTTCAAGGCTTTGCGACAAAATAGGCCGATGTTCAAGCCCGATCCCGCCATGACCGGGGACTTCTCGTCCTTGTTCAACTTCCTGCCGATCGGCGCATACCGCAGCTCCGCCCAAGGCGAAATGCTGCGCGCCAACCCCGCGCTGGTACAGCTCAACGGCTATGTGTCTGAAGCCGAGATGCTGACCAACGTCAACCGCATCGGCAGCGACTGGTACACCATTCCCGGTCGGCGCACCGAGTTTCAAAGCCTGCTGGCGCGTGATGGTTTTGTGCGGGGTTTCGTTTCCGAGGTGGTTCGATACGGCAGCGACGAACACCTGTGGGTCAGCGAAAACGCCCATACGGTGCGGGATGCCCAAGGGCAGCTCTGTTATTACGAGGGTACGGTGGAAGACATCACCGATTCGGTGCGCGCGCAGCAGGCGCTGCGCCAGAGCGAAGAGCAGTTGCGCCTGATCACGACGCAAATACCCGGCATGGTGTTTGTGGTGCATGTGGCCCCCGATGGGCAGCGCCAGTACCGTTTTGTCAGTCCGGGGGTGCAGGACATTTACGGTTTTTCGCCCGAAGATCTGATGCGGGACGCGCTGTTGATTACCCGCTACCGCCACCCCGATGACATGCGCCAACTCGACAGGGAAATGGGCCAGATTGCTCAGGGCCCGGTGGATTTGGTGGGTGAGTTCCGTATCGTGCTGCCGGACGGTCGGGTCAAATGGCTGTTTCGCCGGTCGTGTGCTGTAGCCTCTGACTGCGAGGGCCATCTGCGCGTGGGCGTGTTGCTGGACATCACCGACCGCAAGCAGGCCGAACTGGCGCTGCGCCAGAGCGAAGCCCTGTGGCGCCTGGCGCTGGAGAGCGCAGGCGATGGCCTGTGGGACTGGAACCTGAAAACCGGTGAGGAATTTCTGTCCCCCAGCATCAAGGCCATGTTTGGCTTTGGCGACAACGACCTGGCCAACCTGGCCGCTGAACTTGACGATCGCACCCACCCGGACGATGTGGAGAAGATGGCCGCCGATCGGCGTGCGCACTTTGACGGCACCGCACCGGTGTACCGCAACGAACACCGGGTGCAATGCAAGGACGGCACCTGGAAATGGGTGCTCTCGCGCGGCATGGTGATTGCCCGCGACGACGCGGGGCAACCCCTGCGCATGGTGGGCACCCACACCGACATCACCGAACTGAAGCAGGCCGAAGCCCAGCAGCGAGCGCTGGAAGCGCAGCTGCGCGAATCGCAAAAAATGGAGGCCATTGGCACGCTGGCCGGCGGGGTGGCGCACGACTTCAACAACCTCCTGGCCGCCATTTTGGGCAACCTCACGCTGGCCCGCGAAGACGTGGGCGAACGCCATCCGGCCCAGGAAAGTCTCGCCGAGATCAGCCGTGCAGCCATTCGGGCGCGCCAACTGGTGCAGCAGATACTGACCTTCAGCCGCCGCCGGACGCAGGAAATGCAGCGCCAGCCGCTGACGCCCCTGGTGGAAGAAGCGCTGGGCCTCATGCGCTCGCTGCTGCCGGCGGGCATCAAACTGGTCGCCCGGTTGCCTTCGGCCACGCTGCCGGTGTTGGCCGATGCCACCCAAATGCAGCAGGTGCTGATGAACCTTTGCACCAACGCCTGGCAGGCCATGGAGGGCCGTTCGGGCGATGTGACCGTGGCGCTGCGCGAGGTGAGACTGGACGCCGCCCAGGCCTTGCTGCTGGGCGACGATCTGCCCAGCGGCGCTTACGCCTGTTTGAGCGTGGCCGACAATGGGCCGGGCATGGACCCGGACATCCAGCGCCGGATTTTTGAGCCGTTTTTCACCACCAAGCCGCCAGGGGCTGGCACCGGGTTGGGGCTGGCGGTGGTGCACGGCATTGTCAAAACACACCGCGGCACCATCGCGCTGGACAGCCGCTCCGGTGAGGGCGCGCGCTTTGACGTGTACCTGCCACTGGCTGGCACCGAGCAGGCGTTGGCTCCGGTGGCGGCACCGGCGAGCGTGCCGTCCGAAACCAGCGCGGCGCCAGGCCAACACATCGTCTACATCGACGATTACGAGGCCATGGCGTTTCTGGTGGGACGCCTGCTGCGCAAGCAGGGCTACCGCGCCAGCACCTTTGGCTCGGGTGAGGACGCCCTGGACTGGCTGCGTGCGCACCCGCAAGAAACGGTGGACCTGGTGGTGACCGACCAGAACATGCCCGGCATGTCCGGCGTGGACGTGGCTGTCGCCCTGGCGCAGTGGCGCCCCAGCCTGCGCGTGGCCATCGTTTCAGGCCATGTGAACGACCCGCTGCTGGCGGCTGCCGCAGCGGCGGGCGTGACCGAGGTGATGGGCAAACAAGACAGCATGGACGCGTTGGGCGATGCCATTCGCGAACTGCTGGAGCGCACCACCGACGCACCGCACTGAAGGCGGCAGCGCCGGCCCGGCTTCAGCGCGGCACTTCAATGTTGACCTGCCGCGCCCCGTCCGGTGGCGTGGGGAAGTCGCGCAGGGCCGCGTCGAGCATGGCGCCCCACAGCTCGGGAGTGCTGTTCCAGCGGCCCTCGTGGGCCGCGCGCGACTCGTACACCACCCGTGCACTGGCCGCGTGGCGCACCACCAGCGCCACCTCGCGTTTGTAGTACGGCATGTCCATGCGCATGAACACGGGCGACCAGACGATGTGCCCGCTGGCCGTGACCGCGTAGTCGCGACCCGGGAAGCCGAAACCGCCCCAATAGCCGTCCCACGGGTCTTCCCAAGGCGCTCGCGGCAGCCGCAAGGTGCCGGCGCTCACCTGCACCGTCCACGGGGCGACCGTGGGCGCATCGTGCAGCGACCAGCCCACTTTGGCGAGCGCCACGCGCGCCAGGTTTTCCAGCGCCTCCTGCCCGGCTGCGCCCGGCCCGGCGCCTTGCGAGGGCAAGCGTTCAAAGCGGTAGGTTTGCGGGGCCTTGGGCACGGCCGCAGGCGCTGTGGCTGGGGTGTCGGCCCAGCGCGCAAAGCTTTGTACCTGGTTGTCCACCAGGTACACGCTTGCACAACCGCTCAGCAGCGTCAGGGCCAGCGCGGCCAGCGTCGCTTTCAGGGTGCGAAGTGGGTTGGCGGTGTGCCCTTGTGGGTGCAGCGCGTGTTTCGTCATGGGGCCTCCGGCGGGTGGTTTGGCGCGTGCCCCGGCAGAAGGGTCAGTGCGCTGTGGCGATGGGTATGACGGCTTTTTCCCGGGAACCGTTCCCGGCTTTGGTGGGCAAGGCCTCGGTATCAAATTTTGGAGCGGGCAAGGGCTCTTCGTCAAACGCCTTGTCGCCGTCTTCACTGGCCACGCCAGTGGCCTTGATGGTGGTGAAAGGGTGTAGCTTGTTGTCCAGCAGGTGGCTGGGCACCACGTTTTGCAGGGCTGAAAACATGTTTTCAATGCGGCCTGGAAACTTCTTTTCCCATTCCTTGAGCATGTTGCCCACCTGCTTGCGCTGCAGGTTCTCCTGACTGCCACACAGCGTGCACGGAATGATGGGGAATTCGCGCAGTTCGGCCCAGCGGCTCAGGTCTTTTTCGGCCACATAGGCCATGGGGCGAATCACCACGTGCTGGCCGTCGTCGCTCACCAGTTTGGGCGGCATGGACTTCAGCTTGGCGCCAAAAAACATGTTGAGCAACAGCGTTTGCAAGATGTCGTCGCGGTGGTGGCCCAGGGCAATTTTGGTGGCGCCCAGCTCGCCGGCTACCCGGTACAAAATGCCCCGGCGCAGCCGGCTGCACAGGCTGCACAGCGTTTTGCCCTCGGGTATGACGCGCTTGACGATCGAATACGTGTCCTGGTTCTCAATGTGGAACTTCACCCCCAGTTTCGTCAGGTAGGCGGGCAGGATGTGTTCGGGGAAGCCGGGTTGCTTCTGGTCCAGGTTGACCACGATCAGCTCGAAGTGGATGGGTGCTCGGGCCTGCAGCTTTTGCAAGATGTCGAGCATGCCGTAGCTGTCCTTGCCACCCGAGAGACAGACCATGACGCGGTCTCCCTCTTCAATCATGTTGTAGTCCACGATGGCGCGGCCCACCTCACGGCACAGGCGCTTCTCCAGCTTGTGGTTTTCGCGCTGCTGCTTGCCAGCGGCTCCGTATTCCGTGGCTGGTGCTTCGTTGGGGCTGGCGTCATCCAGGCTGGGGTCGATCCAGCCTAGGGCGTTTGTTGTGGTTTCCATCGTGCTCACCATTGCCCGCTTTCCATGCGAATCGCGACTTCACAGTCGTCAAAAATTTCGAGTTTGGCAATTTTCACCCGCACGCCAATCACGCCTGGCATCTGCATCAGCCGGCGGGTCAGCTTGCCAATCAGGCTTTCCAGCAGGTTCACGTGTTCGGCGGTGCATTCGTCAATGATCAGCTGGCGCACCTTGCGGTAGTCCAGCACATGGCTGATGTCGTCGTCGTGCGGCAGCAGCGGCTGCGTGCCCTGGTTCAGCTCGGCGTCCACCTGGATCGGCTGCGGGCTGGTTTTTTCGTGTTCCAGGATGCCCAGGTTGGCGTCGAAACGCAAGCCGGTGAGGGCGAGTATTTGGGTGCCGGTTTGCGGCGCGAGGGGTGTGTTCATGTCGGGCGAAACGGGTTTGTTGCCGCAGGGCGGGTTACATCAGCGAAAAGTCGCGTTCAAAGCGCATCAGGTGCTGGCCACCGTCTACCAGCAAGGTGGTGCCGGTGATGGATCGGTTGTCCAGCGCAAACGCCACCGTGGCCGCCACGTCTTCTGGGGTGGACGAGCGCCCCAAGGGCGACTGGCGGTGCAGTGCCTGGAACTTGTCGTCGCTGAGCATGTGGCTGGTGAGCGTGAGGCCCGGGGCCACGCCCACCACGCGCACGCGCGGCGCCAGCGCCAGGGCCAGCATGGTGTTGGCGGCTTCGAGCGCCGCCTTGGACAGCGTGTAGCTGAAAAAGTCGGGGTTCATGTTCCAGAGCTTCTGGTCCAGCAGGTTGACCACGGCGGCGTCGCCCTGGCCGCCACCATCCCGGGCGACACAATGGGCGTGCAGCGCCTGTGCCAGCAGCACGGCGGCACCGGTGTTGGCCCGCAGGTGCGTTTCCATGGCGGCATAGCCAAAGCTGTCGGCGCTGTCGTGCTCAAAGGTGGAAGCGCTGTTGACCACCGCAGCCACCGCACCAAAATGCGCAGCCACCGCCGGCAACAGGGCGCGCACGCTGGCCTCGTCGGCCAGGTCCGCGTAGAACGGGTGGGCGCTGCCCGCACGGCCGGTCAGCGCGTCGCAGCTGGCGGCGGTTTGCTGGGCGTCGGCCGCCGAATGGCGGTGGTGCACCGCCACGTTCCATCCTGCGCTGGCCAGTTTCAGGGCAATTTCACGGCCCAGGCGTTTGCCCGCGCCGGTCACAAGCACGGTGCGGTGCGCAGGCGCGGCGGTTGCGGTAGAGGGAGAGACCAGGGACATTGGGCGACAATCTGAGGGTGAGCACCCCCTTGATGACAGAACCTTCTAGTTTAACGAGCGCCCTGCTGCAGCGGGCGCAGGCCGCCATTGGCCATGCCGGCGGCTGGTTGCCGTTTGACCGTTTCATGGCCATGGCGCTGTACGAGCCCGGTCTGGGCTACTACGCCAACCAGACACCCAAATTTGGCCAGATGCCGGCGGGTGTGGACGGGCAGGGCAGCGATTTCGTGACCGCGCCCGAACTTACCTCCCTGTTTGGCCAGACGCTGGCGGCCCAGGTGGCGCAGGCCTTGAGCGCCACCGATACCGATGAGGTGTGGGAATTTGGCGCGGGCACCGGCGCGTTGGCCTTGCAGGTGCTGGACGCGCTGGCCGCCCAAGGCCCGGCGCCCCGGCGCTACACCATTGTTGACCTGTCGGGTAGCCTGCGCGAGCGCCAGCAGGCCACCTTGGCAGCCCATGCGGGTGTGGTGCGGTGGGCTGACGCCTTGCCTGAGCGCTTTGAAGGCGTGGTGCTGGGCAACGAGGTGCTGGATGCCATGCCGGTGCAGCTGCTGGCGCGGTCGGGTGGTGCCTGGTTTGAACGCGGCGTGGCGCTGGACGCCGCTGGCAAGCTGGCCTGGGCCGACCGCCCCACCGAGCTGCGCCCACCCTTTGAGGTGGATGGCATGCACGATTACCTGACCGAAATACATCCCCAGGCCGAGGCGTTCATCAAAACCCTGGCCGACCGTTTGCAGCGCGGGGCGGCGTTCTTGCTCGACTACGGCTTCCCCGAGGCCGAGTATTACCACCCCCAGCGCCACATGGGCACGCTGATCTGTCACCGTGGCCACCGCACCGACCACCAGCCACTGACCGACCTGGGCCTCAAAGACATCACCGCCCATGTGAACTTCACCGGCGTGGCGCTGGCCGCGCAGGAGGCGGGCATGCAGGTGCTGGGCTACACCAGCCAGGCCCGGTTTTTGTTCAACTGCGGGTTGCTCGACCTGGCTCGCACCGCCAGCGTGCGCGACAACGCCATGCTGCAAAAGCTGGTGAACGAACACGAAATGGGCGAGTTGTTCAAGGTGCTGGCGCTGGCGCCTGCCGCCAGCGCCACGGGCTGGGAGCTGCTGGGCTTTGCCCACGGTGACCGCACGCACCGGCTGTGAACACTTTTTCTGATGGCGCCTGCGTTGCGCCTCCCGCTGATGTCCGTTTTTTGACAGGCCGCCCATGATCCGCTGGATGATCGTCATTTTTCTGGCCCTGCTGCTCATCAGCTGGTTCACGCCGTTTCTGCAGAAGCTGGGGTTGGGCAAGTTGCCGGGCGATGTCCGCTTCCGGTTTCTGGGGCGCGACTGGTTCCTGCCCTTCACCACCACCCTGCTGCTGAGCTGGGGCGCCAGCCTGATCGCGCAGTTCGTTTGAGGCCGCTCACCGAGGCTGCATATCCGCCGGGGTGTCTTGATTTTTCAACGCCCACCGCCAACTGATGAGGCATACCCCACCACGGAGCCGTTATGCCGACCGAATCCCTGCACATCGTTTGCCCCCACTGCCACACCACCAACCGCGTGGGCAGCGCCAGCCTGGGCCAGGCGCCCGACTGTGGCAAATGCCACCTGCCCTTGTTCACCGGCCATCCGGTGGCGCTGAATGAGGCCGCGTTTGACAAACACATTTCGCGCTCGCAAGTGCCGGTGCTGGTGGATTTCTGGGCGCCTTGGTGCGGCCCCTGCCGCATGATGGCCCCCGCGTTTGAGCAAGCGGCCCAGCAACTGGAGCCGCAGATGCGGCTGGTCAAGGTGGACACCGAGGCCGAGCAAAACCTGGGCGCGCGTCTGAACATTCGCAGCATTCCCACGCTGGCGCTGTTTGTGGGCGGGCGCGAGGTGGCGCGCCAGGCCGGCGCCATGGGCGCGACCGACATCGTGCGCTGGGCGCGTTCGCAGCGCCTCGGCTGACACACCGCTCACCCAGCGCTGTGGCGGATTGGGCCCTTTCCAGCACCCGCGTTGTGGTGGGTGAAATCGCTGTCACTGCGGTGTCTTCTCCCGGTTTCTGGCCTCTTTTTGTTGTTTCCTGGGCTTACACTGCCATGCAGAAGAGCGAGGAAGGTTCAATATGCGGGAAGCCATGAAAAACAAAACCACGGTCAGCGGTGTATCTAAACCTGCCCCGAGCAAAAACCAAGGGCCGATGACCATCGAGATGGTTGCCAAAGAAGCCGGTGTGTCGCCCAGTACGGTGTCGCGCATTCTTAATGGCACCGCAGTGGTGAGCGAGGCCAAGAAAAAGTCGGTCGAGGACGCTGTTGCCAAACTAGGATTTGTACCCAATCCGATGGCGAGAGGCCTTGCCGGCGGGAGAACCTTCAGCGTTGGGGTGATCACCCAGTCTATGGACAGTCCTTTTTACGGACCCGCTTTGCGAGGCATTGAAGACACGCTTGACCCGGCAGGATACAGTCCCTTGTTTGTCAGCGGCAACTGGCAAGCACCTGCCGAAGCACGTTGTATTGACATTTTGTTGTCGCGTCGGGTGGACGGCATCATCGTCCTGACGGGGCGCCTGACAGATGCCGCGCTCAAAGCCTGTGCCAAGAAGGTGCCGGTGGTGGTGACAGGCCGAAATCTGAAGGCCGCAGACCTTTTTTCGTTGAATTTCGACAATTTGGAGGGTGCCCGCCTAGCCACCTGGCATCTGATCGACCAGGGCCACACCCAGATTGCATTTATCTCTGGTGACCCTCAGCACCCGGATGCTGTGCAGCGACTGGCTGGTTATAAGCTGGCGCTTGAGCAGGCAGGCATCGCATTCCAGCCCTCGCTGGTGGTGCAAGGTGAATACAACGAAGACAGTGGCTTGCAGGCCGTGCTGCGGCTGATGGCGACCCAGCAGCGTTTCACCGCTATCTTTGCTGCCAACGACCAGATGGCGGTAGGTGCAGCCCATGGATTGCTTCGTCAGGGCCTGCGCGTACCCGAAGACGTTTCATTGGTCGGTTTTGACGATCTGCCTAATTCGCTGTATGCGTTTCCGCCACTCACCACGGTGCATCAGCCCGCTTACGAAATGGGTCAATTGGCGGCAGAAGCCATGTTGAATTTGCTGGCCGGCATCAAGCCGCAGCTGCAGGTGCCTGCGCCTCGCTTGATCCCCCGCGAATCCTGCCGGCGGTTGAACCGTTGAAAGGCACCGCCCGGTGCCCGCGGTGCTACCGCCGTAGGACCTGAACGGCCCCACCGTCTCCGGGATTTCCCTTGGTTGTTTGAGTACTGGAGCGCTCTATAATAATTTGAAAGCGCTTTCATTGGGTGCTGATATCCAAACTCAGCCGACTCTCTGAATCGCACGATGGCCATGTTGGGCAGTCCAACAAACTGGAGATAAAGATGAAAATTTTCAAACCGGTGCGTGTGCTTATCGCTTCGGTCACTTGCTTGGGCATCATGGCGCTCACGGTTGGGGCAGCACATGCGCAGCAGGTGCTCACCGTGGCGGCATTCCCGGCAGTGGACGACATCGTTCGGGCAGCCATTCCTGCTTGGAAGAAAAAATATCCCAATGTGGACATCAAGGTCGTCAGTCGCCAGTTCAGTGATCACCACACGGCGATGACCACGGCGCTTTCTACGTCGTCCTATCTGCCCGACGTGATGGCGCTGGAAGTGGGATATGTGGGGCGGTTTGCGCAGGGCAATGGCCTGGAAAATCTGGCTGCAGCCCCTTACAACATTCAGACTGGCAAGTCGCGGTTTGTGGCTTATGCCTATGACCAGGCAACCAACGCCCGAGGTGATGTGGTGGCCGCTCCCTCGGACATCGGTCCGGGCACCTTGCTCTATCGCAGCGACATTCTGGAAAAAGCAGGCGTCAAACCGGAGGATCTGACCCGCTCATGGGACAGCTATGTGAGCAGCGGGGTCAAGATCAAGACGGCTACCGGCTCTTACCTGTTGGCCCACGCCCGCGACATCAAGGACATCCTGATCCGTACCGGTATCCGACCTGGCGAAGGCTTGTATTTTGACAAGAGCAACCGCGTACTGGTGCAGTCGCCCAGATTTGAGCGGGCGTTCCAGTTGGCGCAGCAAGTGCGCATGCAAAAGCTGGACGCCAAGGTCAACGCTTGGTCCAACGAGTGGTCAGAGGGCTTTAAGCGAGGCGCGCTGAGCACCCAGTTGACGGGTGCCTGGTTGGCTGGCCACATGAACAATTGGTTGGCACCCGACACCAAAGGAAAATGGCGCGCCAGTGATTTGCCCGAGGGTGCTTCGGTGGCCTATGGCGGAGCGTTTCTGGCTATTCCCAAAGGTGCTACAGCCGCAAACAAGCCGATGGCATGGGAGCTCATTAAGCTGCTTACCCAGACCCGTGAGCTGCAGCTGGCGGCATTCAAGTCGCAAGACGCCTTCCCTGCGCTGCTGGAAACGCACGCGGACCCCTTCTTCGAGCAGCCCATTGAATTTCTGGGTGGGCAAAAGGCCCGATTGCTCTGGCGCTCGGCTGCCAGCCGCATCACGGCGGTTGCCGTTCACAAACAAGACGCCTACGCAGAGGAGGTCATCAACACCGAACTGGACAAGGTGCTGGACCAGGGCAAGGACATCAAAACCGCACTTGCTGATGCGAACCGCCTGCTGCAACGGCGTGCCACCCGCTGAGGCCGAGCGACGGTGAGGCCACCCAAATCAACCGGAACAAATGGAGCATGAAATTGCTGCGCTTGCCACGACTCTCCCCGCAACTGGCGCCCTATGTGTTCATCAGTCCATTTCTGGTGTTGTTTGCGATCTTTGGTTTGTTCCCTCTGCTGTTTTCACTCTACCTAGCCTTCCAGGTGTGGGAACCTACGAACGGTTTGCAGGGCATGGAGTTCGTCGGACTTGAGAACTTCGTCTTCGCTTTTGAAGACGAGTGGTTCTGGAAGTCATTGAAAAACACCGGCTGGTTGGCACTGGCGTCTGGTGTGCCTCAGCACCTGGTGGCCATACCGCTCGCGTACTTCATTCACACCTCCTTCAAGCGCTTGCGCAATGGCGTGGTGGGTGCCTATTTTCTGCCCTACATCACCTCCACGGTCGCCATTGCCATCATGTTCAGTTCGCTGTTGTCCACGGACTATGGCCTGATCAATGTGGGCTTGCAGGCCATGGGGCAGGTGCCAGGCTTGGGCTGGTTGGTGCCGGCACAGAACATCGACTGGATGGGGCAGCCTGAGAACATCAAGCCTGCGGTGGCCATGATCGTCTTTTGGCGCTATGTGGGCTTCAACGTGGTGCTTTACCTAGCGGCCTTGCAGACCATTCCGAAAGACCTGTACGAAGCCGCCACCATGGACGGTGCAGGGCGCTTTCAGCAGTTTTGGTTCATCACGCTGCCCAGCTTGCGCCCCATGATCTATTTCGGCGTCACGCTGAGCGTAATCGGTGGCCTGCAACTGTTCGAGGAGCCGTTCATTCTGACTGGAGGCCGCGGGGGTTCCGACCAGGCGGGTATGACGAGTGCGATGTACCTGTACGGCATGGCATTTGACTTCAACGACTTCGGTGCAGCGAGCGCCATGTCATGGATGCTGTTTGTGGTGGTGGTTGTGCTCACCTGGTTAACCAACAGAGCCTTTCGCCCCCGTGGTAACGCAGCGTAAAGGCAACCCATGAAAACAGATCATTTGGCGCCGTGGGCAGCCTACTGTGTTGTGGGCGTCGGTGCGCTCATCATGTTGGCACCGTTCTATTTCATGTTCGTGTTTGCCACGCACTCACGCACTGAAATCTTCAGCCTGCCGCCGCCCATGTTTTTTGGTGACGACTTTTTCAACAACCTCCAAATTCTGACTGATCGAATTCCGTTCTGGCGCAACTTGGGCTGGAGTTTGTACGTCGCACTGGCATCGACTGCGCTCACACTGTTGTTTTGTTCGATGGCGGGATATGCCTTTGCTTTGTTCAACTTTCCTTGGAAGAACGCCTTGTTTGCGCTCGTGATGGCCACCATGCTGTTGCCATCGTTCATGAACATGATCCCGACCTTCATGATCATGGACCTGCTGGGCTGGATAGATCAGCCGCGCGCGCTCTACCTTCCAGGCGCAGCAAGTGCATTTGGTATTTTTCTGATGCGCCAGTTTGTCAGCACCTCCATTCCACGCGATCTGATTGAGGCTGCGCGCATGGACGGCTGTAGCGAGTTGGGAATTTACGCGCGCATTGTGGTGCCGCTGCTCAAGCCAGCCATGGGCACACTGGGGCTCATCACCTTCATCGCTTCTTGGAACAATTTCATCGGTCCGCTGATCGTGATGCGCTCGCCCGAGATGTACACCTTGCCGCTGGCTTTGCGCAGTCTCCAGAGTCCGGTGAACACCGAATGGGGTGCCCTGATGGCGGGTTCGGCCATCGCCACTATCCCGCTCATCGTTCTCTTCATGATTTCCTCGCGGCAGCTCATTTCGGGGCTAACCGCTGGGGCCGTCAAGTAAACCAGACGCATCGGCGCGAAGCTGTTGCACCACAATTCTGACCATTTCCGAGTGACACATGACGCCAGTTAACCCGCTGAAAAATATCAAAAAATTTCCGGACAATTTCGTCTGGGGTGTCGCCACAAGTGCCTTCCAGATCGAAGGCGCAGCCGCAGAAGACGGAAAGGGTCCCTCCATCTGGGATACTTTTTGCCGGTTGCCTGGGGTAATCGCTGATGGTTCTAATGGAGATGACGCTTGTCAGCATTACCGGATGTGGGAGCAGGACCTTGACCTGATTGCCGACTTAGGTGTGGACGCCTATCGGTTCTCGGTTTCTTGGCCTCGGGTTCGGCCCGGTGGTGCTGGCAAATGGAACCAGCATGGACTCGATTTTTACGAAAAACTGGTAGACGGGTTGTTGGTTCGAGGTATCCAGCCTTACCTCACGCTCAACCACTGGGACCTGCCCGACGAGTTGCAGCAGCAAGGCGGTTGGGCACACCGTGACACAGTTCACCGTTTCGTGGAATACGCTCGCGGAATGGCAAAACGCCTCGGTGACCGGGTTGCTTCTATTACCACCCACAACGAACCCTGGGTCATGGCTATGTTAGGTCACGAATCGGGCATTTTTGCCCCAGGGATAAAGGACCGAGGGACCGCCATGCAGGTCTCGCACCATTTGTTGCTGAGCCATGGGCTTGCAGTACAGGCGCTCAGAGCCGATGGCGTGAGCAGCAAACTGGGCATTGTTCTTAACTTGTCTCCTATGCAGCCTGCCAGTGCTGCGCAGGCCGATATTGACAAGACCAGGATTGAAGACGGGTGTTTATTGCGCTGGTACATGGACCCTTTGTTCAAAGCAGCCTACCCGGCCGATGTGATGGAGTATCTTGGCAAAGACGCGCCCGCCATTGCTGCCGGCGACATGCATGCCATTGCAGAGCCCATCGATTTCTTGGGTGTGAATTACTACACCCGCGGCGTTGTCAGCGCGCAGGGCGCCTGGGACTCTAAGAGCAGTGGACTGGAGCTCACCGACATGGGTTGGGAGGTTTACCCCGAGGGTTTGACCGAGCTGTTGGTGCGTATGAACCGCGACTATGAACTGCCACCGCTCTACATTACCGAGAACGGTGGTGCCTTCAAAGACCGCTTCGAAGATGGGCGCGTGCACGATGTGCGCCGAACCGATTACATCGCTCGCCACATAGCAGCTATGGTGGACGCCATGAACCAGGGCGTGCGGATGGAGGGCTACATGGTGTGGAGTCTGATGGACAACTTTGAATGGGCTTCTGGCTACGAAAAACGGTTTGGCATCGTTCACGTTGACTACCACACCCAGGTTCGAACGCTCAAAGACAGTGCGCTGTGGTACCGCGAATTCCTGCGCAAACACAAAGCCGAGCGAAAAACACCCGCCAAGGCAGACCAGATTGCTTGGGCCAACGAGCCTGCCACCGTGTTGACAGGAGCCTGAAATGGGTCAAGTAACACTGCGCGGTCTACGCAAAAGTTACGACGCCGTTGAGGTCATACGGGGGATTGACCTGGAGGTGCAGGATGGTGAGTTTATGGTCTTTGTGGGGCCGTCCGGTTGCGGGAAATCCACCACGCTGCGCATGATCGCTGGACTGGAGAGCATCACCGGCGGTGATCTCATGATCGATGGTGTGCGGGCAAACGATCTGCGCCCTGCCGACCGCGGTGCCGCCATGGTGTTCCAGAGCTACGCGCTGTATCCCCACATGACCGTCGCGGAAAACATGGGCTTCTCGCTCAAGATGTCGGGCGTGAAACGGGCTGAGCGTGACGATCAGGTGGCCCGCACCGCCGGTATCTTGCGGATCACCGAGCTGCTGGGGCGCTTCCCCAAAGACCTGTCGGGCGGCCAGCGCCAGCGCGTCGCCATTGGCCGCGCTATTGTTCGCAAGCCCAAGGTGTTCCTTTTTGACGAACCGTTGTCGAACCTGGACGCTGCGTTGCGGGTCAACATGCGCATTGAGTTGTCGCGTCTGCACAAAGAGTTGGGCAGCACCATGATCTATGTCACCCACGACCAGGTGGAGGCCATGACCATGGGGGACCGCATCGCTGTGTTCAACAAAGGCATCGTTGAACAGCTGGGTGCGCCCATGGACTTGTACAACCGCCCCGCCAATGAATTCGTAGCAACCTTTCTGGGCGCTCCCCGCATCAACCTGGTGGACATGCCCACATCGGCGTCCACTCAAGCCCACCAAGCGTTGTGGGCTGCGCTCAAGCAGGATGCCATGCCGAGCGTTGTGCGCCTTGGCGTGAGGCCTGAGCATTTGCACGTGCTCGCGCCCGGACAAGGTACGCCCGCAACCGTGGCGCTGGCCGAACACCTGGGCGATTCTTCCATCTTGCATCTGCGGGTGGACGGTGTGGCGGACCTGCTCCACGCCAAAGTAGGCGCAGACAGCAGTCATTACACAGCCGGAACAACCGTGGGTCTTTCCCCGGACGCCAACTGGGTGATGGCGTTCGACGCTGCAGGGCGCGCCGTTCGCTAAGACGAGCTTTCGCGAAACGCAGGTTAGCTCCCATGGAGGTGGCTATTTGGTCGAGGTCAACTGCCCCTGGTCGTTCCAATCGCATTCACCAAGCTCAAGGCCGTCGCTGTCGGCTCTTTGATGTCTGCACTCAGGCGTGGCGCGTTGGATGTGCACGCGCGATGGTGGGCCGAAAGGCCGATGGAACAGTGGCCAAGCACCTCACAACGAATGTGGGTATGTTCGTATTGCCCACTTCCCCAAAGGCTTTTTGAGCACCTGGCGCTCCGCTGAGCGAACGGCTTCTTCGATCACGCAGTTTCTTGCTCATGTGCTGCGAGGTGAGCGCGCCCGCCTTCGGGGTGGCGAAACGCATTCGATTTGCCAAGCTTGCGTAGATCAGGCTATCGCACACCGCGGCGCCAGTGCTGGGTCGTTGACCCAGCGAAGATCGGTTCTGCTTTGCGAGCCAGCAACATGAAAGGCGAAAAAAAAGCGCCCCACCCAAGGGGCGGGACGCTATCAATGGCATAACTCAGCGTGTCCAGTACACCCCGTCCAGACTTAGCGGCGTGGTGATATTCGAGTTCAGTGCTTTGCCCGTAAATTCATAGCGATCCGCGATGATGAAAGGGCTTACCACCAACTGGAAGTCGATCTTGGGGTTTTTTGTCTTGAATGCTTGCATGGGAATCGTGACCCGGCACCACGCGTCTGTGGTGCAGTAACCGTAGTCTCCGTTGCCGATCTGCAGGTACACCTCTTGCGACTCCCCTTCTGTAGTCAGGGTTGACAGACCCACCTCAATCTTGCCAGGGTAGGCGCCCTTGACCCACAGGTTGAGGCTACCTCCGGCGAAGGCAGAAAGGTTTTGGGTCGTCCCCTCTGTCTGCGGTCCCCAGATCAGGCCCCACCCGTAGTTCTTGGGTGTGGGTGTCAGTTGAATGACGCTGCTGCCTTCAGGTGCCTGCGCCGAATTGACGGTGGGCGCATTGACGCTGTTGCCATCGAATGCATCTACACGCAAACCCGAGGCCAGCACGGCTCCAACGGCGTCGGAGAACAGCGTGAATTGGTTGTCGGCAAACGGGGTATTGATAGCTGGAGGAAGGAAGTACACCGCGTCGTTGTCGGTCAACGTGGTGCTTTCCCAAATGCTCTGTGGGTACAGGTTTTGCACAACATAGCGAGCTTTGCGGTTCACGTTAAAAAGACCCCAGCCGTCGTCACCCTGTTTCCAGGGTTCGTCAAAGGCTTCGAAATAAAAGATGTTGGCTGGGCCGGCACCGCTCAAACGGCTCTGCTGGCGCCACTCTTCCAAGCGTTGGAAATACATCTTCTGGTTCACCGGGTGGGCACGAAAACGCTGATCGCCCGTGATGCGAGCTTTCCATCCGGTTTCGCCGAACACGATGGGCATCTGGTCAAGGCCCATGCTGTCCAGCGCAACGCGGGTGGACTGGTACTGCTCTTTCAGCTCGACGATGCTGGCATCCATCATGGCTTTGGCCCGTGCAGGTCCTTCAGGCACGTTCAGCTGCTTCCAGTCCCAATAAAAGTCGCTGTCTGGATATTCCGTGTCGATGTTGGGGTAGGCGTGAATGGCCGCAAAGTCGATCTGGTCGGTGATGACCTTGGGAATCGGGTTGGAATAAAACAGGAAGTTGTCGTCGGTGGTGACTGGTTGTGTCACACGGTCGCGCACGTACTTGATGTACGCCGCCATGTCAGCGGGGTCAATGGGCACGATGGACCAGTTCACCATGGTCTCGTTACCCACACTCACCGCCAAAATGGTGTCTTTGTATTTCGGGTTCGTGGCCAACGCCACCGCACGGGCCAGTTCCATCCCGTTGGCGGTTTTGATCTCTTCCTTCACGTAGGGGTTGTCCACGTTTTTGAAGGTGTTCACGTAAGCGCCTAGCTGCACCTTCATGTCCAGGTTGTTGTCAGCGATCACGTCCAGCACCAGCTTGGCAACCTTGTCCGAGCTGTCGAACAGGCGGATCAGGCGAAAGTTGCCTCGTACCAGGAGGTCGAGGTCTTCTTTCACCATGGCCGTCGTGATGGTTTCGGTGTCACGGTTGTTACTGCGAAAAGGGCTGTAAGCCACGGCCTGGCGGCCCAGGTATTCAGCAGGCAGCGCACGCGGGTTGGTGATGAACACGGCTTTGGATGCGTCGCCTCCACTGGTTTCGCCGCCACCGCCACAGGCGGCAATGAGCGACGCCGTGAGCACAGCCACCGCGGCCCGTGCGAGTTGTTTGAATGAAATTGACATGGTGTTGAGTCCTGTGAACTTGTTGGGTTGGATTCCCTTGGGCAGTGGTCAGAATGCGTACTTGGCACCGATGCCGAACCAGTTGCCAGCCTTGGTGACACGCGAATCGATGCCGTTTAGCATGGCGTTGGACGGCATAGACAGCGGTGCGAGCCCCTTCAGGCGGTAGTGAATCATCCCGCCGAACACCGAAAATTCGAGCCCGTTGCCATACGCGTAGGTGGCCTGCAGCGTGTTGATCAGAGCGCTGTTGCTCTGGCCGCGCTCGCTGGGGTTTGTGGTGCTGGCCTTGCCCATGTAAGCCATACCAGTGGCGAACGTCCATTTGTCCATGCGGTAGCGGGCGCCCAGGGAAATGTCTGTCGAACGTGCGGGGTAGCCTGGGTTGCTCACGCCGTTGATTGAGCCAAACCAGTCCACGTTGAAAGGAAAGTTGAACTGCACAGGCGGTCCGTCCAGAGCGACCACCGCGTAGGCCCCGCTCCAGCGGTTGCGGCGAACCGCGCCAGAGAGTTCAATCTTTGGGCTGTACTGGTACACGGCTTGAATCAGCGCCACGCTTTGCCCAGAGTTGCCCAGTTTGCCATCGGCCGCCGCGTCATAAAACGGACCATTGAACACCGCTGCACCAAAGGCGGACGGTGTGCCATTGCGTGTGTCTTGGTACATGGCGTCAACCGACAAGTCTCCCTTGCCGTAGTGCGCCCAGAGTTCCAGAAAGCGGGGTTTGTTGATCTTGAAGTCCGAGTTGCCGCTGTCGTAGGTCGCTTCCAGCACCAGGTCGCCTTCAGCCACGTCAAAGACCCGGGATGTGTAACGCACAGCGCTGGTCAGATTGCGGTATCCGGCGCCAGTGCCAGCCCATGCGTACGACAAGCCGATGTTGGTGCCATAGGGGTAGTCCGCAAACTGCCAAGTGCGCGAAAGCATGTGCCCAACGGTCAGCACACCGTAGTCTTCGTGGCTAACTGCAATGTTTTTTTCACGCCAGAAGCCAGGGGAATCTTCCTTGCCGTCGCGCCAGTTTTGGCTCAACGTGCCCTTGGCCTTGAAGCCGTTGCCCAAGTCGTATTTGGCACCCAGCCACAACTGCGTTTGGCTAAACACGCTGTCTTTGCGCGACAAAGGGAGTCCAGGCACAACGGCGTCAGCCCAGACGCGCTGGCGATCTGTTTCGGGGCTCAACTGGCAACCGCTCGATGGGCACTGGTTGTTTGCCCGAGTCACAGTGACCTCGCCGAAACCGTTCAAGCTGAACATGCCGTCTGGCCCAAATTCGATGGCATGGCTCGCAGTGGCCATCGACAAAAGCGAGACAGCCGCAATGGCACTGACGCGAACACGTGGACTGCAAGGACGAGCGGGTCTGGGTATTGATACGTGAGCCGTGTGGGTTGGAATGATGCGTGACATGTGATGGCCTGACCAAGAATTTGGATTAGATGAAAGCGCTTTCACAAGTGTATGAAAACAGCCTCGCTTTCGTCAACTGTTACTTTCCCCGTGTTTTCCCTGATGGGTCGGCTGGGTATCCGATGCCTAGGGTTAACCATTAGGTGAAACCCCTGTCGTGCAATATGAAAGCGCTTTCATTATCATTCTGGGCGCTTGTATGAACCGATAAAAGGACGCTGATATGAAATTTTTGGACGCTTGCCGTTGGGCGCTGCTTGTAGCTTGCACAGGCTCTGCTCCGGCCTTGGCACAGCCCGTCAAGCTGGGTGCTGCCACCTACCACCTGGCGCCCAAGGGGAGCGACAAACCCATGCCTTCGGCGCCCATGCGCACCGATGCCATGTTGAAGACCGCGGCACAAACCAACCAGTGGTATTCGACGCTCATCTTCAACCCAACCCCCGAGGCCATCTTTGCGCACCCCTTGTCGGTCAAGGCGACAGCTGCTGGCTTTGAGATGGCGTTACCAAGCAAAGAAATTGTTCCCACCGTAAGGCGCGATGTGGAGGTGCACTACCCCCACAAAAACCCGCTGTTGTTCTCACCCGCTGCGTTCGAGGCAGGGCCGGCCAAACTGGCCAAGGCAAGCGATTGGTCGATCGACATCTCCATGGCCCGTGGCGCCGACGAAATGGTGATGACCGTGGCGCACGGAAGCCCGTTCGTGTCGATGCAACTCAGCCGCGGGGACATGCGGGTGCGTTTGCCCTCTCCAGGCAGCCGCTTCATTGCCGCCGACCCGCGCGTGCTGGCGTTGCAGGTAGCTGGCAAGTCTTACGCGCTTTTCGGCCCTACAGGGGTGGTCTGGGAAGCTGTTTCCCCTACCGAGTGGCTGGCGCGCCTTCCTGCGGGAAAGGGTTATCTGTCTGCCGCCGCATTGCCTGACGCGCAACCGGCCACGCTGGATTTGTTCACCCGCCACGCCTACGCGTTTATCACCGATACCCGCGTTGCATGGGCCTACGACCAGGCCGCAAGCCAAGTTGAAACCAGCTTTCAGGCCACCACGCGCACCATGGAGGGCACGGAGCAAGTGCCCCTGCTGGGGCTGTATCCGCACCAGTGGCACCAAAACACCTCGGTTCAGGGCAAGCTGGGCCCGGCGTTCGACACCATCCGCGGAAAGATCCATGTCTTGCCTGCCAACGGCTTCAAGAAGACCAACCGCTACAGCAGCTTCGTGCCGTTCTGGCCAGCGGTCACCGAAAGCCCGCGCAACGCCGAACTGGACGACTTGCTGAAGGCCGAAAAACGCACTGCACGCCGCATGATGCTGCAGAACGGGCAGGGCCCTTACTGGCAAGGCAAAGGCATTCAACGCAACATCAAGCTAATGGATATTGCCGAGCAACAGGGCGACATGGAGGGCCGGGACCAATTGCTGGCCATGGTGCAAAAGCGCATGGAAGAGTGGTTTGAAGGCGGCAAGGCCAAGGGCTATTTCCATCTGGACAAAAAGCTGGGCGCATTGGCCGCCTACCCGGACGAGTTCTTCCAGGTGGCCCAAATCAATGACCACCATTTCACCTACGGCTACTGGATCCGCACGGCCGCCGAAATTGCGCTGCGCGACCCTGCCTGGGCGGCTAAAGATCAGTGGGGCGCCATGATCGACCTGTTGGTGGCCGACATCGCCACCACCGAGCGAGGCAGCTCGGCTTTCCCATTTCTGCGCAACTTCGATCCCTACGAAGGGCATTCCTGGGCATCCGGTATTGGTCTGGGCGAACATGGCAACAATCAGGAGTCCTCATCAGAAGCCATCAACGCTTGGGTGGGCCTCATTTTGTGGGGTGAAGTCACCGGCAACAAGGCGCTGCGGGACCTGGGCGTCTATCTGTTCACCGCCGAAACCGAGGCCATCAACTTCTACTGGTTTGACATCCATGGGCTCGTATTGGCCCCAGAGTACAAAAACGTGGAAGTGAGCATGCTGTTTGGCGGCAAGTACGCCCACAACACCTGGTGGACGGACGAGCCGCGCCAGATCAAGGGCATCAACCTGCTGCCCATTACCACCGCGTCCACCTACCTGGGCCTTGAACCGGCCTATGTGAAGCGCAACCTTGATGCCCTGGTTCCAGAAATGGAGACCTACAGAACCTACGGCAAGCTGCCACCCAACCCACCACCGCGCGACATCTGGCAGGACGTGTTTGCCAAATACGGCGCCCTGGCCGATCCAACAGCTGCCCTGGCCAGCTGGGACCGATGGGGCTCGGTGGAGGTGGGCGAAACCCGCACGCACGCGCTGCATTTCATGCTGAGCCTCCAGAAAATGGGCTTGCCGGATTTCAGTGTGCGTGCCGATACGCCGCTGTACGCCGTCTTTAAGCAAACCGACGGTCGCAAAACCTATTTGGCCTACAACGCAGGCACCTCGCCGATCAATGTGACGTTCAGCGATGGAAAGACGCTGGCCGTGGCTCCGCGCACCTTGGGCCGCTTGCAATGATCGACAAACGGATGAAGCACGCCGTTTGGGTGGGCGGGGTGATGTTGCTTGCAGCGTGTGGCGGAGGGCAGGACGATGACGCACCCAATGCGGACGCTGCTGTGACGGTACCGAATGTGTCCGTTGGCCAGCCGACTGCACTACCCGCACCTGCAGTGCCCAAGCCACCCGAGGTTCCTAGCATCGAGGGATGGCGCCTCGTGTGGAACGATGAGTTCAACACCGACGGCGCGGTGGACAGCAGCAAATGGGCCTTTGACACGCACCGCAACAAAGACGGCTGGTACAACGGCGAGCTGCAGTACTACAGCAAAGACCGCGCTGAAAATGCGCGTGTTGAAGACGGCAAGCTCATCATCACCGCACAGCGCGAGCGGCTGACCACGGCGCCCGACTATGGCAACCAGAACTACACCTCGGCCAGGCTTTACACCAAGGGCAAAGCCAGCTGGACCTATGGGCGATGGGAGGTGCGCGCCAAGCTGCCGTGTGCGCTGGGAACCTGGCCCGCCATCTGGACGCTGGGTGACGGCATACCGGACACCGGCGTGTGGCCGCTGGACGGCGAGATCGACATCATGGAACAAAAAGGCTTTGATGCAGGTGAAAAAACCCGTGTGCTCGGTACCGTGCACACGCAGGCTTTTCACGCCGGTGGCAGCAAGGGCGAAACCGTTTCGCTGCCCACGGCTTGTAGCGACTTCAACACCTACCAGATGGAGTGGGACGAAGACCGGATTCGCATTGGCGTGAATGGCTCGTTTTACTTCACCTACGCCAACCCCAAAAATGGGAACGTGAACGAGTGGCCGTTCTTCCGGCCCCAGCACTTGCTTTTGAACGTGGCCGTGGGTGGCGTGCTGGGTGGAACGGTGCGCGACGACCAGCTGCCAGCCAGCATGGAGATTGACTACGTGCGGGTGTACCAGCGGTAAGCACACATTTCCTCGGAAATTAGAAGGTTGCATGTTTTTGCGCCCGGCTGTGAAGACACCGGGCGCATTTTTTTCACGGTTACCTGCACTGTCATAAGGCTGGGTACGAGCCTGCGGAGCCCAAGCCGGATGGTTTTCATCGATCGTGTGAACGGGCTGAGCTCGAACAAGGGCGGTCCGTCAAATTTCTTTATCCAGCTAGGGAAAGTCCCTAGCTCGGTTTGTTGTCAAAACCAGTGTGCATCCATAAAATTCCTGAAAGCGCTTTCATGGATGCGCTTTCAAACGTATCTTGAAGAAGACGTTTTAATTCCACCACTGTTCGGAGACAACTCATGCGACAACTCGTTTCACACATTCCCTTGACCGCCTGCGCACTGGCCACCGCGTTGCTGGTCAGCGCCTGCGGCGGTGGCGACGCATCGGCGCCTCCCACCGAGATCGGCTCCAGCGGCTTAGCGGTTGATGACTACATCAGCGGCGCTACCGTGGTTTGTGATGCCAATGGGAATGGTGCGTCGGATGCCGGCGAGGCCATCACCACCACCGATTCCACTGGCTTTTTCAAATTTGCAGCCACTTGCGCGTCGACCCTGGTGGTGACGGGTGGCACCAACACCGATACCCAGCTGCCCTTCGTGGGCAAGCTCATGGCTCCGGCTGGTTCAACCATGGTCACCCCGCTCACCACCTTGATGGCTGAGGGCATGACGCTGGACCAGATCAACGCCGCTTTGGGCTTGCCAGCGGGTACCAACGTGACCATGCTGGACCCGGCCCGCAAGGTGGGCGGCGAGTTGGACAACGCAGACCTGTTCCGAAAAACACTGGCGGTTCAGCAGGTGCTGCAGAAAACCGCCGAAACATTGGCGGCTCTGGCGGGCTCAACCGATGTGGCGGCGATGTACAGCCAAGCCGCTGCGGCCATGGCTAGCGTGCTGCGCGGTGATGCAAGCCTTGTACTTGTAGCTGGCGACGCCATGGACTCGGACACGGTGTCTGCCGTGGTGCAGGCTGCTGCAACGTGGGTCAACGCTGACGTCAACGCCGCCAGTCTGGCTCAGGTCATGGCCGGTGCGCTTACGGTGCAGGCCAACCAGATTCTGGCGGCCGACGGTGCCCAAGCCATCACGGACACCACAACGGCCCAGCAGGGCAGTTCGGCCATTCAAGCCTTTGTGGTCAACAACGAAACGGCTCTTCAGGCTGCGCCAAGCGATACGACCGCCAATCTCGCATCTGACCTGACTGGACAGGTGTCTGGCGGCGGTACTGTGACGCCACCACCGCCACCTGCCAGTGGCACCGTTTTGCTCTCATTCGATGAAGCCAATCCGGTTTTTATTGACATGGGCGCCTACGGTGGCGCACTGCCCGAAGTGGTGGAGGGGCCCACAGGTGGAAGCGGGAGTGCGTTGAAGATCCTTAAGCCCGCTGGCCAAGAGCCATGGGGTGGCGTGTACTTTGGATTGCCTTCCATTCCGTTTGCCGCTGATCGCAAAGTCATCACAGCGAGGGTGTATTCCACCCGGGCGAATGCAGTGATCAAGTTCAAGGTGGAACATTCTCAGGCCGTGGCCACCGAGGTGGCGAGCGCACCCGTGCCTGCCAATACTTGGACCACCGTGAGCTGGGACATGACGGGTGTTGACCTGAGCAAGGCTTACAGCACCATTGCCATCACGCCAGACCAAGATGTCACGGCATCTGGGCAGACCTATTACATCGACGAAATCACCCTTGCCGCCGCCGCGCCTGTAGTGGCCCCACCACCACCGCCTGTCAGCACCAGCTGTGCTACCAGCACGGAACAATGTGTCAGCTTCAGTGAAGCCAATGCTGGCGTGAACCCGTTCGAGGGGCTGGTTGTTGGAGAAGTGATCACAGACCCAGCAGAAGCAACCAACAAGCTGCTTAAGATGGTCAAGGGCCCGGGCAGCCAGCCGTGGGCCGGAGCGACGGTGTATACCTCGACAGCCACCGACGGCGCGAAAACCCTCCTGACAGTTCCAACAGTCGGCCTGGGCACCAGCAAGCAGGTGACCTTGCGGGCCTACTCGGGCGCTCCAGTGGGAACCAAGGTTTCCTTGAAACTGGAAAACGCTTTGGGCGCAGGTTTTGTTTTTGCTGAGGCGAGCACCACCAAGCAAAACGAATGGGAAACCCTGACCTTCAACTTTGCCACCCCAAGTGCCGGATCTTTCAACGCCAGCGTGAGCTACGACATGGCGTCCCTGTTCCCCGCCTGGAGTGAAGTTGCGGGCACCCAGCCAACGCTGAGCGCGGACACCACCTTCTACTTCGACGATTTGAAGTACGCCGTATCCGGTGCAACGCCACCGCCTCCGCCACCTGTCGCTGTTGGTAACGTGCTGGCCACTTTTGATGAAGCTACACCGCTCGCCATCAATGAGTTCGGTGGTGCCGTGGCGGTCATTGCGGCCGGACCAGCGGGCGCCACGGGCAATACGCTCAAGATCACCCGCAACGGTGGTGAGCCCTGGGCGGGCGGCTGGATTGGTATTCCGCAAGTGCCCAGCAATGCAGGCACCCAGGTGGTGTCCGCCCGGTTCTACTCGCCCACGGCGGGTATCCCCGTGTTTGCCAAGGTTGAGTACGACGACAACGCGGGCTCCGGTGATGTGAAAGCCAATGAAGCAGTGGTCGCGGGGTGGCAGACGCTTACCTTCACGTTCTCCAGCCTCAACGCCACAAAGGTCTACAACCGATTCGTAATGTTGCCTAACCTCGGTGCGCAGGACACTGCCAAGGATTACTTCTTTGACGACATCACGGTCGCTGCATCGGGTGGTGGTTCTGGCGGCGGCACAACTCCTCCGGTCGGTGGCGACCCCACCGCCGAGATGGGTTCGGGTGGGCCGCAGGAACTGCCGCTGGCCGTCAGCAACGACCAGCATGCGTTCATCTTCACAGGCGATGGCGTGTTTGCGGGTGACTACATCGGCAAGCTGGACGCCAACGGTAACCATGCAGGTTGGGAAAATGCTTCCACCAACGGTATTGCGAAAAACGGCAACATCGGCTACTTCCAGGACGCTCTGCTGAGCGGTGCTTCAAACCAGATCGTTGAGACGGGCGGCAATGGTTGGGTCACGGGCAACATTGACAACCCTGGCGGTGTTGGAGGCTTCTTCCGTTACTTCATCTTGAGAGCGCCTGCGACCACTTTTGCCGATTCCTACATGGGTCTGTACGTGAACGCACCCAACAATGGAACGGTGGATGTCAGTACCTATGGAAACATCAAGTTCAAGCTCTGGGGCCCTGCTGAGATGTACCAGAACGGCAACTTCAGCCCAACGGTACAAATCATTCTCACCGGCCCCAAGGTGGCTGGTTGTACCGCCACGGGTTCTGGTGGCACGGAGATCACCAAGAACTTGCTAGCCAACCAGAAAATTGGTGCGGGTTCCAGCTACACCGTGTCGCTGGCTGGCTGGACCGTCAACGGAGTCTGTGGTGATGACACCAATGCAACTGCGGTCAATACGGTGTTGTCAAAACTGGCCCGTGTCGTCGTCAATGTGCCGGGTAGCAGCTTCAACTTCACCAACTCGGCGCCAGGTGATGCGACCATTTATGCAACTGGCGTGAACCTGGGTCCCATTGCCTTCACGAAGTGAACAGGTTCGCTCGACAGCGGCCGATGGGTTGTGTCGGTCAGTGATGCGAATGCATCAAGTTTGAAACCCGATCCAGGGTGACTATAAAAGGGCCGAGCGGTAGCGTTCGGCCCTTTTTTCCGTATGCGCTACACCCGGTCTCGCCAAAATCCTTGCGTTGTAATCGAGTTACACGCCGGGTATCATGTTTCGTCCGTTACGCCTCTTTCGGCACATTCTCGCGGCTCACCCAACAGCTATCGACCATGCACACGCCCAACCCCACCCCGTTGCCCCGCCTGCTCGCCGACGTGGGCGGCACCAACGCCCGCTTTGCCTGGCAAGCCGGCGCGGGTGCGCCGATCACCGATGTGCGGGTGTTGCCCTGCGCTGAACATGCCACGCTGCAACACGCCATACAAACCTACCTGAGCGGGCTGGGGCGCGGCACGCCCCACGCAGTGGCCATCGCCATTGCCAACCCGATCACGGGTGACCAGATCCGCATGACCAACCACCATTGGTCGTTTTCGCAAGCAGCGGTCAAGTCCGAGTTTGGTTTTCACACACTGCGCCTGCTGAATGACTTCACCGCCTTGGCGCTGGCGCTGCCTGATTTACCGGTGCACGAGCTGCGGCAGGTGGGCGGCGGTGTGGCGCAGCCGCAGGCAGCCATGGGGCTGGTGGGTGCGGGCACCGGGCTGGGGGTTTCGGGTTTGTTGCCCGACGGTTTTGGGGGCTGGGTGCCACTGGAAGGCGAGGGTGGCCACGTGACGCTGCCCGCCACCACCCCCCGCGAGCGGCTGGTGATGGACGGCCTGATTCGCCGCTACGGCCATGCATCGGCCGAGCGTGTGACCTGCGGCCAAGGTCTGCTGGACACCTACCTGCTGTTGTGCGAGGCCGATGGCGTGAGCGTGGGTGCCATCCACGGCGCCGCCGACGTGAGCGATGCCGCCCTGAAAGCCGGGCACCCGCAGGCGCTGGAAGCGCTCAACCTGTTTTGCGCCATGCTGGGCTCGGTGGCGGGCAACCTGGCGCTCACGCTGGGCGCGCGGGGCGGGGTGTATGTGGGCGGCGGCATTGTGCCGCGCCTGGGAACCTGGTTTGACGCTTCGCCGTTTCGCGAGCGTTTTGAGACCAAGGGCCGGTTCCAGCGTTACCTGAGTGAGCTGCCGGTGTGGGTCATCACGTCGGCCCAGTCGCCGGCCCTGATGGGGGCTGCCCGCGCCTTGGGTTGAAATTTAGTAACGGATTCCCGGGTTTTCCCTGATGGTTGTTTTCATTAATTAATGAAAAATTAAAGATCCCGACGCGCTGTGCGTGGGGCCAACCAACAACGGGCCGCAGGCCCCTCTCGGAGACAGCCATGAAGTTCAATTACACCCTCGGCGCTGCCTTGGTGGCGGCCATGTTGGCCACCGCATGCGGCAAAAAAGAAGACGTTGCTGCCACTCCGGCGCCCGCGCCAGCGGCTGCGCCGGCACCCGCCAAAACGGCGGTCGAGGTGTTGCACTACTGGACGTCGGGCGGCGAAGCCAAGTCGGCGGCCGAGCTCAAGGCCATGCTGGAAGCCAAGGGCCACGAGTGGAAAGACTTTGCGGTGGCGGGCGGCGGTGGCGACAACGCCATGACCGTGCTCAAGAGCCGCGCTGTGTCGGGCAACCCGCCCACGGCTGCGCAGGTCAAGGGCCCGGCCATTCAGGAATGGGCGACCGAAGGCATGCTGGCCAGCATCGACAGCGTGGCGCAGGCCGAGAAGTGGGACGAACTGCTGCCCAAAGTGGTGGCCGACGTGATGAAGGCCAACGGCAGCTACGTGGCCGCCCCGGTCAACGTGCACCGCGTGAACTGGATGTGGGCCAACCCCGAAGTGCTGAAGACAGCCGGTGTGTCTGGCATGCCCAAGACCTGGGACGAGTTCTTTGTGGCGGCCGACAAGATCAAGAAGTCGGGCAACGTGGCACTGGCCCACGGTGGCCAGAACTGGCAAGACTTCACCGTGTTTGAGTCGGTGGTGTTGGGCGTGGGTGGCGCCGCGTTTTACAACGATGCCCTGGTGAAGCTGGACCCGGCGGCCATTGCCAGCCCGACCATGACCAAGGCGCTGAACACCTTCCGCAAGCTCAAGGGCTACACCGACGCAGCCTCCACCGGCCGCGACTGGAACATGACCACCGCCATGGTGATCGGCGGTAAGGCCGGTTTCCAGTTCATGGGTGACTGGGCCAAGGGCGAATTCACCGCCGCAGGCCAGAAGCCCGGCGAGGGTTTCCTGTGTGCCGCCGCACCGGGCACCGCCAACGCTTACACCTTCAACGTGGACTCGTTCATCATGTTCAAGCTGAAGGACGAAGGCGCGCAAAAGGCCCAGGCCGATCTGGCCTCGGCGATCCTGAGCACCGAGTTCCAGGAAGTGTTCAACCAGAACAAGGGTTCTATCCCCGTGCGTCTGGGCCACAACATGGAAAAGTTTGACGATTGCGCCAAGCTCTCCGCCACGGACTTCGTGGAAACCGCCAAGTCGGGCGGTCTGGTGCCCTCCATTGCCCACGGCATGGCGGTGGACCCGGCCAAAGCCGGCGCCATTCAGGACGCGGTCACGCAGTTCTGGAACGACGACAAGTTGAGCGTGGCCGATGCGCAGAAGCGCATCGCACAAGCCGCCACCAACTAAAGCGGCTTCCCGAAGCCCCATCAGCGAGTCAGGCTCGGGCGCTCCCCAGCGGGGGGCGTCCGTGCCTGAACCTCCCATGCCCAAAACACTCGACAACCTCCTGCCCAAGCTGGTGCTGGCGCCTGCCTTCGTACTCGGCCTGGCCTTCATTTACGGCTTCATGGTCTGGAACGGGCTGCTGTCCGTGACGGCATCGCGCATGTTGCCCAACTACGAACTGGTGGGCCTGGCCCAGTACGAGCGTCTGTGGGAAATGGACCGCTGGTGGGTCGCCCTGAAAAACCTCGCTATTTTCGGCGTGCTGTACGTCGGCGTGTCGATGGCGCTGGGTGTGTTTCTGGCCGTTCTGCTGGACCAGAAAGTGCGCGGCGAAGGCTTCATCCGCACCGTGTACCTCTACCCCATGGCCTTGTCGTTCGTGGTGACCGGCACCGCCTGGAAATGGATTTTGAACCCCAGCGAAGGCCTGCAAAAAATGATGCAGGACATGGGCTGGACGAGCTTTACGTTTGACTGGCTGGTCCAGTCGGATATGGCGATTTACTGCGTGGTGATTGCCGGTGTCTGGCAGTCGGCAGGCTTTGCCATGGCCTTGTTTTTGGCGGGCTTGCGTGGTGTGGACGACAGCATCATCAAGGCCGCACAAATTGACGGTGCCTCGTTGCCCCGCATTTACTTGCGCATTGTGCTGCCCGCGTTGCGGCCGGTGTTCTTTTCAACCTTGATGGTGCTGGCGCACCTCGCCATCAAGAGCTTTGACCTGGTGATGGCGCTCACATCGGGCGGCCCGGGTTACGCCACCGACGTGCCCGCCACCTTCATGTTCGCCATGAGCTTTACCCGCGGCCAGATTGGCCTGGGCGCGGCCAGCGCCACCATCATGTTGGCCACCGTGGCCGCGATTGTTGTGCCCTACCTTTACAGCGAACTGCGGAGCAAGCCCCATGACCGCTAGATTTTCCCTTGGGCGCCTGGCGCTCATGACCACGCTGCTGGTGGGTGCTGCCTTCTTCCTTGCGCCGCTGTATGTGATGGTGGTTACGTCCCTCAAAGACGCGGATGAAATCCGCAACGGCAACCTGCTGAGTCTGCCCGGCAGCCTGAATTTTTCGGCCTGGGGACAGGCCTGGTCCAGCGCCTGCACCGGGGTGGAGTGCAAAGGCCTGCAGCCGTTTTTCTGGAACTCGGTGTGGATGGCCATACCCGCTGTGCTGATCTCGACCACCTGGGGTGCGCTCAACGGTTATGTGCTGAGTCTGTGGAAATTTCGCGGCAGCGAAACCTTCTTTGGCCTGTTGCTGTTTGGTGTGTTCATGCCGTTTCAGGTCGTGCTGCTGCCTATGAGCCAGGTGCTGGGCTGGCTGGGTTTGTCCAGCACCATCGGTGGTCTGATCTTTGTGCACTGTCTCGCGGGGCTGCCCAGCACCACCCTGTTCTTTCGCAACTACTACGCCGCCGTGCCCGGTGAATTGCTCAACGCTGCCAGGCTCGACGGAGCCGGTTTCTGGCAAATCTTCCTGCGCATCATCGTGCCCATGTCCACCCCCATCGTCATGGTCACGCTCATCTGGCAGTTCACCCAGATCTGGAACGACTTTCTGTTTGGCGTGGCCTTCAGCGGTGCCGACTCCAAACCCGTCACCGTGGGCCTGAACAACCTGGCCAACACCACCAGCAGCGTCAAGGCCTACAACGTGGACATGGCTGCCGCCCTTATTGCGGCGCTGCCCACGGTGGCGGTCTATGTGCTGGCCGGTCGGTATTTTGTGCGCGGCCTCACCGCCGGCGCTGTCAAAGGTTAAGGACAACATCATGGCATCGTCACTCGACATTCAAGGCGTTCGCAAGTGCTTCGGCAAGGGCGACAAGGCGGTGGAGGTGTTGAAAAAAATCGACATCGCCGTGGCGCCGGGCGAATTCCTCATCCTCGTTGGCCCCTCCGGCTGCGGCAAGTCCACCCTGCTCAGCATCATTGCCGGGCTCGAAGAGCCGACCGAAGGCGCCATCAACATTGCCGGGCGCAACGTGGTGGGCGTGCCCCCCGCACAGCGCGACATTGCCATGGTGTTTCAAAGCTACGCGCTCTACCCCACCATGAGCGTGGCCGACAACATCGGCTTCGCGCTGGAGATGCGCAAAGTGCCCAAACCCGAGCGCAAAAAGCGCATCGACGAAGTGGCCGCCATGCTGCAAATTGAGCACCTGCTGGACCGCCGGCCCAGTCAGCTCTCGGGCGGGCAGCGCCAGCGCGTGGCCATGGGCCGGGCGCTCGCGCGACAGCCGCAGCTGTTTCTGTTTGACGAGCCACTGTCCAATCTGGACGCGAAGCTGCGTGTGGAAATGCGCGCCGAAATCAAGCGCCTGCACCAGGCCAGCGGCATCACCAGCGTGTACGTGACCCACGATCAGATCGAGGCCATGACGCTGGGCAGCCGCATCGCGGTGATGAAAGACGGCATCTTGCAGCAGCTGGGCACGCCGGACGACATCTACAACCGCCCGGCCAACACCTACGTGGCCACCTTCATTGGTTCGCCCACCATGAACCTCATCACCGGCAAAGCCATTGCGGCGGCCGACGGTGGCGGTTTTGGCATTCAGGGCGCCGACTTGCCCGTGGTCAGCCCAGCCATGCAGGGCAACCAGGCCCTGCTGGGTTTGCGCCCCGAGCACATCGTTTTCAACGACGCCGCCCCTTGGCGCGGCGAAGTGAGCGTGGTGGAACCCACCGGTGCCGACACCTATGTGGTGGTGAAAACCGCCGCGGGCGACGTGACCGTGCGCACCGCACCGCAGGTGCGCGTGAGCCCTGGTGACCGCGTGGGGCTGGACATTCAGATGGCACACGCGAGCTGGTTTGACACCCAGTCAGGGGTGCGGCTGGGCTGACCAGCCTGCAAACCGCCCAGCCAAGGCGGCAGGCTCCTAGGCCAGCCGCAGTTCAACCCGCAAGCCTTGCGGCTGCAACCGTTCCACCCGTGCCTCACCGCCGTGGCGGCGGGCAATTTCCTGCACGATGGCCAGACCCAGCCCGCAGCCGCCAGGCTGTTCGCTGGCGCGCCAGAACCGCTGAAACACGTGCGCCATGTCCTCATCGTTGAGGCCGGGGCCGTTGTCTTCCACCGCCAGCAGGGCGCCGCTGGGCAGAGCCTGCACCCGCAAGGTGATGGTGCTGCCGCGCGGGGTGTAGCGCAGCGCGTTGTCAATCAGGTTGGCCATGGCTTCGCGCAGTTGCAGGGTGTCGCCGTTCATCGTCAGGTGTTCGGCACCCTCGTAGCCCAGGTCCATGCCGGCAGCGAGTGCGCGCGGCGTCCATTCGCGGGCCACTTCGCGCGCCAGCACCGGCAGGTCCAGCGGCTCGCTGCGGGCGCGCGTTTCGGTGCGGGCCAGGGTCAGCAGCTGGTGCACCAGGTGGGCGCTGCGCTGCGCGCCAGTGAGCACTTTCGCCAGTCGCTGCGACAGGGCGGGGTCGGTGGTTTCGCGCTGTGCCAGTTCCACCTGGCTGATCAGCCCGGCCAGTGGCGTGCGCAGCTGGTGCGCGGCGTCGTTGATGAAGCGCTTTTCCTGGTTCACGCTGCGTGCCACCTCGTCCAGCAGACCGTTCACCGCCTGCACCAGCGCATGCACTTCGCTGGGTGCCTGCGTCATGCCAATCGGCGACAGCGCGTTCACCGAGCGGTGTTCCAGCTGGGCCGTGAGGCGGGTCAAGGGGGCCAGGCCGCGGCGGATGCCGCCATACACCAGCAGGCTCAGCAGCACGCCCAGCGCCAGCAGCGGGGCCAGCATGTCGGCCACCAGCTCGCGGGCAATGCGCTGTTGCACCGCCGTGCCCTTGCCCACCTGCACGCGCAGGGTCTGTGGCGTCGCGCCTTCGCCGTATTGCACGTCCATGGCCACAATGCGCAGCGGTTTGCCGTCCAGCAGGCCGCCGTAAAGCAGCGGCTCGCCCGGCCAGCCAGGCGCTTCGGTGGGCTGGGGCAGGCGCTGATTGCCCAGCAAAAACTGGCCAGGGGGCGACGACACCATGTAGCTGATGCGGTCGTCTGGGTCTTGTTCCAGCACGTCTTGCGCGGCGCGTGGAAAGTCGATCAGCAAACCCGAACCCACCGGCTTGACCTGACGCGCCAGCGCCCGCACCGACTGGGTGAGCGACTGGTCGATGCCCTTTTCAGCGTAAGACAGGGCGATGCGGTAGGTCAGCAAGCCGCCGCCGGCCCACAGCACGAGCTGGGGCAGCAGCAACCACAGCAGCAGCTGGCGGCGCAGCGAGAGCAGGGCGGGCGCAGACACCCGGTCAGCCCGCTGCCGTTTCCAGCATGTAGCCCAAGCCGCGCACGTTGCGTATGTTGAACGTGGAGCCCGCCAATTTTCGGCGCAGGCGGTGCACATACACCTCCAGCGCGTTGGACGCCACGGTGCCCGGCTCGCCAGGGTCGGACTGCCAGGCACCCAGCACGTCTTCGCGGCTCACCACCTGGCCGCTGTGGCGCACCAGCAGGTCGAGCAAGGCCCATTCGCGCTGTGTCAGGTCAATGGCTTCTTCGCCCAGCCAGGCGCGCGGCAGCTGCGGGTCCAGCCGCAGCTGCCCCACGCCGGCGCCCTGCACCGCAGCAGCGCTTGCGCCACCAAAAGCCGGCAGGCTGGCGCGGCGCAACATGGATTGCAGGCGCGCTTGCAGTTCTTCGCGGTTGAAAGGTTTGGTCAGGTAATCGTCGGCTCCTGCGTTGAGGCCGGCCACCCGATCTTCCACACCATCGCGCGCGGTGAGTATCAGCACTGGCAGAGCCGGCAAGCGCTGGCGCAAGGTGCGCAGCACGGTCAGCCCGTCGATCTTCGGCAGGCCAAGGTCCAGCACCATGCCATCGAACGACACCGATTGCAGCAAGTGCAGCGCCTGTTCGCCATCGGCGGCGGTGTCGATGCGGTGCCCCGCTTGCATCAGCTGGGCGCTCAGTCCGTCGCGCAGCAGTTCGTCGTCTTCAACAATCAGGAGGTGGGCCATGCGGCCAAATTATGCGGGCTTTTGCACCGGCGCTGACGCGGGTTCGGTGGGCTGGTCGTGCGCCAGCCCCAGCGCGTGGGCCATGGCCCGGGCCCGTGCTTCGTGGATGGCGCCTGCAATGCGCAGCCCCACCGCGGTCGCGTCTGCCGATGGGGCGGTTGTGCTTGGCGTGTCCGCTGCGCGCTGCAACACACTGGCTGCCAATGCGCCGGTGTCGACCGACAAGGCGGCGTCCAGCGCTTGTCGCAGACGGGGGCGTTGCGGGTAAAACTTCTCTTCATGGCCCAGGCGCCCGCGGGCATCGCATTCGCAGGCCAGCAGCACCTCGTCAAACCGCTCGGGCCGGCGCAGCGCGTCGCAGCGTTCCAGCAGACGCAGCAGCGCGGCTGCGCCAAACTCGGTGCTGCGGTGGATGTTGCCGTGTTCGCGCGCCACCACATCGGCCAGCTCGCGGCTCTCGCGCGGCACGCGCCAGCGCTCACACAGGCCGCGCAGCAGCTTGGCGCTGCGCTCTTCGTGGCCAATGTGGCGCGGCAGCACGTCGGCTGGCGTGGTGCCTTTGCCCAGGTCGTGGCCCAGGCAGGCAAAGCGCACCGGCAGCGGGGCGGCCAGGCGGGCGCTCATGTCCAGCACCATCATCAGGTGCACGCCGGTGTCCACTTCCGGGTGGTAGTCGGCGCGCTGTGGCACGCCCCAGAGCCGGTCCACTTCAGGCAGCAGGCGCACCAGCGCCCCGCAGGCACGCAGCACCTCAAACATGCGGCTCGGGCGCTGTTCCATCAGCCCGCGCGAAAGCTCTTGCCACACCCGTTCGGGCACCAGATGGTCCACCTCGCCGTGCTCCACCATGTGGCGCATCAGGTCCAGCGTTTCCGGGGCCACCGAAAAGTCGGGAAAGCGGGCAGCAAACCGTGCCAGCCGCAAAATGCGTACCGGGTCTTCGGCAAACGACGTGGTCACATGGCGCAACAGGCGGGCTTGCAGGTCGCGCCGTCCGCCGTAAGGGTCGATCACATACGCATTGGCCGGGTCGTCGGCCTCCGCCTCACTCACCGCCATGGCGTTGATGGTCAGGTCGCGCCGGGCCAGGTCGTCTTCCAGCGTCACGCCGGGTTCGGCGTGGAAGGCGAAGCCGTGGTAGCCCGGGGCGGTTTTGCGTTCGGTGCGGGCCAGCGCATATTCTTCGCGCGTTTTCGGGTGCAGAAACACCGGAAAATCGCGCCCCACCGGCAGGTAGCCCTGCGCCTGCATGGCCTTGGGGGTGGCGTCCACCACCACCCAGTCGCGGTCAAAGTGGGCGGGTGGGGTGGCGGTGGCGTCTTGCTGCATCAGGGCGTCGCGCACCGCGCCGCCCACCAGGTAAATCTTCATGCTGCCAAGTTTATGCCCGAGGCCGTGCGCGGTTTCAGCGTCCCAGCCGGTAAGGCTCTTCAAAGTCCAGAAAATCGTGCTCGGCCAAGGCGCCTTGCACCCAGGCTTGCACACCGGGCAGAGCCGCCACCCGGTCCACATAGGCCGCCATGTCAGCGGGCAGCGGCAGGCCGTAGGTTTTCAGGCGCATGCACACGGGTGCAAAGTAGGCGTCGGCAATGCTGAAGCTGCCAAACAGCAGCGGGCCGCTGCCGTCGGGCATGTGCGCAGGCTGGGCCGCCAGCAGCTCGCCCCACAGGCCGCACAAGCGCGCCACGTCGGCGCGCACGCCGGCCTGGTCGCGCCAGATCAGGCGGCCCACGTCGGGCAGGCTGGCTTCAATGTTCATGGGGCAGTGGCTGCGCAGTGCCCCAAAGCCGCTGTGCATTTCGGCGCACACGCTGCGGGCGCGTGCCCGGGCGTGTCGGTTGGCGGGCCAAAGGGCCTTTTCAGGAAAGCGCTCGGCCAGGTACTCGGCAATGGCCAACGTGTCCCACACGGCAAAGCCATCGTCCACCAAGACCGGCACCTTGCCCACCGGGTTGATGCCCCGCATCTGGCGTTTGAAGGTGGAGCTGGCATCGAACGAGTCGAAGCGCACCATGACTTCTTCAAATGCAATGCCCGCCTGCGTCAGCAGCACCCAAGGCCGCATGGACCAGGACGAATAGTTTTTGTTGCCAATGTAGAGTTGCAGCGCCATGTGGTTTCCTTGTCAGAACTTGCATGCTAAGGCCTGCTGGGCGCTGCATTGATGCAAAAAAACCCGCAAATTGATGCGGGTTCGTGGCGCCAGGGCCGGGGTCAGTGCCCTGGGCCAAGCATCAAGCGTACTTTTCCAGAATGCGCGTTGAGCGCTCAACTTCCCGAAACGTGTCCACTTCCGATTCAGAGCCCGACACCGCTTCCATCACCGAGCAGGCCATCATCCGGTAAAAGGCCTTGTCCATGGCCTTGCGAGCGGCTGACATTTGCTGCGCCACGTCTTCGCACGGCCGACCGCTTTCCACCATGTCAATCAGGCCGCGCACCTGACCTTCAATGCGCTTGAGGCGATTGATCACGTCGCGCTGGTGTTCCGACCGGTAGGCCGACGCCGCAGAGGGCTCGGTGGCACTGGACGCGGTTTTTGCTGGAATGGCTGCCATGGTGTGTCCTGTAAATGAGGGGCTGTCCCCGAGTTTGCCAAAGAAACGGCCCCGCGCGCTTTCATGCATTCCCTAATAGTGACTTTGGTTTAGGTGCGTACCCTACCCCCTAGGGTAGTCACCAATGACGAAGCAGAGGTGGTTCGATAAGTTACGGGTTGCAACGTTTGACGAAAGTCAAACCGCAGCTTCATCACCCACGGACAAAGAGGACCCGTTTCATGCCTATCTTCAAGCGCATCTCCATCGGCCTGGCCCTGACGGCCACCCTGCTCGTGACCACCGGTTGCGGCAGCCTGGCCACCATCAGCAAACTCGAAGACGGCGCGGGCGCAGAAGCCTCGCGCATGTGGGACCGCTGGGTGGAGGGCGGTGGTGACATTGCCATCGCGACCACCTGGGAGCGCAAGGTGAAAGACGGCATCAGTGCCGCCGAGGTTGAGCAAATTTTGAAAGGCGTGGCGGTGGAGCGCAACATGCGCGATGTGGGCACGCTGCCGCTGTCCAAAGAGCTGGAAGCGCGCTCGGGCAAGAAAGAAAAGCTGCTCACGGTGTACTCGTTTTGCAGCCCCGACACCGCTCGCAAGATGGTGGACTTCAGCCCCCACATGGCGGCCTACCTGCCCTGCCGCATCAGCATGGTGGAGAAGGAAGACGGCCTGTGGCTCTACACCCTCAACATGGACATGATGGTGAAGATGGGCCGCAAGCTCCCATCTCCCCTGAAAGAAGAGGCCATGGCCGTGCGCAACACCATCTGGGAAATGATGGAGCGCGGCTCCAAGGGCGAGTTCTGAAAAACACCGATTTCCCAATATAAAAAACCATCCACCCGAGGAGACACTTCATGACATTCCCCCTTCACGCGCTGCGCGCTGCGGCACTGCTGGCACTGGGCACCGCCTGGTTGCCGGCGCATGCCACCAATGGCTATTTTCCCCACGGCTTTGGCATCAAGGCCAAAGGCATGGGTGGGGCTGGCATTGCCTTGGCACAGGATGCTTTTGCTGGTGCCAATAACCCCGCTCAGGCCGCTTTCGCAGGCAACCGCATGGAGGCTGGTCTTGAATTGTTCGCGCCCGACCGTGAGATGAGTCGCAGTTTTGCTGGCATGCAGATCACCTCGGCTGCGAGCGACAAAAAAACATTTTTGGTTCCCGAGTTTGGTTACAACGTGGCGTTGTCCAATAAGCTTGGTTTGGGCATTGCGGTTTATGGCAATGGCGGTATGAACACCACCTACCCCGGCGGCACGACCGATTGTTCCGAGCTGCTGGCCGGAGCATCTCCGACTTCCAATGCGTTGTGCGGAATGGGGACTCTGGGTGTCGATCTGATGCAACTGACCATTGCACCTACTGTGGCTTACAAGTTCAGCGATGGACATGCATTCGGGTTGAGCCCACTGCTCGTTTACCAGCAGTTCAAGGCCTCTGGCCTGCAGGCTTTTCAAATGTTGCCAGGAGCATCAACCGATCCGGCCAACCTAACCAACAACGGTTACGACAGCAGCACTGGGATTGGTATTCGCCTGGGGTACATGGGCAAGCTTTCGGACCAAATGTCCATTGGGGCTTCTTATTCACCCAAAATCAGCATGGGTCGTTTCAACGATTACGCAGGGCTGTTTGCGGACGATGGGAAGTTTGATATTCCAGAAAACTACGGTGTAGGCGTTGCTTTTCAGGCCACTTCGTCGGTGCACATTGCACTCGATTACAACCGCATCAACTACAGCAAGGTGCCCTCCATCGGCAATCCTGCAGGGTTCAATATGGGAGCCCCTGACGGAGGTGGATTTGGCTGGAAAGATGTCAATGTGGTCAAGCTGGGTGTGCAGTGGCAGATGAACCCAAAGACGACGTTGCGCTTTGGTGTGAACAAGGGTACTAATCCGGTCACCAGCGCAAACATCACGCCCAACATTTTGGCGCCAGGTGTCATGAAAACGCACATCACGTTTGGGGGCACTTACGCCATGAGCCCAACGTCTGAGCTCAGTTGGCACTTCATGCACGCACCTCGCGTGTCTGTCACGGGAGCGTCGTTGTTCAACGGCCTGCTTCCCCCTGAAAGCCCATTGGTGCAAGAAACGGTCAGCATGCGCCAGAACTCGATAGGCATTCAGTGGGGCATGAAATTTTGATTGTCTTCATCTGAGACGGGGTCTCATTCGGCCACCCGGTCCAAAAGACTGGGTGGCCTTTTTTCGTCTGAACGGTGGCGCTCGGTCAGCGTCGGCCAGCGCCCTGACGGGCTTGCAGCAAGGCGCTGCGGCCACCGCGGTCGCCCAGGTAGCTGGGTGCAATGGCTGCCACACGCGCAGGCGCAATGCCCAGCACCGACAGACCGGGGCACTGGCCGCTGGCCACGTTGTCCACCGACATGGCGGCCAGGTTGTCCCGGCTCATGAGTGGCTCACCCGGTGCCAGTTCCATCATGAGCGCCTGCAGCCGGCCCACGGCCATGGGCAGCGGCAACACGGGGCGCTCGGTGCTGCCGAAGCGCCCGGCCAGGCGCACCAGCTCGCCCAGCGTCAACACCTCAGGCCCGGCGCATTCGTAGGTCTGGCCCACGGTGCTTTGGGCCTGGCTGCCGTGTTGCAGGCAGGCCAGCACGGCGCTGGCCACGTCGTCCACCCACACGGGTTGAAAACGGGCACCCGCTCCGGCCAGCGGCATCACGGGAAACACCGCTTGCAGTCGGGCAAACAGGTTCAGAAAGCGGTCGCCAGCGCCAAAGATCACGCTTGGGCGCAGCACGGTCAGGTCCAGGCTGGCCTGGCGCAAAACGGCTTCGCCCCGGGCTTTGCTGCGCTGGTAGCGCGAAGGGCCGTCCAGGCCCACGCCGAGTGCGCTCACATGAACCACGCGGCGTACACCGGTGACCGCGCAGGCGCGCGCGAGCTTGGTGGGAAGCTGCACATGCACATGCTCAAAAGCGGCTTCAGTGCCGTGCAAGATGGCCACGAGGTTGACCACGGCGTCGTGCCCCGGCAGCAGGCGGGTCAGCTGGGCTTCGTCGTGCACATCGGCTTCCAGCACGGTTACGCGGGGCAGGTGCTGCACGGCGGCGGCGTTGATGGCGCGGCGCGTGGGCACGGTGATGCGCCAGCCCATGCGGTGGAGCTTTTCACACACATGGCGGCCCACAAAGCCGGTGCCGCCGAGGACGAGGATGTTTTTCATAGAGGGTTTGGTTGCGGTTGGGTCGGTATCAGAACGGCCAGGTGCTGCATTCCGTTGCTTAGGGCAGGTCGCGGTTGATGGCCACGGCGTCGGCGCGCGGGCCCACCACGCCCAGGCGTGCACGCAGTGACTGGGGCTGCCCGGTGATGAGCGCGGCGTAGTTGGTGGTGTTGGCAAGCACGCGCTTGACGTAGTCGCGTGTTTCGTCAAACGGAATGTTCTCAGCCCAGATCTCGCCGGGCAGCGTGGGGCCGTTGCGCCAGGCGCGGGGGCGTCCAGGTCCGGCGTTGTAGGCAGCAGCCGCCATGGGCAGAGAGCCTTCAAAGTCGTCCAGCGCAAATTTCAGGTAGGCCGTGCCGATCAGGATGTTGGTGTCCAGCTCGTTGATCTGCCCCGCCTTGAAGCCACTCAGCCCGATCTTGCGCGCCGTCCAGCTGGCGGTGGCGGGCATCACCTGCATGAGGCCAGATGCGCCCACATGCGAACGCGCGTTCATCACAAAGCGGCTTTCTTGCCGAATCAGCCCGTACACATAAGCCGGGTCCAGGCCAATGGCATTGGACCGTTGCACGACGGCGCTCTGGTGGGGCATCGGAAAGCGCTGGCTGTAGTCCAGCGCGTCGGGCGTGCGCTTGCTGGTGTTGATGCAGCGGTCCCACAGTTCGTTGCGGCAGGCCAGTGCCGCAGCGGCCAGCAGCTCGCGCTCGGCTTTGCCGCCGGGTGCGTGCAGCGCGACCGCGTAGTGCCACTCGCGCACACCTTCGCTGCGCAGGCCCAGCTGCATTGAGGCCAGGGCGCGGCGCAAACCGGGGTGGTTTTCAGCAGCGGCCATTTCTTGTGCTGTCAGGGGTGGCGGTGCAGGGGGTACCGTGATCGACCGGCCCAGCTCTTCCATGGCCAGCTGTTCGTAAAAACCGCGCGGAGAGGCGATCGATTCGTACAACGCACGGGCTTGCGTCAGGGCGCCTGCGGCGTCGGGTTCTTTCAGGGCTTGCAGGCTGCGCGCGCGCCAGTAAATCCACACCGGCTCGCCACGCTGTGTTTCGCTCATGGCGCCAATGGCGTCGCGCACATGGCCCCAGGCGCCAGCGCGCAGCCCGGCGCGGGCTTTCCAGGCCAGGTGGTCGTCGTGCATAAAGCGGTCTTGCCCGTTGGCGAAATGGGTCAGTGCGTCGTCTTGCAGCTTTTGGGCCGAACGCCGGCCAATCACGCCCCACAGCCAGCCACGCTCTTCTTGCGTGAGCTGCGTCACCCAGCGCTTGCGCTGCAGTTCAAGGGCTGCTGCCGTCGGGTCGCTGGCGGCCAGGCGGATGGCGGCCAGCGTCACCATTTCTTTGGTGCGCGGGCGGATCGCGGTGAACTTTTCGTCCAGGTACTTCGCCGGGTCTTTGGCCAGGGCCTCGATCATGGGCACCCAGTCCGGGTCGAGCATGGCCACCGCCTGCGCCACCGCGCGGGGTTTGTTGGCGTCCATGGCCAGGCGGGCGCGCTGCCACACCGCCAGGGGTTTCAGGTGGCCGCTGTCCAAGAGCGCCCGGGCGGCGGTGGCGCAGCCGTCGTCCAGGTCGCGCTGGGCGTGCCACAGCGGTGCCACCTGGCGCGCGGCTTCGCTGGCGGGGGTGCGCCCGGCCACAGCGTCCAGCATGAGCGCGTAGCACTGTATCTGGCGGTCGTCGTTCATACGGAATTTGGGCAGCTCGGCTTCAAACGTGGCCCAGTCGCGCTGCTTGCCCAGTTGCAACAGCCAGTCGTTGCGCAGTCGGTCTTCCCAGTAGCTGCCGGCCATGCGGTCCATGGCGGCGCGTATCTCGGTCGCTGGCGCGGTTTCGAGCCGGGCCTTCATGTCCCAATAAATGGCCAGCGGTTCCAGTGCGTGGCCGCGCACGCGGGGCAGCAAAGCGGCCAGCTGCCCGGTGTTGTTGCGCCGAAACGCTTCACGCATGTCCAGTAGCGCCGTATCAGCTGGTGTTTGCGCCCAAGCCATTTCTTGCAGCGCCAGCACGGCCATAATGGTTGCGAGACCTCGCTTCATTATTTTTCCCTGTTTCAGGCTTACCAGTTTCATCTGCTGATTATGGACAACAAAGACGGTCAAAGTTCCCCCCAACTCCCTTTGAAGCAGGCTGACGGATCAGCGGTGGTGACGCAAAAAGCGGCCTGGCGCAAAGCCTTGGTGGAGAAGCGCCAAAACCTGGTCGACCGCGCTTGGCGCAACGACCTGCTGCAGCGCGTCATGCGGGTCTGGTTGATCGAGCGGCCCGACGCCATCATTGGCGCCTACTGGCCCATCAAAGGTGAGTTTGACCCCCTGCCCGCGCTGTTTCGCTGGCAAGAAGCTGGGCTGGAAGAAGACGCCCAAGGTGCCCAGCGGCACCGCCGCATTGCGCTGCCGGTGGTCAACAAGGTGGACAAAACGCTCACCTTCCATACCTGGTACCCCGGCTGCCCCATGGAAGAAGATGCTTACGGCATTCCCAAACCCAAAGACACCGAAGTGGTGACGCCCACGTTGATCTTTGTGCCCTGCGTGGGCTATGGGCCGGGCGGCTACCGCCTGGGTTATGGCGGTGGTTTTTACGACCGCACCCTGGCCAGCCTGCAGCCCAAACCCTTCACCGTGGGCCTGGGCTACGACTTCGCCTACCTGCCCGGCCTGCAGCCTGAAATACACGATGTGCCGCTGGACGCGATTCTTGCCGACACCGGGGTGATGTGGCCTGAGAGGTAGAGCCCCCACGCTCCCCACTGCCCCGGCGTCGGCCACAGCCGATGCCGCAAGTGGTGCGCTGCCCCCCGGGGGGGCTCTTTCACCTTGGGGCGGGCCGGCGGTGAAACGGGCCACGCTCTCCGCTGCGTGTGGTTCGCTGCCCCCCGAGGGGGCTGTTTCACCTTGGGGCGGGCCGGCGGTGAAACGGGCCACGCTCCCCGCTGCGACTGTCTCCTGCAGGCGGGAGGACGAAGTTGCTGGCGATCGCGCTCACCTTCAGGGATGCTCCGCATTGGCATGTACTTCGGTGATGCGTTTTTCGCGCCGCACCAGATACAAGCCACTGCCCACAATGATGGCCGCGCCCAGCCAGGTATGGGGCGCGGGCAGGCTTTGCCAGATCAGCCAGTCCAGCCCCACGCCCCAGGCCAGGGCGCTGTATTCGAAGGGCGCTACGGCCGATGCCTGACCGTGGCGAAACGCTTCGGTAATGGCCAGCTGGCCGCCAAAGCCGGTGATGGCCAGCGCCAGCAGCAGCGCGGCGTCTGTGCGCTGAATGGCCACCCAGCCGGGCGCGGCCAAAACCCCCGCACCCACGGCCATCATCACCATCATCCAGAGCACCATGCTTTCGCTGCTGTCGGTGCGACTGGCCAGCCGGCCCGCCACCGCCGCCACCGCGTAGCACAGCGCCGCCCCCAGCACGGCCAGCCCGCCGGAGGTCACGAAGCCGGCTTGCAGGTCTTCGCCGTTCGGGCGCAGCGCAATCAGCACCCCCACAAAGCCGATCGCAATAGCCCACCAGTGGGCCGCTGGTACGCGTTCCTTCAGCACCGGCACCGACAGCACAGTAATCAGCAGCGGGGCAATGAAAAACAGCGTGTAGGTGGCCGACAGCGGCAGCTCGCGCACCCCCAGCGTGAACAGCGACAGCATGGTGATGCCCAGCGCGCCGCGCAGCAGGTGCAGCGGCCAGCGCACCCGCCACACCGTGTGCCACGCGCCGCGCCAGGCTACGTAGAGCAGCACCAGCGGCAGCGCGGTGGCGCCGCGCAGCGCTGCAATCTGCAGCACCGGGTAGCGGGTGGACAGCAGCTTGAGCACCGCGTCCATCACCGCGAAAAAGCCCACCGCCACCAACATGGCGATGATGCTGCGCAGGTTGCCGCTGGGGTGGTGGTTGGGCTGGGGCATGGATTGGAAATCGAGCGAGGACCGGTGCGTGGGCCGCTGAGTGTGCCCCACCGATCGGCCGCACACAGCACCAACGCGCGTCAATCCAGATGGTCCACCGTGTCGGGGTCGGGCACGTCGCCAATGGCTTCGCGGGTGGCGGCGGCTTGCTGCTGCAGCCAGTCGCAAAACGCCTTCACCTCCGGGCGCTGGTGGCTGCGCGGCGCCACCACCAGCCAGTAGGCCAGCGGCGAGTCCATGCGCGTGTGCGGCAGCGGTTCCACCAGCGCGCCGCTGGCCAGGCTTTCGGCCACCAGCGGCAGGCGCGCCAGCGCCACGCCCTGGCCAGTGAGCGCGGCCTGCACGATCTGGTGCGCGTAGTTGAAGTACAGCCAGCGCTGCGGCGTGAGCTTGTGCGCCACGACGGCCTTGGCCCCGCGTGCGGCTTGGCGCGGTGGCGCGGTGCGGCCAAACTGGTCCAGCCAGCGCTGCCAGGTGAGCCACTCCAGGTGGCGGGTGCGGTGGGCGTCGCCAGCTTCAATCAGCGTCATCTTGGCCAGGTCTTCCACCTGGGCCAGGCGGTGTTCTTTCAGCAGCCAGGGGCTGGCTACGGGCGTGAGCTGCTCGCCAAACAAGCGAATGGCCCCCACCGGTGCCGCTTGCGGAACCACGTAGCGCAAGGCCAGGTCCACATCGGCGGTGGCCAGGTCCACCGCGGCATCTGACGCATCAATGCGGATGTCAATGTCCGGGTGCTCGCGCTGAAACGCTTCCAGCCGGGGAATCAGCCACATGGACGCAAACGACGCCCAGGTGGTGATGGCCACGCTCTTGCGCCCCGCACTCTGGCGAATCTGCCGCACCGCCGCATCAACGCGTTCCAGTGCCAGGCCCGTGGCGCGCAGCAACTGCGCGCCCGCGCTGGTGAGCTCCACCGCCCGCGTGTGGCGCAAGAAAAGCGCAGCACCCACCTCGTCTTCCAGCGCCTGAATCTGCCGGCTCACCGCGCTCTGCGTGAGCGAAAGCTCTTCGCCTGCGGCGCGAAAGTTCAGGTGCCGGGCCACCGCGTCAAAGGCGCGCAGGTGGCCGGCAGCAATGGGCCGGGTGCGGGGGTGGCTGGTGGTGAGCTGCATGGTCGGGTTGAGCTGATTGATGCGCTTATGGAATCAATAGCTTAGCGCCATTTCATTGGACGCAGCGCCCGTGCAGCGAGAAGATGCACCCCAATCTGCATTCACAGGAGGTCCCCATGCCACACGCCCATGTCGCCCCCAGCCGCCGCCCAGCCATCGGAACCTGGCGCTTGCACCCCGGCCACGCCATGGCGCTGCGCTCCAGGCAGAGTGCCGTGTTGCGCGTCTTTTGCGGGCGCGTCTGGGTGACGCTGGGCCAGCCGGCTGGCGCCACACCGCAGAGCGCTGGCGACCGCTTTTTAGCCCCTGGCGATGTGCTGACCGTGCCCGCCGGTGCGCGCATGGTGCTGGAGCCCATCGCGCCGCCGGGCGACGCGGCACCCGTGCATTTCGACTGGACCGATGCACCGGCGATGGCCCGCCCCGGCCGCTTCGAGCGGGAAGTTGGTTTGCCCCTGCGGGAGCTGGCCGCCGCGCTCGGACACGTTGCCCTGGCCACCGTGCGCGTGCTGCGCGGCTTGCTTGGCTATGGCGAATTCCTGGTGCCCGGGCGCGGGCGCGTACTTTCACCGCTGGAGTCCTTGCGCTCTTGACGCTGGCGAGCTGGCCGCCTGTCGGCCCAGCGCGAAGGGCCTTGAACCCAGAACGCCGCGCAACGGGCTTTGCCATGCCGCAGGCGTTGCCCCTTGAGGGGTGGCGTGGCTCCCCGCAGCGAGCAAGCGGGGGTGAACCACACCCAGTGGGAGAATCCACCCATGGCCCGCCCCAAATCTGCCTCCCACGACCTCAAGCGCGAAGAGATTCTCGACGTCGCCTCGCAATGCTTTGCCCGCCAGAGTTTTCCGGCCGCCAGCATGAACGACATTGCCACCGCCTGCGGCACCAGCAAGGCGCGGCTCTACCACTATTACGAGAGCAAAGAAGCTATCCTGTTTGACCTGCTCGACCGCTACACCCAGCGGCTGCTGGCGCTCATTGGCGAGGCCGAAGCGCGTGCCCAGCGCAAAAACCTGAACGATCGCGACGCGCTGAGCGAACTGGTGCGCGCCTTTTTGGACGAATACGAACACTCCGCCACGCGCCATGTGTCGCTGGTGTCCGACACCAAGTTCTTGGGCGATATCCAGCGCGAACTCATCCTGAACCGCCAGCGCGACGTGGTCGCCGCCGTCACCCGTTTTCTGAAGCGCGCTTACCCCGAACGCGTCACCCCGGCCAACCAAACCGCGCTCACCATGATGCTGTTTGGCATGATCAACTGGACCTTCACCTGGCTGCGCCCCGATGGCCCCATGAGCTACGCGGCCTTTGCCGACGAAGTGGTGGCTGTGCTTGAGCGCGGCTTTGCCGGCTGAAAAATGCGGCCCGGCGGGTGGGTTAAAAATTCACTTATGTGAAATTCGTTTCGTTTAGGTAAAATACGGCTACTTGTTGCCCGCCCACACTGGAGACCTCCCATGAGCAAAGCTTTCGCATCCCAGGCCGACCTGGAAGACAAAAAGATCACTTTCGAGCAGCTCAGCCCCCATTGCTGGGCCTACACCGCTGAAGGCGACCCGAACTCGGGCGTCATCATTGGCGACAAATTCATCATGGTCAGCGACGCCACCGCCACCCCGGCCATGGCGCGCGACCTGATCAAGCAGATCCGCACCGTCTCCGACAAGCCCATCAAATACGTGTTGCTGACCCACTACCACGCCGTGCGCGTGCTGGGTGCCAGCGCTTATGCGGCCGAAGGCGCCACCGAAATCATTGCCACCCAGGGCACGCTCGAACTCATCCAAGAGCGCGGCGCACAAGATATGCAGAGCGAAATGGAGCGCTTCCCGCGCCTGTTCCGTGGTGCCGACTCGGTGCCCGGCCTCACCTGGCCCACCATGGTCATCGGCGGCGGCGACGCCACCAAGGGCGAAGTGCCCGGCAAACTCACCATCGACCTGGGCGGTGTGAACGTGCAAATCTGGAGCCCGGGCCACGGCCACACCCGGGGCGACACCATCGCCTGGGTGGAAGAAGAAAAAGTGCTGTTCAGCGGCGACCTGGTCGAATACGAAGCTGGCGTGTACACCGGCGACGCGCAACTGGCCGAATGGCCCGCCACGCTCGAAGCCCTGCGCGCGCTCAAGGCCGAGTTCATCGTGCCCGGCCGCGGCGAAGCCATGAAAGGCAACGCCGACGTGAACAAAGCGCTGGACTACACCCAGCGCTGGGTCACGACCCTGTTTGCCGCCGGCAAAGAAGCCGCCGCCGCCGGCATGGACCTCAAAGCCGCCATGGCCCACACCCGCAAGAGCATGGACCCGGTGTTTGGCCACGTGTTCATTTACGAACACTGCCTGCCGTTTGACGTGAGCCGCGCTTTTGACGAAGCCAGCGGTATCAAAAACCCCCGCATCTGGACCGCCGAGCGCGACATGGACATGTGGAAAGCGCTGCAGAGCTGAGCCAGCGCCTGCTGTGCCCCGCACTGGCCGCCTTCGGGCGGCTTTTTGCTGGGCTGCGCGCTACGATGCAGTCCCTCTCTTGCATCCCCAAGCCATGTCCGCCGCCCTCAACCACACCGCCACCGACTGGGCCGTCGTCGCTGTGTTCGCCACCGTTTATCTGGGCATGTTTCTGGGCGGCTTGCCGCGCCTGAAGCTCGACCGTTCGGGTGTGGCGCTGCTGGGCGCCATTGCGGTGATCGCGTTCACCGGCATGCCGCTGGAAGAGGCCGCGCGCGCGGTGGACCTGCCCACCATCGTGCTGCTGTTCGCTTTCATGGTGGTTTCGGCCCAAATGCGGCTGGGCGGTTTCTACACCGAGGTCACGCGCCGCGTGGGCGGCCTGGCGCTGTCGCGATCGGGCCTGCTGGCGGCGCTGATTGGCGTGGCGGGCGGGCTGTCGGCCGTGTTTTCCAACGACATCATCTGCCTGGCCATGACGCCGGTGGTGGCGCGCCTGTGCCTGCAGCGTGGGCTCAACCCGGTGCCGTTTCTCATTGGGCTGGCGTGTGCGGCCAACATCGGTTCGGCCGCCACACTCATTGGCAACCCGCAAAACATGCTCATTGGGTCGGTGCTGCAGTTGCCGTTTGGCGGCTACCTGCGCGCAGCGGTGGTGCCGGTGGCGGTCAGTCTGGGTGTGCTGTGGGCCTGGCTGGCGTTTGGGCCGGGCGCCCGTGCCGGCGCGCCCGAACTGCGGCAGCCGCAGGGTGTGCGCTTGCAAGCCGAAGAAGCGCCGGCCTTTGACCGCTGGCAGACCGCCAAGGGCCTGGCCGTGGCTGGCGCGCTGATGGCTGTGTTCCTGCTGACCGACTGGAACCGCGAAGTGGCCGCGCTGGTGGGCGCCGCCACGCTGCTGCTGTCGCGCCGCTTCCATTCGGCTGATGTCATGGGTTTTGTGGACTGGCAGTTGCTGCTGTTGTTCATCGGCCTGTTTGTGGTCAACCACGCGTTCGGGCAAACCGGGCTGGCTGCCGATGCGGTGGGCTGGCTGGCCGCACAGGGCGTGCACCTCACCGACCCCGGCGCGCTGCTGTTGCTGGGCACGGTGCTGTCCAACCTGGTGTCCAACGTGCCGGCGGTCATGTTGCTGCTGCCGCACCTGGGTGCCGATCCGCAGCCAGCCGGCGTGCTGCTGGCGCTGGTGAGCACCTTTGCCGGCAACCTGCTGCTGGTGGGCTCCATCGCCAACCTCATCGTGGCCGATCTGGCCGCGAAGCAGGGCATTGCCATCGACTGGAAACAGCATGCGCGCACCGGGGTTCCGGTGACGTTGGCGACGCTGGCCGTGGTGTGGGGCTGGATGCGCTGGGCTGGCTGAAGCATTGCCCCTGGGTGCATTCCCCGGCGCGTGACCCGCAACGGTTGCAGCCACCCCAGCGCAGGGCACCGCAGAACCGGCTTTACCGGACCGCCAGTGCCGCCCCCCCCCCTTGGGGGTGACGCCGAAGGCGACGCGGGGGGTCAGTGGATCGACGCCAGGAACTGTTGCAGCTCGGGTGTCTTGGGCGACGCAAACAGTTCCGCCGGTGGGCCCATTTCGTGCACGCGGCCCTGGTGCATGAAGATCACGCGGTCGCTCACCTTGCGGGCGAAATTCATCTCATGGGTCACCATCAGCAGGGTCATGCCCTCAACGGCCAGCGACTCCACCACGCGCAGCACCTCGCCCACGAGTTCGGGGTCGAGCGCGGACGTGATCTCGTCGCACAGCAGCACGCTGGGCTCCATGGCCAGCGCCCGCGCGATCGCCACGCGCTGCTGCTGGCCGCCGGAGAGCTGGTCGGGGAAGGCGTCAAACTTTTCGCCCAGGCCCACGCGGTCCAGCAGCTGCCGCGCGCGCTGCTCGCCGCTGGTCTTGTCGGTCTTCTTCACCAGACCGGGCGCGAGCATCACGTTGCGGCCCACGTTCAGGTGCGGGAACAGGTTGAAGTTCTGGAAGATCATGCCCACGTGCTGGCGCAGCTCGCGCATGGCCGCAGCGTTGCCGTGCAGCAGCGGCTGGCCGTCCACGCTCAGGCTGCCGGACTGGAACACCTCCAGCCCGTTGATGCAGCGCAGCAGCGTGCTCTTGCCCGAGCCGCTCTTGCCGATGATGGCGATCACCTCGCCCGGCTTGACCTGCAGGTCGATGCCCTTGAGCACCTCGTTGCTACCGTAGGACTTGCGCAGCTGGTGGATGTCGACGATGGGCTTGGTGGTGTCAGCGCTGGACATTGAGTTTTCTTTCTAATGAACGCGCATACAGGCTCACAGGGAAGCACAGCGCAAAGTACAAAAGGGCCACGCAGCTGTAGACCAGGAAGGGCTGGAAGGTGGCGTTGGTGATCATGGTGCCGGCCTTGGTGAGCTCGACGAAGCCGATCACCGAAGCCAGCGCCGTGCCCTTGATCACTTGCACCAGAAAGCCGACGGTGGGCGCGATCGCGATGCGGGTGGCCTGCGGCAGCACCACATAACGCAGCTGTTCGCCAAAGCTCAGCGCCAGGCTTTGCGCCGCTTCCCACTGGCCCTTTGGCACGGCGGCCACGCAGCCGCGCCAGATCTCGACCAGGAAGGCACTGGTGTAGAGCGTGAGCGCCACGGCCGCAGCCACCCAGGCCGAGGTGTCGACGCCGAACAGCGCCAGGCCAAAATAGGCCAGGAACAGCTGCATCAGCAGCGGCGTGCCCTGGAAGAGCTGCACGTAACCTGCCACAAAGCGCCCTGCGCCAGGCCAGCGCGCGGTGCGCGCCACCAGCAGGGCCATACCGACCAGACCACCGCCGATGAAAGCGATGAGCGACAGACCCACCGTCCAACGCGCGGCCAGCAGCAGGTTGCGGAAGATGTCCCACAAAGAAAAATCAACCACGCCGGCCTCCAAATAGATAACGCGGGCCAGCCCAGTTGAGCAGCGCTCGCACGCCGATGGACAGCAGCAGGTAGGTGCCGGTGGCGATGATGAAGGCCTCGAAGGCGCGGAAGTTGCGGCTTTGAATGAGGTTGGCCGCGTAGCTCAGCTCCTCGGTGGAGATCTGGCCGCACACCGCCGAGCCCAGCATCACGATGATGATTTGGCTGGTGAGCGCGGGCCACACCTTCTGCAAGGCTGGTGGCAGCACCACATAGCGAAAGGTTTGCAGTTTGGAGAGCGCCAGACTGGCTGCGGCTTCGAACTGGCCCTTGGGCGTGGCCTCAATGCCGGCGCGGATGATCTCCGCCGCGTAGGCGCCGAGGTTGATCACCATGGCGATCACCGACGCGGTCTCGGGCGTGAGCTTCACGCCCGCGGCCGGCAGCCCGAAGAAGACGAAGAACAGCTGCACGATGAAGGGCGTGTTGCGGATCAGCTCCACGTACGTGCCCACCACCCAGCGCAGCCACAGCGACCCGCTGCTGCGTGCCCAGGCGCAGAGCGTGCCCACCAGCAGGCCGATAACGGCCGAGATGGCGGTCAGGCCCAGCGTCCAGAGCACGCCCTTGGCGAGCAGCGGCCACTGCAGCAGCACGGCGATGAAGTCGAATTCGATGCGCATGGGTGTGCTCTCAATGCGTCAGGGGGTGCGAAGGTCGATTCGCTGGCGGGGCGCCCCAAGGCGAATCAGCCCCCGGACCCGGGAAGGACCGGGGCCTTCCCCGTTCCTGGGGCAGCGACCCGCGCAGCGGCAGAGCGCCGGTTCCACCCCGAAGGGATGGAGACGCAAGGGGGTTCATTACTCGGGAAGCGTGCCAGCCGGGCGGCCCAGCCACTTCTTCGCCAGGGCGTCGATCTCGCCCGATTTCTTGGCCATGACGATGATCTCGTTCACCTTCAGGCGCAGCGCGTCTTCGCCCTTGGCCACGCCAATGAAGTTGGGGCTGTCTTTCAGCAGCAGCTTGTACTCGGCACCCAGTTGCGGGTTGCGCGCCATCATGTTGCCGGCCACCGAAGCGCCGGTGGCGATGAGCTGGGTCTGGCCCGAGACGAAGGCCGAGACGGTGGCGTTGTTGTCTTCGAAACGCTTCACGTCGGCGGTGGCCGGGGCGAGCTTGGTGAGCTCCTGGTCTTCGATGGCACCACGGGTCACGCCGATGGATTTGCCGGCGAGATCCGCGAAGCTGGAGACCGCGAGCGATTTCGACGCGAACACCGCTTGGAAGAAGGGCGAATAGGCGACGGTGAAATCGATCACAGCCGAACGCTCGGGGTTCTTGCCCAGGGTCGAGATGACGAGGTCGGCCTTGCGCGTCTGCAGGTAGGGGATGCGGTTGGCACTCGTCACGGGCACCAGCTCGACCTTCACACCCAGCTTGGTGGCGATGAGCCTGGCGGTGTCAACGTCCAGGCCCTGGGGCGCGAGGTCGGTGCCGACGAAGCCGTAGGGCGGAAAGTCGGTCGGGATGGCGATCTTGATGGTCTTGGCCTTCATCACATCGTCGAGTGCGGTCTGGGCGTGGGCGGCGCCCAAGCTGGCGAGCGCGCCCACGGCAACGGTGGCGAGAAACAGGCGTTTGGTGGTTTTCATATCAAGTTTCCTAGGTAGGTTTCAGGGGTGGGTGGGGAGGGGGCATGGGCGCCCGCGCGGCCCTTGGGCGCGCGCGGTGCGGGGGAGATGGGTGCCAGCGCTTCGCGCAGGTTGGCCAGCGGGTCGTTGGCCGGGGCCAGGCGCAGGGCGGCCTGCACCTGGCCAATGTGTTCTTCCATCAGGCGCTCGGCCTCGGCCACGTCGTCGCGCGCCAGCGCTTCGACGATGGCCACGTGGTCCTGGCAGGACTGCACCGCGTCGTGCGTGCTTTGGTAGAGCATGGCGATCAGCGTGGTGCGCGCGGTGTAGTCGCGCAGCGTGTCGGCCAGCAACTGGTTGCCCAGGCATTCGGCCAGACAAACGTGGAAGTCGCCCAGCAGGTAGCTGCGCTGGCCCACGTCATCGCCTTTGAGCGCGTCTTGCTCCTGCTTGAGGTGTTGCTTCAGGCGTTTGACCGCAGCCTTGTCCACCGGTCCGGTGCGGCGGATGAGGCCGGTTTCGATGACGCGCCGCGCCTCGAAGGCCTCACGCGCTTCGTCGTGCGAAGGCTGCACCACGTACCAGCCGCGGCGCGAGCTGACGGTGACGATGCCGCGTGTGGCCAGGCGCACCAGTGCCTCGCGCACCAGGGTGCGGCTGCAGTCGAACAGCATCGACAGGCTCTGCTCGCCCAGTCGGGTGCCGGGGGCCAGGCGCTGCGCCAGGATGGCTTCGATGATGCGTTGGGCGATGTCGGTGGAGCTGACCATGAAAAAACCTTTGTGGGCTTCTTCCATGCGAATTCCGTGCCATGGCCATACCAGTCTTGTATGCAAGATGGATGCACCGGGCTTGTGCGGTGATCAGATCAAGAACCCGACCCCAAGGTCCGCTGTGGTGCGGTTTTCGCGGGTGGGGTTGGCCCCTGCCCCAGTTTGGCGCGTGGCCTCAGCGTTGCGCCACCAGCGCCCGCAAATCGTCTTCGTAGCCCTTGAGCACGCGCACGGCGTTGGCGCGCTGTTCGGGGGTGGTGGTGTTGTGCAGCGCGGCAAACTGGGCGCAGCCGTGTTGCACCTGGGTTTGGCTGTAAGCGCTGTAGCCGGGCGTGGGTGACTGAAGCACGCGAGCCAGGTAGCTGCGGGTGGCGTTGAGTGCTGCGGCATTCACCGCCCCGTTGCCATTGCCATTGCCATTGCCATTGCCATTGCCGTTGCCATTGCCGTTGCCGTTGCCGTTGCCGTTGCCGTTTTTCAGGGCTTGCACGGTTTGAAGGGTCTGCAGCAGATCGCTCTGGCGGCGCAGCCGCTCTTGCTGGGTTTTTTGCGCGTCCCAGGGCGACTGCTGCAGGCTGCTTTGCAGCAGCTCGCGCTGGTCGGGGCTCAGGCGGCCGTAGAGCATTTCGCTGCGGCTAACGGCTTTGTCCAGCCGCTGGCCCAGGCGCTGCTCGGGGCTGCCGCGCAAAAAATCTTTTTCAAACGACTCGTTGCTCTTGCTCTGGTGGCGTTGCAGGTGGGCCTGTTGCTCGGGGCTGAGCTGTTGGGCCAGGCGGGTGAGCGGCTCCAGGCTGCGTTCGCTGGCGCGCTGCACGGCGGCGCGCACGGCTTCAAATTGCGCGCAGGCCTGCGCCGGGGTCATGTCTTGTGTGGCCATTGCTTGCCACTGCTGCAGCTGGCGGGCGTAGGTGGGCAGTTCGGTGCTGCGGTGCCAGGCCAGGAAGGCGTCAATGTCTTGCCGGGCCTGGGGCGACTGCGCGCTGGTGAAGTCCACATAACCGTCGAGCCACCAATAGAGCAGGTTGGGTGCCTGGTTGTAGGCCAGGCGCGCGGTGCTGCAGGCGCCCAGCGCAACCAGCGTGGCCGCCAGCGCCAGGGCCAGCAAAACGCGGCGGGCGATAATCTTTGGATCAATCAACCAAGGGCTCTTTTGGGGCTCAGCAGAGGTGTTCATGTCGTTCCCGGTGGATGTGGTGGTGATGGCGGCGGGCAAAGGCACGCGCATGAAAAGCCTGCGGCCCAAAGTGTTGCACCGATTGGGCGGGCGTGCATTGGCCCAGCACGTGATCGACACGGCAGCGCGGCTATCGGCCCGCTCGGTGGTGGTGATCACCGGCCACGGGGCCGAGCGGGTGGAAGCCAGCCTGCAAGCGCCCGCTGGCGGCACCGAGCTCAAATACGTGCGCCAGGAACCGCAGCTGGGCACCGGCCACGCGGTTCAGCAGGCAGCTCCCGCGCTGCCCGACGATGGCGTAACGCTGGTGCTGTCGGGCGACGTGCCGCTGACCCAACCCGAAACCCTGCAAGCGCTGCTGGACCTGTGCGCCGGCGAGCGCCTGGCGCTGCTGACGCTGGACATGCCCAACCCCACGGGCTATGGCCGCATCGTGCGAGCGGCCGATGCTTCGGTGCAGGCCATCGTGGAGCACAAGGACGCCAGCGACGCCCAGCGCACCATCACCGAGATTTACAGCGGCATCATGGCCGTGCCCACCCGGCTGCTGAAGGGCTGGCTGGCCCGGCTGGACAACCAGAACGCGCAGAGCGAGTACTACCTGACCGACGTGGTGAAGTTTGCCGTGACCGACGGCCTGAGCGTGCAAGCGCACCGCATTGCCGACGCGGTGCAGGTGGCGGGCGTGAACAGCCCGCTGCAGCTGGCCGAGCTGGAACGGGCCTACCAGCGCCGCGTGGCTGAAGGCCTGATGGAGCAAGGCACCCGCCTGGCCGACCCGGCGCGGCTGGACGTGCGCGGCGAACTGCTGTGCGGGCAAGACGTAGACATTGACGTGAACTGCGTGTTTGAGGGCCGCGTGGTGCTGGGCGACGGCGTGCGCATTGGGGCCCACTGCGTGATCGCCAATGCCGAGATTGAAGCGGGTGCGGTGATCCATCCGTTTACCCACATTGACGGCGAGAAGCTGGGCGTGCGTGTGGGCCCAGGGGCGCTGATTGGTCCGTTTGCCCGCCTGCGCCCTGGCGCCAAGCTGGGGCCCGAGGTGCACATTGGCAATTTTGTGGAAGTGAAAAACAGCACCCTGGCTGCAGGCGCCAAAGCCAACCACCTGGCCTACCTGGGCGACGCCGATGTGGGCGAGCGCGTGAACTACGGCGCGGGCAGCATCACCGCCAACTACGACGGCGCGAACAAGCACCGCACGGTGATCGAAGCCGACGTGCACGTGGGCAGCAACTGCGTGTTGGTGGCGCCTGTGACGATTGGCGCCGGCGGTACGGTGGGTGGTGGTTCCACCATCACCAAGAGCACGCCGCCCGGTGCGCTTTCGGTGGCGCGGGGCAAGCAGATCAGCGTGGCCGACTGGCCGCGCCCGGTGAAGAAAAAACCCTGATTTTTTCGGGCTTTTTTCAGCCGCCGCGCACGTCCAGCGAGTCGCCGTCAGAGCGGCTGTTGGACGGGTGGCGTTGGGTCTCGGTGTGGCCCCTGCGGCGGTCGGTGCGTTGCAGTTCCATCAGTCCGCTCAGGCCCAACACTTCGGAGTCCCGGTAGCCGGTGGTGGGGTAGAGCTGGTCGTACTCTGAAAACTGGGTTTCCAGCTGCTGCAGCGCACTTTCGCGGGCCGACGCTTTGGCCTTGGGCTGGGGCAGGGCGGCCAGGTTGAGTTGCTTGCGAAATTCCGCAGGTGCAGGCATGCGGTGCAGGCCGTTTTTCAGAAAAACAAAGCGCACACCGGCGGTCTTCAAGATGCGGTTTTTCATCTTCACCTGGTGCGCCTTGGCCTTGGCGTTGCTCAGGTGGTATTGCTCCACGTCAAAAGCAAATGCGGGGCGACCGTCTTCGCCGCACACCACAAAGTCCACCTGCTGCTTGCGCAGTCGCTCTTCAGCACGCTGGCGGTCTTTGGCGCGGCGCACCGACAGCATGGCTTTCAGCCCCACGTTGGGCAGCACCACCTGCCCAGGGAAGGTGTCTTGCAGGTAGTCCAGCATCTGCACCTGCTCTGCGGTGAGTATGGGCTCCGGCGTGTAGCGGTCGTCGCGGCCGGACGAGCGCCGCGCGTTCCAGCGCCAGGACCACACACCCAAGGCCACCAGCGCCAGGGCCACGGTGAACGCAATCCACAAAGGCAACATAAAACCCCCTTAATCGTTTGTATTTTTAATGCCTTCGCATTCTAGAAGCGCTGTTGCGTTGTTGGGGCGTTTTCGATGACTTGGTTGCGTGGCTGGCGTTCGCGGTTCAAGGGGCTGGGCGGCCCGTGTTTGCGGCGCCGGGCGCGTGGCCCAGCGGCAGGCGCGGGTCAAACTTGGCCCGCTTGAGGCTGAAAAATGCCTTCACATTGCGCACGTTGGCGTTGCTGGTGAACAGCCGCTGTGCCAGCGCCAGGTAGGCCGGCATGTCGGCGGTGTGCACCACGAGCATGAAGTCGGGCCCGGGGCTCACGCGGTAACACTGCTGCACCGCCGGGTCTGGCACCACGCGGGCTTCAAACGCTTCCTGGTGTTCGGCGCCCTGGCGTTCCAGCGTCACTTCAACCAGCGCCGTGAGGCCGTGGCCCAGCAGCGGGGCCAGCCGGTCGGGGCTGAGCAAAGCCACCTCGCGCTCAATCAGACCCAGGCTGCGCAGCCGCTTGACGCGGCGCAGGCTGGTGGGCGGCGACAGGTGGGCCAGCTCGGCCAGCGCCTGGTTGCTGCGGGCCGCGTCGGTTTGCAGCAGGTCCAGCAGCCGCAAGTCGGCATCGTCTATGTTGATTTCTTCCATAAATGTATTTTCAATGAAATAAATAAAATCGAATTTATGCCCATAAAGAAAATCGCTATTTTCTTTAACGATTTTGAAGATTAATTTCTTTCACTCTTGTTTAGCATCGGGCCCATTCAATACAAGGAGCTTGGTATGTGCGGCATCGTGGCAGGGGTTTCAGGGCGTGACATCGTGCCCGTGCTGGTTCAAGGTTTGCAGCGGCTGGAATACCGTGGCTACGACTCGTGCGGCGTGGCCGTGCACAGCGCAGGCCTGCGCCGCGCCCGCAGCACCGCCCGCGTGGCCGAGCTGATGCAGCAGGTGCAAGCCGACCACATTGCCAGCGGCACCGGCATTGCCCACACCCGCTGGGCCACCCACGGCGCGCCGGTGGTGCACAACGCCCACCCGCATTTCAGCCACGGCCCGACCAACACGTCGGCCGACGGCTCGGCCGGTCGGGTGGCGCTGGTGCACAACGGCATCATTGAAAACCACGACGAGCTGCGCGCCGCCCTGCAAGCCAAGGGCTACGTGTTTGAAAGCCAGACCGACACCGAAGTCATCGCCCACCTGATTGACTCGCTCTACGAAGGCGACGTCTTCACCGCCCTGCAAGCGGCCGTGGCGCAGCTGCACGGAGCCTATGCGCTGGCCGTGTTTCACAAAGACGAGCCGCACCGCGTGGTGGGCGCGCGGGCAGGTTCACCCTTGGTGCTGGGCGTGGGCGAAGACGCAGCAGAGCACTTTCTCGCCAGCGACGCCATGGCCCTGGCCGGCGTGACCGACCAGATCGTCTACCTGGAAGAGGGCGACCTGGTGGACCTGCAACTGGGCCGATTTTGGGTCACCGATGGCCAGGGACGCGCCTTTGACGCCAGCCAGCGCCCCGTGAAAACCGTGCACGCCCACAGCGGCGCGGCCGAGCTGGGCCCTTACCGCCACTACATGCAAAAGGAAATTTTTGAGCAGCCGCGCGCCATTGGCGACACGCTCGCAGGTATTGAAGGCATCACGCCCGAGCTGTTTGGCGATGGCGCCTACAGCGTGTTCAAGCGCATCGACAACGTGCTCATCCTCGCCTGTGGCACCAGCTACTACAGCGGCTGCGCGGCCAAATACTGGCTCGAAGACATCGCCAAAATCCCCACCCAGGTCGAAGTGGCCAGCGAATACCGCTACCGCACCAGCGTGCCCAACCCGCGCACGCTCGTGGTCACCATCACGCAAAGCGGCGAAACCGCCGACACCCTGGCCGCCCTGCGCCACGCCCAAAGCCTGGGTATGAAGCACACGCTCACCATTTGTAACGTGGCCACCAGCGCCATGGTGCGCGAGTGCGCGCTGGCCTACATCACCCGCGCCGGGGTTGAAATTGGTGTGGCGTCCACCAAGGCTTTCACCACCCAGCTGGCCGGCCTGTTCCTGCTCACACTCGCGCTGGCGCAGTCGCGCGGGCACCTGAGCGAAGAGCAAGAGGCCCACCACCTCAAGGCCATGCGCCACCTGCCTGTGGCGCTGCAAGCCGTGCTGGCACTGGAGCCCCAAGTGATCAGCTGGGCCGAAGACTTCGCCCGCATGGACAACGCCCTGTTTTTGGGCCGTGGCCTGCACTACCCCATTGCGCTGGAAGGCGCCTTGAAGCTCAAAGAAATCAGCTACATCCACGCCGAGGCCTACCCGGCCGGTGAGCTGAAACACGGCCCACTGGCCCTGGTAACCAGCGCCATGCCCGTGGTCACCGTGGCGCCCAACGACGCGCTGCTGGAAAAGCTGAAAAGCAACATGCAAGAAGTGCGCGCGCGCGGCGGGGTGCTCTACGTGCTGGCCGACGCCGACACCCGCATCCAGAGTGCCGAAGGCATTCACGTCATCCGCATGCCCGAACACTACGGCGCGCTGTCCCCCATCTTGCACGTGGTGCCGCTGCAGCTGTTGGCGTACCACACCGCGCTGGCCAAGGGGACGGACGTGGACAAACCGAGGAATTTGGCCAAGAGCGTGACGGTGGAGTAGTTTGGGCGACAGTACGGCGCGATTTTTCCCAAGGCAAAGCGCCTGAGACCCGGCACCGCATGCTGAGCAATCTGTGGGCGTATTCGCTGAATTCCGTGGTGACTTCGGTGTCGTTTGTCGACCCGAGGCGTGTATTCGGCACTGGGTCGTAAAGCCGTTGTTCCCATTGCAGCTGTCGAGAGGTACTTCTGAATCAAATGGGCATGCCTGAGTAGACTCGTGATCGGCTTGCTCGCGCAACTGGCCACAGCGAGAGAGAGAAGTTAGCCGTCACAAATTGGACTTGCTCACCTTGATCGCCAAGCTCGTCGAGTTCCTCGCTTGGCGCATTGAAGGTATCCGGTGTTCCAGATCGGTATGGCGCTGTGTGAAATGATGCGGCATGCCACTGAGTTCCGAAGACCTGCAACACATTGCCGCACGCAACCTGGCGCACTACGAACAGCATGCCCTGAGCTACTGGGAGGGCACGCGCGACCACGACGTGAGCCAGAACATCGCGGCGTTGCTGAAGCACATACAAGGGCCGCCGCCCCTTGACCTGCTGGATTTCGGCTGCGGGCCCGGGCGCGATCTTCATACTTTCAAGGCGCTGGGTCATCGAGCTGTGGGTTTGGAGGGCGCGCCCAGCGCGGCGGCGCTGGCGCGCACCCACAGCGGCTGCGATGTGTTGGAGCAAAGCTTCTTGCACCTTGATCTGCCGGCGCAGCGCTACGACGGTGTGTTTGCCAACGCCGTGCTGTTCCATGTGCCCAGCCAGGTGTTGCCGCAGGTATTGCGACAACTGCAGGCCTGCTTGAAGCCGGGCGGTGTGCTGTTCAGCTCCAATCCGCGTGGCGATGGCCAGGAGGGCTGGAACGGTGGGCGTTACGGCGTGTTTCACGACTGGCCCAGCTGGTGCGCCTTGGTGACGGCCGCCGGCTTCGATGAGTTGGAGCACTTTTACCGCCCGGCAGGTCTGCCTATCGAGCAACAGCCTTGGCTGGCGAGCGTCTGGCGCAAGCGCTGAGCGCTGGGCATGGCTGCATGCGGTTGACCGTGTCTCCGGCCAGATGCTTGGTCGGTGTCCGCTCGCGATGGTCATGAGCGTCGATACCGGTTTTGCGATGCGGTGCATGACCAAAGACCGCTGCCGCAGTTTGCCGGCGAACGGGCGGTTCCGAGTGACCGCATGGCGAGTGCGCAAGGGAAGGGCGTGACGGGCCGAGGAATTTGGCGCAGTCCGCCTCGGTGGAGCAAGCCTCTGTGGTGGGGCCTGTTGGGGCAAAAGGTTTCCGCAGCTTTCAAGCCGAGGTCGAGCTGCTCCGGGCCCAACATGGGGGCGGGGCTGGTCGTGCATGGCTGTGGCCACATCGGTGCGCCCGCAATGGATGGCCGAGGGCGCCTGCGGGTTTTGTTGCGCCAAAAAACCACAGCAGAATGCCTGCAAAAACGAACGCCTTGAGCGCTTGAAGGTCGTGAATGGGTGCGCCTGGCCCGCGTGCCGTGGCCACTTCGTCATGCTGGCAAGCACGCAGCGTTTCGCGCAGGGCATGCAGAGCAGGCGGCGAGGCCAGCCACCGAACCGGTTCGTCGCAATGGCGGTCCACCAACCGCTCCACCGTAGCGCACGCTGCGCGTGGGCCAGACACAGCGGGCACTGACGGCAACGACTTGAGCGTTTGCTTCAGACCAGCACCACTGGCTCCAGCGCGTCCGAAGCCGCGCAGATGCGCCCGATGATGGCCGTGTGCGGGTAGCCCGCCGCCTGCAGGGCCTGCACGCAGGCGGTGGCCTGGTCGGCGGGCACGGTGGCCAGCAGGCCGCCGGCGGTTTGGGGGTCAAACAGCAGCGGGTAGCGCGGGTCTTGCACAAAGGCTTCGGCGTTGCGCAAGGCGCGGCGCAGGCGCACGTTGGCCGGTTGCAGCGAGCTGACGATGCCGGCCTCAACGCACGCCACGGCGCCATCGAGCAGGGGCAGGGCGCTCAAGTGCAGTTCGGCGTCCACGCCCGAGGGGCGGGTCATTTCCACCAGGTGCCCGAGCAGACCAAAGCCGGTGAGGTCGGTGCAGGCGGTGGCGCCATGGGCACGCAGCACCTGGGCACCGGCCTGGTTGGACACCACCATGGACTGCAAGGCCGCGTCGATCCAGCGGCCTTTGGCGGCGTGCTGCGCGTGGGCCGCAAACAGCGTGCCGGTGCCGATGGGTTTGGTCAGCAGCAGCACGTCGCCGGGCCGCATGCCACCTTTGCGCATGACGCCGCCCATCTGCTCGTCAATCAGGCCGTTGACCGCGAAGCCTAGGGCCAGCTCGCGGCCTTCGCCGGTGTGCCCGCCTACCAGGCTGCAGCCGGCGGCGTTGAGCACTTCCACCGCGCCGGTCATCATTTGCAGCAGCAGGTCTTCCACCTTGGCTTCCAGGCCCGGTGGCACGGTGGCAATGGCTGTGGCGCTTTGTGCTTCAGCGCCCATGGCAAAAATGTCGCCCAGCGCGTGGTTGGCCGCCACTTTGCCAAACAGGTAGGGATCGTCGATGAAGCTGCGGAAGAAGTCCACCGTGTGCACCACCGCTTTGCCCGGGGGCACGCGTACCACGGCAGCGTCGTCTGGCGCGTGCAAGCCAATCAGCACGTCGTCGCGCGCCACCGGCTGCAGGCTGCCCAGCGCGCGGGTCAAGATGCTGGCGCCCACCTTGGCGCCGCAGCCACCGCAGCGCATGGCAATGGCCGAAATGGCTTGTTTCGACTCTTCGGCGCTCAGCGCAAGGCTGGCCGGCGCTGTGTTGGCGCTGCTGGGTGCCATGGCGGGCAGCTCGGTGAACTTGCGCATGAAACGGCGGTCGATACTGTCCTTCCAGCGCCACACCCAGGCGCCCGCAAAACCCAGGCGGCCGCGCGAAGCCACGGCAAATTGGTCGCCGGTGGAAATGAGCGCCAGCCAACTGCGCTGGGGTTTGTAGGTCACCAGCGGTTGGCCGCGCAGGCTCAGCCGCAGGTTTTTTGCCAAAGGTGGGCCCATGCGCACCGCAAACACCCCGGCTTTTTCCAGCGGGCGCGTGGTGAACGAAGCCACGTCGCCAGCGGCAAAAATCTTGGGGTCGTTCAGCGTTTGCAGCCGGTCGTTGACCTGGATGAAGCCTTGCGCGTCCAGCGCCAGCCCGGTGCTTTGCAGCCAGGCGGGGCCGCCGGCCTGCGTCACCCACAGCGTCTCGTCGGTGTCAAACCGCCGGCCGTCTTGTGTGAGCAGGCACCCAGGGGTGACTTGCATCACCTCGGCGTGGGTGTGCACTGCCACGCCGCGCGCTTGCAACACGCGGGCAAAACGCGCGCGAACGCCGGGGTTGTGGGTGGGCAAGATCGTGTCGCCCGCCGTGAGCAACACAAAGTGCAGCAGCTCGGGGCTGCGGCCCAGCGCCTGCAGCTCTTGGCGCAGCCGGTATTGCATGGACAGCACCAGCTCGACCCCACCCGCGCCGCCGCCCACCACCGTCACCGTGAGCGGTGCCTGCAGCGCCTGCACACGTGCCAGCAGACCGAGCCAGCGCTGGTTGAACTGGGCAATGGGCTTCACCGGCACGCTGTGGGCTTGTGCGCCTGCCACCTGGCGCACGTTCGGGGTGGAGCCGGTGTTGATGGACAGCAGGTCGTAGGGCACCGAAGGTCGGTCCCGAAGCAGCACGCGCTGGTTGGTTCGGTCCAGGCCGGTGACTTCACCGCGGATGAAGCGCGCCTTGGCAAAAGAAGCCAGGCGGCCCAGGTCAATGTGGACGTCGTCAAAGCTGTAGTGGCCCGAGATGTAGCCCGGCAGCATGCCGGAATAGGGCGTGTCTACGTCGGTGCAAATGAGGGTGATGCGCAGGCCCGGCTCGGGCTGCATGGCCAGCATGCGCAGGACCACGACGTGGCTGTGACCGCCGCCGACGAGCACCAAGTCGCGCAGGACGGGTTGTTCTGAAACTTGCATGGGAATCCGTGTGAGGCTGTTCCCTTCGATCATAGAGGCGGGCCGCTGCACACTGGCGCTTGAGGCGATTTCACGCCCGCTGGGCGCGCAGGGCGCGCGCGGTGCACATGCCGCACACCGGCGCCTCGGGCCGCCCGCGAGGTGGCGTGCCGCGCTCAGCTGAGTTGTGTGGGCTGGAACCGGTCGGCCCGGTCCACCAGGCTGCGCATCTGGTCTGCCGCGTGCATGGTGACCGCGTGGGGCGTGTAGCCCGGCCGGGGCGAGATGTAGTCGGCCATTTCACGCGCCAGCGCCTGCTGGCTGGGCGGTGCGTTGGCCAGCAGCGCAATCACCATGTTTTCCAGCGCGATCACACGCACGCGCAACTGCACCAGTTCGGCGTTGGTCAGGGCGGGCTCGTCGCTGGGCGGTGTGCTGCTGTCGGGCTGCGCCGTGGCAGTGGGGGGCAATGACGGGAGCATGACGGTCTCCTGCTGAGAGAGCGCACGGGGTGCGCACCTGGGTCATTGTGGAATCGTTTGGTGTCGATGCCAACCGGGTTCGCCCGTGTGCTGTCAAAACAGCACGCGGCTGCGCAGGGTGCCGGGCACGCGCGCCAGCTCGGTCAAGGCCCGCTCGGAATGGGCGGCGTCAATGTCCATCACCACATAGCCCACGTCCTCGCGCGTCTGCAGGTATTGGGCCGAGATGTTGATACCGTGGTCGGAAAAAATGCGGTTGATGCTGGACAGTACCCCCGGCACGTTGCGGTGGATGTGCAGCAGGCGGTGTTTGCCGGGGTGGGCGGGCAAGGCCACTTCGGGGAAGTTGACGGCCGAAGTCGTGGTGCCGTTGTCGCTGTATTTCACCAGCTTTTCCGCCACCTCGATGCCGATGTTTTCTTGCGCCTCCAGCGTGGAGCCGCCGATGTGCGGCGTGAGGATCACGTTGTCCAGGCCGCGCAACGGCGATTCGAACGTGTCTTGGTTGCTGTGCGGTTCTACGGGAAACACGTCGATGGCGGCGCCGAGCAATGCGTTGCGTTTCAGTGCGCTGGCCAGCGCGTCCACGACCACCACGGTGCCGCGCGACGCGTTGATGAGCACGGCGCTGGGCTTCATGCGCGCGATCTGGGCCGCGCCAATCATCCACTGCGTGGCCGGTGTTTCGGGCACATGCAGGCTCACCACGTCGGCCGTGGCCATGAGCTCGTCCAGGCTGCTGAGCGGCCTGGCGTTGCCCAGCGGCAGCTTGGTGGCGGTGTCAAAAAACACCACCTGCATGCCCAGCGCTTCGGCCAGCACCGAGAGCTGCGTGCCGATGGCGCCATAGCCCACGATGCCCAGCGTCTTGCCGCGGATTTCATAGGAATCGCTGGCCGATTTGAGCCAGCCGCCCCGGTGCGCCACCGCGTTCTTTTCGGGTATGCCGCGCATCAACACAATGGCTTCGGCCAGCACCAGCTCGGCCACCGAGCGGGTGTTGGAAAACGGCGCGTTGAACACCGCCACGCCGCGTTCGCGCGCGGCGGCCAGGTCCACCTGGTTGGTGCCGATGCAAAAGCAACCCACGGCGGCGAGGCGCTGGGCGTGGCTCAGCACCTCGGCGGTGAGCTGGGTGCGCGAGCGGATGCCCACAAAATGCGCGTCGGCGATCTTGGCCTTGAGCTCGTCGTCGGGCAGCGCGCCGGGCAGGCTCTCGATCTGGCTGTAGCCCGCCGCGCGCAGCACCGCCACGGCGGAGGGGTGAATGCCTTCCAGGAGCAGGAAGCGGATTTTCTGCTTGTCGGTCGACGTTTTGGGGGTGGGTGGCGTGGTGGGCAACAGGCTGTGGTTCATAGTTGACAAATATAGTCGGATTTTGGTGGTGGATGTGCTGCGCCAGGGCTTGCCCATGTCGCTGGGCGGGGTGCAACAGGTTGCGGCGCGGGCAGGCAAGCCGTGTTCGCTTTTCAGTGCGCAAAAACCGCGTGAGCTCCCGAAATTCGCCCGCGCACCTACGTAGAATCCCTGCGGCCTTGTGCCCGCGTTTCAGCGGCACCCGCCGCGCCCCATCGCCAAGAAAGCATCCGTCGAATGACCCAGGCCAGTTTTAATTTCGACGCCCCACCGGTGCCCGCCGTCGAGGCCGCACCCGAGGCCCCGCCGGTGGCCGTGCCCGCCGTCGCTGAGTCGCCAGAGGCGCCGGCAGCACCCGCACCCGCAGCGCCCGAGTTCGGCTCTGAAGCACAGCGCCCCGAGGGCGTGAACCAGCCTGAAGACCCGTGTGAGTCGGCGGTTGACTTTGAAGCCCTGGCGCGAGCGCTGGAGCAGCACCCCGATTTCCGCGTGCTGCGCCGGCTGGTGCCGTTGATGGATTTCGGCCCGCGCCCTGGGGCCCCGGCGGGCGCTGACGGCGCAGCGGGCGTGCAGCGTGTGCTGGTGCTCGACACCGAAACCACCGGTTTGCAGCACCGCAGCGACAAGATCATTGAGTTGGCCATGCTGTTGGTGCAGGTAGACACTGCAACCGGTTTGCCGTTTGGGCCGGTCGAGGTATTTGAAGGGTTTGAGGACCCGGGCATGCCCATTCCTGAGGTGGCGCAGCAGGTCACCGGCATCAGCGACGGCATGGTGAAAGACCAGCGCCTGGACGATGCGCAGGTGGCGGCCATGGTGGCCCGGGCCGACCTGGTGATCGCGCACAACGCGGGTTTTGACCGGCCTTTTGTGGAGGCCCGCTTTCCCGGATTTGCCGACAAGGCCTGGGCCTGCTCGTTTGCCGACATCGACTGGAAGGCCACCGGCGCAGGCTCTTCCAAGCTCAGCGCGCTGGCCCAGGACCATGGCTGGTTTTACGACGCCCACCGCGCCCAGGTGGACTGCCACGCCTTGCTGCAGGTGCTGACCCGGCCCGTGGGCAGCAGCGGTGGCACAGGGCTGGCGCTGTTGCTGGCCGCGGCAACAGCGCCCAGCTTCAAGCTGCGCGCGACCGGCTCACCGTTTGAGTCGAAAGACCTGCTCAAAGAAAGAGGCTACCGCTGGGACGCCGAAGCCCGTGTGTGGGCCCGCACGCTGGCAACCCCCGAATCGCTGGAAGCCGAACTGGTGTGGCTCAAGGGCGAGGTCTATGGCCGGCGCAGCGCCCGCCTGGAACTGGAAGCTCTGGACAGCCGCGTGCGCTATTCCAGCCGTCCGGGGGTGCAGTCTGAGCGGGCGGTATAGCCGCAACATGGACGGAGCTTGGCTGCCTTCAAGCCAGCGGCAGTTTCACCACAAAACGCGAACCCTCACCGGGTACCGAGCTGACGCTGATGCCGCCGCCGTGGGCCTGGGCAATTTGCTGGCAGAGTGACAGGCCAAGCCCGTTGCCCTCGTATTCCCGGCGCAGGTGCAGGCGGTGAAAGGGCTGGAACAGTTTGCCGATGTCCTGGGCGTCAATGCCGATGCCGTTGTCGGCCACGGTCACGCAGACAAAGCCACCGGCGGCCTGCGCCGTAACGTCAATGCGGGGCGCGCGGTCGGGTGGCATGAATTTCAGCGCGTTGGCGATCAGGTTTTGAAACAGCAGCGACAACAGGCTGGCATGGCCCAGCACCACCGGCAGGGGGCCAATGGTGAGTTCGGCCTGTGTGGCCTGCAGCCGGGCCGCCAAAGCGTCGCGCAGTTCGTTCACGGTCTGGTCGAGCGACACCGGCAACGGCGTTTCGGTTTCGCCCATCTTGAGCCGGGCAAAGCGCAGCACGTCGTCGAGCAGGGTGCGCATGCGCGTGCCCGCCTGGTGCACCAGCTTCAGGTAGCGTTGGCCGCTGGGGGGCAGTGTGTCGCCGAGGTCCGAAGCCAGCAGTCCGGCAAACTGCACCACGGTGTTGAGCGGCTCGCGCAGGTCGTGCGAGGCCATGCGAACGAACTGCTCCAGCCCTTCGTTGGCGTGTTTCAGTTCAGTGGTTGTTTGCTCCAGCTGGGCGTGGCTGGCGCGCAGTTCGGCCAGAGCGGCAGCCAGCACCTGCGCGGGCACCAGGGCCGCAGCAAAGGCCAGGTAAAAGAATCCTTGCTGCCAATGGTGGGTCACCGGCGGTGGCACCAGAATACCCAGCGCCTGCATGCTGGCGATGGTGATGGACACTGCGAGTGTGACCAGCAGCGCGCCAGTCAGCGGCAGCAGCATGGCCGCCATCAGCAAGGGCATCATGGCGTACACGAAAGGCGATGTGAGGTAGGCCGCGCTGAGCACGGTGACACCCACCGACACCATGGCCAGCGGCAGCAGCCGGCCTTGCAGCAGCTGCGGCGACGGCCCGTGGGCCCAGGCCCCCACCAACACAAAGGCCAGCGGCAGCATGGACACCGAGCCAATCACCGAACCCGCGAACCAGGTGAGCCAGATGTCGCCCAGCACACCCATGCCCGAAGTCGCCAGCAGCAGTGCGCCCAGGGTGGCGCCCACCAGCTGGGGCAGCAGGCCGCCGCAAGCCAGCAGCGCCAGCAGGCGCCCGGGTGTGGCAATGCCCGTCTGGGTGAGCCCGGCGCGGCGCAACAGCCAGCCGCCCAGCAGCACTTCGGTGGCGTTGGCCGGCACACACAGCAGGGCTTGCAACGGGTCGATGCCCAGCAGCACGTTGGCCAGGGCATTGCCTGTGGCCATGGCCAGCAGCAGCAGCGGTGCCTGGCGCCATGGGCTGAAAGCGACCCAGGCCATGGCCAGCGCGTTGGCGTACCAGATGGCGGCCATGCTGCCGGGTTGACCCGACAGGTACAGCGACACCAGCGCCGCGAGCGTGTAGCACAGCCCGAGCGCCAGCGCCCATGGCCACGGCGCCCGGGTGCGCCGGGCCGTGCCGGCGCCCCCAGGGCGCGGTTGCGCTGCGGCTTGCTGCTCAGACATGCGGCCGCTTCTGGGGTGCGCGCCAGGCTTTCCAGCCCAGCAACAGCAAACCGCCACCGAGCAAACTGGCACCCAGCAGGGCCGGCCAGGTCTGGGCCTGTCCCAAGTCGTCGGCGTTCAGCGGGAGCAGCCAGCGGTCGAGTACGGCTTGCCGTTGCAGGCGCGGAATGGCCAAGATGGCCGCGTCCAGGCGCTCGCGCAAGCCGGGTTGCCCATGGCGAATGCCAAAGCTGAGCTCGTAGTCAAAACCCACGCGGCCTGCACCGCGCACGCCTGTGAGCCCCTGTGCTTGCACGATGTGGGCCACGCTGGCCGCGTCGGCCACGGCGGCTTCAAAGCGTCCATCGGCCACGCCGCGCAGGGCTTGGGTGTCGTCGCTCACCGCCTGCCAGTCCACCCTGGGGTGGGCCTTGCGCATGGCCGCCTCCACGGCATAACCGTGGCCCACCGCCACGGGGCGCCCTTGCAGCGCCTTCAGTGCATCGGCGGTGGGCTGGTGGGCGTGTTCGGTGCGCACCACCAGAATGGCGGGGACCTGCACATAGGACCGCGTGAATTCGAGAAAAACGGCGCGCTCCGGTGTGGGCCGCAGCGAGGTCACGATGTCGGCTCGGCCCTGGCGCAGGTCGGACAACAGGGCTTGCAAAGGGGCCGCTGGCTGCTCGTGGATGCGCAGGCCAGCGGCTTCTTGCACCAGGCGAAGCATGTCGATCGACAGGCCCTTGGGCTGGCCGTCTGCGTCCACAAACACAAAGGGCGGGTAGTCGCGCTCGACCGCCAGCCGCAGGGCGGGCGCTTCGGGCTGAGCAGCCCCAACGGCGCTGCTCAGCAGGCACCAGCCGAGTGCCGCCTTTCTGAATGCCTTTTGAATGGCCAGGGCCACGCGCATGGCGGGCTCAGTGCCGGCCGAAGAGGGCCACCAAGCCGCTGGCGGTGGCCTTGTCGATGGGCTTGGTCACGTAGCCCCGGACCGAGCCAAAAGCCTCGGCGCGCGCGCGGTCACGCGGGTCGGGTGACGACGTGAGCATCACCACCACGGCTTCGGCCTGGTTGGCCGCAGCCAGCTTTTCGTAGGCTTCCAGAAAGTCAAAGCCGTTCATGCCGGGCATGTTGATGTCGAGCAAGATCACCGCAATGCCGTGCGCGGGGTCGCTTTGCAGGTATTTCAAGGCGTCCTGGGCCGACTCGTACTCCACCACCTCGTAGGCCTGGTCACAACGCTCCAGCATCAGGCGCGTGAACAGCAGGTCGCTTTCGTTGTCGTCGATGAGCATGACGCGGTGGGCCATAAGTCAATCTCCGTCAGGGGTGCAGCGTCGCGGGTGTGCGGTACCCGACAGTCGGGTCGCGCGAACGCATCATTAACGGCTATTTAACCATTTGTCGCTTGCGTTTGCCAGCGAGACGTGGCACGTCACAACCCGTTAAATGCCCGCTTGGGCCGCGCCAAGGGGTGCGGGCTTCAGGCCGCTTTGGGTGCGGCGCTCGGGTTGGTCAGGGTCATCAGAATGTCGGCGTACCAGGCGCAGTTGAGCCCGAGCGATTCGTCCAGCACCAGGTCGCGGTTGCCCATGTCCATGCGCGAAGAGTGCACGCCCAGCAGCTTCCATGGCAGGGCGGCTGTGGCCGCGCTGGGTGCCACGTCGCGCATCACCACGGCAGCGCCACTGGTGCCTCGGTGGGTGCGGGCGTCGGTCAAAAAATAGCCCTGACCCTGAAAGCGGATGCCGTAGGGCGACGCAATCACCGCGTGGCGCACCACGGGCAGGTGGTGCAGCGCATCGTGAAAGCCCAGCGGGAAGCCCACCACCAGCAGCGAAGCGTCCACCGGTACGGCGTCAAACGTGGTTTGCAGGTGGGCCGGTGTGAACGCGCGGATGATGGCGCCGGCCGGCAGTTGGCTGCGGTCCAGCTCCAGCACCGCCACGTCAATTTCGCTGCCCCCGTCGCGGCCCTGGCGCCACACCGACCGGCCCTGCGCGTACAGCAGCATGGAAAAGCCGGTGGAGCGGGTGAGGTTGGCGGCGTCCAGGTGCAGTTCAATCTCCAGTCGGTCGGGCAGGTGCTGCGACCCTTCGTCAATCACCACGTGGCGGCTGGTGACCAAATAAAGCCGCTCGTCGCGCTCAAAGAAAAAGCCACTGGCGTTGGTGAGCGCCAGGGAGCCCAGGTAGGTGGAGACACGGGGCGCCGCCAGAAACAACGGGTCCACCGGGGTGGTGCCGGGCCGTTGCTGGGGAACGGGTGCTGCAGGGGCTGCAGCGGTCTGGTTTTGGGGTTTCACGGGGCCAGTGTCGCAGCTTTCATGCCAGGGTGGGCCTGCTGCTGCTGAAGCCCGCAGGCAAACCCTTTGGGCTCGTGTGCCCTCGGGTATCGGGCCTGTGGTCGAATGGCGGTCCTCACAGAACCTTGGCAGCGCCCCATGAACCTGAACGCCGATTTCACCCAGCGCACCGTGATCCATGCCGACCAAGTGCCATGGCAACCCTCACCCCTGCCGGGGGTAGACCGCCGCCTGCTGGACCGGGTGGGCGACGAGGTGGCGCGGGCCACCAGTGTGGTGCGCTATGCGCCTGGCTCGCGGTTTGAGGCGCACCGGCACGGTGGCGGTGAAGAAATTCTGGTGCTGGAGGGTGTTTTTTCAGACGACAGCGGTGACCACCCCGCCGGTACCTACTTGCGCAACCCGCCGGGCAGCGCACACGCGCCGTATTCCCATGAAGGCTGCGTGTTGTTCGTCAAGCTGTGGCAGTTTGCCGCCACCGACACCACCCCGCTGCGCCTGGATACCCGCAGCCAGCCCTGGCGGCCCGGCCTGGTGCCGGGCTTGTCCGTCATGCCCCTGCACGAACACGACGGCGTGAGCACCGCCCTGGTGCGCTGGGCGCCCCACACGCGCTTTCAGCCGCACCGCCACCCTGGTGGAGAGGAAATTTTGGTGCTCGACGGCGTGTTCAGCGACGAGTGGGGCGACTACCCCACCCACACCTGGCTGCGCAGCCCCCGCTGGAGCGAGCACGCCCCTTTCACCGGCCCACAGGGCGCGCTCATCTATGTGAAGGTGGGCCATCTGGGCGCGTCGTTCCTGCAACCCTGAGCGCCCGCTGGGCCGCAGCGACACCTGGCATGCCGCAGTTTGGGTGTGCTTGGGGTAACAACTTCCCTGACATGAAGGCACCGGCTGCTTTTTAGAGGCGGCGTTGGGCGCCATCAAGGCGAGTTGCTGCGTGGTTCTGCCAGAATGCCCCTCATAAATTGGGGGTAGAAAATGATGACCGCTTGGGCGACGGTGAAGATGTGTCGCGCACCACACCGCCCTGGCGCGGTGTGCGCGCGCCGCGCGGGGTGTTTTCAGCGTTGCCTTGGGCTGTGCTGGCTGGCGGCGGCACCCTTGCTCGCGCTGCTCGTGGGCTGTGGCCAGCCACCGCTGGCGCCACTCACGGTGGGCTTGAACCCTTGGGTGGGTTACGACCCGCTGGTGCTGGCCCGCGAACGTGGTCTGTTGGATCCGGCCCGGGTCAAGGTGGTCGAGCTGTCGACCCATGCCGAGAGTTTTCGGCATTTCCGCAATGGCTTGCTGGATGCCTTGGCGATCACCCTGGACCAGGCGCTGCAACTCGCCGACGATGGCCTGGACGTGAAAATCATTGCTGTGCTGGACGAGTCGGCCGGCGCCGACGTGGTGATGGGGCTGGACCTGCCCGGGGCCGCCGACCGTTGGCGCGGCCAGCGCATCGCCTTGGAGCCCTCCACGTTGGGGCGGCTCATGTTGAGCCGCATGCTGGAATCTGGCGGCCTGTCCCTGGCCGACGTGACCACGGTGCCGCTTGAAGCCTCGCAGCACCTCGCCGCCCTGCAGGCCGAGCGCGTGGCGGCGGTCGTGACCTACGAGCCGCTGGCGACCCAGATGCGCAACGCTGGCTTTGCGCGGCTGTTTGACAGCCGGCAAATGCCCGGCGAAATTGTGGACGTGCTGGTGGTGCGCGGCGATGTGCTCACCCACCGGCCCGCCGATGTGGATGCCTTGCTGGGTGCCTGGAACGCTGGACTGACCGCTTACCTGACCGATCCGGCGGCGGCGGCCGTTGTGCTGGCACCGGGCACCGAGCTCACGGTGGAGCAGTACCTGCTCACCCAATCGGGCCTGCATTACCTGGCGGCGGCAGAGTCCCTGGCTTTTCTCAGCGGCAGCCCGGCGCCCATAAAGCGCCACGGTGGGCGCCTGGCGGCCAGCTTGGTGGAGCTCGGTCTGTTGAAAAACCCCGTGCGCTGGGCAGACTTGATTGACACCGCGCCTGCTGCCCGCGCCGGGCTTGCCGGGGTGGCGCCGTGAGTGCCGTGTCCATGCTGGGCTTCATGCCTGGGCGCTGGCTGGTGCCCTTGCTGCTGGTGTTGCTGACGCTGTGTGGCTCGGCGGTGAACTACGGCGTGCAGGTTGGTGGTGCGCGAGAGCGGGTCGTCGAGCAGGAAGCCCGCTTTTTGCGTGAGCGCCTGAGCGTGGAGCAAGCCCGGCTGGATGTGCAGACCGGTGCTGGCAACGCGTTGCTGGTGCGTCGACTGGTGGGCGGGTTGGGCCTGCACCGGGGCCTGGACCACGCCTTGCTGATCACACCCGAGGGGCGGGTGCAGGCCTCGCTTTCGCGGCTGGACACCGGGCGCCGGCTCGACGAGCTGTCGAGCCCCTGGGCCACCAGGCTCCACGGCCTGCTGCGTCAGGCACAGGCCCAACCGGCCTTGCGCATCACCGTGGACACCTTGCCGAACGCGCCCAGGCTCGCTGCGTTCACCCCCATTCAGGACGGCCGCTGGCTCGTTACCAGCGTGGACATGGCCTTGCCCATGGCGCAGCAAGTGGCCGTGGCGCGGCAAGAAGTGCTGCGCAATGGGTTGGTCGTGCTCGCTGTGGCCACCGTGCTGGCGACCCTGCTGCACCTGCTGTGGTTTCGCCGGGCGCGCCAGCTGAGCCACACCCTGGAAGACATTGGCCGGGGTCAGCTGGCCGCCCGCAGCGGGCTGCAAGGCCGCGATGAATTGGCGCAGATTGGTCTTGAGATCGACCGCATGGCCGAAAAATTGCAGTCGGACCAGGCCGAGATTCGCCACCTCCATACGCTGGTGAACCGCTCCCCGGCGGTCGTGATCGAATGGCGCAACGCACCCGGCTGGCCGGTGGTGTTTGTGAACGACGCGGTGGCGCAGTGGGGCTACGCCAAGTCGGACGTGCTCAGCGGTGCATGGGACTACAGCCAGCGCATCCACCCCGATGACGCGCGCCGCATCCACGACGAGGTGGCCCACTATATTGCGCATGGCCCGGACGAGTACCAGCAGACCTACCGGTTTCGCTGCGCCGACGGGCGCTGGGTCTGGCTGGACGACCGCACCACCCTCACACGCAACGCCCAGGGTATGGTCACCAGTATTGGGGGCGTTTTGGTCGACATCACGGCACAAAAGCAGGCCCAGGAGGCGACCAAAGAGCAGGCCGATTTGCTGCGCATGTTTTATGAAATGCCGTTTATTGGCATGGCCATTTCGTCCCCCAGCAGCAAGAGCTGGCTGCAGGTGAACGACCGTTTGTGCGACATCCTGGGCTACCCGCGCGAGCAGCTGTTGCAAAAAACCTGGACCGAAATGACGCCCGAGCCCGACCTGCAGGCCAACTTGGCTTTGTTCCAGGCGTTGTTGGCGGGCGAGCGCTCCAGCTACCAGATGGAAAAGCGGTTTGTGCGCGCGGACGGCCAGATCGTGCACGCAGAAATACATGTGCGTCCGGTCTACCAGGCCGACGGTTCGCTCAAGCACCTTTTCACCACGGTGCAAGACATCACCGAGCGCGTACAGACCGAAGCCGCTCTGCGTGACCACAAGGACCGTCTGGAGCAGCGGGTGAACGAGCGCACCCGCCAGCTCAGCGAGGCCAACCGCGAACTGGAGGCGTTTTCATACACCGTGTCGCACGACCTGCGCTCCCCCTTGCGGGGCATCGATGGTTACAGCCAGCTGCTGCAGGAAGCCTACGCCCCGCGCCTGGACGCCGATGGCCGCATGTTCATCCAGCGCATTCGCGCCGGTATTGAGCAGATGAGCCAGTTGATCTCTGATTTGCTCGACTATTCGCACCTGGAGCGCCGCACCATGGGCCACGAGCACGTGGACCTCGTGCCCCTCGTGGAGCGTCTGCTGGACGGCTTTTCAGCCGATCTGGAGCGCCACCACACCACCGTGGTGCGGCGGCTGGCGCCCATGAGGCTCGATGTGGACCGCGATGGCCTGTCGCTGGCGCTGCGCAACCTGATCGGTAACGCCATCAAGTTCAGCAGCGAAAGCACCCAACCCACCCTTGAGGTGGGATCGCGCACCGAAAACGGCCACCAGACCCTGTGGGTGCGCGACAATGGGGTGGGGTTTGACATGCAATACCACGACCGCATTTTTGGCATTTTTCAGCGGCTCCACCGGGCCGAGGACTACCCGGGAACCGGCGTGGGTCTTGCGTTGGTTTCCAAGGCGGCGCAGCGCATGGGTGGCCGTGTCTGGGCCGAAAGTGCACCGGGCGCCGGCGCCACGTTTTATCTGGAGTTTCCCGCATGAACACCGCCACCTCTGCGCCGCCCATTCTGTTGGTTGACGACCACCCAATGGACCTTGACCTGACAGGGCGCGCGTTCAGAAAAAAGAAGTTTTCCACCAAGATCGAAATGGCCCGCTACCGGCGGCCGGCGAGCCGCATCCCGGTGGTGCGCACGTCGTCGCGCGAAGACCGCGACCTCAAAGCCCCTTGCGACCTGGGCGTGAACGCTGACATTGAAAAACCGGTGAGCTTCACCCAATTCATCGAGATCGTTGAGCACATTGAGCTTGACGGGTGTGTGTTCAACGAGCGCCCCTTTTGACGACGACAACAAGGAAAAACCATGCTGAAAATTTTGATTCCTACCGACGGTTCCGAACAAGCCCTGCTGGCCGTGGACCATGCGCTGGCCCTGGTGAACAACGGGCTCAAGGCCCGCTTTGTGGTGGCCAACGTGCAAGACACCGCCACCCTGTATGAAATGGTGGTGGCGCACGACCCCAACGTGCTGCAAGCGGTGAACGAAGGTGCCGGGCGCGACCTCATGGCGCCGGCCGTGGCGCTGCTGGAAGCGGCAGGCCAGGCGGTTGACCAGGAAGTGGCCACCGGCGATGCGGCGCAGATGTTGGTCGACATCTCAGAGCGCCATGGCTGTGACGCCATCATGTTGAGTGCCCGTGGCATGGGCAGTTTGCGCGCCTCGGTCATGGGCTCGGTGTCGCACGAGCTGTTGCAGCGCTCACCTGTGCCGGTCACGGTGGTGAAAGCGCAGGAAGCCGCCGAAGCCATTGAAGAGGCCGATGAGGACAGCGAGGGCGGCGAAGGCGGCGAAGGCGGCGAAGCAGGCCGCTGAACCCTGCTTGCGCCCAACCGCTCCAAGCCCACCGGCCCCGGCCCGTGGGCTTTGTTGTTTGGCGCGCTGTGGGGTGGTGGTTTTTGCGCTGCGATGGGGGGATTTTTGGCGTCCATCGATGGGTCAAATATTACGTTTAGAGAAACGTATTTACCAATAGTGAATTATTGGCTATAGTTCAAGCCCCGCACCGCCGTGGTACGTTCATCGGCGGGCGACACCCACAGGAGCACCGCAGGCATGGCCACCTACACCTACCCCACCTTCCCCTACCAGGCGCCGCACGACCTGATGCAAGACGCGCCGCAGCGCAAACCGCTGGTGATCATTGGCGCCGGCCCGGTGGGGCTGGCGGCGGCCATTGACGCCCGCCTGCAGGGGTTGGAGGTGTTGCTGTTTGACGAGGACGACAGCGTGTCTTTTGGGTCGCGCGCGGTTTGCTACGCCAAGCGCACGCTGGAAATTCTGGACCGCCTGGGTGTGGGCGATGGGGTGGTGGACAAGGGTGTGAGCTGGAGCGTGGGCCGCACGTTTTTGCGCGAGGAAGAGGTGTACCGCTTCAACCTGGTGCCCGACGCGGGCCACAAGCGCCCCGGCATGATCAACCTGCAGCAATACCACCTGGAGGAAGCGCTGGTGAAGCGCGCCACCGAACTGGGTGCCGACCTGCGGTGGAAATACAAGGTGGTGGGCGTTGAACCCCTCGAAGACGGTGCCCGCGTCAGCATCGAGACGCCCGACGGGCATTTCGAGATCGAGGCCGACTGGCTGATCGTGGCCGACGGTGCCCGCTCCAACGTGCGCCGCCAGTTGGGGCTGGATATTGAAGGCCATGTGTTCAAAGACCGCTTCCTGATCGCCGACGTGGTGATGAAGGCCGACTACCCGGCCGAGCGCTGGTTCTGGTTTGACCCGCCGTTCCACCCCAACCAGAGCGTGCTGCTGCACAAGCAGAGCGACAACGTCTGGCGCATCGACTTCCAGCTCGGCTGGGACGCCGACCCGGAAGAGGAAAAGAAGCCTGAAAACATCATGCCGCGCGTGAAAGCCATGCTGGGCGACGACCGCGAGTGCACGCTGGAATGGGCCAGCATCTACACCTTCCAGTGCCGGCGCATGACGAAGTTTCGCCATGGCCACCTGCTGTTTGCGGGCGACGCGGCGCACCAGGTTTCGCCGTTTGGCGCACGCGGCGCCAACTCGGGCTTGCAAGACACCGACGACCTGCTCTGGAAACTGGCCCTGGTCATCAAAGGCCAGGCGCCCGAGGCGCTGCTGGACACCTACGACACCGACCGGGTGTACGCAGCGGACGAAAACATCCGCAACTCGACCCGCTCCACCGACTTCATCACGCCCAAGAGCGCGGTCAGCAGGCTGTTTCGCAACGCGGCGCTGGAGCTGGCCCGCAGCCAGCCCTTTGCCCGCAAGCTGGTGAACTCGGGTCGCCTGAGCGTGCCAGCCTTTCTGGTGCATTCCGCCCTGAACACGCCCGACGACGGCAGCTTTGCTGGCGATATGGTGCCCGGCGCCCCGCTGGACGACGCCCCGGTGCGCGTGGCTGGCCAGGGTGGCTGGCTGCTTGACCAGCTGGGCAACCGGTTTGTGCTGCTGGCCTTTGCGGACAGTGCCGACCAGCTCGACCCCACCGTGCAGGCGCAGGCGGCGGCCCTGGCCGAGGCAGCCATTCCCGTGCAGGTGGTGGTGATCACGGCCCATGCGGGTGGTGCGTCCGACATGTCTGTGCTGCATGATCGCGACGGCCTGCTGGCCCAGCGGCTCGACGCCCGCCCCGGCACCTGCTACCTGGTGCGCCCCGACCAGCACGTGGCCGCTCGCTGGCGCCGCTTTGACGTGGCTGCCGTGCGCGCTGCGCTGGCCCGCGCCACCGCCCAAGTCCCGGCGGCCCAGCCCGTCACCAGCGCGGCCCCAACCGCAGCCGCCTGAACCCCCCACCGGAGAACCCCATGCCCTTGCAACTCCAGCCCAACCTCGCCGAACCCGGTCAGCGCTACTTTCGCGACTTCACACCCGGCGACGATTTCTACGAAGCCTTGATCGACGCGCACCGCGACCTGAGCGACGAGCAGAGCCAACTGCTCAACGCCAAGCTCATCTTGTTGCTGGCCAACCAGGTGGGCGACATCGCCGTGCTGAAACAAACCCTGGCCATTGCCCGAGAAGCTGCCTGAGCCCACCAGTCTGGCTGCAGAACCCACCCAACCGAAGGAGACCACCATGAACATCCGCAAGATCCACCATGTGGCGTACCGCTGCAAAGACGCCAAAGAAACCGTGCTGTGGTATCAGAAGCACCTGGGCATGAACTTCGTACTCGCCATTGCCGAAGACCAGGTGCCGTCCACCCACGCGCCCGATCCCTACATGCACCTGTTCATGGACGCGGGTGGCGGCAATATTCTGGCTTTTTTTGAACTGCCCAATGCACCCGAAATGGGCCGAGACCTCAACACGCCCGAGTGGGTGCAGCACATTGCCCTCGAAGTGGACACCGTGGCCGAGCTCGAAGCCGCCAAGTTGCGCCTGGAGGCGGCCGGTGTTTCTGTGGTGGGCATCACCGACCACACCATCTTCAAATCCATTTACTTCTTTGACCCCAACGGCCACCGCCTGGAGCTGGCCGCCAATACCGCTACGCCCGAGATGATGCAAAAGCTCGACGACGTGAAGTGGGACATGCTGGAAGAGTGGAGCCAAACCAAGCGCGCGCCCAAACACGCAGCCTGGATGCACGAGCGCGAGTTCACCGCGAGCTGACAGACGGTAGGGTGGCCCGTGCGTGCGGGCCTCAAGTTTCGGTCTGGCCAGCCGAAATATCTTGCAAGAACACCGGGATTGTCTTCCCCCCGGGTGTGCTGAAAGGGCTACCCCATGATCAACATTTCAACCAACCACACCGTGTCCTGGCCACAGCCGGTGTCACCTGCCGTGCCCGCTGTGTCGGCCGTGACGGCGGTGAAACCCGCGCAAGAAGGCCGGCAGGAGGGGCAGGCCAGTCTGGGCGGCGGACGCGAGGGCGCTTCGGCCCAGGCGCAACGCCGCGAGGGTGGGCGCAGCGCCGGTGTTGAGGTCAGTGTCAGCCCCGAGGCGGCGCCCCTTTTGCCGCGCGAGGCTGCCCAAAGCGCAGCGCCAGCGCTCAGCGAAGCCAGTGTGAAAACGGAACAGGCCGCCGCGAAGCAACAGGCCGAGCCAGCGGAGCAGGCCCAGAAAGCCGAAGAACAGTCCAAAAAGTTGCAGCTGCAAGCCGTGTTGACCAACGTGTGGCAGGCCAGCGCGGCGGTGGTAGACCACGTGCTGGGCCGCACGGCGGCCCTGGATGCGGACCTGCCGGGCAACCAAAGCGACACCTCGCCCAGTCTTGGCGTGTTGTCGGCCATGCAGGCGCCGCGCAAGATGGCCGCGCCCGAGCGCGAGACCGAGCGCGCTGCGCAGGCGCCCCGGGAAACCTTGCCCTGGCCCGTGATGCCCGAGGGCAGCGCCCAGGCCGAGGCACTGCTGGCCGATGTGGACCCCCGCCCCTTGCAAGAGGTGGTGGCCTACGACGAAAACGGCAACAGCAGCCTGGCACCGCTGGAGGCGGGCAGCCTGGTGAGCGAGCGGGTGTAAAGCTCGGGCCGCGCTGCACAGGGCAGGAAGCACGCACGAACGATGGGCCGCGCGGGCTTGGCTTAGTGGCTTCCAGGGGCCAACAAAAAACAAAAAACAAAAAACAAAAAACAAAAGGCGCCTGCGGGCGCCTTTTTTTTGGTTTTGCTGACGGCGAAGGGGCTGCCAAGCGATGGGCGTAGGCCCACCACCTTCAGGCCGCATGTTGCATGTCGTACTGTTGCAAAGCCTTTTGGGTCAGCTCCAGGTCGCGCAAGAGCTGGGGAACCAAGTCGGGTGAAAAGCTGTTTTCGGTCTTCATGGCCAGGTGCTCAATCTCTGCCGACGTTTTGAAAATGGCTCTGAAGCCCAGCAACATGGCCGTGCCCTTGAGTTTGTGCGCGTTGTAGCCAATCTTGCTGCGGTCCCCGGTTTCAAGCGCCTGTATGAGCACCTGCAAGGTGCCTTCGGGTGGATCGAACAAGGTGCTGAGCATCTCGTCCATGGTCTCCTTGGGCATCATCGACAGAATCTCGGCGTACGCCTCGGTGTCGATCACCTGCGCCGTGCTCTGGCCGAACTCGGGCAGACGCACGGGCATTTCGTAGGCCGACAGTGGAAACGGGCTGGAGGGCCGAAGCGCGCCATGGCCGGTGGTGGCCACGGCGTCGGGCTCGTCCAGCAAACCACAGCGCTGCAGGGCCCGTTGCAGGTCGTTGGCCTGCAGGGGTTTGCTGGCAAATTCGTTCACGCCCACTTCCAGTGCACGCTTGCGGGTGTCGTTCACCACGTCGGCCGTGACCAGAATCACCTTGATGTCGGCCGAGGGGTTGTTCAGCTGGCGAATCGCTTCCGTGGTGGCCAGGCCATCGAGCACGGGCATGTGGTAATCCAGCAAAACCACGTCAAACGGTTGCCGGGCCAGCAGCTGCAGCGCCTCTTCACCGTTCTCGCAAAACACCGCATCGTGGCCCATCTTTTCCAGCAAGATGTTCATGTACTTCAGGTTGATCGGGTGGTCTTCGGCCACCAGTACCTTCAGTCGCCGCCCACTGCCGTGCGAAGCGTGTGCAAAGGTTTCCTGTGCGGGCGCAGCCGTCTCGGGCAGGTTGAGCGTGACAGTGAACACCGAACCCACCCCGGGCTGGCTGCTGACATGGATGTCGCCACCCATCATGCGGGCGAGGTTGCGCGAAATCTCCAGCCCCAGGCCGGTGCCACCAATGCGCCGGCGCAGGGAGTTGTCGGCCTGGAAGAAGCGGGTGAACAGGTTGTCCACCGTCTGGCGGTCCATGCCCACGCCGGTGTCGCGCACGGTCAGCACCACCCCCGACTGGCCGTTGGCCGGGCGGGACATCTCGGCGATCACGCTGCCCTCTGGGGTGAACTTGATGGCGTTGTTGATCAGGTTGAACATGATCTGGCGCACCCGTGTGGCGTCGGCCATCACCCATTCGGGCAGGTCGCTGGCGGCGTACACATGCAGTTCCAGTCCTTTGTCGCTCGCAGCCACCTGCATCAGGTCTTCCACTTCTTGCACCACGCCGCGCAGGTTGATCGGGGCTTCAGAGAGTTTCAGCGTGCCCGACTCCATGGTGGACACATCGAGAATGTCGTTGAGCACGCCGAGCAGGTGCAGCGCCGAGTCGCGCGCGGTTTGCAGGTAGTCGCGCTGCTGGCTCGACAGGTTGGGCTCGTCGAGCAGGTTGAGCATGCCCAGCAAGCCCTGGAAAGGGGTTCTGATTTCGTGGCTCATGTTGGCCAGGAAAACGCTCTTGCCATGGTTGGCGGCTTCGGCCTGGTCGCGGGCGTCAGACAGCTCGCGGCTGAGCTTTTGCAGCCGGCTGTATTGCTGCTGTTGGCGCCGAATGTGGCGCACCAGGGCCACCACGAAAATCAGCATCACCACGCTTTGCACGCCAGCCAGCGTGATCACCAGCATGCTTTGTTGCCGCAGCTGGTCGTTGCGCTCATCCACAAAGCGCGCCACGGCGCGGTTGGCCTCACGGGTCAGCTCGGCCGCCTGCGGCAGCAGCATGTCCACGGCGGCGTCCAGTGTGACCAGCTTCACCGGGTCCTGCCCAAAGGCTTCTGGGTCGGCGAATATGGGGTCGGCCTGGGCCACAAACGCGTTGATGGACGCAATGGCCCGCGCGTATTCAGGCGTGCCTTCAATCAGGTCGCGGCGGGGAATTTTCGTCAGCAAGTCGATGCGGCTCAGAAACACCTCGTAGCGCTCGGTGAGCGCGTAAGGGTCCACCCCGCCAGGGTTGATCGAAGCCTCGTGCAGCAAGGTGTCCAGCACGCTGAGCTCACGCTCCAGCTGGTAGGCCTGCCACATGATCGAGTCGACCTGGTTGGTCGACACATCGTCCAGCATCTTGAATTGTTGCCACTGGATCCAGGCCAACGGCGTCAGCGTGACCAGCAGCAGGCTGGCAATGGCCATCGTCCATTGCTTGGCTTGCCATATGGCCAGATTCGGCATTTGAAACATCACTGAACGTCCAGTGCTTTGAGCTGCCAGATCGAGCGCTCGTAGTAGGTGGATGTGCGCAGCTCGGCGGCGCTGTCAAAAGGGAACACCACAAACAGGGGACCCTTTTCGCGCACAGGCATGGGCTTGTCGTCCAGCAGGCGGGCCACGATGACCTTGTACTTGTTGACATCGGTCATGGGGATGTTGATCTTGTAGTCGTTGATGGCGACCGCGCCGATCGTGGTGCCGCTGGCTTTCACGGCGGCCAGCACATCGGACAGCAAGGGGCCAGTGAATTTCACCGGCTTGTCAAACCATGGCGTGCTGGTGGTGAAGCTGTGTTGTGGCAGGGCTTCGATCATCTTCATGTCAAAACGGGCGGTGTCGCCTGCATTTTTTGCGGCGACCTTGCCGGACACGGTCAGGATGGGTCGGGTGGTGGGCGCGTCCAGCGCCAGTGCGGGCGCGGACAAGCCCAGGCCAGCCAGGAGCAGGGCGGTGTTCAGGGTGCGGCGTGTGGTCATGGTGAATGCTTTGCGTAAAAGGTTGGAGAGAAATCGACGGGTTGCTCTTGGGCTTCAGATGCGGTGGCGCACACTGGACGGACTGGCCGCCAGCTTGTTCAGCAGCGCGCTTGCAATCTGGTTCAGCGGCAAAATTTCATGCGCTGCGCCGCACTGGATGGCCATGCGTGGCATGCCAAACACCACGCAGCTGGCTTCGTCCTGCACATAGTTGTAGCTGCCCGCATCTTTCATTTCGCGCATGGCCTGGGCGCCGTCGGCACCCATGCCGGTGAGCATGACGCCCAGCGCATTGGGCCCCAGCACGCGGGCGGCGGAACGGAACAGCACCTCCACCGAAGGCCGGTGGCGGTTCACCGGCTCGGTGTCTTCCACCACCGCCACGTAGTTGGAGCCACTGCGGTCAATGCGCAGGTGGTGGCCACCCGGGGCAATGTAGGCGTGGCCGGGCAAGATGCGCTGGCCGTCGCGGGCTTCTTCCACCCGGATGCGGCACAGCGTGTTGAGGCGCGCTGCAAAGCTGGTGGTGAAGCCCGGCGGCATGTGCTGCGTGATCACGATCGCCGGTGCATCGGCCGGCATGGGCATGAGCACCTCGCGAATGGCTTCGGTCCCCCCGGTGGAGGCGCCGATGCAGATGATTTTTTCGGTGGACAGGCGCGGCAGCGGGGCGCGCGGCGTGTCCGGTGCGCTTTGCGGTGCGCGGCTTTCGGGGGTGCTCAGGGCGCTGGCCTGGCGGCGCACGTGCGCGCTGGCGGCCACGCGGATCTTGTCCACGATGTCGCCCGAGAGTTCGGCCAGGCCGCTGCTGATGCCAATGCGTGGTTTGGCCACGAAGTCCACAGCGCCCATTTCGAGCGCACGCAGCGTGATCTCTGCGCCTTGCTCGGTCAGCGTGGACACCATCACCACCGGCATCGGGCGCAGCCGCATCAGGCGCGACAAAAATTCCAGCCCGTCCATGCGGGGCATTTCCACGTCGAGGGTTAGCACGTCCGGGTTGAGTTCGCGGATCATTTCTCGCGCCACCAGCGGGTCGCTGGCGGCACCCACGCAGCTCATGTCGGGCTGGCGGTTGATGATCTCGGTGAGCAGGCTGCGCACCAGGGCTGAATCGTCCACCACGACCACACGGATTTTTGCCATGGTCCTCTCCTTGTCTTCTTATTGCGTCGTTTAGAACAAATCCACCGAGCCGCCCGCGGTGCTCTTGGCCACCACGGCAGCGCTACCACGGCGTTCCTGTGTTTCGAGCGTTTCTGGGTGCGAATGCGCCAGCCGCTTCACCATGGCCTTGCCGGTAGACGGGAAGTAGCACACCTTGCGCGGGTGGATGTCGAGCACGTCTTTGGAGACGATGGCGATGCGCTCGGTTTGCAGGTAGTCCAGCACGAACTGGGTGTTGCGCTCGCCCACGTTCATGGTGGTGAAGGTGTGCATCACCTGGCCACCACCAAACACCTTGGCCTGCATGGACTCGCGCCGCGCACCGAGCTTCATCATTTCGTTGATGAGCAATTCCATGGCGTACGAGCCGTAGCGGCCCGAGGTGTCGGCACCGCCTTCGGGTAGCATGAAATGGTTCATCCCGCCCACGCGCACCTTGGGGTCCCAGATGCAGGCCGCGATGCACGAGCCCAGCACCGTCATGATCAGCATGTCGTCACCGGTCACGAAATACTCGCCCGGCAACACCTTCACAGCGTCGTGCTTGAAGTTGTGGTCGTGGTAGAAAAAAGAGGCTTCACCGGGCTTGCGGGCCCGTGCCTTGAGCGCTTCGAGGCTGGGGCCTGCACTGCCCGTGGGGCGATACGTGGTGCCCGCGCGAGCTGCCAGCGGTGCCGGCGCTGTGCCTGGCCGTGACGGCATGGAACTGGCTTCAAATGCGTTCATACACGGTCTTTCCTCGCAGCACAAACAGGTTGCGCGCGTCGCTGAAGTTTTCAGCGTGGCCTACGAACAGCATGCCGCCGGGCTTCATCACGCGGTGGATGCGCTCCAGCACCTGGCGCTGGGTCATGGCGTCAAAGTAAATCATCACGTTGCGGCAAAAAACCACGTCAAAGGGCTCCCGAAACGGCAGCTCGTGAATCAGGTTGACGCTCAAAAATTCCATGTGCTTTTGCAGCTCGGGCTTCACGCGCATGAGGCCGGCGTTGTCGCCCTTGCCCCGCATAAAGAAGCGCTGCAGCCGCTCGGTGCTCAGGCCCTTCACGCCGTCGCTCTTGTAAACACCGCGCGCAGCGGTGGCCAGCACCTTGGTGTCGATGTCGCTGTTGACCAGATGGAACGAGCCACTGGTGCCCAGGGCTTCGGTCGCGGTCATGGCAATGGAATAGGGCTCTTCACCGGTAGAGGCGGCCGAGCACCAGATGCGCCAGGCCTGCGTGCGCTGGCTGCGCAGCAGCTCGTCCAGAATCGTGAAGTGGTGCTGTTCGCGGAAGAACGCCGTCAGGTTGGTGGTCAGGGCGTTGATGAACTCCTGCCACTCGGGCCCGTCGTGCTGCTCCAGCGCGTCCAGGTAGGTCTTGAAGCTCTCGTGCCCGGTGTCGCGCAGCCGGCGCGACACGCGGCTGTACACCATGGCGTGTTTGCCGTCGTGCAGGCTGATGCCCGCCTTTTTGTAAATCAGCGCCTTGATGCGGGTGAAGTCGCCGTCGGTCCAGACAAACTCGCGGCCTTGGGCCAGCGGGCCTTCTTCCGCGTCGGAAGCGAAAGCTTGGGCAGCACTGGCGGTGCGTGGCGTGGTGCGGTTTTGAAGCAGCATCGGAGCGTCCTGGGCGGTAGGGGATGGTGCGCTGTCGCGCGGCGGCCGGGTCAGTGTCGCGAGCGCCTGACGAGGCCCGAGGTGTCCAAAATCAGCGCCACCTTGCCATCACCCAGAATCGTGGCACCTGAAATATTGGGCACCTTGCGGTAGTTGGATTCGAGGTTCTTGATCACCACCTGCTGTTGGCCCAGCAGCTCGTCCACCATCAGGGCCATGCGGGAGCCTTCGGCTTCCACCACCACCAAGATCGGGCTGCTCGGGTTGTATTCAAAGCGCGGCACCTGGAACACGCGTTCCAGTTCAATCACCGGCATGTATTCCTCGCGCACCTTCACCAGCTGGCTGCCCTGGGCCACGGTGTTGATGTCGCCGGGCTTGATCTGGAACGACTCGATCACGCTGGACAGCGGCAAGATGTACACCTCGTCGCTCACCCGCACAGTCATGCCGTCCATGATGGCCAGCGTCAGGGGCAAGCGCACCGAGACGCGCATGCCGTAGCCTTGGGCCGAGTCGATTTCCACCGTGCCGCCCAGCGAGGTGATGTTCTTCTTCACCACGTCCATACCCACGCCGCGGCCCGACACGTCGGTTACCTCGTCGGCGGTGGAGAAGCCGGGCGCAAAGATCAGGCTCCAGACTTCCCCGTCGGTCATCGAGTCGGGTGCGTCAATGCCCTTCTCGCGCGCTTTGCTGAGCAGCTTCTCGCGCGACAGGCCTTTGCCGTCGTCGCGCACTTCGATCAGGATTGAGCCACCCTGGTGGGTGGCCGACAAGGTGATGGTGCCGTGCTCGGTCTTGCCCTTGGCCTGGCGGTCGGCGGGCAGTTCAATGCCGTGGTCGCAGCTGTTGCGGATCAGGTGGGTGAGTGGGTCGGTGATCTTCTCGATCAGGCCTTTGTCCAGCTCGGTGGCTTCTCCGTGGGTAATCAGCTCCACCTTTTTGCCCAGCTTGCTGGCCAGGTCGCGCAGCATGCGCGGGAAGCGGTTGAACACCACCGACATCGGGATCATGCGGATCGACATCACAGCTTCCTGCAGGTCGCGGGTGTTGCGGTCCAGGTCGGCCAGGCCGGCCAGCAGCGGCTGGTTGGCGGCGGTGTCGAGTTCGCGGCTTTTCTGGGCCAGCATGGCCTGGGTGATGACGAGTTCGCCCACCAGGTTGATGAGCTGGTCCACTTTGCTCACCGACACGCGCAGGGTGCTGTTGTCGGCGGCGGGTGCGTTGTTGCGTGCCTCAGCGCGCGGGGCCGGGCGTGGCGCGGCCACGGGCTCGGCCAGCACAGGCGCGCTGTGTGCCGGTGCTTTGGCTGCCTGGGGTGCATCGGCGTTGGCCTGCGCGGCTGGCGCGGGCAGGCCTGGTGCGTCGTCGAAAAAGCCGAAGTCGGTGCCCTCCTGCGCCTTGCTGGCGGCGGGCGCCGCCGGCGCTGCGGCGGGCTGTGCCGAGGCTTGCGCTTGTGCGGCGGCATCCAGGTCGTTGATGCGGATGATGTCTTTGTTCACATGGAAGGTGAACAGGTCCATCAGGTCGGTGTCGCTGGACGTGGTCTTGACGCGGAAAACCCGTTTGTTGACCTCGTCACAGGTCAGTATGTCCAGTTCGCCCAGGCCGGGAATGTCGCGAAACAGCTCGGCAATGCCGTCGGCCTGTGCCGGTTGGTCCATGGGGCCGATGTGGATTTCGAGCGTGCGCGTGGTGTTGCTGGTGCGTGCTGGCGCAAAAGCAAACGCGGTGGCGCTGGCGGCTACTGGGGCGCTGGCAACGGCCGCAGCTGCGGTGGCTACCACCGGAGCTGGCGCGTCTTCGCCCAGGGCCAGTGCGCTGATGCGGCACACCAGGTCGGCCGTGGCCGGGGATTCCACGCTCTTGCCCTGGTGTTGTGCCAGCAACAGCTTGAGGGCGTCGGACGATTCCAGCAACACGTCCACCATGGCCGAGGTGGGCTGCAATTCATGGCGGCGCAGCTTGTCCAGCAGCGACTCCATCTGGTGCGTCAGCTCGGCCACGTCGGCAAAGCCAAACGTGGCAGCACCGCCTTTGATGGAGTGCGCGCAGCGGAAGATGGCGTTGAGCTCTTCGTCGTCGGCCTGCTCCAGGTCGAGTGCGAGCAGCATCTGCTCCATCTGCTCCAGGTTCTCGCCCGCCTCTTCAAAGAAGATTTGGTAGAACTGCGTCAGGTCAAAATGGCCGCTGGCAGACGCGCTGTCATTCATCGTTTCACCCATGGGGGACTCCTTGGCTGTGGTGCTCGCTCAGTGCCGCACGGTCAGCGGATGACTTTCTGGATGACTTCAATCAGGCGACCCGGATCAAACGGTTTGACCAGCCAACCGGTGGCGCCCGCGCTGCGGCCCGCCTGCTTCATCTGGTCGCTCGACTCGGTGGTGAGGATCAGGATGGGCGTGGTCTTGAACTTGGGGTTCTCGCGCAGTTTGCGGGTGAGGCCCAGGCCGTCCAGGCGCGGCATGTTCTGGTCGGTCAGCACCAGGTCAATGGCGTGGGTCTGGGCTTTTTCATAGGCATCCTGGCCGTCCACCGCCTCCACCACGTGAAAGCCCGCGCCAGTGAGGGTGAAAGACACCATTTTGCGCATGGAGGCCGAGTCGTCTACGGCAAGAATCGATTGCATGGGGTACTCCGTGTTTCCAACAGATATCGACAAAAAAGGGGTCAGCTTGAGCCGTTCGCGCTCAGCTCAAAAGAGCTCAATGGAGCCAGCGTCCATTTCGCTCTGGGTCACCGGGCTTGGCCGGTCGGGCATGGGGTCCACACCGAGCGGAATTTCGTCTTCTTCGGGCTCCATGACCTCTTCGGCCAGCCGCCAGGAACAACCCTGCAGCACCTTGCTGGTGTGCACGATGAGCTGGGTGGCCATGTCGTGAAACTGCAGTTCGGTCACCGCCTGGTGCAGGCTGTGGCGGATGCTGATCAGGTCTTCGTTGTCTTTGCCGGCCAGGTTGCCCAGGGCATGGTTGGCCGTGCTGAAGCGCTCCAGCAGGTTGCCTGTGGCATGGTCCAGAAGGCCTTCGAGGCGTTCCAGGTCGGTCATGGCCATGAGCAAGGAGTCCTGCAGGTCGGCCACCAGGTTCAAGGGCAGCGAAACGGATGGGTTGTTCTGCGGCATCATCTTGGGGTCCAGGGTGAGCAGGTGGGCGGTGCTGGGCAGGTCATGTTTGGGTGGGCAGTACAATTTTCACGGACTGTGTACCGCTGTATCGGCAGATAACAGTCCAAATTCAACGCCATTTCGCTGCCTTGTCCAGCGGGCCCGCCGCGCGGCGGGTTTCGTGCCAAATTCATCACACCATGAGCGGAATCCCTGAGACCGACAAAAACCCTGGGGTACGCATCCTGCATCTGGAGGACTCCCGGGTCGACCACGCGCTGGTGAAGTTTGCCCTGCAGCGTAGCCAGATGGCCTGCGAGCTCACGCTGGTGGACACGCTTGAAGAGTTCCGCAGTGAGCTGCTGTCTGACCGCTTCGGCGTCGTGCTGGCCGACTACCACCTGCCCGGTTTCACCGGCATGGACGCCTGGGAAGTGGCTCTGGAGGTGCGCCCCGATCTGCCCTTTGTGATTCTTTCGGGCGCCATTGGCGAAACGGCTGCGGTGGACGCGATGCATCGGGGCGTGAGCGATTACTTGCTCAAAGACAGCATGCACCGGCTGGCGCATGTGATTCGGCGCGCCATGGAGGTGAGCGAAACCCGCAAGGCCAAGGCCCGTTCCGACGCCGAGCTGGCCGGTTCCCGCAAACGCATGGCCGAGCTGGCCGAGCACCTGCAGGTGAGCATTGAGCAAGAACGCGCCAACATTGCCCGCGAGATTCACGACGACATTGGCGGCGCGCTGGCCGCCGTGAAGCTCGATTTGGCCTGGGTGGGCCGCCATGCGGAGGGCGAAGCCCTGCGCGGGCATGTGGCCACCGCCATGGAAATGCTGCAGCACGCGCTGGGCGCGAGCCAGCGCATCATGATGAACCTGCGCCCGCCCATCCTGGACCAAGGCCTGGTGGCCGCCGTGCAGTGGCTGGCCTCGGGTTTTGAGCGCCGCAGCGGTACGCGCGTGCTGGTGCGCTGGTCTTCGGAAACCATTGCAGTGCCCCACGAGGTGCAGCTGGTGGCGTACCGCACGGCGCAAGAAGCGCTCACCAATGTGGCCAAGCACGCCAATGCCAGCGCGGTCGACATCGACCTGAGCGACCGTGAGGGCGTGTTGACGCTGGAAGTCAACGACAACGGCCAGGGCCTCAGCAGCGAGGCCTTGCGCAAGGCCAAGTCGTTCGGCTTGTTGGGGCTGAAAGAACGCGCCGCCAAGGTGGGGGGCTGGCTGGACGTCAGTTCATCGCCTCGCGGCACTTCGGTGATTTTGTCGGTGCCGCTGCGGGCATCGGTTGAGCTGGACCATGCAGCGCTGGGCAAGGAGGACTTGGATGATCAAGGTGATTTTGTGTGACGACCATGCGATGGTGAGACGCGGCATACGCGACACCATCACGGAGGCGGTCGACATCAAGGTGGTGAGCGAAGCGGGCAACTATCCCGAGCTGCGCGAGCAATTGCGCAAGGTGGCGTGCGACGTGCTCGTGCTCGACCTGAATATGCCCGGCCGGGGTGGCCTGGAGGTGCTGGCTGCGCTGCGCGAGGAGGGCTCGCCGGTGAGAACGCTGGTGGTCTCGATGTACCCGGAAGACCAGTACGCCATACGCTGTCTTCGGGCCGGTGCGCGCGGCTACCTGAACAAGGCGGGTGAGCCCGCCGAGCTGGTGACGGCCATTCGCACCGTGCAGCAGGGCCGCAAATATGTGACGGCCGATGTGGCTCAGATGCTGGTGGACAACCTCCATGCGCCGGAAGATCAGGAACTGCACGCCAGTCTCTCCGAGCGCGAGCTGCAAACGCTGCAAAAAATTGCGTCGGGCAAAAAACTGTCTGAAATCGCTGATGAGCTCATGCTCAGCCCGAAGACGGTGAGCGTGTACCGCGCGCGCGTGCTGGAAAAGCTGCACCTGGCCAACAACGCCGAGCTGACGGTGTACGCGATTCGAAACAGCCTGGTGTAGCGTGGCCCGGGTGCCAGGTTGCAGGTTGCTGAAACCGAGGTGCGCGCTTTTCTCGCCCTGGTGAAGCCGCGTACATGCCGCACGGCATGGCCGAGCGCTCAGCGGCAACCGGCTTCACCATCTGCTGCGTTCGGTCAATCTGGGGCCATTTTGTTGGCGCCCGTGCGGTTTGCTTGCGCAGCCGTGGCGCCACAATCGTCTTGCAGGCCATGGCAGTTGCGCCCAGAGGCCGCAGAAAGGTGATGCCCATGCGCCCGTTCAACACCGTGATGAAGGCCTGTCGCCGCGCATCGGGTCTAGGCGCCTGCGCGGCAGAAGGCATGGGAGTGAAACGGGTGGGAAAAAAGCCCAAGGTGGCCCAGCTTTTGAGGACGGTGGCCGTTGCCACGGCCGGAAAAACAGGGGCGAAGTGGGACTTTTCTCCATCCGTTGCAGCCGAAGCGCTTCTGCCGCGCAGGTTCTTGGCTGTGTGTGCCGTGGCGCTGGGCCTAGCGGGTTGCAGCGTGGAGCTGTTGAACACCCAGCCCGCCCGCGAAGTGGCTGAGCTGGCCCAACCGCCCGGCTCGGTGTACGCCGGGTGGCGCGTGTTTCAGGACCGCTGCATACAATGCCACGGCCCGGCGGGCGGTGGCGGACCAAGCGGACCCGACCTGCTGCCCCGCGTGCGCGAAATGGGCCCGAGCCGTTTTGTGGACCTGGTGCTCACGCGCTACGACTGGAACATGCCGCCCGACCAGCCCCGACCCGCGCAGGTGCAAACCATAGTGCAGCGCAAAGACGCCGCACGCACCATGCCCGCCTGGCAGGGCGAGCCCCAGGTGAGCGCCCACATCATCGATCTGTACGCCTACCTTTCAGCCCGCGCCCAGGGTTCGCAGGGCCCGGGGCGCCCCCAGCCCTGAAGACGCATCCAGGCCGCGCAGCGGCCGCGCTCAGCTGCCCATGAAAATCTCGGTGGCCAGCTTCATGAGCGCCAACACCGGCGCGTCCAGCATGGGCAGGGTGAAGGCAATACCCAGCAAGCCGACGGAGAGCGTGAGCGGAAAGCCGATGGCAAAGGCGTTCATCTGCGGCGCAATGCGCGAGATGAAACCCAGCACGATGTTGATGAACAGCAGCATGCCGATCATGGGCAGCGCGATCCACAGCCCATAGCGAAACACCACCGCGCCCAGCTCGTGCAGGCGCATGCGGTTGATCGACTCAAAAGCGCTGGCGCCAATGGGAAAGGTCTCGAAGCTGGCCACCACGGCCTGCAGCAGCATGAGGTGCCCGCCCATCACCACGAAAAGCAGCATGGTGGTGTTGCCAAAAAAACGGCCCACGGTGCTGGATTGCGAGTTGGTGGACGGGTCAAAGAAGCCCGCAAAGTTCAGACCCATTTGCAGGCCGATGACCTCGCCTGCCAGCTCCACCGACGCAAACACAATGCGCACCGCCAGCCCAATGGCAATGCCCACCACCACCTGTTGCAGCACCACAGAGAACGCGTTGGGGTCGGTGAGCGCCACCACCGGCTGCTCGGGCAGGCCAGCTTGGGCACAGACGGCCACCAGCATCGCCAGCGCCACCCGCGTGCGCATGGGCACCGAGCGGGCCGAGAAAATGGGCGCACTGGAGAACACCGCCAGGATGCGCAGAAATGGCCAGAACACCGGCGACACGAGCGCCATGATGTCCGCTTCGCTGAAGGTGGGCATGGGAACGGTGGCCAGCGGTGGCGTTCAGCCCAGGGCAGCGCCGGGCCGGCTTTGCCGAACGGCCCTTGCTGTCCCATTGGTGGGAAGCCGCGTGGCGGTGTAGGCGGGGTCAAATGGCATAGTTTGGAATCGACAAAATCGTGGTGCGGATGAAGTCCACCATCGTGGTCATCATCCACGGCCCGGCGATCGCAAACACCGCAATCGCGGCAATGAGCTTGGGGACAAACGACAGCGTGGCTTCCTGGATCTGGGTGATGGCCTGAAACAGGCTCACGATCAGGCCCACACCCAGCACCGTAGCCAGCACCGGGGCGGCGATCATGAGCAGCAGAAAGAGCGCGTTTTGCGCCATCGTCAGTGCGGCTTGCGGGTCCATGTCAGCGGTCCTTGAGTAAGTCAGTAGCGGTTGACAAACGGAAAACGATCCGGCTCAGCGCAAACGGCGGTGTGACGCAAGGGGGTGTCATGTGGCGAACGAGGCGGCCAGGGAACCCAGCAGCAGGTTCCAGCCGTCGGCCAGCACAAACAGCATGAGCTTGAACGGCAGCGCGACCAACACGGGCGACAGCATCATCATGCCCAGCGACATCAGCACGCTGGCCACCACCATGTCGATCACCAGAAACGGGATGAAGATCATGAAGCCGATCTGGAACGCCGTTTTGAGCTCGCTGGTGACGAAGGCTGGCACGATGACGCGAAACGGTGCGTTTTCGGCGGACACGTCGGCGGGCAGTTTGGCCAGTTTGGCAAACAGCTCAAAGTCGGACTGGCGCGTTTGCTTGAGCATGAAGGCCCGCATGGGCGCTTCGCCGCGTTCCAGTGCCTGCTCAAAGCCGATCTGGTTGGCGGTGTAGGGGGCGTAGGCCTCCTCGTACACCTTGTCGAGCGTGGGCCCCATCACAAACAGGGTGAGAAACAGCGCCAGACCCACCACCACCTGGTTGGGCGGGGCCGACTGCGTGCCCAGCGCCTGGCGCAGTAGCGACAGCACGATGACGATGCGGGTGAAGCCCGTCATGAGCAGCAGCACCGCCGGCAGAAACGACAGCGCGGTGAAAAAAAGCAGCGTCTGGATTGGCACCGAATAGGCGCTGCCACCGGCACCCTGAGCAATGATCAGCGGCAAGGACGCCCCCACCGCGGGCAGCACCGGCGTGGGCGCCGTGAGTGGCAGAGGCGGCGTGGCCTGCGCCAGCGCGGCTCCGGCCAGCAGGGTCAGCAAGGCCAACACGGCGCCGTTGCGCCAACCAAGTTCACTGCGGCGCATGGGGGCCTTTGGCGTTGGGGGTCATGAGCTGCGCCAGTCGGGCGGCAAAGGGGTAAGCAGCGGCGCTGCCGGGTTCATCGGCAAGTTGCGGCGCGGCGGGCAGCGGCATGCTGTGCAGCGTGTTCACGCTGCCGGGTGCTACGCCCAGCACCAGGCACAGCGCCTCAGCGCCTTCGCCCACCTGCACCGTCACCAGCCGCTGCTGCGGCCCCAGCGACACCGAGCCCATCACCTTCAGCACCGGCCCGGCCCGCAAGGCAACGCCCGGCAGGTGCCGCCTCCAGCGCTGCAGCGCAAACGCCACGAGCACCATCACGAGCAGCAGACCCAGAGCAGGAAGCGCGCTTTGCAACATGGAAGAAAGAAGGTTAGGAGACGAAAAAATGGACCAGTTGGCGCGAGATGTCTTCAACCCAGAGACCCCGAGGAACCGGCTTTGCCGGGCCTCAGGTGTCGCCCCCCTGGAGGGGGGGCGCCGAAGGCGACGCGGGGAGTGTTCCGAATACAGGGTTAGCTTTTGGACACCCGGCGCATCCGCTCCGAAGGCGTCACGATGTCGGTCAGGCGGATGCCGAACTTTTCATTCACCACCACCACCTCGCCCTGCGCAATCAGGTAGCCGTTGATCAGCACGTCCATGGGCTCACCGGCGAGCGCGTCCAGCTCCACCACCGAGCCCTGGGCGAGTTGCAAGATGTATTTGATGGGCACCTTGGTGCGGCCCAGTTCCACCGACAGCTGCACCGGAATGTCCAGCACCATCTGGATGTCTTGCAGCGGGTTGATGTTGGTCGCCACGGGTTTGGCGTCGCCGTCGAACGCTGGCGCGCTTTCGCCGCCGGCGGCACCTCCCGTTGCGCTGGACTGTTCTTCCAGGGCTTGGGCCCAGTCGTCGGCGATGGCGTTGTTCGTGTTGTCGTTGGTTTCAGTTGACATAGGTATCTCCCAGCCAGTTCATGTCGGTTCCCCGCAGGCTGCGCTCGACGCGCAGTGCATATTTGCCCTTGTGTGTGCCGTACTGGCACTCGAACATCGGGACGCCATCCACGTGGGCGCTGATCACGGTGTGGCGATCCAGTTCAATGAAGTCGCCGATCTGCATGGCCAGCAGTTGCTCGATGGTGGCGTCGGTCTGGGCGAGTTCCGCGACCAAGGTGACTTCGGCCGCCTGAATCTCGTGGCTGAGCAGCTTGACCCAGCGCCGATCCACCTCCATGGCATCGCCCTGCACGCTGGAATACAGCACATCGCGGATGGGTTCCAGCGTTGCATACGGAATGCAAATATGCAGCGAGCCGGTGATGTCTCCGATTTCCAGCGTGAAGCTGGTGGACACCACGATTTCGCTGGGGGTGGCGATGGTTGCAAACTGGGGTTGCATCTCTGAGCGCTGGTAGGCCAGTTCGAGCGGGTACAGGCCTCGCCAGGCTTTTTTGTATTCTTCTGACACCACCTCCACCAGCCGCGTGATCACGCGGTGCTCGGTTGGTGAAAAGTCACGCCCTTCAATGCGGGTGTGAAACTTGCCGTTGCCACCAAACAGGCTGTCGATCACGCCAAACAGCAGGGATGGCTCGCACACCACCAGCCCGTTGCCGCGCAGGGGGCGCACCGCCATGATGTTGAAGTTGGTGGGCACCACCAGCTCGCGCAGAAAAGCGCTGTATTTCTGCACCTGCACCGCGCCTACCGAAATCTCGGGGCTGCGGCGGATGAAGTTGAACAGGCCCAGCCGCAGGTTGCGCGAAAACCGCTCGTTGACGATTTCCATCGTGGGCATGCGCCCGCGCACGATGCGTTCCTGGCTGGACAGGTTGTAGTCGCGCACACCGCCGGTGGGTGCGGCTTTCTGCTCCGACTTCTGGCTCTCGCCGGTGACGCCTTCGAGCAATGCATCTACTTCTTCCTGGGACAGAAACGAGTCGGCCATGGTGTGGGTCTGTCGGTTTATTGCACGATGAAACTGGAGAACAACACCGCTTGCACTGGGTTGGGTGGTGCGTTGCGGCGCTTGTTCTTGCCGGGCGCTGCCTGGGGTTCTGTGTCGTCGATCTCGTAGCCCATCACGTCCGAAATCTCGGCGATGATGTCCTTCGACAGTTTTTCCTTGCCGCTGACCTGCAGCATTTCTTCGGCCGTGCGCTGCGAAATCAGCATCAAGATGCCACTGCGCACCGAGGGCATGTAGGTCTTCACGCTGTCGCTGGTGGTCGCGTCTTGCAGCTGCAGCGTGATGCCCAGTTGCACAAAGCGGTTGCCCCCGGCGTCGGCCAGGTTCACCACCATGTTGTCCAGCGGCAAAAAGGTGGGCGGCACCTTGGTTTTAGCGCTTTGCTGCTGCACCACAGGCGCTTCTTCATCGCCATCGCCGTCTTCGGCGGTGTTCTTTTTCAGCACAAACAGGGCTGCGCCAGCCCCGATCAAGGCGAGCACCACCACACCCAGCAGAATGAGCAGCAGCTTTTTGCTCTTGGGCTTGGCGGGAGCCGAGGCGTCGGCGGTGGTGGGCGCGGCAGCAGACATCTATTTCCTCCAGTGGGTCCCCGGTAGCGGGGGGCCGTCACACGCGCTGAAGCGTGTGGGTCTGGAAGAATTATTGGGCTCCGACCCCTGAGCCGGTCGCCAGATAAGCACCGTAAAAACCGCTTATTCGACGGCCTCTTGCGTGCTCAGGGCACGGCGTTTCGGCCGGGGCCAGCTGGCTGGGGCTTGGGTTGTCAGGCAAACACGTCCAGCGGCTGGCTGCCGTCGGCGCGCGGGCGGCTCATGGCGGGCGTGGCCTTCGGTTCGGCGTCTGGTTCTGTGGGCCGGCGTGCGTTGCCGGGCCCGGCTTCGCGGCGTTCTGCGCCGCCGTCCTGGCGTTGCCCTTGGGCGCCTACCGACACGTCGCCCAGCTGAATGCCGCTGCGTTGCAGCATTTCACCCAGCGATTCGCCCGCGCTTTGCTGCAGGCTGGCGCGGGCTTCGGCGTTGTCGGTGCGGAAGTCCACGCGCACTTCCTGGCCCGACATGGAGAGCCGGATGTCGATCGCGTCCTCGCCGCTCTGGCCTACCCGCAGGCTGGCATGGCGCAGGTTTTGAGCGCTCCAGTGGCTGATCAGCTCGGCTTCTCGATCGGGGCTGGCCAGCGGGTCGGGTTGCGCCAGTGCCTGGGTGGCGTCTTCGGCGTTCAGCAAGTCGCGTGGTGTGCCGCCGTCCAGCAGTTCGGACACCGCAGCGCCCGGGGTGGCCGCCGTGGCCTCGCCCGTGGGTGCGCCAGCGGGGCGCAGGCCGGGGGTGCCCAGTGGGCTGGCTTCGCCTGCGGCGCCAGCCAAGGGGGTGGCCGTCTGGCCCAGGCGCTCGTGCATGGCCACGGTGCTGCGCACCATCGGTGCCTGGACGCCCAGGCGGGCGGCCAGGCCGTCGGCGGCCAAGGCTCTCAGGCTGCCCGTTTCGTGCGCGGCGGTGGCGCTGGCATGGGCAGGCGTTTTGCGCCAGGTGCCGTTAGACGTGGCTGTGGGTGCGCCCAGGGCGTGTGCCGTGTCGGTCCGGCCAGGGGCTGCCGTGCGCAGGCCTTCCGAGCCCATGCTTTGGGCGGCGGCCTCGGCTGCTTCGCCGGCGCCGGGCTTTGCGCTGGGTGCGCTCGCGAGCGCCAGCGCGGCGGCGGTGTCGGCGTCCAGCGGGGCGCTTGCGCTCAGGGGCGTCATGCCCGCCAGCGCCATGCCCTCGGTGGTCACGCTGCGCTGCCCTGCCAGGGTGGTGCGTGCCGCTGTTGCGGTGTCTCCCGCCAGCGCTGCGTTGTTGGCGGCGGTGGCCGCCAGGGCCGCTGGGCTGGCCCAGTTCAGCAGGGCGTACACGGGGTTGTCGGCGCCGGGTTGGCGCGGGTCGCCGGGCGTTTCTTCGCGCGCGTCGCTGCTGGTGTCGGGCGCGGGCCCGGCGGCAGCGGGCTCACCGTGGGTCGCGCTCACCAGCGACATCAGGCTGGAAAACAGGTCGGCAGGGGCTTCGCCACCGGCCTTTTTGGTGGCGTGCTGGGTGCCCGTGTGGGCCTTCACCGGGGCGGGGCCGGCGTTGCTGGGCGCTGGGGTGCTGGTGCTCATGCGCGTGATCCCTGTGGCGCGGTGGCCGTGCGTGAGGGTGTCCGGGTGGGTTTACGTGCCTGGGCCTGAGCCTGGACGTGCGCCAGGCTTTGCCGCAGGTGAATGGACAGCGCCATTTCGTCGGTCGCCTTTTGTTCCTGGCGCTGGGCGTGTTGCAGCAGGTCTTGCACCTTGCGGTCGGTGTATTTGCGCAGGCCCGCCACGTCGCGTTCGGCGGCGTGCACCTGTTGCTGGCCGCGTTCAATCTGGGCTTCGCGGCTGCTCAGCACGCCGCGCTGAAAGTCCATGGAGTGGTCGATCTTGTCCATGAACTGGCGGTGGTGGTGCAGCAGCGCGGTGTCCACCCCCACGCTGCTGCGCACGGCCCAGCGTTGCTGGGCTTCTTGGGCGTAGGCCTGCAGCTGGTTCATTTGCGCTTGGGCCACCTGCATCTCGCGCTGCAACTGGGCGAGGGTGCTCAAAGCCTGGTCGCGGCGCTTCACGGCCAGTTCAACCACCTTGTTCAGGGTCTGGATAGCGGTCATGGCGTGTGGCTTTCATAGGGGTTGTGGTTCGGGCGGGTCTGGCGCTGGGACGCATCGCGTGTACCCCGGTCTTCTTGCAGCGTGCTGGCCAGTTGGTGCAGGCAGGCATCAAAAGCGGCGGCGTCTTGCATGTCTTGCATCAAAAAGCGCTGCAGCGCCGGGTAGAGCACGATGGCGCGGTCCGTTTCCGGGTCGCTGCCGGGGGCATAGGCGCCCAGCTGAATCAGGTCGCGGCTCTTCATGTAACGCGAATACACACTGCGAAACTTGCGCGCCAGCTCCAAGTGCCCGGTGCTCACCACGTTGTGCATCACCCGCGAGGCCGAAGCCTCCACGTCAATCGCCGGGTAGTGGCCCGACTCGGCCAGCGCACGCGACAACACAATGTGGCCGTCCAGAATGGCGCGGGCGGCGTCGGCAATCGGGTCTTGCTGGTCATCGCCTTCGGAGAGCACGGTGTAAAACGCCGTGATGGAGCCTACGCCGTTGAGCCCGTTGCCGCTGCGTTCCACCAGCTGGGGCAGCTTGGCAAAGCAGCTGGGCGGGTAGCCCTTGGTGGCGGGTGGTTCGCCAATGGCCAGCGCAATCTCGCGTTGCGCCATCGCGTAGCGGGTGAGCGAGTCCATCAGCAACAACACATGCAGGCCGTCGTCGCGAAAGCGCTCGGCGATGGCCGTGGCGTAGGCCGCGCCCTGCATGCGCACCAGCGGCGGTGCGTCGGCCGGTGCGGCCACCACCACCGAGCGCTTGCGGCCCTCCACGCCCAAAATATCTTCGATGAATTCCTTCACCTCGCGGCCGCGCTCGCCAATCAGCCCGACCACGATCACGTCGGCCTTGGTGTAGCGGGCCATCATGCCCAGCAGCACGCTTTTGCCCACACCCGAGCCGGCAAACAGGCCAATGCGCTGGCCCCGGCCCACGGTGAGCAGGGCGTTGATCGCGCGCACGCCGGTGTCCAGCGGCTCGCGCACCGGGTCGCGGTCCATCGCGTTCAGCGGTGCCCGGTCCATGGGCGCTATCTCCACGTTGGTGATCGGGCCCAGGTGGTCCATCGGGTGGCCGTGCGCGTCCACCACGCGCCCCAGCAGGCCCCGGCCCAGTGGCAGGCGCAGCACGCCGCGGTCGTTGGGCGAGGGCGGTTTGTTGATATGCCCCACGCGCGGCACTGTGCGGTAGGGGGCCAGCGGCGTCACGCTGGCGCCGCTGGACAAACCGTGCGTGTCGCCCGCCGGCATGAGGTAGGCGCGGTCGTTTGAAAACCCCACCACCTCGGCCAGCACCGGTTCTTTGTGGCCGTTTTCAATCAGGCACTGCGAGCCCACTGGCACCTTCAGCCCCACCGCTTCCAGCACCAGCCCGGCCAGCCGCGTCAGCGTGCCGCGCACCTCCAGCGGCGTGTGCACACTGGCGTTTTCGCGCACGTCCTCCATGAAGTGGCCCCAACGGCTCTCGGTGCCCAGCGTGCTGTCGTTCATGAGGCCTTCCTTGTATTCAAAATCGGGCCGACGCGCTTGAACCCCACCGAGAGATGCCGTGAAACCGGCTTGGCCGGACCACAGGCTGCGCCCTCTTGAGGGGCGCGCGCGCGGCGCGGCGGGGGTGTTTCTCTAGGCATCTGGGTTCCAGGTGCTGTCCAGTCCCAGGTTGCCCACGGCGCGGGCCCAGCGTTTTTCAACCGTGGCGTCCACCGCCATGCTGGCCGACTCGACCAGGCAACCGCCGGCGCTCACCGCCGCATCGGCCACGAACTCGGGCTTCGGGTTGGCCAGCGTTTCTTGCAGCGCACCTTTCATCAGGGCCAGGTCGCCGGGGTTCATGCGCACGGTGGCGGGCAAGCCGTCTTCCACCAGCTGGCTCAGGGCCTCGGCAATCACCGGGCGCAGGTGCTGGGTGTTGGTGGTGATTTCCTGGCGCACCACCTGGCGGGCCAGGTCGATCGACAGCGCCAGAATGTGGCGCGAAATCTGTTCTTCGCTCTTGCTCAGGTGCTCGCGGGTGTTGTGCAGCAGCTGGGCCATGCGCACCGCGGTTTCTTCGGCGGTCTTGCGCACCGTGGCCTCCAGGGCGTCGCGCACCTCCTGGGCACCGGCGTCGTGGCCGCAGGCAAAGCCCTCGGCATAGGCTTGCTCGCGCGCGGCCTGCAAGGCTTCGGCAGAAATGGCTGTTTCCTCGGCCTCCTCCTCTGCGCTGTCTTGTGGTCCGGCCCTGTCTTTGTCCCCGTCCATGGAAGAGAACAGCCAGGCCGAGCAGCCGTCGATTTCCTCCCTCGGAATGAACCGGGCGTAGGGGTTGGGTTTAGACGAAGCCTTCATCATCGCCTCCACCGCCAATCATGATCTGGCCTTCGTCCGAGAGCCGGCGCACGATCTTCAAGATGTCTTTTTGCTGAGCCTCCACCTCGGACAGGCGCACCGGCCCCCGCGACTCCAGGTCCTCGCGCAAGCCCTCTGCAGCGCGCGAAGACATGTTGGCGAGGATCAGTTCGCGCAGTTCCGCAGGCGCGCCCTTGAGCGCGATCACCAGGGATTCCGAGGGCACCTCTTTGAGAACCATCTGGATGGACGCCCCATCGAGCTTGAGCAAATCTTCAAAGGTGAACATCTTGTCCATGATCTTTTGCGCCAGATCGGCGTCGAAGCCACGGATCGACTCGATCACGGAACTCTCAATCTGGGTGCCCATCATGTTGATGATTTCCGCCGCTGTTTTGACGCCACCCATGGACGTCTTGCGGACCTTGTCGCCACCAGCCAGCACCTTGAACAGCACTTCATTGAGATCCTTCAGCGCAATCGGCTGAATACCCTCCAACGTTGCGATGCGCAGCATCACTTCGTTGCGGTTTCGATCGTTCAGATTTTTAAGCACGCTGGCGGTTTGGTCGGCTTCGAGGTGCACCAGGATGGCCGCCACGATCTGGGGGTGCTCGTTGCGCAGCAGTTCCGCAATGGACAGTGGGTCCATCCACTTCAGGCTTTCAATACCCGACACATCGCCGCCCTGCAAGATGCGGTCAATCAGCAGCGATGCCTTGTCATCGCCCAGGGCGCGGCGCAGCACCGCGCGCACGTAGTTGTCGGTGTCCGACACCAGCAGGCTCTGCGAGGCCGCTTCGTCGGTGAACTTTTGCATCACCTGCCCGACGCGTTCGTGGGACACGGCGCGCGTTCTGGCAATGGCCTCGCCCAGCTTCTGTACCTCCTTGGGGCTCAGGTGCTTGAACACCTCGGCCGCCTCTTCTTCGCCCAACGACATCAGAAAGATCGCGGCGTCCTGAATTCCCTGGTCTTCCATCGGGTGGTCTCGGTGTGTCTGTGTGACGGTGCAATCGGGTCAAGTCGGCGCTTCGCCATTGACCCAGCCCTTGACGATGTTGGCCACAGCCATCGGGTTTTCCAGCGCCAAACGCTTCGCATCGGTCAGGCGCAACTGCTCGGTTGTGGGCGTGTCTGTGTCCGGCATGGGCAGGCCAGGACGTTCGGGCGCTTCGTTCAGCAGGGCGCTGATTTGCGGCACCGCGGGCAGGTTGTCCTTGCGCGGCACTGCGGGTGCTTTCATCAGCTTCAAGCCCGGGCGCACCATGCCCATGAGCACCAGCAAGCCCAGGCCCAGCATGCCCAGCGGCCAGGCCAGGCTGCGCGCCAGTTCCTGGGTGTCGGTCTGCTGCCACCACGCGGCGGTTTCCACGTCGGGGGTTTTGGTCACGTTGAACACCGCGTTCACCACGTTCACCGAATCGCCGCGCTCCTGGCTGAAACCAATGGTTTCGCGCACCAGCGCCGTCATCTGCTCCAGCTGCTCGGGGGGAATCGGCACCGGGGTTTCTTTGCCGTTGCGGTCGGTGGTGGTGCGGTGGTTGATCACCACCGCCGCGCTCAGGCGGCGCACCGTGCCGCTGGCCTCGCGCACCACCTTCACCGTCTTGTCCACCTCGTAATTGATCACCGACTCGCGGCGCGAGGTGCCGGGCTTGTCGGCGTTGCTGGCCACGCCCAGCGGGGCGGCGGCCGCGTTGATGGGGGCTGTACCTGTGGCGGGCGGCTGGTTGCTTACCGCGCCGGGCACGCCAGCGGGCAGGGCGGCGCCCGGGGTGCCGTCTTCCACAATCTGCTGGCTGCGCACCGCGCCGCTTTCGGCCGTCTGGTTGGGGCGGTGCTGTTCCGAGGTGGACTCCACCAGCGAAAAGTCCAAGTCGGCGCTCACCTGCGCCTTCACATTGCCCTGGCCCACCAGCGGCTCGATCATGTCCAGAATGCGGCGGGTGTAGAGCTGCTCAATCTGCTGCGTGTATTGCAGTTTCTGCACGTCGGCGCCTTGGGCCTGGCCCTCGGGCGTGGCCGAGAGCAGGGTGCCCGCGTCGTCCACCACGCTCACCGCCTTGGGGTTCATTTCGGGCACGCTCGAAGCCACCAGGTGCACGATGCCGGCAATCTGCGACTTGTCCAGCGTGCGCCCGGGGAACAGCGTCAGCAGCACCGACGCAGTGGGTTTTTGTTGCTCGCGAAAAAAGCCATTTTGGTTGGGCAGCGCCAGGTGAATGCGCGCCGCCTGCACCGACGACAGCGACTGGATCGAGCGCGTCAGCTCCCCTTCCAGGCCGCGCTGAAATGTCAGCCGCTCTTGAAACTGCGTCATGCCAAAGCGGTTGGCTTCCATCAGCTCAAAGCCATTCACCGAGCCTTTGGGCAGGCCTTGCGAGGCCAGACGCAGGCGGGTGTCGTGCACCTTGTCGGCTGGCACCATGATGGCGCCGCCACCCTCGGTGTGCTTGTAAGGCACGTTCATCTGGGTCAGCTGCGCCACGATGGCGCCGCCGTCTTTGTCGCCCAGGTTGCTGTAGAGCACCCGCCATTCGGGCTGCTGCCCCATGAAGAAGAACGCCAGCGCCAGCGCCAGCAGCGCCAGGGCACCCAGGCCCATCTTCAGCTTCTGAGCGGGGTCCATGCGCGTCAGCCCGTCGCTGAACGCATTGCGGCTCACAGGCTGGAGTTCCATTTCGGCGACGGTGGTGCTCATGGGGAGGTCGGGCTTTGCGGTTCGGCTCAATCGGGATGAATGCCACCCCGTTGCAGACGATTATTTGGCCCCACCAACCCAGCCATAGCCATGAAAAGGCGGGGGTTTGTGCCCCTATTCCCACGGCGGCGCCACGGCCGGCTCACTAGCATCGAAGCGTACGCATATTTTGTGGAAGGAATCCGTGATGGACCTGCGAATCAACGCCCTGGGCAGCCAGGCACCCACCGGCGTCGGGCAGTCCGCCATGAAGCGCCCCGCCGCCACCGGCGCCGTGGGTGGCCAGTTCGCTGAAAGCTTCAAGACCACCCTGAAATCGGTCAGTGCGGCGCAAACGGAAGCCTCCAATTTGCAAACCCAGGTGCAGCTGGGCAACCCCGCCGTGAGCCTGGAACAAACCATGCTCGCCATGCAAAAGTCCCAAATCGGCTTTCAGGCCACGCTGCACGTGCGCAACCGCATGGTGCAGGCCTATACCGACATCATGAATATGAGTGTTTGAGGCTCCCCCCGCGCCAGCCCTAAGGGGCCGTCACCCCCCCCCCGGGGGGCAACGCTGGCGGCCTGGCAAAGCCAGTTCCGCGGCGTTCTGGGGACTTGTTTCTCACCGCGGCTCACTGCGTGTAGCCGCTGCACCGTTTCAGCGAGTTGCTTCCGCTTTTCCCTGCGCGATCTTTGGTTGACTGAATCTTGCTTCTCGCCAAGCCGCTTTCGGCGAGCAATGCCCCAACCCAGAACGCCGCGGAACTGGCTTTGCCAGGCCGCCAGCGTTGCCCCCCTGGGGGGGTGACGCACCGCAGGTGCGGCGCGGGGGGGGTCAATGGATCTTCCCGCCGTTGTCCATCAACAGCGCCAGGTCGTTCAACCACGGCTCGGCCAGGTTGCGTATTTCGGCGTCGGTGCGCAAGATGCGCTGCATGATGCGAACCTTTTCTGGGCGCTCTTCGGGGGCCAGTTGCAGCGTGCGGGCTTTGCCGCGCAGCTGGGCGATGAGCACCGCGCAGGTGCTTTCCAGCCGCACCACCTGGTCCCAATTTTCGGTTTGTGCCGCTTCCAGCATTTTCTGACTCGCGTTTTCAATCGCTTTGTAATAGTCCAACAAGGTGGGCTCCATGATCAGGCTCCAGGGCCCGTGGCAGGCTGCAAGAAGGCGGGGCTGCCGTGCTTCATTTGTTTCCAGGACTGCGCCACGGGCTCCAGCAGTGCGCTCACTTCGGCCAGCGCCTGGTCGTCGTTGCGCAGGTTGGCGTGCGTGAGCCGCACGATGCTGTAGTCGTACAGCGCGCGCAGGTTGGCCGCTATCTCGCCGCCTTGTGCCGTGTTCAGGCCCGCCTTCAGGCCTTCTTCCAAAATACGCACCGCCTTGCCAATGGCCTGACCCTTGGCGGGAATGTCTTGCCGGGCCAGAGCGCCGCGCGCTTGGGCGATGGATTGCAAGAGGGCGTCGAACAGCAGTCCCACGAGGTGGTGGGGGTCTGCGCCCTGCACGCTGGTTTCAGCGGCAACCCGTTGGTAAGCCGATGCAGCGCGAAATTTGACCGAGGTAAACATGGTGTCCATTCCTTGTGTCTGATGCCTTTTAATATCGGCACCAAGGGGCGGGACTGTAGCGTTCTGCACAGGTAAATGCGGGTGAAAGTGCATGGTGATGGCTCCTGTGCTTGGCTAGGTTCAAACCAAAAAAACCTGGTCGGGCAGCGCGCTGCGCATGGTCCAGGTGTTGGCTTTTTCCAGGGTCTGCGGGGTCAGCTGCTGCTCCGGTTCCAGAGTGCAATTTGCTGCGACACAAAAGCGCCCAGCCCGTTGAGCCTGCCCACGGCGGCGTCCATGGCGTTGTATTGGGCCAGCAGGCGCAACTCGACCCGCGCAGCCCGGTCGTTCACGCGTTCCTGTTCCAGCCCGTTGCGTTTGATGGAGGTCTGGATGGACGTTGTTTTGTTGCTCACCAGGCCATCGGCGGCCACCAGTCCGTCGGCAAAGGCCTTCACTTTCAATCCAAAGCCACGCGCTGTGGGGTCGCTGCTGGTGGCGGTGAACAGCGCTTTGACGCCGTCCAGATTGGAGAGCGCTGCGTCCAGTTTGTCGGTTTTGATCTCCAGCGTGCCGCCGGTTTTGACTTCAATGCCTATCGCCGACAAGCGTTCAAACGGGCTGCTGGAGGTGACCGAGCGCATCATGCTGCGCAACGCATTCTGCAAGCCCGTTGCCGTGGAATCTCCCTGCAATGCCCCCGCCCGCTTGGTCGCCTCATCGTAGCGGGTGGCGGTGGCCAACGTGGTGGACAGCGTGTTGTAGGCGTCTACAAAAGACTGGATGTTTTTCTTGGCTGTGTCCATATCCACCGTGATGTCAATCTCCACCGGTTCGGTCGTGACCTGGGACAGCTGGATCGTCAGGCCCGGCAGGGTGTCGCTCAGGCGGTTGCTGGCGGTGCTGATGGACACGCCATTGACGGTTGCTAATGCGTTTTGACCGGCCTGGGTTTGCCCCATACCGCTACCGCTGCCGGGGTTGAAGGCCAGCCGGCCGAGGTCGTTGCCGTCGGCGCCATCGCCGTCCACGGCCGAGATCTGAAAGCCGTTGGCTTCACCGGTTTCCTTGGAGCGCAGCAACAGGCGTTCGCCCGAGGCATCGCGCAACACCGTGGCGCTCACGCCCGAGCCTGCTTCGTTGATCTTGGCCGCAATGGCCGACAGTGAGTCTTCGGCTGCAATGGCTACGCTCACAGGGGCGCCAGCGCCGGCTTCAAACGAGCCGGTGGCCCAGCTACCGAGTGCGATGGTGAGCGTGCCCGAACCCATGGCGCTTCCCGTGGGCACTGCGCCAGACGCTGCCGACTGCGCCTTGGCCAGTTGCTGCACCTGCATGGTGATCGAGGTGGCTTGCGCACCCGCTGCGGCGGTGACGCCAATGGCCGTGGCGTTGGACGAGCTGGCCGTCACCGCGTTCCAGCCACTGCTGGTGGACAGCTTGGCCGCAGCGTCGCCCAGCGCCGACACCTGCGACTTGATGGTGCCGTAGGTGGACAGCCGGGTCTGGAACGACGTGGCCTGGGTTTGCAGCTGCTTGATGGGTGCTTTTTCCAGCGCCACCAATTGCGTCACGATGCTCTGGACATCAAGCCCGCTTCCGATGCCGGGCGAAGATATGGTGGCCATGGTGTGCCCTCCTCAAGATGGACGCACCGCACGCGAAGGCATGCGGTCTGTGCATCCCACGAATGGGATGCGCGGTGAAGCCGTGCAGGGCCCCGACCGCGCTTTCGCCGTCCCCGCAAGGGGGTGGCGGTGGTGTGGCTTGGCGCTCAGCGCAGCAGGGACAGCACGCCCTGGGGCAGCTGGTTGGCCTGCGCAATCATGGCCGTGCCGGCCTGCTGCAAGATCTGACCGCGCGACAGGTTGGCGGTTTCCTTGGCGAAGTCGGCGTCCACGATGCGACCTCGAGCAGAGGCCTCGTTTTCTGCGGCCACCTGCAGGTTGGAAATGACGGAATCAAAACGGTTCTGCACCGCACCCAGTTCAGCGCGCGTGGTGGTGATGGTGTCGATCGCCGTGTCCAGCAAATCGAGGGCGCCTTGTGCATCCGTCAGCGTGGTGATGTCGCTGCCGGTTGCTGCGGTCATGTCGGTGTCGGCCGTCAAGTCGGTCACTTCGACATCAATTTGGTCGGTTGTATCGTTGTTGGCACCCACCTGGAAGGTAAACGTTCCCGTCACACCACCGGTGCCGTCAAAGAGGTTTTGGCCGTTGAACTTGGTTCCCTCGAGAACGCGGGTCACTTCCAGCGCCAGTTGCTGGTACTCGGCGTCCAGGTTGGTGCGGTCGTCGTCAGAGTTGGAACCGTTGGCCGATTGCACAGCCAGTTCGCGCATGCGCTGCAGCGAATCGCCCACTTTCCCCAGCGCACCTTCAGCGGTTTGGGCCAGCGAAATGCCGTCGTTGGCGTTGCGAATAGCCACGTTCATGCCCTTGACCTGGGCGTTCATGCGCTCGGCAATGGCGAGGCCGGCGGCGTCATCTTTGGCGCTGTTGACACGCAAGCCCGAGGAAAGGCGCTGCATGGAGGTGGAGAGTGCGCCCGACGAAGCGGCCAGGTTGCGTTGGGCATTCAGGGACTGAACGTTGGTGTTGATGGTGCTCATGGTTAACTCCTAAAAAATGGAAACAAAGTAATCCGGCATTGCTGCCTGTCTCAACGCCAGCCAGGGGGGCTGGCCGCCATGACCGGTGCTTTTGGCTGCGCTTGCCGGCTGGGCCCATGGACCGCTCACCGCCTCGCCGCTTCTGCTTGCCGGACGACGAACCTTTCTAGAAGTTCGTTGAGTTCAATTTCGGTGGTCCTGGCCTATTCTTTAGCGGCGAGTTGTAAAGAGTGCTGCAAATAAACCGGACTTGTTGCCGGCTTTTCTGGCCTTTCTCGCTCTGCAGGTGGAGGGGTGAGTGGGGGGTGCAAATACTTTTTTCAGGTGCACCGCCCGGGGCGCTGCACAGCGGGTGTGCGGCTGTGTGCACGCCCCCGAGCGCTCTTGCGCGACGCAACCCAACGGGGGCGCCACGCTGTGACCCGGGCCTGGGTCAGGCTTGTGACAGGAGGCCCGGCCGGCCTCATTTTTGAGCACCAAGGTTGTAAGGCAAACACCTACACAAAACGGGTGACTGGATGACAGGTCAAACAGCCATTCGCCGATTAAAGAAATTTTTACGCTCGACACAATTGCATACATCAGGTCAGGAAACGTAAGCAACCCCGCACACCAAACCGACCACTCATCAAGGAGCACCCCATGGACAGCGAACAACTCTTGGCCGAAATCCGCGAAGCCAATCTGACCTACCTCATGCTGGCTCAGAACCTGATTCGCAAGGACCGCGCAGAAGCGTTGTTCCGCCTGGGTCTGACCGAAGAAGCCGCTGACCTGCTGGGCATGCTGTCCACCGCTCAGTTGCTCAAAATTGCTTCGAGCAACATGCTGCTGTGCCGCTTCCGGGTGGACGACGACCTGGTGTGGAACCTGCTGACCAACCACAACGTGAAGAAGGTGGACAACAGCACCACCACCCAGCTGCACGCCAGCATCTTGATGGCCGGCCGCTACGCCGAGTCAATGTCTGCGCACTGAGCCCTGCTCATCTGCACCGTCCGCTTGCGCACCGCACGTCACACAGGGATAGAACAACATGGCAACGCAAAAAAGCATCCTCGGCGAATCGCGCGACATCGAGCGCGCCATCTCCTTGATCAAGCTCGGCGCCCGGCTGCAGGTGCTGGAATACGAGACCAGCCTGTCTTACGAGCGGCTGTTGCGTCTGTACAAGGAAGTGGCGGGCAAAAGCCCGTCCAAAGGCCAGCTGCCTTTCTCCACCGACTGGTTCCTCACCTGGCAGCCCAACATCCACGCTTCGTTGTTTCTCAACATCCACGAGTACCTGTCGAAGACGAGTGAGCTGGAAGAGATTGACACCGTGATCAAGGCTTTTGGCTTGTACAACGAGCAAATGCAGGCCAGCGCCATTGAGCCGCTGTTGTCGGTGACCCGGGCCTGGCGCCTGGTGAAGTTTGTCGACAACGGCATGCTCACCCTGACCAAGTGCTCTTGCTGCAGCGGCCACTTTGTGACCGAGCCCTATGAAAACGCCCGCAACTTTGTATGCGGCATGTGCGAGCCACCGGCACGCGCCGGCAAGGGCAGCGCCAGCGGCGGGTTGCGCCTGCACTGAACGCGCGGCGCGTGTTGCGCCATCAATCGAAATGGGCCCCTATGTGGGCCCATTTCGCGTTTATGCAAAGCCTCAATCGGTCCTAGAGTCAACCGATAGAAAGAGCGGTGCTGAAGTGCTCACGCACAGCGCGTGAGACGGTCATTTTTCAGGGTCAAAAACATGTTTGTCGTCATTGGTTGGGTGGTCGTGCTGGGTTGCGTGTTCGGGGTGTTCATTGCCCACGGCGGCAACATGGGCCCGATTTTGAAGGCGCTGCCCTGGGAAATGACCATGATCGGCGGCGCAACGCTGGGGGCCTTTCTGGTGAACAACCAGATGACGGTCATCAAGTCCACCGTCGCCAGTACCGTGGCGTGCTTCAAGGGCAGCAAGTACACCAAGGCGCGCTACATGGAGCTGCTGGCCCTGCAATTTGATATTTTGCAAAAGGCCCGCAAGGAAGGTCTGATGGCGATTGAGCAGGACGTGGAAAAACCCGAGCAGTCGGCCTTGTTCAAGAAGTACCCCACGGTGGGCAGCGACCACCATGTGGTGGAGTTCATCACCGATTACCTGCGCATGATGGTGTCGGGCAACTTGAATGCGCATGAAATCGAGTCGCTGATGGACAGCGAAATTGAAACCCACCACCACGAAGCCCATGCCCCGGTGGCTGCCATGCAGCGCGTGGCCGGCGGCTTGCCCGCGTTTGGCATTGTGGCGGCGGTGTTGGGTGTGGTGAAAACCATGGGCAGCGTGGGCCAGCCGCCGGCGGTGCTGGGGGCCATGATCGGTTCGGCGTTGGTGGGCACCTTTCTGGGCATTTTGCTGGCCTACGCCTTTGCCGAGCCGCTGGCCGGCCTGATGGAGCAGAAGGTGGAAGAAAGCGGCAAAGAATTGCAATGCATCAAGACCACACTGCTGGCCAGCATGCAGGGCTACGCACCCGCCACGGCCATCGAGTTCGGCCGCAAGGTGTTGCTGTCTACCGTGCGGCCTTCCTTTACAGAACTTGAAGGCCATGTGAAAGGCAAGAAATGAAAGCGCCCCTGCGCCGCTTCGCGTCACCCCCCCAAGGGGGCGGCATCTCGCTCCGGCAAAGCCGGCACCTCGCTGCCCTCGGTCGGGGGCACCTGCGCTGGAGAGTGGTTGCGCGCAACACGCAGCAAGCGGACACAACTTTTTCGGCGCGCGTGGCTTGCCCAAGGGCAGCGCGGAACCGGCTTTGCCGGGCCGCCAGTGCCGCCCCGCTAGGGGGGTCGCACGCAGCGCAGCGGGGGGGAGACTACCGTGGCTGAAGGCAAAAAACTGCAGCCCATCATCATCAAGCGCATCAAGAAGAAGGGGCATTCGGCGCACGGTGGGGCCTGGAAAATTGCCTATGCCGACTTCGTGACCGCGATGATGGCGTTCTTTCTGCTCATGTGGTTGCTGGGCTCCACGTCCAGTGGCGACCGCAACGGCATTGCCGACTATTTCAGCAACCCGATCAAGGTGTCGCTCATGGGGGGCGACGGCACGGGCAACAGCGACAGCATCTTGCCCGGTGGCGGGCGCGACCTGAGCCAGGCGGCCGGGCAGGTGGACGGCGGCGATGCCCAGCGCGCCGCCAAGCTCATGGGGGCGCAAATGGCGCGCGCCGAGCAGGCGCGCCGCGACGAGATTCGCATCGACGCCTTGCAGCGAAAAATCACGGCCTTGATTGCCAACACCCCGCAGCTGGCCGAGTTTGGTGCACAGATCCAGCTCGATAAAACGGCCGACGGCCTGCACATTCAGATTGTGGACGCGCAAAACCGGCCCATGTTTGACACCGGCAGCGCCCTGGTGAAGCCCTACATGCGCGATATTTTGCGGGCCATTGGTGCCTCGCTGGGCGATGTGGAAAACCGCATTGCGCTGGCCGGGCACACCGACGCCACCCCCTACGGCAGCGGGCAGCGGGGCTACAGCAACTGGGAGTTGTCGGCCGACCGGGCCAACGCCACGCGCCGCGAGCTGGTGGCCGGCGGCCTGCCCGACAACAAGTTGTTGCGCGTGGAGGGCCTGGCGTCGAGCCAACTGCGCACGCCCGAGGCGCCTGGCGACGCCGTCAACCGGCGCATCAGCATCGTGATCTTGACCAAAGAAGCCGAAGCGCGCATGTTGCCGGCGGCTGCAGCCAGCGCCTCCAGTGCGCCGGCCGTGAACGAATCGATCCCTTCACCCCCCGCTTTGCCCGCCGGTGCGTTGCCCGGGCTTCAGATTTCCCCAGAAGTGACGAAACCCCAAGCAGAGACAGGGCGCTGAGGCGCCACCGCTGCACCCTGTTTTTTTCCTCTTTCCTCCCGTGGAGGTATTCATGGCCAGCCCGATGAAATTCTTGATCGTTGACGACTTTTCCACCATGCGCCGCATTGTGCGCAACTTGCTCAAGGAGATCGGACACACCGAGGCTGATGAGGCCGAGGACGGTGCCATTGCGCTCAACAAGCTGCGCAACGGCACCTTCAACTTCGTCGTCAGCGACATCAACATGCCCAACATGAACGGGTTTGAGCTGCTGACCGAGATCAAGAAAGACCCGGCGCTCAAGCACCTGCCGGTGCTGATGGTGACCGCCGAGGCGCGCAAGGAAGACATCGTGATGGCCGCACAGGGTGGCGCGGCGGGCTACATCGTGAAGCCTTTCACCAAGGCCACGCTGGAAGACAAGCTGAGCAACATCTTTAAAAAACTGGGCCTTTGAGGCTTTCAGGGAGGCACCACCATGGTCAGCAGTGTTCAAGATTCGCCCAGCAGTACCGACATGTTTCAACAGCTGGGCTCCATCACCCGCCAGCTCCACGACGCGCTCAAAGAGCTCGGCTACACCGACAGGCTCAAGGGCACGGTCGACCAGTTGCCCGACGCGCAGAGCCGCTTGTCCTACATCGCGCGGCTCACGGGTGAGGCCGCTGAAAAGGTGTTGAACGAGGTGGAGGTGGCCAAGACCGAGCAGGCCCTGATTGCCGAGCGCGGGCGCCAGCTGACCGACACCATTCGCCGCGTACCCGGCCTGGCCAAAGCCATGCCCGAGCTGCTGGCGTGGAGCCAGGACGTGGTGAGCACCAGCGAAAAGAGCGATGCGCGCCTGACCGAAATCATGATGGCGCAAGACTTTCATGACCTGACCGGCCAGGTGATTGCCCGCGTGGTGCAGCTGGCCAGCACGATCGAAGAGCAGTTGCTGGGTTTGCTGTTGCAGTCGGCCCCCAGCGGCCAGCCCGGTCAAGACCATGCTTATGAACTGGCTGGCCCGGTGGTGAGCCCCGAGGGCCGCACCGACGTGGTGAACGACCAGGCGCAGGTGGACGACTTGCTGGCGAGTTTGGGCTTTTAACGACCCACCCCCGCCGCGCTGCGCGCGACCCCCTGCGAGGGGGCGCCACTGGCGGCCTGGCAAAGCCAGTTCCGCGGTGGCCTAGGTTGGGGCGTTTCGCGCCGGTAGGTGCATCGCTCGCATTTCATGCAGATACGGTGACGTTGCGTCTTTGCTCCCGGAAAAGCGTGGTTCCACACCGGCTTATTCCCCTTTAGTTTTCCCACCTGAATTCCACAATCTGTCTCATCCACCCGATGAGTCACAGCCATGGAATCTTCCAGTCAGGACAAGAACCTACCCGCGACCGCGCAGCGCCTGAAAAAGGCTCGCGACGACGGCCAGGTTGCGCGTTCCCGAGACCTGTCCAACCTGGCGGTGCTCGGGGGCGGCGCCATGGTGCTCATTGCCTTGCTACCCACGGGCTTTGAAATGCTGCGCAGTGGCATGGGCCAGCAGATGCGCTTTGACCACAGCGCACTGCAACACCCCGAGCTGCTGCTGCAGCGCCTGGTGGACGGCGCGGTGCACGGGCTTTCGCTGATCTTGCCGCTGGGCTTGCTGGTGCTGGCCATTTCGCTGGGCTCGGCCTTGGCGTCGGGCAGCTGGGCCATCAGCACCCAACCCATCACGCCCGACCTCACGCGCCTGAGCCCGCTGAAAGGCTTGGGCCGCCTGTTTTCCAAGCAGCAGGTGGTGGACACCTTGAAGCTCGCCGGCATTGCGGCGGTGGTGGGCGTGGTGGCCTGGCAATTTTTGGCGGCCCACATGGAAGCCTTTGGCACGCTGCTGATGCGGCCGCTGGAAGGCGCCTTGGGCCAGCTGGGCGCCTGGATGACCACCGGCGTGAGCCTTTTGCTGTTGGTGGTGGCGTTCTTCGCCATCATCGACGTGCCGATCCAGAAGTTTTTGCACGCCAGCCGGCTGAAGATGTCGATGGAAGAGGTGAAGCGCGAGCACAAGGAAAGCGAAGGCGACCCGCAGATGAAGGGCAAGCGCCGCCAGCGCCAGCGCGAACTGGCGCAGCGCAACAGCGTGGGGGCGGTACCCCGGGCCGACCTGGTGGTGATGAACCCCACCCACTACGCCGTGGCCATTAGGTACGACGACGCCACCATGAACGCCCCGCGCGTGGTGGCCAAGGGCGCCGACCTGCTGGCTCTGCGCATCCGCGACATGGCCAAGGCGCACGACGTGCCGGTGCTGCAGTCGCCCATGCTGGCGCGCGCGCTGTATGCCCACGCCGAGCTGGACGGCGAAGTGCCCACGGCGCTGTACACCGCCGTGGCGCAGGTGCTGGCCTATGTGTACCAGCTCAAGGCCGCCATGGGCGGGCAGGGCGCCATGCCCGGCGCCGCACCCACGCCGGTGGTGCCGCAAGAGCTGGACCCGCATTGGAAAAAACCCGCTAGCGAGACCGCCGCATGAATGCCCAGTTGACCTTTGCCAGGCAATGGCTGGCCCGCCACGCCGCCTGGGCCCAGGGCCTGGCAGCGCCGCTGCTGGTGATCACGGTGCTGTCGATGATGGTGCTGCCGCTGGCCCCGTGGGTGCTCGACACGTTTTTCACGCTCAACATTGCGCTGGCGCTGATCGTGATGATGGTGGCCGCCTACATGCGCCGCCCGCTGGACTTCTCGGTGTTTCCCACGGTGTTGCTGCTCACCACGCTGCTGCGCCTGTCGCTCAACGTGGCGTCCACCCGGGTGGTGCTGCTGGAGGGCCACACCGGTCCCGGCGCCGCCGGCGCGGTGATTGAGGCCTTTGGCAGCTTCCTGATTGGCGGCAACTTTGCCGTGGGTTTCATTGTGTTTGCCATTCTGGTGGTGATCAACTTTGTCGTGATCACCAAGGGCTCCGAGCGCATTGCCGAGGTGTCGGCCCGCTTCACGCTGGACGCCATGCCCGGCAAGCAAATGGCCATTGACGCCGACCTGGGCGCGGGCCTGATCGACGAGAAGGAAGCCAAACGCCGCCGCGCCGAAGTGGGTGAAGAGGCCGAGTTCTTTGGCTCCATGGACGGTGCTTCCAAGTTTGTGCGCGGTGATGCCATTGCCGGCATCTTGATTCTGATCATCAACATCATTGGCGGTTTTGCCGTGGGCGTGATGCAGCATGGCTTGTCGGTGGGCGAAGCAGCCGACAGCTACATCCTGCTGGCCGTGGGTGACGCGCTGGTGGCGCAGATTCCAGGTCTGCTGATCTCGGTGGCAGCGGCCATGGTGGTGTCGCGCGTGGGCAAAGACGCCGACCTCGGTGGCCAGGTCATGGACCAGATGTTTCTGTCCAGCAAGGTCATGGGCATCACGGCAGCGGTGCTGTTTTTGCTGGGGGTGGTGCCCGGCATGCCGCACGCGGTGTTTCTGAGCTTTGCGGCCGTCATAGGCGCCATCGCCTGGTGGCGGCTGCAGGCTGACAACCGCCCGGTGGCCACCGAGCCCGAGGCCCAGGCGGTGAACCCCGACGGCGAAGCCACCTGGGACGACCTGCAGCCGGTGGACCTGCTGGGCCTTGAGCTGGGCTACCGCCTCATTGCCATGGTGGACAAGGCCCGCCAGGGCGACCTGCTCACCCGCATCAAGGGCGTGCGCAAGAAATTTGCGCAAGAGGTGGGCTTCTTGCCGCCCGCTGTGCACGTGCGCGACAACCTGGAACTGCGCCCCAGCGGCTACCGCATCACCCTGCGCGGCGTGGTGGTGGGCGAGGGCGAGGTGTTCCCCGGCATGTTCCTGGCCATCGACCCCGGTGGCATTGGTACCCCCCTCATTGGCACCCCCACCACCGACCCCGCCTTTGGTTTGCCCGCGCACTGGATCGAAGACAAGCAAAGGGAACACGCGCAAATGGCGGGTTTTACGGTGGTTGATTCCGAGACCGTGCTGGCCACGCATCTTTCACACTTGATGCAAGTCCAGGCAGCCAAGTTGCTGAGCCGGACGGAGACCCAGGACCTCGTTGAACACGTGACCCGCCTGGCCCCGAAACTGATCGAAGAAGTCGTCCCGAAAATGATCTCTGTCGCCGCCTTCCAGAAAGTCTTGCAGCTGCTGCTGGAAGAGTCTGTGCATGTGCGCGACATCCGCACCATCATCGAGTCGATTGCCGAACACGCCACCGCCACCACCGACCCGGTGGAGCTGGCCCGGCGGGTGCGCATGGCGCTGGCCCCGGCCATCGTGCAGCAAATTTACGGCCCGGTGAAAGAGCTGGAAGTGATCGCCATCGAGCCCGGCCTGGAGCGCCTGCTGATGCAGGCCCTGTCGGGTGCGGCCAACGGCGCACTGGACCCCGGTGTGGCCGAAATGCTCAGCAAGTCGGCCACCGAAATGGCCAACCGCCAGGAAGAAAAAGGCGTGCCTGCCTGCCTGCTGGTGCCCGACGCCATTCGCAACGCCATGGCCCGCCTGCTCCGGCGCGCTGCGCCGCGCTTGCAGGTGCTGTCGCACAGCGAAATTCCTGACACCCACCTCATCCGCATTGGCCCGATTCTTGGAGAGCTAGCCCAATGAACATCCAGCGATTCACCGCACCCACCTCGCGTGAAGCCATGGCCAAGGCGCGCAACACCTTTGGCGACAGCGCGGTCATTTTGTCCACCCGCTCCACCGAAGACGGCTTTGAGGTGATGGCCGCTTCGGAAGAAAGTCTGGCTTCGCTGGCGGTCAGCGCCCAGGCCAACGCCCGCGCCGAGCGCGCCCCGGCGCCCATCCGCACCCGGGCGCCACAGCCCGCGACACAGCCTGCGCCTGCGCTGCCCAGCACGGTGGAAGAAGACACCGAAGCCCTGGCCATGAGCACCCTGTCGTTTCAGGAATATGTGCGCGAACGCATGCTGCGCAAGCGCCGTGAAGCGATGGGCGGTGTGAGCGAGCCCGTGCCCGAAGCCCCCGCTGCTGCGCCCCCACCCGCTGTGCGCCGCGCCGCGCCCATCCAGGCGCCGGTGCAGCGCTTCAACGCAGCACCCGTCCCGCTCGTTGCCCAGGTGCCCCAGCCCATTCGCACCCGCAGCACCCCCGAAACAGCCTGGGAAGACTCGGCACCGCCCCGGCGCTACGCCGACCCGCGCGCGCCCCAAGACGCTCGCGAGCCGCGCGACAGTGGCGTGGCGGTGGAGCTGTCGGCCCTGAAGGACATGATTGAAGAGCGCTTCAACACGCTGGCCTGGCTCGGTTCGTCCAAGCAAAACCCGATCCAGTCCAACCTGATGCTTAAACTCATTCGGGCCGGCTATTCGCCCACCTTGTCCCGCGCCGTGCTGGAGCGCGTGCCCACCGAAGCCGGTGCCCCCGAAGCGGTGCGCACACTCATGGATGTGATCACCCGCAACCTCAAGGTGGTGACACCCACCAGCAGCCTGTGTGACGAAGGCGGCGTGGTGTCGCTGATTGGCGCCACCGGCGTGGGCAAAACCACCACCGCCGCCAAGCTGGCCGCCCAGTGCGTCAAGCAGTTTGGTGCCGGCAGCGTGGGCCTGATCACGCTGGACACCTACCGCGTCTCGGGCTACGAACAGCTGCGCGCCTATGGCCGCATGCTCGGTGTGGTGGCCCACCTGGCGCACGACCGCGCCGCGCTCAAAGACCTGCTCAATCTGCTGGCCAACAAGCGCATGGTCGTCATCGACACCGCTGGCCTGGGACAGCGCGACCAGCGCATCCAGGACATGCTGGACGTGCTGGACATGCCCAAGGTCAAGAAGTGCCTGGTGCTCAACGCCGGCGCGCACGGCGACACGCTGGACGATGTGCTCACCGCCTTCAAGGCCAGCACGCTGCACGGTGTGGTGCTGAGCAAGGTGGACGAAGCCGTGAAGCTCGGCCCCGCCATCGACGCCCTCATTCGCCACCAGGTGGTGCTGCGCGGTGTGGCCAACGGCCAGCGCGTGCCCGAAGACTGGCAAAACCCCGACGCCGCAGCGCTGGTGCGCATGTCCATGGGCAGCCAGACCAAGTCGGCGTTTGACCCGCTGTCCACCGACATGGGTTTTTACTTCTCGCAGTCTTCTGGCCGTGGCCTTGATCTGGGAGCCTCCCATGTTTGACATCGGCTTTGACCAGGCCGCCGGCTTACGCGCCCAACCCGTGCCAGCCACCGGTCCCAGCCTCATGCCCGTGGCCAGCCCGGCGCAGCCTGCGCGGGCCTACGAAATGCTGTGCACCCTGGCCGCCCACCTCACGGCGCTGGGCCGTGCGGTGGTCATCATCGACGGCACCGCCACCGAAGCCGCTGCACGCCGTTCCAACGACGGCAGCCACCTCGGTTTGCAACATGCCTTGAACGACCCCTCCATCGCCGGGCTGGACCGCCCGGTGGACCACGCCGAATGGCTGGTGATGCCCGGCGCCCTGGGTCTGCAAGCCTTGCAGCAAACCAGCCGGGCCGCCGGTGCTGCGGTGGCGGTCTCCCGGCTGCTCTCGCCCTTCGCACCGGGTGTGCTGGTGCTGCTGTTTGCGCCTGCTTTTGTGCTCGGCCAGCTGCTGGGTGGCTTGCCGGCACACGCGCTGGTGCCGGTGCTCAACCAGCCGCAAGCCACGGTGGACGCTTACGGTGCGCTCAAGCTGCTGCACGCCGCAGGCCTGTCGCCCGTGTTGGCGCCGCTGGCCACCGACGAGACGACCGCGCAGATTCCCTTGCAGCAGGTGGTGGTTTCCGTGACCGACTGCGCCCAGCGCCACTTGGGTGTGGCGGTGCACGCCTGGCCCGTGAACACCTGGGGCGCCTGTGTGCAGGCCAGCGCCATCACGCCGCCAGCCCGCACCCGCCACCAGCAAACCCCACACACGCACCGGGGGCTGACCCTGGATGCCTTGGGCGCAGACCGTTCAGCGGCCGTCCACCTCTGGAGCTGATGACCATGTACACCGCCAAAGGCACCCTCAACCGGGACGCTCAGTTGCGCAAATACAGCCCGCTGGTGCGCCGCCTGGCCCACCACATGATCGCCAAACTGCCGCCCAGTGTCGAAATTGACGACTTGATACAGGTCGGCATGATCGGCCTGACCGAGGCCATTGCCCGCTTCGAGCCCTCGCAGGGCGTGCAGTTTGAAACCTTTGCCAGCCAGCGCATACGCGGCGCCATGATCGACGAACTGCGCGAAGGCGACTGGATGAGCCGCGGCTCGCGCAAGAGCCAAAAAGACATTGAACAAGCGGTGCACCGCCTGCAGCAAAAGCTGCAGCGCACACCGCTGGAATCTGAAATTGCCAAAGAGCTGGGCATGGACCTGGCGGCCTACCAGCACCTGCTGGCCAAGGTGCGCGGCACCCAGCTGGTGTACCTGGAAGACATCAGCGGTCACGGCGACGACGACGACGGTTTTCTGGACCGCCATCAGGTCACCAGTGACGTGGAGCCTTCCGCCGTGCTGCAAGACCAGCGCATGCGCATGGCCCTGGTGGCCGCCATCAAGGTGTTGCCCGAGCGCGAGCAACAGATCATGAGCATGTACTACGAGCACGACATGAACCTGAAAGAAATCGCCGCCGTGCTGGGTGTGACCGAGTCGCGCATCTGCCAGCTGCACAGCCAGTCCATCGCACGGTTGCGCGCCAAGCTGCGCGAGCATTGAGCAAATGCGGTGAGGGCGGCAAATCGCCGCCTGTTGTACCACCCGTTGTGCCACCCATGGGGACAGCCTTTGGCTACTGCAGGTTTACCGGTTGGGGCTTGACTGGATGGGCGCAACAAGCGCCGTGGCCTGATCCATAGTGTCCCTTGAGCAGATGCGTATGGCATGTCCCGCAGCCACGCCGCTTCGGACGGTGTTCTCACGCCTGAAGCCTCTCAACCAAAGGGTTCGATGGTGGGGCGTGCTGGGCCTCGGGCAGGCTCCACACCGCGCGTGCAGCGCTCAGGCCGACACGAAAGCCCGACCCGCGCCACCGGTGGAGCTGCCTGCGCCGGCCAGGTGGCCGTAGGTGGCGGGGGCTCTTTGTGGCAACACGCTGTTCACCGCGCGCTGGCTCTGCGTGCTGGCGCGCAGCACCGCCTGGCGCAGCTGGCCAAAGCGGTGGGCGGCGCGCTGCATGTCCTGGCGCAGGGCGGTGCCGGGTACCGCAAACGCGGCGGTTTTGGGGGCACCCTGCAGCGTGGTCTGGATGCTGGCGCTGGCTTTTTCCACGCCGGTCGCATCGCCATGCAACAGCGCGGTTTCCAGCGTGTCGAGCCCGGACTGCAGCGAAACGATCCAGGGGTGTGTGGGCGTCGGTGCCAGGGCGTTCATGGTGGGTACCTGGTTAAAAAGCGGTGTCAGGAACGGCTGATGCTCAGCATTTCTGCCGCGTTGGACAGCATCTTGTCCGCAATCGCTTCGGGGTTGACCTGGAAGCTGCCGCTGGCAATGGCTTGCTTCATGGCGGCCACTTTTTCGGCGTTGAACACGTCGCTGCTGCTGCCGCCGCCCGCCATGGCCTGGCTGGTCGAAGACAGTGTGACGGTGACGCCCGCTTGCGGTTTGGCCGCAGCGGCGGGCGCTGGCGCCGCCACCGCTTCGGCGCCTGCTGCGGGGGCCGCTGCCGCTTTCTGCGGGCCACCTGCCACGGAACCTATGTACGAGTCCGGTGATGATTCGACTTTCATTTCACTCTCCAAACCCCGTGGTTGGGGCGTTGTGGAAGGACTATCGGCTCAAAAGCGGGGGAACTTGAGGTCTTTTTTGTTGAATACGTCACGCAAAACGGTGGCAAAACGGCATTCGGGGTGTTGCAGGGTATTTTTTACAGCGCCAGTTCAACCGTTTGCCCGTCGCGCACCAGACCGGTCACCACCCGGCCGCTGGCCAGGCGCACGCGGGTGGTCTGCCCGATCTGGCCGGCGGCAAGGGCCTGGCCCGTGACCGCAATCTGAAAACCAGTGCCCGACTGGGTGACCCGCACCTGCGACCCGGCGGCAAAGGCCTGGGCCGGGCGCACCATGTGTTGGCGCAGCGCCTGGCCGGGCAGCAGGGTGTAGGCCGCTTCCTGGCCCACCCACAGCGCCGGGTTGGCCAGCACGCTGGCTGGTTGCTCGGCCCAGTCGATTTCGGCCATTTCGGCGTCTTCTTGTGTCAGGGGCGTCCCGGCGGTGATGGAGCGGGTCAGCACCCAGGCGGGTCCCCAGGCTTTCACGGTCACGGGCAAAAACACGTTCCAGCGGGTGGTGCCGTCCACGCAGCGCAGCCCAATGCGGCTGCGGCCCCACAGCCGGGTGCCCGGGGGCATGTGGGGTTCGACCCGGGCGCAAGGCGCCAGGCGCAGGCGGCTGTCCAGCGCGCCCATCACCACCTCGGCCCGCAGGGGCGCCCCATCGGTTTGCCCCATGGCCGTGGCCAGCGAAGGCTCCAGAAAGTCGCGTGCCAGCTGCTGCAGCGCTGCGCTGTCGCCGCGGGGCGCCATTTGTGCTTGCGCGTTGGCAGGCTGGGCCAACGTGGCCAGCAGCATGCAGGCCAGAGCCGCCAGCGGCGTGCACCGGCTCGGGCGCTTGGGGTGGTGTTTGTGGTGGTGCATCGAATTCCCCTGGCAAAGCCCCGGGCGGGGGGCGACGGGCATGGGTGAAACACGGGCGCTGGTGGAGCGCGGCGTCCATGCCGGCAGGGGATCACTGTAGGCCGGGGCTGGCCAGAACAAAGCAGCGAAATACCCGGCAATGTGCCGTTTGTTTCGGCCATTGCGCAGCCTCAAGTTTCCCCATACTTGCCTTCATCCCGGTGAAAGCTGGCCGCTTTTGCCTTCCCCTTAACCCCGCGCAGAGGTGCACATGCTTGAACAGATGACCGCCCGGTTGGACTTCCAGGCCAACGCGCTGGTGCTGCGTTCCCAGCGCCAGCAGGTGATTGCCAGCAACATCGCCAACGCCGACACGCCTGGCTACGTGGGGCGGGACTTTGACTTTGCCAAGGCGCTGCAGGCGGCGTCGGGCAGCACGGCGCGCCCAGCGGTGAGCGTGACCAGCGCGCAGCACATGCGCCTGGGCGCAGCCGGTGCCGGCAATCCGGACATGGCCTACACCGTGCAAACCCAGCCCAGCCAGGACGGCAACTCGGTGGACCTGGACCGCGAGCGCGCGAATTTTGTGGACAACAGCATCCGCTACGAGTCCACGCTGCGCTTCATCAATGGGCATGTGAAAACCATGCTCAGCGCCATCACCGGCCAATAAGGAGTTCCGCATGTCGATGTTTTCCATCTTCGGGGTCTCGGGCAGCGCGGTCAGTGCGCAGTCGCAGCGGCTCAACGTGGTGGCCAGCAACCTGGCCAACGCCGACGCGGTGGCTGGGCCCGATGGCCAGTCTTACAAGGCCCGCCAGGTGATGTTTCAAACCGTGCCCATGGGCGCATCCGGCTCGGCCGGCGTGAAGGTGCAGGACATCCGCGAGAGCGAGGAGCCTGGGCGGCGTGTGCACAACCCGGGCCACCCCAGCGCCGACGGCGAGGGCTACGTGACCCATTCCAACGTGAACCCGGTGGAGGAGATGGTCAACATGATTTCGGCCTCGCGTTCGTACCAAAACAACGTCGAGGTCATGAACACGGCCAAGTCGCTGTTGCTCAAAACGCTCCAGATGGGCCAATAAACCGGACGCCGCACCATGCTTTCTTCACCCCTTGACCTCAGCAACCTCGGCACCACCGTGGGCAGCTCCACCGGCAGCACGTCGGCCAGCAACGCCACCAGCCCGCAGGCCTCGCAAGACCGGTTCTTGAAGCTGCTCGTCGCGCAGCTCAACAACCAGGACCCACTCAACCCGATGGACAACGCGCAAATGACGACCCAGATGGCGCAGATCAACACGGTCAGCGGCATCCAGGAACTCAACCTCACGCTCAAAGGCATGGCCGAGCAATACAGCGCCATGCAGGCGATGCAAGGCACCTCGCTCATTGGGCGCCAGGCGCTGGTGGAAGGCAGCCAGCTCACATTTGATGGCAGCGTGGGCAAGGGCGCCATTGCGCTGGACGCCGCCGCCAGCCAGGTCACGGTGGACGTGATCGGCACCAACGGTGCGCTGTTGGGCAGCGTGAACCTGGGCGCACTGGGCCCAGGCCAGCACGCGTTCAACTGGGACGCGCAAGACACCCGCCCCGCCAGCGTGGGCAGCTTCCAGATTCGGGCCACGCAGGGGGGCCAGCCAGTGGCTGCCACCCCGCTCATGCAGCTGTCGGTGTCGTCGGTTGGCTTTGCTTCAGGCGCCATGAACCTGCAGCTGCAGGACGGCCGCACCCTGGCCTACAGCCAGGTGCGGGCGTTCATGTAAGCCCGCCACCGCCACCGCCACCCCTACCGACCTCCATCCCATCCCCATTTTCCCGACCCAAAGGACTCCACCATGTCGTTTCAGCAAGGACTCTCTGGCCTCAACAGCTCCAGCAAAAACCTGGACATCATTGGCCACAACATCGCCAACGCCAACACGGTGGGCATGAAAGCGTCGCGGGCCGAGTTTTCCGAGGTCTACGCCAGCTCCCTCAATGCCTCGGGCGGCACCAACGCCGGCATTGGCGTGACCGTGGCCGCCACCACACAGGTGTTTACCCAGGGCAACATCACCGTCACCGGCAACGACCTGGACGTGGCCATCAACGGCAACGGCTTCTACGAACTGACCATGCCCAACGGCACCATGGCCTACAGCCGCGCGGGCATGTTCAAGCTGAACAACGAAGGCCAGGTGGTGACCAACATTGGCGGCCAGCTCATGGGCTACCCAACCGACCCCGCAGGCACCCGGTTGAGCTTCACCGCACAGCCCTTGAGCCTGCCCACGGGCGGGCCCATTCCGGCGCGCGCCACCAGCAGCATTGCGGCCGAATTCAACCTCGACGCGCGCGCACCGGTGGCCGCCACCGCCACGCCGCCCACGCCACTGTCCAAGTACGGCACCTCGGTGGTGGCCTACGACCCGCAGGGCCTGGAAATTCCGGTCGGCCTGGCGTTTGAAAAGACGGGCGTGAACCAGTGGAACGTGTACACCAGCGTCAACGGCAGCGACCCCGCCGCCTCTGTGCCGTTCACGTTGGCGTTCAACATCGACGGCACGCTGAGTTCCACGTCGGTGATTCCGCCGCTCACGCTGGCTTCGCCCAATGACCCGGCCGTGACCTTTCCGGTCGAACTCAATCTCGGGTCGGTGACCCAGTTTGGTATTGACTTTGCTGTGAACAACCTGGAGCAAGACGGCTACCGCCCTGGCGAACTCACGAGCCTGAAGATCAACGAGGGCGGTGTGATCACCGCCAGCTATTCCAACGGGCAGACCCGTGCTGCGGGGCAGATCGCGCTGGTGAACTTCCGCAACGTGCAGGGCCTGCAACCCACCGGCAACGGCAACTGGCAGGCCAACTATGCCACCGGTGAGCCGGTGCACGGCGCGCCCGGCGAGGGCAAGTTCGGCAGCCTGCGCGCTGGTGCGCTGGAAGACTCCAACATCGACATCACGAGCGAGCTGGTCAGCATGATGACTGCGCAGCGCGCCTACCAGGCCAATGCCCAGACCATCAAGACGCAAGACCAGGTGTTCAGCACCTTGCTGAACCTCAGATAACCCCCGCCGCGCTGCGCGCAACCCCCTTGCAGGGGCGGCACTGGCGGCCCGGCAAAGCCGGTTCCGCGGTGCCCTGGGGCCAAGGCCCTTCGCGCGATGCGGTGGTCTGTTTTCGGTACCCATCGCCACACATTCCGGAGTCCCGCATGGACCGCATGATCTACACCGCCATGACCGGCGCCAGTGCGGCGCAGCACCGGCAACAGTTGTTGTCCAACAACCTGGCCAATGCATCCACGCCCGGTTTTCGGGCCGAGTTGTCGACCTTCCGGGCGGCGCCGATTCGGGGCGACGGCGCCAGCACCCGCGTGTTTGCGCTGGAAGCCACGGCCGGCCATTCGGATGCGCCCGGCCCCATCACCCACACCGGGCGCAACCTGGACGTGGCCGCGCGCGGCAACGCCTACCTGGCGGTGCAGGCGCTGGACGGCACCGAGGCCTACACCCGCGCCGGTGCGCTGGAAGTGAACACCGACGGCACCGTGGTGAACGCCCAGGGCCTTCCCCTGCTGAGCGACGCCGGCCCGCTGGTGGCGCCTGCCGGCGCACAGGTGGACATTGGCGAAGACGGCACCGTCAGCGCGCGTGTGAGCGGCCAGCCGCCGCAGGCGCTGGGCCGGCTCAAGCTGGTCACGCCCGATGAAGACAACCGCTTGCAGCGCGGCGGCGACGGCCTGTTTCGTGGCCCCCTGGGCGACCCGTTGCCGGCCGACGCCACAGCCCGCGTGCAAAGCGGTGCGCTGGAAGGCAGCAACGTGAACCCGATTGAAGCCATGGTGGGAATGATCGCCGTGGCACGCCAGTTTGAAGTGCAGATGCGCATGTTGCAGAACGGCGAGGCCAACGACAAGACGGCCGGCCAGCTGCTCAGCATGAATGGATGACCCCCCGCGCCGCTTCGCGTCACCCCCGGGGGCGACACCGGCCGTCTGGCAAAGCCAGCCCGTTGGTGTCCCCGGCAGGACCGCAGCACGCGCAGTGGGCGACTTTGCGGCGCGGCAGCGCCATTGAACAGACCGAAACAAGGAGCACCCCATGATCAATTCCCTGCACATTTCCAAGACCGGCATGCAGGCCCAGCAGACCCAGCTGGACGTGATTTCCAACAACCTGGCCAACACCTCCACCAACGGTTTCAAGCGCGTCAACGCCGTGTTTGAAGACCTGATGTACCAAAACCTGCGCCAGGTGGGTGCCAACACCGCCGAACAAAGCGAGCTGCCCACCGGCCTGCAGCTGGGCCTGGGTGTGCGCACCGTGGCGACCAGCCGCTCGTTTGCGCAGGGCAGCTTGCAGCAGTCCGGCAACAACCTGGACCTGGCCATCAACGGCGGTGGTTTCTTGCAGGTGGAAATGCCCGACGGCACCGTGGGCTACACCCGCGACGGCAGCCTGCAGCTGGACGCCCAGGGCCGCATGGTCACCAGCAGCGGCTACCCGCTCACGGCGGGCATCACCATTCCGGCCGACGCGGAGAGCATCACCGTCTCCAGCGACGGTGTGGTGTCGGTCAAGCTGCCCGCCAACCCTGCGCCTGCGGTGGTGGGCAACATCGAACTCGCCAACTTCATCAACCCGGCCGGTCTGGAGCCGCGCGGGCAAAACCTGTTTGCCGAAAGCCAGGCTTCGGGCAACCCCGTGAACGGCGCACCCGGCGGCGCCGGCATGGGCACGGTGATGCAGGGTTTTGTGGAAACGTCCAACGTGAACGTGGTGCAGGAGCTGGTGACCATGATCCAGACCCAGCGCGCCTACGAGATGAATTCGAAAGCCATACAGACCAGCGACCAGATGTTGCAGCGGCTGGCGCAGCTCTGACCCGGCGCCGTCTGCGGCGCGCTGCTGGCAGCGGCTGCACCCCGCCGGGAGCCACGCGGGCGGCCCCGGCGCATCGGGCTCCTTGGCGATCCAGCGGGGGCTTGTTTGCTGGCTGCTTTTTTTCTGGTTTTGCGCTCTGGGCGCTCGCGCTTGGCCTTGTGGCTTGTATCGGTCGGTTGCTTGAAAGCTTGACATGAAACATCTGGTTATTCCCTCTTCTTGGCAGCTGCGCACATCGGCGCTGCTGGTGCTGGCGGTGCTGAGCGCGGGTTGCGAAACCCTGCGCCAGACGCCGCAGGTGGACGTGGTGCCGGTCACACCGGTGCGCTATGCCGCCGCGCCTGCAGCCACTGCGCCGGCCAGCGGCAGCTTGTTTCGGGCGGCCAGCTACCGCCCGGCGTTTGAAGACCCGCGCGCACGACTGCCGGGTGACACGCTGACCATCCAGATTTCGGAAAACATCACCGCCAGCCAGAAGTCGTCGGCCAACATCGACCGTTCGGGTGAGGCCTCGGCCAGCGTGTCGGCGCTGCCGTTCCTCAAGGCGCCGCTGCTGGACAAACTCAAGACCGGCGCCGAGTCCAGCAACACCTTTGCCGGCAAGGGCAACACCCAGAGCGAAAACAAGTTTGAAGGCTCGATCACCGCCACCGTGTTGGAGGTGCTGCCCAACGGCCATTTGGTGGTGGCCGGTGAAAAACAGATTGGCGTGAACCAGAACGTGGACGTGTTGCGCTTCAGCGGCACGGTGGACCCACGCCAGATTCGGCCCGGCAATGTGGTCGCGTCCACCCAGGTGGCCAACGCGCGCGTGGAGTCGCGTGGCAGAGGTGCGCAAGGTGAAGCGCTTTCAATTGGCTGGTTGGGACGGTTCTTTTTGAGCGTTATCCCGTTCTGAGGGTGCATAGCATTGGGCTCATGAAATCCGACTATCTGCCGATCATGGGTATCGCATCCAGCCGCCGCCTGTTCACGCGTCGCGCAGTGCGCCCCAGCGGGTGGCATGTGCTGAGTGGGCTGCTGCTGCTTGGGGCCGCACTGGGTCTGGCCCAGCCGGCGGCAGCGCAGGCCATTCGCGTGAAGGAAATTGCGGCGGTGCAGGGCGTGCGCAGCAACCAGCTCACCGGCTATGGCCTGGTGGTGGGGCTGGACGGCACCGGCGACCAGACCACCCAGATGCCCTATACCGCGCAGAGCATGCAAAACTATTTGCAACAGCTCGGGCTCTCGCTGCCGCCCGGTGGCAGCATGCAGCTGAAAAACGTCGCGGCGGTGCTGGTCACGGCGCAGTTGCCTGCGTTTGCGCAGCCCGGCCAGACGATCGACGTCACCGTCTCGTCCATCGGCAATTCCAAATCGCTGCGCGGCGGCACCCTCATCACCACGCCGCTCAAGGGTGCCAACGGTGAAATTTATGCGCTGGCCCAGGGCAACCTGCTGGTGGGCGGTGCGGGCGCTTCTGCCGGCGGCAGCAAGGTGCAGATCAACCACCTGAGCGCAGGCCGCATTCCGGGTGGTGCGCAGGTCGAGCGCACGGTGGACACCCCGTTTGCGCTCGGCGAAACCATTGACCTGGGCTTGAATTCAACCGATTTTCAAACCGCCAGCCGCGTCACCGAAGCCATCAACCTTGCGATGGGCGCCGGCGTGGCCAGCGCGGTGGACGGGCGCGTGGTGCGCCTGCGCGCCCCGGCCGACCCGAACGCCCGCGTGGGTTTTCTGGCGGCGGTGGAAGAGGTGCGCCTGGAAGCGTCCACCCCCATGGCCCGCGTCATCATCAACTCGCGCACTGGCTCCATCGTCATGAACCAGGCGGTCACGCTCGGGGCGTGCGCTGTGTCTCACGGCAACCTCACGGTCAGCATCAGCTCCACCCCGGTCATCAGCCAGCCCAACCCGCTGTCCACCGGCGGCCAGACGGTGGTGAGCGAAAAAGCCGACATCCAGATCAGCCAGGACACCGGGTCGCTGATTGCCATGCCCGCAGCGGCCCAGCTGTCGGACGTGGTGCGCGTGCTCAATTCGCTGGGCGCCACGCCGCAAGACCTGCTGGCCATTCTGCAGGCCATCAAGGCCTCGGGCGCTATGAACGCCGAACTGGAAGTCATATGAACCACCCCCATCGCTTGCTCGCTGTGCGTAGCCGCTCAGCCCCTCAAGGGGCAACACCTGCGGCCTGGCAAAGCCAGTTCCACGGTGTTCCCGGCTGGGGGCTGGCTGTGCGTGCGGTTGCGATCTCCGTTTGCACCCAGCGCTGCGCCACCACGGGCATGTTGCGCGTGGTGGCGGTGGCCAATCGCCGGCGTGTGGTGTCAGCGTCTGCGCTCGGGAGGCTGGTGTGAACCCCTTGTCCATGTCCACCCAAGGCCTTGCCGCCGACCCGAACGCGCTCAACGCGTTGCGCTACGGCAGCGGGGCTGCGGGTGCCAAGGGCGACAAGGCGGCGCTGAAAGAGGCGGCCAAGCAGTTTGAATCGCTGTTCATGCGCGAGCTCATCAAGAGCATGCGCGAGGCCACCGAGAAGTCGGGCCTGATGGACGGCGAGGGCAGCAACCTGGGCACCGACCTGCTCGACCAGCAGTTTGCCGTGCAGCTCTCGGGCTTGCCGGGCGGTTTGTCCGAAGCCATTGAGCGCCAGCTGGGCCGCCAGATCGACCCCGCTGCGGCCGCACGCGATGCGCTCAACGGCGCTACCCGCGCGCTGCCCGAGGCCAGCGAGCCCAGCACGGTAAGCCGCGCCAGCGCCGGGCCGCGCCAGGCCGGTTTTGTGTCGCAGCACAGCCAGGCGGCTGCCGCTGTGTCACGCGAAACGGGCATTCCGGCCAGCTTCATGATCGGCCAGGCCGGCCACGAAACCGGCTGGGGCAAGAGCGAAATTCGCCATGCCGACGGCGCGCCGTCGTTCAACCTGTTTGGCATCAAGGCCACGGGCGGCTGGAAGGGCAAAGTGGCCGAGATCACCACCACCGAATACACCAACGGCGAGCCCCGCAAAGTGACCGCCAAGTTCCGCGCCTACGACTCGTACGCCGACTCGTTTCGCGATTACGCCCGCCTTATTGGCAACAGCCCGCGCTACGACAAGGTGATGGACCAGATGGGTTCGGTTCACGGCTTTGCCACCGGTTTGCAACAGGCCGGCTACGCCACCGACCCGCAATACGCCGCCAAGCTCAGCCGCGCCATCAACACCACGCTGAACATTCAGCGCGCCCAGTCATGAGCGCCCGCTGGCTGGCCCGCGCCTGGTGGCTGACGTGCCCCGCCCGTTCCGGTTGGGGGAGTTTCTGACATGTCTGCCGCACTCAACATTGGCTCCCGCGCCCTGAACGCCAACCTGGCCACTCTGCAGGTCATTGGCCACAACATTGCCAACGCCAACACCGCCGGCTATTCGCGCCAGTCGGTGACGATGCAGACCGCGGGCTACCAGACGCTGGGTGGCAACTACTACGGCAAAGGGGTCGAGATTGGCACCGTGAGCCGCACCCACAGCGCCTACCTGACGCGTGAAGCGCAACTGGCCACCTCGGTAGCCGCCGCCGACAGCGAGCGCTTCTCGCGCATGCAGCAGCTGGAAGGCCTGTTCCCCATTGGCGAAGGTGGCATGGGCGCAGCCATCAACAACATGCTCAACGCCTGGTCGGACGTGGCGTCTTCACCCACCAACCTGTCGGCGCGGGTGGTGGTGCTGGCGCGGGCCGAAGACCTTGCCGCCCGCTTGCGCGACACGGCGGGCGAAATCGATTCGCTGGCCTACAGCGGGCGCATGCAGCTGGACAGCTCGGTCACCTCCATCAACCGGCTGGCGCAAGACATCGCCAAGGTCAACCAGCGCATCGTTGAAAGCCAGGGCACCACCGGCGAACCCAACGACCTGCTGGACCAGCGCGACGCCTTGCTGGGCGAGCTCAGCCAATACGTACAGATCAGCGCCGTGGCGTCCGACGACGGCTCCATGAGCGTGTTTGTGGCCGGCAGCCAGCCGCTGGTGTTGGGGCAGCGCGCCAACACCCTCGCCACGGTGCGCGACAGTGTGGACCCCTCGCGCCTGCACATCGGCTTTGTGCAGGGGGGCACCACGCAACTGCTGGACGACGCTTCGGTGGGCGGGCAGTTGGGCGGCTTGCTCAGCTTTCTGGGGCAAGACCTGCCGCAGATGCAAAACCTGCTGGGCCGCATGGCGCTGGCGCTGAACACCGAAATGAACACCCAGCACCGCCTGGGTGTGGACCTCAAGGGCAACGCGGGTGCCGACTTCTTTGTGCCGGCCGCTCCCAGCGCGGGCATGCCCGCTGTGGCCAACACCGGCTCGGCCGAACTGGCTGCCACGGTGAGCGATCCCACCGCGCTCAAGGCCTCTGACTACGAGGTGCGCTTTGACGCGCTGGGCGTCAACGTGGTGCGCCTGTCCGACGGTGTGAGCACCGCATTTGCCAGCTTGCCAGCCGAGCTGGATGGGCTGCGCTTTGGCGTGACCGCCGGCGCCGCCAACCCGGGCGACAGCTTCCGCGTGCGGCCTTTTGCCGACGCTGCGCGCAACATGCAGGTGGCCCTGGGCGCCCCCGACCGCCTGGCCTCGGCCAGCCCGGTGCAGGTGACGCCCGGCGCCACCAACGCCGGCGGTATGAGCATCGAGACCCTGTACGCGGTTTCGCCCTCGGCCAACCTCACCGACCCGGTCACCCTCACGTTTTTGGCCGACGGCAGCTTCACCGCCACCGGCCTGGGACCGGGCAACCCCGCCCCCGACAACGCCGGCCCACCCCCGAGCTACAACTACACCCCCGGCAAGGCCCTGCAGTTCAACGGCTGGAGCCTGACCCTGCGCGGCAGCCCAGCGGGCGGCGACAGTTTCACCGTGGCCGCCGCACCGGCGGGCTCCACACCCCAAAACAGCGGCAACGTCAAAGCCGTGCTGGCGCTGCGCGACCTGGCCACGTTTGACGGCGTGTCGCTGGCCGACGGCTACAGCAGCCTGCTCTCGGTGCTGGGCACCCAGGTGCAGGGCGCCCAATTTGCCACCGGCTATTCCAGCCAGGTGGCCAGCAGCGCAGACAACGCCCGCGCGGCGGTGTCCGGCGTGAACCTGGACGAAGAGGCCGCCCGGCTGCTGCAGTTCCAGCAGTCGTACCAGGCGGCCGCCAAGTTTCTGCAGGTGGCGCAAAGCACGTTTGACACCTTGCTGCAAACCGTGGGCCGCTGAACGCCGGCCCGGTAAGGACACCCCATGAGAGTCGCCACCGCCAACAGCTACGACAACACGATCTCCAACCTGGTCAAGCGCCAGGGCGAGCTCAACGCGCAGCAAGAGCGCATTTCCACCGGCAAGCGGGTGCAGCGCGCCAGCGACGACCCGGTGGCGGCCGTGCTCTCGGAAACCGCGCAAAACCGGCTCTCGCGTGTGACCGCCGACCTGCGCGCCGTGGAAGCCTCTCGCACCAGCCTGGCCCAGGCCGAAAGCGCGCTGGGCGAGTCTGGCGAGCTGATTCAGCAGGTGCGCGAGCTCATGATCGCCGCCGGCAACGCCACCTACGGCCCGCGTGAACACCGCGACCTGGCCACCCAGCTTGAAGGCCTGCGCGAGCAGATGCTGTCGGTGGCCAACCGCAAAGACAGCGCCGGGCGCACCCTGTTTGGCGGCCTGGGCGGTTCGTCCACGCCGTTTGTGGATGTGTACAACGCCAGCGGCTCGGCCGTGGGCTTTGAAGGCCTGCGCGGCCAGGAAGCCGCCGGCAACAACAGCCTGCCACAAGCGCTCGACGGCGAAGCCATCTGGATGCGGATTCCCCAAGGCAACGGCAGCTTCACGCTCGGCCTCTCGGCCAGCAACACCGGCGGCGTGCGCACCGACGTGGGCCAGGTCACCAACCCCTCGGCCCTCACTGGACACGCCTACAGCGTGGGCTTTGCCAACGTCGGTGGCGCCATGCAATACAGCGTCACCAACAGCACCACGGGCGTGCCCGTGTCCGGGCAAACCGACCTGCCCTACCTGCCGGGCAAGGCCATTGAGTTCGACGGCATGTCGTTTCAGATGACTGGCAACCCGGCGGATGGCGACACCGTCAACGTGAGTCCCACCACCGGCCCCACCAACATCTTCAAGGTGGTGCAAGACACCATCGACGCCCTGCGTGCCACCGCCAGCGGCAGCACGCCGCTCACCCACACCCTGTCGCGCACCCTGGCTGAACTCGACGCCGGGCACGACCGCGTGCTGCAGGCGCGCAGCCAGTCGGGCGAATGGCTCAACCGCGCCGAAGCCATCGACGGCCTGCTGGGTGACCGTGCTGTGGATTACCAGACCGAACGCTCGCGCCTGGAAGACCTTGACATGGTGCAAGGCATTTCAGACTTCCAGAGCCAGCAAGTGGGCCTGGAAGCCGCGCTCAAGTCCTACGCCCAGGTGCAGCGCCTGTCGCTGTTCCAGTACGTGGGCTGACCCCCGCATTCTCGCCACCGGGCTGCCATACCATGATGAGCCACACCGTTTTAGACAGCATTGCCTTGGGCTACCAGCCGGTCTGGAACGCCGCCCGCCAGCTGGCCGCGGTGCGCCTGCGGGTGCACACCACCCACCCCGAATCGGTGGACGCCCAGCACCTGCTGCAGCTGCTGGGCAGCGACTGGCCTGCCGCCGCCCCGGTGCTCATGCTGTCGGTCGATTCCCCCACGCTGCTGCAGCAGGCGCTGGTGTGCCCGCCCGTGCACAACACCTGGCTGGAAGTGCCCGCCGCCCTGTTTGAAACGCCCGAAAGCCTGGCCCGCCTGGCCGTGGCCCAGCGCAATGGCCACCAACTGCTGCGCTACGCGGGCCCCTCAGCCACCTGCAGCGCGTTCAATGCGCCGCTGGACGCACGCAGCCTGCTCAGCCTGAGTCCCGAAGACACTTTGCAGGCGCTGCGGGCCCATGCGCAGCAAGCGTCAGGCCACCCCTTTGCCGCGCCCATGCCTGCCGCGCTGTGTCCCGGGCAAATCTACCAAGGCATTGCCGACCGCCATCTCGCCGCCGTCTGCCTCGACCAAGCCGGCGCCTGGGGCCTGCTGGGCTGGCCCGACGAAGACGTGCTCTTCGCCCACCGCCACCAGCCGCTCGCCTGCGACACCCGCGTGATCGAGCAGATCTTGCAAGCCATTGACGACGAAAGCTCGCTTGAACACCTGGAGCGTCTGGTGCGCCAAGACCCCGTGCTCGTGTACCGCCTGCTGCTGCTCGTCAACTCCGCCGCCTTTGGGCTGCGACGCGACATCGACTCGCTGCGCCACGCGCTGATGATGCTCGGCTTCACCGCGCTCGGCCGCTGGCTGCACGACCAGTTGCCCGGCAGCGACAACAACCCCGAGCTGCACCCCGTGCGCTACGCCATGGTCATGCGCTCGCGCCTCGCCCAGCACCTGCTGGAGCCCGGTTCCGAAGACAACCTGCGCGCTGAGGTCTACACCACCGCGCTGTTTGCCCAGCTCGACCGCCTGATGCAAAAACCGCTGGGGGAACTGCTCGGTAAGCTGCCCTTGTCGGGCCGCGTGCTGGAGGCCGTGACGCGGCGAGACGGCCCGTACTTCCCGCTGCTCGACGTGGCCCAGGCCCAGGGCAACCCCGACCAACTGCGCCAGCTGCCCGCCCTTTGCGAGCGCCACGAGATATCGCTCGAACACGCCAACCGCGCCCTCATCCGCATGCTCGCCACCAGCCGCGACCACGCCGGCAAGCGCTCCCAGCGGTTGCTCTGAAACGGCTGCGGTCCCGGCGCGGGCACCGCAACAGCCACGGCGCTACCATCGCGCCCATGAGCACCACGCCCCACCACACCAGCGCCCTCGTCCTGTTTTCAGGCGGGCAAGACTCCACCACCTGCCTTGCCCATGCCCTCGCGCGCTATCCCCGCGTCGAAACCATCGGCTTCGACTACGGCCAGCGCCACAGCGTTGAGCTGCAAGCCCGCCTGGTCGTGCTGCGCCAGCTGCGCCAGCAATTCCCCGCCTGGGCCAAGCGCCTGGGGGAGGACCATGTGCTCGACCTCGCCGTGCTCGGCACCGTCAGCGAAACCTCGCTCACCCGCGACATGGCCTTTCGTATGGAGGAAAGCGGCCTGCCCAACACCTTCGTGCCCGGGCGCAACCTGCTGTTCCTGACGCTGGCCGCCGCGCTCGCCTACCGCCGTGGCATCCAGGTCATCGTCACCGGCGTGTGCGAAACCGACTTTTCCGGCTACCCCGACTGCCGCGACGACACCATGAAAGCCCTGCAAGTGGCGCTCAGCCTCGGTATGGACCACCGCTTCCTCATCGACACCCCACTCATGTGGATCGACAAAGCCGCCACCTGGCAAATGGCCCACGAGCTGGGCGAAGCCAGCGGTGTGGCCAGCGGCGGGCAGGCACTGGTAGATCTGATCGTGGAACACACCCACACCTGCTACCTAGGCAACCGCGAACACCGGCACGCCTGGGGCTATGGGTGCGGCAGTTGCCCGGCTTGTGAGCTGCGGGCGCGGGGCTGGGTGGGGTATTGCGAAAGCTGAATACCACGCGTTTTGTACCAATTAATTCAGGTATAAACATCGCTGTTTCATAATAAATATCAACGAAGAGAGGAACGGACGTGGACTTTATCGATGAACTTCGCCTGCTTGCTACCCGGATTTCGACAACCAGAGACATGGTCTCAACCGAGGAGGCAACCAAGAACTCCATGATCATGCCAATGATCAAGCTCCTAGGGTACGACCCTTTCAATCCATTGGAGGTGACACCAGAGTTGATCGCCGATGTGGGTACGAAAAAAGGTGAAAAGGTTGACTATGCGGTGTTACGTGACGGTAAACCTATCATGCTTTTTGAGTGCAAGAAGTCTGGGGCGGATCTGCACATCAATCACGCCGGTCAGTTGTTCCGATATTTCCATGTCACCGAAGCACGGTTTGGCGTTTTGACTAATGGGCTGGTCTACAAGTTTTTTACGGATCTGGAACAACCCAACAAAATGGACGAGAAGCCGTTCTTTGAGTTCAACATACTTGAGTTTCGCGAGCGCGATGTCGCAGAACTTAAGAAATTCGCCAAGTCCAAATTCGACTTGGATATCATTTTGGCTACCGCAAATGAGCTCAAGTACACCCGAGCGATCCAAGCGCGGCTTTCAGAATGGGTCACCCAGCCTTCAGAGGACTTCGTTCGACTTGTGTCCAGCGACCTGTTGGGTTCGCGTCGTTTTACGCCTGCGATCAGGGACCAGTTCACCGCGCTGACCAAGAGGGCCTTTGAACAGTTAATTGGCGCAAGAATAAACGAGCGTCTCAAGGGAGCCATGACAGCGGAAACGGTTTCCATCGCGAGTGTTGCCAGCTTGCCAGCTGCTGTGTCCGTGACGAACGCACAAGAGAGTGCAACAAATGTTGCTCCCGTAACCGAGATTGCTGGGCTGATAAATACCTCGCCTGAAGAGCTGGAGGCCTTCCACTCCATGCGAGCAATCCTCCGGGACGTTGTTCCTTCGAAGCGTTTATTCATGCGAGACGCGCAAAGCTACTGCGCCATCCTCCTTGACGACAACAACCGAAAGCCAGTTGCCCGTCTGCGCTTTAACAACACTCAGCGTCTTCGATTGGGATTGTTCGGAATCAACAAGGAGGAAGAAGTAGTGGATTTATCTTGTGTAGACGATATTTTTAACCATGCTGATCGACTCAAGACAACACTAGCGTTTTTGCTGAGTGCCGGTGATGCTGTCGCCAAGTAGTTCCAGTGAGTTGAGATCAGATTCCAATCTCAAAACATTCACGCGCCCCGCGTGGTGCGCAGGGACTTCAGGCCAAAGGTCTCTTGAGTGCGCCAGGCGCCAGCCACTGAACTACGGCACCACCCGCACCAGCCCCTTGGCCACCCCAACGGGGCGCCTGCGGGCGTCCAGCACCGCCCACGCAAACACGCTCAGCCCGGCCAGCGCCAGCAGCGCGCCCACCCAGCCGGTGGACGTCCAGCCCAGGCCGGCGCTGATGGCCAGGCCGCCGATCCAGGCGCCCAGGGCGTTGGCCATGTTGAAGGCCGAGTGGTTGAGGGCGGCGGCGAGCACCTGCGCTTCACCGGCCACGTCCATCAGCCGCAGTTGCAGCGCCGGGCAGATGGCCACGGTGGTGCCAATGAGGAAGATGTTGATGGCGCCCAGCACCACGCTCTGGGCGGTGAACACATAGGCCACCAGCACCACGATGGACCACACCAGCATGCCGCCCACGGTGGGCATAAGGGCGCGGTCGGCCAGGCGCGAGCCCAGCACATTGCCCACCACCATGCCCAGACCAAACAGGGCCAGCACCACGGGCACACCAGCCAGCGGCAGGCCGGCCACGTTGATCATGGTGGGCTTCACATAGCTGAACACCGCAAACAGGCCGCCAAAGCCAATGGCGCCAATGCCCAGCGTGAGCCACACCTGATGGTTGCGCAGCGCGCCCAGCTCGCGCAGCGGGCTGGCGCCGGGCGGGGCGGCCATGGCGGGCACTTCACGGTGGATGAGCGCGGCAGCGAGCAGGGCCATGGCGCCCACCAGCACAAAGGCAGCCCGCCAGCCAAACAGCTGGCCCAGCCAGGCTGCCAACGGCACGCCCAGCAGGGTGGCCAGCGTGAGCCCGGTCATGACCAGGCCAATGGCGCGCGCCCGCTGGCCCGGCGCGGCGAGCCCGGCCGCCACCAGCGCGGCCACGCCAAAGTAGGTGCCGTGCGGCATGCCGGCCGCGAACCTCAGTGCATTGAGCCGGGCATAGCCGGGCGCTGCAGCGCTGGCAAAGTTGCCCAGTGCAAACACCAGCATCAGCGCCACCAGCAGCGCGCGGCGCCCCCAGGTGGCGGCCAGCACGGCCAGCACCGGGGCGCCCACCACCACACCCAGCGCATAAGCGCTGATCACATGGCCGGCCTGGGGAATGGTGACGCTCAGGTCTTGTGCCACCTCGGGCAGCAGGCCCATGATGACGAATTCACCGGTGCCAATGGCAAAGCTGCCGATGCCCAGCGCCAGCATGGCGCGGCCGGGGTGGGCCAACGGGGTGGAAAGACCGGGCAAACCGGCGTCGGTGGATAGGGGGGCGGACATGGGCGTGAAGCAGGAAGACAGGAAGACAGGAAGACAGGAAGCCAGGGAAGGGGATGCAGGCGGCGCGCGCAGCGGCGAACCCCCGTGGCTGAAATGGCCAGCGTGCGCTGCAGCGCCTGTGTCGGGCGGTGGCTTGTTACACCGCGTTCACCAGGCGGTAGCGCGTGTCGCCGGCTTCGTTGGGCACCAGCGTCCATTGTCGGTTGTGAAACGCGGCCACCGTGGGCCGGTGGGCAATGGACACCAGCGCGCCGTTTTCTTGCGCCACCATGGCGTTCAGGCGCTCGTACAGCGTGGCTTCGGCGGTTTCGTCCAGCGCGCTGGTGGCTTCGTCCACAAACAGCCAGCGCGGCTTTTTCAGAAAAGCGCGGGCCATGGCCAGGCGCTGCTGCTCACCGCCCGAAAGCTTCTGGCCCCAGGTGTCTTCGGTGTCGAGCTGGCTGGCCAGCTGCGGCAGCAGGGCGTGGGTCAGGGCTTGCTGCAATTCTGCGTCGGTGTAGCGCTCGGGCGCCTCGGGGTAGGCCAGTGCGTGGCGCAGGGCGCCGTTGGGGAAGTAAGGGCGCTGCGGCAGAAACATCACACGGGCGTCAAAGTCGGCCGGTGGGCGCAGCCGGCTCACAGACCATGGCCAGATACCCGCCAGTGCGCGAAATAGCGTGGACTTGCCACTGCCCGATGGGCCTTTCACCAGCACCGTGTCGCCGGGGTTGAGTTGCAATCCGTTCACCGCGAGCAGGGCGGTGCCGCCGGGCAGGCTTAGGTGCAGGTCGTCCAGCGCCAGTGCGTCTTCGGTATGGGGTGTGGCCACCGTTTGTGCGTGGGCACTGGCCTGCAGCGCCTGAAAGCTGGCTTCAAAACTGGTAATGCGGTCGGTGGTGGCGCGCCAGCTGGCCAGGCGGTCGTAGTTGTCCACAAACCACGAGAGCGCGTCTTGCACCCGGCCAAAGGCCGATGCAATTTGCATCAGCTCACCGAGCTGGATGGCGCCACTGAAAAAGCGCGGCGCGGCGACGATGAACGGAAACACCACGGCCGCCTGACCAAAACCCACCGTGAACCAGGTGAGCCGCTTTTGCGCGCGAATGAGCTGCAGGTAGTTGCCCAGCACCTCGCCAAAGCGGCTGCCCAGCTGGCGTTTTTCGACCGGCTCACCCCGGTCGAGCGCAATGGATTCGCTGTATTCGCGCACCCGCACCAGGTGGTGCCGGTAGTCGGCTTCTACCCGCTGTTGGCGAAAGTTCAGGCCAATCAGCGGGCGGCCAATGTAGTGCGTGATGACGCTGCCCAGCACGCAATACACCACCGCCATCCACACCATGAAGCCGGGAATCACAAAGTCGTCGCCGTTGAAGCTGAAGGCAAAGCTGCCCGAAAGCGTCCACAAAATGCCCACGAAGCTGAGCAGCGTGACCACCGCATTGAGCAGTCCCATCGACAGGCTCACCGAGTAGCTGGTGAACAGGTTCATGTCTTCGGCGATGCGCTGGTCTGGGTTGTCGGGCGTCTTTTCGCCTCCGCCGCTGCTGTTGCCCGTGAAGCGCGCCAGTTCCAGGTGGTAGAACGCCTGGCTAGCCAGCCATCGGTTGACGTAATGGACGGTCATCCAGGCGCGCCAGCGCATTTCCAGCAGTTGCGTCAAATAAAAGCGGTAGACCGCAATGACGATGAAGCCAAACGCCAGGTAGGTGAAGCGCCCCAGCTCGCGCCAGAACACCGGCGCGTCCTTGTTTTGCAGCGCGTCGTAAAACACCCGGTTCCACTCGTTGAGCAGCACCAGCATGTACACCGCCGCCAGGTTCAGCGCCACGATGGCCGCCAGCAGGCCGCGCGCGCGCCACTTTTCTTCCGAGTTGAAATAGGGCGCGGCGAGCCGGCGCACTTGGCCCGCAAAGTGGCTAAAGCTGCGGAATTTTTCGGTCAGTGTCATGGGGCAATCGCTTCAGAAGGCCAATGGTTATCGGTGCTGTGGTTGGCGGTGGCGCATCCGTGCGCTCGCTGCGCTGTGGACGCGGTAACCGCCCGAGCGTGGGTTTCAGCCGTTGGAAATGCCCGCTGCCACGTGCCCCGAAGGCACGTGCATGGAGGCCGATTCGATGTGCCCGGTCTGGTCGTCAAAGAAAAAGTCGGGCTCGAATTCACGCAAAAACGGGCCTTTGGGCAGGCCACCCAGAAACATCGCTTCGTCCACGTCAATGCCCCAGTCCATCAGTGTGCGAATGGCGCGTTCGTGCGCCGGTGCGCTGCGCGCGGTCACCAGCGCGGTGCGCACACGCATGTTGCTGGTGCCTTCGGTTTGCAGGCGGTGCAGCGCTTCCAGCAACGGCTTGAACGGGCCACCGGCCAGCGGCTGCCCGGCGCGGCTGGCTTCGTGCGCCTGAAAGGCCGACAAGCCCTCGGCCTGGTACACGCGCTCGGCCTCGTCCGAAAACAGCACCGCGTCGCCGTCAAAGGCAATGCGCACTTCATGTGGGTGCGCGTCGCTCGCGTGCACCGATTGCGGGTACACCTGCGCGGCGGGCACAGCGGCGTCCAGCGCGGCGCGCACGTCGGCCAGGTGGGTGCTTAAAAACAGGTTGGCGCGTAGCGGACGCAGGTAGCGCCAGGGCGGCTGGCCGCGCGTGAAGCTGCCGCGCTGAATGGGCAGGCCGTAGTGCTGCGCCGAGCGAAACACCCGCATGCCCGACACCGGGTCGTTGCGCGACAAGATCACCACTTCGACGCGCTGCGCGTCGGCGTCGTTGAACGCCAGCAGCTTGCGCACCAGCGAAAACGCCACGCCCGGCTGTGCGGGCTGCTCCAGCCGGTCCAGCTGCAGCTTCATGTAAGCGCGGTCGTCGCCCGTTTCAAACAGGCGATTTTCTTCTTCAAAATCGAACAGCGCCCGCGAAGAAATCGCCACGACCAGTTGTCCATCAAGCGTCACAGGCATAAATCAGAGTCTCCGCGTACAAAGCCAACAGAAGCGGCAAGCGTAGCCCAATTGCGACGGCGCGAGCGGAGCAGGGAAGCACCCCAGCCGAAGCGTTCACCGGCGCGGGATGTCCCATCCCAGGATGCGGTGGATCTGGCTTTGCCAGTCCACTCGCATCGCCCCCTGGGGGGTGACGCGCCCTCAGGAGCCTGTCGTGCTTGGAAGTCGCCGGCTGCAAATCGACCGCAGCGGTCCATTTTTTACCGCCTTCTTGACCCATAGCGTGGCTATGGACCTGCGAATCCGGCAAAAACTGTCCTCGCTGGGGCCGATTTTCGCTATCGGCGCTCCAAGCCCGACAGGCTCCCGGCGCGGCGCGGGGGGTCAACCAACCAACTGGTTGAGCTGAATGATCGGCATCAACACGGCCAGCACGATCAGCATGACCACCAGGCCCATGCCCACGATCAGCAGCGGTTCCAGGATGGTGGCCAGGTGCATGGCGCGGCGTTGCACCTCGGCGCTGAGCTGGTCGGCGGCCCGGCCCAGCATGGCGGGCAGTTGGCCGGTTTGTTCGCCCAGCCGGGCAAACATGGCCACCAGCGGCGGAAAGCGTTTTTTGCTGCCCAGGGCCGAAGCCAGCGGCGCACCCTCGCGCACCAGCACCAGCGCGTCCAGCGCGTCGGCACGCATGGCCTGGTTGCTCAGGGTTTCGGCGGCGGTTTGCAGCGACCGCAAAATGGGCACCCCCGCCGCCGCCAGCATGGCCAGCGTGCCCGCAAAGCGGGCCGCGTTGTAGCCCCGGGCGAGCTTGCCCACCAGTGGCAGACGCAGCCAGGCGGCGTCCATGGTCAGGCGCAGGCCGGCGTTGCGCCGCGCCATCGTCAGCGCGCCGCTGCCCAGCACCAGAGCGCCCAGCATCAGCCAGCCGTAGCTGCGCACGAAGTCGCTCAGGTTCAGCATCACCACCGTCAAAAACGGCAGGGCGCGCTTGCTGCCAGCAAACACCCCGGCCACCTGCGGCACCACATAAGCCACCAGAAACACCACGATGACGATGGCCACCACAGTGACGATGGCCGGGTAGAGCGAGGCGGCAATCAGCTTGTTTTTGAGCGCTTCGCGCGTTTCCAGGTCGTCCGCCAGGCGCTCCAGTACCGTGCCGAGCTGGCCGCTTTGCTCCCCGGCCGCGATCACGGCGGTGTAGATGTCGGCAAACTCTTTGGGGTGCCGCGCCAGCGCACGCGCAAATGGCGAGCCACCGTTCACCTCGGAGCGCAGGTCGGCCATCAGGTTGCGCTGCTTGTCTTCTTCTGCTTCTTCGGTCAGGGCGGCCAGGGCGCGTTCCAGCGGCAAGCCTGCCGCCACCAGGCCCGCGAGCTGGCGGGTCCACACCGCCAGGGTGGTGGCGTTGAACACGCTACCGCCCCACAGCGTGATGTTGAGCCCCTGCGCCCGCTGTTCACCCCCGGCCGAAGTGGCGGGCTCCACCGACAGGGGCACGAGCGAGCGCGCGCGCAACAGGCTGCGCGCAGCCTTGGCGGTGTCGGCGTCGATCAGGCCTTTTTGCGTGGCACCCCGGGCGTCCAGGGCTTCAAAAGTGTAGGCGGGCATGTGAAGAAGAGTGGGGTATGAGGTGAGCCGTCGCTAGCGTACATCTGACCAGTCCTGTGCGCGAGCCCCCCATCCAGGAGGCAGCGGAACCGGCTTGGCCGACCGCACCGCATCGCCCCCTGGGGGGTGAAGCCGCAGGCGGCGTGGGGGGTCAATCCCTGGTCACACTCATCACCTCCTCCAGTGAGGTGATGCCGGCATCGATCAGGTGCTGGCCGTCTTCTCGCATGGAGCGCAAGCCACCGGCCTGGGCAGCCGCGAAGATCTGGCTTTCGGCGGCGCGGTTGTGAATGAGCGGGCGGATCGCGTCGTCCACCACAAGCAATTCATAAATGCCGGTGCGGCCCTTGTAGCCGGTGTTGCCGCAGTGGGCGCAGCCCACCGGGTGCCAGCGGCCCTGGTCGTCTTGGCGGCGGCAGTGGGTGCACAGCTTGCGCACCAGCCGCTGTGCCAGCACGCCCAGCAGCGAGCTGGACAGCAAAAACGGCTCAATGCCCATGTCGGCCAGTCGGGTCACGGCGCTGGCCGCGTCGTTGGTGTGCAGCGTGGCCAGTACCAGGTGGCCGGTGAGCGAGGCCTGGATGGCGATTTGCGCGGTCTCGAAGTCGCGGATCTCGCCGATCATGATCACGTCCGGGTCTTGCCGCAGGATGGCCCGCAGCGCTTTGGCAAACGTGAGGTCGATCTTGGCGTTCACCTGCGTCTGGCCCACGCCGGCCAGCTCGTATTCAATCGGGTCTTCCACCGTCATGATGTTTTGTGCGCTGGCGTCCAGGCGCTGCAGGGCGGCGTAGAGCGTGGTGGTTTTGCCCGAGCCGGTGGGGCCGGTCACCAGAATGATGCCGTGGGGCTGCGTGATGAGGTGGCGAAAGCGCGCCAGCACATCGCCTTGCATGCCCACCGCTTCCAGGCTGAGCTTGCTTTCGCTTTTGTCCAGCAGGCGCAGCACCGCGCGTTCGCCGTGGGCGCTCGGCAGGGTGGACACGCGCACGTCCACTGCGCGGGTGCCGATACGCAGCGAAATGCGGCCGTCTTGCGGCAGGCGTTTTTCTGAAATGTCCAGCTCGGCCATGATCTTCAGGCGGCTGATGAGCGCGGCGTGCAGCGCGCGGTTGGGCTGCACCACCTCGCGCAGCGTGCCGTCCACCCGAAACCGCACGCTGGAATGGCGTTCGTAGGGCTCAATGTGGATGTCGCTGGCGCCGTCGCGCGCGGCCTGCGTGAGCAGGGCGTTGAGCATGCGGATGATGGGTGCGTCGTCGGCCGCTTCCAGCAGGTCTTCAATGGCCGGCAGGTCTTGCATCATGCGGCTCAGGTCCACGTCGCTCTGCACTTCGCTCACCACCGCCGCCGCGCTGGACTCGCCCTGGGCATAAGCGGCGCTGATGCGCTGCTTGAGCGTGTCGCCGCTTTCCCAGTGGATGTCGCGCACGTCGTGGCGGCGCAAAATTTCAGACAGCGCCGACAGCCGGCGGATTTGTGCGGCCGCGTCGGCGGCCTGCGAGTTGCTGCCGAGCAAGGTCAGGGCCTGACCGTCGTCTTCCAGCAGCCAGTGGTGTTCGCGGGCAAAGGCGTAGGGCAGCGGGTATTTCACAGCCGGGGCCTCACTGCGGAGCGGTTGCCGGTGCCAGCGGTGCGGGCACGCCCGGCTCGGTGGGCAGCAGCGCAGCGGGGGCTCGCTGCGGCGGCAGCACCGGCGCTTCGTTCACGCCCAGCATGCTGCTGGCCTTGGGCTGGTTGTCCTTTTGTATGGCGCGCATCAACTCGTAGCGGTCCATGGTGAGGTTGCTGGTCTCGCGCGCATCGCGCATCACCACCGGTCGCAAAAACACCATCAGGTTGGTTTTCTTGCGGGCACGCTTTTGGTTTTTGAACAGGTTGCCAAACAGCGGCACATCGCCCAGTCCGGGCACCTTGTCTTCGTTGCCCGAATACTCGTCTTGCAGCAGACCGCCCAGCACCACAATGGCGCCGTCGTCCACCAGCACCGTCGACTCAATGGTGCGCTTGTTGGTGATGAGGCCGTTGCTGGACCCGACCGACGAGGCCTGCACGCTGCTGACCTCCTGGAAGAGGGTCATCTTGATGCTGCCGTTTTCACTGATCTGCGGCTTGACCCGCAGCGTGATGCCCACGTCCTTGCGTTCGATGGTCTGGAACGGGTTGACCGAGCCCTCGTTGCTGCCGGTGTTGGTGAACTGGCCGGTCACAAACGGCACGTTCTGGCCGATCACGATCTTGGCTTCTTCGTTGTCCAGCGTCAGCAGGTTGGGGGTGGACAGCACGTTGCCCTCGCCCGTGGACTGCAGGAAGCGGGCCAGGAAACCCAGGAAGTACACACCGTTTTTCTGCGCAGCCAAGCCCAGATTGAAACCCGCCCCGGGTGCGACGGTGCCTGGAGCGGCTGCGGCGAGGTTGAAAATGTTGTTGCCACCAGCGCCGAAGTTGGTGCCGAGCAGACCGATCAGGCTGCTGCCTGAGTTGCCGAGGGGTCCTTGCCATTGGATGCCGAACTCGGCCGCCTTGTCGGCATTGACCTCCGCGATCAGGCTCTCCACATACACCTGCGCCCGGCGCGAGTCGAGCTGGTCGATCACGGCGCGCAGCTGGCGGTATTGCGGCTCGGGCGCGGTGATGATCAGCGCGTTGGTGGCCGGGTCGGCCTGAATCTGGCCGCCGGTTGATGGCGCCGCGCTGGCCGCCACTGGCGAAGTGGCCGGGCTGCCTGCCGTGGCTGGGCGGGCTGCAGCGGCTGAGCCACCACCGCCTCCGCCACCCGACTCACCGGCCATGGCCGCGCGCAGCGTGGTCGCCAGCGACACGGCGTCGGCGTTTTTGAGGTACACCACGTGGATGTTGCCGCTCATGCTTTGTGAGGTGGGCTGGTCCAGCCGCGCCACCAACGAGCGCACCAGCGCCAGCCGCGCCGGGTTGGCCGCGCGCAGCACCAGGCTGTTGCTGCGTGGCTCGGCCACCAGCGTGGTTTTGTAGCTTTGGTCCGCCTGTCCGGCAGCGCCACCGCTGCCCGATTCAATCAGGCGGCTCACCAAGGCCACCATGTCCACCGCCACCGCATGCTGCAGCGGGATAACTTCCACATCGGTGGCACCGGCAATGTCGAGCGCTGAGATGATCCGGCCAATCCGCTGCAGGTTGTCGGCGTAGTCGGTGATCACCAGCGAGTTGTTGCCGGGGTTGACGTTGATGGTGTTGTTGGGCCCGATGAGTGGGCGCAGCACCGGCACCAGGTTGTTGGCTGATTCGTGGTTGAGTCGGAAGATTTGCGTCACGATCTGGTTGGAGGTGGGCAGCGAGGCCACCGCCCCCGCATTGACCACGGTGCCTTGCAGCTTGGCGTCGGACTCGGGAACAATCTTGTAAAGGCCCCCCGTGTCCACCAGCGAAAAACCCTGCAGCCGCAGCACGGCCGCAAACTGGTTGAGCGCTGCGGCGGGCGTCACGGCGCGTTCGGTCGCCAGGTTGATGGTGCCCTTCACCCGCGGGTCCACCACCACATTGCGCCCGGTGATGGTGGCCATGGTGCGGGCCACGGCCTCAATTTCAGCGCCCACAAAATTCAGTACCACCGGCTCGCTGGCGCGGCTCTGGGCCTGCGAGGGCGCGGGCACCCCACCCAGGCTCAGCGCCAGGCAGGTGCTCAGGGCCAAACCGGTCAACGTGGCGCTGTGGGATGGTGTACGCGGCCCAGAGGCGGGGCGTGTCGCGTTGCCACAGAAGTCATTCTTGTTCATGTTTTGATCCTATCGCGAACACCGGTGCGCAGGCCGTGGGGTGGCGCAATGTTGCGTTGAATGAACCGGTCCACCGCCCAAGGGTTCCGGGCACGTGATCGGCATGGTCTTGCGGGCATAAGGCAGGGGCCATCGTGGCGGTTGTGGCTCGGTCAGCCAATGTTGAACACCGAGCGCGGCCCCTGGCGCCGGCCCATGATGTTGAGCAGGTTGGCCAAGGCTTCTTCGCGGCCAGCGGCGGCCTGGGCCTCGCCCTTGAAGCGCAGCCGGCCACCCACCCACTGACCGTTGCCTTGCAGCAGCAGGTCGCCGCGCAGGGTGCTCAGGTCCAGTGTGGCGGTGTGACCATCGGCAGCGGCTTTGAGTTCAAAACGGTAGCTGCCCAGGGGGCGCAGGCGCGACAGGCGCGAAGACAGGTCTTGTGCGTCAACCACCAGGCTGCCTTGCAGGTTGGTGCGGCCCTGGTCCCAGCGCAGCGTGAGGCCTTCGGTCTGCAGGGCCAGCTGGCCTTCCATGTGCAGCGTATTCCAGGGGGTTCCCAGGCCCACCAGCAGGTCGGCTGGCCAGCGGCTGCTGGACGCTGCCACGCGCAATTCGGCGCCACCCCAGCGGGGCAGCAGCCGCAGCGCGACGGGCTTGGGCGTGCAGCAAGGCGCCACAAGCAGCAAGCCCACAGCCGGTGCGCCCGAGGCCCACTGCGGGCTCAGCCGCCAGCGCACACCCTGGGGCAGGGCCGACTCGCTGCGGCTGCCCTCGCCACCGGTCAGCAGCAGGTCGGCCTGGCCTCGCCAGAGGGTCCCGCTGGGGTTGACCAGTTGCAGCTGACCGCCAGTGGCGCTGTTGAGCGCCTGTGCCAGCCAGCGTGCCGGAGCAAATAGCAGCAGCGCCAGCGCCAGCCCGGCCAGAGCGCCCAGCCAGGCGGCGCGTTGGGGCCAGGTGCCTGCCATGCGTCAGCTCCCGCCCAATCCGGGGCCGCCCAGCACCAGCGTGCCGCTCCAGGCGGCGGGCTCGGTGGCGCGGTTGAGCTTGGCTTCCAGCGGCATCAGCCGGGCATTCACGCGCACCTGCGACAGCCATTGCGCCAGCGCATCGGGAGGTGTGTTTTTCAGCGTCAGGGTGGCGCGGTCACCCAGCACCGCCAGCTGGGCGGTGCCGGCCAGGCCGGCGGTGGCTTGTTCCAGCGCGCGCAACACGTCGTCGCGGTTCATGGGCCTGGCGCTGTTTTGCGCGCGCAAGTTGTCTGCGGTGGCAGCCATGCTGCGCATCTGGCTTAGCTGAGCGTCGATGCGAGCGTGGCGCTCGGGTGCCTGTCGCAGCGTGGAGAGGGCGGGCGCCACCGCCAGCCACCACAGCAGGCCCAGGCCCACCACCCAGGCCGCCAAGGTGACGGCGCGCCGTTCGCGCGGGGCCAAGCGGGCCAGCGCGGCTTGCAGTGGCGCGGCCCAGCGGGTCAAGGGGGTTGTGTTGAGGGTCTTGGCCATGGTCAGCGCTCGGTGGGTTGCAGCGTCAGTTCGTTGCCGTCAAAGCGGGCTCGCCAGCCGCTGCGCTCCAGGCTCTGCTGCAGGGCGCGCACCTGGTCTTCGCTGGCACGCCAGCCACTGAAACGGCCTTCACCCGGGGTGTAGCCCAGCACGGTGGGCACAGGCAGATCGCCAGGGGCCGCCTGGGTCAGCGCACCCAGCATGGTTTCCAGGTCGCCGGCCGACAGCGTGCCGCTGGCTTGCTGGAGCCGGGTCAGCTCGCGGCGCATTTGCAGCGGCGCGTCCAGCACCAGCGCCACCTGCGGAAAGCCTTGTTGCAGGGTCTGGCGCATGGCTTGCTGCTTGGCGTCCAGGCTGCTGCGTTCAGACCACGCCGCCACGTTCAGCCCCACCAGTTGCACCGCCAGCAGGGCCACAAAGCCCCAGCGGGCTGGCCGCCAGGCGGGTGCGCTGCGCCAGCGGCGCAGCTGTTGTTTCAAGCGCTGCCCGCGCCGTGCGCCCGATGACAGGCTCAGGTCAAACTGGGCCAGGTTCCAGTCGGACTGCGCGCACTGCAGCAGCCACACGGGTCGGGGCACGGGTTCAAAGCGTTGGTCCAGCGTGCGCTCGGCCAGTGAGGCTGCAGCCGGGTCGGCGAGCCAGCGCGTGGTCTGCGGGTCGGCTGCCCAGGGGTCGGTGGGCGGTGTGCCGGTGGCTGCCGCCAGGGCGCCAAAGGCCGACTCGCCGAATGTGCTGTGGCCGCCTTCGCGCAGCGGGGTGCAGCGCACGCCCAGCGGGCTGGCGCTGGCCAGCCACACCTGGTTGCCCTCGTCGTGCGCCCAGTGCAGCGTGGGTGAAGCGGGGTGCTCGGGGGTGGTCAGCGCCGACGCAGGCAATGGCCACAGCGCGGGCGCGATGCGCGCCACCGGGCGCCCTGCGGCTTCCAGGGCCTGCAGCCAGCTTTGCAGCCAGGCCTTGTTGCAGGCGGCGACCCACACCGTCTGCCCCGAGCGACCGCCCGGTTCCAGGGCGTAATGCAGCTCGCCGGTGTCGCTGAGCACGCGTTCTTCCAGCAAGCCGTCCAGCACGGCCCGCAGCTTGGCACTGGCCACTTTGGGCAGCGCCAGGCGGTGCCACGAAATGGCCCGCAGGGGCAACACCAGCACCACATCGTCGTCGCGCGGCAACAGCGAGGCCGCGCAGTGTCCGTGGTCCAGCACCAGCTGGCCGTCGCTGGACGTCGCCCAGTCGAGCAGGGCCGTGGGCCCGCTGGCGGGCGCGACGGAGAAGTCGGATGGGGTGAGGATCAGCACAGGGTGGAGCGTCGGTGGGGTGGGAAACGGGTGGGTACCATTCTAGAGAGCCTGCAAGGCAGTGAATTGAGGGGGTGCAGTCCGTGGCCGAATTACCGCCCGGCGGTGCGCTCGCGCCAGCTCACGCGCACATCCAGGTTGTTCCGCACCACCAGCGAGCGCTCTTCAATCACCGCGTCGTCCAGCCGCAGGCGGCCAAGCACCTCGAAATAGCGGCTTCGGGTGCCGTGCCGGGCGCCGGACAACTGGCCCTCCAACGCCGGCAGCAGTCGACTGGCCTCGGCCAGGGTCTTGAAGGGGCTGCGCTCGCGCTCGGTCACCAGGCGCTGCGCTTGCGCCATATCCAGCTGCGGCATGCTGGCCGCCAGGGCCTGCGGGCTGGCCGTGTTGATGTTGAGCGTGGTGCGCTCGGGCAACACCGCCACATGCGGCTCCAGCGCCGCCAGACTGCCCGGCCCAATGCCCAGCCAGCCCAGGTGGGCCAGCTTGCGGGGCTTGAGCGCGGTGCGCGAGGGCATGGGGTCGTTGGCGGCCAGCTCGATGGTGCTGCGCAGTTCGTTCACTGCGGCGGTGAGTTCAGGCAATGGCAGGTCCAGTTGTTCGTACAAGCGCGTGAGGGCCGCCAAGTCGGGTTCTGAGATCTCGGCCGTGGTCGCTGTGCCGGTGTTGTCCAGCTTCACCACGTTCATGAAGTTGAGCCGCGATTGCATGTCAATCACTTCGCCCGACAAAAAAGCCTGCAGCACATCGTCGGTGTTGTTGTCGCGATCGGCCGCCAGAAAGCCGGACAAGCGGGCCTCTTCCAGCGGCATGGCCCAGGGCTCGCCCAGGTGGTCGGCGTTGCCGTTGTTCTGGTTGCCGCGAGCGTCTTCGCGCAAGATCAGGCGCGCCCAGTCCAAAGCGCCGGTGAGAATCCAGCCCGCCTGCAAGCGCTGGCGTTCGGCGGTTTCCACCTCGGTGGCCCGCCACTGCTGCCACAGCGCGGCCGAAGCCAGCGTGGCCACCAGCGTCACCACCAGCATGGCCAGCAGCAGTGCCGCGCCGCGCTGGCGCTGGCGCTGTGCAGCGTGCCGGAGCTGGCGTGGGCGGCTCATGGCCGGCCCGCCTGCAAATTGGGGCGCACCCAGTCGCGCACCAGCTGGCCCGACAGGCTTTGCCCGGTCGACAGCGTCAACACCAGCCGCACGCCATCGGGCATCTCGGTGGCTGGCGTGGTGCCCGCCACTTCACCGCCGGTGGCCTCTGTGCCCACCGACGACTGCGGGTTCACCCAGGTCTCGCCACGGTGGTAGAACAGTTGCCACTGGTCAAGGCCAAAGAGCGCCATCGCGCTGTCGTTGCCACCGCCCGCGCTGCCACTGGCGGTCAGCCGCGAGCCGCTGCCCCATTCGGCCGCTCGCTGCCAAGCCCGTGCCAGCTCGTCGCGCCGCACCAGCGGGGGCGACTGCCAGCGCACCCATTGGGCCGAGCCCGCGCTGGCGTTGCCAGCCGACCCTATTGCTGCCGGGTCCGAGCGCTGATCTGGCGTGTGCCGCGCCCAGGCCACCACGCGAATGCCAGGGCTTTGCAAACCCGCTTCGCTGCTGTCGCGCCGCGTCATGCGCAGCACCTGGCCGTTGAACTCCAGCGCGGTCACTTCGCCCGTTTCCACCACCGCGTCCAGATCGGCGCCCCACTGGCCCAGCGCTGCCTGCAGCCGCAGCAACTCGTCGGCGCGCTGCTGGGTCAGCGTCTGGGTGCGCGTCATGCCGTCCAGCGAACGCCAGCTCAGCAGCGCCAGCATCGACATGATCGTGATGGCGACCAGCAATTCGATCAGCGTGAAGCCGCGCGACCGTGAAGGAGGTCCCAAACGTTCTTTTGACCGGCGCGACATGCCCGAACCCAGAATGCCGCGGGGCCGGCTTTGCCGGACCGCAGGCGTTGCCCCCTGGAGGGGGTAGCGCGAAGCGCTGCGGGGGGGAGCCATCAATACCTCCCCAGCACCGTGGACAGTGTGAGCAGCTGCACCGCCACCCCGTCCACTGGCGCCGTCACCACCGCGTCAACGCGGCGAAAGTTTGGGTTGGGCGTGGGCAGCACCGCCAACCGCACCTGCAGCGCCTGCCCGGCCTGCTCGCAGCTCACGGTGCTGTCGCCCACCCCCGGCAGCTGGCGCGCAAGGCGCAGCCGCGTCAATTCGTTTTCGGCGCAGAGCTGGGCCAGCCACTGGTCGCTCTGGCGGGAGGCTGCGCGGGTCAGGGCGCCCGTGGCCTGCAGTCCAGCCGACAAGGTAATGGCCACCACCGCCAGCGCCACCAAAATTTCGACCAGCGTGAAGCCGCGTTGTTTCATGGTGTGGGCACCACCGCAAAGGGCGACAGGCCGTCGGTGGCCAGCGTCAGCTGCTTGTCGCCCTGCAGCAGCACCAGCCGCTGCGCCGCAATGAGCGGCTCGGGGCCGAGCACCAGCACCTGGGCGCCGGTCGGTTGCGTCACCTCGGCGCGGGTTTCGGGGTTGAGCCAGGCGCGCGGTTCGGCCAGGGAATCTTGGCTGTTGCGCCGGGGTTTCACACCCAAAAATTCAAATCCGTCTGGCCGCTGGCGCCACACCACCGGCACGCCGCTGGTGCGCGACTGCGCCCGTGCCGACTCCAGCAACGCCGACAAGCGCAGGCCTTCTCGCTCCAGCTGCGTGGCGCTGCTGTCGCGCAGGGCCAGCGTGGCGCCAGCGGTGGCCAGCGCCACAATGGCCACCACCACCATCAGCTCCAGCAGGGTGAAACCGCGCGCCTGGCTGGGCATGCCCAAGATTCAGTGGTCGCCAACCAACGCGCCGCATTTCCCAAGGGAAACGGTGGCCACGCAGCTGGCAAAAGGGCGCTGGCTCACTGCCAGCTGCCTATATCCGCATCGCGGCCTTCGCCGCCGGGCTGGCCGTCGGCACCGAGCGACAGCACGTCCACCTCGCCATGCACGCCAGGGTTGAGGTACTGGTAAGGGCGGCTCCAGGGGTCGGCCGGCAGCTTTTCCAGGTAGGGCCGCCAGTTGGGCGGCAGCGGGCTGGCCGTGGGCTTGGTCACCAGCGCGTTCAGGCCCTGCTCGCTGCTGGGGTAGCGCTGGTTGTCCAGCCGGTACAGCTTTAACGCCTGCATCAGGTTGTTGACGTCCGTCTTGGCCGCGGTCACCCGGGCGTCATCGGCGCGGTCGAGCACGTTTGGCACGATCAAAGCCGCCAGCACGCCGATGATGACCAGCACCACCATGAGTTCAATGAGCGTGAAACCCCGCTGCAACGCACGCCTAAAACCGAACGGCAGGCGGGTGGGGCGGTGGGTGAGGGTGTCGGTGTGGTTCATGTCAATTTCCCTGCGGTGGCGCGTTGTCCAAGGTCAACAAGGCCGAGAGCGTGCTGGGCTCTTGGGCTCCAGCGTCCATCATAATGCGGCCCTATGACCCAGGCATCCTCTTTCAGCCATTCCGTTTACCCCGGCGACGGCCATGCCAGCGCCTTGAACGCGCGTCGGCCCTGGGCTGCTGCGGCCGCAGGGATGCTGTGGCTCGCCGCCGGCTTGAGCGCGGGTTACTGGGTGTTGCTGGCCTGGGGCCGAACACCGGTCACGGCCGTGGCGGCGGCACCCATGGCGCTGCCCGTAGCAGACCCGGCGGTGGTGGCCCGCGCGCTGGGTTTTTTGCCGCCGGCGGTGTCTTCCGGAGTGGCTCAGGCACCGGTCGCCGTGCCCAGCCGTTACGTCTTGTTGGGCGTTGTGGCGGTGGGCGCGGCCCAAGGCGCGGCCTTGATCGGCCTCGATGGCCAGCCACCCCGCCCTTACCGCGTGGGCGCCGTGCTGGACGGTGGCCTGGTGCTGCAGGCCGTGAGCCGCACCACCGCCCGCCTGGGCCCCACGCTGCAAGGGCCCGCCACGGTAGAGCTTTCGTTGCCCGAAATGCCAGCTACTGCACCCTGAGCGCAAGACGCACGGACCCGGTTCCCCGGTTCAGGGTTCCAGCAAACTTTGCGCCGCCTGCAGCAGCGGCCAGGCCAGCAGGGCGCCCGAAGCCTGGCCCACGCGCAATTCCATGTCCAGCAGCGGTTGGGCTTGCAGGTGAATCAGCAGCAGGCGGTGCCCCGGCTCGGCTGAGCGGTGCCCAAACACCAGGTAATCGGCCACCGCCGGGCACAAACCGCGCGCCACCAGCGCCGCAGCGCCGGCCACAAAGCCGTCCACCAGCACCACGCGGCGCTCGCTGGCGGCTTGCAGCATGGCGCCCACCATCATGGCAATTTCGAAGCCACCCATGGCCGCCAATGCGTCCAGCGGCGTCACCGCCTTGCGGTGTCTTGACGCCGCAGCAAACAGCTTTTCCAGCTTGTTTTGCAGCTGGCTGTTGTTCAGACCGCCTTCCTGGTGGTGGTCGCGCCCGCATGCGTCGGCCAGCGGCACGCCGCACAATCGCGACAGCAGCAACGCCGCACACGACGTGCTGCCCACGCCCACATCACCCAGCGCCAGCACATTGCCGGGCAGGTGTTTCACCACGTCCATACCCGCATGCAGGGCGGCCACGGCCTGCGTGATCGACATGGCCGGACTCAGCACCATGTTGCGTGTGCCGTGCCCAATTTTTCGCACGACCAGCGGCACCCGCCGCGTGGCGTCTTCGGGCAAGACAACGTGCGAAGCCAGCCCGGCGTCCACCACGGTCACCTCAAAGCCGTGCAGCGCAGCCAGCGTGTTCACGGGCGCCCGGCCCCGCAGCATTTGCAAAACACGCTGTTGCGTCACCTCCAGCGAAAAGGCCGACACACCCTCGTCGGCAATGCCGTGGTCGGCGGCAAACACCACCACTTGGGGCGAGTCGAAAGCCAGCAGATCAAAACTTTGCGCGTTGGTGCTTTGAATGCGCGCCAGCTGCAACACCAAGGCTTCCAGCCGCCCCAGCGCGTGCGCGGGGAAGCCGTCGTGCGCCAGCCGTTGGGCCAAGCTGGCGTCCAGCGCCTCGTCGGCTGTGGGGAGCACCGCAGGCAGCCTCAAGCCCGAAGGCAACACGGCTTTGCGCGCTCCAGTGACAGATTCAAAAACAGAATCGACGGACATGCGGTGGGCCTCTCGTCAGCTTTTAAGAAACAGCCGGTACACCGGGTTCTGCGTTTCTTCCACGTAGGGGTAGCCCAGCGTGTCCAGAAATTTGGCAAAAGCCTTGTCGTCTTTCGGCGGCACCTGCAAGCCCACCAAAATGCGCCCATAGTCAGCGCCCTGGTTGCGGTAATGAAACAGGCTGATGTTCCAGCCCGGTCGCATCAGGCTCAAAAACTTCAGCAAGGCACCGGGCCGCTCGGGAAACACAAAACGCAGCAGGCGCTCGTCGTTCGCCAGCGGCGAATGTCCGCCCACCATGTGCCGAATGTGCTCTTGCGCCAGGTCGTCGTGCGTCAGGTCAAGCGCCTCAAAGCCCTGTTTGCCCAGGTGGCCCGCAATTTCGCGCGACTCGCCCTTGCCCTGCGTCGTCAGCCCCACAAACACATGCGCTTTGGCCGCGTCGTGCACCCGGTAGTTGAACTCCGTCACATTGCGCGGCGTGCCTGGTAAGCTGCCAATCAGTTCGCAAAACCGCCGAAAACTGCCGCGCTCTTCCGGAATCGTCACCGCAAACAGCGCCTCGCGCTCCTCACCCACCTCGGCCCGCTCGGCCACAAAGCGCAGCCGGTCAAAGTTCATGTTGGCGCCGCACAAAATGGCGGCGTAGGTCTGGCCCTTGGTCTTGTGCTTGGCCACGTATTGTTTGATGGCTGCCACCGCCAGCGCGCCCGAGGGCTCCACAATGCTGCGCGTGTCCACAAACACATCTTTGATGGCGGCACACACCGCATCGGTGTCCACCACCACGTAGTCGTCCACCAGGCCGCTGGCAATGCGAAAGGTTTCCTCGCCCACCAGCTTCACCGCCGTGCCATCGGCAAACAGGCCCACGTCGGGCAGCGTTACCCGCTCACCCGCCTTCACCGACCGCAGCATCGCATCCGAGTCCGTGGTCTGCACCCCGATCACCTTGATCTCCGGGCGCACCGCCTTGATGTAGTTGGCCACGCCCGAAATCAGACCACCGCCGCCAATGGCCACAAACACCGCGTCCAGGTGGTCCGAGCCCAGGCTTTGCAGCTGGCGCAAGATTTCCATGGCAATCGTGCCTTGGCCCGCGATCACGTCCGGGTCGTCAAACGGGTGCACAAACGTCAGGCCCTGCTTTTTCTGCAGCGCCACCGCGTGGGTGTAGGCGTCGGAATAGCTGTCGCCGTGCAGCACCACGTCGCCGCCCAGTGCGCGCACCGCGTCCACCTTCACCTGCGGCGTGGTGGTCGGCATCACAATCACCGCCCGCGTGCCCAGCTTGCTCGCGCCCAGCGCCACGCCCTGCGCGTGGTTGCCGGCCGAAGCGCAGATCACGCCTTTTTTCAGCTGCTGCGGTGTCAGGTGCGCCATCTTGTTGTAAGCCCCGCGCAGCTTGAAGCTGAACACCGGTTGCTGGTCTTCGCGTTTGAGCAACACCGTGTTGTTCAGCCGTCGGCTCAGGTTTTTGGCCGGCTCCAGCGCCGACTCCACCGCCACGTCGTACACCCGGGCAGTCAAAATTTTCTTCAAATAGTCGGCCGGGGTCAGCGCTGTGACAGGGGACGTTGGCGGCAAATCGGTGTGGGAAGCGGTCTTTTGGGATGGAGCGGGCATGGTATTTCCTCTGTCTGGATCATATCGAGACCCAAAAACGGCCAAAAAAAACCCGGACTGGCAGAACCGGTCCGGGCTTAAATCCACCCGTGGAGGGTAGAGGAGACAACCTTAAATACAATGGCACGAGTATACCGCCTGCATGCTGCAACGCAACATATTTAGGCGGTCTTCTGCTAGCTTTTAGAGAGCTTGCCCAAACTTCGCTACTTATTTCACGCTGGGAACCCTTATGGAATGCACCGTCACCTGGACCGGCGCCGCCGGCACCCGCTCTCACATGGGCTTTGTGGCCGAAACCGGCAGCGGCCATGTGCTCACCATGGACGGCGCCCCCGATGCCGCCAAACCTGAAAATGGCGGCGCCAACCTGGCTCCCCGCCCCATGGAAACCGTGCTCGCCGGCACCGGCGGCTGCACCGCCTACGACGTGGTGCTCATCTTGAAACGCGGCCGCCACGACGTGCGCGGCTGCAGCGTCAAGCTCACCACCGAGCGCGCCGAAGTCGACCCCAAAGTCTTCACCAAAATCCACATGCACTTCACCGTCACCGGCAAAGGCATTCCAGCCGTGGCCGTAGAACGCGCCATCGCCATGAGCCACGACAAATACTGCTCAGCCAGCATCATGCTGGGCAAAACGGCTGAAATCACCACCGGTTTTGAGCTGGTTGACGTTTCTGCATAGCCCCTTTTCCTCTGTCTAAACGACCCATGCGACTCACCCCTGTCCAGATTGCCGATATCAAAAGCACCACGGCAGCCTTGCTCGGAGAAGGCGTCAGGGTGACCTTGTTCGGCTCTCGCGTGGACGATCAAAAAAGGGGCGGCGACGTTGGCCTGTACGTGGAGATGACCAATCCGCTGCTCATGCAAAAGATTCGCTGCAAGAACAAGCTGCAGGAACTGCTGGACATGCCGGTGGACCTGGTGGTCAAACCCATTGGCGATGTCAGCCCTATCAGCCTAATCGCCAAGCACGAGGGCATCCTTTTACGAGTGAGCACCAGGCATTGATCTGGAAAAAGCTGGACCACCTCGGGCGCATGCGCGAGTACCTTCTGTATTCGCTGGCCCAAATTGAAAAATTGCTGCCTATTCAAGAGTGGGCATGCCTACAGCCCGATCAGCACGAGTCTCTGGCAGCGTTTCGTATGCGCTTCAGTGAATTTCAAGAGCACATGGGCAAAACCATGAAAGCTGTGGCGCTGGAGTAGGAAAAGCCTTCAGAGCCGCTCACGGCCGTACTGTTGTACATGGAAAAGTTGGGCTGCCCGGACTCGGTGGACCGCTGGAAAGAAATTCGCGAACTGCGCAACGCCGTCAACCACGAATACGAAGACGACCCGAAGACGCTGCACGCGTTTTTTGAAGCCATGCTCGGCAGCGCCCCCGAGTTGCTCCGTTGGCACGACCAGCTGCTGGACTTTTGCCGCAAGACTTACATCCGTTGAAGTCCGTTCCAGTTACTCACTGTTCGGTCTGAGCCCGCTGAAGGCTTGGCGCGCCGGCAGCGTCGCCTCCCAGGGTCACACCCGGTGCGCCACCGTCGTCATCACCTTGGCCGCTGCCCGCATCAGGCCGCGCACCGGTGCCGCAAGCTCTACCGCCCCAGCATGCTGCGCCTCGCGGGCGTGGCGGGCCTCGTCGTCCTTCATCTGCGCCACGATGGCGCGCGAAGCCTGGTCGCCCGGCGGCAGGCGGTCCATGTGGCTGGCCAGGTGCGCTTCCACCTGGCGCTCCGTTTCCACCACAAAGCCCAGGCTCACCCCCGGCCCCATGCGCCCCGCCAGCAAGCCCAGCCCAAAAGCCCCGGCGTACCACAACGGGTTCAGCACAGAAGGCCGCGCACCCAGCTCATCCAGCCGCGCCTTCGTCCAGGCCAAGTGGTCGGTTTCTTCGCGGCCCGCAGCATCCAGCTGCGCCGCCAGCGCCCGGTTGGGTGCCTTGCCGCCCCCCGGGCTGCGCGCCGCCAGCGCCTGCGCCGTGTAAAGCGCCTGCGCACACACCTCGCCCACGTGGTTCACCCGCATCAGCGCGCCAGAAAGCTGGCGCTCTGCATCGGTCAACGGCGCGTTGGGCATTTCAGGCACGGTCGGGCAGTCGCGCGAAGCGCGGGCCGGTACAAACAGCGTCCGCAACGCGGCGTCGGCGGCGGTGAGCAAAGGGTCCAGTCGCATGGGGAGACTCCGTTCAAGTTTGTTTGTGGGTGGGTTGGGGTTGCGTGGCAGATGGGAGCCCAGCAGCGCACGGCCTCAACCCGTAGATTAGATGAAAGCTCAGAGCGCAGCGCAGTGAGTTCGCCTGGTTGCTTCACCCCGGCGCCTGCACAGATTGCGTCGCCTGTTGAACCGCCACACGCACGCGCTCACACCGTGCCGTGTGTTTCAGCTGCTGCCGTTTGTGTCGTTTCAAGGCAACAAAAATGCTAGGGTTTACCCAAATTATGAACCCGGCGGTGCGGCGCCCCTTGGCGAACCCGGCCGCATTCTGTTGCAATCACTCCAGCTTCCGAAACGGAGGTTGGTTCAAGGGCACAGACCCGAGGCCTCTCTTTTTACAACCTTGGAGAATTTCTCAATGAAAAAGACCCTGATTGCTCTGGCCGCTGTGGCCGTTACCGGCGCCGCTTTTGCACAATCCACCGTGACCCTGAGCGGTCAGCTGGATGTTTCCTACGGCAAGCTGATCGGCGAGACCAAAGGCACGATGAGCGAAGTGCACGGCAGCCGCGTCCGTTTCTTGGGTTCCGAAGATTTGGGTGGCGGCCTGAAGGCAAACTTCGGTCTGGAAGAGCGTCTGCGTGTGGATAACGGCGAAGCTTCCGGCGTGCGCTTCAACGGCTACTCCACTGTCGGTCTGTCGGGTGGCTTTGGTTCGGTCAACTTCGGCCGCCAGTACACGGCAAACTTCACCAACGCCAACAACAAAGCTGATCCATGGGGTGGTGATACCGCGGGTGCCCTGCGCGCTATCGGTATGCAGACCACCTATGTCCGCACTGCCAACTCCGTGCGCTACGATGGCGCGTTTGGTCCCGTGAAGGTGGCTGCTTCTGTGGGCCTCAAGGAAGGTGCTGCTACCAAGAACGACACTTCTTTCGCAGTCAGCTACGCAGCCGGTGCCCTGGAAGTGGGTTTGGGCCAGGACAACGGCGCTGACAATGGTGATGTGTTGAACGCTTTCGCCACCTACGACTTGGGCGTGGCTAAGCTCGCCTTCGGTCTGGGCAACAAGGAAACCGGCGCAGGTGTTGAAACCAAAGGTTGGTTGATCGGCGCCACGATTCCTGCTGGCCCTGGTGCCGCTCGCGTTGGCTATGCTCGCGCCAAGAACGACACTACTGGCGTAACAACCAACGCCAAGTTCGCTATCGGTTACCAGTACCCGCTGAGCAAGCGTACCCGCCTGGAAGCAGACTTCGCCCGCGACAGCAAGGCCGCTGCAGAGAAGTCTGGCTACACCGTGGCTTTGACCCACACGTTCTAACAAGCACGCTGGCTCAAGCCAGTGAGTTGATAAGATCCAAACCCACTGTGGTAACACAGTGGGTTTTTTTTGTTACGAGCTTCCCCAGGCGTGCACCGATTGCCCGGTGGCAGTTTCAGGCAACGCAGCCCCCAAAGCGATCAGCAACCAAGGCACCCGACTGTTGTTGAGTGTGTCAAAAAAAAGACATTTAGACGATTTAAAACAACTCTTTAGGGGTTTTCCCGTGGGTAAAAACCCGAATGGGGCTAGGATGACTTGTCTCTTTGAGATTCATCCCCGCCCAGCGATGGGCCCATTTTTAAAAGGAAGATCCCATGAAAAAATCTTTGATCGCTCTGGCTGTGTTGGCCGCTTCCGGTGCCGCTATGGCTCAGTCCAGCGTGACCCTGTATGGCATCGCTGATGTTGTGATCCACAAAGACAAAGGCGTGTCCGCAGCAATGACCTCTGGTGGTGTTAGCGGCAGCCGTCTGGGTTTCAAGGGCACCGAAGACCTCGGTGGTGGCTTGAAAGCCAATTTCTTGTTGGAGCAGGGTTTCAGCATTGATGATGGTTCGGCTACCGTTGGTCAAGCTTTCTCGCGTCAGTCCTACGTTGGCCTGAGCGGTGGTTTCGGTGAAGTCAAGCTGGGCAAAATGTGGACTGCTTACGACGACATCGCTGGCGCAACCAACCCCGTGTTCGACTCGGTGCTCGCACCCACCGGCATCTGGGCAAGCAGCGGCTACACAGCCAACCCAGCCAACGGTCTGTACTACGCAACCCCTGACTTCGGCGGCATCAGCGGCGCTGTCAGCACCACGCTGAAAGAAGGCACGGGCAAGCAGTCGACCGCCTTCCACGCCAAGTACGAAGGCGGCCCCGCGTTCGCCGGTTTCGCTTACCAGATCGATAAAGACGGCGCTGAAGAAACGAAGTACACCCGTGTGAACGGTTCTTACGATCTGGGTATGGCCAAGCTGTTGGCTGGCTACGGTCTGGTGAAGTCCACAGGTGCAGCTGATGTGACCGACTTCACCATTGGCGCTGACGTGCCTTTGGCGGCCAACATGGTTTTGTCTGCTGGTTACGCTTCGTCCAAGGCTGACGGTGGTGACCGCGCTTCCAGCTACGGCCTGGGCGTTGCTTATCTGTTGTCCAAGCGCACCACCGTGTACGGCGGTCTGCGCAACGACAATGCTGCTGCGACCGCCGCTGGTGGCGTGGACAGCCGTTTCGGTGTTGGCGTCAAGCACACCTTCTGATCTAACGCTGGCGCGAGCCAGTTGAAGGTTCAGAACCCAAAAAACCCACCGTGGCGACACGGTGGGTTTTTGCATTTGTGGGGTTCTGCGCGGATGAAGTGTGCATCTGTTGGCTACGGGCTACATTTGCTGCAAATTCACTAACTAATTTGGATGGCCATCTGGTGCATATTAGAAAATATGATTAATCTAAAGGATTGCTTTTGTTCGAAAACCTTGTGGTGCTGTTGCTCTGGGCACGCCACGACTCACTAAGGAATGTACCCATGAAAAAATCTCTCGTTGCTTTGGCCGTTTTCGGTTCTGTTGCTGGCGCGGCGCAAGCACAGTCAAGCCTGCAGCTGTACGGCGTTGTTGACCTTTGGGTTGGTAGCATCAACACCGACCTTGGCGGTAAATCGGTAACCAAGCTCGATGCTGGTGGCGTGAGTGCCAACCGCATCGGCTTCAAAGGCACGGAAGACCTGGGTGGTGGTTTGAAAGCCAACTTCTTGCTCGAGCAGGGTTTTTCTGCTGATACCGGCGTAGGCGCGGGTGGTTTTGACCGCCAATCTTGGGTGGGCGTGTCGGGTGGTTTTGGTGAAGTCCAGCTGGGCAACACCTATGCGGCTTATGACGACATCAGCGGCGCGGCTTTCACGTCGTTTGACTCGGCCCTGTCGGCCGAAGCCTTTGTGTTCAACAGCACGGGTTACACCGCGCGTCCAAAGAACAACTTCAAGTACATCAGCCCATCGTTTGGCGGTTTCAGTGGCGCTATCAGCTATTCGCTCGACGAAAATGGTGCAGTGAAGCAAAACGTGACTTCGATGCAGGCCAATTACGCCAGCGGTCCGCTGTTTGTTGGCGTTGCTCACCAGATCGACTTTGAAGGCGGCGCCTTTGATCCACGTTTTACCCGAATCAATGCGTCCTACGACTTGGGCGTTGCCACGGTGCTGGCGAGCTACGGTTTGGTAAGCCAGACCGCTATGCTGGCACCAAAAACGACCGAGAAAACCAACGAGTTCAGCATTGGTGCCAATGTGCCCATGGGTGCCCTCACCCTCTCGGGCGGTGTGGCTTACTCCAAGGATAATGCGGTCAAAGGCGGCGAAAAGCGCACGGGCGTGAGCTTGGCAGGCAGCTACGCCTTGTCCAAGCGCACTTCGGTGTATGGTGGTTTGAACGTAGCCGAAGGCAAGACCGCTGGCGTGAAAACCAGCGAAGCCAGCTTGTACGCTGTGGGCGTGCGCCACGCCTTCTAACATCCAGCCCAGCACATAAGCTGAGCACATGAAAAACCCGCCCAGGCGGGTTTTTTTACGCCAGCTGCAAGCCGTAAAAAAATGGGGTCACAAAATAAATGGGTTCAAATTCCAATTAAGAGGTGCCATTTCTTCGCAATAAAAGGCACAGATAGGGTCACACAGGTAGGTGTAGGACCAGACGCGAGTTCATGCAGCGTGTTCGGCCCTTTTCCGTGCGAAGGGTGGGCCGGTTTGGGCACATCTCGCGAAGCAGGCCCGACAAGTTTTCAGGTTACTCGGTACCAGAGGCTTGCACGAGAATAGGCGGTCTTTGCTTTGGCCGTTTGCGCACCGCGCCATAGCGCACTAAACCGTGGACGCTGTCGGACTTGGACGTCGCCGGCTGCAACTCGACGGCAGTGGGTCATGTTGATCGAAGCACCGCTTTCTCCTTGTTTTTGATCCACAGACTCCGTCTTGAGTCAAGAAGAAGGTGAAAACGGTCATCACCGGGGCCGATTGGGGTGAAACCTGCGGTTCTTAGCACGGGTGCTCCACGTCGGACAGGCCCATGGGAGATGCCAAGCAATGCATGGCAGCGTGCGGTGGATGAAGTTGACCCCATCGCTGTGCGCCACCACTCAAAAAATGCGGGCTGCGGCGGTTGGGTGGGCCATGTTGCCCGCCCACAGGAATCGGCTCCGCTTGGTCGCCGTGTTCTGGATCGGCAACAGGGGGGGGCATGCCTATCCGGGGGATGCCATGGTGTCGCTGGCGGGGCAGCGCAGCAAGGCCATGTCCGGCGGGTTCATGGCCGCTACAAGGCCTGCCTTGCAAGTCCCTTCAGCGCCATCCACATGGACGCTTCTCAAGATTGGCGGTGTTTCGTTGTTTCGTTTGCCGGAGACGAAAAAAAACCCGCCTACGCGGGTTTTTTGGTGTTGGTGAGGCCAGCCGGATGCGTGGCTGGTTGGACGCCTATTTCTTGATTGGCGCCAGCTCCGGTGCCTTTTCAGCTGCAGCGACAGCCTTGGGCGTTTTGACGGCGACGGCTTTCTTGTCGCTCGCTTTGTAGGGTGCACCGCCCACTGTCAGCCCTTCGGCAGACAGTTTGGCGGCGCGCTTGTCGCCAATGCCTGAAACGCGCTGAACCAGATCGTCCCAGTCTTTAAACTTGGCGGCTTTGCGTTGTTCCACAATTTTGGCGGATGTGCCGGGGCCTATGCCTTTGATGCTGTCAAGGTCGGCCACTGAGGCCTCGTTGACGTCCACCGCAGCAAAGGCGGCGGCGGCGAAGAGGGCGAGCAGCGCTGCCAGTGTTTTTTTGAGCATGAGATCCTCCTTGAGATGACCGGGTTAGGACAGCCCTGGTTGGTTTGACGAACCTTGGGTGGGCTGTTGGCAGCGAGGTGCTGCCAGGGCCCAATGTAGGAGTTGGCCGGGGTTTAGCGCACGTCTTATTCGAGGTGGCGCATGCTTAAATGTGCTTTTTAGAGGCTTTTATGACGATTTTTGATTTAAACGCGGTTAAAAAGAGACATTTAGTACTCAATCCATGTTTGGGGCCTGTTTGCCGTTGCAGTTTTGAGGGTGGACGCTCTGTTGGGTTTTTTCTGTGACGCGTCTGCGGGTTTTGGTACTTCTGGGACTGTGCGGGCTGGTGGCTTGCGCTTTGCCGGTGGGCTTTCCGGTGGTGCCTGCGCCGCCAGACGGCGTGGCTGATCGCCGCAGCGAAAGCTTTGACGAGGGCGAGCGGTCGAGGGCAGGGCCAAGCGCCAAGCCTTTGATCAGCCAGGCTGGGCGGCAGTTGGCGCGCCAGTTGTTCAAAACACCCGAAACGGTGCATGACTGGCAACCGTTTGTGTTGCCGGGCAAAGCGTTTGCGCCGTTTGACGCGGCGGCCATCCAGGGCCGCCCGGCGTTGGGGGTGTCGGCTGAGCGCTCGGTGAGCATCTTGCGCCAGCAAATGGACACGGCGCCGGTGCAAGCAGGCCGCATGGCTTTTTCTTGGAAGATCGACGGCCTGGCGCCCGGCGCTGACTTGGCCGACGCGCAGAACGAAGACTCGCCGGTACGCATTGTGTTGGCTTTTAACGGCGACAGGACCCAGCTCTCGCCGCGCACGCACCGCTTGTCTGAACTCACGCGGCTGCTCACTGGCGAGCCACTGCCGTATGCGAGCTTGGTGTACGTGTGGAGCAACACCGAGCCGGTGGGCACCGTTGTGGTGAATCCGCGCACCGACCGCATTCGCAAGCTGGTGGTGGAGTCGGGCGCTGACCAGCTGGGGCGCTGGCGCGACCACGATCGTGATGTGCACGCCGATTTTTTGCGTGCGTTTGGCGAGCCACCCGGCCCGTTGGTGGCGGTGGCCTTGATGACCGATACCGATAACACCCAGAGCCGTTTGAAAGCCTGGTACGGCGCCTTGACTTTGTTGCCTCGAGTTGACGAGAGCGCGCGCTGAGGGGCATTCAATGGTTGCATCAGTTTGGCTAAAGCCTGCTGAATTTGGGTGAATGTGGGCCTTGATGTTGTGTTGTGTCGGACGCGCTGTCGCCGGGGTATCAGGGATGCGGGTTAGCACCGTGCTTGATCGGGAACGGATGTTGCATAGTACGAACTTCTTCAAGTAATTCAGGTGTCAACCAATGAAATACCGACTGACCGTTCTCTGCGCAGCGCTGGCTTTGAGCGCTGGCGCATTACAGGCCAAAACCTTCAAATGGACCAGTTCCAGTGACATTCCCACCTGGGACATTCATTCGCAAAACAATGCCTTGGCCAACGGGGTGCACGCGGCGGTGTACGAGTCGCTGGTGTACTACAACAGCCGCACGTTCAAGCCCGAGCCTATTTTGGCCACGGGCTGGAAACAGGTGACCCCCACCCAGTTGCGCCTGACGCTGCGCACGGGTGTGAAGTTTCACGATGGCTCCACGTTCTCGGCCGATGACGCGGTGTTTTCCATCGAACGCGCCATGAGCAAGACGTCCAACTTCGCCGTCTACACCCAGGGCATTGACCGTGTGGTGAAGGTGGACGCGAATACCATCGACATTTTTACCAAAGACCCCAACCCGGTGCTGCTGAACCAGCTGACCGAGCTGCGCATGATGAGCAAGGCCTGGGCCGAGAAAAACAACTCAGTGGCGCCCAAAGACATTCGCACCAAAGACGAGAACTTTGCCCACCGCAATGCGAACGGCACTGGGCCGTTCGTGCTGAAAGAATGGCAGCCCGACCAAAAAATTGTGTTGACCCGCAACACCGGCTGGTGGGGCAAGATGGAAGGCAATGCGACCGAGATTGTGTACACCCCGGTAAAAGCCGTGGCCACGCGGATGGCCGCGCTGCTCTCGGGTGAGGTGGACTTTGTGCTCGACCCGAGCCCGCAGGACTTGCCCCGCGTGCGCTCTGAGGGCAGCTTGAAGGTGGTGGACGGCATTGAAAACCGCACCATTTTCTTTGGCATGGACCAGCACCGCAATGAGCTGCCGGGCAGCAACATCAAAGGCAAAAACCCGCTGAAAGACCAGCGTGTGCGCAAGGCGCTTTACCAGGCGATCGACATCAACACCATTGCCCGCGTGACGCTGCGCGGCCTGGGCCAGCCCACCGGTGCGCTGGTGGCGCCGCAGGTGAACGGCTGGAGCGAGGCGGTGCACAAACGCTATCCGTTTGACGTGGCGGCGGCCCAGAAGCTGCTGGCCGATGCCGGCTACAAAGACGGTTTTGAGGTGGACTTTGCCTGTCCCAACAACCGCTATATCAACGATGAGCAGATTTGCCAGGCCGTCACGTCCATGTGGGCGCGCATTGGCGTGAAAGCCAAGCTGCGCACGTTGCCGCTGGTGACGTATTTCCCGATGATCCAACGCTACGAAGCCAGCATTTACATGCTGGGCTGGGGCGTGCCCACGTTTGATGCGCTGTACAGCCTGCAGTCGCTCACGCGATCGTTGGGTGCGGGCGGCGACGGCAATTACAACGTGGGCCGTTACAGCAACCCGCAAATGGACGCGCTGGTGGAGCGCACCAAAAAGGAAACCAATTTGAAACTGCGCACCGAACTGCTGAACAAGGCGCTGATGCTGCAAAACGAAGACGTGGCGCACATTCCGCTGCACAACCAGATCATTCCCTGGGCGATGAAGAAAAACATCGACGTGGTGCACCGCGCCGACAACCGGCTGGACTGGCGCCTGATCAAGGTAAACTGATTTCAGCCTGATCGCAGGGGGTCGCAGCCGGTGAGGGTCGACCCCCTCTTTAATTCCAAAAACGATGTTTGCATTCATTCTCAGGCGGCTCGCGCAGGCCGTGATCGTTATGGTCAGCGTGGCCTTGATCGCATTCATGCTGTTTCAGTACGTGGGTGATCCGGTGGTGTTTTTGTTGGGACAAGACGCCACGGCCGACCAGATTCGGGAGCTGCGCGCCGACTTGGGGCTGGACCAGCCGTTTGTGGTGCAGTTCTGGCACTTTCTGGCCAACGCCTCGCAGGGCGAGTTTGGCCTGAGCCTGCGCCAAGGCGCCAAGGTGTCGCGCCTGATTGCTGAGCGTTTCCCGGCTACGCTGGAACTTGCGCTGGTGGCTGCGGTGATGGCGCTCGTGATGGGCATTCCCATGGGCGTGTACGCCGCGCTCAAGCGGGGCACGTTCATCAGCCAGTTGTTCATGACGGTGTCGCTGCTGGGTGTGTCCCTTCCTACGTTCCTTATCGGTATTTTGTTGATCCTGGTGTTCGCGGTGAACCTGGGCTGGTTCCCGAGCTTTGGCCGGGGCGACGTGACCCAGCTCGGCTGGTGGAGCACTGGTTTGCTCACGGCCAAGGGCTGGCACCACATTGTGTTGCCTGCCATCACCCTGGCTATTTTTCAGCTCACGCTGATCATGCGGCTGGTGCGCGCTGAAATGCTGGAAGTGCTGCGCACCGACTACATCAAGTTTGCCCGCGCCCGTGGCCTGACCAACCAGGCGGTGCACTTTGGCCACGCGCTGAAAAATACCTTGGTGCCGGTGATGACCATCACGGGCTTGCAGCTGGGTGGGCTGATCGCCTTTGCCATCATCACCGAGACCGTGTTTCAGTGGCCGGGCATGGGCTTGTTGTTCATCCAGGCGGTGACGTTTGCCGATATTCCGGTGATGGCCGCTTACCTGTGCCTGATTGCGCTCATTTTTGTGGTGATCAACTTGGTGGTTGACCTCTTGTATTTCGCTGTCGACCCCCGCCTTCGCGTGGAAAAGTCGGGCGGACATTGAAGCCTTTGAAAAGACCGACATGCAGGCCCCTCGCATCAAAGCCCATGGCCGCGCGTTTGCGCACATTGCGGCGTTTCACCCCGAGCTGACAGCACTGCGCCGCGACCTGCACGCCCACCCGGAAATTGGGTTTGAAGAGCACTACACCGCGCAGCGCGTGGTGGAGTCGCTCAAGGTGTGCGGGGTGGACGAGATTCACACGGGCATTGGCAATACCGGCGTGGTGGGGGTGATTCATGGCCGCGAGCGCGGCAGTGGTCGCATGATGGGCTTGCGCGCCGACATGGACGCTTTGCCCATGACCGAGCACAACGACTTTGCCTGGAAGTCCACCAAGCCCGGCATGATGCACGGCTGCGGCCACGACGGCCACACCGCCATGCTGGTGGGGGCGGCGCGTTACCTGGCCGAGACGCGGCATTTTGACGGCACCGCGGTGCTGATTTTTCAGCCGGGCGAAGAAGGTTTCGCCGGCGCCAAAGCCATGATTGAAGACGGTCTTTTTGACCGTTTCCCGGTGCAGTCGGTCTATGGTATGCACAACTGGCCGCAGATGAAGCCGGGTACGGTGGGCGTGAACCCGGGGCCCATGATGGCGTCGGCCGACCGCATCACGATTGAAGTGACCGGCAAAGGCGGCCACGGCGCACACCCCTACCAGACGGTGGACCCGGTGCTGGTGTCGGCGCACCTGATCACGGCCTTGCAAAGCATCGTGTCGCGCAACGTGCGTGCCATCGACAGCGCGGTGATCAGCGTGTGCGCCATGCACGCGGGTGACATGGGCGCTTTCAGCGTGATGCCCGGTAAGGCCACGCTGGTGGGCACCGTGCGCACCTTCAGCCCCGAGGTGCAACACCTGGTGGAGCGCCGCATACACGAGGTGTGTTCCGGCGTGGCGCTGGGCCTGGGTGCCACCGCGCATGTGATTTACGAACGCATTTACCCGGCCACCATCAACAGCCGCGACGAGGCCCGCTTTGCCGCCGATGTGGCGCAAAAGCTGGTGGGCCATGAGCATGTGGACCGCGCCATGGACCCGAGCATGGGCGCCGAAGATTTTTCGTTCATGTTGCAGGTGAAGCCCGGCGCTTACCTGCGGCTGGGCCAGGGCCTGGAGAGCGGCATGGGCGGGTGCTACCTGCACAACAGCCGCTACGACTTCAACGACGATGTGTTGCCGCTGGGAGCTGCGCTGCACGCCAGCTTGGTGGAACATGGCATGCCGCTGACCGAAACGACCTGACCCACATGTGGTTTTTATTTTCCTGTCCCCAACCCACCGCTAGGAGCAACGCATGAAACTGAAGAAAACGCTGGCAGCCAGTCTGGTGATGGCTGCAATGACCGCCGCCATGGGCAGTGCCACGGCGCAGACCGTGCGTATTGGCAACCAGGGGGACGCGCTGTCGATGGACCCGCATTCGCTGAACGAGTCGCTGCAGCTCAGCGTGACCAACAACATTTATGAGCCTTTGGTGGGCCGCGACAAAAACCTGAACCTGGTGCCTGCGCTGGCCACCTCATGGAAGCAAACGTCGCCCACAGTGTGGCGCTTTGAATTGCGCAAAGGCGTGAAATTTCATGATGGCGCACCGTTCACCGCCGACGATGTGTTGTTCAGCTTCGCCCGCGCCGCCGGTGATGGCTCTGACATGAAGAGCTACACCAACGACTTCAAGGAGGTGCGCAAGGTCAACGATTTTGCGATCGAGATTGAAACCAAGGCACCATTTCCCATCTTGCCTGACGTGTTGTCGCTGGTTTTCATCATGAACAAGCAATGGGCCGAAGCCAACCAGGCCACGCGCCCGGTAGACCGCCGCAAAGGCATTGAGAACGCCGCCTCGTTCCGAGCCAATGGCACCGGGCCATTTCGCTTGCGCGAGCGCCAGCCCAATGTGAAAACCTCGTTTGTGCGCAACGGCAGCTACTGGGGCAAGATTGAAGGCAACGTGATCAACGTGGAATACACCCCGATTGGCAACGACGCCACCCGTGTGGCGGCCTTGTTGTCGGGCCAGGTGGACGTGATTGAGCCCGTGCCGCTGCAAGACGTGGCGCGCATCAACGCCAGCGGCAAGAGCAAGGTGATGCAAGGCCCTGAGCTGCGCACCATTTTTCTGGGCATGGACCAGGCGCGCGACGAGCTGCTGTATTCCAACGTGAAGGGCAAGAACCCGTTCAAAGACAAGCGGGTTCGCCAGGCGTTTTACCAGGCTATCGACATCAACGGCATTCAGCGCACCGTGATGCGCGGCGCTTCCAAGCCCTCCGCGCTGATGGTGGGCCCAGGTATCAATGGCTTTGACCCGGCGATGAACACCCGCCTGCCCTATGACCCGGAAGCCGCCAAAAAACTGCTGGCCGATGCCGGCTACCCCAACGGTTTTGAGGTGGGCATGAACTGCCCCAATGACCGCTATGTGAACGACGGCAACATTTGCCAGGCGGTGGCTGCAAACCTTGCACGTGTGGGCGTGAAAGTGAACCTGCAGGCCGAAACCAAGGGCACGTATTTCCCCAAAATCCTCAAGCGTGACACCAGCTTCTATTTGCTGGGCTGGACGCCTGGCACCTACGACGCACACAACGCGCTGAACGCGTTGATGCGTTGCGTGGACAGTTCAGGCTCTGGTCAGTTCAACCTGGGGTCTTACTGCAACCCCAAGGTGGATGAGCTCACGCTGAAGATTCAGTCGGAGACCGACAAGGCCAAGCGCGACGCCATGATCAAGGAAGCCTTCAAGCTGCACAGCGACGACATTGGCCACCTGCCGCTGCACCAGCAGGCGCTGGCGTGGGGTGTGGCCAACAATGTGCAGTTGGCGCAAATGGCCGACAACTTCATGCCGTTCCGTTACATGTCGGCGAAGTAAACGCGCCTGCGCCGCCTGCGGCGTCACCCTTTTCAGGGGGACGCCAGCAGCGGTCCGTCCTGTACTCCGTGAAGGGCGGTGCCGCGCTGGCTGTGGGAGGGCTACCCGTGCAGACTGGATGCCCGGTTGATTGATTACGAAAGTCCTTGCTTTGATTTCCATTCTGCGCCGCTGGTTCGACGGCGATGTCGGCCACAGTTTTTTGAATTCACCCACCGCCATCGTGGCGGCGGTGATCGCTTTTATATGCGTGTTCGGCGCTTTGTTTGCCCCCTGGGTGGCACCGCATAACCCGTTTGATCTGGCCACGCTGGAGCTTTCCAATGCCCGGCTGCCACCCGCCTGGAGCGAGGGCGGCGCAACCAATTTCTTGCTCGGCACCGACGACCAGGGGCGCGATATTTTGTCGGCCATCATGTACGGCGCCCGCATCTCGCTGGCGGTTGGCTTGGCGTCGGTGGTGTTGTCGGTGCTGATCGGTGTGTCGTTTGGCTTGCTGGCCGGTTTTCTGGGCGGCTGGGTGGACGGCGTGCTCATGCGCCTGTGCGACGTGATGCTGTCGTTTCCGTCCATTCTGGTGGCGCTGCTGATTGCCGGTGTGGGGCGTGCGATGTTTCCCAACGCGCACGAAGGGCTTGCGTTTGGCGTGTTGATCTTGTCGATCACGCTCACCGGGTGGGTGCAGTACGCGCGCACCGTGAGGGGTTCCACCTTGGTAGAACGCAACAAAGAGTACGTGCAGGCCGCCCGCGTGACGGGTGTGGCGCCTCTGCGCATCATGCGCAGCCATGTGCTGCCCAACGTGATGGGCCCGGTGTTGGTGCTGGCCACCATCCAGGTGGCCACGGCCATCATCACCGAAGCCACGCTGTCGTTTCTGGGCGTGGGCGCACCGCCCACGTCGCCGTCGCTGGGCACGCTCATCCGCGTGGGCAACGACTACCTGTTTTCTGGCGAGTGGTGGATCACCATTTTCCCCGGCGCCATGCTGGTGTTGATTGCGCTGTCGGTCAACCTGCTGGGCGACTGGCTGCGCGATGCGCTCAACCCTCGACTCCGGTGATGACCCCCACGCTCCGCACGTCGTGTCGTCGTTGCCCTCCGAGGGGCTGAGCCGCCTTGAGGTGGCCCGGCGGTGGATCGCTCTTTTTTCTGAGAACGTATGAGCCTGTTAGAAGTAAAAAACCTCGTGGTCGAATTCCCGGGTCGCCGCGGCACGCTGCGTGCGCTGGACGACGTTTCTTTTGAAATTGCTCCCGGTGAAATTCTGGGTGTGGTGGGCGAATCGGGCGCGGGCAAGTCGCTCACCGGGGCGTCCATCATCGGCCTTCTAGAGCCGCCAGGGCGCGTGGCGGGTGGCGAGATACGCCTGCACGGCCAGCGAATTGACAACCTGCCTTACGAGGAAATGCGCAAAGTGCGTGGGCGCAAGATTGGCGCCATCTTCCAAGACCCGCTGACCTCGTTGAACCCTTTGTATTCGGTGGGGCGCCAGCTTATTGAGACGATTACCACCCACTTGCCGGTGAACCAGGCCGAGGCGCGCAAGCGGGCCATCAAGCTGCTGCAAGACACCGGGATTCCTGCGGCCGAGCAGCGCATTGACCACTATCCCCACCAGTTTTCGGGCGGCATGCGGCAACGCGTCGTGATTGCCCTGGCGCTGGCCGCCGAACCGCAGCTGATCGTGGCCGACGAGCCCACCACCGCACTGGACGTATCGATTCAAGCGCAGATCATCACGCTGCTCAAAACCATCTGCAAAGAACGTGGTGCGGCGGTGATGCTGATCACGCACGACATGGGCGTGATTGCAGAAACCTGTGATCGCGTGGCCGTGATGTATGCCGGGCGCATGGCCGAAATTGGGCCGGTGCACGAAGTGATCAATCACCCGGCACACCCTTACACCGCCGGCCTCATGGCCTGCATACCCGACATGAGCCAGGACCGCGAACGCCTGCACCAGATTGACGGCGCCATGCCACGCCTGAACGCCATCCCGACCGGCTGTGCCTACAATCCGCGCTGCGACCGGGTGGTGGACCGCTGCCATGTGGAGCGACCCAATCTGATGCCTGCGGGCGCCACACGCGCCGCCTGCTGGCTGCATGACGCCACCACTGTTTTGACGCCGGGAGTGGCCGCATGAGCTCGAATCTGATTGAACAGGCGGTGCAAGCGCAGGCAGACAACCACGCCGCAGCCCAGACCGATGCAACGCCGCCCCAGGCCGTGGCTGCGCCAGCAGACGAGGCACCCCTGGTCCGTGCCACCGATCTGGCCAAGACCTTTGATGTGTCGGCCCCTTGGCTCAACCGCGTGATTGAACGCCAGCCCCGCCAGCTGCTGCGGGCCGTGGACGGCGTGTCGTTTGACATTCTGCGTGGCCAGACGCTGGCGCTGGTGGGCGAGTCGGGCTGTGGCAAGAGCACCGTGGCGCGTTTGCTGGTGGGCTTGTACGAACCCACGCGCGGTGGCTTTGCGTTTGATGGGCTGGACGCACACGCGGCCTTCAAGACACCACAGGGCCGGCAGCTGCGCCGGCGCATCCAGATGATTTTTCAGGACCCGTACGCGAGCCTGAACCCGCGCTGGATTGTGGAGGACATCATTGCCGAGCCCTTGCGCGAACACGGCATTGAAACCGAGCCAGTTGCGCTTCGCGAAAGGGTCGACGAGCTGCTGAAGTCGGTGGGTTTGTCGCCGCTGGATCGGGTGAAGTACCCGCACCAGTTTTCGGGCGGGCAGCGCCAGCGCATTTCCATTGCGCGGGCACTGGCCACGCAGCCGGAGTTTCTGGTGTGTGACGAGCCCACCAGCGCGCTGGACGTGAGCGTGCAGGCGCAGGTGCTCAACATCATGAAAGACCTGCAGCGCGAGCGCGGCCTGACCTACCTCTTCATCAGCCACAACCTGGCGGTGGTGCGCCATGTGAGTGATCAGGTGGGCGTGATGTACCTGGGCCGGCTGGTGGAGCTGGCGCCCAAGCACACGCTGTTTGACAGCCCGCGCCACCCCTACACGCGCATGCTGCTGGACGCGATTCCCAAAATGCACGACACCGGCAAGGCGCGCACACCGGTTTCTGGTGAAGTGCCCAACCCGCTGAACCCACCGGACGGTTGCGCGTTCAACCCGCGTTGCCCGCACGCCAACGAGCGCTGCCGTGTGGAGCGTCCGAACCTGCTGACTCTGGGCGGCATCCGGATAGCGTGTCATGCGGTGGAAGAGGGGCGGATCTGATCGGGTGACGTGGTGGCGTTGGCTCGGACAACGGGCGCTCCCCTCCGCGAATTTCCCCCGGCCCGCTGCGCGGGCCTCCTCCTTGACTTCGCTACAGGAAGCACCCATCCTCCTCATGTTCGGCGCGCGTGTCTGGGTCAAGGGCACCGCGGCACCGGCTTTGCCGGGCCGCCAGTGCCGCCCCCTTCAGGGGGTGACGCCGAAGGCGGCGCGGGGGTGTTTCAATTGCTGCGGCGCAGGGGGACTCGGGACCTGTGCGCAACGCGCACGGTCACGCGTAGCGCTTGCTCCGAAGGTTGTTCTTCATCTCTTTGAGCAGCGGCTGCAGCTTGCTGCCACCAATGCGCAGCGCCAGGCAGGTGGCCAGCACGTCGATCACCATCAGGTGCATCAGGCGCGACGTCATGGGGCTGTAGCGGTCGTAGCCTTCGGGGTGGTCGGCCGACAGGTGGATGTGGCCGGCGGCGGCGAGCGGCGAGCCGCTGGCGGTGATCACGATCACGGTGGCGCCGTGCTTGCGTGCGATGTCTGCTGCGTCCATCAGGTCGCGCGTGCGGCCCGAGTTGGAGACGATCACGAGGCAGTCGCCCGGTCCGAGCAGCGAAGCGCTCATCACCTGCATGTGGCCGTCGCTGTAGGCGATGGCGTTGATGCCCAGGCGGAAGAATTTGTGCTGCGCGTCCTGCGCCACGATGCCCGAATTGCCCGCGCCGTAAAACTCGATGCGGCCTCGGTTCTTGTAGGTGGCCAGCAGCGCGTCCACCGCTTTTTCGATGGAGTGGGTGGAGGCGTCGTTGCGGTACTTCAGGAAAGCCGCCACGGTGTTGTCGATCACTTTCACCAGCACATCGCCGACCTTGTCGTCCACGTCCACACTGCGGTGGATGAAGGGCACACCTTCGCTCACCGTGCCCGCCAGCTTGAGCTTGAAGTCTGATAGGCCGTCGTAGCCCATGCTGCGGCAAAAACGCACCACGGTGGGCTTGCTTACATGGGCGCGGTCTGCCAGTTCAGACACCGGCAGGCTGGCGAAGCTGCGCGGGTCGAGCAGCACCAGTTTGCCTACCCGTTGTTCAGCGGGCGCTAGCGAAGGCAAGGAAGCTTTGATGCGGTCGAGCATGGAGAACAATCCGGTTACGAAACGGGTTACAACAAGAACGTGAAACCTTATTACACCCGATAATGGCGAAATGAACCAGCTTGACGCACTCAAACAATTCACCACCGTGGTCGCTGACACCGGTGATTTCAACCAGATCGCGGCCTTTTCGCCACGGGATGCGACCACCAACCCGTCGCTTATCCTGAAGGCGGTGCAAAAGCCCGAATACGCTCATTTGCTGCAAGACGCTGTCGCAAAATACGGCGCGCAGGGCCAGGACGAAGTGATGAACCGCCTGCTCGTGGCCTTCGGCTGTGAAATTTTGAAACACATCCCCGGCCGCGTTTCCACCGAGGTGGACGCGCGCCTGAGCTTCGACACCGAAGCCACCGTAACGCGCGCGCGCCGCATCATCGACCTGTACCAGGGCGAAGGCGTGCACGTTGACCGCGTGCTGATCAAAATTGCTTCCACCTGGGAAGGCATTCAGGCCGCCGCCCGACTTGAGCGCGACGGCATCCACACGAACCTCACGCTGTTGTTCTCGTTTGCCCAGGCTGTGGCCTGCGGCCAGGCCAAGGTGCAGCTGATTTCGCCGTTTGTGGGCCGTATTTACGACTGGTACAAAAAGAATGCTGGCGCCACCTGGGACGAGGCCGACATGGCGGGTGCCAATGACCCCGGCGTGAAGTCGGTCCGCGCCATCTACAACTTCTACAAAAAACACGGCATAGCCACTGAAGTGATGGGTGCGAGCTTTCGCAACGTAGGCCAGATCACGGCACTGGCCGGCTGCGACCTGCTGACCATCAGCCCCGACCTGCTGGCGCAGCTCGCCGCCAGCGACGCAGCTTTGCCCAAAGCGCTGGACGCCGAAGCCGCGAAAGCGATGGACATGCCGTTTGTGCAGTACCACGAGGCGGGCTTCCGCTTTGCGATGAACGAAGACGCGATGGCCACCGAAAAGCTGGCCGAAGGCATTCGCTCCTTTGTAGCTGACACCATCAAGCTCGAAGGCATGATGAAGTAAGCGGCTTCGGCCCACAAACGAAAAAACCCCGCGAGGCAACTCGCGGGGTTTTTTTCTTGGATTGATATCAGATTGCCAAAAAGCATTCTGACGCAGCATGAGGCGCCAGGCCAAGGCGCATGGGCGTAGACAGTGGCAGCGCCACGGCAAGCCCTTGCAACGCCGGCATGGCGTCTCAGGCAATGTGCAATTACATGCCCATGCCGCCCATGTCGCCCATACCACCCATGCCGCCGCCCATGCCACCGGCAGGTGCGTCATCCTTTTGGGATTCGGCCACCATGCACTCGGTCGTCAGCATCAGGCTGGAGACCGAAGCGGCGTTCTGCAGTGCGGTGCGGGTCACTTTCGTTGGGTCCAGAATGCCCATTTCGATCATGTCACCGTAGGTGTCGTTCGCGGCGTTGAAGCCGTGGTTGCCCGAACCCGCCAGGATGGCGTTGACCACCACAGATGGCTCGCCGCCGGCGTTGGCCACGATCTCGCGCAGAGGCGCTTCGATGGCTTTCAGCACCAGCTTGATACCGGCGTCCTGGTCGGCGTTGTCACCTTTGATGACGCCAGCGGCCTGACGGGCGCGCAGCAAGGCCACGCCACCACCGGCCACAATGCCTTCTTCCACCGCAGCGCGCGTGGCGTGCAGGGCGTCTTCCACGCGGGCTTTCTTTTCCTTCATCTCGACTTCGGTGGCAGCGCCAACCTTGATCACGGCCACACCGCCGGCCAGCTTGGCCACGCGCTCTTGCAGCTTTTCGCGGTCGTAGTCGGAAGTCGCTTCTTCGATCTGCACGCGCACTTGTTTCACGCGGGCTTCGATGTCAGCGGCAGCGCCAGCGCCGTCGATGATGATGGTGTTTTCCTTGCTGACTTCGATGCGCTTGGCCGAACCCAGATCGGCCAGGGTCACTTTTTCCAACGTCATGCCGACTTCTTCGGCGATCACTTTGCCGCCGGTCAGGATGGCGATGTCTTCCAGCATGGCTTTGCGGCGGTCGCCGAAACCAGGGGCCTTCACAGCCACCACTTTCAGGATGCCGCGGATGGTGTTGACCACCAGCGTCGCCAGGGCTTCGCCTTCGACGTCTTCGGCAATGATCAGCAGCGGACGGCCTGCCTTGGCAACCTGCTCCAGCGTGGGCAGCAGGTCACGGATGTTGGAGACTTTCTTGTCGTACAGCAGCACGAAAGGGTTGTCCAGCAGCGCGGCTTGCTTTTCGGGGTTGTTGATGAAGTAGGGCGACAGGTAGCCGCGGTCGAACTGCATGCCTTCGACGACTTCGAGTTCGGATTCCAGCGACTTGCCGTCTTCCACGGTGATCACGCCTTCTTTGCCCACTTTGTCCATGGCATCGGCAATGATCTTGCCAATGGTTTCGTCAGAGTTGGCAGAGATGGAACCGACCTGGGCGATTTCCTTGCTGGTGGTGGTGGCCTTGGAGGCCTTCTTCAGCTCGGCGGTCAGGGCCGTCACGGCTTTGTCGATGCCGCGCTTGAGGTCCATCGGGTTCATGCCGGCGGCCACGTACTTCATGCCTTCGCGCACGATGGCTTGCGCCAGCACGGTGGCGGTGGTGGTGCCGTCACCGGCGTTGTCCGAGGTCTTGGAAGCAACTTCCTTGACCATCTGGGCGCCCATGTTTTGCAGCTTGTCCTTCAGTTCGATCTCTTTAGCGACCGAAACACCGTCCTTCGTGACAGTAGGCGCGCCGAACGAGCGCTCCAGCACCACGTTGCGACCCTTTGGACCCAGGGTGACTTTGACCGCGTTGGCCAGGATGTTCACGCCTTCGACCATGCGTGCGCGGGCTTCGCCGCCGAAAATTACGTCTTTTGCTGCCATGTTGATAGCTCCTAAATGGTTTGAACAGTTGGGGACTGAGCGGTCAGGCGCTGTGCGCGTTGCCCGGTCAGTCCCGCAAAATTACTTGGACTCGACGACTGCGAACAGGTCGTCTTCTTTCATCACCAGCAGTTCGTTACCGTCGACCTTGACGGTCTGGCCGCTGTACTTGCCAAACAAAACGCGGTCACCGACTTTGACGTTCATGGCCGACAGTTCGCCTTTGTCGTTTTTCTTGCCAGGACCTACGGCCAGGATTTCGCCCTGGTCTGGCTTTTCAGCTGCGGCGTCGGGAATGACGATGCCGGAAGCTGTCTTGGTTTCGCTGTCGATACGTTTGACGATCACGCGGTCGGCGAGAGGACGAAGGTTCATTGCATCTCCTGAGATAGAACAGTAAAGGGGGTTCAGATCGGCGGCGCCAGCTTGGGGCCAGCGATGCCGTTGATCGACTTGGCGGGGAGTGTTAGCACTCAACACCAGCGAGTGCTAATGATAAGGGCGGCCCCGCCGCTTTTCAAGGCCGGTGCCTGGTTTTTTGCGCAAAGCGGGGCGATGGTGCGGAATGCCACTCGACTTTTCAGTGTGTGCCACCCGACGTTGAGTTTGAGGAGCGGGCCACGTGATTCAAGGCGGAACGAGGCTGCGGCGACTGCCAAGGTGGCCGCAAGACGCACGCGGTGCACCGTGTGGCAGATCGAACTTTTACGAGCTGATGGCGCACCTACGGGTCAGTAAGTCAGGCGACACCCATTGTTCGCATCAAAACGCCATCTTGAATTTTCTGCCGAAGTTGGCAAACACAGGGGCTACAGCCTGCTCAAGCTCTTCCTTGCTGCGCCGCCTGAGCGCCAACCAGCGAGGCTTTATCAGCCGCCACATCACCTCAATGCGGTTGAGCGCAGGGCTTTCGGGTGGCAGGAATTTCAGCGTCACCCCTGCTTTTGCAGCAGTTTGAACGCCGGCTGGATCGATCGCGGCCATCACGTTCAGGCGCTGGCCGCGCGGGACCTCAATGCCGTGGCGCTCGCCGCTGGGTGTCCATGCACTGTGGTTGGGGTGGACCTGAACGAAGCCAGATTCGTCGAAGTAGACCAGCCCAATAGCTCCCGGCGTTGTCTCGCTTTTTTTAGGCAGTGGCGGGGCCGCTTCCACACCAGGCCCTCTTTCTTGAGATACCGGATGAGCGTCTCAACATGGACCGGTGTGCCCTTGAGCGTGCACGCATCTTGGGTGTGAAGTCCCATGGCGAAGGCCTGAAAAATCCAAGGTTCAGTGGTGTGAACATCGACACCAATGTCGAGGACGGCGTGAAGTCCTTGACGCGGCCTCTACGTTGCACTGGGTCCGATAGCATGCAGCAGGGTGGCTTGGCGCCCAGGCGTTTTTGGCCTGCGTAAAGCCCCGGGCGCCTGTGCGGCCATGCGGCTTTCAGATGGTGAGTTCAGCCAAGGAGGAGCGAGGAAAGTCCAGTTCGGGCTCGAGTCCCTCAAAAGGCAAGGTGAAATAGAAGGTGCAGCCCAGGCCGGGCGCACTCTCGGCCCAGATTCGCCCGGCGTGGCGTTCGATGATGCGCTGCGCCAGTGCCAGCCCGGTGCCTGTGCCTTCGAAGTCCATGGAATGGTGCTGGCGCTGGAACATGACGAACAGGTTGTGCGCCTTTTCCAGGTCGAAGCCCACGCCGTTGTCGTGCACATAAAAAGTGCGGCCGCCCACAGGGTTGACCTTCCAGCCCACTTCAATGCGCGCTTTTTCGCGCGGCCGGGTGTATTTCACCGAGTTGTTGAGGAGGTTGCTCCAGGCTTGCGCCAGCAGCATCGCGTCGCCGCGCACGATGGGCAGGTCTTCCTCGATCACCCATTCGATGTTGCGACCGGGATTTTCCTGGCGCAGGTGGGCCATCACGCCTTCCAGCAAGGGCGCCAGCGGCACGGGCTGCGACTCGATGGCCACCCGGCCCAGGCGCGCGTACTCCAGCAGGCCCTCAATCATGTGGCTCATGCGCTTGCTGGCCTTGGACGTGGCGTTCAGATATTGCGTCACGAGTTTGTCGCTGGACCCGCCCAACTGCTCTTGCAGCAAGCTCACGAAACTGGCGATGTGGCGCAGCGGCGCGCGCAGGTCGTGCGAGACCATGTGCGAGAACACGTCGAGGTCTTTGTTGGCGGCCACCAGCTGCTGGGTGCGTTCGGCCACGCGTTTTTCCAGCTCGCGGTTGAGGTCGTTCATCACGTCCTCCAGGCTCTTGGCAGCAGTCATGTCGCGGGTGATGCTGGACAGGCCCTGCAGCTCGCCCGCCTCGTTGCGCAACGCGGTCAACACCGTGTGGGCCCAGAAACGCGAGCCATCGTCGCGTTGGCGCCAGCCACGGGTTTCCCATTGGCCATGGGCCTTGGCCAGGCGCAAGACCTGGCCGGGGTCCACCTCGTCCTCGCCCGCGTTGTCGGTGGACAGCAGGGTCTGGTACGAACGGCCGACCATTTGCGAGCGGCGGTGGCCGTGCAGGCGCTGGGCGCTTTCGGTCCAGTCGGTCACCAGGCCTGATTCGTCGATGAAGTAAATGCAGTAGTCCTGAATGGCGTCCACCATCAGGCGATAGCGCTGTTCGCTCTGGAACAGCTCGGCGCTGCGCTCGCGCACGCGCTCTTCCAGGTCTCGGTTGGCGTCGAGCACAAATTCTTCGGTGCGCCGGCGCTCACTGATGTCGTGCAATTCAATGAAGATGCCTTCCACCACGCCTTGCTGAAAGTCGGGGATGTAGTGAATCTCGTAGTAGTTGCGGGTACCGTCGCTGGCCACGCGCTCGGCTTCAAAGGTTTCCACCTGTCCGCTCAGCGCCGCAGCCACGCGCGGCAAGATTTCCGGCAGCAGGTCAGGGCGCACCACCTGGCTCAGGTGCGAGCCCACCATGTCGCTGGCCAGCTTGCCGTAGCGCGAGGCGTGGGCGGTGTTGGCAAAGCGGCAGATCAGGTCTTTGTCGTAATAGGCCAGGCGGGCAGGAATGCGGTCGGTAATGGTTTGCAGGAAGCCCTCGTGAGCCACCACACGCTGTTCGGCGGCTTTGCGCTCGCTGATGTCGACCAGCATGGTGTTGCTGTGCACGAAGTTGCCTTCGACGTCGCGCACCGCCGTCGAAGAAAACAGGGCATGGAAGCGGCTGCCGTCTTTGCGGCGCACCTCGATCTCCATGGCCTCGGTGCGCCCGCTTTGCAGCAGGATCTCCAGGCGGTCTTGCATCACCGGGCGCCATGACGGGTCGATGAGGTCAAAAATATCGAGCTGACCGAGCGCCTCTTCCCGGCTGTAGCCCAGCCAGCCCAGCAAGGTCTCGTTGAGTTTGACGAACCGGTGGTTGGCGTCCAGCGACAGGTAGCCGCAGGGGGCGTGTTCATAAAGCGATTGCGCTTGGTCGAGCGCTTGCTGGAGGTCACGTGTCCGTTCGTCAACCCGTCGCTCCAGATCGGTATGCGCGTCGCCGGTCTGTTCCGGTTGGAAAGAGGTGTCCATGTTTCAAGGCTCCAGATCGTTGCAATGCACGGCTGTAAAAGTCCGTACATGGGTTATCGGAAGTCTTTAGAGAAAATTCAGGCTTGTTACCCTTTGGCCCTCGCCAGCCCTCGCAAGGGACAACCAAAAAGCCCCTGCGCACAGGCCAGGGGCTTTTTTGAAAGGTCGCTCACTTGCGGGTGCGCTCTTTTTTTTTTGGGCGGCTGCCAGGGTGCGGCTGTGTTGCGCAGGCCGCAGTGGCTGGCCCGCCTGGAACCCTGCCCGCCGTGTTAGAGGCCGGCGGCGGCGCGCAGGGCGGCGGCCTTGTCGGTGCGTTCCCAGGTGAATTCGGGCTCTTCGCGGCCAAAGTGGCCGTAGGCGGCGGTCTTTTGGTAGATCGGGCGCAGCAGGTCCAGCATCTGGATGATGCCTTTGGGGCGCAGGTCGAAGTGTTCGTTCACCAAGGCGGCAATTTGTTCGTCCGGGATCACGCCCGTGCCCTCGGTGTACACCGTCACGTTCATGGGCTTGGCCACACCAATCGCGTAGGCGACCTGTATCTGGCACTGCTTGGCCAGCCCGGCCGCCACGATGTTTTTGGCCACGTAACGCGCCGCGTAAGCCGCGGAGCGGTCCACCTTGCTGGGGTCTTTGCCACTGAAAGCGCCGCCGCCGTGCGGGCAGGCGCCGCCGTAGGTGTCCACAATGATCTTGCGCCCGGTCAGGCCACAGTCGCCCTGCGGGCCACCAATGACAAAACGGCCGGTTGGGTTGATGAGGTAGCGGGTGTTTTGCAGCCATTCTTTGGGCAGCACCGGCTTGATGATTTCTTCGATGATGGCTTCAATGAAGCTGTCCTTCATCTTGGTCGGGGTCTCGGACTGGTCGGGGCTGTGCTGGGTGGACAACACCACCGTGTCGATGCTGTGGGGCTTGCCGTCCACGTAACGCATGGTCACCTGGCTCTTCGCGTCGGGGCGCAAGAAAGGCAGGCGGCCGTCTTTGCGCAGCTGGGCCTGGCGCTCCACCAGGCGGTGGGCGTAATAAATGGGCGCAGGCATCAGCTCGGGCGTCTCGTCGCAGGCGTAGCCAAACATCAGGCCCTGGTCGCCGGCGCCAATGTTCAGGTGGTCGTCTGAAGCATGGTCCACGCCTTGGGCAATGTCGTTGCTTTGCTTGTCGTAAGCCACCAGCACCGCACAGCCTTTGTAGTCAATGCCGTATTCGGTGTTGTCGTAGCCAATGCGCTTGATCGTGTCGCGCGCCACCTGGATGTAGTCCACGTGGGCGTTGGTGGTGATTTCACCGGCCAGCACCACCAGACCGGTGTTGGTCAGCGTCTCGGCGGCCACGCGGCTGCGGGGGTCTTGCGCAAAGATCGCGTCAAGGATCGCGTCGGAAATCTGGTCAGCCACCTTGTCGGGGTGGCCTTCAGAGACGGATTCGGAAGTGAAGAGGAAATCGTTCGCCATATAAACTCCAAAGTTGGTGGATCGGCGTTGCCGGTCTGTCAGAGTTCGGCGAACGCTTTAGCGGAATTTGTGAATCGCCCCGCAATTAGTTCAGTAACTCGGCGATGACGCGATTTTAGATCAAGCTTTTGTCGCGGTTGTTCTTTGTTGCTCCAAGGCACCGAGCCTGTGGGGCCATGTTTTGGCTGTGCCGTGGACGCTTTCATCCGTTTTCTCTTTGTGCTCTTGAGCAAGTTGCCGCTCCCGCTGTTGCACGCCGGGGGCTGGCTGCTGGGCTGGCTGAGCTTTCTGTTGTCGGGGCGCTACCGCCGCCGTTTGCTCGACAACGTACGCCAGGGCGGCTTTTCTGTGGGCGTGGTCCTGGCTTCTGTGGGCGAGGCTGGCAAGATGGTGGCGGAGCTGCCCCGTTTGTGGCTGGGTCGCCCGGTGCGCGTGGGCTGGGAAGGCGCTGCGCACATCGAGGCCGCGCAGGCCCATGGTGTGGGGGTGTTGTATCTCACGCCACACCTGGGCTGCTTTGAAATCACGGCGCAGGCGCTGGCCGAGCGGTTTGGTGAACACATGCCGATCACGGTGCTGTACCGCCCGGCGCGCCAGCCGTGGCTGCGAGATCTGGTGGCCAACGCCCGCAACCGGCCGGGCTTGCACACTGCGCCCACCACGCTCGCGGGCGTCAAACAACTCATCAAGGCGCTCAAGTCGGGGCAGGCGGTGGGTTTGTTGCCCGACCAGGTGCCGCCCGAGGGGCAGGGCGTTTGGGCGACCTTTTTTGGCCGCGACGCCTACACCATGACGCTCTCAGCCCGCCTGGTTCACAGCGCCAAGGCGCAGCCGGTGTTGATCTGGGGCGAGCGCCTGAGCTGGGGGCGCGGTTTCCTGGTGCACGTGCGCCCCTTTGACCCCACCCACATGGCGCCCATGGCCACCGACGCCACACAGGCCGCGCAACAGATCAACCACGCGATGGAAGCGCTGGTGCGCGAATGCCCGCAGCAATACCTGTGGTCTTATGCGCGCTACAAAAAACCTGCCGGTGCCAAGGGCGCTGAGCCGGGCACCGGCCACTGACTTCCCACCGCAAGCCATCCCTTATGCCGACTTCTTCTCCCGTTCCTGCCGATCCGACACCCCGCGTGGGCTGGGTGAACCGTCTAGGCCTTGGCTTCATGCGCCTGCTGGCGCACCTGCCTTTGCCCTGGGTTCGTTCGCTAGGCTGGCTGGTTGGCCAGCTCTTGCATGGGGTGGCGGGGCGCCGCCGACGCATCGCACGCACCAACTGGGCGCTGTGTTTTCCGCACGACAGTGAAGCCGAGCGCAACCGTGCCGTGCGCCAGCATTTTGTGTTTTTTGTGCAGGCCTGGCTCGACCGCAGCTGGCTCTGGGAAGCCGACGAGGCCAAGGTTCGGACGCGTTTGCGCCTGGTCGGCGCTACCGATGAATTGCAGGGCAATGCTCCCACGGTCATCTTTGCGCCGCATTTTGTGGGGCTGGACGCCGGCGGCACCGCGCTCGCGCTTTTTGCGCCCAGGGCATTCATCAGCGTGTACGCCGAGCAAGCCAACGAGGCGGTGGACGGCTGGATTCGCGCAGGCCGGTTGCGCTATGGCGCTGTGAAACTGGTCGGTAAGCACCAAGGATTGCGCCCAGTGGTGCAGGCGGTGCGGGCGTCGGAGGTGCTGTATTTGCTGCCCGACATGGACATGGGGCCCTCGGAGTCGGTGTTTGTGCCGTTCTTTGGGGTGTCAACCGCCACTGTGCCCACGCTGCCCCGCCTGGCGCGTCTGGGGCAGGCCAAGGTGGTGCCGGTGGTCAGCCGCATCACCCCTTGGGGCTACGACGTGGAGGTGTTGCCCGCCTGGCCGGACTACCCGGGGCCCGACGCGCAGGCCGACACCGCCCTGATGAACCAGCGCCTGGAAACCATGATCCAGACCATGCCCGAGCAGTATTACTGGGTGCACAAGCGTTTCAAGACCCGCCCGCCGGGCGAGCCCCCGGTTTACGGCCAGGACTGAAACCCCGGTTGGCTCCAGAGCTCGGCAAAGCCCGGCTCGTCCACAAAAGTCAGTCGAGTGACTCGGGCTCGGGTTCCTGATCCGAATCAACGTCGGCGTCGGGTTCAGCCGCCTCACCCTTGGCATTTTTGGTGGGTGCGTGAGACCACTGCCAGAGCAATTGAGCCACCTCATCAAGCCCTTGCTTTTTCAGGGCTGAAAATAGCATGGCCTCACCGCCACCGCTTTGCAGCTTGGCGATCGACAGGGCTTTGGCCGCTTCGGAGCGGCTGAGCTTGTCCGACTTGGTCAGCAGCACCAAGAACTTCAGGCCAGCCTGTACGCGCGGTCGGATCACGTCGAGCAATATTTCATCCAGCTCGGTCATGCCCAGGCGCGGATCAATCAGCAACACCACGCCTGTCAGGTTTTCGCGGGTCATCAGGTAGTTGCCCATCACGCGCTGCCAGCGCAGCTTGGCTTCGCGGGGCACGGCCGCATAGCCGTAGCCCGGCAAATCGGCCAGCACCGCGTCGTGCACGCCCTGCTTGCCCAGTGAAAATAGGTTGATGCTCTGTGTGCGACCCGGCGTTTTGGATGCAAACGCCAGCCGTTTTTGCTGCGTCAGTGTGTTGATGCAGGTCGACTTGCCCGCGTTAGAGCGCCCGACAAAGGCAATTTCTGGGAGGTCAAGCGCCGGCAGGTGTTCCAGCTGCGGAGCGGTGGTGAGGAAGCGGGCGGTGTGCAGCCAGCCATGGGCAATCTTGGCCTCCACGGTGGCGGGCACCTGGTTCACGGTGGCGGGCACCTGGTTTTTTCCAGCGTTGGGTTGTTCGGCCATGGCGGCCGGGGCGTCATGGGACGGCGAATCGGAGGGGGGGGCTGGAGTGTGGTGTTGGGTCATTTGGGGTTTTCCCGGTGGGGCATTGTAAAATTGATGGGCTTAGAACAAAACTACCGCGAATCTCTTCAACCGAACCCGTCGCCACCGACGTCAGCCCAGACATGAAATTGCCTGTTTCACTCCTTTGCGCCGCTGCCGCTGCAGCCCTGTCGTTCAGCGCCTATGCCCAATCGGCCAAGCCCGATTTGGCCAAAGGTGCGGCCTTGTATGGCCAGGTGTGTGTGGCCTGCCACGCCGCCGACGGCAATTCGACCACGCCGATCAACCCGACATTGGCACAGCAGCACCCCGAGTACCTCATCAAGCAATTGCATGAGTTCAAGTCGGGCAAGCGCGACAACGCCATCATGAAGGGTTTTGCAACCGCACTGTCCGATGATGACATGCGCAACATCGCCTTCTGGCTGGCGGACCAAAAAGCCAAGACCGGCTTTGCGCAAGAAAAAGACCTGGTGCGACTGGGCGAGCGCATTTACCGCGGCGGCATTGCCGACCGCCAGATCGCCGCTTGTGCCGGTTGCCACAGCCCCAACGGCGCGGGCATTCCTTCGCAGTACCCCCGTCTGTCGGGTCAGCACGCGGAGTACACGGCCAGCCAGCTGAATGCTTTCCGAAGCGGCGCGCGCAACAACAACGCACAGATGACCGGTGTTGCAGCCAAGATGAACGACCTTGAGATCAAGGCGGTGTCCGACTACATCGCCGGACTGCGCTGAGCTTCGGTCTGGGTCAAGTCCCCGCAACGGGCGGGGATATAAGCAAACGTTAATATTTAACGTCACAATGCAAAAGAAACCTCTTTTGCGTTGAACCGCTGACCAAAAATCACATCACATCAGGGCGAGTTCTGGGGTAACCAGACCCGCCCTTTTTGTTGCCCTTCACCTTCAGCTTTTTTTCATGACCGTCTCCACCCAAGGCATGCAGATCAAAACCAGCTCGCGCGTGGCCAGCGAGATGGTGGAACTGCTGTCGTCCATGCGTTTCGCCATCTCGCTGCTGACGGTGATCTGCATCGCCTCGGTGATCGGCACCGTGGTCAAGCAACATGAGCCTGCCAACAACTATGTGAACCAATTCGGTCCTTTCTGGGCCGATGTGTTTGGCAGCGCCAGCCTGTTTTCGGTCTACAGCGCCTGGTGGTTTTTGCTGATTTTGGCCTTTTTGGTCTTGAGCACCAGCCTGTGCATCATCCGCAACACGCCCAAGATTTTTTCGGACTTCAAGGCCTACAAAGAAAACATCCGCGAGCAAAGTCTCAAGGCATTTCCGAGCCGCGCCGAAGCCGCTTTGAGCGAAGCTCCTGAAGCAGCCGCCAACCGCATCGGCCAGTCTTTGCTGGGTGCTGGCTGGAAGGTAAAGTTGCAATCGCGCAACACCGTTGGCGGTACCGGCTGGATGGTGGCCGCCAAAAAAGGCGTGGCCAACAAAGTGGGTTACCTGGCCGCGCACAGCGCCATCGTGCTGGTGTGTATTGGTGGCCTGCTGGACGGAGACCTCATCGTTCGCACCCAGATGCTGTTCAACGGTAAAACGCCGTTCACCGGTGGCGGCCTGATCGCCGATGTGCCGGTTCAGCACCGCTTGTCAGCCAACAACCCCACGTTCAGGGGCAACCTGCTGGTGACCGAGGGCACCACCGCCAGCACGGCCATCTTGGCTCAACCGACCGGCGTGATCCTGCAAGACCTGCCGTTCTCTGTCGAGCTGAAGAAATTCATCGTCGAGTATTACGACACAGGCATGCCCAAGCTGTTTGCCAGCGACATCGTCATCCACGACCATGAAACGGGTGAGAAGAAGGAGGCGCGCGTCGAGGTGAACCACCCTGCCAGCCACCGCGGCATCAACATTTACCAGTCGAGCTTTGACGACGGTGGCTCCAAAGTCACCCTGCAGGCCATGCCCATCAACGGCCCTGCCAAGGCCTTTGAGGTTTCCGGCGTGATCGGCAGTACCAGCGCGTTGACCAATGGCGACGACAAAATGACGCTGGAATACACCGGGCTGCGGGTGATCAACGTGGAGAACTTTGCGGAGGTGGCGGGTGCTTCTGGTGTGGACGTGCGCAAGGTGGACCTGCGGACGTCCATCGAGAGCCGCCTCGGCTCGGGTCACAAGACGGTGACTGAAAAAACGCTGCGCAACGTGGGCCCCAGCATCACCTACAAGTTGCGCGACGCCGCGGGCCAGGCGGTCGAGTACCACAATTACATGCTGCCCATGGAGCTGGACGGCGCGCGCATGTACCTGCTGGGTATGCGCGACACGCCGTCGGAGCCGTTCCGGTACCTGCGTGTGCCGGCCGATGCGCAGGACAGCATGGACGATTTTGTGCGCCTGCGTTCGGCGCTGGCCGACCCTGTCATGCGTGACCTGGCGGTGCGCCGCTACGCCGTGTCGGCGGTGGAAGAGGGCCGGCCTGAACTGGCCGAAGCGCTGCAGGCGTCTGCCAGCCGCGCAATCGGTCTGTTTGCCGGGGCTGAAGCGGTGGACGCGCCCGCTGCGGACACACAGGGCCGCGCAACGGTGAAGGGCGGCTTGCAAGCGGTGTCGGCTTTTCTGGAGGTCAATGTGCCCGAGGGCGAGCGCGAGCGGGCCAGCGACGTGCTGGTGCGCATCCTCAATGGCACGTTGTTCGAACTGATGCAGATCAGCCGCGAACGCGCTGGTTTGGCGCCGCTGGAGCGCAACGAAACCACCCAGCGTTTCATGACCACGTCCGTGATCAGTTTGAGCGACGCATTTTTCTACCCCGCACCCATGACGTTCCAGCTCAAAGACTTTGAGCATGTGCAGGCCAGCGTCTTCCAGGTGGCGCGCGCGCCGGGCCAAAATATTGTGTACTTGGGTTGTCTGTTGCTGATCCTGGGCGTTTTTGCGATGCTGTACGTGCGCGAGCGGCGGGTGTGGGTGTGGTTGTCGCCAGCTGGCGAACGCGCGTCACAGGCCCAGATGGCGCTGTCGTCCAACCGCAAGACGATGGAATCTGACCAAGAGTTTGAAGTTTTGAAGAGCCAATTGCTGAAGGTGAACCCATGAACACTGCCACTGCGAACCGCACCATTGAGCTGAAGAACAACGGTTCCGGCGCCACGCCGGGTTATTTTGCCCGCCGCAACCTGTGGGACTGGCTGTTCGCGGCCATCCTTGTGGCCGGCGCCGCCTGGGCGTTTTTGCAATACGACCATGCGATGAACGGCTACGAAAAGGCCATTCTGGTCGGTGCCGTGCCGTCCATGGTCTGGCTAGGCTGGTTTTGGCGTCCTTTGCGCCTGCTTTCTGTGGTGGTGGGTGCGCTGGCTTTGCTGGCTATCTGGTTGTACCAGACGCCCGAGGGTACGGCTGACTTGGCGCGGGCTGATCAGGCGTTCCTGCTCAAGTACTTCATCTCCAGCCAGTCCGCGATTCTCTGGATGAGCGTGCTCTTTTTCATGAGCACCATCTTTTACTGGGTGGGCATGCTGACCCGGGCTGGCGATGCCTTCGAGTCCCTGGGTTCGCGCATGGCCTGGGTGGCCGTGACGCTGGCGCTGGTGGGCACCATGGTGCGCTGGTACGAAAGCCACCAGATTGGCCCGGACATTGGCCACATTCCGGTCAGCAACCTCTACGAAGTGTTTGTCCTGTTTTGCTGGATGACGACGCTTTTTTATCTCTATTACGAAGACCAGTACAAGACCCGTTCCATGGGTGCTTTCTCCATGCTGGTGGTGAGCGCTGCGGTGGGCTTTCTGCTCTGGTACACCTTGGTGCGTGAGGCCCATGCCATTCAGCCCCTGGTGCCTGCCCTGCAGAGCTGGTGGATGAAGGTGCATGTGCCGGCCAACTTTGTGGGCTACGGCACTTTCGCCATCGCCGCCATGCTGGCGTTTGCTTACCTGATCAAACAAAGCGCCTCCGAGACCCGCTGGTACAAGCTGGCGCCTTTGTGGCTGCTGGGTATCGTGCTGTGTCTGGAGCCCTTGGTGTTCCGCCAGTCGGCGCTCGAAAAAGGTGGCAGTTATTGGTTCGTTTACTTCGGTATTTCTGCTCTCGTCGTGGCGGCGATCCTGTTCGGCCGCCGTCGGATTGCCGAGCGCCTGCCCAGCTTTGAAGTGCTGGACGACGTGATGTACAAAGCCATTGCTGTAGGTTTTGCCTTCTTCACCATCGCCACTGTACTCGGCGCTTTGTGGGCTGCAGAGGCCTGGGGTGGCTACTGGAGTTGGGACCCGAAAGAAACCTGGGCGCTGATCGTCTGGCTGAACTACGCGGCCTGGCTGCACATGCGGCTGATGAAGGGCCTGCGCGGCACGGTAGCCGCCTGGTGGGCGCTGGTGGGCTTGGCCATCACCACGTTTGCTTTCCTGGGTGTGAACATGTTCCTCTCAGGTCTGCACAGCTACGGCGAACTGTGACCCACAAGCTGGGCTGCCTCTGGTGCTCAGGGGTTGTCCAGCTTCCTGCGCACCAGATGGCAGGAACTTTGTAAGAATGATCCTGTTCCGAAGACTCATTTGGAACCCAGGAGCTACTCATGATCATTCGCCTTAACCACAACGGGTTCCAGTACCCCGTTCCCAGTGACATCACTTCGCCGTCTGACTACGTCGGACGGCGTGCCCTGCTGCAGCGGCTGGCGTTGGGTGCTGGTGGTGCGGCCTTGGCCGGTTGGGCCTCGCGCGATGCGCTGGCCCAGGCGAGCGTTCCCCGCCCGGGCCGGCTGGCCGCACTGAATGCCACCCGTTCGCCGGTGGTGGGCGCCAGCACCGTTGAGACGGTGACCACGTACGAAAACGCATCCACGTACAACAACTTCTACGAGTTCGGGACCGACAAGTCGGATCCCGCCGCCTATGCCAAGGCGTTCAAGACCAGCCCCTGGACGGTGTCGGTGGAGGGCTTGGTCAACAAGCCCAAAACTTACGGGCTGGAGGAACTCCTCAAGCTCGCACCCATGGAGGAGCGCATCTACCGCCTGCGCTGTGTCGAAGGCTGGTCCATGGTGATTCCGTGGGTGGGCTATTCGTTGGCCGCGCTCATCAAACAGGTGCAGCCACAGGGTAGCGCCAAGTATGTGGAGTTTGTGACCCAGGCCGATGCCAAGACCATGCGCGGGCTCGCCTCGGGCGGGTTGGATTGGCCCTACACCGAAGGTCTGCGGCTCGATGAGGCCATGCATCCGCTGACCCTGCTGGCTTTTGGCATGTATGGCGAGGTGTTGCCCAACCAGAACGGGGCGCCGCTCCGTTTGGTGGTGCCCTGGAAATATGGTTTCAAAAGCGGCAAGTCACTGGTCAAAATTCGCTTCACCGACAAGGAGCCGCGAACCGCCTGGAACGTGGCGGCACCGCAGGAATACGGTTTTTATTCCAACGTGAATCCCGACGTGTCACATCCCCGCTGGAGCCAGTCCACCGAGCGTCGCATCGGCGAAGAGGGCGGCTTGTTTGCCAAACGCCGAAAGACCCTGATGTTCAACGGCTACGAGCCGCAAGTGGGGCAGCTGTACGCCGGCATGGACTTGCGCAAGCTCTTTTGATGCAGGTGAGCGCTTCGGGGCGGCTGGTGCCTGTTGGCTTTTGAAGCCGTGGCGGCCGCGAGACACCCCGCTGGCCAGCGCAGCGCCAGCGCCTCTGCTGTGCACCGTTGCCTGACGCACCCCATAGCCAAACCGGTGGTGTTCGTGCTGGCTTGCCTGCCCTTCGCCTGGTTGTTGTGGGCGGCGGTGGCTGATCAGCTTGGCGCCAACCCGGCAGAGGCCTTGATCCGCTCGCTGGGTGACTGGAGCTTGCGTTTTTTGGTGCTGGTGCTGGCCATCACCCCATTGCGTGTGCTGGCTGGCTGGCCTGCATTGGCCCGCTTTAGGCGCATGCTGGGCCTTTTCGTGTTCTTCTATGTCTGCATGCACCTGCTGGCCTATGCATGGTTTGACATGGGTTTTGACCCGGCTGCTATGGTGCTGGATGTGATCAAACGTCCGTTCATTCTGGTGGGTACGACCGCCTGGTTGCTGCTGTTGCTCATGGCCGCCACGTCATTCAACCGCGCGATACGTGCCTTGGGTGCCCGGCGTTGGCAGCTGCTGCACCGCAGTGTGCATGTGGTTGCCGCACTGGCGGTGTTGCATTTTTTCTGGATGCGCAGTGGCAAGAACGATTTCAATGAAGTGGCCGTTTACGCAGCCATCCTGGGCGCATTGCTGGGCTGGCGTTTGTGGCGGCGCTACGGCCGCCGGCCGCCGGCCTAATGGGGGTTCTGTGCTGCCTGGCCGCTTGTGCCGTGGTGCGTCAGGGCAGCAGGCTTTCAAAGCGCAGTTGGTCGGTGGCGCTTTCCCGTGCGCGGATGAGGGTGGCGGTTTCCCCGTCCACCAACAGTTCCGCCGCACGGCCCCGGGTGTTGTAGTTGCTGGCCATGCTCATGCAATAGGCGCCGGCCGACATCACCGCCAGCAAATCGCCCGCTTGCACGGCCAACGCCCGGTCGCGTCCTAGCCAGTCACCGCTTTCGCACACCGGGCCCACCACGTCCCAGACGGCGGTGGGCCCGGTGCGGGGTGCCAGCGGCACGATCTGGTGAAACGCCTGGTACATGGCGGGACGGGGTAGGTCGTTCATGGCCGCGTCCACAATGAGGAAATGCTTTTGCTCACCCGGCTTCAGGTACAGCACCTCGGTCACGCAGACACCCGCATTGCCCACCAGCGACCGGCCGGGCTCAATGAAAATCTTGCGGTCGCCATAGCCTCTGGTGTCCAGTTTGCGCAGCAGGCGCAGCCACAATTCGTCGGCTTCGGGGGGCGTGTCGCCGTTGTAGTCGATGCCCAGACCACCACCAAAGTCAATGTGCGCAATGGGCACGCCTGCGGCTTCAATCGCTTGCACCAAGTCCAGAATGCGGTCCATCGCGTCCAGGTACGGGTCGGCCTGGGTGATTTGTGAACCAATGTGGCAGTCAATGCCCACCACCCGTAGGCCCGCACACGACGCCGCGTGGCGGTAGGTGGCGACGACGTCCTCGTGGGCAATGCCAAATTTGTTGCCTTTCAGACCGGTAGAAATATAGGGGTGTGTTTTGGCGTCCACGTTGGGGTTCACGCGCACACTCACCGGCGCGCGCAGGCTCATGCTTTTCGCCACTTCGTCCAGCACATCCAGCTCGGCGCGGCTCTCCACGTTGAAGCAGCCAATGCCCACGTCCAAGGCCCGGCGCATTTCAGCACGGGTCTTGCCAACGCCCGAAAAAATGACCTTGGAGGGCTCTACCCCTGCGGCCAGCGCCCGTTCAAGTTCGCCGCCCGATACGATGTCCAGACCGCATCCGGCACGTACCAGGGTTTGCAAAATAGCCAGTGTTGAGTTGGCCTTCATGGCGTAGCAGATCTGGTGCGCGCGGCCTGCCAGGCCCCGCTGGTAAGCGCCCAAGGCCGCCAGAATGGCGGCCTTGCTGTAAACGAAGAGCGGTGTGCCGTGTCGCTGGGCCAGCGCACTCAGCGCCAAGCCTTCGACCATGAGTTGTCCGTTCTGGTACGTGAAAAACGGGGGGAGTGTCGCGGGCACAGCGCCGAAAGTGGTGGGCATAAAGGGGGTTTTCGCTGAGAGGGTGGGGCGGCTAACCAGGGTTGCTGATCGGCATGAAGCGGCCCGGCAAGTGTGGCGGTGGCGGTCAGCGCCCGGTGGTGGTGGCGTTGGTGGGGTCCGTGTTCGCGGTGCTGCTGGGAACATCTGTTGCCTGCGGGGATGCACTGGCGGACGGTGACAAAAAGAGAGGGCCCTTTTGGCCGCAGCCCGACAGCAGCAACCCGGCGCCCAGCAGGGCGGCAAGGACGAGTGGTCTCCCTGCCCTTGCAGTGGCGCCTAGAATTCGGTGCAAATCCAACATGAGCCCATTGTAATGACCGACATTGAATTTCAGGACCGCGCCGAGGCGCTGCTGCGGGCCGTTGAGCTCACCTGCGATCGCATCAACGACACCACCGATGCCGACATCGACAACCAGCGCGTGGGGGGCATGATCACATTGACCTTTGCCAACCGCAGCCAGATCATCATCAACCTGCAAAAACCGCTGCACGAGGTGTGGATGGCCGCCCGCGCGGGTGGTTTCCATTACCAGTACGACGGCGCCGCCTGGATGGACACCAAGGGCCAGGGTGAGTTTTTTGCCAGCCTTTCGCGCTATGCCAGCGAACAGGCCGGTTTACCGCTGGTTTTCAGTTTCTAAACAGGTCAAGAATGCTGCGACGGTCCTCTGGCTCCATCGCGGGTTCAGAGCTGCCAGCTTGATCGGGCGAAGACGGATCGCCAGACGCAGCACCCGGTAGGGGGTCACTCAAACCCAATCCTCGAACCCCGTTGCCAGGCCCGAATTCTTCGAAATACCATTCCCCTCCCACATTGATCAAGCCAGAGGGCGGCGTGTACTCGGCCACCGGCACGTCTTTGAGCGCTTCAGCCATGTAGCTGATCCAGATCGGCAAACTCAGTCCGCCACCCGTTTCGCGGCTACCGAGATTGCGTGGCGTGTCGTAGCCTACCCATGCGGCGGCCACCACGGTCGGCTGGTAGCCCACAAACCAGGCATCCACCGAATCGTTCGTGGTGCCGGTTTTTCCATACAGGTCTGGGCGCTTCAGCGTGGCCTGTGCGCGGGCGGCCGTCCCGGTGCGTGTGATCTCTTGCATCAAGCTGCTCATGACGAAAGCATTGCGTTCGTCGATGGCGCGCTGCGACGCCGCGAGCTCGACCGTGGGTGCCTCAAAAAGCACCTTGCCTTTGTGCTCCACAACGCGGGTGATCAGCGTGGGCGAAACACGGTACCCGCCGTTGGCAAATACCCCGTAGCCTGCGGCCATTTGCATGGGCGTGACCGAGCCCGCGCCCAGCGCCATCGTGAGGTACGGGGGGTGCTTCTCGGCGTCAAACCCGAAGCGCGAGACCCACTCCTGAGCACTTTGCGTGCCCACGACTTGCAGCACACGGATCGACACCATGTTTTTGGACTTGGCCAGGGCGCGGCGTACCGACATGGGACCTTCAAAACGGCCGTCATAGTTCTTGGGCTCCCAGGGCTTACCGCCCGTTTGACCGGCGCTGTAAAACAAGGGTGCATCATTGATCACAGTCATGGGCGAAACGCCCTTTTCCAGCGCCGCTGAATAGATAAAAGGCTTGAAACTCGATCCGGGCTGGCGCCAAGCCTGCGTCACGTGGTTGAACTTGTTTTTCTGAAAGTCGAACCCGCCCACCAGGGCCTGAATGGCACCTGTGCGTGGGTCTAGCGCCACGAAGGCCGACTCCACTTCCGGCAACTGGCTGATACGCCAGCTTTTTTCACCGCTTTTAACAACGCGGATCACGGCGCCCGGGCGAATTTTGATGTTGGGCCCAGCCTTGTCGGACAAGCCTGACTGCGCTGGACGCAGGCCCTCACCCGCGATTTCAAACGGCTCGCCATCTTGCCGAACCGCCACAACCCGGCGGGCGCTGGCCTCCAGCACCACGGCTGACATCAGGTCGCCGTTGTCGGGTCGATCGTTCAGTGCGTCATCAATCGCATCGTCCCGTGCGGCTTTGTTCGATGGCAAATCGACGAACAACTCAGGACCCCGGTAAACCTGGCGCCGTTCGTAGTCCAGCACGCCTTCGCGCACGGCGCGGTAAGCCGCCTGCTGCTCCCGGGAGCGCAATGTGGTGGTCACATTCAACCCGCGCGTGTAAGCCTCTTCCCCGTATTGCGCCACCATGGCCTGGCGCACCATTTCAGCCACAAATTCGGCATGAATGGTGGGTTGAACACCCGTCTGGCGCAACTTGAGTGGCTCTGTTTTCGCGGCATCGGCCTCTGCCTCGGTGATGAAGCCGTTTTCGAGCATGCGGTCAATGATGTGCAGCTGGCGGCTGCGTGCACGCTTGGGGTTGCTAACGGGGTTGTAAGCAGACGGTGCCTTGGGCAAGCCAGCCAGCATCGCTGCTTCTGCAACCGTCACATCTTTCAATGGCTTGCCAAAGTAGGTCTGGGAGGCCGTGGAAAAGCCGTAAGCGCGCTGTCCCAGAAAAATCTGGTTCATGTAGATCTCAAGGATCTGTTCCTTCGTCAGCATGTGCTCCAGCTTGAACGTGAGCAACACCTCGTAAATCTTGCGGGTGTAGCTCTTTTCCGCTGAAAGATACACATTGCGGGCCACCTGCATCGTGATGGTTGAAGCACCCTGACTCTTGGCTTGCCCCAAATTGGCCAGCGCAGCGCGCATCATGCCGCGGTAGTCGACCCCGCTGTGCTCAAAAAACCGTGCATCTTCAATCGCCAGCACGGCGTTCTTCATCACGTCCGGTATTTCACGGATCGTCAGCAGGTTGCGGCGTTCTTCGCCGAACTCGCCGATCAACTGTCCATCGGCCGTGAGCACCCTCAACGGCAGTTTGGGCCGGTAGTCGGCTAAGTCGGCCACATCGGGCAGGTTTGGGTAGGCCACAGCCAATGCGATGCCGATCGCCATCAAAAGCCCCACGCCAGCAGCCACCGTCAGTCCGGCCAGACCCACCGCAAGGCGACCGATCCAGATGACCAACACACGTCCCGCAGATACTGGGGAGGAATAATTTTTAGGAGCGGCGCGTTCGTCTTTGGGCATGCGGAAGATCTGTCGTTCGGTAGCGAATTATAAAAATCGCGCGGTTATGGGGGCGTCAGTGCAAGCACCCATATTGTGAGTTGTTGTGTATTTGTGGCCTTATGTATCATCGTGAGCTGGGAAACTGATCAAAAATACGTATGCTTTTGACAACGCTTCCCCGGGCGCCAAAAGTGAAAAATCTTTGCCGCACAAGGGGCTTGCTGCTAGCATTCAAGTGAATTGTTAAGTCTGGCGTACCGTTGCGCCGTCATTTTTGGGGGACGCCTTGATCTCATTGGGGTCGTTATTTAGCCGGGAACCGGCACCGATGCTGGGTATTGACGTCAGTTCGTCCAGTGTGAAGCTGGTGGAGCTTGGGCGAAATCGCGCTGGCGATCTGGTCCTTGAGCGTTGCGCCATCGAGCCCCTGGAGCGCGGCTGGATCACCGACGGCAACATCGAAAAATTTGAAGAAGTGGCCGAAGCGGTGCGGCGGGTGGTACGAAAAAGCGGCAGCAAAACCAAAAATGTCGCACTGGCGCTGCCTGCATCGGCCGTCATCACCAAAAAAATCATTCTGCCCGGTGGTCTGTCAGACAAAGAGCTGGAAGCCCAAGTCGAATCCGAGGCAAATCAGTACATCCCTTTCTCCCTCGACGAGGTGAGTCTGGACTTTTGCCTGATCGGCCCCAGCGCCAGCTCGGTGGGCGATGTCGAGGTACTCATTGCCGCATCTCGCAAAGAGAAGGTGTCTGATCGTCAAGGTCTTGCCGAGGCTGCTGGCCTCAAGCCCGTTGTGATGGATGTTGAGTCCTACGCTTCGCGCATGGCAGCTGGGCGGGTCATCGAAACGCTGCCCAATCAAGGTGTCGATTCACTGGTTGCCTTGTTCGAAGTGGGCGCCTTGACCACCAGCATGCAGGTCATGCGCAACGACGATGTGCTGTACGAACGCGACCAAGCTTTCGGCGGTGCGCAGCTCACCCAGCTCATCGTTCGCCAATACGGCTTTTCTTCGGATGAGGCGGAAGCCAAAAAGCGTTCCGGCGATTTGCCGGAAGATTACCAAGCGGCTGTTTTGGGGCCGTTCATCGAGAGCATGTCGCAAGAAATTGGGCGAGCGCTTCAGTTTTTTTTCACGAGCACGCCGTTCAACAAGGTTGACCACATCCTTTTGGCCGGGGGCAGTGCCGCATTGCCGGGGCTCACCGATGCGGTCACCCAGCAAACGTCGTTTGCCTGCATGGTGATCAATCCTTTCGACGCCATGGAAATGGCCTCAACTGTGCATGCACGAAAAATATCTCGTGAAGCGCCCTCATACCTAACCTCAACAGGCTTGGCCTTGCGGAGGTTTTACCAATGATTTTGATCAATCTGTTGCCTCACCGGGAGGCGGCCAGAAAGCGGCAAAAAGAGCAATTTTTTACCCAGTTGGGTCTTTCGGCACTGCTCGGTGGCATTATTTGCGGCGCAGTTTTTTCTTGGTATCAGGGCCAAATAGCCACCCAGCAAGAGCGCAACAGTTTTCTTCAGAGCGAGATAGCCAAGCTTGATCTAGAGATCAAAGACATAGCTAGCCTGCAAAAAGAAATTGCCTCATTGCGCGCGCGCCAGACAGCTGTCGAAGATCTTCAGGGTGACCGCAACTTGCCCGTGCACCTGTTGGACGAGTTGGTGGCTCAGCTGCCCGACGGCATTTACCTCAGTAGCATGAAGCAGGAAAACCAGAGCGTGTTGCTCACCGGTGTTGCGCAATCTCAAGAGCGGGTTTCTGAGCTGTTGCGCAATCTGGGCAACAACAGCCCGTGGTTGAGCCGCCCCGAACTGGTCGAAATTGTGGCGTCCAATGTGGCCGGCCCCAACAAAGAGCAGCGGCGCGTTTCCAACTTCACCATTCGCGTGGCGCTGGTTCGCCCGTCAACCGCAGCCACCACGGCCTCTGGCAACGCCACGACTGCGCCTGTCGTGCCTGGCAAAGTCTGATTGAGGCACCGACGCACCATGGCCAACATGCCCAAGATCAACGTCGATTTCAAAGTAGTCCAAGAACAATTCAAAAGCCAGTTTTCAGGCCTTGATCCCAACGACCCGTCCCAGTGGCCGGCGCTGCCGCGCAACCTTTTGTACATAGCGGTCTGTGTGGCTGTGATCGCGGGGCTGTGGTTCGCCTGGCTCAAAACTTCTGATGAAGAATTGCTGGCAGAAAAAACCCGAGAAGAGCAACTGCGCACAGACTACCGCGGCAAACTGGTGCAAGCTGTCAACCTTGATGCGCTTAAAAAGCAACTGGAGCAGGTGCAGCAATACGTGACGCAGCTGGAGCGCCAGTTGCCCAGCAAGGCCGAAATGGATGCGCTGTTGTCCGACATCAACCAGGCTGGCTTGGGTCGCAGCCTTCAGTTCGAGTTGTTTCGTCCAGGCCAAGTGCTGGTGAAAGAGTACTACGCCGAGCTGCCTATTGAAGTTCGGGTGACTGGCAGCTATCACGACATGGGCCTTTTTGCGGCTGATATTGCCAACCTGTCCCGCATTGTGACCCTCAATAACCTCACGCTGACCCCCATCAGGGACCGCGACGGTATGCTCACCATGGACTGCACTGCCAAGACGTTCCGCTATCTGGACCCTGAAGAAGTGGCCATTCAGCAAAAGTCCAAAGAGGTTAAAAATTGATGCAGGCAAAGAACCTTTCGCTGGCGCTGGGCACAAGCTGCCTGGTTGCGTTGGCAGGCTGTACTGGCTCAGGTCAGGACGAGTTGCAGGGGTGGATGCAATCCGAGCGCAATGCTATAAAACCTCAAGTAACACCCATACCTGAACCCACCAAATTCATCCCGCAAACCTACAGCGGTGAGCGAATGATGGAGCCCTTCAGCAGTGAGAAGCTGGCGAGTGTGATGCGCGGTAGTCCGGCAACCACGATCGCCAACTCGGCACTCATAGAGCCAGAGCTTAACCGCCGCAAGCAGCCGCTGGAAGCCTACCCACTCGATGCCATGAGTATGGTGGGCAGCATGAACCGCCAAGGGCAATTGGTTGCACTCGTCAAGGTGGACAATTTGCTCTACCAAGTGCGGACTGGGAGCTATTTGGGCCAGAACTACGGGCGCGTGAACAAAATTACGGAAACCGGTGTCACGCTGCGAGAAATCGTGCAGGACTCCGCCGGTGAATGGATCGAGCGCCCCGCGGCGCTGCAGCTACAAGAGGAAGCGTCTAAATGATCAAGCCCAATATGGCAAAAAAATTCGGCGTCTGGGAGCGCTCACTGCTCAGGAGCGCTATCTTCGCCTCCATGGCTCTCACCACCGTTTGGGCCCAAGCCCAAAATGCCATCCAGTCGCTAACCGGTGGCGTTCAAGGCGGCGTGGAGGTCATTCGCATTGAAACCAGCGAAGCCCTGACTGCCGTGCCCACCGGCTTCACCATTCAGGCGCCTGCCCGCATTGCCTTGGACTTTCCCGGCGTGGTCAACAATATCGGTCGAAACACCATCGAAATGAACCAGGGCAACCTGCGGTCAGCCAATGTGGTGCAAGCTGGTGATCGAACCCGTGTGGTGATCAACCTGAAGCAACCGGCAGCCTACCAGGCCAAAGTGGAAGGCAAATCCCTCATCGTTGTTCTTAACCGGTCCGATGCCATCGTTGCCGCGCCAGCCACCCAGGCCACCTTTGCCGAAAGCCGCAACCGCGACACCGTGGCACTCAAAGAGATTGATTTTCGCCGTGGCGTTGGTAACTCAGGCCGCATCGTGGTGGATTTGGCCAACAACCAAGTGGGTGTGGACATTCGCCAGCAAGGTCAAAACCTGGTGGTCGATTTCCTGAAAACTTCATTGCCCGAAGGTTTGCGCCGGCGTCTGGACGTAACCGACTTCGGCACGCCAGTACAAACCGTCACCACCTCGCAAACAGGTGACCGTGTTCGCATGGTCGTAGCACCCAAAGGCAACTGGGAGCACTCGGCTTACCAGAGCGACAACCAGTTTGTGCTTGAAGTGCGCGAGCAAAAAGTTGACCCTTCCAAACTGACGCAGGGGCCAGGGTACAACGGCGAGAAATTGTCGCTGAACTTCCAGAACATCGAAGTTCGTTCGCTGCTGCAAGTCATAGCCGATTTCACCAACTTCAACGTGGTCACATCCGACTCCGTGTCCGGTGCAGTGACCCTCCGTCTGAAAGACGTGCCTTGGGATCAGGCGCTTGATATTATTTTGCAGGCCAAAGGCTTGGGCATGCGCAAATCGGGCAACGTGCTCTGGATAGCACCCAAAGACGAAATTGCAGCCCGCGAAAAACAAGAGCTTGAATCCAAAGCTTCGATCGAAAGCCTGGAAACCGTGCGTACGCAAGGCTTCCAGATGAACTACGCCAAGGCTGCTGATATTGCAACGCAAATTACCGGCAGTGGCTCGGGCGGCACCACCAACAGCGCCCGTATCCTGTCTCCGCGCGGCAGTGTCATTGCGGAACCACGCACCAACCAGCTTTTTGTGACTGATATTCCCTCCAAGCTGGAGCAGGTGCAAGACCTCATCGCCCGCCTTGACATTCCCATTCGCCAAGTGTTGATTGAAGCGCGTATCGTTGAAGCCGATGACCGCTTTGGCCGATCGCTCGGCGTGCGGCTCGGCGGCAGCGACCTGCGCGGTATTCGGGGTGGCGACGCTGGTTATTCCGTGGGCGGAACCAACCGCATCGCCATTGGTGGTAGCTACAACGCCGTGTCCAGTACCACGCTGGAAAGTGAAAATACGCTGGACACCATCAACACGTCCTTCGTGAACCTCCCTTCAACGGGTGCCGGAGGCTTTGCACCAGCCGCTTTCGCTATTTCCCTGTTCAGTTCTGCGGCCAACCGCTTTCTGAACCTCGAAATTTCAGCACTGGAAGCCGATGGCCGAGGAAAAATTGTCTCCAGCCCACGGGTGGTCACTGCCGACCAAGTGAAAGCGTTGATCGAGCAGGGCACGGAATATCCCTACCAGACCGCAACGTCCAGCGGTGCCACCGCCATATCGTTTCGCAAGGCCAACCTGAAACTGGAAGTTACCCCGCAGATCACGCCCGAAGGCAGCATCATTTTGGACGTGGACGTGAACAAAGACAGCCGTGGCGAAACCACTGCTGCGGGTATCGCCATCAACACCAAGCACATTCAAACGCAGGTGCTGGTTGAAAACGGTGGAACCGTGGTGATTGGCGGTATTTTTGAGTTGATTGAAATTGACGATACGACCAAAGTTCCCCTGCTGGGTGATTTGCCTGTGTTGGGCAATTTGTTCAAAAACAAAAGCAAGACGTCTAACAAGTCGGAGTTGCTGGTGTTCATCACGCCACGCGTGATCTCTGATCGTGGTGTGATGCGCTGAGACTGACCGTCGGGGTCATAACGTTTTCTGAAAGTGAACAAAAAAATGAAGCTGTTGAAGATAATAGGGAGTGTACTGTTGGTGTCTGTATTGGCTGCTTGCGGCGGCGGTGGCGGTAACCCTGGTTCTACAGTAGGTGGTGCAACTGATGCTGGTGCAACCGGAGGTGTTGATTCTGGCGTTGATTCATCAACGGGCACTCCTACCCTGGTCGTCACGATTGTCAATCAGTTAGGAGTTCCAATTAACAGCATTTCTGTGGGTGGCGGATTTGTTGCGCGAGCCACCTTAAGAGATGCAGCTGGTGCAGTCGTCCCCAATACAGTCATCACTTTCAATTTAAACGGTGCAAGCATCGCGACTTTGGCTCCGACGACGGCGCTTACCAATTCCTCAGCAGGTGTGGCCGAAGTCGCTATTGCACCGGCCTCACTGTCCAGTGTGGGGGCTGCCACGCTATCGGGTTCAGCAGATTTGGCTGGTACTACTGTTTCTGGCAGTGTTGATTTTTCAGTGGATGCAGCTAGTTTGAGCTTGACTGCTATCACGGCGGGATCTCTCAATCTAACTTCGGGCGGCAACACATCCTTGGCTACAACTGCCTTAGTGGGTGGGTTGCCTTCTACTGGCGTTCCTGTCAATATTACTTACACCGCATCGTGCGGCCGTATCAATGGCTCGTTGTTACCAGGTGGTGTCAGTGTTACTACCAACGGTAGTGGTGTTGCGCCCGCTACTTACACGGCGGTTGCGCCAGATGGTTCGCTGTGCAGCGGAGTTATCACAATCTCAGCTTCCAGCGCTGGCGCTACTCCACAATCGATGTCTTTGAACGTTGCTGCGCCTAGCGCCAGTGCCGTGACTTTCGTTTCGGCAACGCCTGCTCAAATTTTCGTAGCTGGATCTGGTGCAGTGGAGCAGGCTATCGTTAGTTTTCGAGTGCTCTCCTCCGCTGCAACAGGAATGTCAAACGAAACCGTGACATTCACTCTCCTCGCCAATCCAGGCGGAGTGGGTATTGGGTCCTCTGGTTCCGTGTCTACCGTTACGGTTACCACCGATGCTACTGGCGTCGCGTCAGTTCCCGTTTTTTCTGGGACCATTCCAGGCCCAATCAGATTACGTGCTGCACTGGAGGCAAACCCCAACATATTTGCCGAATCTCAAAATCTGACAGTAGCTTCTGGCCCGCCTTCACAGCGCTTCATGAGTCTGTCCGTGGAAACCTTCAACATCGAAGGTTGGGACATCGACGGAACCAGTACGCGTTTGACCGCGCTTATCGCTGATCGGCAGGGGAATGCCGTTGAAGATGGCACGGTTGTAAACTTCACCACAGAGGGTGGACAAGTGGCGTCCAATTGCGCCACCACGAGAGTGAATAATATTTCTTCGTGCTCGGTGAACTTCATCAGCCAAAATAATCGGCCACTCGATGGTCGGGTGTCGGTGCTGGCATACACTGAAGGCACCAAGGATTACAGCGATGTAAACAGCAACAACAGGTTCGATGCTGGTACAGACGCACTCATCCAAATAGGTGATACGTATCGTGATGACAATGAAGATGGGACTTTTAGCGTAGGTGAATTCAGGATTCCGCGCAGTGTGACTGGTGCTTCTTGTGCTAACTCGGGCGCGCCGTTTCCTTCCATTGCCAACAGTTGTGACACTACCTTGGCGACCACAGTCCGTCAGCAAACCACGATTATGTTCTCATCGTCTTCACCGACTTTGACGTTCGCGCTCGACCGTGTAGACGCTACCGTGCCTGATGGAACGGGTACACGGACTATCTCAATACCAGTTGCGGCGAACTTGGTGGTCGGCAGTGCTGCCCACCCATCGCTTCCCATGCCATCGGGAACCCGTATTGCCGCTACCGCAGTGGACACTAACACCTCCGACGGAGCAAGCTGTGCGGTGAGTTTTGGCCCTACCGGTACGCCGATCCCGAACATTTCCCCAGGCAACTCACCAGCGGCCGATTTGGCGACCCGTCACCAGGTGAGCCTTAGGGACTGTCGTCCCGGTGATCAACTCTTCATAGATGTGACGGCGCCCTCTGGGCTGAAAACGACATTTTCGGTACTACTTTGATCATATCTTTGGTGGGACTCCCCGGCAGTGGCAAGTCCACCGTCGGGAGGCAACTGGCTAGGCGACTGGCCGTTCCCTTCTTTGACTCAGACCACGTGATTGAGCAGCGCATTGGCTGCTCCATCCGTGAGTTTTTTGAGCGTGATGGGGAGGAGCGTTTTCGCGACGTTGAAGAGGCGGTGTTGGACGAGCTAACTCTGGGTGAGCCCTGTGTCTTGTCTACCGGCGGTGGGTCGGTGCTGCGCGCTGTAAACCGAGCGCATTTGCGTGACCGGTGTCAGGTCGTTTACTTGCGCTCCTCACCTGAGGAGGTGTTTCGGCGTCTGCGCAACGACCGCAATCGGCCCTTGCTGCAGGTTGCCGATCCACTGCAGCGTTTGCGTGATCTGTATGCGGTGCGCGATCCTTTTTACCGCGAAACGGCTCATTTTGTGATTGAAACCGGGCGGCCTTCGGTGGCGACGCTGGTGAACATGATTGTGATGCAGTTGGAGTTAGGGGGTGCGGTACCGGTGGGTGTGCTTTCAGAACGCCCGCCGAAGCTGGACTGAGCGAAAAAATTTCTGCCATTTTGGGGTGGGTGAAAGGTGGGGCTTGGTGTTTGACAGCATCACCCACCGCACCGGCGCCCAGGCCCTGGCACAGGGCCTAAACTAAAGGGCTATGAACACGCAATCTCAGCACCACACCCTCACCACCGAGCAGGTGGACATTGCCCTTGGCGAGCGCAGCTACGGCATTTTGATTGGCTCAAATTTGTTTGACAGCGAGGCCAGCTACCGTGGCTTGCCGGCAGCGGCCTGTGCGCTGATCGTGACCAACCAAACAATCGCACCGCTGTATGCCGCACGCCTGGCAACCGCGCTGGCACCGCGCTACCCGGTGGTTCACACGGTGGCCTTGCCAGACGGTGAGGCCTACAAAACATGGGAATCGCTGAACCTGATTTTTGACGCGTTGTTGGGCCGTGGCTGCGACCGCAAAACGGTACTGTTTGCCCTGGGCGGTGGGGTGGTGGGCGACATGACCGGCTTTGCCGCCGCCAGCTACATGCGGGGTGTGCCGTTTGTGCAGGTGCCCACCACCCTGCTGGCGCAGGTGGACTCGTCGGTAGGCGGTAAAACAGCCATCAACCACCCGCTGGGAAAGAACATGATTGGCGCCTTTTACCAGCCACAGCGCGTGGTGTGCGACCTGGACACGCTCAAGACGCTGCCCGTGCGCGAACTGAGTGCAGGTTTGGCCGAGGTTATCAAATACGGACCGATTGCCGATATGGCTTTTCTGGAGTGGATTGAGGTCAACATGGACGCGCTGATGGTGCGGGACCCGCAGGCGCTGGCCTATGCGGTCAGGCGCAGCTGCGAGATCAAGGCGTACGTGGTCGGGCAAGACGAGCGCGAGTCTGGCTTGCGTGCCATTCTCAATTTCGGGCACACCTTTGGCCACGCCATCGAGGCGGGCATGGGATACGGGCAGTGGCTGCATGGCGAGGCGGTGGGCTGCGGCATGGTTATGGCCGCGCGTTTGTCGCAGGCGCTGGGTCTGGTGGATGCGGCTTTTGTTGAGCGGCTGACGCGGCTGATTCAGCGGGCCGGTTTGCCCACGGTGGCGCCCACGCTGGATGCGCAAGACAACGTGGGCCGGTACCTGGCGCTGATGCGGGTGGACAAGAAGTCTGAAGCGGGTGAGATCAAGTTTGTGTTGATCGACGGGCCCGGCAAAGCGGTGGTGCGAGGTGCGCAAGATGCCGTGGTGGCTCGGGTGATTGAAGCCAGTTGCGCCAGCGCATGACGCCGCCAGCCGGACGGCCTGCCGGTTTGGCCCCTTTCGCTTGCGACCCGGCGCAAAGCCGGGGCCGCCGTTTCCTAGAGCCCGAGGCCCCCACGCGCACCGCCTTTCAGCGCGACCGCGACCGGGTGATCCACTCCACGGCGTTTCGGCGCCTGGTTTACAAGACGCAGGTTTTCCTAAACCACGAGGGTGACCTGTTTCGCACACGGCTCACCCACTCGCTGGAAGTGGCGCAGCTGGGGCGAAGCATCGCGCGCTCGCTGCAGTTGAATGAAGACTTGGTGGAGGCGGTGGCGTTGGCCCACGACCTGGGGCACACGCCGTTTGGACACGCCGGGCAGGATGCGCTGCACAGCTGCTTGAAGCGGCTTTCCAGCACGCAGGGCCGCAGCGAGCCAGAGGCCTGGGGCTTCGAGCACAACCTGCAAAGTCTGCGGGTGGTGGATGAGTTGGAAGAGCGTTACCCGGCGTTCGACGGGCTGAACCTGAGCTTTGAAACCCGTGAAGGCATCTTGAAGCATTGTTCGCGCGCCAACGCGCAGCGGCTTGAAGCGCAGGAGCCCGGTGGTGTGGCGCAGCGATTTTTGCACGGTGGTTCACCTTCGTTGGAGGCACAACTGTGCAACTTGGCCGACGAGATTGCCTACAACGCGCACGACATTGACGACGGCGTGCGCTCGGGCTTGCTGACAATGGATCAGCTGGGCGATGTGCCGCTGTTTGAGCACTACCGCATCCAAGCGCTGCACGCGCACCCCAGTCTGGCGGGGCGTCGATTGTTGTTTGAAACCATTCGCCTGATGTTGAGCGATCAGGTGTACGACGTGATCGACACCACCCGAGCGCTGGTCAGCGCCTCGGGCGTGCAGAGCCTGGAAGAGGTGCGGGGCAGCCCGGGGCTGGTGGCTTTTTCGCCGGGCATGCGCGAGCGCTCGCAGGTGTTGAAGGCATTCTTGCTGCGCAACCTATACCGACACCCGCAGGTGGTGGAAACCACCGACCGCGCGCGCCGCGTGGTGGCTGATTTGTTTGACCGCTACCTGAACGAGCCCGATGAATTGCCCGAAGCGCATGCCCGCACCAAGCACCGTGCACGCGCGGTGGCGGACTACATTGCCGGCATGACCGACCGGTTTGCTGTTCGTGAGCACGAGCGGCTGTTTGGTGCGGTGGTGTTTCCGTGAACCGAGGAGAGTCCGCGCCGATGGGGGTGAACACGGCCGTCGAAGCCCGCCAGCTGGCTGCGCTTGTGGTAGCGGTGGGTGTGACCTGCGCCTTGCATGTGGGCAAGCTGCCGGTGGCCATTCCGGTGTTGCGCGAAGCGCTGGATATCACGCTCTTGCAAGCGGGGTTTTTGCTGTCGCTGGTGCAGTTGGCGGGCATGACACTGGGCCTGGTGGTGGGCTTGATGGCCGACCGGCTGGGTACGCGCCGCGTGATGCTGGCGGGCCTGGTGCTGCTGGCGCTGGGCAGCGCACTGGGCGCTGCTGCGCCCGACGTGAACATGCTGCTGCTGACCCGGGTGGTGGAGGGCATGGGCTTTTTGATGGCGGTGCTGCCTGCCCCCGGCTTGTTGCGCCAGCGCGTGGCGCACGCCCCCACGCTGGCGCGCGCGCTGGGTTGGTGGGGCGCCTACATGCCGCTGGGCACCGCGTTGGCCCTGCTGTTGGGTGCGCCTTTGTTTCAGCTGGTGGGTTGGCGCTGGGCGTGGCTGGCGCTGGCCGCGGTGTCTTTGTGTGCTGCTGGGGCTTTGCTGCGCTGGGTGCCAGCCGCGCGGGTAGCCAATGGCCTGGTGAAGCCAACCCTGGTTCGGCTGTGGCCACGGCTGGAGCGCACCTTGCGCGCTCCGGGCCCCTGGCTGGTGGCCGTAGCGTTCTTTCTGTATTCCGGTCAGTGGTTGGCGGTGGTTGGTTTCTTGCCCACGATTTACAGTCAGGCGGGCTACAGCGGTGCGGTGGTGGGCATGCTCAGCGCGCTCGCAGCGGGTATCAACATGGTGGGCAACATCGGGGCGGGGCGCCTGCTGGCGCGGGGCATGCAGCCCGGGTGGATCTTGACGGTGGCTTATGGCGCCATGGCGCTGGGTGCCGGGGTGGCGTTCGCTGCGCAGGGCCACCCGGTGTGGCAGTACCTGGCCGTGCTGGTTTTTTCAGGGGTTGGCGGGCTGATACCGGGCACCTTGTTTGGCCTGGCCGTGGCGCTCGCACCTGGCGAAGACACGGTATCTACCACCGTGGGCTGGATGCAGCAATTTTCTTCGCTGGGTCAATTTTTAGGCCCGCCGCTGGTGGCATGGCTGGCCATGCGGGTGGGTGGCTGGCACTGGACGTGGGTGGCCACAGGCGCTTGCTCCCTGCTGGGGGTGTGGGCCGCCCGACGGCTGCAGGCCGCTTGGCGCACGCGGGCCTTTGTGCCGGGCTGTGCTTGAGCACCGCGCACCGCACGAAGCCGCTAAACTTTCAAACATTCTGATCACGCGATCATCCCGAAGAGGGTGGCTTCATTGGCCGACAGGGGATTCCACAATGAGCTTTTTGAACCAGCTCAAGCAACAAGCGCAGACGCTGCAAACGCGGCAGGGCGATGAGCTTCAGCATCTGGACGCCAGCACCGAGGCTGCCGAGGCCGCTTGCAAGACAGTGTGGCACTACTTTATGGAGCTGCCGCGCCAGCTCAATGTGATTGAGCCTGCGGCGGTGAGCCTGAGCCTGGACGGCAAGGCGACTTGGCCTGCGATGAAGCAGACCGACTTTCGGTTTGATGCCCGCAAAAAAACCCTGCGGGGCAAAGAAGTGTTTGACTACCTTGCGCTGGGCTGGCGGATCGAACCCGCTGAGCCTCCCGCGCTGGTGGCAGCCGATCTGCCCAAAGGGCGCGTCAGCGTCAACTTTCCACCCGATCTGGAGCGGGTGGAGCGCCGCCTGCAGGCCGGGCAGGTGCGCCACGACCGGCAAGAGCTGCGCCACCCCGAAACCAAGCGCTTGCAGTCGATCGTGTTCGAGCACGACATGGCCGCGCGAGCCAGTGTGCGGGTGATGCCCAACCACGACAGCGGCAATTTCGACATTCGCCTGGCTGCGGTGGGCGGGTTGGAAATTGCCAACACCCGTTACACCGTGGCCCAGTTGAACACCGCTGCGCTGGACGAGCTGGCCAAGCTTATCGTCGGGCAGGCCAGCCGTTTTCTGTAACGGCTTTGGTTCAGGGTCGATAATCGGGGTCAGATTCAAAACCTCCCGGACCCGACCCTGCTCATGGCCCGACTTCCCCGACTGACCGTTCCCGGCTACCCGCACCATGTCATTCAGCGGGGCAACAACCGCCAAGCTATTGTGGCCAGCGACCAGGACCGCGAAACCCTGCTGGACCTGGTCGCTGAAAACGCGGTGAAACACCAGGTGGCGTTGCACGCCTACGTGTTGATGGACAACCACTTTCACCTGCTGCTCACCCCGGAGACCGATCACGGTGTGCCGCAGATGATGCAGGCTGTGGGGCGGCGCTACGTGCGCTATTTCAACGATTTGCACCACCGCAGCGGCACGCTGTGGGAGGGGCGCTACAAGTCCACGCTGATCCAGTCAGAGCAGTACCTGCTGGCCTGCATGGCCTATGTCGACCTGAACCCGGTACGTGCTGGCATGGTGGCCCTGCCACAGGACTTTGCCTGGTCAAGCCACCGGCACTACAGTGGGTTGGCTCAAGACCGCCGTCTGACACCCCATGCGCTGTACTGGGGCATGGGCAACACGCCATTTGCCCGCGAAGCGGCATACGCCGAAATGGTGCGCGCCGGCTTGAGCGGCCCGCAAGAAGCGCGCATCACGGGAGCTGCGCTGCACGGTTGGGCGCTCGGGGACACGGGTTTTGTTGCAGAACTGCAAAAAAGAACCCACCGTCGGGTGGCTGAGGCCCGACCCGGGCGGCCAGTATCTCGTTCAAATCCGCCAGCTTGACTAAAAAAATCTATATAAATCAAAGTTATTTTCAATGAAGTTCATCTGTCCCTTATTTATTGAAGCTCAATGAAGGCTATTTTTGATTGGAATCTGACCCCAATTATTGGGCTTGGCATTTTTGTTGCATTGCACTAAGCTCTGCAACCCGCGAATTTTGTTTTCATGCCCTCGAACCGTAAAGGAAGCGCCATGACCACGGCAGCCGAACAGCAGCAACTCCAGCAACAAGGTCTGTACGACCCGGCCAACGAGCACGACGCCTGTGGCGTGGGCTTCGTGGCGCACATCAAGGGCCACAAAAGCCATGCCATCGTTCAGCAGGGTCTGAAGATTCTGGAAAACCTGGACCACCGGGGTGCTGTGGGCGCCGACAAGCTCATGGGCGACGGTGCCGGCCTGCTGATCCAGTTGCCCGACGCGCTGTACCGCGAAGAAATGGCCCGGGCCGGTAGGGCCCCTGACGGTTCCGTGGGTGTCACGCTCCCACCCGCCGGTGAATACGGCGTGGGCATGATCTTCATGCCCAAAGAGCACGCTAGCCGCTTGGCCTGCGAGCAGGAAATGGAGCGCGCCGTGGCCGCCGAAGGCCAAGTGCTGCTGGGCTGGCGTGACGTGCCGGTGAACCTGGACATGCCCATGTCGCCCACCGTGCGTGAAAAAGAGCCGGTGATCCGGCAGGTGTTCATTGGCCGTGGCAACGACGTGATCGTGCAGGACGCGCTGGAGCGCAAGCTGTACGTGATCCGCAAGACGGCCAGCGCCAACATCCAGGCGCTCAAGCTCACGCACAGCAAAGAGTATTACGTGGTCAGCATGAGCAGCCGCACGGTGGTCTACAAAGGCCTGCTGCTGGCCGACCAGGTGGGCACATATTTCAAAGACTTGGAAGACGAGCGCTGCGTGTCGGCCCTGGGTCTGGTGCACCAGCGTTTTTCAACCAACACCTTCCCCGAGTGGCCGCTGGCCCACCCCTACCGCTACGTGGCGCACAACGGTGAGATCAACACCGTCAAGGGCAACTACAACTGGATGAAGGCACGCGAGGGCGTGATGTCGTCCCCGGTGCTGGGCGCCGACCTGAAAAAGCTGTACCCGATCAGCTTCGCCAGCCAGTCCGACACGGCCACGTTTGACAACTGCCTGGAACTGCTGACCATGGCCGGCTACCCGTTGGCGCAGGCGGTGATGATGATGATTCCCGAGCCTTGGGAACAGCACACCACCATGGACGAGCGCCGCAAGGCCTTTTACGAATACCACGCCGCCATGATGGAGCCGTGGGACGGCCCGGCTTCCATTGTGTTCACCGACGGCCGCCAGATTGGCGCCACGCTGGACCGCAACGGCCTGCGCCCTTCTCGCTACTGCATCACCGACGACGACTTCGTCATCATGGGCTCTGAGTCGGGCGTACTGCCCGTGCCCGAGAACAAGATCGTGCGCAAATGGCGCCTGCAGCCTGGCAAGATGTTCCTGATCGATCTGGAACAAGGCCGCATGATCGACGACGAAGAGCTCAAAGCCAACCTCGTCAACAGCAAGCCTTACAAGCAGTGGATCGACAACCTGCGCATTCGCCTGGACGATGTAGAGGGCCCCACCACGGCCGAGCCACTGCCCTGTGATGTGTCTTTGCTGGACCGCCAGCAAGCCTTTGGCACCACGCAGGAAGACATCAAGTTTTTGCTGGCGCCCATGGCCGCCGCAGGCGAAGAAGCCCTGGGTTCGATGGGCAACGACAGCCCGCTGGCCGTGCTGTCCGACAAAAACAAGCCGCTCTACAACTATTTCAAGCAGCTGTTTGCGCAGGTGACGAACCCGCCTATCGACCCGATCCGCGAAGCGATCGTGATGTCGCTGGTGTCGTTCATCGGCCCCAAGCCCAACCTGCTCGACATCAACCAGGTGAACCCGCCGATGCGCCTGGAAGTGAGCCAGCCGGTGCTCGACTTCGCCGACATGGCCAAGCTGCGCAACATCGACGAGGTGACGCAGGGCAAGTTCCGCAGCGCCACGCTGGACATCACCTACCCCGCGGCCTGGGGCCGTGAAGGTGTTGAAGCCAAGCTGGCTTCGTTGTGCGCTTCTGCCGTGGACGCGATCAAGGGTGGCAAAAACATCCTGATCATCAGCGACCGTGCGGTCAGCGCCACGCAAATTGCCATTCCGGCGCTGCTCGCTTTGTCTGCCATTCACCAGCACCTGGTGCTGGAAGGCTTGCGCACCAACGCCGGTCTGGTGGTGGAAACCGGTACCGCCCGCGAAGTGCACCACTTCGCGGTGCTGGCGGGTTACGGCGCTGAAGCCGTGCATCCCTACCTCGCCATGGAAGCGCTGGCGGCCATGCACAAAGACCTGCCCGGCGACCTGAGCGCTGAAAAGGCCATCTACAACTACGTCAAGGCGATCGGCAAGGGTCTCTCCAAGATCATGTCCAAAATGGGCGTGAGCACCTACATGAGCTACTGCGGCGCGCAGCTGTTTGAAGCCATTGGCCTGAACACCGACACGGTGAACAAGTATTTCACAGGCACCGCCAGCCGCGTGGGCGGCATCGGCGTGTTTGAAATTGCCGAAGAAGCCATCCGCATGCACAAGGCCGCGTTTGGCGACGACCCGGTGCTGGAAACCATGTTGGACGCCGGTGGTGAATACGCATGGCGTGCCCGTGGCGAAGAGCACATGTGGACGCCCGACGCCATTGCCAAGCTGCAGCACAGCACGCGCGCCAACAACTGGACCACCTACAAGGAATACGCCCAGATCATCAACGACCAGAGCAAGCGCCACATGACGCTGCGCGGGCTGTTTGAATTCAAGATCGACCCGAGCAAGGCCATTTCCATCGACGAGGTGGAGCCGGCCAAAGAGATCGTCAAGCGCTTCGCCACCGGCGCCATGTCGCTGGGGTCCATCTCCACCGAGGCGCACGCCACGCTGGCCGTGGCGATGAACCGCATCGGCGGCAAGAGCAACACCGGTGAAGGTGGCGAAGACGCGCTGCGCTACCGCAACGAGCTCAAAGGCATCCCTATCAAGCAGGGCCAGACCATGTCCGACCTGCTGGGCAAGGACGTGTTTGAGGTGGACTACACGCTGCAAGACGGCGACTCGATGCGCTCCAAGATCAAGCAGGTGGCCTCGGGCCGTTTCGGCGTCACCGCCGAATACCTCAACAGCGCCGACCAGATCCAGATCAAGATGGCCCAAGGTGCCAAGCCCGGCGAGGGCGGCCAGCTGCCCGGTGGAAAGGTGTCTGATTACATCGGCAAGCTGCGCCACAGTGTGCCGGGCGTGGGCCTCATTTCGCCGCCGCCGCACCACGACATCTATTCCATTGAAGACCTGGCGCAGCTGATTCACGACCTGAAAAACGTGGCCCCGCACAGCGACATCAGCGTCAAGCTGGTGTCTGAAATCGGCGTGGGCACCATTGCCGCCGGGGTGGCCAAGTGCAAGGCCGACCATGTGGTCATTGCCGGCCACGACGGCGGTACGGGCGCATCGCCCTGGTCGTCCATCAAGCACGCAGGCAGCCCTTGGGAAATTGGCTTGGCCGAGACCCAGCAAACCCTGGTGCTCAACCGCCTGCGCAGCCGCATCCGCGTGCAGGCCGATGGCCAGATGAAGACCGGCCGCGACGTGGTCATCGGTGCCCTGCTGGGTGCCGACGAGTTTGGCTTTGCCACCGCACCGCTGGTGGTCGAGGGCTGCATCATGATGCGCAAGTGCCACCTGAACACCTGCCCGGTGGGCGTGGCCACGCAAGACCCGGCGCTGCGCAAGAAATTCAGCGGCAAGCCCGAGCACGTGGTCAACTATTTCTTCTTCATCGCCGAAGAAGCGCGACAGATCATGGCGCAGCTGGGTATCCGCAAGTTCGACGACCTCGTAGGCCGCGCCGATCTGCTCGACACCAAGCAAGGCATTGAGCACTGGAAAGCGCGCGGTCTGGACTTCAGCCGCCTGCTGGCCATGCCCGCCGTGCCCGCCGACGTTCCCCGTTTCCACACCCAAACGCAAGAACACGGTCTGGAGAAGTCGCTGGACAACATCCTGATCGCCAAGTCGCGTCCTGCTATTGACAAGGGCGAGCGTGTGCAGTTCATCGAAGTGGCGCGCAACGTCAACCGCTCGGTGGGTGCCATGCTCTCGGGCGCGGTCACCCAGGTGCACCCCGAAGGCCTGCCCGACGACACCATCCGCATCCAGCTCGAAGGTACGGGCGGCCAGTCGTTCGGTGCGTTCCTCACGCGCGGCATCACGCTGTACCTGATTGGTGACGCGAACGATTACACCGGCAAAGGCCTTTCCGGTGGCCGCGTGGTCGTGCGCCCCAGCATCGACTTCCGGGGTGAAGCATCGCGCAACATTATTGTGGGCAACACCGTCATGTACGGCGCCACCACCGGTGAAGCGTTCTTCAGTGGCGTGGCAGGTGAGCGCTTTGCGGTGCGGCTGTCGGGCGCCACCGCGGTGGTGGAAGGCACGGGCGACCACGGTTGCGAATACATGACCGGCGGCACCGTGGCCGTGCTGGGCAAAACCGGGCGCAACTTCGCGGCTGGCATGAGCGGCGGTGTGGCTTACGTTTACGACGAAGACGGTCAGTTCGCCAAACGCTGCAACACCGCCATGGTCAGCATGGACAAGGTGCTGAGCGCGGCCGAGCAGGAAGCCACCACGGACCGCGCTATCTGGCACCGCGACCAAACCGACGAAGCGCAGCTGAAAAAGCTGCTGGAAGACCACAACCGCTGGACCGGCAGCAAGCGCGCGCGCGAGTTGCTGGACACCTGGGCCGAGTCGCGCGGCAAGTTCGTGAAGGTGTTCCCTAACGAATACAAGCGCGCCCTGGGCGAGATCAATGCCCGCAAATCAGCCGCTGCGGCCACCACCAAAGCACAGGACACGGCCAAGCAGGTTGCTGCCGCCGCCAAGTAAGCCTGGAACGCACGCACACGAAGGACACACATCATGGGAAAAGTCACTGGCTTCATGGAATTTGAGCGCCTGGAAGAGGGCTACAAGCCCGTTCCTGAGCGCCTGAAGCACTACAAAGAGTTTGTGGTCGGCCTCACCGCCGACCAGGCCAAGGTGCAAGCCGCGCGCTGCATGGACTGCGGCACGCCGTTTTGCAACAACGGTTGCCCGGTCAACAACATCATTCCGGACTTCAACGACCTGGTGTTTACCGGTGATTGGAAGAACGCGATCACGGTGCTGCACAGCACCAACAACTTCCCTGAGTTCACCGGCCGCATCTGCCCCGCACCTTGCGAGGCGGCCTGCACGCTGAACGTGAACGACGATGCCGTAGGCATCAAGTCGATTGAGCACGCCATCATCGACCGCGCCTGGGCTGAAGGCTGGGTGGTGCCGCAGGTGCCCAAGCACAAGACCGGCAAAAAAGTGGCTGTGGTGGGCTCCGGCCCTGCCGGCATGGCGGCGGCCCAGCAGCTGGCGCGCGTGGGGCACGACGTGACCCTGTTCGAAAAGAACGACCGCGTGGGCGGTTTGCTGCGCTACGGCATTCCCGACTTCAAGATGGAGAAGTCGCACATCGACCGCCGCGTGGCGCAGATGCAGGCTGAAGGCGTGGTGTTCCGCACCGGCGTCATGGTTGGCGCGCTGCCCAAAGACAGCAAGGTCACCAACTGGGCCAAGGAAACCATCAGCCCCGAGCAGCTGCAGCAAGACTTTGACGCCGTGCTGCTCACCGGCGGCTCCGAGCAGAGCCGCGACCTGCCGGTGCCGGGCCGCGACCTGGAAGGCATCCACTTCGCCATGGAATTTCTGCCCCAGCAAAACAAGGTCAATGCGGGCGACAAGCTCAAAGGCCAGTTGCGCGCCGACGGCAAGCACGTGATCGTGATTGGCGGCGGCGACACCGGGAGCGACTGCGTGGGCACCAGCAACCGCCATGGTGCCGTCAGCGTGACCCAGTTCGAGGTGATGCCGCAGCCACCCGAAGAAGAAAACAAGCCGCTGGTGTGGCCCTACTGGCCGCTCAAGCTGCGCACCAGCTCCAGCCACGAAGAAGGCTGCACCCGCGAGTTCGCGGTGTCCACCAAGGCCTTCAAGGGCGAAAAGGGCAAGGTTACCGGCCTCACGACCGTGCATGTGGAGATGAAGGACGGCAAGCTGGTCGAAATTCCAGGCACCGAAAAGGAATACAAGGCCGACCTCGTGCTGCTGGCCATGGGCTTTGTGAACCCGGTGCCCACCGTGCTCGACGCCTTCGGTGTGGACAAAGACGGCCGCGGCAACGCCAAAGCGACCACCGACTTCACCGGCGGCTACGCCACCAATGTGGCCAAGGTGTTTGCAGCTGGTGACATGCGCCGCGGCCAGTCGTTGGTGGTCTGGGCGATTCGTGAAGGCCGCCAGGCCGCGCGCTCGGTGGATGAGTTCCTGATGGGTTTTTCCGACCTGCCACGTTGACATGAATCACACCCGCCGCGCTGTGCGCGACCCCCTCAAGGGGCGCTGCACTGCGCCCGGCGGCGCCGCTGGGCACCAACGTGAAGGCGTGACGCTCCGGCCGGAGCCGTTGTTGATTCACTGAACGTGCGGTGGCACCGGCGGCCCGGTTGAATTGGTTTCGCGATGCTTTGGGTGGGGTGCACCGTGGCCCCACCTAGGATTTACCCTCATGCGACAATCTCGGCTTATATGACCGGCCCCATGAGCGAAACCCCTTTCATCGAAATTGACCACGTCACGTTCGGCTACGACAGCCGGCGCACGATCCTCAGCGACATCTCGCTGAGCTTTGCGCGTGGCAAAGTCACGGCGGTGCTGGGCGGTTCGGGTTGCGGCAAGACCACGTTGCTGCGCCTGATTGGTGGGGTGCACGCCCCCAACAGCGGGCGCGTGGTGTTCGATGGCGAGGTCATCGACACCCGCAACAAAGCCCAGCTCTTTCGCTTGCGCCGCCGCCTCGGCATGCTTTTTCAGTTCGGCGCGCTGTTCACCGACCTGTCCGTGTTCGACAACGTCGCCTTCCCGCTGCGTGAGATGACCGACCTGCCCGAGTCGCTGATCCGCGACATCGTGCTCATGAAGCTCAACGCCGTGGGCCTGCGCGGCGCCGCGGGGCTGCGTATCAGCGAGGTGTCGGGTGGCATGGCGCGGCGCATTGCGCTGGCCCGCGCCATCGCGCTGGACCCCGAGCTCATCATGTACGACGAGCCCTTTGCCGGACTCGATCTGGTGTCCATGGGGGTGGCCGCCAAGCTCATTCGCACCCTCACCGACGTGACCGGTGCCACCACGCTGCTGATTTCACACGACGTGCCGCAGTGCATGGCCATCAGCGACTGGGTGGTGCTCATGGCCACCGGCGGGCGTGTTGTGGCCCAGGGCACGCCGGCCGAGTTGATGGCGAGCGACGAGCCCGAGGTGCGGCAGTTTGTCCGCGGTGAGCCCGATGGCCCGGTGAAATTCCATTACCCGGCCCCGCCCGTGGCGGTCGACTTTGGTCTGGAGGCTTCGCGATGAACCTGCTGCAGCAGCTGGGCCGCCGCGCCCTGGATGTGTTTGCGGCCTGGGGCCACGGAGCGCTGTTTTTCCTGGAGCTGCTCAAGGCCGTGCCGGCCGGACTGACCCGTTTTGGGCTGGTGGTGACGCAGATCCACGCTATTGGAAACCGTTCGCTGGTCATCATCCTGGCCTCGGGTCTGGCGGTGGGTTTCGTGCTGGCCTTACAGCTCTACAACACGCTCATCAATTTTGGTGCCGCCGAGTCACTGGGGCTGGTGGTTAATTTGTCGCTGGTGCGAGAGCTGGGTCCCGTCGTGACGGCGCTGCTGTTTGCGGGCCGTGCCGGCACCTCGCTGACGGCCGAGATTGGCCTCATGAAAGCCGGCGAACAGATTGCCGCCATGGAGCTGATGGCCATTGACCCGCGCAAGCGCGTGCTCGCGCCGCGCTTCATTGCTGGCGTCATCGCCATGCCGTTGCTGGCGGCGCTGTTTTCGGCCATTGGCATTCTGGGCGCCTGGGTGGTCGCGGTGGGCCTGATCGGCATTGACGCAGGCAACTTCTGGTCCATCCAGCAAAACGGTGTGGATGTCTGGCGCGATGTGGGCAACGGTGTGGTGAAGAGCGCTGTGTTTGGCGTCATCTGCACCGCTGTGGCCTTGTACCAGGGCTACGAGACCGAGGCCACACCCGAAGGCGTGGCCTACGCCACCACGCGCACCGTCGTGACCGCTTCGCTGGGCGTGCTGGCGATGGACTTCATCCTCACTGCCCTGATGTTTTCGACCCCCTGATCACCGAGCCGCTGACGTATGAACAAAAGAACCACTGAAATCCTTGTTGGCCTGTTTGTCGTGTTGGGCGCGGCGGGGCTTCTCTTTCTGGCACTCAAGGCCGCTAACCTGGGCAGTTTCACCAACGGTGGTACCACCTACACGGTGCAAGCGCGCTTTGACAACATCGGCGGCCTGAAAGCCCGGGCGCCGGTGCGCTCTGCCGGGGTCAATGTGGGCCGCGTCACCAGCGTCACGCTGGACGCACAGACCTTTCAAGGTTTGGTGACGATGGAAGTGAACCAGGGCATCTTGTTTCCCAAAGACTCGTCGGCCAAGATTCTCACAGCCGGCTTGCTGGGCGACCAATACATTGGTATTGAGCCCGGCGGCGACGAGCGCAACCTGGCTGCGGGTGACGTGATCACCCAAACCCAGTCGGCCATGGTGCTGGAAAACCTGATCGGTCAGTTCCTGTTCAACAAGGCAGCGGACAGTGGAACGGGCAGCGCCAACTAAGGCTATACCCACGCCGTCCCGGTGGGCGTGCGTGCCGGGCCGGGTTCGTCCGCATCAACAACAAAGGGCACCAAGCCCAGGGAGTTTCAACATGTCGACGCAATTGATCCTCGGTCGTTGCATGGGGAGTTTGGTGGCGGTCGCGCTCATGGCGGGCTGCGCTAGCGGTCCTCATGCCAACCCGCAAGACCCGCTGGAGCCGTTCAACCGGGATGTGTCTGCTTTCAATGAATCGGTGGATTCGATGGTGCTGAAGCCTGTGGCCACCGTCTACCGCGATGTGACACCCGATTTGGTGCGTACCGGTGTCAGCAATTTTTTCTCCAACCTGGGTGATGTCTGGTCGTTCATCAACGCCACGTTGCAGTTGCGCCCGCGTGAGGCGAGCGAGAATTTCCTGCGTTTTGGTGTCAACACCGCATTTGGGTTGGGCGGCGTGCTGGACATTGCCTCGGAAATGGGCATTGAGCGCACCCGTCTGGACTTTGGCCAAACCCTCGGCCGCTGGGGCGTGCCGCCGGGCCCATACCTGGTGCTGCCGATTTTCGGCCCATCTTCGTTCCGCGATGCAGCGGGGTTTGGCGTGGAAACGCGGGGCGACCTCATCCAGGGCCTGGAGAGCGTGTCCACCCGCAACTCGCTGACGGTGTTGAGAGCCATTGAAACCCGGGCCAACCTGCTGCGTGCTACCTCCATGCTTGAGGGCGCTGCGCTGGACAAATACAGCTTCACGCGTGACGTGTACCTGCGGCGGCGCCAAAGCCAAATTGAAGACCTGATTGATCTGGGCATTGGTGTGCGCAACGGCACGGAAGATACAGAAAACAGCAAATGAAACACCGCTGCGGTGGAACCGGGGCCCTTGGGGTCTGCTCCAATTCGCAGCGCTGCATGCTCTCGCGTGCAGTGGATATAAGAGGGCCGATGGCCCGGAAAGGCAAACCATGTTGAATCGACGTACCTGGCTGAGCGGATGGATGGTCTCAGTGGCGGCCCTGCTGGCGCTGCCTGTGCAGGCGACCGAAGAAGCCCCCGACGCGCTGGTCAAGCGCATTTCGGGCGAAGTGATGACCGCTGTGAAAGCCGACCCTGCGATCCAGGCCGGTGATGTGAACCGCATCATCACGCTGGTCGACACCAAAATCATGCCCAGCGTCAATTTCGCCCGCATGACGTCGTCTGCCGTGGGCCGCTATTGGCGCCAGGCCACGCCTGAGCAGCAAAAGCAGCTGCAGGACGAGTTCAAGACCCTGCTGGTGCGCACCTACGCGGGCGCGCTCGGTGAAGTCAAAGACCAGACGGTCACCTTCCGTCCACTGCGGGCGCGTCCCGACGACACCGACGTGGTGGTGCGTTCCGAAGTGCGCGGCCGGGGTGAGCCGATCCAACTCGACTATAGGCTCGAAAAAACACCCACCGGCTGGAAAATTTACGATCTGAACGTGTTGGGCGTCTGGCTGGTGGAAACCTACCGCACGCAGTTTGCCCAGGAAATCAATGCCAAGGGCATTGATGGCCTGATCGCGACGCTGGCGCAGCGCAACAAGAGCAACACCGCCAAGGCCGGGTGATGGCTGCGCCGTTGCCCACTGCTGTCGCGCCCGTGGCTGTGTCCGCGCTGCCTGAGCAACTGACGATGCACGTGGCGGCTCAGGTGTTGGACCAACTGAGCGGTGCCCTGGCCCAGCAGCCCGCGCAAACGGTGGTTCTGGATGCGCAGGCGCTGCGCGTCTTTGACTCGTCGGCGGTGGCGGTCTTGCTCGAACTGCGGCGCCAGCTCGCGGCCCGTGGCAAGACGCTTCAGCTCGCCCACACGCCCACCCGGCTGCAACAGTTGGTGACGCTGTACGGCGTGGGCGAGTTGCTGCCAGCCTGAAACTTGGCCTGGACACCCGTGGCGCACCCACAGCGCTTCCCGGCGGCGAACACCCGCCTCTCCAGCATGTCTTGATCGCCCAGCAAAGCCTGCAGTCCCCCTGGGGCTTAAAATCACGGGTTGACTTGTTGGCTACAGATGTCCTGTGTGCCGTGTCTGTCCCCTGGGGTGCCGTCTCCACAATGCCCGCTGTCTCTTTCCAACACGTTTCCAAAATATTTCCCTCGCCGCGCGGTGACCTGCACGCCCTCAAAGACGTGTCGTTTGACGTAATGCCCGGCGAGTTTTTTGGTTTGCTGGGCCCCAATGGCGCGGGCAAGACCACACTCATCAGCATCTTGGCGGGCCTGACCCGGGCCAGCAGCGGGCGTGTACTGGTGCACGGCAAAGACGTGCAGGCCGACTACCAGGCTGCCCGCCGCCAGCTGGGTGTGGTGCCCCAGGAGCTGGTCTTTGACCCCTTTTTCAACGTGCGCGAAGCGCTGCGGTTTCAGTCGGGCTACTTCGGCATCCGCCACAACGAGGCCTGGATCAACGAACTGCTGGACGGACTGGGTTTGGCAGACAAGGCGGGTTCCAACATGCGCCAGCTCTCGGGCGGTATGAAGCGCCGCGTCCTGATTGCACAGGCGCTGGTGCACAAGCCGCCGGTGATCGTGCTGGACGAGCCCACCGCCGGTGTGGACGTGGAGCTGCGCCAGACGCTGTGGCAGTTCATTTCAGACTTGAACAAGCGCCTGGGCAGCACCGTGCTGCTGACGACGCATTACCTCGAAGAGGCCGAGGCCCTGTGTGGCCGCATCGCCATGCTCAAGCAAGGCCAGGTGGTGGCGCTTGAGTCCACGTCGGCGCTGCTTGCGCGCGCTGCGTCCAATGTGTTGCGCTTCAAAACCGATGCCACCCTGCCGCCCGAGCTGGCGGCGCAAGCGCGCATCACCGGGCGGGTGGTGCAGTTGCCTGCCAGCGATGCGCATGCTGTCGAGCGCGTGCTGGCGCGCCTGCGCGAGCTGGGTGTGGTGCCGGAAGATATCGAGATTCGCAAGGCCGACCTGGAAGACGTGTTCCTGGATCTGACCGGTGCGCAACCCCGGCCTGCTGTGCCAGCCGCTGTGAGCGAGGTGGCGGCATGAGCGGTTGGCAAGCCTTGTTCTACAAGGAAATTCTGCGGTTCTGGAAGGTGGGCTTTCAGACCGTCGCCGCGCCGGTCATCACCGCCATTCTGTATCTCATGATCTTCGGCCATGTGCTTGAGGGCCGCGTGCAGGTGTACGACACGGTCGGCTACACCGCCTTTTTGCTGCCGGGCCTGGTGATGATGAGCGTGTTGCAAAACGCCTTCGCCAACAGTTCGTCGTCCATGGTGCAAAGCAAGGTCATGGGCAACCTGGTGTTTTTGTTGCTGACGCCGCTGTCACACCGCGCCTGGTTCGTGGCCTATGTCGGGTCGTCGGTGGTGCGGGGCCTGGCGGTCGGTTCGGGCGTCATGCTCGCCACCTGGTGGTTTGCCCAGCCGTCCATGGTTGCGCCGCTGTGGATTGTGGTGTTTGCCGTCATGGGCGCCGCGTTGCTGGGCGCTCTGGGTTTGATTGCGGGCCTGTGGGCCGAAAAATTCGACCAGATGGCCGCCTTCCAGAACTTCATCATCATGCCCATGACCTTCCTCTCGGGCGTGTTCTACTCCATCCATTCGCTGCCCGATTTTTGGCAAAAAGTCAGCCATCTCAACCCGTTTTTCTACATGATTGACGGCTTTCGCTATGGGTTCTTCGGCATGAGCGATGTGTCGCCCTGGCTCAGCCTGGGCATTGTGGGCATGGCGCTGGCCTGTGTCAGTGCCCTGGCGCTGCACCTGCTGCGCATCGGCTACAAAATCCGGCACTGAGGGAAACCCTCGGTCCGCCGTCTCCCGACCTCTTTTTCGTTTTAACGCCCACATGACCGCTGACCAACTGCAACAACTGATCGCCGCCGGCTTGCCGTGCGAGCACCTTGAAGTCACCGGCGATGGCCGCCACTGGGCGGCTGTGGTGGTGTCCCCCGAATTCGAGGGCATGCGTGCCATTGCGCGCCACAAGCGGGTGTATGCCACCTTGGGTGTGCGCATCCAGAACGACGAGGTTCACGCGCTGTCTATGAAAACCTATACGCCCGCCGAATGGGCCAAACAACCCTGAAACCAGCCTGAGCCGACCCCATGGACAAACTGCGAATCACCGGTGGCCGCGCGCTGCACGGCGAAGTCAACATTTCTGGCGCCAAAAACGCTGCGCTGCCCGAACTGTGCGCCACGCTGCTCACGGGCGATCCGGTCACGCTGACCAACGTGCCGCGCTTGCGCGACGTGGCCACCATGCGCCACCTGCTGGACAACATGGGCGTGAAAACCCAGACGCACGGCGAGCGTGGTGGCATGACGCTGCACGCGGCCGACCCGATCAACCCCGAAGCGCCCTACGAACTGGTCAAGACCATGCGGGCCTCGGTTCTGGTGCTGGGCCCGCTGCTGGCGCGCTTTGGTCGTGCCCGCGTGTCGTTGCCGGGTGGTTGCGCCATTGGTTCGCGGCCGGTGGACCAGCACATCAAAGGCATGCAAGCCATGGGTGCCGAGATTGCGGTGGAGCACGGCTACATGGTGGCCCAGCTGGCCGGGGGCAAAAAGCGCCTGCATGGCGCCCGCATTGCCACCGACATGGTCACGGTCACCGGCACCGAAAACTTCCTGATGGCTGCTGCCCTGGCCGAGGGCGAAACCCTGCTGGAAAACGCTGCCCAGGAGCCTGAGATTGCCGATCTGGCCGAAATGCTGATCGCCATGGGCGCCAAGATTGAAGGCCATGGCACCAGCCGCATCCACATTCAGGGGGTGGAGCGGCTGCACGGCTGCACGCACCAAGTGGTGGCCGACCGCATTGAGGCCGGTACCTTTTTGTGTGTGGTGGCGGCCACTGGTGGCGACGTGGTGCTGCGCCACGGCCGCGCCGACCATCTCGACGCCGTGATCGACAAGCTGATCGAAGCCGGTGCTGAAATTGAAGCCGGTAAAGACTCGGGCGGCGATTTCATCCGGGTCCGGGCATCGGGTCGCCTGAAGGCGCAAAGCTTTCGTACCACCGAATACCCGGGATTCCCGACCGACATGCAGGCCCAGTTCATGGCGCTCAACTGCATTTCGCACGGCACGGCCAAAGTCACCGAAACCATCTTTGAAAACCGGTTCATGCATGTCAATGAGATGGTGCGCCTGGGCGCACGCATCCAGACCGACGGCAAGGTGGCGGTAGTGGAGGGTATTGAAAAGCTGTCGGGCGCCACCGTGATGGCGACCGACCTGCGCGCCTCTGCCAGCCTGGTGATTGCCGGCTTGGTGGCCCAGGGCGAAACCATCGTGGACCGCATTTACCACCTGGACCGGGGCTACGACCAGATGGAAGAAAAGCTGCGCGGCATTGGCGCTGACATTGAAAGAGTGAAATGATCACCCTCGCCCTGTCCAAAGGCCGCATATTCGACGAAACCCTGCCGCTGCTGGCGGCCGCCGGTATTGAGGTGCTGGAAAACCCCGACACGTCACGCAAGCTGATTTTGCCCACCAACCAGCCTGGCGTGCGGGTGGTGCTGGTGCGCGCCACCGACGTGCCCACCTACGTGGAATACGGTGGCGCTGACATCGGTGTGACCGGCAAGGACACGCTGATTGAGCACGGTGGCCAGGGCCTGTACCAGCCGTTGGACCTGAAGATTGCCGCTTGCCGCATGAGTGTGGCGGTGCGGGCCGACTTTGATTACGCCAGCGCCGTGCGCCAAGGCTCGCGCCTGAAAGTGGCGACCAAGTACACAGCAATTGCGCGCGAGTTCTTTGCCAGCAAAGGCGTGCACGTGGACCTGATCAAGCTCTACGGCAGCATGGAGCTGGCCCCGCTGACCGGCCTGGCCGACGCCATCGTTGACCTCGTGTCGACCGGCAACACGCTCAAGGCCAACCACCTGATCGAGGTCGAGCACATCATGGACATCAGCTCGCGCCTGGTGGTCAACCAGGCGGCGCTCAAGCTCAAGCAGGCGGCTATTCGCCCCATCATCAACGCCTTTTCACAAGCCATTGAAAGCAACGCCGTTCCGTCATGACCCTCACCGCCGCCCCGCTTCGCCTGTCTACCCAGTCGTCCGATTTCGAGGCGCAGTTTGCTGCGCGCCTGCATTGGTCGGCCGACACCGACAGCGCCATTGAGCAGCGGGTGGCTGATATCCTGGCCGATGTGAAACAGCGCGGTGACGGTGCGGTGCTGCAATACACGGCCCGGTTTGATGGTTTGGAGGCGGCTGACCTGAGCGCACTGGAGCTGACCCAAGCCGAGTTGAAGGCTGCCTTTGACGGCCTACCCGATGCCCAACGCAGCGCGCTGGAGTCGGCGGCACGCCGTGTGCGCAGCTACCACGAAGCCCAGAAGAAGGCCAGTGGCGAGAGCTGGAGCTACCGCGACGAAGACGGCACGCTGCTGGGACAGAAGGTCACACCGCTGGACCGCGTGGGCATTTATGTGCCGGGTGGCAAGGCCGCATATCCGTCCAGTGTGCTGATGAACGCCATTCCCGCCCATGTGGCCGGCGTGGCCGAAATCATCATGGTGGTGCCCACGCCGCGCGGTGAAAAAAACGCACTGGTGCTCGCCGCCGCCTTTGTGGCCGGCGTTACCCGCGCTTTCACCATCGGTGGCGCGCAAGCGGTGGCCGCACTGGCCTACGGCACGGCCACCGTGCCCAAGGTCGACAAAATCACCGGCCCCGGCAACGCGTACGTGGCCAGCGCCAAGAAACGCGTGTTTGGTACCGTGGGCATTGACATGATCGCCGGCCCGAGCGAGATCCTGGTGCTCGCCGACGGCAGCACGCCGGCCGACTGGGTGGCGATGGACCTGTTCAGCCAGGCCGAACATGACGAACTGGCGCAAAGCATCTTGCTGTGCCCGGACGCGGCCTACCTCGACGCGGTTCAGGCAGCCATTGACCGCCTGCTGCCCGACATGCCGCGCGCGGCCATCATCGCCAAAAGCCTGAACGACCGCGGTGCGCTGATCCTCACCCGCGACATGGAAGAGGCCTGCACTATGAGCAACCGCATCGCGCCCGAACACCTGGAAGTGAGCAGCAGCGAACCGCACCGCTGGGAACCGCTGCTCAAGCACGCTGGCGCCATCTTCCTAGGTGCCTACACCAGCGAGAGCCTGGGTGACTACTGCGCCGGCCCCAACCACGTGCTGCCCACCAGCGGCACGGCCCGTTTTTCTTCCCCGCTGGGTGTGTACGACTTCCAGAAACGCAGTAGCCTGATTGAAGTGAGCGCCGCAGGCGCCCAAACGCTCGGCGCTATTGCTGCCGAGCTGGCCTATGGCGAAGGTCTGCAGGCTCACGCCCGCGCCGCTGAGCTGCGCTTGGATGTGGTGCCGCCGATGCGGGCAACGAAATGACTGCCATGAATACCCCGAACCCCTTGCGCTTTATCCGTCAGGACATTCAGTCCATGCACGCTTACGCCATCCAGGACGCGACCGGTATGGTCAAGCTCGATGCGATGGAAAATCCCTTTGCCTTGCCGCCCGAGCTGCAAGCCGAGCTTGGCCAGCGCCTGGGCGCCGTGGCCATCAACCGATACCCCGGTGCCCGCATTGACGATCTGAAGCTGGCGCTGGTCCGCTATGTGGACTTGCCAGACGGCTGCAGCCTGATGTTGGGTAATGGCTCCGATGAACTGATTTCCTTGCTGGCCATGGCGTGCGACGTGTCCGGCGCGTCCATCGTCGCACCGCTGCCCGGTTTTGTGATGTACGCCATGGGTGCGCAATTGCAGGGCCTGGCCTTCCACGGTGTGCCGCTCACGGCCGACTTTGAGCTGGATGAGGCCGCCATGCTGGCCGCGCTTCGCGAGCACCAGCCCGCCATCACCTACATCGCCTACCCCAACAACCCCACCGCCAACCTGTGGGACCCGGCCGTGATCCGCCGATTGATCGCCGAGGCTGCCACCTTTGGCGGCCTGGTGGTCATGGACGAGGCGTATCAGCCGTTTTCCAGCCGCAGCTGGCTCGACGAAATTCGTGCCAATCCCGCAGCCAATGCCAATGTGTTGTTGATGCGCACGTTGTCCAAATTCGGCTTGGCTGGCGTGCGCTTGGGCTACATGCTGGGCCCGCAGGCGTTGGTGCAAGAGGTGGACAAACTGCGCCCGCCCTACAACGTGAGCGTGCTCAATGCCGAATGTGCCCTGTTTGCGTTAGAACATGCCGAGGTGTTTGCACAACAGGCCAGCCAAATTTGTGCACAGCGTGCGCTGCTGATGCAGGCGCTGGCCAACATGGCGGGTGTGACGCCCTTCCCGAGCGATGCCAACATGGTGCTGGTGCGGGTGCCCGATGCCGGGCGAAGCTTCGACGGCCTCAAGGCGCACGGCGTGCTGGTCAAGAATGTTTCTAAAATGCATCCTTTGTTGAACAATTGTTTGCGCTTGACGGTGGGAACACCGGCTGAAAACGCGCAGTTGATCGACGCCCTTCAAACTTCCCTATGACCCAGATGCCTTCCGCAACCCCCGTGGCCGACCGTGTCGCTCAAGTGCAGCGCAACACCGCGGAAACGCAAATCAGCATCCGCGTCAACCTGGACGGCACCGGTGCGGCCAGCCTGTCCACCGGCATTGGTTTTTTCGACCACATGCTCGACCAGATCGCCCGCCACGGGCTGATCGATCTCGACATCCAGGCCAAGGGCGACCTGCACATTGACGGCCACCACACGGTGGAAGACGTTGGCATCACGCTCGGCCAGGCCTTTGCGCAGGCAGTGGGCGACAAAAAAGGCATTCGCCGCTACGGTCACGCCTACGTGCCGCTGGACGAAGCGCTCTCGCGCGTGGTCATCGACTTTTCGGGCCGCCCAGGCCTGCACATGCGCGTGCCGTTCAAAAGCGGCATGGTGGGTGGGTTTGACACCCAGCTGGCCTTTGAATTTTTTCAGGGTTTTGTCAACCATGCCGGCGTCACGCTGCACATTGACAACTTGCACGGCGAAAACGCCCACCACCAGGCCGAAACCGTGTTCAAAGCCTTTGCCCGCGCCTTGCGCATGGCACTGGAACGCGATGCCCGCATGGGCGATGTGATTCCCTCCACCAAAGGCTCCCTCTGAGCGGGTCCATCTGATGAAACGCAAGACAGTCGCCGTGGTGGACTACGGCAGTGGCAACCTGCGCTCGGTGTCGCAGGCCGTGAAGCACGTGGCGCTCGCCAGCGACGTGGAAGTGCTGGTCACCGCCCGTGCCCAAGAGGTGTTGGACGCCGACCGCGTGGTGTTGCCAGGCCAGGGGCACATGGCCGATTGCATGAGCGAACTGGCCGCTTCGGGCCTGATGGAAGCGGTGTTGCACGCGGCCGCCAACAAACCGCTGTTTGGTGTGTGTGTCGGCATGCAAATGCTGCTCGATCGCAGCGAAGAGGGGCCCACCGATGGTCTGGGATTGATCCCGGGCGAGGTGGTGCGTTTTCAGCTCGCTGGCCGACTGCAGGCCGACGGCAGCCGTTTCAAGGTGCCTCAGATGGGCTGGAACCAGGTTTTTCACGACCTGGGCCGCGGTCCAGCCCACCCGTTGTGGGATGGCATTGCCGACGGCGCTTACTTTTATTTTGTCCACAGCTACTACGCCAAGCCGGCCAACCCGCAGCACAGCGTGGGCGAGGCCGACTACGGCGGTCGCTTTTCGGCAGCCATTGCCCGCGACAACATTTTTGCCACCCAGTTTCACCCCGAGAAAAGCGCCGATCAGGGTTTGGCGCTGTACCGCAACTTCCTCCACTGGAAGCCCTGACTCCAACCGTTTCCTTCTGATACCGACACCATCATGCTGCTGATTCCTGCCATTGATCTGAAAGACGGCCAGTGCGTTCGCCTCAAACAAGGCGACATGGACCAATCCACGGTGTTTGGTGAAGACCCTGCCGCCATCGCTCGCAGCTGGGTTGACAAAGGCGCGCGCCGTGTGCACTTGGTGGATCTGAACGGCGCATTTGCCGGCAAGCCGAAAAATGAACAGGCCATTCGCGCTATCTTGAAAGAGATTGGCTCCGAGGTGGATGTGCAGCTTGGTGGCGGTATTCGCGATCTCGATACCATCGAGCGCTACCTCGATGCCGGCTTGCGCTACGTCATCATCGGCACCGCAGCCGTGAAGAACCCTGGTTTCCTGCAAGACGCCTGCACCGCCTTTGGTGGTCACATCATTGTGGGTCTGGACGCCAAAGACGGCAAGGTGGCCACCGACGGTTGGAGCAAGCTCACCGGCCATGAGGTCGTTGATCTGGGCAAAAAATTCGAAGACTACGGCGTCGAATCCATCATTTACACCGACATTGGCCGAGACGGTATGCTGTCCGGCATCAACATTGACGCCACCGTCAAGCTGGCGCAAGCCCTGTCCATTCCTGTGATCGCCTCGGGTGGCCTGTCCAACTTGGACGACATTCGCGCGCTCTGCGGCGTGGAAGATGAGGGCGTTGAAGGCGTGATTTGTGGTCGCTCCATCTACAGTGGCGACCTGGACTTTGAAGCCGCCCAGCAGCTGGCCGACGAACTCAACGGATGAATCGGCCCGCCATGCTCGCCAAACGCATCATTCCCTGCTTGGACGTCACCGGAGGCCGCGTGGTCAAGGGCGTCAACTTTGTCGAGCTGCGCGACGCTGGCGACCCCGTCGAAATTGCGGCCCGCTACAACGACCAGGGAGCCGACGAGCTCACCTTCCTGGACATCACCGCCACCAGCGACGGCCGCGACCTGATCCTGCACATCATCGAAGCCGTGGCTTCCCAGGTGTTCATTCCGCTCACCGTGGGTGGCGGCGTGCGCACAGTGGACGATGTGCGCCGCCTGCTCAACGCCGGGGCCGACAAAACCAGTTTCAATTCAGCCGCACTGGCCAACCCGCAAGTCATCCGCGATGCTTCCGACAAATACGGTGCCCAGTGCATCGTGGTAGCTATCGACGCCAAGCGCCGCCTGGGTGAAGACCTGCTGGCCCGGGGCGCAGGCTGGGACGTGTATAGCCATGGTGGTCGCAAAAACACCGGACTCGATGCCGTGACCTGGGCCCGCCAGATGGCCGAACACGGTGCCGGCGAAATTCTGCTCACCAGCATGGACCGCGACGGCACCAAGAGCGGTTTTGACCTGGCCCTGACGCGGGCCGTGGCCGATGCGGTGGACGTTCCCGTGATAGCCTCTGGCGGTGTGGGCAACCTGGACCACCTGGCCGACGGGGTGCAACAGGGTGGGGCTGACGCGGTGCTGGCGGCCAGCATCTTTCACTACGGGGAATACACCGTGGGACAAGCCAAGGCGCGCATGGCTGAGCGCGGTATCCCGGTGCGTCTGTAAGCGGGAGGCTCGCCTCGCTGTTCAGCGAGGCTGAAGCGACTCTACTGTCCGCTGAGGCGCTGCTGCAGTTGGCGCTCCAGACGGTCTTCCATCTCACCAATGCTGGCGCCCAGGCCGTTCCCGGTCTGCTCAATCACCTCCGTCAGCGCCGTTTGCAGGCTGTCCATCTTCTGGTGTGTCTTCTCAGACAATGCCTGCTCGCGGACGGCGGTGGCCTGCAGCTCAGCCTGCAAAAATTGGCGCAGTTCGGTGAACCTGGATGCCTCGGCGTTGTCTGCCAATATGCGCTGTTCGGTCACTTCGCGTGTGATGCGCCGCACCTCCATGAGGTGCACCGTCTGGTGGTACACAAGAGTGAGCAAAAACACCACCAGCACCAAGACCAGCATGCCCAGCAGCACAAGACCCAACGGGGCCTGCACCTCGGACAGGGCGAAGTTGAGTGTGGTCGGTGTCAAGATGGCTTCCAAGTTGAGCGCGACAAACCCGGCTACCAGCAAAATGAAGACGATCAGAAAAAGGGTGCGAAATTTCATAGGAATCCTCCCGGTGCAGGCTGCGTCAGCGAGGGCTGGGCGGTGAATGCAAAGGCCATCGTACGCGCAACCCGGATGCGCCAGCCAAAGTGTGTAACGCGCATGGTAGATTCATGGCATGAATTGGCTTGAAGAAGTGAAGTGGGACGCCCAAGGCTTGGTCCCCGTGATTGCGCAGGAAGCCGCCACCGGCGACGTGCTGATGTTTGCCTGGATGAACCGTGAGGCGCTTGAAAAAACAGCCGAGCTGGGTCGTGCGGTGTACTTCAGCCGGTCGCGGGGCAAGCTCTGGTTCAAAGGCGAAGCGTCTGGGCATGTGCAAACGGTGCACGACATCCGCCTGGACTGCGACAACGATGTGGTCTTGCTAAAGGTGACCCAGCTGGGGCACGAGCCTGGCATTGCCTGCCACACCGGGCGCCACAGCTGCTTTTTCCAGCGCTATGCAGGTGGTGCCTGGCAAGCGGTTGATCCGGTGCTCAAAGACCCCGAATCCATTTACAAATAACCTTATGTCCAACACCGATGACCTGGCGCGCCTGGCGGCCGTGATCGAAAGCCGCAAGCCGGCCAATGGCGGCGATCCCGAAAAAAGCTACGTCGCCCGATTGCTCCACAAAGGCCCTGACGCCTTCCTCAAGAAAATTGGCGAAGAGGCGACCGAGGCCGTCATGGCGGCCAAAGACTGCGACCACGGCGGTGATAGCCAGAAACTCGTCAACGAAATTGCCGACCTCTGGTTTCACAGCATGATTGCGCTGGCCCACTATGGCAAAACACCGGCCGACGTGGTGAACGAACTGGTGCGCCGCGAGGGTTTGAGTGGCCTGGAAGAAAAGGCGATGAGGAAAGTCCTGGCGCGCGAATCCGATACCTTGTCTTCGGCAGGCCATTCATGAGCGACTTCATTGACGTCAAAGCCACCGACAGTGAAAAAGCCCAGTCGCTGAAAAGCGTGGGCTGGGTGAGCTACATCCTGCACCTGATCGTGGCGGTTGCCGCTGTGGTGCCCGGCGCGCAAGTGGGCGCTGGCTTGCTCATCGTGGCGCTGGTGATTGACCTGGTGAAAAAATCAGACGCGGAAGGTACCTGGCAGGCCAGCCATTTTTCGTGGCGCATCCGTACCGTGATCTGGGCTGGGGTGCTGTACGTCGTCACCATTCCGCTCTGGTTTCTCCTGGTGTTGCCCGGCATGATTGCCTGGGCTCTAATTTCTATTTGGTTTCTCTACCGCATCGTCAAGGGCATGGTGCGCATGAACGCAAGCCAGTCCATTGACTGACATATCCATGAGCGCACACGATCCCAACTGCATTTTTTGCAAAATCATCGCCGGCCAGATCCCGTCCAAAAAAGTCTTTGAAGACGAAGACATCTTCGCCTTTCACGACATCCATCCCTGGGCACCGGTGCACTTTCTCATGGTGCCCAAGCTGCACATTCCTTCTATGGCGCATCTGACAGCCCAGCACGAACAGCTGGTGGGGCGCATGATGCTCTTGGCCCCCAAACTGGCCATGGAGCAAGGCTGCAACCCTTACCCGGACGGCGGTTTCCGCATGGTTTGCAACACCGGTACCGAGGGCGGGCAGGAGGTGCACCACCTGCACATCCACGTGATGGGCGGCCCGCGCCCCTGGCTGCGGGGCTGAACGCCCGAAAGTACGTTTGGCACCAAGGTCCGGTTTTTTGGCCGAGCCCGTACTGAACTCTTGTGCCGGCTTAGAATCCCACCCGAAGCGTTCAACGCGTTACTTTTATATTTGGAGAATACGATGGGTTCCTTTTCAATCTGGCACTGGTTGATCGTGCTCTTGATCGTGGTCATGGTCTTTGGCACCAAGAAGCTGAAAAACATGGGCTCTGACTTGGGCGGTGCTGTCAAAGGCTTCAAGGACGGCATGAAAGACGGCGGTCAAAGCGCGGCTGACGCCGAGTCGGCCCCCGCTGGCCAGGTGACGCAAGACACCCGCACCGACAAAAACGCGATCGACGTCGAAGCCAAGCAAAAAAGCTGACTTCCCCACGTCGATCTTCACCCGGTTGACCGCGCTTGTGTGCGTGGTCGAGCCAGGTTCAGGGCCTTGCTTCAAGGCTCCGCATTGCCCGCAGGATGGCTGATACATGATTGATCTGGGCATTTCAAAGATTGCTCTCATTGGGGCGGTGGCGTTGATCGTCATCGGGCCAGAGAAACTGCCGCGCGTGGCCCGCACCGTGGGTGCGTTGCTGGGTAAGGCTCAGCGTTACGTCTCGGACGTGAAAGCGGAGGTCAGCCGTTCGATGGAGCTCGAAGAGCTCAAGAAGATGAAGGACTCGGTGGAGAGCGCTGCCCGCGATGTGGAATCGTCCATGCAAAGCGGTGCCAGCGACTTCGAAAAATCCTGGTCTGAGGCCACCGCCGGTTTGGACGGATCGTCATCTTCTTATGGGCCGGACGCGCACCACAGCATCGGCTCGGACCTGCACCCCCATTACAAACACCCCAAAAAGAACTGGCGCATCAAGCAAAAGGCCATGCCCCAGTGGTACAAGGCTCGCACCGGTGTGCGTACCCGTACCCAGTCTGGAGCCGCCCGTGTGGCGCGCTTTCGGCCCCGTTCTTCTTCTGCGCCCCGCTGATGTCCGACCCCAAAGATTCCACCGACGAGCTCGCCGGTTCCGAGCAGCCGTTTGTCCAGCACCTGATGGAGCTGCGCGACCGCCTCCTGTACGGCGTTGTCGGGCTGGCCATTTGTATGGCTTTGCTGGCGTTTTGGCCGGGTCCGAGCGGGTTGATCGATCTGATTGCTGTGCCCATCCGTGCGCACATGCCGCCAGACGCCAAGCTCATCGCCGTGGGTGTTTTTTCACCGTTTTTTGTGCCCATCAAGGTGCTGGCCATGGCGGCGCTCTTGCTGTCCTTGCCTTGGTGGATGTACCAGGTCTGGGCCTTTGTGGCGCCGGGTTTGTACAGCCACGAAAAACGTTTTGCGATTCCACTGATTTTGCTGGGCAGTTTGCTGGCTTACGTTGGCATCGCTTTTGTGCAGTTTTTTGTGCTCGACAAAATGTTTGGCTTCATTCAGCAGTTCACACCCGACAGTGTGGCCGCCACGCCAGACATTGCCTCTTATGTAGAAGCCATCTTGTCGCTGTACCTCGCCTTCGGCCTGGCCTTTCAGGTGCCGATTGTGGTGGTGCTGCTGGTGAAGATGAACATGGTCACGGTGAAGCAGCTGCGCGATTTTCGCGGCTACTTCATTGTGGTGGCGTTTGTCATTGCGGCCGTGGTCACGCCGCCCGACGTGATCTCTCAGTTGGCGTTGGCAATACCCATGTGTTTGTTGTACGAACTGGGTATTTTCGGTTCCCAGTGGTTCATCAAACAGTCTGCGCGGCCATCAGATGCAGCCGCCGAGGACAGCGCCAAGTAAGCTGCACGCTGGAGTCGTGCAGCGCTTTTAGTGCTTAGCGATTCAGCGGCTGTGATGGCGCTGTTCGGCGACCAGGGGTGACTGTTACTTGCGTTTTGCCGTCGCGCCGCACCACATCCATGGCGGCCGGTGAACCGGGCGGCAGTGCCGCCACCGCGGACAGCAGCTGGGCCACTGTGCCGACTTCACGCCCTGCCACGCGTGTGATGACATCGCCCGGGCGCACGCCGGCCAGGGCTGCGGGGCCGTTTTGCAGCACGCCGGTGATGATCACACCCCCGCCGGTTGGGATGCCAAAGCTCTCGGCGAGTTCTGGGCTGAGCTCTTGTGGCTCCACACCGATCCAACCGCGGGTTACCTGGCCGTCGCGCACGATCGCTTCCATGACGCTGCGCGCGGTAGAGGTGGGAATGGCAAAACCAATACCCATGGAGCCGCCCGACCGGGAGTAAATGGCGGTGTTGATGCCCATCAGGTGACCATTCACGTCTACCAGCGCCCCGCCTGAGTTGCCGGGGTTGATGGCCGCATCGGTCTGGATAAAGTTTTCAAAGGTGTTGATGCCCAGCTGGGTGCGACCCAGCGCACTGACGATGCCGCCTGTGACGGTTTGCCCTACGCCAAAGGGGTTGCCAATGGCCAGCACCTGGTCGCCAATGGACAGAGCGTCCGAGTTGCCCAGCGTGATCACAGGCAGCTCCGTCAACTCGATTTTGAGAATGGCAAGGTCTGTTTCCGGGTCGGTACCGATCACCTGGGCAATGCTTTTGCGGCCGTCGTTCAGCATCACTTCAATCTCGTCGGCTTCTTCGATGACATGGTTGTTGGTGAGGATGTAACCCGCAGGGCTCACGATGACGCCCGAGCCCAGGCCCGTTTGCGGCTGAGCCTGAGGCTGGTCACCAAAGAAGAACCGGAACCATGGGTCACCGCTGTGCATGTTGTTCACGGCGGACTTGCTCGTGTTGATGCTCACCACCGCCGGCGAGGCGACACGGGCTGCACCACTGAAACCGCTGGTGTTGCCGGCCGAGTGGGCGGGTGCAGCCGATTCCAGCACCGGCACCACGGTGGTCAGATGAGGACGGCGGTCCAGCCATTGCGGCTTGAGTGTGGCCACGATAAAAAAGGCAGCCAGCAGCACGGTGACGGATTGGGCGAAGACAAGCCAGAGTCGTTTCATGGGTGTTTTTGAGACAAATGTGTTGTGGGCAGGCCGGCGCCGCTCATGGGATTGTCCTGCATATGGTTGCCGAGGCTCTGAGTTCAAGCGGCTTGACCCATGTCAAGGCGCGCGGGCAGTGGACGCGGTGCAATGAAACCTTTGTTAGAGGAATGGAGTAAAAAATGAAAGCCATCGCGGATCTCTTTTCGACCGATTACGGCCTGTTCAGTATTTCTGGCATTATTTTCATGATCGGCATGGCGATTTGGTTTTACCGGTTTTTTACACGCAAGATGCTGGAGTCGGAACGGGCGCAGCGCTGATCCTTTTCAAGGTGGGTTCGTGCCGCGAGCGATACAGGCTGTGTTGATGCACGCGGTCTGGTCTGCGCAGGCTGTCAAAATGAACAAGTGGGTTGGTTTGTAACTAGACCAGTCCTGCACCACTTTTTTCAAGACAGGCCTTTCCATGAAGACACCCAGTCACCCGGTTTCACGCACCACGTTGCTGGAAACGTTGAACGGTTTGCTGCAGCCAGCCCTTTTCACTGACTATGGCCCGAATGGGTTGCAGGTGGAAGGGCGCCAGCACATCCACAAGTTGGTCACCGGCGTCACGGCCAGTCGGGCCCTGATCGACGCAGCGATCGCTGAAGGAGCCGATGCCATCCTCGTTCACCATGGCCTTTTTTGGCGGGGTCAGGATGGATGCGTCACCGGCTGGATGAAGCAGCGGCTGGCGCGCTTGCTTGCCCACGACATCAACCTGCTGGCCTACCACCTGCCGCTGGATGCTCACCCCATATTCGGCAACAACGCCCAGCTGGCGCTGCGCCTTGGTGTGGTTGCGTTTGATGGACCGGCGGGCCGTTTCGGCGCCCAATCGTTGGGGCTGATGGGGCGGCGGAAGTCAGCGTCTGCGGCCGAACTTGCGGCCCATGTGGCGCAGTCACTGGGGCGTGCCGTGACCTTGGTGGTCGAACCCGACCGACCCATCGAGCGCGTGGCGCTGTGCACGGGTGGTGCACAGTCTTACTTTGAAGCCGCTATTACCGCCGGTGCCGACGCGTTCATCACCGGTGAAATTTCGGAGCCTCAGGCGCATTACGCGCGCGAGTGCGGTGTGGCCTACATTGCCTGCGGGCACCATGCTTCAGAGCGCTATGGCGTGCAGGCAGTGGGTGCCCATGTGGCGCAGGCGCTTGGCCTTTTTCACCAGTTCATTGACATCGACAACCCCGCCTGAGGCCTACCTCATGAAGCCCGCTGTGGATAAGACCCCGTTGAATAAGCCCGTGGTGATAAGCATGGGCGATCCTGCTGGAATTGGCCCTGAAATCATCGCTCAGGCGTTTCATGAGCGACCCGGCCTGATGCGGCAGGTGGTGGTGGCGGGGGACGTGTCGACCTTGCGACGTGCCATCCAGTGCGTGGTGGGTGCATCTGCGCAGTCCCTGCCACCTCCCATGTTGGCTGAATTGAATGGTCTCGAAAATTTCAGCCAGGTTCCGCCCGGCTGTATGGCCGTTGTTCAAGCGTGTTCACTGCATCAACCCGTACCTTTGGGGCAGGTCAGCGCCGACGCGGGCCAAGCCGCTGCCGACTGCATCCGGTTTGCTGCAGGGGCTGCTTTGTCGGGGCAGGCGCGTGCTGTGGTGACTGCACCCATCCACAAAGAGGCGCTGGCTGCTGCGGGTGTGGCTTTTCCAGGGCATACCGAGCTCTTGCAAGCGCTCGCAGCTGAGCACCTGGGTATCGCCGTCTCGGCCTTGCCCGTACGCATGATGCTCAGCTGTCCGGGTCTGCGCACGGTTTTGGTGAGCATCCATGTGTCGTTGCGCCAAGCGCTCGACGCGGTTACGCCAGAGCAGGTCTTGCAAACCCTGCGTATCACACAAGCCCACTTTCGTCTTTGCGGTCTGGAGCAGCCTCGCGTAGCGGTGGCGGGTCTCAACCCGCATGCGGGTGAGGGCGGATTGTTTGGGCGTGAAGAGATAGATGCCATTGCCCCAGCGGTAGCGCAGGCCAGGGCTGAAGGCATGGATTGCAGCGGCCCGTATGCGCCCGATACGGTTTTCATGCGCGCTCGCCAGGGGGCGTTTGATGTGGTGGTCGCGATGTACCACGACCAGGGCTTGATTCCTGTGAAGCTGCTGGGCCTTGAGCATGGGGTCAACACCACGCTGGGCTTGCCCTTTGTCCGCACCAGCCCGGACCACGGTACCGCCTTCGACCTCGCTGGCACCGGGAGAGCCAGTGCAGCCAGTTTGCTGGCAGCGCTGGATGCCGCACTGGAGACCACTGCGGCCCCGTAAAAAAAGCCGCTGCGCCTGGGTGGCGACAGCCGCTTTGATTGGGTTGCGCGGGTTTATTTGCGAAGGCTGTCGCGAATTTCGCGCAGCAGTATCACGTCTTCAGGCGTCGCAGGCGGTGCCGCCGTTGAGGGCGCTTCAGCGCGTTTCATGCGGTTGATCTGCTTGACCATCATGAAAATGATGAACGCCAGAATCAGGAAGTTGATCGCCACACTCACAAAATTGCCGTAGGCCAAGGTTGGAACGCCGGCTGCCTTCATAGCTGCTAGCGTAGGAGCTGTGCCCTCGGGTACGGTGCCCAGCGCCAGATAGAGATTGGAAAAATCGAGGCTACCGAAGATCGAGCCCACCACGGGCATGATCACGTCGTCCACCAGGGAGCCCACGATCTTGCCGAATGCGCCGCCAATGATCACACCCACAGCCAAGTCGATCACATTGCCCTTGATGGCAAACTCCCTAAATTCCTGCATCATGCTCATGGCATCTTCCTTCCGATAAGTTATTGAGATGGGTCGGCACTGTTGGCACGCAAAACACGTTTGGATACTCAGCCAGTGTTCAAACCTGGCGCTAATTTTGCCACCGCAAACCAACGCATTACAAGCTGCTGACAGGCCGGGCAGCTGTTGTGCTTTTGCATCGTGACAATAGCCCAGTCCCGTACCCCGGCAAGCCACAGTGCGGGCCGTTGGGTCCAGTACAATCCCGGGTTGTCCCTAGTGTCCTCTCGAACCAGTTTGAAAGATCCCCATGAGTGAAGCAACCGTCGATGCGACTGTGGATAGCAGCCGCCGAACTTGGCTGATCACATCCTGCGCCATGGGTGGCGTAGGTGCAGCCGCTGTCGCTGTCCCCTTCGTTAGCAGTTTTCAGCCGTCCGAGCGGGCCAAGGCAGCTGGCGCAGCCATCGAAGTCGACATTTCCACGCTCGCACCCGGCGAGAAGCGTGTGGTTGAGTGGCGTGGCAAGCCCGTGTGGATCATGCGCCGCACGCCTGAGCAGTTGGCGGCACTTGAAAAGCAGGAAGACCAGCTCGCCGATCCCAATTCGGATCGCAAGGCTTACCCCACTCCCGAATACGCGAAAAACCGCCACCGTTCCATCAAGCCCGATGTGCTGGTGGCCGTGGGCATCTGTACCCACCTCGGATGCTCTCCCAGCGACAAGCTCTCCCCCGGTCCGCAGCCTTCGCTGCCCGACGACTGGCAGGGTGGTTTCCTGTGTGCTTGCCATGGTTCCACGTTCGACGTGGCCGGGCGTGTGTTCAAGAACAAGCCGGCGCCTGACAACCTCGAAGTGCCACCGCACTACTACCTGTCCGAGACGACCCTGTTGGTCGGCGAAGAGAAGAAAGCCTGAGCTGCCGTACTTCGCAGTGCAAGCAGACACCTGACCTCAGAGGCAAATAATGGCTGAATTCAAAGAAATTTCCCCCGACGCCCCCTTGGGCCAAAAAGCACTCAATTGGGTCGACAACCGGTTTCCGTTGTCCAAGCTCTACAACGAGCACCTGGCTGAGTACTACGCACCGAAGAACTTCAACTTCTGGTACTTCTTCGGGTCGCTTGCGCTGTTGGTGCTGGTGATTCAGATCGTGACCGGCATTTTTCTGGTCATGCATTACAAGCCCGATGCCAACCTCAATGCCGCAGGCGTTCCGGTGGCCTTCGCGTCGGTCGAATACATCATGCGCGACGTGCCTTGGGGCTGGCTCATTCGCTACATGCACTCCACGGGCGCCTCGGCCTTCTTTGTGGTGGTGTACATGCACATGTTCCGTGGCTTGATCTACGGTTCCTACCGCAAACCGCGCGAGCTGGTGTGGGTGTTTGGGTGTGCCATCTTCCTGGTGCTGATGGCTGAAGCATTTATGGGATATTTGTTGCCTTGGGGTCAGATGTCCTACTGGGGCGCCCAGGTGATCGTCAACCTGTTCTCTGCAATTCCGTTTGTGGGCCCTGACCTGGCGTTGCTCATCCGTGGTGATTTCGTGGTGGGCGATGCCACCTTGAACCGTTTCTTCAGCTTCCACGTCATTGCTGTGCCGCTGGTGCTGCTGGGTCTGGTCGTGGCGCACATCATTGCCCTGCATGAAGTGGGCTCCAACAACCCTGACGGCGTTGAAATCAAGGGTCCTGGTGCGCCCAAGGACGCCAATGGTCATCCGCTGGACGGCATCCCGTTTCACCCGTACTACAGCGTGCACGATGTTCTAGGCGTGTCCGTGTTTCTGATGGCGTTCTCTGCCATCGTGTTCTTCGCGCCTGAATTGGGTGGCTACTTCCTTGAGTACAACAACTTTATCCCGGCCGACCCACTGGTGACGCCGTTGCATATTGCGCCCGTTTGGTACTTCACGCCGTTCTATTCCATGCTGCGTGCCATCACCAACGAGATGATGTACGCCCTGATTGCCTGCGTGTTGCTCGGTGCGATACTGGGTGTGACCAAGGCCAAGATCGGCAGCGCCATGAAGGCCGCTGTCGTGGGTGGCGCTGTGGTGGTAGTGGCCCTGATGCTGGCTATCGACGCCAAATTCTGGGGTGTGGTCGCCATGGGTGGCGCAGTGGTTATCCTGTTTGCCCTGCCATGGCTGGACAACAGTCCGGTCAAGTCCATTCGCTACCGTCCCAGCTGGAACAAGTGGCTGTACACCGTGTTTGTGATCAATTTCCTGATCTTGGGCTATCTGGGTGTGCTGCCGCCATCGCCTATTGGTGAGCGTGTCTCCCAGGTGGGCACCTTGTTCTACTTTGGCTTCTTCCTGCTGATGCCTTGGTGGAGCCGGATTGGTGAATTCAAGCCCGTCCCGACCCGCGTCACGTTTACGCCTCACTGAGCCCCAACCAGCGATTCCGGAGAGTCAAGCAAATGAAAAAAATTCTTCTGGGCTTCATGATGGCCTTGGGTTTGTCGGGTGCTGCGCTGGCTGCAGGCGCGGGCTTCCCGTTGGACAAAGCCCCGCAGCGGACCAATGACATGGCAGCGCTGCAAAACGGAGCCAAGCTGTTTGTCAACTACTGCCTCAGCTGCCATTCGGCCTCGTTCATGCGGTACAACCGCCTGCGCGATATCGGTCTGAACGACAAGCAGATCGCAGAAAATATGACCTTCACCACCGACAAAATCGGTGACACGATGAAGTCGAACATGGATCCGGCGATGGCCAAAAAGTGGTTTGGCGTGAATCCCCCCGACCTGACCCTGGTGGCGCGTTCCCGCGCCAGCAAGCAAGGTTCTGGACCTGACTACATCTATACGTTGCTGCGCACTTACTACCGCGATGACACCAAGCCCACGGGCTGGAACAACCTGGTGTTCCCCAACATCGGCATGCCCAACCCGCTGTGGGAGCTGCAGGGTGAGCGAAAGCCCACCTTCGACAAAGTTACCAGCCATGGTCACGAGGTTGAAGTACACAAAGGTTGGGAGCCTGTGAAGGCTGGCACCATGAGTACTTCCGTATACGACCAAAATGTGGGCGATTTGGTGGCCTACATGCAATGGATGGCTGAGCCGGAGCAAAACAACCGTGTGCGCATCGGCGTGTGGGTATTGCTGTTCTTGTCGGTGTTCACCGTCATTGCCTGGCGCCTGAACGCTGCGTTCTGGAAAGACATCAAATAATCTGATCCGCGTTGGGTCCCACGCCCTCGGGCGGCGGACCTTCCGTTCCACAGTGGTTTGCAGCACCGCACGGTGTTTATGCAACCCACTGTTTTTGTTTTAAGGAGACTCCCTCATGATGGTCTTGTATTCGGGCACCACCTGTCCTTACTCCCACCGCTGCCGTTTTGTCCTGTTTGAAAAAGGCATGGATTTCGAGATTCGCGACGTGGACTTGTACAACAAGCCCGAAGACATCAGTGTGATGAATCCCTACGGCCAGGTCCCCATTCTGGTCGAGCGCGATCTGATCCTGTACGAGTCGAACATCATCAACGAGTATATTGATGAGCGCTTTCCGCATCCCCAGTTGATGCCCGGCGACCCGGTGGACCGTGCGCGCGTGCGTCTGTTTTTGCTGAACTTCGAAAAAGAGCTGTTCACACACGTGTCCATGCTGGAATCGCGCAGCACCAAAGGCAATGAAAAGGCTTTGGAGAAAGCGCGCGCGCACATCCGTGACCGTCTGACGCAATTGGCACCCGTGTTCCTGAAAAACAAGTTCATGCTCGGTGACAATTTTTCCATGCTGGACGTGGCTATTGCTCCGCTGTTGTGGCGCCTGGATTTCTATGGCATCGAACTCAGCAAGAATGCTGCGCCGCTGCTGAAGTACGCCGAACGCATCTTCTCGCGCCCTGCTTACATCGAAGCGCTGACGCCTTCCGAAAAGGTCATGCGCAAATAACGGTTGGTCAGACCCCTTTGGGTCTGGCACCAGTTCTTGCCTACGGACAGTCCCCCATGAATCCTTTTGAGTCAGAGACCCCATCCACACGCCCTTATCTCATTCGCGCTCTGCACGAATGGTGTGTGGACAATGGTTTTTCTCCTTATATCGCTGTGCAGGTGGATGCATCGGTGAAGGTGCCCATGGAGTTCGTCAAGAACGGTGAGATTGTTCTGAATGTGGGTGTCGACGCCACCAGCGCCTTGCGTCTGGGCAACGATTTCATCGAGTTCAAGGCCCGTTTTGGTGGCGTGGCACGCGAAATCATCGTGCCCGTGAGCCACGTGATTGCGATTTACGCCCGAGAAAACGGGCAAGGCATGGCCTTTCCTGCACCACCCGTAGCCTTGGCGGCTGGCCCTGGTGAAGCGCCCCATGGGGTTGTGCCTGCATCGGATCGCGCGAGTGTGGCAGATGCCGAAGTCGAGCCATCTGTTCGCGGTGCACTGCGCGCTGTGCCGATGAATGAGGGTGCCGACGATGGTTCCGACCCGTCACCGTTCCCACCCGATGGACCTGCGCGCGGCGGCGGTCGGCCTCAGCTCACCCGCGTCAAGTAAAATATGTTCCGTACGCCGCTTTAGCTCAGTTGGTAGAGCAATCGCCTTGTAAGCGATAGGTCGTCTGTTCGAGTCAGACAAGCGGCACCACCTATTTTCTGAGGTGATGTGAGCCCAGCGGAGTGTCCTTCAGCTGGGCGCCATGTGAACTTTGATCCGAATGGCGTTGACCTGGGCACCATTTTGGTTCAAAACCTGAAGCATTGCCGGTAGCAGCTGGCGCAGCTTGGTCGAGGCCGCTGCGCTGCCTACCAATATGCACCATTCGTTGTCTTGAATGGGGCCGGCTCTGATGTGCTGGCGCAAGGCCGCTGGAACCAAGGGTCGCACGAGCTGCAGGCAGTGCTGTGATGCTTGAATCCGTTCCTGGAGCGCGGCCAGGCTTGGAGCCTCGCCGACCGCCTGCTCCAGGCTGAGCATGGTGTGTCGTTGTGGGGCTGTTCGCATGCGTTTGGGGTGCTTCGGCTCGACGCCGAGACTGTTCAAAAAGGTTGAATTTTGCACATCATTATCACGGACGCCTGGTTGGCGAAAAGTAGGGCCCTGCACCTCAGTGGCTACAAATTGATCGGCGCCGGGTTACTCGCGTCGGTGTTGTTGATGCTGGGCTCCGTGGTGGCATACCACGGCGTATTTCTTGAAGGGGTGCGGCAAGGGTGGCCGGGTTTCGCATCGGTGGGTCGCATGGTGCACCAGAGCGAGGTAGAGACCCAAGAGGTCTTTATGCGTGAAAACCTGGATGCCATGGCTAAAAAGTTGGGTGAGATGCAGGCCCGGATGATGCAAATGGAGTCTTTGGGCGAGCGGGTGGCCGGGTTGGCGGGTCTGAGTCCAGCCGATTTCAAGGCGGTTCCCGGTGCAGGGGGGGCCTTGGTGGCCGGTCGGGAGCTTTCGGTACCCGAGTTGATGGCTGCGATGGAGCAGCTTGATCGTTCGAGTGGGTCGCGTGTCGATTGGTTGACCGTGGTGGAGTCTCGTCTGTTTGACCAGAAGATTCAACGCACCATGGTTCCTACGGAGCAACCTGTTGCAGGCGTGCGTGTAGGGTCGCCCTTTGGCTTTCGCGTGGATCCCATCACTGGACGATCTGCTTTGCACACAGGCTTGGACTTTCCGGCCGACACGGGCACGCCCATCTTGGCTGCGGCGGGCGGTGTGGTCGTGGTGCAGGAATACCACCCGGCCTATGGCAACATGATCGAAGTCGATCATGGCAATGAGCTGATCACCCGCTATGCCCACGCCTCCCAGGTGTATGTGAAGAAGGGTGACATCGTGAAACGCGGTCAGAAGATCGCAGATGTGGGTTCGACGGGGCGTTCAACAGGCCCTCACCTGCATTTTGAGGTGTGGGTGTCGGGTGTGCCACAAGACCCCCAGCGCTTCCTCGCTGCTGGTGAATCGATGGCCACCGCACAACTGCAACAGGGCCGATCCAGCAAGCCCTGAAAGTGCCCTGAGGCGGCAGGTAAAATGCTGTGTTGCTCTTGAAAAATGAGCGTTCGGCAAAAACTGACGGCAAGCCGTTGGTGTCTTTTGCCACCCGCGTTCGTAAGAACCTTCCGATTCCTTTTTGCCTGAACGGTGACCCTCCGGTAGCCGGTGCAGGCCTGTACGTATGGCCACAAACTTCCTTACCAAAATTTTCGGTAGCCGCAACGACCGCTTGCTCAAGACCTACCGCAAAACCGTGGAGCGCATCAATGGTCTGGAAGCGCAGTTTGAAAAGCTCAGCGATGAGGAGTTGAAGGCTCAGACCGAGATCTTCAAACGCCGCGTGGCCGACGGTGAGTCATTGGAGTCGGTGTTGCCCGAGGCATTTGCGGTGGTGCGCGAGGCCAGCAAGCGCGTCATGAAGATGCGCCATTTCGATGTGCAGATGGTTGGTGGCTTGGCGTTGCACCATGGCAAGGTGGCCGAAATGCGCACAGGTGAGGGCAAGACACTGACCGCCACACTGCCTGTATACCTGAATGCCCTGACCGGCAAGGGTGTGCACGTGGTGACGGTGAACGACTACCTGGCGAGCCGAGATGCGCAGTGGATGGGACGGCTGTACAACTTTCTGGGTTTGACGGTGGGCATCAACTTGCCGCAGGCACCGCGCGAGGAGAAGCAGGCCGCCTACCGTGCCGACATCACCTACGGGACCAACAACGAGTACGGTTTCGACTACCTGCGTGACAACATGGTCTACGAAGCCGCTGACCGTGTGCAGCGGGCTCTGAATTACGCCATCGTTGACGAGGTGGACTCGATCCTGATCGACGAGGCACGTACACCGTTGATCATCAGTGGTCAGGCCGAAGACCAGACCCCGCTGTACCTGGCCATCAACCAGCTGATTCCGCAGCTGGTGCGGCAAGAGGGTGAAGCCGATCCGCGCACGGGTGAAGGCGTCATCAAGCCAGGCGACTTCACCATGGACGAGAAGGCGCATTCGATCCACATGACCGAGCAAGGCCACGAAAACGCGGAGCGTTTGCTCAGCCAAGCCGGCTTGTTGCCTGAAGGTGCCTCGCTGTACGACCCGTCCAACATCGCTTTGCTGCACCACTTGGTGACGTCGCTCAAGGCGCACCACCTATACCACCGCGACCAGCACTACGTGAGCCAGAACGGTGAAATTGTCATCGTGGACGAATTCACAGGCCGCCTTATGTCGGGTCGCCGCTGGAGCGATGGCCTGCACCAGGCCGTGGAGGCCAAAGAGGGTGTGACCATTCAGCCGGAAAACCAGACGCTGGCGTCCATTACCTTCCAGAATTACTTCCGCCTGTACGGCAAGCTCTCCGGCATGACCGGCACGGCCGACACCGAAGCCTACGAATTCCAGGAAATTTATGGTCTGGAAACGGTGGTGATTCCGCCGAACCGCCCCAGCTCGCGCACCGATCAGCTGGATCGGGTGTACAAAACGACGAAAGAGAAATACGTCGCGGCGATCGAAGACATTCGCGAATGCCATGAGCGCGGCCAGCCGGTGCTGGTAGGTACCTCGTCGATTGAAAACTCTGAAATCATCGCCACGCTGCTGCAGACCGAAAACCTCCCCCACGAGGTGTTGAACGCGAAACAGCATGCTCGCGAGGCCGACATCATCATCCAGGCCGGACGTCCGGGCGCCATCACCATCGCCACCAACATGGCGGGTCGCGGGACCGACATTGTGTTGGGCGGCAACCTAGAAAAAATGGTCGAAGCGGTGCAGGCCGATGCTTCGCTTGACGATGCCACCAAGGCGGCACGCATCGAGGCGGTGCGCGAGCAGTGGAAGCTGGACCATGAGAAGGTGCGAGCGCTGGGCGGTTTGCGCATCATTGCGACCGAGCGCCACGAGTCGCGCCGCATTGACAACCAGTTGCGCGGCCGATCGGGTCGCCAGGGCGATCCGGGTTCGTCGCGTTTCTATTTGAGCCTGGACGACTCGCTCATGCGCATTTTTGCGGGTGACCGTGTGCGCGCCATCATGGACCGCTTGAAGATGCCCGAGGGCGAGGCCATCGAAGCCGGCATTGTGACCCGCAGCATTGAGAGCGCTCAGCGCAAAGTTGAGGCACGCAACTTCGACATTCGCAAGCAGCTGCTGGAATATGACGATGTGTCCAATGACCAGCGCAAAGTGATCTACCAGCAGCGCAACGACATTCTGGACGCCAGCAACCTGCGCGGGCAGATCGACTCCCTGCGCGATGGCTGCTTCACCGACGTCGTGCACCAATATGTGCCCGCAGGCAGCGTGGAAGAGCAGTGGGACCTGCCGGGTCTGGAGCGCAATTTGCGCGAAGAGTGGGCTGTGGAAGTGCCGGTGTCCAGCTGGGTGTCGGACGCTGAGGCGATTGATGTGGACGACATCGTGGAGCGTGTTCTGGTTGCTGCCAAGGATGTCTTTAACGGCAAGGTTCAGGTGGTCGGTGAAGAGAACTTCACCCAGTTCGAGCGTGTGGTGCTGTTGCAGACTATTGACAGCCAGTGGCGTGAGCATCTATCGGCGCTGGACTATTTGCGCCAAGGCATCCACTTGCGCGGCTACGCTCAGAAGCAGCCCAAGCAGGAATACAAGCGCGAAGCCTTCGTGTTGTTCGGGCAATTGCTTGACAGCGTGAAAAACGATGTGTCGCGGATTTTGATGAACGTTCGCGTTCAATCCGCAGAGCAAATTGCTCAGGCGGCGGAGCAGCTGGAAGAGCGGGCCGAGCAGATTGCCAACGTGACCTACACCGCACCCACCGAAACTGGTGAGGTTGAAGTCATCAACAGCGCTGGTGGGATAGGTGCTGCCTCCGGTGCAGATGCCATTCCCCGTGTGGGGCGCAACGACGCTTGCCCTTGCGGCAGCGGCAAAAAATACAAACATTGCCACGGCAAGCTGGACTGATATTCGGCGGTCAACCCCTCCGGGTCGCCATACCGCCATCCACGTATTTTTTACGGAGTTCTCATGCCTGTTCAACTCAATACCCCGCTGGCGGCTGACTTGCTGGCCATTCCTGGTGTGCGCATTGGTGTGGCGCAGGCGGGTATTCGCAAGGCCAATCGCAAAGACCTGACGGTTTTTCTGCTGGACGAAGGCAGTGCGGTGGGCGCCGTGTTTACTCAGAACCGCTACGCTGCGGCACCGGTGCAGGTGTGCCGTGAGCACCTGGCCTCAGGTGCGGATATTCGCGCTATGGTCATCAACACTGGCAACGCCAATGCAGGAACCGGCGAGCCGGGTTTGGCCGCTGCACGCCAGACTTGCACCGCCGTGGCGCGCGCACTCGGCTTGAGTCACGAGCAGGTGCTGCCGTTCTCCACCGGTGTGATCATGGAGCCCTTGCCTTTGGATCGGTTGCTGGCGGGATTGCCGCAGGCGCTAGAGCAGGCCGCTCAGTCGCCTGTGGCTTCCGGTGCGCAATGGCTCTCTGCCGCCGAAGGCGTGATGACCACCGACACGCTGCCCAAGGCCGCTAGCCGCCAGTTCTTACTGGGTGGTTCCACGGTGAGCGCCACTGGCATTGCCAAGGGCGCCGGCATGATCCGCCCCAACATGGCCACCATGCTGGGTTTTCTGGCGACCGACGCCAACGTGGCTTCTGAGCTGATGAGCACAGTGGCCCGTCGCCTGGCAGATATATCCTTCAACCGCGTCACGGTGGATGGCGATACGTCCACCAACGACTCGTTTGTGGTGGTCGCCACGTGCCGAGCTGGGCACGCTCTCATCACCGATCTCAGCAGCCCTGACGGTCAGGCCTTGCTGGCCGCATTGACGCCACTCGCGCAACACCTGGCGCACGCCATCGTGCGCGACGGTGAGGGCGCCACCAAATTCATCACTATCCGGGTTGAGGGAGGCCAGACGGCGGCCGAATGCCTTCAGGCAGCCTACGCGGTGGCGCACTCGCCTTTGGTAAAAACCGCATTCTTTGCCAGCGACCCGAACCTGGGCCGCATCCTGGCAGCCGTGGGCTATGCGGGCATTGCGGATCTAGATGCCACAAAAATTGAGTTGCACCTGGGCGACGTGCATGTGGTGACTGCCGGGGGCCGGCATCCCGACTACCGTGAGGAAGACGGCCAGCGTGTCATGAAGGACGCCGAGATTCTGGTGCGCATCGGCCTGGGCCGCGGCGATGTGACCGAAACGGTATGGACTTGCGATTTCAGCCACGACTACGTCACCATCAACGCCGATTACCGTTCATGAACGCGAACTTCGAACGCCTGCTGGAGCGTGCCGAGCAGCTGATGGCGCGCATTGAGTCGGTGTTGCCCCAGCCCCTGGGCGCTCCCGACTGGTCGGCCTCGGTGGCTTTTCGCTACCGCAAACGCAGCAGTGGCCACGGCGTGCTGGAGCCTGTGCGCCAGGTCGCGTACATGCAGTTGGCCGACTTGAAGGAAATTGATGGACAAAAAGAGAAGATCCAGCGCAACACGCTGCAGTTTGTGCAGGGTCTGCCCGCCAACAATGTGCTGCTGACAGGCGCCCGTGGCACCGGCAAGTCGTCCCTGGTTAAAGCCTGCCTGAACGAGTACGCGCCAGAAGGGCTGCGCCTGATCGAGGTGGACAAAGCCGACTTGGTGGATCTGCCCGATATTGTCGATGTGGTGTCCGACCGCCCCGAACGTTTTGTGGTGTTCTGTGACGACCTGAGTTTTGAAGACGGCGAGCCCGGTTACAAGGCTTTGAAGTCGATCCTAGACGGGTCGGTGTCTGCCGCTGGGCAAAACGTGCTGATTTACGCCACCAGCAACCGGCGCCACCTGCTGCCGGAATACATGAAGGAAAACCTCAGCTACACCCATACGACAGATGGTGAAGTGCACCCAGGTGAGGTGGTGGAAGAAAAAATTTCTCTGTCGGAGCGCTTTGGCCTTTGGGTGAGCTTCTATCCCTTCAGCCAAGACGAGTACCTGACCATCGTGGCGCAATGGCTTGCATCTTTCGGCGTGTCTGCCCAGGCTATTGAGTCGGCGCGCCCCGCTGCATTGGTATGGGCTCTTGAACGCGGTTCACGCAGTGGTCGCGTGGCCTATCAGTTTTCCCGTGATTACGCGGGCACCCATGCGGTCCGAGGCTGAAGCGTTGTCTTGCAAGGACTCGCTGTGAGCGATCCCGTCTTGGTGGTTGACGGTGATCTCCGTCGCAGCGAGGGGCCCGCACGCCCGATTGTGGACGTAGCCGTGGGCCTGTTGATCGCACCGAACGGTGATTTTTTGCTGACATCCCGGCCCGAAGGCAAGGTGTATGCCGGTTATTGGGAGTTCCCCGGTGGCAAGCTGGAGGCGGGTGAGTCGGTGGAGATGGCTTTGCGGCGCGAGTTGCAAGAGGAAATTGGCGTGCACATCGGTCCGGTGCAGGCGTGGAAAGAGAAGCTGGTGGACTATCCTCACGCCCTGGTGCGATTGCACTTCTGCAAGGTGTATGAATGGACCGGAACGCTGCAGATGCACGAAGGCCAGACCTTCAGCTGGGAACGGTTGCCCGTGCGTTGTGCGCCTGTGTTGCCTGGTACCTTGCCTGTGCTGGACTGGCTAGCCGCCGAGCAAGCGGTTTGAAGCCCATGCTGCCCTGCTGGCAGCTCAGCTCAGGTCAGGTCAGTTCAGCTCAGCTATGTTCAAACGCCGTGTCGTGATCGGTCAGCGTTGCCGGCAGTTTGAATGTTTCGCTGGCCCAGGCGCCAAAGTCCATGTTTTTGCAGCGCTGGCTGCAGAACGGTCTGTAAGGGTTGCTGGCTGCGTAAACGCTCGGGCCGGCACAGGCCGGGCAGCTAACGATTTTGACGGGGATGTCTGTGTCTTGATCCAGCATGTGTGGCCTTAGGCGCAAAGCGTGAGTTCGAATGCAGCGTCTTCTTGTGCCGGATGCAGGCGCTCGTCATCGCCCTGGCGCATCAGACGCACGGACAGCATCAACCGGTTGCCGCTGATCTCGGGTATGAGGCCAGCGGAAGGGTCCATGCGCAGGCGCAACAACTGAAACGTCCGGCCCTGTGGCAGGTTCTGTTGAAACTGCCCGTTGGGTGCTACCACTTTTTGTGCCGATCCTGAGTCGCGCAACATTTTCATCAGCAGGCCGATGGATGCCGCGAGCGGCGCCAACGGGGCCACCCAGCCCTGCAAATCGGCATGGCGCTGTTCGACGCAGTGGTGCTGCCAGTGAAAGTAGGCGGGTAGGTCGAATTCACACGTGCCACCCGGAATGCCAATGCGGCTGCGAATGCTCATGAGCCAGTCGTTTTCTGTCAGCGACTGACCGGTCTTTCCGTTCAACTGGCTCAGCTGGGTGAAGCAGTCGTCCAGCTGCGCAATGACCCCGTCAAGCACCTGCTCTGAAATGGCCGGGTTGCCTCGGTAGCTGTTGAGTTGAAGCTTTTGCCGGTCAATATCCTTGAGCACATCCGATTTCATGTCGGCACGAGAAGCCACGTCCATGATTTCGAAAATGGTCTGGATCGCGTAGTGGTGGTCGAGCGAATGGCTGCGTGGTACCAACTCAGACAAGCGCAGAAAGAGCTGTTCCAGCCGCAAGTACGTGCGGATACGTTCGTTGAAAGGATATTCGTACAGGATCACAGCGGCGTAGCTTCGTGGAGACGGGCCCAGGAGGCCAGGGCAAACAGGGCTTTCATCATAGCCCGAACCATTGGGCCAACCCGCTCACCAGCTCCTGCACGTGTTCGATCTTGTCTGTGTCGTTGAAGAGCACCACGTCAGCGGCAGTCAGGCGCAACGCGCGTGGGCTCTGGCTGCCTATGACCGCCGCAATGGTCTGTGCATCCCACCCATTGCGCTGGCCGACCCGGCGCACTTGCGTGGTGTGCGAGCAGTCCACGACCACCACGCGGTCTACCTGGTGGCGCCAGTGGGGTGACTCGACGAGCAACGGGATATCAAAGACCAGGCAACGCGCGTTTGACGTAGCTGCCAAGCGACGAATTTCTGCGCCCACCAGCGGGTGGATGATAGCTTCCAGCGTGTGCCGCGCTTCAGGATGGGCAAACACATGCTCGCGCATGCGCTGCCGGTCCAGCTCACCATCGGAACCGACAAAATCTTGGCCAAAGGTGCTAGCAATAGATGGCATCGCGCTGCCGCCACTGAGGGTGCAAGCACGGGATATGGCGTCTGCGTCGATGACGAACGCACCTCGTTGGGCCAGCAGCGAAGCTACGGTGCTTTTGCCACTCCCTATGCCGCCTGTAAGCCCAAGCCTCAGCGCGGGACGGGTGTGCATCACCCCGCTCACAGACCGATGAATGCCAGCATGGCAGACGGGCCAAAAACCATTGCTGTCAGTCCCGCTATGGCGAGAAACGGGCCGAAGGGCACATAGCCGCCTTCGCGCAACTGTCCCCAGACTTTGATGACCATGCCCACCACAGCGCCAATGACCGACGCCATGAGGATCACAGGAATCAGTGCTTGCCAGCCAAACCAAGCGCCAAAAGCGGCAAAGAGCTTGAAGTCGCCGTAGCCCATGCCTTCTTTGCCCGTGATCAGCTTGAACACCCAATAGACCAGCCACAAGGACAGGTAGCCGGCGACCGCACCCCACAATGCGTGCGGTAGGTTGGTGTTGATCAGGCCCAGTCCGGCAGCGCACAACCCTGCCCAGAGCAGCGGCAGCGTGATGTCGTCGGGAAGCAGTGTGGTGTCCCAGTCAATACAGGCCAGCGCCAGCACAGACGCAGAAAAACCGCACCAAGCCAGGGCTTCCCAGGTCAAGCCCCAATTCCAGCCGCACCAAGCAAACAGCGCGCCACAGATCAGCTCAACAGCAGGGTAACGCGCACCTATGGGTGCCGCGCAGTGGCCACACTGGCCACGCAAGGCCAGGTAGCTGACGACAGGGATGTTTTCAAACCAACGAATTTGATGGCCGCAATGCGGACATCGGGAGCGGGGCACCATGAGGTTGAAGGTGACGTGTTCTGCAGTGGCTTCGCTGGTCTGGGTGTCGCCGCACTGCAGTTCGGCGCATTCGGCTGCCCAACGCAACTCCATCATCTTGGGCAGGCGGTGTATCACCACATTTAAAAAACTGCCAACCATTAGACCGAAAAGACCCAGCATCGCTGTGTCTACCGCACTGAAGCCCAGCATCAAACCACCTGACCCAACTTGAAAATCGGAAGGTACATCGACACCACGATACCGCCAATGATGGTACCCAGCAGGACGATGATGATGGGCTCCATCAGGCTCGAGAGACCTGCGACCATATCGTCCACCTCAGCCTCATAAAAGTCGGCGGCTTTGCCCAGCATGTGGTCAATGGAGCCCGACTCTTCGCCAATCGCACACATCTGCAGCACCATGGATGGAAAGATGTTGGCGTTGGTCATCGCGTTGGTCAGGCTGGTGCCGGTCGAAACTTCCTGCTGAATTTTCTCTGTGGCTGATGCATAGACCGAGTTGCCCGAAGCGCCTCCCACCGAATCGAGTGCCTCTACCAGCGGTACGCCCGCCGCGAACATGGTCGATAGCGTCCTCGTCCAGCGAGCGATAACTGATTTCTCCACCAAAGTACCAAAAATTGGCATTTTTAGCATGAAGCGGTCCATTACCCGTTGCACCTTTTCATTGCGTTTCCAGGCTTGCATGAAAAAGTAAATGCCGCCACCCAAACCGCCAAAGATTAACCACCAGAATTCGGTGAAGAACTCGCTGATGGCGATGACGAAAAGCGTGGGTCCGGGCAGGTCCGCGCCGAATGAACTGAACACCTCTTTGAACGAGGGGATCACGAAAATCATGATCACCGCCACGACCACGAAGGCGACGATGACCACCGAAATGGGGTACATCAAGGCCGACTTGATCTTGGACTTGATAGCTTCGGTTTTCTCCATGTACACAGCCAGGCGGTCGAGCAATTCTTCGAGAATACCGGCCGCCTCACCCGCTTCCACCAAATTGCAGTACAGGCTGTCGAAATAGAGGGGGTTTTTTCGAAACGCAGCACTCAGTGAGGTGCCCGTTTCGACGTCGGTCCGAATGTCATTCAACAGCTTGGTCACACTGGGATTGGGGTTGCCCCGGCCTACGATGTCAAAAGCCTGCAACAGCGGTACGCCCGCTTTCATCATCGTGGCCAGCTGGCGGGTGAAGATGGCAATGTCTTTGGGCCTGATGCGCTTGCCCGAGGTCATGCGCCGCTTTTTCACCTTGCCCGGCACAATACCTTGGCGGCGCAAGGCAGCCAGCACCTGGTTTTCGCCCACTGCGCGTGTCTCACCGCGAACAGCTTTTCCGTTGCGGTCTTTGCCTTCCCATTCGAAAACAAAGTCTTTGATACTTTTGGATGCAGCGGTTGCCATGGGTTCCTCGGGTTCGGGTGTCTAGTGCCAGGTCACTCGTTGGTCACGCTGAGTACTTCTTCGAGCGACGTCATGCCCTGTTGGACCTTGAGCAGGCCCGATTCTCGCAGCGTGCGAACGCCTTCCGCGCCGGCCTGTTTAGCAATATCAAGCGCACTGCCTCCGCGCAGGATGATTCGTTGAATCTCCTCCGAGATTGGCATCACCTGATAGATGCCAACACGGCCCTTGTAGCCATTGTTGCAAGCGGAACAGCCCACAGGTTTGTAAGGTGTCCAGGTACCGTCAAGATCTTCGCTTTTGTAGCCAGCATCCATTAACGCCTTGCGAGGCACATCGAGTGGCACCTTGCAGTTCGGGCACAGGCGCCGGGCCAGGCGCTGGGCCGTGATTAGGATCACACTGGACGCGATGTTGAACGTGGGAATTCCCATATTCATCATACGGGTGAGCGTGGTGGGTGCGTCGTTGGTGTGCAGGGTGGACAGCACCATGTGTCCCGTTTGCGCGGCCTTGATCGAAATGTCGGCCGTTTCCAAATCGCGAATCTCACCGACCATGATGACATCGGGATCCTGACGCAGGAACGCTTTGAGCGCGGCGGCAAAAGTCAGGCCCGCCTTCTCATTCACGTTGACCTGATTCACACCGGGCAAGTTGATTTCTGAAGGGTCTTCGGCCGTGGAGATGTTGATACCTGGCTGGTTCAGAATGTTCAGGCAGGTATAGAGCGACACCGTCTTTCCTGAGCCGGTTGGCCCGGTCACGAGCACCATGCCATAGGGGCGCACGATCGCTTTCATTAGGCGCTCTTTTTCTTCCGGCTCGTAGCCCAGTGCATCAATACCCACTTTGGCACTGCTTGGATCCAGGATGCGGATGACGATCTTTTCGCCAAACAGCGTGGGCAGCGTGCTGACCCGAAAATCGATCACCCGGTCTGGGCCTATCTTGAGTTTCATCCGCCCGTCTTGTGGCACCCGCTTCTCGGAGATGTCCATGCGGGAAATCACCTTGATACGCGACGCCAACTTGTCTTTGATAGCAATCGGCGGGGCCGCGATTTCACGCAGCTCACCATCAACTCGGAAGCGCACACGGTAGTTGTGTTCGTAGGGTTCAAAATGCAAGTCCGATGCGCGCATGTTGAACGCGTCGATCAACATCTTGTGCAAAAACTTCACCACAGGAGCGTCGTCCACTTCGGTGGCTTTCTCTGCGGTGTCTGTGACCACCGCTTCCGTGGCAATGTCGTCAAACTCGAAGTCGCCGCCGACGATGTTGTCCATCGCTTCGTTGGCGCTTGTGGCCTGGCTGCTGACCAGCTTGCTCAGCTTGTCATATTCAGCAATGACCCAGTCCACACCCATCTGTGTGGCAAATTTGATTTTTTCTGCAGCCTGCTGATCAGCAGGGTCTGCCGTGGCGACCATCAAGCGGTTGCTGCGCTTGCTGAGCACAACAATTCGGTAATCTGCACAAATTTTGCTGTCGAGCAGGCCTTTGGGCAAGCGGGTGACATCTATGGCATCCAAGTCCAGCAGTGGAGCCGCGTAGGCAGTTGACATGGTGTGCGCCATGTCCGCAGCGGAAACTGCACCAGAACCTGTCAGCTCTGCAATGAAGCTCGTGCGGCTGCTCTGCGCTTTTTTGTACAGCTCTTCAGCCGCTCTTTGCCCTAGCTTGCCAGCAGCCACGAGTGCTCGTCCCAAGCCAGGCAATGCCATGGTGGAACTCTCTTGGATAACCGTATCAACAGACGCCATAAAGCCGTAATCTAACGTATATCAACGACTTGCACGTGTTTATTCAAGCGAATTGTGTTGGAATCGCGGAAACCACTGCTTTAGGCGTTGTGTGGGTTTTGAGAAGGTGCCATGCCCACACGCTCTGGGCAGGCGCAATGGTAACTGCATTGCATAGGGTGTGAAGATGGTGGTCGGGGAGAGAGGGTTCGAACCTCCGGCCTCTACGTCCCGAACGTAGCGCTCTACCTGGCTGAGCTACACCCCGATCGCCTGTCTCAAAAGCTCCTCTATCTGCTCTTGAGAAGAACACCTTGTCGGGATCGACGATGTGTTCCACCCGAGCAACAATTTTAGCAAGGCCTCATTGCATTTGTCGTCTAGCGCCAGGCGCTTTTGTTGAGTCTCCCTAGGGCCCACGAAAATCAACAGTCTTGTGGGGATTTCAAGGGTTACATGAGTCGCATCGATCCGATCAACATCAACACTGTGCCGCACGACAGCCTGCGTGAAACCCAAGGCAAGCTGACGTTGTTTGAGGGACGCACCCGCATGCAGGCAAAGGGTTCGCCAACTGCAGCGCACAGTACGCCAAAGGTTACATTAAACTGACATTTTCATTTTTCTGAAAAATTATGCATAATTCTGTCAAAAAATTTTTTAGTCAGTAGAATCCGCGGTAACAGGGCTCTATTCATTGTAGCCAGCCTTTGCAGAAGCGGGCTGAGCACCGGCTTGTTTAATAAGCTTGCTGAGCCGTTCCATATACGCAATTGCTTTGACGGTAGGTTCAATATACTTAATTCTTTGATCGCCTTCGGCATTTCTTATCGAGAGCATGCCCTTTGAGGCAAGGGTTTGAATGCGCCGGTGAACAGTGGCGGCTGAAAGGTCTTTGCAATTATTCATAGCCTGCGTCACCGTCAATGTTTCTCGGCTGTGCCATGCTAGTGCCACCAAGTTCAGCAGTCGCTGTTCAGATCCTTCAAGCTCAGGTAAGGAGTCCTTGATGTTCTCAATCAGATTTAAAAATCTTAAGTACGCTAAAGAGGTGGGGCTCATAATTTTATGATTTCAAGAATAATTTTTAAAATGTGGGATGTCTAAAATGGGAAATGAGTGGTCGCGCTACTTAACAGAGAAAGTATTAATATCCGCCCTATTTTTTATTGCTTACTGGTCTGCATTTAAGCTGCAGAACGTGATCAGTACCGAACTCGAATATACACAGGGTGTTTCTTTGGTATTTTTGCCAGCTGGTGTCAAGCTGCTTGCAATACTGTTGGGTGGCGTGTGGGGTCTTGTAGGAGTCGCGCTGGCTGCTTATGTGTTGGCGATTGAAGTCTGGAATCATTCATCGGTGTTTGATAACATCACCCACATAGTTGCTTGGTTAATCCTGCCTTATATGGCGATCAAGATGCTGCTATTTAAGTGGGGTGTCAGTGCCGATCTTGCTGAGCTAACCTATCCACGCTTGCTGGTGTTAACTTTGGTTTTCACTTCGGTAGGGGCAGTAACCACGCGCCTACATGCTGTGATGGTTTATAACAGTGATGCTGAGATTTTGCAAACAAGCATGCTTGCCATGGCCTTCGGTGACTTTGTTGGAGTAGGCATCGTGGTGGGATTGACTGTGGGAGTCGGCCTGCTGGCACGGCGGAGGTCATGACGGCCAGTATGCGGCTTGTAGCAGCAAAAACTGTAGGCTAAACCGCATTCGCCCTGCTACGTAGGCCCTGCATAGATTGCATGCATGCCCACCGCTTTGCGAGCGTTCGTATCAATTCTTGATACGTATTGCCGGGCTCTTTTATGGAATAGACGGTGCAATGCTGGATGGACAGTCGTTTTTTAATGGAGGATGCGCTGAAGATCTCTGTTGTATTAACGTTGATCAACTCGCACATGCCGGCATCGTATCGAGCTCAACATCAGTTCCCTTGGGCCGCGCCACGCATCCATAATCGCCGAGGTCCTTGGTTCCAATTGGCCGGTCCTCCTTGGAATTCTGCTCATTCGCTTTGGCGCTGAAAGTGGCATCGATTGGATTTTCGAGTTTTTTATTTTGGTCCATGGTTTGCTTCGCAATTGTTGTGCTGGTTATTGCGTGTTTGTCTGGTAACTTAAATATCAATTTAATAATTGATCAATATTTGAATAAATAAAATATGCAAGGCTTTTGAATGGCGATAGGCTGTTCGTGGCGGCTCAAGGCATGCGCCGCATGCTTGCTTTTCACGCGGCTTGCACTGCCAAAATTCGACGTTCATTTTGGCTGTCAAGTCCGATACGTCTGATTTTGATATGTCGTGGGCTGGTGTGTGCGATACGGACCAAGGTCATCCCGTTCCAGTTGAAATTTCGTCTGTTGGGCGGGCGCAAGTTCAGGGGCGTGACGTGTGCAGCACAGGGTTTGTGTTGTGGTATTGGATTTGTTGTTTCCTACCGCGGCCATGTCTTGGCAGTATTTAAACGGCAACCCTAAAAACCGCAAGGCTTTGGTTCTGTTGGGTAGGTCTGGCGTTCACACGTTAACGCTGTCTTCTGCCAGTTCTATTCTCTGCTGCTATTGCGGAAAATTCTTCGCAGAAAGCAATTGCAGGCCGAAACGCAACGATGGGTTTGTCGCGCAACTTGCTCTCGGGTGAGTTCAGTCGCAGGTCGAGGAATTGGCTGCGTACTAGGGTTGCGTGCTCGCACTATAGCGCCCTTGATCTTGATGTTGCTGAGCCGCTCAAGGCGGTGGACCAGAAAGCAACTCAGCCAAGCCAGGGTGGTCGGTGCGAAACGGTTCACGCCGTCTTGACATTTGCGGCTGCGTGCAGTGCTTTCGATGGCTCCGCTTTCAGTCAGCTGTTTCTCCTCGAACTGTGCAGACCTGTCCGCGGTATTCGCTGCTGTTGAAGCTTCCCACGTGGTTTGCTGGCAAGCGCGATCGACGGATCCTTCTCAGGAGCGGCGACCCATTAACCCGGTTGCCAACGCTAGCAAAGCCGCACTGTATTCGTTGTTGGGAAGCTGTCTGGCCGCATCGGCGGCGCGCTGCGCTTCAGCCATGGCGCTTGCCCGAGCAGTGTCCAGTGCGCCGGTCTCAAGAATGATGGCCAAGATGTCGTCCAGGTGGGCTGAATCACCCCGCTCAATGGCATGGCGGATTAGCCGTTGCTGCGGAGCTGAAGCAGTTTTGAGGGCGCAGATGATGGGCAGAGTCACTTTGCCTTCGCGCAGGTCGTCTCCCAGATTTTTTCCAAGCTCTTCGGCCTTGCCCTCGTAGTCAAGCACGTCGTCAATCACCTGAAACGCTGTGCCCAGCGCCTGGCCATAGGTGGCGCACACCTCCTCGGTCTGGACGTCGGCGCCTGCCAAGATGGGAGCAAGCCTAGCGCTGGCTTCAAACAGTTTCGCGGTTTTGGAGCGGATTACACGCAGATAATTTGCCTCGCTTAGCGAGGCATCGCGCATGTTCATGAGCTGCAGCACCTCGCCTTCGGCGATCACATTGGTCGCGTCTGAGAGCACCTGCATCACGCGCATGTTGTTCACGTCCACCATCATCTGAAACGCACGGGAATACAAAAAGTCACCCACTAGCACGCTGGCGGCGTTGCCAAAGCGCTCATTCGCCGTTTCGCGTCCACGGCGCAGTGTCGACTCGTCCACCACGTCGTCGTGAAGCAGTGTGGCTGTGTGTATGAACTCCACCACTGCGGCCAGGGTGTGGCGGTGGGTATTGTGATTGTTCAGTGCGCCACTCATGAGCAGCAGCAGGGCGGGGCGCAGCCTTTTGCCACCGGCTGAAATGATGTACTGCGCCACCTCGCGCACCAAGGGCACTTCGGTGGTGAGCCGTTCGCTGATGACTTGGTCAACCCTATGCATGTCGGGTTCGATGAGGTCCAACGGGTTGGCTGGAGGGCTGGAAGGATTGGTCAAGGTGGGTCTGCGGCTGGTGGGCTTTTCGAAAAGCAGTGCCAGATTATAGAAACGGGAGCGGCTCTCCACGGGCTGTGCAACCGGGCAGTGTGCTGCATGCCGGGACGCGAGGCGTTGTCTTTCAGGGCTGTGCTTGATTTGCTCGTTAACCCGTGCTATAATTTCGAGTTCGGTGGAATTTGGTCTGCCGAATATCCATTCGTGGATTTTTTACAAGAGGTTCATATGTACGCGGTCATAAAAACCGGCGGCAAACAGTATCGTGTTGCTGCTGGCGAAAAAATTAAAGTAGAACAGATTGCTGCGGATGTGGGCCAAGAGATCGTGTTTGACCAGGTTCTGGCTGTCGGTAACGGCAGCGAGATCAAGGTAGGCACTCCCTTGGTTTCCGGCGCAACGGTCACAGTCACGGTTTTGTCGCATGGCAGGCACGACAAGGTACACATCTTCAAGATGCGTCGTCGCAAGCACTACCAGAAGCGCCAAGGTCACCGTCAAAATTTCACCGAACTGCAGATTTCGTCGATCGCAGCCTGAGGAGTAAGTCAACATGGCACAGAAAAAAGGCGGCGGCTCAACGCGAAACGGGCGCGATTCCAAGCCCAAGATGCTCGGCGTGAAAGCGTTTGGCGGTGAAGTGGTCAGCGCAGGTTCGATCATCGTGCGCCAGCGTGGTACCAAGTTCCATCCCGGCATGAACGTCGGTTTGGGCAAGGATCACACCATTTTTGCGACGGTCGATGGCCGTGTCAGCTTCGCCATCAAAGGCGCGCTGAACCGCCAGACGGTCAACATCACACCTTTGTGATGGGGCCTGCCGGTGTGGCTGCCGGGTTTGTGAAAACCTCGCAGTCTGCCGGCGCTGGTGATGTCCTGAATACAAAAGGCCCGCCTGTGCGGGCTTTTTGTATTGGTCATTGTTGTGTCAGTTGTTCCTGGGAAGAGATGTCATGAAATTTGTGGACGAAGCTACGATCGATGTCGCTGCGGGCGATGGCGGCAACGGCTGCGCATCGTTCCGGCATGAAAAGTACAAGGAGTTTGGCGGCCCCGATGGGGGCGATGGCGGTCGCGGTGGCAACATTTACGCGGTGGCCGATGCCAGCTTGAATACGTTGGTTGATTTTCGCTACACACGCCGGTTTGAAGCACACCGGGGCGAGCACGGCAAAGGCTCGGACATGTTTGGTGTAAAGGGCGACGACATCGTGCTCAAGATGCCGGTGGGCACCATCATTGCGGATGCCGAAACGGGTGAGGTCTTGCACGAGCTGCTGCAGCCCGGTGAGCAGATCACCATCGCCAAGGGTGGTGATGGAGGCTTCGGCAACATGCACTACAAGAGCTCGACGAACCGTGCACCGCGTCAGAAGACGATGGGCTGGGCGGGTGAGCGGCGCACGCTCAAGCTGGAACTGAAGGTGCTGGCCGATGTGGGTCTGCTGGGTATGCCCAATGCCGGCAAGTCCACCCTGATCTCTGCCATTTCCAATGCCCGTCCCAAGATTGCCGACTATCCTTTCACCACGCTGCACCCCAATCTGGGCGTGGTTCGCGTGGCGCCTGAAAAGAGCTTTGTCGTGGCCGATGTGCCTGGCTTGATCGAAGGCGCCTCGGAAGGTGCGGGTCTGGGTCACCAGTTTTTGCGCCACCTGCAGCGCACCCGCCTGCTGCTGCATCTTGTGGATGTGGCGCCTTTCGACGAAGGGGTTGACCCGGTCGCGCAGGCCAAAGCGATCGTGGCCGAACTGAAAAAATTCGATCAGTCGCTGTACGACAAGCCGCGCTGGCTGGTGTTGAACAAGCTGGACATGGTGCCAACCGATGAGCGCGAGGCTCGGGTGAAGGACATTGTGAAACGCTTGAAATACAAAGGGCCGGTGTTCGAGATCTCCGCGTTAACGCGTGAGGGTTGCGAGTTGCTGGTTCAAAAGGTGTACCAGCACATCGCGCAAGTGCACCAGGCTCAGCAGCCGGTCGAGGTTGACCCTCGTTTTGCAGCGGCGCCAGACCCGACTTGATTTGCCCATGCGAACTCCCGATGTTGACCACGTTTGAACCAACATGACGCTAGATGTTTCCCTCAACACCCAGCAACAGGCTGCCTCCGCGGCCCTTTTGAAGAACGCCCGCCGCATCGTGGTCAAGGTGGGTTCTAGCCTGGTCACGAACGAAGGCAGGGGTCTGGACGAAGAGGCCATCGGGCAATGGAGCCAGCAGCTGGCGGCTTTGGTCAAAGATGGTCGGGAACTGATCATGGTGAGCAGCGGCGCCGTTGCCGAAGGCATGAAGCGCCTGGGCTGGACCGTTCGGCCGAGGGAAATCAATGAGCTGCAGGCGGCGGCTGCCGTGGGGCAAATGGGTTTGGTACAGATGTACGAGACCAAGCTGCGAGAGTGCGGCGTGGGCAGCGCCCAAGTGTTGCTGACGCACGCTGATCTGGCCGATCGAGAACGCTATCTCAATGCACGATCAACATTGCTCACGCTGTTGCAATTGGGCGTGGTGCCGGTGATCAATGAAAACGACACCGTGGTCAACGATGAAATCAAGTTTGGTGATAACGACACCCTTGGTGCGCTCGTGGCCAACTTGGTGGAAGCCGATGCCTTGGTCATTTTGACCGACCAAAAAGGTCTTTACACCGCGGACCCGCGGCGAGACCCGTCTGCAAAGTTCGTTCATGTTGCCCGTGCGGGTGACCCTCAGCTTGAAACGATGGCTGGTGGGGCTGGCTCGGGCATTGGTAAGGGCGGGATGATCACCAAAATTTTGGCGGCCAAACGGGCTGCTGGTTCGGGTGCTTCGACCGTCATCGCCTGGGGGCGCGAGCCGCAGGTGCTCATGCGTCTGTGCGGCGGGGAAGCCATCGGTACCTGCCTGCTGGCGCAGACGCCCAAGAACCAGGCCCGCAAGCGCTGGATGGCTGACCATTTGCAATTGCGTGGCTCGGTGTGTGTGGATGCTGGCGCAGTGGGCAAAATCGTGAGCGACGGCAAGAGCCTGCTACCGATCGGCATGACCGCCGTGGAGGGCGATTTTTCGCGCGGCGACGTGATTGCTGTGCGAGACGCCAATGGTCTGGAAATTGCCCGCGGTCTGGCCAACTACGCCAGCTCGGAAGCGCGGCTGATCTGCCGCAAGGCTTCAAGCGACTTTGAGCGCCTGCTGGGCTATTCGGCCGAGCCCGAAATGATCCACCGCGACAACTTGGTGCTCACGCGAGGCTGACGCGCTTGCGCCGTCAGCGGCTGCACTGCTATTGGCACGCCCGGCGGCCGTTTGACGGCCTGTCTTGCACGCAGCCCGGCCCTCATAACGCGAAGAGAGCATCAGCGGGTGACCAAAATGTTTGCAAGGGAATCGCCTGAGCCAGGTGCTCGCCGAGGAAGCTTGTGCGATCTTCGCAGTTTCTCCCACTCAGCCCATCCCAATGCCTATATTGTTGCGGCCCTGTGAAGTCTTAAGCCGCATAGCGAACGTGCCGGTCCTGGAGGTCGCTCATGCCGCGCTTGGGGTTTCGCTCCAGCATCGCCATGTGATCGTTGGCCGTATCGCTTAGCTTGGCCTTGGTTCGCACTGGCACGCGTTTGCCCATCCCTTGTTTCAAGTCCGCGTTGAGCCGCTCATCTGGGTTGATTTTTGGGCATTAGCTGGGCAGGTAGAACAGCTCAAGCGCGTCTTGCCCTGGTTGGTCACCTTGGCAATCATGGAGAGCTTTTGACGGGTACCGCCCACGGCCATGGCCACCGGTGTTTTGCCCGCTGGTGCAAAGTTTCTGCCGCGTACATCGGTGTTGACCGAAGCCGTCTCGTCGCCCCAATGAATCTCAGCCCCCTCGGCCCTGGCGCGTTGCTCGATGTCCAGGTGCTCGCCCTCCAGCCAAGCTTGCACGGCAGCAGGGCTTTGCTCGTAGGCGCGCTTGCTGGGCTTTTGCGGTGTGAAGCTCCCGCGGGTGAGGCACTTGCCAACACTGCTCACTTGCAGCTTGATGCCAAATTTTTGTTCGATGAGCTGACCCACTGCAGCCTGGCTCTACAAGCTGAAATCCATCTTGAGTTGCTCGGGACGTTTGTCGAGGATCAGGCGCTGGATCGTTTCTTCCTGCGCCGCACTGAGCACCCGGCCATCGCCTCTGGCTCGCCCACGAACAGCGGGACGTATCGCACCCCAGCCGCCAGCGGCAAATAGATCGATAGCCGTTCGTACGGTCGGGTAGCTCAGTCCCGTCATCGTGACGATCTGCATGATCTTGGTGCCTTGTATGTACAGCCTCACAACTTGCTTGCGGCGTTCGTGAAGTTGCTCCAGTGTCTGACTTCTTGCGCTTTCTTTCTCCATGATGCTCTGATCACGAAATTCAGACTTTATTGGGCGTCATCTACAAGCGCCGAGACGGTCTGTTGGATGTCTTGTCGTTGAGCACCGGTTTCTCACGCCCGGTTGTCACTCTGCGGGTCGGGGTCAAAGCTCGCACCGGGTGGAAGTTCCAGCCCCGGTGGCATGCTGGGGAACGACATGTTGGATGTACCATCTTCGGCCAATCGCAGGCGCATGCCGCCCCGCAGAAAGCGGTTGCGGGTGTCGTTTCGCGGCAGGTAGCGGGCCAGTTCGGTCAGCGCCATTTCGTAAACGCCGCGTTTGAACTCGACCACCACGTCCAGCGGTACCCAGTAGTCGTGCCAGCGCCAGGCATCAAACTCTGGGTGGCTGGTTGCGCGCAGATTCAGGTTCCAGTCCTGCGCAACCAGGCGCAACAGGTACCAGATCTGCTTTTGTCCTTTGTAATGTCCACGCGCATCGCGCCGGATGAAACGGTCAGGCACCTCGTAGCGCAACCAGTCCCGCGTGCGGGCCACAATGCTCACGTGTTCGGGCATCAAACCCACTTCCTCGTGCAGCTCGCGGTACATCGCCTGTTCGGGTGTCTCGCCCCGGTCGATACCACCCTGCGGAAACTGCCAGGAATGGGAGCGTATGCGCTTGCCCCAAAACACCTGGTTTCTCTGGTTGAGCAGAATGATGCCGACATTGGGCCTGAAGCCTTCTCTGTCAAGCATAATCAACCCCAAATTTTTAAACTGTGTTCATTATGCATCGCCAACCGGGGCTTGCGAAGTGATCACCCACCTGTATTGCGCCCGAACGCATGCGGGTATGCCCTAGTCTGCCGGGCATGCCGCCATGGCTGTGGCGCGATCCCTCCCCAACGGCCAACTTTACTTCTGCCAACGTGGCAGCCGATTCCATGAAAGCTTCCCAGTTTCTGATCACCACCCTCAAGGAAGCCCCGGCGGATGCCGAGGTTGTCAGCCACCAGCTCATGACCCGTGCCGGCATGGTGAAGAAACTGGGTGCCGGTATCTACAGTTACATGCCCATGGGCTTGCGGGTTATTCACAAGGTGGAGGCCATCGTGCGTGAGGAGATGAACCGCTCCGGGGCGGTTGAGCTCACCATGCCGGTGATTCAGCCCGCAGAGCTTTGGCAGGAAACCGGGCGCTTCGAGAAGATGGGGCCGGAGCTGATGCGCATCAAGGACCGCCATGGGCGCGACTTTGTGGTGCAGCCCACCAGTGAGGAGGTGATCACGGACATCGCCCGCCAGGAATTGCGCAGCTACAAGCAGCTGCCCAAGAATCTGTACCAGATTCAAACCAAATTCCGCGACGAAAGACGGCCGCGTTTCGGTCTGATGCGGGGGCGTGAGTTCATCATGAAAGATGCGTACAGCTTCGACCGCGACGGCGGTGCCGCGCAGGCCAGCTACCAGACGATGGCAGCCGCCTACCGGCGCATTTTTGACCGCTTCGGTTTGCGCTACCGCGCGGTGGCCGCAGACAGCGGCGCCATTGGCGGCGACCTGAGTGAAGAATTCCAGGTGATCGCCGCCACTGGCGAAGACGCGATCGTGTATTGCCCCACGAGCGATTACGCAGCCAACATGGAGAAGGCCGAAGCGCTGGCGCCCGCCGGCGCGCGCTCGGCAGCGGCCAACCCGATGGTGAAAACGCCCACGCCGGGCAAGAGCACCTGCGCCGACGTGGCCGAGTTGCTGGGCGTACCGCTGGCCCGCACGGTGAAGTCGCTGGTGTTGGCTACCGACGACATCAACGAGCGCGACGAAATTGTGAAGTCGCGCATCTGGTTGCTGCTGCTGCGTGGCGACCACGATATGAACGAGGTGAAGGTGGGCAAGTTGCCGGGGCTCGATTTGGGCTTCCGCTTTGCCACCGTGCCGGAAATTGAGGCCCACTTTGGCAGCAAGCCCGGTTACCTGGGCCCGGTGAACCTGAAGCAGCCGGTGCAGGTGATCGCTGACCGCGAGGTGGCGGTGATGGCCGATTGGATCTGCGGTGCCAACGAGGCCGACTTTCACATGACAGGCGTCAACTGGGGGCGTGATCTGCCCGAGCCCGATCTGGTGGCCGATATCCGCAACGTGGTGGAGGGTGACGCTTCGCCAGACGGCCTGGGCGTGTTGGCGATCGAACGCGGCATTGAGGTGGGCCATGTGTTTTATCTGGGCACCAAATACTCGCGCGCCATGGGCGCCACGTTTCTGGGTGAAGACGGCAAACCTGCGCACTTTGAAATGGGCTGCTACGGCATCGGCATCACCCGCTTGCCTGCGGCTGCGATTGAGCAGAACCACGACGAGCGCGGCATCATCTGGCCCGACGCGCTGGCACCGTTCACGGTGGTGATCTGTCCGATTGGCATGGACCGCAGCCCCGAAGTGAAGGCCGCTGCAGAGCAATTGCACGAGCAGCTGCTGGCGGCCGGCGTGGACGTGATACTGGACGACCGTGGTGAGCGGCCCGGCGCCATGTTTGCCGACTGGGAGCTGATTGGTGTGCCGCACCGCGTGACGATTGGCGACCGTGGGCTGAAGGCCGGCCAGGTGGAATACCAGCACCGCCGTGACGCAGCTCCCACCCAGGTGGCGGCCGCTGACATTCTCGCGGTGCTGAAGGGCAAATTCGGGCAATGACGGCGTTGGTTGAGCGCGCCAGCGTGCCCTGGGCTGGTGCGGAGACGCTGCTGGTGAGCCGCCGCAGCTGTCTGATTTCCGTGGCTTCCTGGAGTGTTGGGCTGGGGTTGCCGGTGCTGCCTCTGGTGGCCGCTGGTGGGCAGCTTGAGGAGCCTTTGGCCGATTCGGTGCGGGGCGCCCTGAGTGCTGCTATTGCCAACCACGCCCCGCCGGTGCCCGAATTCGCCAGCCTGGAGGCGCGTTTGGCGCACCTGCGTTGGCTTGGCGCCATGAGCGACCGATTGCACCGCAGAAAAACCGACTTTCAAACGCGGATCGAGTTTTTGCAGACCGTCTGGTACGAGTCGCGCCGAGCTGGCTTGGACACGACGCTGGTGCTGGGCTTGATTCAGGTGGAAAGTGCGTTTCGCAAGTTCGCCATCTCACGCGTGGGGGCACGCGGTTACATGCAGATCATGCCCTTCTGGTCGCGGCTGATTGGTGACGGCGATCCGGGCAAATTGTTCAACATGCAGACCAACCTGCGCTTTGGCTGTGTGATTTTTCGCCACTACCTGGACCGTGAGCGCGGCGACACCTTTCTCGCGCTGGGCCGCTACAACGGCAGCCGTGGGCGTGCCGAATACCCCAATGCGGTGTACGCGGCAGCCAAGAACTGGGTCCACGCCGACGCCTGAACTAGGCGCCACGACCTGGCCCTATTGCAGAAAGCCGATGCGGCTTTTGCCTGCACCCTGGCGCGGCAGGTCGTCGGCTTCCAAGCTGTAGCGGTTGTCCAGGCGCGCGTTGCCAAAGGCGGTGACCAGCGCGCGGCGCATTTCGCGCGGCGCCAGGCTCGCCAGTTGACCCAGCACATCGTCTGCCGGTTCTGGGTCGAAGCGTTGGCCCCAGTCGTGTTCGCTGCGAATGCCCCGGTACAGATGGGCCGCAATTTTGCGCGCTGCATCGGGTGAGGGCGGCGCAATTTCAAACACATTCATGCGATTGAGTATGGGTTCGGGAATGGCACGCTCGTCGTTGGCGGTGGTGATCCAGATCACTTGGCTCGCGTCAATGGGCACCTCAGCGAACTCGTCCACAAAGCTCTGGGCGGTGTCGTGTTCCAGCAGGCTGTAAAGTGCGCCCAGCGGGTCGTATTGCGCGTCGGCGCTGGCTTTGTCGATCTCGTCCACCACGATGACCGGGTTGGCGTACTGACCATCCACCAGGGCTTCAAACACCTTGCCAGGTTTGGCGCCTTTCCATTGGGACGATGAGCCCGACAGCAGCCAGCCTGCGGTCATGGAGCTCATAGGCACCAGGCTCATGCTGGTGCCCAGCAGGTCCGCGATCTGGCGGGCGAAATGGGTTTTTCCCACACCGGGTGGTCCGAGCAGCAGGATGGGTGTGACTTCCAGGCTGTCCCGGCTGTCTTGGCTGAGCGCGACGTGGCGCTTCACGTCGTCGAGCACCTCCCCAAAATTGGGCAGCAGGTCGTAGAGCGGTGCCATGTCGGGTACGCCCGAGGGTTTGACGGCAAAGCGCTGTGGGCCTCGCTCCAGCATGCGCTGGTAGGTGTTGCGAAGGGTTTCGTACTCGCGCTCAACGCCGCTGTTTTGCAGCTTGACCAGTTTGCGCTCGACATCGTCGGCGCTGAACACACTGCGCATCTGGGCGATGGGCAGACCGAGGGAGGGTGAAGCGACCAGGCTGCGTGAGCTCATGCGGTTCTCCTTGTGAGGTTCGGTGACGCTTTGATTCAAGCACAAGACGTGCCTGACCTCAATGCAGGAAAAGCCTCACAAAACCAGCGCTTCACCGGGGATAGGACCCATGCTGAACCTTCTGCGCCCCGCCAGAAAGCACAAAGCCACCCGAAGGTGGCTGGTGGGGTGCCCCTGTGGAGCTTCAGGCTTCGCCGGTGATCACTTGCTGCAGCTCACCCGACTCGTACATCTCCATCATGATGTCGGAGCCGCCGATGAACTCGCCTTTGACGTAGAGCTGCGGGATGGTGGGCCAGTTGCTGTATTCCTTGATGCCCTGGCGCACGCCGTCGTCTTCCAGCACGTTCACGGTCTTCACTGCTTTTGGGTCCACACCGCAGGCTTTCAAGATCTGAATGGCGCGGCCTGAAAAGCCACACATGGGGAAGCTCGCGTTGCCCTTCATGAACAGCACGATGTCGTTGGATTTGACCAGTTGGTCGATTCGGATTTGGGCGTCGCTCATGACAGAGGGTCCTTTTGCGGATGGGTCAACAATGACCCGTAAAAATGGTCAATTATCGCTGCTGGGGCCAGTGCCCGCCACTGCAGCGTTCAATGCCCGCAAGGTCGTTGCGGCTGCTGACGTGTTTGAATCCGGCTTGCAGCAGCAGCGTTCGCACCGCTTCTGCCTGGTTGTGCCCGTGCTCCAGCAGCAGCCACCCGCCGGGCAGCAAGGCGTCGCCCGCCTGGTCGATGATGGTTCGGATGTCGTCCAGGCCGTCGGGGCCAGCCGCTAGCGCAGAACGGGGCTCGAACTGCAGCGCGGGCAGGTGCGGGTCGCCCTCGGCAATGTAGGGCGGGTTGCTGGCAATCACGTTAAACAGTTGGCCTGGCACCGCGTCCAGCCAGTGGCCGCAGTGGAAGGCCACCGCCAGGCCGAGCTGGGCCGCATTGGACTGGGCCACGGCCAGGGCGTCGGCGCTGGCGTCGGTGGCGCTGACCTGCGCCTCGGGCCGCTGCTGTGCCAGGGCCAGCGCAATGGCGCCACTGCCCGTGCCGAGATCGGCCACGCGGGGTGGTGTGGGACCACCAGCGGCGGGCAGCACGTCCAGCGCCCATTCCACCAACACCTCGGTGTCTGGACGCGGCACCAGCACCCGGGCGTCCACGGCCAGGTTCAGGCCAAAGAAGGCTTTTTCGCCCAGCAGGTAAGCCACGGGCTCGCCCGTCTGGCGGCGCTGCAGCAGCGCCTGCCAGTCGGCCGCTGCTGCCTCGGGCAGCGCGTCGCCGTCGTGGGCCATCAGCCAGGCGCGGTCGTGTGGCGAGCGGCCCAGGGCGTGCAGCAGCAGCATCTGGGCGTCCAGGCGTTCCAGCCCGTGCAGTTGGGCTTGTTGCAGCGTGTCACGCAGGGTTGTGGCGTTCATCGGTGGGTGCTCACAGGCTGTTGCGCTGTTCCAGTTCGGCCAACAACTCGGTGCCGCGCGCCACCTGCAGGGCGTGTATCACCTCGTCCAAGTCGCCCTCCATCACCATCAGCAACTTGTACAGCGTGAGGTTGATGCGGTGGTCGGTCAGGCGGCCCTGGGGAAAGTTGTAGGTGCGGATGCGGTCGCTGCGGTCGCCGCTGCCGATCAGGCCTTTGCGGGTGGCTGCCTCTTTGGCGGCGCGCTCGCTGCGGTCTTTTTCTTGTAGGCGCGCGGTCAGCACCTGCAGCGCCTTGGCTTTGTTGCTGTGTTGGCTGCGGCCGTCCTGGCATTCGGCGGTGATGCCGGTGGGCAGGTGGGTGACGCGCACGGCGGAGTCGGTCTTGTTGATGTGCTGGCCGCCGGCGCCGCTCGCGCGGTAGGTGTCGATGCGCAGCTCGGTTGGGTTGAGTTTGACTGCCTCGGTTTCGTCCGGCTCGGGCATTACGGCCACGGTGGCGGCGCTGGTGTGGATGCGGCCTTGCGTTTCGGTGACCGGCACACGCTGCACGCGGTGGCCGCCCGACTCAAAGCGCAGCTTGCCGTAGGCACCGTGCCCGGCCATGCGCAACACCACTTCTTTGTAGCCACCCAGCTCGCTCGCCGATTCGCTCACCACCTCCACTTGCCAGCCCTGGCGTTCGGCGTAGCGGGTGTACAGGCGCGCCAGATCACCGGCAAACAGGGCGGACTCGTCACCGCCCGTGCCGGCCCGTATTTCCATGAAGGCGTTGCGCTCGTCGTCGGGGTCTTTGGGCAACAGCAGTTGCTGCAGCTCGGCATCCAGCAGGCTCAGCTCGGCGTCAGCGCTCTGAATTTCTTCTTCTGCCATCTCGGCCATGTCGGGGTCTTGCAGCATGTCCTCAGCGCCTGCTCGGTCGGTTTCGCGCTGCAGGTAGCGGTTGAAGACGGCCACAATCAGTGAAGCGTCGGCATGCTCGCGGCTGAGGGCGCGAAACCGGTCCATGTTGTCCACCACATCGGAGGCCGAGAGCAGGGCATCCAGTTCGTGCAGGCGCACGCGCTGGCGCATCAGGGTGTTACGGACAAAAGGTTTCATGCATCCAGGTGTGTTGGGCGTTCGGGGGCCGCACCGCCACGGGGCGTTGGCATGCAACGAGCCCGTAGGGTGTGGCCACGCGCCGCTAGGATTTTTCGCGCAGAAAAAGGCGCGACACCGTTTGCGCGGTGGCGGCGCGTGCGGCGCTGTCGCCGGTGTGCAACTCGGCCAAGGTGCCATGCAGCATTTTTTGCGTCAAGCCACGCGAAAGGGCTTCAAGCACGGCTTCCACCGGCTCACCTTTGGCCAGCAGCTTGCGCGCTCGGGCCAGCTCGGCGGCACGCCATTCATCGGCCTGGGCATGAAGCTGCTGGATCAGGGGCACCACGCCGTTGGCCGGATCGCGTTGTTCCAGCCAGTGCATGAAGCTGAGTACGCCCGCGTCGATGATGACTTCGGCCTGCGCCACCGCGGCCTGCCGGCTTTCCTTGCCGGTCTGGACCACGGCGGCAAGGTCGTCCACCGTGTACAGGTAGACGTCGTTCAGGCCTTTTACATCCACTTCAATGTCGCGCGGAACGGCCAGGTCCACCATGAACATCGGGCGGTGGCGGCGCTTTTTCAAAGCCCGTTCCACGGCGCCCAGGCCGATGATGGGCAGCGTGCTGGCGGTGCAGCTGATCACAGCGTCGAATTCGTGCAGGCGGTCGGGCACATCGGCCAGTCGCATCACCTCGGCGCCAAAGCGGCTGGCCAGCTTTTCACCGCGCTCCAGGGTGCGGTTGGCGATGGCCATGCTCTTGGGGGACTTGGCCGCGAAGTGGGTGGCGGCAAGCTCAATCATCTCGCCAGCGCCCACAAACAGCACCTTGATGTCTTGCAGGTCTTCAAACAACTGGCCCGCCAGGCGCACGGCGGCGGCGGTCATGCTGATGGAATGCGCGCCGATTTCTGTGGAGGTGCGCACCTGCTTGGCCACCGCGAACGAGCGCTGGAACAGCTGGTGCAGCGTGGAGCCTAGGGCGCCGGCGTCGCTGGCGGCACGCACCGCGTCCTTCATCTGACCGAGGATCTGAGGCTCACCCAGCACCATGCTGTCCAGGCCGCTGGCCACGCGAAACGCATGGCGTGCGGCTTCGTCTTCGCGCAGCACATAGGCGTGGTCGCGCAACACATGGGTGCTGACGCCACCCGTCTGGGCCAGCCACTCCAGCGTGGGCTCGACGGCGGCCTGGTCGCCCGCGCCATACAGCTCGGTGCGGTTGCAGGTGGAGAGCAGGGTGGCCTCGGGCTGGCGCGCCAGGCTTTGGCGGTAGCCGTGCAGCGTGGGCTGAATTTGGTCGAGCGCGAACGCAAACCGGCCCCGCAGATCAAGCGGAGCCGTGTGGTGGTTGATGCCGAGCGCCCAGACAGACATGTGCAGATTATAAAATTGATCGCTTATGCACGTCCCGGCCCACACACAATGAATTTCTTTGCCTTCCTGGCGCATGTTGCGGGCTTCATCGCACCCGCACTGGTGGTCGGCTTTGTCTTGTGGCTGGCACCCCAGTGGTCGAGCAAAGGACGCTTGGCGCGCTGGAGCCGCGTGATCGATCTGACGGTGTTGATGGCGGCCGGCGTGGCTGTGCTGCTGGCTGGGCTGGTGTTTTTTGGCCGTGACGGAAAAATGGCCACCTACGCGGCGCTGGTGCTGGTGCAAGGCACGCTGGGCTGGTGGATGCGGCGGCGCTGAGCCGGTTCAGCGGTCGGGGGCAAACCGGTCCACCCGGTCGGTGATGATGCCGTCCAGGCCCAGCGCCAGCAGCCGCTGCGCGGCGCCGGAGTCGTTCACGGTGTAGGCCAGTCCGTGCCAACCAAAGCCGTGCACCTGGTGCATGAGCGCTTCGCTCCACAGCCCTTGCTCGCACACCACAGCCTGGCAGCCCAGGGCCTGGGCGGCGTTTTGCCAGCCTGGCCACAGGGTTTCCAGCAACAGGCCGCGGGGCAAAGCCGGGGCGGTTTCCTGGGCGCCGGCCAGGGCTTCGGGCCGGAACGAGGTGAGTAGTGGCGCCTGTGCATGGCCCGCCCAGAGCTGCGCAGCGGCCAGGGCCACCCGCCGTCCGGTGAGTTCTTCGGTTCCCGGCGTGGGCTTGATCTCGATATTGAGCCAGTGGCCGTTGGCCATGCACCAACGCGCCACGGCCGCCAGCGTGGGCAGTGGCTCCCCGGCATGGACGGCTGAGTGCCAGGCGCCGGCATCAAGCTGGCTGAGCGCCGCCCAGTCCAGATTGCTCGCAACGCCTTGGCCGCTGGTGGTCCGCTCCAACGTGCTGTCGTGCAGCAAGAAGGCCACGCCATCGGCACTCAGTTTGGCGTCGCATTCGAACATGCGGTAGCCGTGGCTGGCGCCCAGCCGCAGCGCGGCCAGGGTGTTTTCTGGCGCCAGCAGACCGGCGCCGCGGTGGGCGATCCAGCGCGGGTAGGGCCAGGGTGGTGTCGGGGCGGAAAGGGTCGGGGCGTCTGGCTGCATGGGCGGGTTGAAACAGGTGTTTTCAGAGTGTGCCAGTACCCAGCGACCAGGTATGTGTATGTGGCCCTGCGGTACCATTGCCTGTTCAGCTCTTTCTGCTGGTAGCCCACTCCCCATGAACGCTCTCACCCCGCTTTCGCTCCTCGAAAACGCTACCGACGACGCGCCGCGTCTGCGCGAAATTCCCTACAACTACACGTCTTTCTCGGACCGTGAAATTGTGATGCGGCTGCTCGGTGCACGCGCCTGGGCCTTGCTGAACGAACTGCGTGGCGAGCGCCACACGGGGCGTTCGGCCCGCATGTTGTACGAAGTGCTGGGCGACATCTGGGTGGTGCAGCGCAACCCGTACTTGCAAGACGATCTGCTGGACACGCCCAAGCGCCGCCGGCAGCTGGTGGATGCTTTGCACCACCGCCTGGGCGAGGTGTCCAAGCGCCGCACCCCGCAAGACGACCCGGTCCGCGATGCCTTGGTGGGCGAACTCCTCACGGCGGCCCGTGGCGCGGTTGATGCGTTTGCCCGCTCGTTTGAAGACATGGCCGCGCTGCGCCAGCGCGCCACCAAGGCCCTGCGCAAGCTCACCGCCCACGACAACATCAAGTTCGACGGCCTCTCGCGCGTCAGCCACGTGACCGACGCGACCGACTGGCGCGTGGAATACCCGTTTGTGGTGCTCACCCCCGACACCGAGGCCGAGATGGCCGAGCTGGTGCGCGGCTGTTTCGAGCTGGGCCTGACCATCGTGCCGCGCGGCGGCGGCACCGGCTACACCGGCGGTGCGATCCCGCTGACCTGGAAGAGCGCGGTGATCAACACCGAAAAGCTCGAAGCCATGACCGAGGTGGAGTTTGTGGCTGTGCCCGGCCACACCGAGCCGCTGCCGACGATCTGGACCGAAGCTGGCGTGGTGACGCAGCGCGTGGCCGATGCGGCCGAGCGCGCGGGCCATGTGTTTGCGGTGGACCCGACCTCGGCCGAAGCCTCGTGCGTGGGCGGCAACATCGCCATGAATGCCGGCGGCAAAAAGGCCGTGCTCTGGGGCACGGCGCTGGACAACCTGGTGAGCTGGCGCATGGTGACGCCGCAGGCGCAGTGGCTGGAAGTCACGCGCCTGGACCACAACCGCGGCAAGATCCACGACGCTGCGGTCGCCACCTTTGAACTGAAGTATTTCGAAGCCAACGGCAAGACGCACGTCCGCACCGAACAGCTGGTGATCCCGGGCTCGACCTTCCGCAAGGAAGGCCTGGGCAAGGACGTGACCGACAAGTTCCTGGCCGGTTTGCCGGGTATCCAGAAAGAAGGCTGCGACGGCCTGATCACCAGCGCGCGCTGGCTGGTGCACCGCATGCCCGAGCATGTGCGCACCGTGTGCCTGGAATTCTTTGGCAACCCCAAGGACTGCGTGCCCTCCATCGTGGACATCAAGGACTTCATGTTTGCCGAGATGAAGCGCCCGGGCGGCGCCATCCTTGCCGGGCTGGAGCACCTGGACGACCGCTACCTCAAGGCCGTGGGCTACGCCACCAAGAGCAAGCGCGGCACCTTGCCCAAGATGGTGCTGGTGGGCGACATCGTGGGCGACGACGCCGACGCCGTGGCACGCGCGACCAGCGAGGTGATCCGCCTGGCCAACGGCCGCAGCGGCGAAGGCTTTGTGGCCATCAGCGCCGAGGCGCGCAAGAAATTCTGGCTCGACCGCAAGCGCACCGCGGCCATCAGCAAGCACACCAACGCCTTCAAGGTGAACGAAGATGTGGTGATCCCGCTGCCGCGCATGGGCGAATACACCGAGGGCATTGAGCGCATCAACATCGAGCTCTCGCTGCGCAACAAGCTCAAGCTGTGCGAAGCGCTGGAAACCTTCTTCGAAAAGGGCAGCCTGCCGCTGGGCAAGACCGACGACGCCAACGACATTCCCAGCGCCGAGCTGCTGGAAGACCGCGTGCAGCAGGCGCTGGCGCTGGTGCGCGAAGTGCGCTCGCTCTGGGCCACTTGGTTGCGCGATGTGGATGCACTGTTCCCGCAACTGCAAGACCACACGCTGCGCGCGAGCTGGAAAAGCCAGATCCGCGCGCCGCTGCAGCAAATTTTTACGGGGGCGGCGTTTAGCGCCATCCTGGCCGAGTGCACCGCCATCCACCAGCATGTGCTCAAAGGCCGTGTGTGGGTGGCGCTGCACATGCACGCTGGCGACGGCAATGTGCACACCAACATCCCCGTCAACAGCGACGATTACGAGATGCTGCAGGCCGCGCACGAAGCGGTGGGCCGCATCATGGTGCTGGCGCGCAGCCTGGACGGCGTGATCTCGGGCGAACACGGCATTGGCATCACCAAGCTGGAGTTTTTGACCGACGACGAACTGCGGCCTTTCGCCGAATACAAGGCCAAGGTCGACCCGGAAGGCCGCTTCAACAAGGGCAAGCTGCTGCGCGACATGGCCGGCGTGAAAGGCCTGGCTGTGGACGCCAACCTGCGCAGCGCCGACCTGAGCCATGCCTACACGCCGAGTTTCGGTTTGATGGGTCACGAGTCGCTGATCATGCAGCAGAGCGACATTGGCGCCATTGCCGACAGCGTGAAAGACTGCCTGCGCTGCGGCAAGTGCAAACCGGTGTGCGCGACCCATGTGCCGCGCGCCAACCTGCTCTACAGCCCTCGCAACAAAATCTTGGCCACCTCGTTGCTGGTGGAGGCCTTTCTGTACGAAGAGCAGACCCGGCGCGGCATCAGCATCAAGCACTGGGAAGAGTTTGAAGACGTGGCCGACCACTGCACCGTGTGCCACAAGTGCCTCTCGCCGTGCCCGGTGAAGATCGACTTTGGTGACGTGACCATGAACATGCGCAACCTGTTGCGCAAGATGGGCAAGAAAAGTTTCCGGCCAGGGAATGCGGCGGCCATGTTTTTCCTGAACGCCACCAACCCCGAGACCATCAAGTTCATGCGCTCGGCCATGGTGGACGTGGGATTCAAAGCCCAGCGGCTGGCCAACAAGGTGCTGAAGATTGCCGCGCGCAAGCAGACGAGCGCGCCACGGGCTACGCTGGGCCCAGCACCCATCAAAGAGCAGGTGATCCACTTCATCAACAAGAAGATGCCCGGCGGCCTGCCGAAGAAAACGGCGCGTGCCTTGCTGGACATCGAGGACAAGGACTACGTGCCCATCATCCGCAACCCTGTGGGCACCACGAGTGAGACCGAGGCGGTGTTTTACTTCCCTGGTTGCGGTTCTGAGCGCTTGTTCAGCCAGGTGGGGCTGGCTACGCAGGCCATGCTGTGGCATGCGGGTGTGCAAACCGTGTTGCCGCCGGGCTATTTGTGTTGCGGTTACCCGCAGCGCGGCTCGGGCCAGTTCGATAAGGCTGAAAAGATCATCACCGACAACCGGGTGCTGTTCCACCGCGTGGCCAACACACTGAACTACCTCGACATCAAGACCGTGGTGGTGAGCTGCGGCACCTGCTACGACCAGCTGCAAGGCTACGAATTCGACAAGATATTCCCAGGCTGCCGCATCATCGATATCCACGAATACCTGTTGGAAAAAGGCATTACCTTGCCAGCCGGGCAGGGCGGTTACCTCTACCACGACCCTTGCCACAGCCCGATGAAGCTGCAGGATCCGATGAAGACGGTGAAAGCGCTGGTGGGGGACAACGTGCTGGAGAGCAAGCGCTGCTGCGGCGAAAGCGGCACGCTGGGCGTGACGCGGCCCGACATTTCCACGCAGATCCGCTTCCGCAAGGAAGAAGAGATCAAGAAGGGCGAAGCACAATTGCGCGCAGCCGGCACGGTGGGCGAAACCGCCAACATCAAGATGCTGACCTCGTGCCCGAGCTGCCTGCAAGGCCTGACGCGCTACGGCGATGACCTGAACAACGGCTTGCTGGAGGCAGACTACATCGTGGTCGAAATGGCCAACCAGATTCTGGGCAAGGACTGGCTGCCCGAATACGTTGCCAAGGCCAACCAAGGCGGCATCGAACGCGTGTTGGTGTGACTTTGAATCACTCCCGCGCCGCTTTCAGCGCAACCCCCTCAAGGGTGCGGCACTGGCCGTCCAGCAATGCTGGCTCGGCGGTGCCCTGTGTGCAGGCGCTCCCTCTCGAACCATGAAATTGGAGTAAACCCATGGCCGGACTTGACAAAACCACCCCCACGCCACAATCCATCACCCTGCACCAGCAGTCTCGGGTGCTGGAGATTGGTTTCTCTGACGGCAGCGAGTTTCACGTGCCGTTTGAATTGATGCGCGTCTACTCGCCGTCGGCCGAAGTGCAGGGCCACGGTCCGGGGCAAGAGGTGCTGCAGACCGGCAAGCGCGAGGTCGGCATCATCGCGCTGGAGCCGGTGGGCAATTACGCGGTGCAACCCACGTTTTCTGACGGTCACGACAGTGGCATCTTTTCCTGGGACTACCTGTACTTTCTGGGCTCCAAGCAGACCGAGCTGTGGGCCGATTACAACGCTCGGCTGCAAGCAGCCGGCATGGAACGCGATGCGCCCATGGCCCCGAAGGGCGGGAGTGCTTGCGGCAGCCATTAACCGTTTAGGATCACCTGATGGCATCTACACACTTCGGTTTCAAGTCGGTTGACGAGCGCGAAAAAGCGCAACACGTGCGCAGCGTGTTCGATTCGGTAGCCCCCAGCTACGACGTGATGAACGATCTTATGTCGGCTGGCCTGCACCGCGTCTGGAAGCGCTACACGTTGACGGTGGCCAACCCGCAGCCCGGCGACCAGGTGCTGGACATCGCGGGCGGCACCGGCGACCTTTCGCTGGCCTTTGCCAAAAAGGTGGGCCCTACAGGCCGTGTGGTTCATACCGATATCAATGAGGCGATGCTGCGCGAAGGGCGCAACCGCCTGCTCGATCTGGGTGTGGTGTTGCCCACGCTGGTATGCGATGCCGAGCAACTGCCTTTTGAAAGCAACTCGTTTGACTTGGTTTCGGTGGCGTTTGGTTTGCGCAACATGACGCACAAAGACCGTGCACTGGCCGAGATGCAGCGGGTGCTGAAGCCTGGCGGCAAATTGCTGGTGTTGGAGTTTTCACGGGTGGCCAAACCGCTTGAAAAAGCTTATGACTGGTATTCGTTCAACATCCTGCCCAAGCTGGGCCGTCTGGTGGCCAACGACGAGGACAGTTACCGTTACCTGGCCGAATCCATTCGCATGCACCCTGGGCAGGAAGCCTTGCGGGAGTTGATGAAGAGCGCCGGGTTTGGCCATGTGGATGTGCACAACCTGTCGGCTGGCGTGGTGGCGCTGCATTTGGGGATCAAATGTTGATCTGACGGTGGTTTTTGATTTGGGGGGACAAAAATGGTGAACAACAAGTTGTGGTCGGTGGTGCTGGTCTGCGCCATGGTTTTGGGCTCGCAGGATGTCTGGGCCAAGCGCCTCGGTGGTGGCCTGTCGTTTGGGAAACAGTCGGGCAATGTGACCCAGCGCAGCAGCACGCTGCCGGCGCAGCAGGCCGCACCTGCACCCGCTCAAACCGCAGCCGTCCGCCCCGCTGCCGCCGGCACTGCGGCTCCGGCTGCGGCTGCACCGAAGCGCGCCTGGGGCGGCATGCTGGGCGGTTTTGCTGCTGGCTTGGGGCTGGCCTGGCTCGCGTCCAGCCTGGGACTGGGTGAGGGTTTTGCCCAGTTCCTCATGTTCGCTCTGCTCGCTGCCGTGGTGATTGCCGTTGTGGGCATGCTGATGCGCCGCCGCTCCAGCGCCGCGCCTTCGGGGCTCGCCTACCAGGCGGCTGATGGTGGCGGCAACTCCCAGTTTGATCCCGCTACCCCGCGGGGTTACAGCCCGAAAAATGTCGGTAACGACGCGTCGGCCCGTCCGTGGGAGAGCCATGCCGGCGCCTCTGAAGCAGCCGCAGGTGGCTCAAGCATTGGCTCTTCCTTGTCCGGGTCGCAGGGCTGGGGTGTGCCGGCAGATTTTGATGCAGAGGGTTTTCTCAAGGCATCCAAAGCCAACTTTCTCAGCCTGCAAGAAGCCTGGGACCGCTCCGATATTCCGAGCCTGCGCGCCATGATGACCGACGGCATGCTGGAGCAGATCCAGAGCCAGCTGTCGGAGCGTGAGCGCTCGGGCGGCAGCACGGTCAACAAGACCGAGGTGGTGATGCTGGACGCCCACTTGCTGGGCATTGAAGAAACGGATGCGAGCTACATGGCCAGCGTCGAATTCTCTGGCTTGATCCGCGAAGACGTGTCGGCCGGGCCCAATCCGTTCCGTGAAGTCTGGAACATCACCCGTCCCAAGAGCGGGTCGGGCGGCTGGTTGGTGGCGGGCGTTCAAGCGTTGCAGTAGACCACCGGCGCAAACAAGAGCCCCGTGCAGCCGTAGCGCCGGGCTTTATCCGTCAAAATCGGGGGGTCATGAAAAATGAATCCCCCGTTTTTTCGTCTGGACCGTCCGCTGGCGGCGCCCTTCCCAACTTCCTGCAATCCCTGTTAGGCGCCATCCGGCCGCCCGACTGGGTGGTGGATGAGTTGCAGAACCGCATCGTTCTGTTCCTCAACCATGTGCTGATGCAGGAAAAAGCCGCACAAGACCGCTTGCGGCGCCAGAAAGGCAAACCGGTGAAGATGCAGTGGGGTGAATTTCACCTCACGCTCACGCCCACCGCAGCGGGTCTGCTGGAACGTGCAGCGCCCGACGCCCAGCCCGAACTCCGCGTTACGCTTATCCAGACCTCGCCTCTGGCGCTCGCGCAAACGGTGCTGGCCGGTGACAAGCCGGGGGTGGACATCCAGGGCGACGTGCAATTGGCGGCCGAAGTAGCCTGGCTGGTGGACAACGTGCGTTGGGACCCAGAAGAAGACCTGTCGCGCTTCGTGGGCGATGCCCCAGCCCACACCTTGACGCGGTTTGCCCGTTCGGCGGCGCAGGCGGTCAAGTCGTTCGTGGCACGCAAGCCCGAAGGCTTTCCCCGGTCGCCTTTTGCTTCAGCAGGCGCCTCACCCGCACGAGCCGAGGCTGCGCCGGCTGCAACCGCCCCGGGTGCTGACGGAACCGCCGCATGAGTCGCCTGTTTCGCGGCGCATTCATCGTTTGGGTGGTGTTGCGCTATGGGTTGGACGAGCTGGTGCTCTCCAGCTTTCGGGGCCGGGGCATCCGGCTGCTGACGCGCATGGTTTCCATCGGCCGCAACCTGGACGCTCCGCGCGGCCAGCGCCTGCGCGAGGCGCTGGAGCGGCTGGGCCCTATTTTTGTGAAGTTTGGGCAGGTGCTGTCCACCCGCCGCGACCTGCTGCCCCCGGACATTGCCGACGAGCTGGCCCGCCTGCAAGACCGCGTGCCGCCGTTTCCCAGCGCCGTGGCGGTGGCCACCATCGAGCGTGCGTTTGGCAAGCCGCTTGACGCGGTGTTTTCGCACTTCGAGCAGGTGCCGGTAGCCAGTGCGTCCATCGCACAAGTTCACTTTGCCACCTTGCGCGATGGCCGCCACGGTGGGCGCGAAGTCGCTGTCAAGGTGTTGCGGCCCAACATGCTGCCGGTCATCGACAAAGACCTGAGCCTGATGCGCATGATGGCCGGCTGGGTGGATGCGTTGTCGGCCGACGGCAAGCGCCTGAAACCCAAAGAGGTGGTGGCCGAATTTGACAAATACCTGCACGATGAACTGGACCTGGTGCGTGAAGCCGCCAATGCTGCCCAGCTGCGCCGCAACATGCAGGGACTGGACCTGGTGCTCATTCCGGAAATGCTCTGGGACTATTGCCACACCGAGGTGATGGTGATGGAACGCATGCATGGTCTTCCCATCAACAAGGTGGACGAGTTACGCCGGTTGGGTGTCGATATTCCCAAGCTGGCGCGCGATGGTGTGACCCTGTTTTTCACCCAGGTGTTCCGAGACGGCTTCTTTCATGCCGACATGCACCCGGGCAACATCCAGGTCAGTGTGGACCCGGCCACGTTTGGGCGCTATATCTCGCTCGATTTCGGCATCGTCGGCACGCTCACCGAGTTCGACAAGGAATACCTGGCGCAAAACTTCACCGCCTTTTTCCGACGCGACTACAAGCGGGTGGCCGAGCTGCACATCGAATCGGGCTGGGTGCCTGGCGACACGCGGGTGGACGAGCTGGAGTCGGCCATCCGTGCTGTGTGTGAACCGTATTTCGACCGCCCCCTGAAAGAAATTTCGCTAGGCATGGTGCTGATGCGCCTGTTCCAGACCTCCCGCCGGTTTCAGGTGGAAATCCAGCCGCAGCTGGTGCTGTTGCAGAAAACGCTGCTCAACATTGAAGGCCTGGGCCGCGACCTGGACCCCGAACTGGACCTGTGGAACACCGCCAAGCCTTTCCTGGAAACCTGGATGGTGGACCAGTTGGGTCCCAAGAAACTGCTGGAGCAGCTTAAGGCCGAAGCCCCGCAGTACGCCAAGCTGCTGCCCGCGCTGCCGCGGCTGCTGCACGATTACCTGCAACACAAGCCCCACGAATTGCGCCGCGAACTCGACAGCCTGTTGACCGAGCAACGCCGCACCAACCGCCTGTTGCAAGCCATTTTGTATGGCGGATTGGGCTTCTTGCTGGGTTTGCTCGTCATGCAGCTGCTGGCGCGCGTGCGCCTGTGGTGAGTAGCCCGAGGTTGAGCGTGCTTCGTGTCGCTTGAAAAACACTTGGCAGCTGGCTGCTAAGCCGTTGAGCGTCTTGCACCCACCACCGCTCAACGGGTCAAGCTAAGGGCGCACCCCAATTTATAATGACGGGTTTTGTTCAATTTCCCTCCTGGGGATGGCTGTCGGGCCTGTGGCCCCAGCGTTCTTCGGAGCGACCCGAGTCCACTTACAGGTTCACGTCATGCCCATCTATGCCTACAAGTGCGAGTCCTGCGGCCATGCCAAGGACGTGTTGCAAAAAATGTCCGATGACCCGCTGAGCGTTTGCCCAGCCTGCGGTCAGCCCAGTTTTCGCAAGCAACTGACCGCTGCCGGCTTCCAGCTCAAGGGCTCTGGCTGGTACGTCACCGATTTCCGGGGCGGCAACACCGCCACTCCGCCCGCCGTGGCCGCCGAGGGCGCTGCACCCGCTGCCGGCGGCGCTGCCAAGCCCGCCAGCGAGCCTGCTGCTCCGGCATCGGCACCTGCTGCTGCGCCCGCACCGGCTGCATCGCCAGCGCCGTCTTCCGGCTCCACGCCTTCCAACTGAGACCGCCCGGATGCCCTCTTTGCGCAAATGGCTGCTGGCCGGTCTGCTGGTGCTGGTGCCCCTGATCATCACCCTGTGGGTGCTGGACTGGGTCGTCACCACACTGGACCAGACGCTGCACATATTGCCCGTCAACTGGCAGCCCGATCAGTTGCTGGGCATGCACGTGCCGGGGCTGGGCGTGGTGTTTGCGTTGGTGGTGGTGCTGTCCATTGGTGCGCTGGCATCCAACATCATTGGCAACAAGCTGGTGCATTGGTGGCACGCACTGCTGCACCGCATTCCGGTGGTGCGCTCCATTTATTCCGGTGTCAAGCAGATCTCGGACACGCTGTTTTCTGAAAAAGGCAACGCCTTTCGCAAGGCGCTGCTGGTGCAGTGGCCGCACGAAGGCATGTGGACCATTGCCTTTCTGACCGGCGCCCCCGCCGGCGACGTTCTGCGCCAATTGCAGGCCCAGCCAGGCGGTGCCACCGCACACGACGAGTTTCATAGCGTGTTTGTGCCCACCACGCCCAACCCTACCGGCGGCTATTTTGTGATGGTTCGCAAAAGCGCCTGCGTCGAACTGCAAATGACCGTCGACGCTGCACTGACCTACATCGTCTCCATGGGGGTGATCGTGCCCGGCGGGCCGAACAATGCCCAAATCCAGGTTGCTCAAGCGGCTGCGTCCAGCGCCACGAACACCCCGTCCTGAATGTTTCCCCGCCACTTCGTTGGCGACACTGTTGAAAGAAAAATTGCCATGGCTATGCGTTCCCACTATTGCGGTCTCGTGACCGAAGCCCTGCTGGGCCAGACCGTGACCCTGTGCGGCTGGGTCAACCGCCGACGCGACCACGGTGGCGTCATTTTTGTCGACCTGCGCGACCGTGAAGGCTATGTGCAAGTGGTGTGCGACCCCGACCGCGCCGACATGTTCAAGGTGGCCGAAGACGTGCGCAACGAATATTGTGTGCAGATCACCGGTCTGGTGCGCGCGCGGCCCGAAGGCACCACCAACGACAACCTCAAGAGTGGCAAGGTCGAGCTCTTGTGCCACGAACTCAAGGTGCTCAACCCCTCCGTCACGCCGCCGTTCCAGCTGGATGACGACAACCTGAGCGAGACCACCCGCCTCACGCACCGCGTGCTTGATCTTCGCCGCTCGTACATGCAAAACAACCTGATGCTGCGCTACCGCGTGGCCATGGAGGTGCGCAAGTTTCTCGACGCCAACGGCTTCATCGACATTGAAACCCCGATGCTGACCAAGAGCACGCCCGAAGGTGCGCGCGATTACCTGGTGCCCAGCCGTGTGCACGATGGCCACTTCTTCGCGCTGCCGCAGTCGCCCCAGCTGTTCAAGCAGCTGCTGATGGTGGCCGGCTTCGACCGCTACTACCAGATCACCAAGTGCTTCCGCGACGAAGACCTGCGCGCTGATCGCCAGCCCGAGTTCACCCAGATCGATATTGAAACCTCGTTCCTGACCGAGGAAGACATCCGCGACATGTTCCAGGGCATGATCAAAACCGTGTTCCAGAACACCCTGGGCGTGGACCTGGGTGAGTTTCCGGTCATGGCCTACAGCGAAGCCATGCACCGCTTCGGCTCCGACAAGCCGGATTTGCGCGTCAAGCTCGAATTCACCGAGCTGACCGACGTGATGGCCGACGTGGACTTCAAAGTGTTCAGCGCTCCCGCCACCATGAAGAACGGCCGCGTGGTTTCCCTGTGCGTGCGCGGCGGCGCCGAGATCAGCCGCAGCGAAATTGACGCGTACACCGAGTTCGTCAAGATCTACGGTGCCAAGGGCCTGGCCTGGATCAAGGTCAACGAAGTGGCCAAGGGCCGCGACGGCCTGCAAAGCCCCATCGTGAAGAACCTGCACGACGCCGCCGTGGCCGAGATCTTGAAGCGCACCGGCGCGCAGGACGGCGACATCATCTTCTTTGGCGCCGACAAGGCCAAGGTGGTGAACGACGCCATCGGCGCATTGCGCATCAAAATTGGCCACAGCGAGCTGGGCAAGAAAAACGGCCTGTTTGAAGCCCGTTGGGCGCCGATGTGGGTGGTGGACTTCCCGATGTTCGAACACGACGAAGAAGCCGACCGCTGGACCGCCGTGCACCACCCCTTCACCGCGCCGAAAGACGGCCACGAAGACTGGATGGTCACCGCGCCCGAGAAGTGCATTGCCAAGGGCTACGACATGGTGCTCAACGGCTGGGAAATTGGCGGCGGCTCGGTGCGTATCCACACTGCGGCGGTGCAGCAAAAGGTGTTTGACGCGCTCAAGATCACACCCGAGGAAGCGCAAGTCAAGTTTGGCTTCCTGCTCGACGCGCTGCAATACGGCGCGCCGCCCCACGGTGGTCTGGCCTTCGGCCTGGACCGTATCGTCACGCTGATGACCGGCGCCGACTCGATCCGCGACGTGATCGCCTTCCCGAAAACCCAGCGCGCCCAGTGTTTGCTGACACAAGCGCCGAGCCTGGTGGACGAGAAGCAATTGCGCGAGCTGCACATCCGCCTGCGCAATGTGGATTTGGCCAAGACCGCCTGATCACAGGCTTCGGCTAGGATGAAAGGGCGCTGGTTCAGCGCCCTTTTTTTCATTTCAGGGAGAGAACAATCTTGGCGATCCCAAACTATGCGTCGGCAATGGCTCCGTTGGTGGCTCTGCTGGCTCGGCGTGGGCGGATGATACTTTGGGTCTGGACGCCATGTATCTTCAGGCCAAACGCTGGGGAGGTTCGGTGAGGGGGGGACCTATTCGCGACTTCAAGGGCGCTGAAAAGGGCGTTTTCATCACCACCAGTTCGTTCACGCCTGCTGCGATGGCAGTCGCTCGAAATAGCCGCCCGTATCGCATCGTTCGGATCGACGGCGTCCGCCTCGCCGATCTGATGATCCAACACGATATCGGTGTCTCGGTGGCTGCCACCTACGAGCTCAAGCGCATCGACGCCGACTTCTTCGCTGACGAATGAGCGCTCCGTTCAAAATTCCCCAATCGGTGCTGGTGGTGATCCACACCCCGGCGCTGGACGTCCTGCTGATCGAGCGCGCCGATGCGCCAGGTTTCTGGCAGTCGGTAACGGGTTCGAAGGATGCCGAGGACGAAGCGTTTGAGGCCACCGCCGTGCGCGAGGTGTGGGAAGAAACCGGGCTGGACGCTCACGCACCCGGTCATCTGTTGACCGACTGGGGCCTGGAAAATGTGTACGAGATTTACCCTCAGTGGCGCCACCGCTATGAACCTGGCGTGACCCGCAACACCGAGCGGCTGTTTGGTCTGAGCATTCCGAAACCGGTGCCCGTGACCTTGAGTCCCCGTGAACACCGGGCGCAAATCTGGCTGCCCTGGGCCGAGGCGGCTGAGCGCTGTTTCTCGCCGTCCAATGCGGAGGCTGTTTTGCAGCTCCCGCGCCGGCACGGCCGCTGAATGCGCCCGCTGCCGTGGGCAGCAGATCCGAGCCCATTGGTGGCATGATTTGCACATGAGCATCGTTCGTGTCGCCACTTACAACATCCACAAAGGCGTGCAGGGCCTGGGGCCGGGGCGCCGGCTGGAAATTCACAACCTGGCGCATGCGGTGGAGCAATTTGACGCCGACATTGTGTGCCTGCAAGAGGTGCGCAGCCACAACCGCAAGCTGGAGAAGCACTTCACCCGCTGGCCCGACCTGGACCAGGCGAACTACCTGACGCCGGACGGCTACGAGGCGGTCTACCGCACCAACGCGGTGACGCGACACGGTGAGCATGGCAACGCGCTGCTCTCGCGCTGGCCGGTGCTGGAGAGCAAACACTCCGATGTGTCTGACCACCGCTTCGAGCAGCGTGGTTTGCTGCATGTGCAGTTGCTGGTGGAAGAGGTTGCTGTGCATGTGGTGGTGGTGCACCTGGGCCTGATTCACGCCAGCCGCGAACGCCAGGTGCAGCGCCTGGGGCAGTACATTGCCACTGAGTTGCCGCCCGATGCGCCGCTGATCGTGGCCGGGGACTTCAACGACTGGGGCGCCCAGCTGCTCAAGCCCATGGCCGACTTGGACCTGCGCACGTTCGACGGCATTCGACTGCCTACTTACCCATCGCGCCTGCCGCTGCTGCATCTGGACCGCATTTTTGTGCGGGGGCTTAAACCCGTGTCGGCCCATGTTCCCCACGGGCGCGCCTGGACACGCATGTCCGATCACCTGCCGCTCATTGCCGAGCTGGAGCTGTGAGCCAAGGTCCGCTGCAGCACGCCAATGCCCCTGGGCGGCGTGGCACCGGAGCCATGAAGGGGGGGCACCAGCTGCTCTTGCTGCAAAACGGCTCGGCGCTGTTTCCCGCCCTGGTCGAGGCCATGGATGCCGCCCGTTCGGTGGTGCACCTGGAAACCTACATTTTTGAGTTTGCAGGCTCGGCGCTGAGCGTGGCCGAGGCGCTGGAGCGGGCTGCCTTGCGCGGCGTAGAGGTGCGGCTGGTGATCGACGGCGTGGGCACGCCCCGCATGCCTGCCGAATGGGCGCAGCGCTTTGCCAAGGCTGGTGTGCGCTGGCGGGTGTATGCGCCACTGGGCCGGCTGGGCCTGCTGCTGCCCAGCCGCTGGCGGCGCTTGCACCGCAAGCTGTGTGTGGTGGACGGTACGGTCGGGTTCTGTGGTGGCATCAACATCATTGACGACCAGGACGATGTGGCGCTGGGCCGCTTGCTAGCGCCCCGGCTGGACTTTTCATTGCGTGTGGCCGGCCCGCTGGTGGACGACATGGTGGAAACCATGGAGCAGTTGTGGTGGCGCCTGCAAGCGGTGCGCAAGGCCCGTCAGCGCGAGTTTCGGGCCGCCTGGCAGGCTTTGCGTGCCACCCGCCCGGTGGGCGACTTTTCTCGGCTGCTGGCGAACATTGAGGTCCAAACCGGCCTGAATTTGCCCGGTGCATCGGCATTCGATGCTGGGGAGACCGTGCCCGCGCCCTTGGGGGTTGACGCAGCCCGCGCCGCGCTGTTGCTGCGCGACAACGTCAGCCACCGGCACGATATCGAGCGCGCGTACCTGAAAGCCATTGGCGAGGCCCGCCACGACATCGTGATTGCCAACGCCTATTTCATTCCTGGGCGCAGGCTGCGTCGTGCGCTCTTGCTGGCGGTGGGGCGCGGCGTGCGTGTGCGCTTGCTGCTGCAGGGCAAATACGAGCATTTTTTTCAGTACCGTGCGGCCCGCCCGGTGTACCAAACCCTGTTGAACGCGGGCATCGAGATCCACGAATACGCACCCAGTGCCCTGCACGCCAAGGTGGCCGTAATGGACCGCCGCTGGGCCACAGTGGGCTCGACCAACCTGGACCCCTTGTCGCTGCTGCTGGCGCGTGAGGCCAATGTGATGACCACCGACCGGCGCTTTGCCGCGCTGCTGCACGACTGTCTGGACGACCACGTCCACCGCAGCGGACAACCGCTGCAAGCCGACAGCCTGAGCCGGCGCCCTTGGTACCAGCGCGTGCTGGACCGTATTGCTTTTGGCATCATGCGTGCCGTGCTGTTCGTCACCGGGCACCGGTACTGAACGCCGGCAGTGCTCAGGGTTGCGGTGAGGGTGTGCTTGACGGGCACAAAACCCCAGGTTTTTTCGAGTTATTCAGGCTGCCCGGTGCGCACGGGGGGCCGGTGTTAGCATCCCCCATGCTCATGAAAACCGAACCTGACATGACCCCAGCCCACCCCGAAGACGACGACCAGGGCGTGCCTGTGTCTGTCAAGATCCGAGAGCGCGTCAAGGCCGCACGGCAACGCTTTCACTCCAACGACAACATCGCTGAGTTCATCCAGCCGGGCGAGCTGGAAAAGCTGCTCGACGAAGTGGCCGGCAAGATGCAAGGCGTGCTGGAGAGTCTGGTCATTGACCTTGACAACGACCACAACACCGGTGACACCGCGCGCCGTGTGGCCAAGATGTACATCAAAGAGGTGTTCAATGGCCGCTACGTGAAAGGCCCTGCGGTCACCGAGTTTCCCAACGCCGAGCACCTCAACGAACTCATGATCGTGGGCCCGATCACGGTACGCAGCGCCTGCAGCCACCACTTCTGCCCGGTGATCGGAAAGATCTGGATCGGCATCATGCCCAACGAGCACACCAATGTGATCGGTCTGTCCAAGTACGCGCGCCTGGCCGAATGGATCATGGGCCGCCCGCAGATTCAGGAAGAGGCCGTGGTGCAGTTGGCCGACCTGATCCAGGAAAAAACGCAGCCCGACGGCTTGGCTTTGGTGATGGAAGCCAGCCACTATTGCATGGCGTGGCGTGGCGTGAAGGACATGGACAGCAAGATGATCAACTCGGTTATGCGCGGCGTGTTCCTCAAAGACCCCAACCTCCGGCGCGAATTTCTTTCGTTGATTCCACGCTGACCTCAGCCCAGCGTTGCCACCCCGTTTTATTTGAAGGTTCCCATGCTAGTACGCCTGCTTTACGTCAGCCGCGCGGTCGATAAAGACAGCGCTCGCCTGATCGAGTCCATCCTCGAAGCCTCCCGCTCGCACAACATCGGCAACGGCATTACCGGCGTGCTGTGCTACGGCGGCGGTGTGTTTTTGCAGGCCATTGAGGGTGGGCGCACAGCGGTCAACACGCTCTACAACCATATCGTGGCCGATGAGCGCCACACCGACGTCGTGCTGCTGCACTACGAAGAAATCAGCGAGCGGCGCTTTGGTGGCTGGACGATGGGCCAGGTCAACCTGTCCAAGCTCAACACCTCGATCGTGTTGAAGTATTCTGAGCGGCCCGAGTTTGACCCCTACGCCGTATCCGGCAAGGTCTCGCTGGCGCTGCTGGAAGAACTGATGGCCACGGCCAGCATCATTGGCCGCGCTTGAGCGCAGCCGGTTTGCCCGCTCTTTTTCATCCAGTGCCCAGGCTCTCGGCCCCCCGCTCGGCGTGACCACCACCCTGTTGGGGTGCGATTTCACCAGCGCCCCCAGCCGCCGCAAACCCATCACCCTCGCCGTTGGCGCTCTGGACCGTGGCCGCGTGCTGCTAGGCCGTGTTGAGCGCCTGGAGACGCTGGACGCCTGGCGCGAGCGGCTGAGCCGCCCAGAGGCGTGGGTGGGTGGGTTTGATCTGCCCTTTGGCCTGCCGCGCGAACTGGTGACCACGCTGGGCTGGCCCATTGACTGGCGCGCCTGCATGGCGCATTACGCCAGCCTGGACCGAGCCACCATTCGCCACGCATTCGCTGACTTTTGCAACGCGCGCCCGGCAGGCGGCAAATTTGCCCACCGTGCTACCGACGGTCCCGCGGGTTCAAGCCCGAGCATGAAATGGGTCAACCCGCCGGTGGCTTTCATGCTGCATGCGGGCGTGCCGCGCTTGGTCGATGCGGGCGTTACCCTGCCGGGTTTGCACCTGGGTGACCCGAGCCGCACGGCCCTGGAGGCCTATCCCGCCCTGCTCGCGCGCAGCGTGCTGGGCAGCACCTCTTACAAAAGCGACGACAAGGCGCGGCAGACGCCCGAGCGCCTGATCGCCCGCAAGACGCTGATCAACGCGCTGGAAAGTGGTCTGGCGCCGCTGCTTCAGGCGGCCCAGCTGCGTCTCAAGCTCAGCCATGCACAGCGCGACGCACTGGCCGACGATGCCAGTGGCGACACACTGGATGCGGTGCTCTGCCTGCTACAGGCGGCCTGGGCTCAGACCCAGCACAGTGCCGGGCACCCGTGCTGGGGACTTCCCCCGTTCGATCCCCTGGAAGGGTGGATCGTTACAGCCTGATCCGCCGCATGGGTGCATCATGGCCCAAGGAAGGGCACCTGGGTCTTTTCGGGCTCGGGTTGCACTTTCGTTGATGGAATGGACTGTCTCATGAATGTCATCAAACTGGCCGGCATCCTGTGTATTGCGGCTGGTGTGGCCGGGCTGCTGTACGGCAGCTTCAGCTACACCAAAGACACCGAGGTTATCAAGCTGGGGCCGGTGGAGCTGTCTGTGAAAGAGAAGGAAACGGTCAACGTACCGATGTGGGTGGGCGTGGGCGCGATCGTGGTGGGTGGCGCTTTGCTGCTGGCCGGCGGTAAAAAGGGCTGATCAAATGCCGGTTGGTGCACGCAGGGTCTGACCTGCGTCAAGCCCGCAGCGGCAGCCATCGGCGACACTGCGGCGCTGTGGCTGCGTTGCGCGGGCCCTTTTTTTGGTGCTTGTCTGTGTCCACTTGGTTGTCTCGCTTTCGTTCCTTGCCCGTTGCGGGGCCGGCCACTGTGCCGCCCAGCCGCCACAAGCCGCATGAAGACATACAGGCCCTGCTCACGGGCACGTTGTTCGTGGCGCTGGGTGTGGTCATGTTTCGCCACACGGGCCTGATCACCGGCGGCACGGCGGGGCTGGCATTTCTGCTGCACTACGCCACCGGCTGGAACTTCAGCCTGGTGTTTTTCGCCATCAACCTGCCGTTTTACGGGCTGGCTTTCCAGCGCATGGGCTGGGTGTTCACGCTCAAAACCTTTGCTGCTGTGGCCTTGCTCGCTGTCTTCGCGCAATGGGTGCCGCAGGGCATCACTTTTGGTGTGTTGTCCACCGGTTTTGCCGCAGTAACGGGTGGCTTGCTTATGGGGGCTGGCATGTTGATGCTGTTTCGCCACCGCGCCAGTCTGGGTGGTTTCAACGTTCTGGTGCTGTACCTGCAGGAGCGTTTTGGCTGGCGTGCCGGCCATGTACAAATGGCTTTTGATTGCGCCATTGTGCTGGCCGCCATAGCCGTGGTGGACTGGGCGCAAATTCTGTGGTCCGTGCTGGGTGCGGTAGTGCTCAACATGACGCTGGCCATCAACCACCGTCCGGGGCGCTACATGGCCGTTTGATCGGTGTGACAAACGGCCCGTGTCGTGCGCCACCGACTTGGGGTGGGTCTTGAAGCTGGCAGACTACCTGCATGACGCTTTACAAATACGCGAGCCTTTGGTGTGCGCCACGTTGGTTGCTTACCCTGCTGGTGGCCGCTGCGCTGGCTGGCCCAGCCACTGGTTGGGCTCAGTCGGATGCAGCTGCCGGCGCAGCCCCCAGCCAGGCCAGGCAGCCATTGCCTTTCACCTTTACCGGCCGCGTCACCCGGGTGTTTGATGGCGACACGCTGTGGGTCAAGCCGCTGGCCGGTGGCCGCTACCGCAAGTTGCGGCTGGACGGCGTGGATGCCCCAGAGATTTGCCAGAGCGGTGGCCCAGCCGCCCGTGATGCACTGGCCGTGCGCGTGCTTGACCAGGTGGTGACGGTGCACGTACGCGCGTTCGACACCTATGGCCGCAGCTTGGCGCAAGTCACTGCCGGTGGCGACGACATGGCCGCCGTGCTGGTGCGTGGCGGCCATGCCTGGTCTTCCCGCTGGCGGCGCAGCCTCGGGCCTTACGCGGACGAAGAATCGCAAGCGCGTGCAGAACGCAAAGGGGTGTTTGGTGTGGAGGGCGCTGAAACACCGCGCGAATTTCGGCGCCGCCACGGACCGTGTTCGCTGCCTTGAGGCGCGCGGCTTGCGGCTTCAGGCGTGCGGCTGGCCGCACACCGCACAGTGCGGGTTCTGGGGCAGGGCGATTTCGTTGAACGCCATGTCGCGGCCATCCAGCATCAGCAGGCGCCCGGTCAAGCGCGAGCACAGCCCTGTCAGCAGCTTCAGTGCTTCAGCGGCCTGCATGGTGCCCACAATGCCCACCAGCGGCGCAAACACGCCCATGGTCGCGCAGCGGGTTTCTTCCACACCGCTGTCCTCGGGAAATACGCAGGCGTAGCAAGGGTTGCCCGGCACGCGGGGGTCAAACACACTGAGCTGGCCATCCATGCGAATAGCGGCGCCCGACACCAGCGGCTTGCTGTGTTGGACACAGGCCCGGTTGATGGCATGTCGGGTGGCGAAGTTGTCGGTGCAGTCCAGCACCACATCCGCTTGGGCCACCAGCGTATCCAGCAGGGTTTCATCAGCCCGTTGCACCACCGGCGTTACCACCACATCGGGGTTGATGGCAGCAATGGCCTGCTGCACCGACAAGGCCTTCGGCATGCCCACCCGGGCCAGGTTGTGAGCAATCTGGCGTTGCAGGTTGGTTTCGTCCACCACATCGTGGTCTACCACCGTGATGCGGCCCACACCCGCACTGCCCAGGTACAAGGCCACCGGCGAGCCCAAGCCGCCTGCACCGATCACCAGCGCGTGCGACGTGAGCAGCTGTTCCTGCCCTTCGACGCCGAGTTCGTTGAGCAGAATGTGGCGCGAATAGCGCAGGAGCTGTGCGTCGTTCAAGGTCGGTCGCTGGTGCGGAGGGGCCGCGGCCCGATCAGTTTTCTTTTTTCTCTTCGGCGGTGCGCACGGTCAGCGTTTTGCTCACCACCACCGGCTGGCCCTTGAGCTGGTTGAGTGCCTGTTGCAGCTGAAAGTCTTTGTCACTGCCAAATTCGGGCACCAAGCGTTGGCCTGGGTTCTTCTTGGCTTCTTCTTCCAGGCGTTTGCGGGCTTGCTCACGGGCTTCTTCGCGCTGCTGCTCTTCGGCACGGCGCGCGTCGGTCATGGGCGGTTCGGGGTCTTTGCCGTTACCCAGGTGCTTTTGCAGGTCGGCCTCGCGGGTACGCAAGGCGGCAAACACATTGCCTTCCAGGGTTTCGTCCACCATCACGTCGGGCACGATGCCTTTGGCCTGAATGGAGTTGCCCGACGGTGTGTAGTAACGCGCGGTGGTCAGCTTCAAACCGGTCTCTGGCCCCAGAGGGCGCACGGTTTGTACCGAGCCCTTGCCAAATGTCTGGCTGCCCAGAATGGTGGCGCGTTTGTGGTCTTGCAAGGCGCCGGCCACGATTTCGCTGGCCGATGCAGAGCCCTCGTTCACCAGCACCACCAGTGGCACTGTTTTCAGTGCGCCTTGCGTGGCGTCGGTCAGGCGTTTGATCGGGTCCGGGCCGCCGCGGCGCAGGTAGTGCTGCGGAATGGCCTTGTAGACAAACTTGCTGTCTTCCAGCTGGCCGTTGGTTGACACCACCGTCACGTTTTCAGGCAGGAAGGCCGCAGACAGGGCCACGGCCGCGTCCAACAAACCGCCCGGATCGTTGCGCAGGTCCAGCACCAAGCCTTTCAACTTGGGGTCTGCCTTGTAGATGTCTTCCACTTTGCGGGCAAAGTCTTCAATGGTGCGCTCCTGAAACTGCGACACCCGAACCCAGGCGTAGCCGGGCTCAACCACCTTGGATTTCACGCTCTGGGTCTTGATCTCTTCGCGTGTGATCGTCACCGGGAAGCTTCGGTTTTCGTCCTTGCGGAAGATGGTGAGCAGCACCTTGGTGCGCGGCTCGCCCCGCATGAGCTTGACGGCGTCGTTGATTGACAGACCCTTCACCGCCGTGTCGTCGATCTTGGTGATCAAGTCGCCGGTTTTGAGTCCAGCGCGGAAAGCCGGGGAGTCTTCGATGGGCGAAACCACCTTGACCAGGCCGTCTTCCATGGTGATTTCAATGCCCACGCCCACGAACCGGCCGCTGGTGCCTTCGCGGAATTCCTTGAAAGACTTTTTGTCGAAATACTGGGAATGCGGGTCCAGGCTGGCCACCATGCCCGATATGGCCTCGGAAATGAGCTTTTTCTCGTCCACCGGCTCGACGTAGTCGCTTTTGACCATGCCGAACACCGCAGCGAGCTGTTGCAGCTCTTCCAGTGGCAGCGGTGCCAGCGTGCCCCGAGCCACTGCCTGAAGTTGCACGGTGGTGAGCGCACCCGCCACAGCCCCAATGGCAACCCAACCTGCAATTTTCAGCTTTTGACCCACAAATTTACCCATGGAAATACCTCAAAACAAACCCGAGCGGTGCCGGAAGCCCCTGCTGCGGAGCAATATACACCTTGGAGCAGGGCCGGGTATTTCAGTTCCGTAAAGCCTTTGGCACTACGGCGGGCCGCTTCAACCCTTGCCTTGCGCGGCCACGGCAGCGGCAGCTGCAGCGGCGGCTGCGGCGTCACCCAGGTAGTAGCGCTTGATGAGTTGGAGATCGGCGTCGAGTTCGTAGACCAGCGGGATGCCGTTGGGGATGTTCACGCCGACGATGTCGGCCTCGCTGATGCCCTCCAGGTACATCACCAGTGCTCGGATGCTGTTGCCATGGGCCGCCACCACAATGCGCTTGCCGGCCTTGATGGCGGGCGCCAGGGCCTCGTTCCAGAACGGCATGACACGTGCCACGGTGTCTTTGAGGCACTCGGTCAGGGGAACCTGGTCGGGTTGCAGCAAGGCGTAGCGGCGGTCGCTGCGCTCGCTTCGGGGGTCGGTGGCTTCCAGGGCAGGTGGCGGCGTGTCGTAGCTGCGGCGCCAGATCAGCACCTGCTCGTCGCCGTATTGCTTGGCCATGTCGGCCTTGTTCAGCCCTTGCAGTGCGCCGTAGTGGCGTTCGTTCAGGCGCCAGCTCTTCACCACGGGCAGCCAGGTGCGGTCCATCTCGTCCAGGGTGTACCACAGGGTGTGAATGGCCCGCTTGAGCACGCTGGTGTAGGCAATATCGAAGTCGTAGCCTTCGGCCTTGAGCAACTTGCCGGCCGACATGGCTTGGGACACGCCGGTGGGCGTCAGGTCCACATCGGTCCAGCCGGTGAATCGGTTTTCAAGGTTCCAGGTGGATTCTCCGTGGCGGATCAGAACGAGTTTGTACATGGATAGAAAAGGGCATTGATGCGCGCAAAACCAGGGTGACAGCACTGCGCAAAGCGGGACTGGGCGGAACTGTGGCGCACCAAGGCCTACACAGTCCAGCCAGACATTCTAAAATCGCGGGCTTAACTGAAAGGTGTCCCCGTGAGTTTTTTTATTGAAAACTGGATTTTGATTGCCGTAGCGTTCAGCGCGGGTGCCATGTTGATGTTCCCGGCCCTGACCGCCGGGGGCGGTGCCAACTCGCTCAATCCCGCGCAGGCGGTGCAGTTGATGAACCGCGACAAGGCAGCGGTGATCGATGTGTGTGGTGCCGACGAGTTTGCGTCCGGGCATGTGGTGGGTGCCAAGAACATTCCCCTGGCCGACCTGGAAGCCAAACTGGCGGGCGCGGTGAAGAACAAGGCCACGCCGGTGATTCTGGTGTGTGCGTCGGGCATGCGCTCCAAGCGTGCGGTGGCCATTGCGAAAAAGCTGGGCTACGAGAACAGCCATTCCCTGTCGGGTGGCATGGGTGCCTGGCGCTCGGCCAGCCTGCCGGTTGAAAAAGCCTGATCATCCGGGCCAACTTTCTCCCCCATAACTTTTTTCAGGATTCCGCATGACCACCGTCAAGATGTACACCAGCGCGTATTGCCCTTACTGCAGCCGCGCCAAAGCCCTGCTGCAAGCCCGTGGCGTGACCCAGCTTGAAGAGGTGTTTGTCGACGGGCAGCCTGAACTGCGCGCGCACATGAAAGGCTTGACCGGGCGCACCAGCGTGCCGCAGATCTTCATTGGGGAAACCCATGTGGGCGGCTGCGACGATCTGCATGCGCTAGACGCCCAGGGCGCCCTGGTGCCCATGTTGCAAGCCTGAAAGGCTGAGCCTGTTCAGCCCCGGTTGACGGGACTGACATAATCACGACCGGTGCCCGCTGCGGGAACGCTTTTCCCGGGCGGGTTTCGTTTTTTTCCGACTATTCGAGACTCCACCATGGCCGACACCCAAGAACCCATTTTCCAGATACAGCGCGTCTACTTGAAAGAGGCCTCTCTGGAGCAACCCAATTCGCCCGCCATCTTGCTGGAGCAAGAGCAGCCTTCGGTGGACATCCAGCTGGGCGTGGAAGCCAACCCGGTGGCCGATGGCGTGTACGAGATTTGTGTCACCGCCACCGTGCAGACCAAGATCAAAGACAAAACCGTTTTTCTGGTCGAAGCCAAGCAGGCCGGCATTTTTGAAATCCGCAACCTGCCCCAAGAGCAAATGGGCCCGATCATGGGCATCGCTTGCCCGCAGATCGTGTACCCCTACCTGCGCAGCAACGTGGCCGACCTGATCCAGCGTGGCGGCTTCCCGCCTGTGCACCTGGCCGAGATCAATTTCCAGGCCATGTACGAACAGCAGCAGGCGCAGGCCGCTGAAGACGCGCCCCGCATCGTCACCCAATAAGCGTGCGGCTTGTGGGCGCAGCAGCACCGCTGAACATCGCCGTGCTCGGTGCCGGTGCCTGGGGCACGGCGCTGGCCGTTAGCGCGGCGGGGCCGACCGGGCGGGCGCATCGCGTGACGCTATGGGCGCGTGACGCTGCGCAAGCCGCCGACCTGCAGGCGCAGCGGGAAAACCGGCGCTACCTGCCGGGCTTTGCCTTGCCTGAAGGCTTGCAGGTTTCACACGCGCCGCTGGGTGGTCCGGACGCCCCCACGCAGGGCGCCGACTTGGTGATCGTGGCCACGCCCATGGCGGGGCTGCGTGGCATGCTGGAACGTTTGCGTGAGCATGAAGCACCGGTCGCCTGGTTGTGCAAAGGCTTTGAGGCGCCTCGCGGCAACGCCGGCGCCATGGGGCTTATGGGCCACGAGATTCGGGCCCAAGTGGCGCCCCACCTGCATGCCGGTGTGCTCAGTGGCCCCAGTTTTGCGCAAGAGGTGGCCCGTGGACAGCCCACCGCCTTGGTCGCAGCCAGCGAACACGCCAGTGTGCGCGCCGCGCTGGTGGCGGCCTTTCACAGTCCTGCGCTGCGCGTCTATGCCAACGAAGACATCGTGGGCGTCGAGGTGGGTGGCGCGGTGAAAAACGTGCTGGCCATTGCCACTGGGCTGTGCGACGGGCTGGATTTGGGCCTGAACGCCCGGGCGGCGTTGATCACCCGTGGATTGTCCGAAATGACCCGTTTAGGCGTTGCGCTCGGCGCGCGGGTGGATACGTTTATGGGCCTGTCGGGCCTGGGCGACTTGGTGCTGACCGCCACTGGCGATTTGTCGCGCAACCGCAAGGTGGGCCAGTTGCTGGCGCAGGGGCTGAGCCTGCAACAGGCCGTGGATTCGCTCGGCCATGTGGCCGAAGGCGTTTACAGCGCCCGCACGGTGGTGCAGCGCGCTCGCATGCTCGGCGTGGACATGCCGATCAGCGAAGCGGTGGTGGCCTTGCTCGACGGCCAGTTGAAACCCGCGCAAGCGGTGGCCGCGCTGATGGGGCGCGACCCCAAAGACGAGACGGTCTAGCCAACGCCGCAGGCGGCGCGGGGGCTTTAAATCTCGAAGTTATCAATCAGGCGCGTGCTGCCCAGGCGCGCGGCGCCCAGTACCACCAGAGATTGCGGGGTGATCGCGTCTTCGGCCCGCGGAGGCTGCAGGTCTACCCGGCGGCGCACCGTCAGGTAGTCAGGCCCCCATCCACGCAAAGCCATTGCGCGCATGGCCTGCGCCTCTAGCGATTCGCGCTTGTCGGGCAAGGATCCGGCCGCTGCGAGCGCGTCGCGGGCCAAGGCGCGCAGCGCCATCGAGAGCTGCACCGCCTCGGCGCGTTCGGCTTCGCTCAGGTAGCCGTTGCGCGAGCTCAGTGCCAGCCCATCGGGCGCGCGCTGGGTCTCACCGGCCACGATGGTGACGGGCAGCGCGAACTGCTGCACCATGCGCCGGATCACCATTTGTTGCTGGTAATCCTTCTTTCCAAACAGTGCGTGGCGCGAACCCTTGGCTTCTGAAAACACGCAGTTGAAGAGCTTCATCACCACCGTGCTGACGCCGATGAAGAACCCAGGGCGGAAGTGCCCCTCCAGGATGTCGGCCAGCTCGGCGGGCGGATGGATCTTGAAGCCCTGCGGCTCGGGATACAGCTCCTTTTCGGAAGGCGCAAACACCACGTCGCAACCGGCTTGCTCCAGCCGTGCGCAATCGGCCTGCAGGGTGCGCGGATAGGTGTCGAAATCTTCGTGTGGGGCGAACTGCAAGCGGTTGACGAAAATGCTCGAAACCGTCACGTCGCCCAGGGGCTTGCCGGTGCGCACCAGCGCCAGATGCCCGTCGTGCAGGTTGCCCATGGTGGGCACAAAAACGGGGGAGTTGAAGGGTTTCAGCGCCGCGCGCAGGTCTTCAATGGTGTGAACGAGTTTCATATCAGACAGAGGGGAGGTTGCCAAGAAACACTGCCGGGCTGGCTTTGCCAGGCGGCAGCTGTTGCCCCCTTGAGGGGGTCGCGCGCAGCACGGCGGTGGTGGTCCTGTTCACCAGGCGTGGAGTTGGTCGTCCGGAAAGCTGCCGTTTTTCACCGCAGCCACATAAGCCGCCATGGCCTCGCGCACGCTGGTTGCACCGTCCATGAAGTTGCGCACAAACTTGGGATTTTTCCCCAGGTTGATGCCCAGCATGTCGTGCATCACCAGCACCTGACCTGCGGTGCCTTTGCCGGCACCAATGCCGATGGTGTGGCAGGTCTTGAGTTCGGCGGTGATTTCGGTGGCCACCACGGCCGGCACCATTTCCAGCACCAGCATGGCGGCGCCGGCGTCTTGCAGCTCGAAGGCCTGGCGCCTGAGTGTGAGCGCGGCGGCGTCGCCGCGACCCTGTACCCGGTAGCCGCCCAGTGCGTGCACGGTTTGTGGCGTGAGGCCCAGGTGGGCGCACACCGGAATGCCGCGTTCCACCAGAAAGTGCACAGTCGGCGCTGTCCAGCCGCCACCTTCCAGCTTCACCATATGGGCGCCAGCGCGCATGAGGTCGGCCGCGCTGCGCAGCGCCTGCTCTTTGCTTTCGTGGTAGCTGCCAAAGGGCAGGTCGGCAATCACCCAGGCCGTGGCTTGCACGCGCTGCAGGCCGCGCACCACGCTTTCTGTGTGGTAGCGCATGGTATCCAGCGTCACGCCCACGGTGCTGGAGAGGCCTTGGCACACCATGCCAAGCGAATCGCCCACCAGGATGCATTCCACGCCAGCGGCGTCGGCGACCGCCGCAAAGGTGGCGTCGTAGGCGGTGAGCATGGTGATTTTTTCGCCTCGCTCGCGCATTTCCATCATCCTGGGCAGGCTCACCGGCTTGCGCTGCGGTAGCGGCGAAGCAGCTGGCAAGGTGCCGTAAGGCGTGGCCATGGGGGCGGCAGATGGGGGGGTGCTCATGTCGGTGTCCCTCGGGTTGGTGGCATGGCTTTCAGAATGGGGGCACTATATTCGATCCCGTTATGCTTGCGTCCCATGAAACACCTGTCTGAATTTACTCCCTCCGATCTGGCCGCATTGGCCAGCGCCGATGTGGCGCGCGCGTTGGCTGAAGACGTGGGCACCGGTGACCTCACGGCCGCCCTGGTCGATGCGACCCGGCGCACCCGGGCGCGCATCCTGGCACGCGAAGATGCCGTGATGTGTGGCACCCCTTGGGTCGAGGCCGCGGTGCGGGCGCTGGACCCGCAAGCGCGGCTGACTTGGCATGTCGCCGAGGGCCAGCGCTGCAGTGCCGACCAGGTGGTACTCGAGATTGAGGGCCTGGCCCAGCCACTGCTGACGGCCGAGCGCACCGCGCTGAACTTTTTGCAACTGTTGTCGGCCGTGGCCACGAAAACCGCCGTTTACGTGGCTGCGGTGGCGGGCACCCGGGCGCAGATTGTGGACACGCGCAAAACCTTGCCCGGCCTGCGGCTGGCGCAGAAATACGCGGTCACCACCGGTGGCGGCGTGAACCACCGCATTGGTTTGTACGACGCTGTGCTGATCAAGGAAAACCATATCGCCGCCGCCGGTGGCGTGGCAGCGGTGCTGCAGCGGGTAAAAGACACCGCGCCCCAGGCGCGCTTTGTGGAAATTGAAGTGGAAACCTTGTCCCAGCTCAACGAAGCGCTGGCCTGTGGCGCCACCATGGTGCTGCTGGACAACATGGACATTCCGACCCTGCAGGCCGCCGTGCTCAGCAACGCAGGTCGCGCCGTGCTGGAAATTTCGGGCGGCGTGAACTTGCAGACCGTGCGCGCGCTTGCAGAAACCGGGGTTGACCGCATCTCCATTGGTGCCTTGACGAAAGACGTGAAGGCCGTTGACTTTTCCATGCGCTTTGAAGCCCTCTAACACTTCAGCCAAGCGCCCGCCGCAGCTTTGAAACAGACAGCCATGAACACCTCAGACACCACCGCCGACGCCTCAGCCGCCGTGATCGACGTCGAATACGAACAACCCGCTTGCCCAACCCAACACGCCTGGGCCCGCGTGCCGGTGGAGCCTGGCCCCAAGCAGCGCGCCGAGCTGAAGGAGCGCATCAAGCGGCTGCTGAAAGAACGCAATGCGGTGATGGTGTCGCACTACTACGTGCACCCCGACCTGCAAGACCTGGCCATCGAGACTGGGGGCATCGTCAGCGATTCGCTGGAAATGGCCCGTTTTGGCCGCGACCACGCCGCGCAAACCCTGGTGGTGTCGGGTGTGCGCTTCATGGGCGAGACCGCCAAAATCTTGAGCCCGGAAAAAACCGTGCTCATGCCCGACCTGGACGCCAACTGCTCGCTCGACCTGGGCTGCCCCATTGACGAATTCAGCGCGTTTTGCGACGCCCACCCCGACCGCACCGTGGTGGTGTACGCCAACACCAGCGCGGCGGTGAAGGCGCGCTCAGACTGGCTCGTCACCAGCAGCTGCGCGCTGGACATCGTGCGCGCGCTCAAAGACAAAGGCCACAAGATTTTGTGGGCGCCCGACAAGCACCTGGGCAGCTACATCCAGCGCGAAACCGGCGCCGACATGGTGATGTGGACGGGCTCGTGCATCGTGCACGACGAGTTCAAAGCCTTCGAGCTGGAGGCTATGAAAAAGCAGCACCCCCTGGCGAAGGTGCTGGTGCACCCCGAAAGCCCGGCCGATGTGATTGCCCTGGCCGACGCCGTGGGGTCCACCTCGGGCATTTTGCAGGCCGCCCGCGAGATGGATGCGCCCGAGTTCATTGTGGCCACCGACAACGGCATGATGCACATGCTGCGCCAGCAAAACCCCGGCAAGGTGTTTCTGGAAGCGCCCACCGCCGGCAACAGCGCCACTTGCAAAAGCTGCGCGCACTGCCCCTGGATGGCCATGAACGGCCTGGCTGGCGTGGCCCAGGTGCTGGAACACGGCCTGAACCAGATCCACGTGGACCCCGCCCTGATTCCCCGCGCCCGCCAGCCCATTGACCGCATGCTGGCCTTCACCGCTGCCTTGCGTGGCGGGCAAGACGCTGGCGCCTTGGTGCCCAACATCGGCGCGGCTTGAATAGCGAGCCCCTGCGCCACAGCAGCGCAGGTGCCCGAGCTTGGTGTGCGCCAGGGTGGGCGGTGGATCTGGCCCGGTCTTGTGCCAACGTCCCCTCCCGCTATCCCGCTATCCCGCTATCCCGCTATCGGGCTTTTTATCCGCTCCAGTCACCCTGTGCCTCGGCTGCATATTCCGTGACCGACCTCATGAGCTGGCTTGTCTGGAGTGGGCGGCAGGCCTGTTTTTCTCAAACAGCATCGGGCTGACGCAAGACAGCGTCGGGTGTGTGTAGACCTTGTTGTGCCAGAGCTAGACCCAGACTTCGTCCTTGGTCTGGTGTGTGCGTTCAAAGCGCCAGCCATGCAGTCGACCACCTTTGTGGGTGCCAAACCGTGGCGTGGGGGGCATTTTTTCAGCCGTTACCACGTTGACGCATGGATCGCCAGAAATCGGCTCGCCAGGTAGGCGCGCAACCGGTATTTCATGTTCTTCGCGTCCCCATTCCGACAGGCGTCTTGGGAATCCGTGGTGTACGCCCCCATGCTGAATCGAGGAAAATCAACGTTTACGTTGTTTCATTGAGGTTCCGTTTTGCCATTGCCCACCCCCCAGTCCCGCCAACCCATGCACACCCGCCGCGTCGAATACCGGGGGTTTCAGCGCGACGATGGTTTGTGGGACATTGAAGGCGAAATGCATGACAGCAAGCCCCATGCGTTCGAGATCGAAGGCGAGGGCGAGTGGGCGCCGCACGAAGCCATCCATCACATGCACATCCGCGTCACGCTGGACGACGAGATGGTGATCCGCGATATTGCTGTGGCCATGGATGCCCACCCGCACGACCCCTGCCCGCAGGCGGTGCCGCCCATGCAGGAGCTGGTGGGTGAGACGCTGGGCCGCGGCTGGCGCAAAACCATTGAACGCCACTTGGGCGGCGTGCAGGGTTGCACCCACCTGCGCGAACTGCTGTTCAATTTGGCCACGGCGGCGTTTCAAACCCGTTCGGCTTCGTTTGCCCCACCGGCTGATGGCCGACCGCCCATGCACCTGGGTCAGTGCCTGGCCTGGGACTTCAACGGTCCGGTGGTGGAAAAGGTGTACCCCATGTTTTTTCGCTGGCAGCCGCCAGCAAAGCCCGCTCAGTCCACCAACGCCGCGTAAGCCAGCGTGCGAAACAGCAGGCGGTAGTGGTCGCGCTGGTTGGGCGCTTGGGTCATGAGGATGCCAAAGAAGTCTTCTGCCGGGTCCACAAAAAAGGTGGTGCCCGCAATGCCGCCCCAGTGGTAAGTGCCCACCGAGCCGGGCATGCTGGCCAGGCCGGCGGCCGTGCGCACCGCAAAGCCCAGGCCAAAGCCGTGGCCGGGCGGCAGCAGCGGGTCGTGGCTGGGGATGGTGCCCAGGTGGTCGGCGGTCATAAATTCGACCGTGCGCGGCCCCAGCAGGCGCATGCCGCCCAGTGTGCCGCCGTTCAGCAGGCATTGCAAAAACCGAGCGTAGTCTGCGGTGGTGGACATCAGCCCGCCGCCTCCGCTTTCCAGGGCGGGCACTTGGCGCGGGTCGAGCACGCGCAGCGGCACGCCCCCGTCGGGGTCGTGGGCGAAGGGTTCGGCCAGTCGGCCGTGGTCGGCCTCGGGCACCACAAACGCGGTGTCCACCATGCCCAGCGGCTCAAAAATGGTTTCGCGCAGGTGTTGGCCCAGCGTCTGCCCGGTGACCGCTTCCAGCAGACGCCCCAGCACGTCGGTGGCGCGGCTGTAGGCCCATTCGGTGCCGGGTTGCCGGTACAAGGGCAGCGCCGCCAGGGTGCGGCTGAACTCGGCGTTGCTGCGCTCTCGGGAGGCAATGTGCACCTCTGCGTAACGCTGCTGGGCGTGGGCTTCGCCCAGAAACTCGTAGGTGAGCCCGGCGGTGTGGCGCAGCAGATCTTGCACGGTGGCCGGCTGCGCCACCGGTTGCAGTTGCAGCCCGTCGGCGGTTTCCACCGCCACCCGCTGGTCGCTGAACTCGGGCAGGTGCTTGGCCACCGGGTCGCTCAGCAGCAGGCGGCCTTGCTCCACCAGCATCATGGCCGCCACCGACACCACGGGTTTGGTCATGGAATAGATGCGGAATACCGCGTCGCGCGCCATGGCCGCACCGCTGGCCGGGTCGCGCAGACCCAGGCCTTCAAACAAGGCCACGCGGCCGTGTCGCGCCAACAGCACCACAGCACCGGGCAGTCGGTTGCGGTCCACCTCGGCTTGCAGCGCCTGCAGCAGGCGCTGAGTGCGGTCTGGGCACAGACCCAGGTCGGCCGGTTCGGCCCGTGGCAGCGGGCCAGGCAGCGGGGTGGGCATGGGTCAGTCTCCGTAGCGCTGGCGGGCCAGGGCAGCGCCTTTGGCCAGGGCGTCCAGCTTGGCCAGGGCCACTTCGCGGCTCATGGGGGCCAGGCCGCAGTTGGTGCAGGCGATCAGGTGCTTTCTGGGCACGTATTGGAGCGCCAGGCCAATGGTGTCGGCCACCTGTTCGGGTGTTTCAATCACGTCGCTGGCCACGTCGATCACGCCCACCATCACGTCTTTGCCTTCCAGCAGCTTCATCAGGTCGGGCGGCACGTGCGAGTGAAAACACTCCAGGCTCACCTGCTGGATGCTGCTCTTGGCCAGCGCCGGAAACACCTGTTCGTATTGGCGCCACTCTTCGCCCAGCGTTTGCTTCCAGTCCACGTTGGCCTGGATGCCGTAGCCATAACAAATGTGCACAGCGGTGGTGCAGGTGAGGCCTTGTGCGGCGCGTTCCAGCGCCTTTACACCCCACTCGGCCGCCTCGGCCATGTAGACGTTGAAGGCTGGTTCGTCGAACTGGATGATGTCCACCCCGTCGGCCTGCAGCGCCAGCGCTTCCTGGTTCAGCAGCTCAGCAAAGGCCATGGCCATCTTCACCTTGTCGCCATAAAAGCGGTCGGCGACGGTGTCCACAATCGTCATGGGGCCGGGCAGGGTGAACTTGAGTTTCTTCTTGGTGTGGGCGCGGGCCAGCTGGGCTTCAAAGGCGTGCACCCGGCCCTTCAGGCGCAGCGGCGCCACCACCTGCGGCACCATGGCGTCGTAGCGGTTGTTGCGAATGCCCATCTTGACCTTGTTCTCAAAGTCGATGCCTTCTACCTGCTCCAGAAAGCCGTGCACAAAGTGCTGACGCGCCTGCTCGCCGTCGCCCACCACGTCCAGCCCGGCGTCTTCCTGCGCCTTGATCCACAAGAGCGTGGCGTCGGCCTTGGCTTGCTGCAGCTCGGCGCCTTGCGCCTTCCACTGTGGCCAGAGTTTTTCGGTCTCGGCCAGCCAGGCGGGTTTGGGCAGGCTGCCAGCAATGGCGGTGTCAAACATGGGGGTGTCTCCTGTGTAGGTGGGTCGGTTTGCCCGCATCTTAATCAGCGGGGCGCAGTTGTGCTTGACGCCTGCGCGTCGGGCTTGTGGCCCGGGTGGTATTCCCCGCCCTGGGCTGAGCAGGCTCAGTTCATCACCAGCCCGCCATCGACCACCAGGTTTTGGCCCGTCACGGCGCGGCTCAGGCCGCTCATGAAAAACACCACCGCGTCGGCAAAGTCTTCGGGCGTGCTCACCTGGCGCAGCGGCGTCTCGCTGGCAATCAGGTCAAACACAAAGTCGGGCGTGGCGCGGCTGGCGTCGGTGGTGCGCAGCAGCCCGCCGGACACCATGTTGACCCGGATGCCGTGCGGGCCCCACTCGTGGGCAGCGGTGCGGGTGAGGGCGAGCAGCGCGGCCTTGGACGCGGTGTAGTCGTGGTAGGGCACCACTGGGTTCTGAAACAGGTTGGTGCCCACGTTGACCACGCTGCCGCCGCCGCGTGCCTGCCAGCCCGGCAAGCAGGCTTGCAGGGTGTTCAACGCGCCTTGCAGCGCGCCCCTGAGCTGGGCATCAAACGCTTCCCAGCGGATGGTGTCGAGCTTGTCGCGGGCGTCGCCGTTGAACGAGAAGCCCACCAGCGCGTTGTTGACCACGCCCGCCAGCGGCTGGCCTGCCAGGCGCTGGGCCTGCGCCACCAGGGCCTGCACCTGGGCTGCGTCGCGCACATCGGCCCGCAAGGCCCAGGCGCGTTCACCCAGCTCGGCCACCAGCGCGTGGGCGGCCTGCTCACTTTGGTGGTAGTTGATAACGACCGACGCGCCGTGGCGGTGCAGGCTGCGGGCAATGGCAGCGCCCAGGCCGCGCGCGCCGCCAGTGACGAGGATGGGGGAAGAATCAAGCAGCATGGTGGGGTTCCGGTTGGGTGATGAGCGCCACGGGGGCGTGGGTGTGGTTGAGCGGGCCATGGCCCTGGCCCCAGTGAATTTGGCGCGAGGCGTGCAAAGCCGCGCGCACGTAGGCGTGGGCACGGGTGACGGCCTTGTCCAGCGTGCAGCCGCGGGCCAGAAACGAAGCGATCGCCGAAGACAGCGTGCAGCCCGTGCCGTGCAAGTTGGTGGTGGCAATGCGCGGGGCAGCCAGCCGCAGGCGCACGCCCTGGGTGTCCACCAGGGTGTCCACCACGGTGTCGCCGGGCAGGTGCCCACCCTTCACCAGCACGGCGCGGGCACCCCGGCGCAGCAACTGTTGTGCGCAGTCCAGCGCCTGTGCTTCGGTGGTGATGGTTTGCCCGCACAGCAGGCCGAGTTCGTCCAGGTTGGGGGTGACCAGGCTCACCTGGGGCAGCAGCGTTTCCACCAGCACGCCCATGGTGTCGGGCGCCATCAACACGTCGCCGCTGGTGGCCACCATCACCGGGTCCAGCACCACATGGCGCACCGCATGGCGGCCCAGCGCCTGCGCCACCACCGACACCACGGCCGCGTCGTGCAGCATGCCGATCTTGACCGCGTCGGCACCGATGTCGCTCAGCACGGCGTCGATCTGGCGCGCCAGAAACGCGGCGGGCAGCGCGTGGATGCCGCTCACGCCCAGGGTGTTTTGCGCGGTGACGGCGGTGATGGCGGTGGTGCCAAAGCAACCCAGCGCGGCGATGGTTTTCAGGTCGGCCTGAATGCCCGCGCCGCCACCCGAGTCGGAACCCGCGATGGACAGGACGCGCGGCACGGTGAGACGGGGCTGTGGGGGGCTTTCACGGTCGGTGCGCGCTTCGGCCGGGGCCACCCGGGCCGCCAGCGCGCTGTCCAGCAGCCCGCGCAGCACTTGCGCCGCGTGCTGGGGGTCGAGCGCTTCGCTGATGGCGCGCACCACGGCCACGCTGTCGGCGCCGGCAGCCACCACCTCGGCCAGGCAGCCGACGTGCATGCCGCCAATGGCCACCAAAGGCAAAGCGGTGTGTTGGCGCGCCCAGCGCACACCCGCCAGCCCCAGTGGCTCGGCGGCGTCGCCCTTGGTGGGGGTGGCAAACACCGGGCTGATGGCCAGGTAGTCCACCGGTTGTGCCTGCGCCAGTTGGAGCTGCTCCAGCCGCTCAATGGACCAGCCCAGCCACATGCCGGCGGGCATCAGGCGCCGCGCGTCGGCGGGCAGCAGGTCGCTCTGGCCCAGGTGCAGGCCCTCGGCGTTCACCGCCAGGGCCACGTCCAGCCGGTCGTTGATGACCAGCGGCACACCGTGCGGGGCCAGCAGCGTCTTGAGCGCATGGCCCCAGCGCACCAGCTCGCGGGTGCTGGCGGTTTTGCTGCGCAGCTGGACGCAGCTCACGCCCCCGCGCACGGCGGCGTGCACCTGTTGCAGCCAAGTGGCTTCATCCATTCCTGCGGGGTCGGTCACCCAATACAGCGCCAGTTGCGCGCGCAGCGCATGGGCTGTCATGCCTGGCCCTCCCGCAGACTCAGGGTGGCCAGAAAATCGGCTTCGCTGAGCTGGTCCACGGCGTCCAGCAGGGCCACTGCATAGCTGCCCACGCCGCCGCCCTGTGCCGCCAACCGGTGCGCAGCCAGCTGGCCCGCCACACCGAGAAAGCCCATGGCCGACGTGCAAGCCCGCCAGGCGTTGGGCTGCACCGCCGCAAAAGCCGCCACCAGCGCGGTGGCCGAGCAGCCCACGCCGGTCACCCGGGTCATCCAGGGGTGGCCATTGGCCAGCACGGCGCAGGCGCCCGCTGGCCCGAGCACGTAGTCTTTTTCGCCCGACACGCACACCACGCAGTTGAACTGCTCGCTCAAGGCGCGTGCGCTGTGCAACGCGTCACCCGATGCTGCCGCGCTGTCCACGCCGCGCGACGCACCCGCCACGCCGGCCAGACTCAAAATTTCCGAGGCGTTGCCCCGAATGATGCTGGGTCGGCCTTGGGCCAGCAGGTCAGCCAGGGTGCGGTTGCGGTAGGCCGAAGCGCCAGCGCCTACCGGGTCCAGCACGGCGGGTTTGCCCAGCGAGCGTGCGGTTTGCAGCGCCAGCGCCATGGCCGGTACCCACTGCGCGTCCAGCGTGCCAATGTTGACCGCCACGGCCTGGGCGATGCCCACCATGTCGGGCACTTCTTCCACCGCGTGGGCCATGATGGGCGAGGCGCCCGCGGCCAACAGCATGTTGGCGTTGAAATTCATCACCACGAAGTTGGTCACGCTGTGCACCAGCGGCGCCTGCTGGCGCACGGCTTGCACGTCGGCCCACAGGTCGGCCGGGGAAAGGAGAGAAGGGTGTGCGGGCGCGGCGCAATCAGCGGGCAATGACATACATCAGCTTTGCAAAAAAGCGGGCATGTCAGGTGCGGTGATGCGGGCACGCGCCGTGAGGCGGTGTTTGCTTCCCTACGCTGGCATGACCCAGATCAGGTTTAAAGGGTATTTCTCAGCCCCGAAACAAGCGGGGCACCCCTAGCAATGGCGTGGGTCTTTCAACCCACTGGACGCGTTTTTTCAGGTTTTCATTGACAGTTTCCCGACGTGATGCGCGTCGTGCATCAGCCAGGCCACGGAAGTTTACAGACCCAGGATCTTCTTGGCGTCGGCCAGTGCTTTCATGGACGCGGTGTGCTCGCCCGCTTTGTGCAGGCGCTCACCGTCGCTGCGCAACGCGGCCACTTTTTCCTGGTCTGCAGCAGCCAGGGCGGGCTTGGTCAGCAGCTTGGCATCGATGGCTTTCATTTCGCCGGGGCAACCGTGTGCCATGGCCGCGCCTGAAAACACCAGCGCGCAAGACAACAACAACTTTTTCATGACAAAACTCCAACTCGGCCAGGACATACTGGCCTGTGCATTGTTTCCAGTTGCCGCAATGGGCGCCACGGCCTGGCAATTGTCCCCTGTGGTACGGGGGTGAATGCGGGTGACCTGTCTTGCGCGTGCCACAGCCGCAGGAGGTGCCGAACGACAATGCGCGCATGGCCATACCGATCAATTCCGACACCGTTCACACACCGCCCGTGCCCTCAGCCACCGTGATGGTGGTGCGCGATAGCCCCAGCGGGCTGGAGGTGCTGCTGGTGCGCCGGCACGGCAATTCGGGAGTGCTGGGCGGGGTGCACGTGTTCCCTGGCGGCAAGCTCGATGTGGCCGACCAGCAGGTGGACGCCGCTGCGCTTGACCTGCCCGCGCAGGCCTTGCTGCACGCCTTGGGTGAGCCCGGCTTGGACCTGCCCACCGCCCTGGGCCTGCATGTGGCCGCGCTGCGCGAAACCTTTGAAGAGTGCGGCCTGTTGCTGGGCCAGGGGCGCGCGGCGCCGGGCCTGGTGCAGCAGATTCGCTCGCACACGCTCGCTGGCCTGGGGTTTGCCGGCGCGCTGCAGCAGCTGGGCCTGCCGCTGGCGGCTTCCAGTCTGGTGCCTTGGTCGCGCTGGATCACGCCGCGTGTGCCCTCGGTCACCAACAAGCGCTTTGACACCCGCTTTTTTGTGGCCGCTGCACCGCAGGGGCAGGCCGCCGAACATTGCACCTTCGAAGCCACTGAAGCCGTGTGGCTGGCGCCGCGCACCGGACTGGAACGCTACTGGGCCGGCGAGATCGATTTGGCGCCGCCGCAGATCATGACGCTGAGCCACTTCAGCCGGCTGGGCAGTGTGGACCAGGTGCTGGCCGCCGCCCGCAGCCGACGACCCGCGCTGATCGCACCCGAACCGTTTGACGAGGCCGGTTGTCGCGTGATCTGTTACCCCGGCGACCCGCGCCACAGCATTCCCGAACGGGTGTGGCCGGGGCCCACGCGGCTGACCTACCGCAACCAGCGGTTTGAGGCCGACGGCGGGCTGGCGGCCTTGCTGGGCTGACAGCGTCCGAGCGCTCACACCGCAGCAGCGCAGGGCTTGGGTCGGCTGCCGCACAGACGTGAACGGCCTGCCGGGCCAAAGTGTGTTCAAACTGATCGCCACGGCGCATGGCGTATTGCAGGCACCGCAACCCGCCCGCGTGGCCGAGCGCGCTGGCCGCGTGCCTTTCAGCTCTTTTTTCTGCACACCAGGGACAACGATGAAAGCACGCGCCCCTTTTTTTGCCCACTGTCGGCCTCGCCGCGGGTTGCAGCAAAGACGTTGAAAACCGCCCGCTGTGGTGCCTGCCATCAACGTGGTCACCCGGTGGAAGACACCGTCATCGCCGCCGGCGGCGATTCGGCCCTGTGGGGGTCTTCGGGGAACCCGGCGCCCGCGTGCGCCTCCATGGGTAAGCTGTTCAAGTGCACCCCACGGAGACCACCATGTTGAAACGCCTCATCCGCTCTGAATCCTTGCCCCTGCCCCTGCCCGCTGCCTGCACAGGCCAGCTCTTTGCCGCTGTGGCGGTGTGCGCTGGCTTGTTCAGCTGCGGGGCTGCACTGGCCCAGCCCCGCAGCGTGAGCACCGAGGTGGTAGCCATTGGCCTGCAAAACCCCTGGGCCGTGGCCTTTCTGGGCGACGGTCGCATGCTGGTGACCGAGCGGCCCGGGCGCATGCGCGTGGTGGCGCCCAACGGCACGCTGAGCGAGCCCGTGGCCGGTGTGCCCACGGTGGATGCGGTGGGGCAGGGCGGCTTGCTCGATCTCATCACCGACCGCGACTTTGTCCGCAACCGCGTGCTGTACTTTTGCTACAGCGAGCCGGCGGTGCAGGGCAGCGGCAATTCCACCGCACTGGCCTCGGCCCGCCTGTCTGCCGACGCCAGCCGGCTTGAAAACCTCAAGGTCATCTTCAGCCAGCAGCCCAAGGTCAGCAGCCGGCTGCACTTTGGCTGCCGCATCGTGCAGGCCACCGATGGCAGCCTGTTTCTTGCCCTGGGCGACCGCTACCAGCGCATGAACGACGCCCAGACGCTGGACAACCACCACGGGAAAGTGGTGCGGGTGCTGCCCGATGGCAGCGCTCACCCCGACAACCCGTTTCGCAGCCGCTCCGGCGCCTTGCCCCACATTTGGAGCGTGGGCCACCGCAACCCGCAAGGCGCCACGCTCGGCACTGATGGCCGCTTGTGGGTCAGTGAGCACGGCCCGCAGGGCGGCGACGAAATCAACCGCCCCGAGGCCGGCAAAAACTACGGCTGGCCCGTCATCACCTACGGTGAAAACTACGGCGGCGGCACCATTGGCCAGGGCCTGACCGAAAAAGCCGGCATGGAACAGCCACTGCACCAATGGACGCCGTCGATTGCGCCGTCGGGCATGGCGTTTTTGACAAGCGAGCGTTATGGCAAAGCCTGGCAGGGCAGCCTGCTGGTGGGTTCGCTCAAATTCCGCTACCTCGCGCGCCTGGAGCTGGACGGCACCCGCGTGGTGAAGGAAGACAAGCTGCTGCCCGACCTGGGCCAACGTGTGCGCGATGTGCGCGAAGGCCCCGACGGCTTCGTGTACCTGTTGACCGATGACCGAAACGGCCAACTGCTGCGCTTGGTGCCCCGGTAAGGCCTTCAGGTCCACCGTGTAAGAAAAACGCCGGTCGCGCGACACACGGGGGTGTGCCGGTGGAGCAGGGCGGTCAGTCACCTGACTAAACTACGCCTTGGCGTATCCATCCCCTTTCGCTGACCGCATGTCCTCAAGCCAACGCACGCTGCTGCTTTTCAATTACGACTGGGACGCTGTGGGCCACCAACGCGCTGGCGCAGCGCGGGGCATGGCGTTTGACGAGGCAGGGTTTGACCTGTTTTCGTTTCCCAGCAACGCGCGCCTGGCCTGGTTTGACATGGCCCGCTTCGTGCGGCGCCTGGCCGGCCAGGCACAGTCCAAGGGCTGGACGGCAGTGACCTCCAACCACGAGCAGTTTGGTGCCCTGGCGGCTGCCTTGCTGGCCGAGCGCATGGGCTGGCCCGGCACGCCGGTGGCTGCCGTGCTGGCCTGTCAGCACAAGCTGCACGCGCGCCAGGTGCTGCAGCGCGTGGCGCCCGAGGCCAACCTCGACTTCGTTTTGTTGCACGCCGAATACGGCGCGTCCATTCCGTCGGGCATTGCTTACCCGCAGTTCGTCAAGCCGGTGAAGGCCGCTTTTTCCGTGCTGGCGCGCGAGGTGCGCAACCACGCCGAGCTGCACCGCCACACCCGCTTTGGCGCCTGGGAGCTGTGGGTGATCCGGCGCCTGGTGGAACCGTTTGAACGCATGGCGCAGCAGCGCCTGGGGCCAGGGCTGCCCAGCGCCCACCGCATGTTGCTCGAAGCGCCGGTGCAAGCCGATCAGTTCAATCTGGACGGTTACGTTTTCAATGGCGACGTACACGCCATTGGCGTGGTGGACGCGGTGATGTACCCGAACACCCAGGCCTTTATGCGCTTTGAACTGCCCAGCAAGCTGCCAGCCAGCGTGCAGGCCCGGGCGCTGGACGTCGCTCACCGCTTCTTGCAGGCCGTGGGCTTCACGCACGGCCTGTTCAACATGGAATTTTTCTTCGATGCAGCCACCGAGCGGCTCACCGTGATCGAATTCAACCCGCGCATGGCCGCTCAGTTTTCTGACCTCTACCTGCGCACACAAGGCCTCGACCTGCACGCCGTTTCGCTGGCGCTGGCCCACGGACAAGACCCGGCCAGCGTGCCGCGCACAGCGCCCACGGCCGGTGCGGCCGCCAGCTTTGTCTACCGTGTGTTCGATGCCCAGCAGCCCGTGGCCATGCCCGACGCCCACCGCCGGCAAGCCCTGGCTGAGGCGTTTCCCGACGCGCTGCTGTTTGCCTACCCCAAGCCGCGCGGTTCCATGGCGCGCGACTTCAAATGGCTGGGCAGCTACCGTTACGGCATCTTGCACCTGGGCGGGCGCGACCTGGCCGAACTGCACGAACGCTGCAAGGTCGCAAGCGCGCTGCTCGGTTGGCCCGCGCCCTGCGGGGAACCTGTGCATCACTGGCTGGCTCTCACCGCTCTGGCGGCGCCAGCTCCCTTGCACCCGCCGCTTCCCGCTATGTCCAACCACGAGATCTCCCCATGAAAACCTCTGCGCTTCACCACCTGCAACGCCCGCTCGCGGCCACCGCGCTGTCGCTGGGCCTGCTCATGCTGGCGGGCTGCGGTGCCATGTCGGCCCAAAACCCGTCGTCCACGCTCAAACCCGTCAATGCCGTCGAGATGCCGCCCGACGCGCGCGTCATGCTCAAGGGTGCGGACGTGGTGGCGTACTTCACCCAAAACGCCTTTGTGCAGGGCAACCCCGCCTTCAAAAGCAGCTACGAGGGCGTGGGTTTTTATTTCGCCAGTGCCGAGCACAAGGCCGCGTTTGACCAGGCACCCGCACGCTATCTGCCGCAGTACGGTGGCTACTGCGCCAATGGCGTGGTCTACGGTATCCCATGGGGGGGCGACGCCGACACCTGGAAGCTGATCGGCGGCAAGCTCTACATCTTTGGCGGCCAGGCCAGCAAAGACGGCTTTGAACTCGACGAAAAAGCCAACCTCGCCTTGGCCGAAAAATACTGGAACGAAGAAATCAAAGGCAGCAACAGTTTTGCGCAACGCGCCAAGCGCATGGTGGTGCGCGTGCCGCACTACCAAAGCGGCGAAGCCCTGGCCAAGGCGGTGGCCGAAGCCAAGGCGCGCCAGCCCTGACCCCCCGCCACCCAGGCACCACCATGGGTTTGCCGCGCCGCAGCGTCTTGCTGGCCGCTGGGGCGGCTGGCCTGGCCGGCTGCAGTTTCAGGCCTGACCAAGACCACAACGGCCCCGACGCACCGCGCGCCGAACCCCTGCGCCAGCCGGTGCGCACCGCCTGGGTGTTCAGCTCCGGCGGGCCACGCGGATTTGTGCATGTGGGCGTGCTCAAGGCACTCGAAGAACTCGGCTTGGTGCCCGATCTCATCGCCGGCGCCTCGGTCGGCGCGCTCTTGGGCAGCCTGTTTGCGGCCGGTCTGCGTGCCCGCGAGATCGAAGCGCTGGCGCTGGCGCTGCAGCCCTGGCGCTTGCTGCGCCTGGCGCTGGGGGGCGGCGCCTACCTCAGCGGCAGCGCCATTGCCGGGCTGATGCGTGAGCGCTGCCCGGTGCAGCGGCTCGAAGCCATGCCGGTGCCCATGGCCTGCGTTGCGTCGCAGCGCTTTGGCCGTGTGGCGGTGGCCTTCACTGCGGGCGACGTCGGCCTGGCCGTGCAGGCCTCGGCCGCCATCGAAGGCCATTTTGTGCCCGTGCGCATCCGCGGCCATCAATACATGGACGCCGACTGGATCAACCCGCTACCGGTGCGCGTGGCGCGCGCGCTCGGCGCCCAGCGCGTGCTGGCGGTGGACGCGTCGGCACACACCACCGACACGCCACAGGGCGCCGAGCGCTACCACGCCGACGACCTGCGCAAACAAGCGCTGGTGAACGCCGACGGCGCCTTGGCCGACCTCGTGCTCAAACCCGACTTTGGTTACTGGGCTGGTATGTCGGTCGAATTTCGCAAGCGCACCATCGAAGCGGGCTACCGGCACACCCTGGCCCAGGCCACGGCGCTACGGGCTTTGCACGCTGTCTGATGCGGGCCGTCGCCAATACATAACACCGCCTGGCTCGGTCGTTTGCGGCTTGCAACCACGGCCCTTGGGTGTGGCCCTCGAATGGCGGGCTTATGCGGCAGGCAGCCGCGAGGCCGAGTGCAGCCCCATCACGCCGATGACGATGAACCCGATGCTCACCATCTTGATGGCCGTGGCCGGTTCTTTGAAGTAGTAGATGCCGATCAGCGCGGTGAGCACCGTGCCCACACCCGACCACACGCCGTACACCACGCTCAGGCCCAGCGTGCGGATGATCATGGTGTTCAGGCCAAACGAGATGCCATAAAACACAAAGATCATCACCGAAGGGGTGAGCCGTGTGAAACCTTCGGCCAGGCGCATCGACGTGGTGCCGGCCACCTCCATCAAAATAGCCAGGCCGAGCAAGGCCCAGGCTTGGCTGTGGGTGAGCAGCGGCAGGGCCATGGGGGCGTGTGAGGCGAGGGTTCAGCGCGTGAGCAGGCGGCGCGAGGTGTGGCTGGCGGCGTCCACCACCGCCACCATGAGCAGCATGGCGCCCAAGATGGTGGCGGTCTTGTTCATTTGAAACAAGCCCATGTGAAATGCCAGCAACTGCCCCAGGCCGCCCGCGCCCACCACGCCCAGCACGGCGGCGGCGCGTATGTTGTTTTCCCAGCGGTACAGCGCGTAGCTCATGAGCTGGGGCAGCACCTGCGGCAGCGTGGCGTAAACGAACACCCTGAAATTGCCCACACCTTGCACCCGCAGCGCCGCGCCCGGCCCAGGCGGTGTGTTTTCAATGGCTTCGGCAAACAGCCTGCCCAGCACGCCCGTGGTGTGAAAGGCCAGCGCCAGTGTGCCGGCAAACGGGCCCAGCCCGGCGGATATGAGCAGCAGCGCCGCCCACACCAGCTCGGGGATGCTGCGCAGCGCGTTCAGTACCAGGCGGGTGGGCGCGCGGGCCCAGGCGGTGTCGTCCTGGTGCAGACGGCTGGCCGGCAGCGCCAGCGCCAGCCCCGCCACAGCGGCCAGCACCGTGCCCAGGGCCGACATGGCCAGCGTTTCCCAGGCACCCAGCGCCACTTTGCTCAGAAACTCGGGCGAGGTGTCGGGCGGGAAAAACTCGGCCAGAAAGCGGCCCATGCTGTGCGCGGCTTCCAGCGAAAAGAACTGGCCCCACTGCAGGTCGAGCGACCAGAAGCTGGCCACCACCAAGACCAGCAGGGCGGCCGTGAACCAGCAGGCTTTGCACCGCGCGTCAAACAGCGGCGGTGGCAGTTTGTGGGTGTCGTTGGCGGCGCGCGTTCTGGTGGTCATCCGAGTGCTTTCCTGAGCCACGCGCTCACCCGGTCGGCCAGCGCCACCAGCGCCATGAACACAAGCAGCATGCTGGCCACTTCACCGCCTTCAAACATTTTCATGGAGTTGTCCAGCTGCTGGCCCAGCCCACCGGCACCCACAAACCCCAGCACCACCGAACTGCGAATGGCGCATTCCCAGCGGTACACGGTGTAGCTCGTGAGCTCGGCCGCGCTGGTGGGCAGCAGGCCGTAAAAGAAGGCTTGCAGGCGCCCGCTCCCGTTGCGCAGCAGCGTCTCAGTTGCGTGGGTTTCGCCACTTTCCAGAATCTCGCCATATACCTTGCCCAGCATGCCGCCGTAGGTGAGTGCAATGGCGAGCACACCGGCCGTGGGCCCCAGGCCCACCACCCGCACAAACACCAGCGCCCACACCAGCTCGGGGATGCTGCGCAAAAAAATCAACAGCCAGCGCACGCTCTGGCGCAGCCAGTAAGGCCCGCGCGCCATGCGGCCCGAGAGCGCCGAGATGGACAACACCCGCGTGTTGAGCAGCGTGAGCGGCACCGCCAGCACCAGCGCCAGCGTGACGCCCGCGGTGGCCATGGCCACTGTGCGCCAGGTCTCGCGGGCCACCATGGCCAAAAACTCGGCGTCAAACACCAGCGGCCAGAAGCTGCCGATGAACTGCGCACTGATCTTGACGTTTTCGGGCTCCAGCAGCACCCAGGGCTTGAACTCGGTGGCCACACCCAGCGGCCACAGCAGCACCAGGCACAGGCCCGACCAGAACACGCGACCCAGCCAGGCTGGGTCGCGGTCGGGCGCACGGGGGCCAGGCAAGGCGGTGGTGTTCATGGGCGACGTGTCAAGCGACGGTTTCAGCGGCAATGCATGACAACTGGTTGCGGCCCCATGGGCGGCGCCAGCGGTTCCACAGGTACCTCGCCGCGCAGCTCGTGTTCAAACTGGTCGTACAGCTGGGCCAGCCGTTCTCGGGTGACTTCGGCCGCGGGCAGGTCAAAGGCCAGCGCGCCGTCGCGCAGGCCAATGATGCGCGGAAAGTGCGCCAGCGCCACGTCCACCTGGTGCAGCGTGGCCACCAGGGTGGCGCTGCGTTCCTGGGCACCCGCCAGCAAGGTGGTGATGGCTTGTTGCGAGCGGGTGGGGTCCAGGGCCGACAAAGGCTCGTCGATCAGCCAGAGCCGGGCTGGCGCCAGCAGCGCCCGCGCCAGGCCCACGCGTTGGCGTTCGCCGCCCGAGAGGCGGTCGACCCGTTCGAACAGCTTGTCGGCCAGGTCAAAGCGGTCCAGCGCGTCAAACGCGGCCGGAATGTCGGTTGGGTAAAACAGCGAGCGCAGGCTGGCCAGCAGGCTCATGGCCGGCAAGCGCCCGGCCAGCACCGCGGTGACCACGCGCTGGCGCGGCGGCAGCGGCGGCACCTGGGGCGCTAGAAACAAACCGCCGCGCAGGCGTTGCAAAGCGCTGCGCGGCAGCTGCCACGGGTTGGTGCCGCCCAGGGCCAGCGTGCCCGCCACGGGTGGCATGGCGCAGGCCAGCACCTGCAGCAGCGTGGTTTTGCCCGCCCCCGAGGGACCGATCACAGCCACCTGTTCGCCAGGCGAGAAATGCAGATTCAAGCCTTTGAGCGCGTGTGCGGCCCCTGGGCGGGCGGCCGGGTGGCGCGCGCTGACGCCCAGCAGTTCAATCTTCAAAACGGGGTTCCGCTTTCAGATCCGATCACAGCAGGCCGGCACTGCGGGCAGCGGTTTCCAGGCCTTTGTAGTTGTCGGGTGTAGTGGCGATGTAGCGTGTGGCGCGGTTGAGCCGCAGGATTTCGGCGTGCTCGGGGTTGGCCGGGTCCAGCGCCAGCAGAGCGGCTTTCACCTTGGTCTGCATGGTGGCCGGCATGTCGGCGTGCACCGACCAGTTGTAGTTGAAGTAACCCGGCGTGGTGAAGAACACATTCACCGCCTGGGTGTCCACCTTGTTTTCGTTCACAAACTTTTTCCACACCGTGATGTCCAGCGCGGCCGCGTCCACCTTGCCGCTCACCACCGAGGCGATGGTGGCGTCGTGCGCGCCGCTGTAGGCGATGCGGCGGAAATCTTTTTCTGGGTTGATGTTGGCTTGCAGCAAAAAGCTGCGGGGCATGAGGTGGCCCGAGGTGCTGCTTTGCGAGCCAAACGACACCTGCTTGCCCTTCATGTCGGCCAGGGTTTTGATGCCCGAATCCGTCTTGGCAATGAACACCGATTGGAATTTCGTGTCTTCTTCGCGTTGCGCCAGAGGCACCACCTTGCCGCCTGAGCGCAGATTGGCCTGCACAAAGGTGAAGCCGCCAAACCACACCAGGTCCACCTTTTTGTTCACCAGCGTTTCCACGGCGGCGGGGTAGTCGCTCACTGGTGTGAATTCCACCTTCACGCCCAGTGCTTTTTCCAGGTAGTTGGCCAGTGGGGTGAATTTGCGCACCTGCTCGGTGGCCGCTTCTTCGGGGATGGTGGTGACGCGGAAGACGCTTTGCGCCTGGGCCAGGCCGGTGAAGGCGGTACCTGCGGCGAGCACAGCGCAGGTCAAGAGTGCGCGTTTGGTGCGGGAAAAGGTGGCTTGCATGGTTATCCGATAAAAAAGGATGGGGGACCCGTATTAAACCGCGCCAAAGGTCCGTTTTGGTTTTGAGGGGCCTTGGGGCATGTCCCTGTAAGAAATACCCGGCCCCTGCGGCCACGCCGTGATGGTGCGCTGGTTTATAAAGCCGACAGCGTTTCGCACCCAAGCAAACCCACCCCGCACCATGCACCACCCCACCGCCGCGCCCCATTTCATTCAGCTGCACCAGGCCGACCAAGCCGCCGTGCGCGCTGAGCTGGCCGCTGGGCTGCACGCCCAGCCGGCGCATGTGGCGCCCAAGTTTTTTTACGACGCTTTGGGCTCGCGCCTGTTTGACGCCATCACCGAGCTGGCCGAGTACTACCCCACGCGCACCGAAGCGGCCATCTTCCAGGCGCAAGCCAGCGCCATGGCGCAGCAGGTGCCGCCGGGTGCGGTGCTGGTGGACTTGGGCGCGGGCAGCTGTGCCAAAGCCGCTGGCCTGTTTTCGGCGCTGAGCCCGGCCGCTTATGTGGCGGTGGACATTTCGGTGGACTACCTGCGCCACGCCATGGGCCAGCTGCAGCAGCGCCACCCGAGCTTGCCCATGCTGGGCTTGGGGCTGGACTTTTCTGCCCAGCTGGCCCTGCCGGCTGCGGCCAACGACTGGCTGGGCGGGCAGGGCGCAGCCGGCGCGCCGCGCTGCGTGTTTTACCCTGGTTCCAGCATTGGCAACTTCAACCCCGCCGAGGCGCTGGCGCTGCTGCGCCAGGCCCATGCCGTGTGCGCCGGGGGCGGGCCCGGCGGCGGGCTGCTCATTGGCGTGGACCGCGTGAAACCCAAGGCGGTTGTGGAGCCCGCTTACGACGACCCGCTGGGCGTGACCGCCGCCTTCAACCGCAACCTGCTGCTGCACACCAACGCCTTGCTGGGCACCGACTTTGCCCCCGCCCGCTGGCGCCATGTGGCCTTTTTCAACGAGGCCGATTCGCGCATTGAAATGCATTTGCAGTCCGAGGGCGCGCAAACCGTGCGCTGGCCCGGTGGTGAGCGCCAGTTTGCCGACGGCGAGCAGGTGCACACGGAAAATTCCTACAAATGGCAGCCGGAAGATTTCGAGGCGCTGCTGCGCAAAGCAGGCTTTGGTGCGCCCACCCACTGGACGGATGCGCGCGGCTGGTTCAGTGTGTTCTGGGCACCAGCCTGAACGAAGACGGCCCCGTCCCTGGCCGGGTCCCTTTCCCCAGCGCGTCAGGCCATCACCACACTGCGAAACCCCGCCACGATGTCGTTGCGTTCGGGCGTGAAGAAGTTGCGGTACTTGGGGTGGCGCATGCGCGGCACCGTGGCAGGACTGGCGCCTTTGAGCACCGGGCGGCCGTCAAACCAAGGCGCTGAATAGTCCACATACGGATGCGGCGCGAAGCCGGGGAAGGGCACAAACGGGCTGGCCGTCCATTCCCACACATCGCCCCAGGCAAAGCCGGGCAGCGTGTGCGCGGCCACTTCCCATTCGGCCTCGGTGGGCAGGCGCCGCCCGGCCCAGGCGCACCAGGCCTGGGCTTCATGGGCCGTGAGGTGGCAGGCTTTGGCGGCCAGGTCCAGCGGCTGCCACCGGCCGTGGCGCAGCTGTTCCCAGCCGGAGCCGGACGGGCGCACATAACGCGGCCAGGCGGGCTGCGTGCGGCTGCGCCAGGCCCAGCCGGCATCGCTCCAAAACCGGCGCTGCGCTGCGCTGCCGCTCTCAATGAACGGCAGGTACTGCGCCCAGGTCACAGCCTGCGCGTCGATCTCAAACGCGGCCACGCCCACCGGGTGGGCGCCCAGCTCGTTGTCAAACGCAAAACCCGGTCTGCTGCGGCCCAGCTGCCAGGCGGTGGCGGGCACCTGCAGCGTGCGCGGCGGGTGCGCTGTGGTTGTTGCCGCGACAGCACCGGGCAGGGGGTCAAAGCCCAGGTTTTGGGCCATGTACACCGCCGCTTCGGCGTGCATGTCTTCGTGAAACAGGGCCAGGCGAAAGAAATACAGGCCGGTGTCGGTGGCTTCTGCGTCTTGCAGCAGCGCCAGCGTGTGTTTCAGGCTCTCAGCCAGGTCGGCGCGCAGTTCGTCGGCGCTGGGCAGGTTCAAGGTCCAGCGCAGGTCATGGGCCACCGTGCTGGAATTGAACAGGCCGTCCGCGTCCAGCCCGCGCAGCGCTTGCCGGGCCGGGTGGCGCGGTGCGTCGGGGTTGGCTTGCAAGCCGCGCGGGCGCTCGGGGTTGCGGGCCAACCACCAGTCGGCAAACCAACCCACATGGCCCAGCTCCCACAGCGGCAGGTTCAGCTCGGGCGTGCAGGGCACGCGCAAGCCGGCGCCCAGCGCGGCCTCGTAGGCGCCAAACAGCGCCAGCGTGCGCGCCCGTGCGTCGGTCAGCGCAGCGGCCAGCGCCACCTTGTCAGCGCAGCGGGCTTGTTCGGCCTCCCCGGTGGGTTCGGACACAATGTCAGACACTCGCTGTTCCATGAAAAAACCTTCGCTTTGTATCGTCACGCCGGCGCTGGCCGACGCCAACAACGGCAACTGGCAAACCGCCCGCCGCTGGGCGCACATGCTGTCGGGGCATTATCGGGTTCGGCTGTGCAAACAGTGGCCCGATGCGCTGGAAGAGGGCGAGACCGATCTGTTGTTGGCCCTGCACGCGCGCCGCTCGGCTGCTTCGGTGGCCGCCTGGGCACAGGCCTGTCCCGGCAAGCCGCTGGTGCTGGCGCTCACTGGCACCGATCTCTACCGCGACATTGCCACCGACGCCAGTGCCCAGCAGTCGCTGGCCTTGGCGCACCGCCTGATCGTGTTGCAAGAGCAAGGCCCGCAAGAACTGCCCGAAGCGCTGCGCAGCCAGTGCCGCGTGGTGTTTCAGTCCAGCACGGCGCGCCAGACGCTGCCCAAAACCTGCAGCCACCTGCGCGTGGTGATGGTGGGCCATCTGCGTGAAGAAAAGTCGCCGCAGACGCTGTTTGAAGCGGCGCGCCTGATACAGCCCGACGAAGGCATTTTGATTGACCACGTGGGCCACGCGCTCGACCCCGCGCTGGGCGAAGCCGCCCGCCAAACCATGCACGACTGCCCGCACTACCGCTGGCTGGGTGGCTTGTCGCACGCCGCCACGCGCGCGCGCATCCAGCGCGCCCACCTGCTGGTGCACCCCAGCCGCATGGAAGGCGGCGCCCACGTGATCATGGAAGCGGTGTTGTGCGGCACGCCGGTGCTGGCCTCGCGCGTGGCGGGCAATGTGGGCATGCTGGGCACGGGATACGCTGGCTACTTTGCCCCCGGCGATGCGGCCGACCTGGTGGCCCTGCTGCGCCGCTGCCGCGGTGAGCTGACACAGAGAAGCGGCACGCTCGTGGCGCTGCAGGCCCAGTGCGCCAGCCGGGCGCCGCTGTTTTCGCCCCAGGCCGAGCGGGCTGCACTGCTGGCGGTGCTGGCCGAGCTTGTTTGACTTGTACCTCTCCCCCCCCATTGCCTGTCCAGATGGAGTCCACCCATGCACACACCGCACGTACTGGCCTTTGACATTTTTGGCACCGTGGTCGATTGGCACGGCAGCGTCCAACGCGAGGTGCAGGCGCTGTACCCGGCGGTGGACGCCGGCGCCTTCGCGCTCGCCTGGCGCGCGGGCTACCAGCCGGCCATGGCGCGGGTGCGATCGGGTGAGCTGGGCTGGACGCGCATCGACGCACTGCACCGCCTCATATTGGACGGCCTGTTGCCCCGCTTTGGCCTGGACCACCTGGGTGAGACCGAGCGCCAGCACCTCAACCGCGTTTGGCACCGGCTGGACCCCTGGCCCGACACGGTGCAGGGGCTCACGCGACTCAAGACGCGCTTCACCCTATGCACGCTGTCCAACGGCAACATCGGCCTGCTGACCAACATGGCCAAACGCGCCGGGCTGCCGTGGGACTGCATCTTGTCCGCCGAGGTGTTTCGCGCCTACAAGCCCGACCCCCGCACCTACCTCGGTGTGGCACAAACGTTTGATGTGGCGCCCGCCGACGTGATGCTGGTGGCTGCCCACCAGGACGACCTGGCGGCGGCCCGCGCCTGCGGCCTGGCCACGGCCTACATTGAACGCCCGTTCGAATTCGGCGCTGCGCAGCCCAAAGACGTGTCGCCCGACCCGGCCAACACGCTGCATGCCCGCGATCTGCTGCACCTGGCCGATTTGCTGGGCTGCTGAGCTGTGCCGCGCGGCCATGCGGGAAAGCGACTAGATTAAAAAATCATTGCACGCTTATATTCTGGGCTTCGTGGCGCTGCCAGTGCCACCCGCATGGAGTCCTGAACATGAACCGTTTTTTGAAAACCGCCCTGGCTGCCGTGGTCCTGGCCGCTGCGTCGTGGGCCCAGGCCGACAACAAAGCCATCGCCGTCGACGAGATGGAGGCTTACCTGGAGTTTGTGGACTACGGCGGCGGCGTGATCTTTGCTGAGCAGATCCCGGCCGACGAGTGGAAAAAGATGATCGTCATCGACGCGCGCGACGCCAGCCAGTTTGCCAAGGGCCACATTCCCGGCGCCATCAACCTGGACTGGCGCCAGGTGCTGGCCAAGCGCAACACCATCCCGAAAGACAAACCGGTGCTCATTTACTGCAACACCGGTTCGCTCTCGGCCCAGGCCGGTTTCGCCATGCGCGTGGCGGGCTGGGACAACCTGCGCATCTTGCAGGGTGGCATGGAAGAGTGGAAGGCCAAGGGCGGGTTTGACGCTGCGGCCAAGGCCACGGCCCCGGCCAAGCACTGAACGGCTGAGCGCTTTCAGGGCGCCACGGCCAGCCAGCGCAAACCGTCGACCCAGCCGGTGCTGCGGCTGGCGGTGTTGTCGCTGTCCGCGCCGATCAGCACCGTGCCCACGCGGGGCGGGGGTGCGCCTGCGGGCAGTTCGTCGCCAAACAGTGTGGCGAAGTCTTGAGCCACGTCGCGGGTTTCGGTGGCCCACTGGCCCAGTGCGGCGCCCTGGCCTTGCAGGCTGATGAAGCGCACGCGCCGGGTGTAGGGGTTGGCGCCTTGCAGGCCCGCCGGGGTGGCGCTGTCCCACACATAGCACAGCGTGGCCGCTGGCAAGGCTTCGCCGCTCACGCTGCGGGCCAGGCGCAACACCGTGCGCTCCACAAACGGCACGCGCTCCAGCGGGTGGTCAAACATCACGCAGACCTTGAGCGCGGCGTCGTCGCCGGCCTTGGTGCGCAGGTCGGGCGAGGCCTTGCCGCCGCTCAGCGGCTGGTCGAGCCGCCAGCGCCATTGCAGGCGCCCAGGCGCAGCGCCTGGGGTGTCGTGCACCAGCGTGCCGTAAGACGACGCGGTGCTCACTTTGAGCGCGGCTTGGCCATCTGCGCTGGCGGCTTCGAAGCGGGTGGCGGGCAGATCGGCGTGTTTTTTCGGGAAACCTACAAAACGCCAGGCCGGGTTGAGCGTGCCGTCGGCCTTCAACAGCGGCGGCAGGGGCGGCGGTGTTTCGGCACCCACGGCCAAGGGGAACAGGGCGCACAGCGCCAGCCAGTGGCGCATGTTCACCGCCCGGTGTCGTTCAAAGACCAGTCGTAGTCGAGGTAGCCCACGCGCAGCGTTTTGGCTTTCAGCGCGGCCTGCTCAGCGGGTTGGTCGCTCAGCAGTTCAGCGTATCGTGCCCACACGTCTTCCACCTGCTTGAAGCCGCCGTGGCCTTTTTCAAAGTCTTCCTTGAACCACTTGAAGATGCTGCTTACTTCCACCTTGTCGCCACGCACGCGGTTGCGTGTGCGGTCGCCCATGAAGCGGCGCATGCCGTCTTCGAGCTGGGCTTCCAGCTTCTCGGCGGTGAAGGCCTCGTCGCGCAGCGCCGGGCAGCCGATGCTGGCGCAATTGACGGCGGCGTGGATGCGCGGCTCGTTGTAGCGCGGGCGCAGCTGCTCGTGTTCGATCCAGTCCAGGTGGCGCTCTTCGCCCAGCAGGGTGAAGAACTTCTTTTTCCAGGCCGACTGCACGAAAGAGCCCAGCTCTTTGATGGACTTGAGGTTGGGGTACTGGGTGAGGATCAGCTCGACGGTGAAGGCGTTGTAGGCATTGATCAAGAACGCCATCTGCTGTGGCCGGCTCCAGCCGTCGAAGCTGGCTTGGGGCACGGCGCTCAACATGCCCAGTACGGCTTTGAGCGCGGCGCGGTCGGCGGCAAAGCCCTTGTAGTTGGCGCGCGACTGCTTGCCGTCGGGCAGCCAGCGCACGTGTTTTTTCAGCAAGGCCTCCCAAGCGGCGTAGCGGTGGTCAAAGGCGGTTTGCGCCTGGACCGCCAGCGGCACGACGGTGGTGGCCATCAGGGCGATGAAGTGGCGGCGTGTGGTCATGGTGTGTGGACTCCGTTGAGGTGGGCGGGGTCCAACCGCTGGCTCAACCGCGTTTCCAGTCGTGGAACTTCTTCACCCAGGCCAGCAACTGGTGCGGCTGGTGGGCGCGCTTCCATTCGCCGGCCACGTATTTGTTGGCCTCGGCCAGCGTCGGGTAGGTGTGGATCGTGCCCAGGATCTTGTTCAGACCCAGGCCGTGCTTCATGGCCAGCACGTACTCGGCCAGCAGGTCGCCCGCGTGCGTGCCGACAATGGTCACGCCCAGGATCTTGTCTTTGCCCGGCACGGTGAGCACCTTCACGAAGCCGTGGGCCTCGCTGTCGGCCATCGCGCGGTCCAGGTCGTCAATGCCGTACTTCGTGACCTCGTAGGGAATGTTCTTTTCCTTCGCTTCCTGTTCGTTCAGGCCCACGCGCGCCACTTCGGGGTCGATGAAGGTGGCCCAGGGGATCACCGAGTAGTCGGCCTTGAACTTCTTGAAGTCGCCAAACAGCGCGTTCACCGCGGCATACCAGGCCTGGTGCGCCGCCACATGGGTGAACTGGTAGGGCCCGGCCACGTCGCCGGCGGCGTAAATGTTGGGGTAAATCGTCTGCAGGTACTCGTTGGTTTCGACCGTGCGGTTGGTCGGAATGCCCAGGTCTTCCAGGCCGTAGCCGGTCAGCCGCGCCACGCGGCCCACGGCGCACAGCAGCTGGTCAAACGCAATGCGCTTCTCGGCGCCGCCGTGTTCCACCACCAAGGTCTTCTCGCCATCCACCAGCGCGCAGCGCAGCGCCTTGTGGCCGGTCAGCACCGCCACACCATCGGCTTCCAGCGAGGCCTTGGCCAGCGCCGACACCTCTTCGTCTTCCCGCACCATGATGCGCGCGCCCATTTCCACCTGCGTCACCTGCGAGCCCAGGCGGGCAAAGCTTTGCGCCAGTTCCGAGCCGATGGGCCCGCCGCCCAGCACCACCAGGCGTTTCGGTACGTCATCCAGCTTGGCAAATTCGTCCCACAGCGTGTCGCTGGTGACGTAGCCCACGTCGTCGAGCCCCGGCAGCGGCGGCACGAAAGGGCGTGCGCCTGCGGCGATCACGATGCTGCGCGCGGTCAGGCGTTGCGTGCCGCCGCTGTTCAGCGCGATCTCCACCGTCCACGGGTTCACCAGCTTGGCGTAGCCCTGCAGCACCTCCACGCCCAGGCCGGTGTAGCGCTCCACGCTGTCGTGCGGCTCGATGGCGGCGATCACGTCGTGGATGCGCTGCATCACCGCCTTGAAGCTGAAGGTGGGTGTGGTGTCCGAGAGGCCGTAGTTCGCACCATGACGCATCTGGTGTGCCAGCTTGGCGCTCTTGATCAGCGCCTTGCTCGGCACGCAGCCGTAGTTCAGGCAGTCGCCGCCCATCTTGTGCGCTTCGATCAGCGTCACTTTGGCCTTGACGGCGGCGGCGATGTAGGCCGAGACCAGGCCGCCCGCGCCCGCACCGATCACGATCAGGTTGCGGTCGAACTTCGCGGGCCGCACGCTGGCCCACTTTGCGTACACCTTGCGTTTCTGCACCGCCTCGACGATCTTGCGCGCGATCAGCGGGAACAAGCCCAGCAGCACAAAGCTGCCCAGCAAGCCGGGGCTCAAAATGCCTTGCAGCGAGTCCAGCTGGCCCAGCTGCGTGCCGGCGTTCACATACACGGCGGTGCCGGCCAGCATGCCCACCTGGCTCACCCAGTAGTACGTCCAGGTCTTCATCTTGGTCAGGCCCATCAGCAGGTTGATGACGAAGAACGGCACCACCGGAATCAGGCGCAGCGTGAAGAGGTAAAAGGCGCCGTCTTTCTGTATGCCTCTGTCCACATCAGCCAGGCGCTGGCCAAAGCGGCTCTGTACCGAGTCGCGCAGCAAAAAGCGCGCGGTTAAAAAAGCCAGTGTGGCGCCCACGCTGGACGCAAACGACACCAGCAGCAAACCCCATCCCAGGCCAAAGATGGCGCCGCCAGCCAGCGTGACAATGACCGCGCCTGGCAGCGACAGCGCGGTGACCGCCACATAGACCAGAAAGAAACCCAGCGCCAGCTGCAGCGGCTGCTGTTCGCGCAGGGCTGCCAAGCTGGCTTGGCTTTCTTTTAAGAACGCCAGACTGAAATAGCGGTCCAGCCCCAACGCAAAGAAAGCCACGATGCCCAGCAGCACCGCGATGAGGAGTAAGACTTTGCGGAGATTCAAGACTGTTCCTTGTTGGTTCTGTTGCGTGTGAGTCGCAGCAGGCCGCCCATTCTTACACTCGGACCCTGCCGACCCACCGCCCCCAAACCCATGAACCCCACGGATGCCTCCGACAACGCGCTTGCGCCTTCGCGGTCAGACCGGACGCAAGCCCTGTGCACCGCCTTGCGCGCAGCCCTGGCCGGCGCACACCACCCGGGCGCCCAGCAGCCGCTGGAGCCCCTGCCCGACAAAGGGTTGGCCCACGACCATGTGCGCCTGGTGGGCAGCGGGTTGCTGGCACGCATACCCAAGCAAAGCCAGATGGGGCTGGGCGCTGCCCACAACCTGGCCTACCAGCGCGCATGTTTTGACCGCGCAGCCCGAAGCGGCCACACCCCATCACTGCACGGCTGGCTGGCGCCCAGCGTCCAGCTGCCGCGCGGTGCCTTGCTGGTGGACGAGGTGGTGGGCCGACCCGCCCGCTTGCCGGACGACCTGCCCGCCATTGCGCTCAGCCTGGCATCGTTGCACGCTCTGGCGCTGCCCAGCCTGGCCGACGGAGCGCCGTTGCTGTGGGCGCCCGACCCGCTGCGGGCCTTGCATGACGAGATTGGCGCCCAGGCCCGTTATCTGCCTGCGGCTTGCGTGGCGCCCGAGGTGGCGCACGCGGTGGCGCAGCAACTGCAGCAGCTCAAAGCCCGGTGCGCAGCGCCCGAGCGCCCGCCGCGCCGCCTGGTGGCGTTTGACGCCCATCCCGGAAACTTCATCGTGCGTGACGACGGCCGCGCCGTGCTGGTGGACCTGGAAAAATGCCGCTACAGCTACCCCGGGCTCGACCTGGCCCACGCTACGCTCTACACCTCGACCACCTGGGATGTGGACACCCACGCCGTGCTCAACGTCCACGCCGTGGCCGGCTTTTACCGCGACTGGACCGCTGCCGCCGGGCCTGCCGCCCAGGGTGCTGCCGCGTGGCATGTGCCGCTGCGCAGCGCCATGGCCTTGTGGTCGCTCACCTGGTGCGCCAAGTGGCGCGTGCTTTCGGATGAATCCGCGCGAAAGGGGGGCGACGGCGAAGACTGGTCGGTCCAGCACAGCCAGGCCCAGCTGGTGCGCCATGTGCGCGAGCGGGTCGACCACTACCTCAGCCCCTGTGTGGTACAGCGTCTGTTGCACGAACTGAGCGCGCTGAGCGAAGCGCTGTGCCCATGAAGCTGGCCGTGGTGGTTCCGGTGCTCAACGAAGCCGCCGCTTTGCGGCCACGGCTGCTGGCGCTGGCACCGCTGCGCGCACGCGGGGTCTGGGTGGTGGTGGTCGATGGCGGCAGCACCGACTCCACCTGCGCCGTGGCCCAGCCCCTGGCCGACACTGTGCTGAGCGCACCCCGCGGACGCGCGTCGCAAATGAACGCCGGGGCTGTGGCAGCGTCGCGTGCCGGGGCCGATGTGCTGCTGTTTCTGCACGCCGACACCCAGCTGCCGCCCGATGCCGACCGACTCATTGAAACCGCGTTGAGCGCTGGCGCTGCCTGGGGGCGGTTTGACGTGCGCATTGACGGCGCCCACCCCTTGCTGCCCATGGTGGCGGCGTTCATGAACGGGCGCTCGCGCCTCAGTGGCATCGCCACCGGTGACCAGGCCCTGTTTGTGCGACGGCGCGTGTTTGAGTCGCTGGGTGGCTTTGCGCCCCTGCCGCTCATGGAGGACATCGAGCTCAGCGCCCGGCTCAAGCGCTGCTCGCCGCCGGCCTGCGTGGCCGAGCGCGCCACTACCGCTGGCCGGCGTTGGGACCAGCATGGCCTGTGGCGCACCGTGGTGCTCATGTGGCGCCTGCGCGCTGCCTATGCCGCCGGAGCCGACCCACACGCCCTGGCCTTGCGCTACGGCTACACGCCGCGCGCTCCGGCCGCGGTGGCTGTGGTCGCCAAGGCGCCGGTGCCCGGCCTGGCCAAAACGCGGCTGATACCGCTGCTGGGTGCCGCCGGTGCCGCCCGTGCCCAGCGCGCCTTTGCCCTGCAAACCCTGGCCACCGTGCGCGCGGCCAGCACCGGCCCGCTCACGCTGTGGTGTGCGCCCGATACCCGCCACCGTTTCTTTCGCGCGCTGCGCGAGCGCCATGGCGTGGTGTGCTCGCCGCAGCCCCCTGGTGATCTGGGCCAGCGCATGGCTGCCGCCATGGCTGCGCACTTTGCGGCGCACCCCCACATGCCCTGGCTGGTGGTGGGCACCGACTGCCCGGCGCTCACGCCTGCTCACCTGCAGCAGGCCGCCGATGCTCTGCAAACGCACGACGCCGTGGTGGTCCCGGCCGAAGACGGCGGCTATGTGCTGCTGGGCCTGCGGAGCCCACTGGCCTGCGTGTTTGAACGCATCGACTGGAGCACCGAGCGCGTGCTGGCACAGACCCTGGAGCGTTTGCATGAAGCAGGCGCCAGCTGCACCGAGCTGCCCACCCTGTGGGACGTGGACGAGCCAGCCGACTGGCTGCGGCTGCAGGCCCACCGCAGCCGTTCGGGCACTTGAGCTTCGTCAACAGGGCGAACGATCGGGCAGACCCGGTGCACGGCTGTGCGCGGGCCTGGGTTAAGGTGGAGACGGGTAGGCTCGCAAAGCCCTGCCCACCCACTTGTTTTACGTCGACCGAGCCATGGCCTCTCCTCATTCCACGACCGAAGCATCCCGCAGCCCACACAACACACCGGCTTGGCACACGCTCAGTACGTCCGGTGTGCTCGCCCAGCTGGGCGCCGAGGCCGGTGGCCTGAGCAGCACGCAGGTGCAGGAACGCCTGCAGCGTTTTGGCCCCAACCAGCTGGAGGCTGAAGCCAGCGTGCCCCTGTGGCGGCGTGTGGCGGCGCAGTTTCACAACCTGCTCATTTATGTGTTGCTGGCGGCGTCGTTCACCACTGCGGCCATTGGCCACTGGCTGGACGCGTTCGTCATTTTGGCCGTGGTGCTGCTCAACGTGACCATTGGGGTGCTGCAGGAGGGCAAGGCCGAAAAGGCCTTGCAGGCCATCCGGCATTTGCTGGCGCCCCATGCCATGGTGTTGCGCGATGGCCGCTTGATCGAGGTTGACGCCGCCGACCTGGTGCCCGGCGACGTGGTGCAACTGGCCTCGGGGGACCGTGTGGCGGCCGACGTGCGCCTGCTGCGCAGCCACAACCTGCGGGTGGACGAGGCGGCGCTCACGGGCGAGTCGGTGCCGGTGGACAAGGCGCTGGACCCGGTGGCTGGCGCTGCGGCACTGGGTGACCGCCTGTGCATGGCCTATGCCGGCACCATGGTCACCCAGGGCCAGGCCAGCGCGGTGGTGGTGGACACCGGCGCACGCACCGAAATGGGCCGCATCGGCCGTCTGCTGGCTTCGGTGGAGCAAACCACCACGCCGCTGGTGCGCAACATGGCCCAGCTGTCCCGCTGGATCACCGTGGCCATCTTGCTGGCCGCTGGCGCGCTGTTTGCCTTTGGCACTTTCGTACGCGGCATGCCCGCCAGCGACATGTTCATGACCGCGGTGGGCCTGGCCGTGGCCGCCATTCCCGAAGGTCTGCCCGCGATCCTGACCATCACCCTGGCCATCGGCGTGCAGCGCATGGCGGGGCGCCACGCCGTGGTGCGCCGCCTGCCGGCGGTGGAAACGCTGGGCTCGGTGACGGTGATCTGTTCCGACAAGACCGGCACCCTCACCCGCAACGAGATGACGGTGCAGCAAGTGGTGATGGCGGAGCAGGTGATCGAGGTCGGTGGCGCGGGGTATGCGCCAGAGGGTGCCTTGGTCCGCGACGCCCATGCATTGCAGCCCGCCGAGCTGTTCCGGGAAGCGCCGGCCCTGTTGGCGCTGGCCGAGGCGGCGGCTTTGTGCAACGACGCGAGCCTGCACAAGGAGGCCGGGCAATGGCAGCTGGTGGGCGACCCGACCGAAGGCGCGCTGCTGACCTTGGCCATGAAAGCCGGCATTGAGCCAGGCGAGCTGGCGCGGGAGCGGCCCCGCACCGGCGCCATTCCTTTTGAGTCAGAGCACCGTTACATGGCCACCGCGCACGCGGCCATGCCAGAGGCTGGCCCTGGGCAAGACGTGTTCATCAAGGGAGCGCCCGAGCGTTTGTTGGGCATGTGCGCCCATCAGCTCGGTGCCGACGGCCAGACCCAGGACCTGAACGAAGCCCACTGGCAGCAGGCCATTGATGTTCAGGCTCGCGCGGGGCGCCGCGTGCTCGCGCTGGCGCGTGGCCACATGGGCCGCCAAACCACGCTGGACAGCCACACACACCTGCAAGGCCTCACGCTGCTGGGACTGGTGGGCATCATCGACCCGCCGCGCGAAGAAGCCGTGGCGGCCGTGGCCCAGTGCCGGGCGGCGGGCATGCGGGTCAAGATGATCACCGGCGACCACGGTGTGACCGCCAGCGCCATTGCGGGCCAGCTGGGCATGGGCGAGGCCCTGCGCGCTATCACCGGGCCAGAGATTGAAAACATGGACGAAGCCGCCTTGCGCCAGGCGGTGAGCGAGGTCGATGTGTTTGCCCGCGCCAGCCCCGAACACAAGCTGCGGCTGGTGCGCGCCCTACAGGCCAATGGCGAGGTGGTGGCCATGACGGGCGACGGCGTGAACGACGCACCGGCGCTGAAGCAGGCCGACGTGGGCGTGGCCATGGGGCGCAAAGGCACCGAAGCGGCCAAGCAGGCCGGCGCGATTGTGCTGGCCGACGACAACTTCGCCTCCATCGCGCACGCGGTTGAAGAGGGGCGAACGGTGTACGACAACCTACGCAAGACCGTCACCTTCCTGCTGCCCATCAACGGCGGCGAATCGCTCTCGCTGCTGGCGGCGGTGTTGTTGGGCCTGGCGCTGCCCATTTTGCCGGCGCAGATTTTGTGGGTGAACATGGTGAGCTCGATCGCGCTGGCTATGGTGCTGGCTTTCGAGCCGACCGAGCCCGGCGTGATGCAACGACCACCCCGCGGCGCGCACGAGCCCATGCTCTCGCCGTTCGTGATCTGGCGCATCGCCTTCGTGTCGCTCCTGTTTCTCATCGGCATCTTCGGTTTGTACCGCTGGGCGCTGTCGCAAGGTGCCGATGTGGAAACCGCGCGCACGGTGGCGGTCAATGCGCTGGTGGCGATGGAGGTGTTTTACCTGTTCAGCGTGCGCTACCTTCGGGCGCCTTCCTTCACCTTGAAGGGGGTTCAGGGCACACCGCGCGTGCTGCTGGCGGTGGCGGGCGTGGTGCTGCTGCAAACCCTGTTCACCTACGCGCCGTTCATGCAAACCCTGTTTTCCACCCGCGCGCTGGGGCTGACGCAGTTGCTTATGTGCACCGCTGCCGGCGTGGTGGTGCTGGTGGTGCTGGAGCTGGAGAAAGCCTTGTTGCGCCAGCGCCAGGCGGCCAGGCCTTGATCGGCCGCCAGGCGCCGGTACAGTCCAGGGTTTTCATCGTTGCATCTGTACGGCGCCGTGGCCCTTTGGGGTGGCGCCTTTTTTTCTGTCTTCGTGATGACCCCCCATTTTCTGAAAGCGCGCACCGAGCTGCGCGCCATTGCCCTCATTGCCTTGCCCGTCATCACTGCGCAGCTGCTGCAGATGGGCATGGGCGTGGCCGACACGGTGATGGCAGGGCGTATCAGCCCTCTGGCCCTCGCGGCGGTGGCCATGGGCTCGGCCATGTGGTTTTTCACCTTCATCGCTGGCCTGGGCCTCATGCTGGCGCTCACGCCCATCATGGCCCACCACGTCGGCGCCAACCGCCACCACCTCATCGGTGAAGAATGGCGGCAGGGCCTCTGGCTGGCGCTGGGGCTGTCGCTGGTGCAAATCGCCACGCTGTTTGCGCTGGCGCTGCTCATGCCGCACCTGGGCATTGCGCCCGAGATCGTGAGCGAAACGCGCCGCTACCTGTTGTGGGTCGGCTGGAGCTTGCCGTTCACCTGCCTCTACCTGGTGCCGCGTTTTCTCAACGAGTCCATGGGCCACACCATGCCGATGCTGTGGACCCAGCTGCTGATGCTGCCACTCAACGTGCTCGGTAACTACGTGTTCATGTACGGCCATTTCGGCTGGCCCGCCATGGGCGGGGCCGGCGCGGCGCTGTCCACCGGCATCGCCCAGGCCCTCGGCTGCCTGGCGCTGTTCGCCTACACCCTGCGTGCCCCGCGCTACGCCGCCCACCGGCTGCGCCCGACCTGGACCCGACCCGACGGTGCGCACATCGCCCGAACCGTGCGCCTGGGCCTGCCCATTTCCATTGGCATGGCCATGGAGTCCGGCATGTTCACCGCCACCGCGCTGCTCATGGGCCGCTTCGGCGTAGACGCGGTGGCTGGCCACCAGATCGCCATCAACATCGCCTCCATCGCCTTCATGGTTCCCTTGGGCATCTCCATTGCGCTCACGGTGCGGGTGGGCCAGGCGCTGGGCGCTGGCGACCCGCTCGCCGCGCGCTACCGCGGCCGCCTGGGCATTGCCCTGTGCAGCGGCTTCATGGCCTTCTCTGCCTGCGTGCTCTGGGGCGCCAATGAATTCCTGGCCGGCCTCTACACCGCCAATGCGCAGGTGATGGCGGTGGCCGCGAAGTTTCTGGTGTTCGCGGCCGTCTTCCAGCTGGTCGACGGCCTGCAGGTGGGGGCCATGGGTGTGCTGCGCGGCTACAAAGACACGAAAGTGCCCATGCTCATCACCGTGTTTTGCTACTGGGTGATCGGCATGGGCCTGAGCCTGGGCCTCGGTGTTTTCGGCCCGCTGGGCCCGGTCGGCCTGTGGGTGGGCTTGGTCGGTGGGCTGGCGGTAGCGGCCGTGGTGCTCAGCGCGCGCTTCTGGCGGTTGACCCGGGTCGTGCCCCAGGGCGCGCTGTCGCACTCCTGAACACCCCTGCGGTCGCCCAATGCGCGCCGAGGAGCTTGCTAACAGCTCCCCAATTCCAGTCGCGCATGGGCTCGGCAGCCGTCACTGCCTGGCCGGCCGAGCGGCGCAGCAGCTGCCGCTTCGGCATGCCCACACCAGCAAGTCGGCGTTGGGCAGCCAGCCCAGGCCAAACGGATGCTCGGACCAGAGACGCAGCGCTGCCCGCGCATCGCCTCCCAGTCCTAACGACCAGACTTGGTGGGCATAAAAAGCGCTGAACCAGAAGAGGCCCTCGTGTCAGCGAGGTCCTTCGCAGAAGTAGCGCTTGGCGGCCAGTGGGATGGGCGCGTGCGTTGTCATCGACTGTCTCCTGTGTCGGTGGGTCTTTTGAGCCGCATGGCTGATCCGGGCGGCTGGAGACCATCGTGCGCGATGCGACACACGCCATCCGTCGAGCGGGTGATACCCCCAGGTTTGTCCGTGGCGTTGGGTGTGGGCGCACCTTCCGACGTGGGTGTGAGGCAGCACGTGTCTTGGTGCCCCACGCTGGACGGATTCGGTGGAGCGGCCAGAGACCTTTACCCAAACCGCTGCCACCCCCACACGATGCGCATCGCGATCGTGATGCCGCACAGCACCGCAAACCCGTAAGCGATGAGCGGGAACGCGGCTGGCCAGAGGCACATGGCAGCGAAGGCGGCGATGGTCTCGGTCGCTTCGGTGAGCCCGCCCAGGAAGTAGAAGCTTTTGTCGGGGAAGGCGGTGGAGGCGACCTGGTGTTTTTCGGCTATCACCGCGAAGGCCAAGAAGCTGCTGCCGGTGCCAATGAAGGCGGCCAGCAGCACGGCAGCGGGCAGGGCGTTCTGGGCGGGGTTGGCGACAGCGAATGCGAGCGGAATGGCCGCGTAAAACAGAAAGTCCAGGGTGATGTCCAGGAACCCGCCGCGGTCGGTGGGCTGGGTGGCCCGGGCCACGGCGCCGTCCAGCCCGTCCATCAGGCGCGAGGTGAGCAGCAGCACCAGGCCCAACACATATGCCTGTAAGGCGATCGCCACGGCGGCGGCCATGCCGATCACGAAGCCGGTGAGGGTGACAGCGTCGGCGCCGACGCCCAGACGCACCAACCCCTGCGCCACGCGGTTGAGCACGGGTTTGATGGCGGTCTGGATGGCGCGATCGAGCATGGCTTATTCAGGTTGCGTTATGGGTGGGCAGTTCCAGCACCCGTGCGGGGTCGGCCACGTCGGCTGCGTCGTGGGTGACGAGCACGGCGGGGATGTTCTGCGCGCGGATGTGCTCAAACACAAAGGCGCGAAACTGGTCGCGCAGCGTGGCGTCAAGTTTGGAAAAAGGCTCGTCCAGCAGCAAGGCTTTGGGTTGCGCCAGCAAGGCGCGCATGAGCGCCACACGGGCACGCTGCCCGCCCGAGAGCGTGGCCGGGTCGCGCTCGCCGTAGCCTTGCAGCCCGGCTTCGGTCAGCGCTTGCTGCACCTGGGCCAGGCGCTGGGCGCGCGGGCCGGGCGGCACGGCGAACAGCAGGTTTTCTGCGACCGTCAGGTGGGCGAACAACAGGGCGTCTTGAAACAGCAGGCCCACGCCGCGTTGCGCGGTCGGCCGCTGGCCGATCTCTTCACCGTTGAGCCGCACGCTGGCCTGGGCGTGCAGTGCCTGGGCGCCTTCGGCCACGCTGCCCAGGGTGCCTGCTATGGCTGCCAGCACCGAACTCTTGCCACAGCCGCTGGGGCCCATGAGCGTGAGGATGTGACCCGCCGGCACCTCAAAGCGCAGCGCTTGCAACAGCACACGCGGCGCACTGCCAAGTTGGGTGATGTGAACCTGAAGCGTCATGGGTGTGCGGGTTTGAAACGGCGGGGAGTGCCCAGCCAGGCGGCCAGCGCAAAGGCCAGCACGGGCAGCAGAAACTGCAGCCCAGCGTAGGCGCTGGTGAGCGAGCGCTGCCCGCCGGCCGCCAGGTTAACGGCTTCGGTGGTGACGCTGCTGAAACGCCCGGCCCCAATGTAGAGCGTGGGCAGGTACTGCGCCACGCTCACGGCAAAGCCCACCGCCGCACTGGCAGCCAGCGCACGGCGCAGCAGCGGCCATTTGATGCGCCACAAAAAATGCCAGGGACCGTGGCCCAGGCTGGCGTTGAGCTGGGCGTAGCGCGCATCAAAACCCAGGTAGGCGGGGCTCAGCGCCAGCAGCACATAAGGCAACACCATGTAGGTGTGCGCCAGCAGCAAACCCAGCCACTGGCCTTCCAGCCGCCACTGCAGCGCCAGGCTGTACAAGCCCACCACCCACAGCACGGCGGGCAGCACCAGCGGCAGGTAGAGCACCGGGCGCAGGGCGGTGTCCCAGCGGCGCGGTGCCAGTTCCAGCCAGGCCACGCTCCAGGCCAGCGCCAGCGCGGCCGAAGCCAGCGCCAGGCCCAGGGTGGTGCCCACGGTGCTGCGGCTGTCCCACACGCGGTGCCAGGCTTGCCAGGTGACGGTTTCGGGCCAGACGCTGGGGAACGGCCACACGCCGGCGACGCTGCCCACGGCCAGCGCGAGCAGCACGGCGCCGTAAAGGCCGGCCAGCAGCAGGTAGCTGGCGGGCAGACCCGCAGATGGTTGAGCGCTCGCAGGCATGGACGCAACACCGCGCTGGCCGTTCAGCCGCCGGCCGCCCCGCCGGTGCAGGCGCTGAAAGCCCCGCCACAGCAGCGCCGCCCCCAGCAGGGCCAGCGTCAGCACGCCGCCGGCCGCAGCGCCTTGCGCGTTTACCGCCAGGTCGGCGTCTTGCAGCCACTGCCAGGCCAGCACCGCCAGCGTGGGCGGCGAGGCTGGACCAATGACCAGCGCCATGTCGACTACCGTGAGGCCATAGGCCAGCACCGCGAGCAGCGGCCACCACAGGCGCGCGCTCAGCTGTGGCCACACCACACGCCAAAATGCCCGCTGCGGGCTGTAGCCCAGCGTCTGGGCCAACGCGTGCTCGCTGCGCCAGCGCTGGCGCAGGTCGTCGCGCTGCAGCTGGGTGGCTGCAGTCCAAAGCAAAAACGGAACCTCTTTGGCGGTGAGCGCTGCAATGAGCCCCAGGCCCCAGGGGTCTTGCGTGGTGGCCCAGGGCGGGGGAAATTCAAACGCGGTGAGCCAGGGCGACAGCGCCCGCAGCAGCCAGCCGCTGGGGGCCAGCAAAAACACCAGCCCAATGGCGAAGGCTGCGTGCGGCGTGGCCAGCATCACCGGCAGGCCCCGCAGCAGCCGACCCAGCGACTGGCGCACAAAGCCCTGCGCCAGCAACGCCGCCGACAGCCACCACGCCAGCGCGGTAGACGCCAACCCGGTCCACAGCGTGAGGCCCAGGGCGCTCAGCCATGGCGGCTCATGCCAGAGTGCGCGCCAGGCCGTGGCATCGAGCAGCGCGCCCAGCGCCAGCGCTGCTGTGGTCAGCAGCGGCCCACCCGCAAGCAGCAGCAGGGTGGTTGCCCAGAACAAACGAATGGCCGTCACAGGTACCTTTTGGCCCACTCCTTCTCCACCGGCTCTACCCAGGCCGCGTGCGGCTCGGGCAGGGTCGGCGCTGGCTTGGCCACTTGGCCCGGCAGCGGCTGGCTGGGGAACAGCGCGCGCTCGGCGGCGGGCAGCTTGGACAGGTCGAGCACGGTCGGGTCGCCCCAGTGCCGGATGTCGGCCTTGCGCGCCTGCGCCTTGGCAGACAGCAGGAAGTTGGCCACCACCTGGGCGCCGGCGGCTGCCTGCGCGTTGTACGGGATGGCCACAAAGTGCGTGTTGCCAATGGTGCCCTTGGCGAACTGCCAGCTGGTCACCGTGGCCGGCAAGCGCTTGGCCGCGATTTCGTTGGCCGGTTCGTTGGGGTTGAAGGTGAGCGCCAGCAGCAGTTCGCCGTCGGCCATCATCTGCCGGATGGCGGTCGGGCTTTGTGGAAACTGCTTGCCGCCGCGCCACAGGTGTGGGTGCAGGGCGTCCAGAAACTGCCACAGCGGAGCGGTGACTTTGGCGAAGTCGGTGTCTGCAGGTGGCTTGGCCAACACGCTGGCATCGGCCACATGTTCCAGCAGCGCCTGCTTGACAAACGTGGTACCGGTGAAGTCCGGCAGGCGCGGGTAGCTGATGCGCCCGGGCTGGCGGCGCGCCAAAGCCAGCAATTCGGCCATGCTTTGCGGTGGCTGTGGCAGGCGCTTGCTGTCGGCAAACAAGGTGAATTGCGCCATGCCCCAGGGCGACTCTTGCCCGTCGGTGGGCACCGAGAAGTCGTTCAAGGTGGTGGGTTTGCCCACCGTGTCCACGTATTTGAAATTTGGCAGCGCGTCAGCCCACGGGGCCAGCAGCAGACTGTCGCGCTTCATGGCGGCAAAGTTTTCACCGTTGATCCACACCAGGTCCACGGTACCGCCGCCGGCCTGGCGGCCAGCGGCCTTTTCGGCCCGCACACGCTTGACCACGTCGGCGGTGTCGGTGATCTTCACGTGCTCCAGCTTGATTCCATAAGCGGTTTGCACTTCAGCCGCTACCCACTGCAGGTAGGCATTGGTGGTTTCGCTGCCGGCCCAGGCGTTGAAATACACGGTTTGGCCGCGCGCGGCTTTTTCCAGGTTGGTCCAAGCAGTGGCGGGTGATTGCGCCCAGGCGGGTGTGATGGCTGCACCCGTGGCGCTGCCAGCGATCGTCAGGATTTCGCGTCGGGACAGACTGAAGGTTGTCAATGGGGTCTCCAAAAAAACGGTTGGCTGAGCTTAATTCATGGGCCGATGGGACTCATGCGCTGGGTTTTCGGGCTGGGCGTTCGGCAGCAGGCTGTGCACCCCGGTGACCAGGGCGTCAGTTACGGCGGCGCTCAGCCAGGCAGAAAAGTCAAAGTTGCTGGCTGAATCTGTCACGGCAAAGGCGGCGTTCAGCGCCTGGGGCAGGTCGGCGCCGGCCAGTAGCGTTTGCAGCAGGGCCGATGCGTTGGGTTGAATGCCTTGCAGGCGGGCACGGTGGCCCTGGCGCCACACCAGTGCGTGTTCGCCCTGGCCGTTGCGCAGGCGCTGGGCGGCTTCATCCAGCCGGGGCGTTGCGTGCAGGTGTGCCCCGACCAGGCTTGCCACCGGGTAGGCGCTGCACACCACGGTGGTGCCGGGCGCCAGGGTGAGCGCCAGGCCTTCAGGCGCTTCGTGTGCCAGGCGAGCGAAGCTGGCGGGGTCGGGCGCGATGTCGGCGGCCCCGGTGGCGGCGTGCAGCGCCCATTCTGTGTGCGCCACATCGCTCAAGTAGGGCACATCGGCCAGTTGCGCGTTGTGCTGCAAGAAGCCAGGCAGGGCGTCGCCCCACTGGGCCAGATCGCCCCGCTGCGGCGGGTGCTGGTGCCACAGGTCGCGCGCCAGCAGTGCGAAGTTGGCTGCGCCGATCAGTGCCGCCACCACGGGGTAGGCGCTGAACAAAGCCCGTTCGGCCATGGCATGGCCATTGGCCTGGTACACGGCAAGGCCGCGTGTGGTCTGGATGTGGCGTGTGTCGAGAAAGTCCGGCAGGCAAGCGGCTGCTGAGCGTGCCAGCGCACTGCCGGGCCGGGCCAGCAACGCTTGCAGCAGCGCCTGTTGCTGGGCGCCCAGTGCGTGCAGTGTCTGTGTGCTCATGCTGCGGCCGCCTGCAAAGCGGTTGCATCCAGGCAACGTTGGGTCGTGCAGCGGGCGCGCTCGGCTTCGTCCAGCAGTACCTGCAGCTCGGGCATATCGGTGTCCCATTCGATCAGTGTGGGCACGGCACCCCAGCGCCCAATGGCGTGGCGGTAGAGCGACCACACGGACTCATGGACACGGCTGCCGTGGTCGTCAATGACGATGTCGCCGCAGTGCAGATGGCCCGCCAGGTGCATTTCGGCCACATGGTGCGGCTGCACCGCGTCGAGCCAGCGCATGCACACACCCAGGGGGTCTGTGGCTTCGCCGCGCAATGCTGCGTTGAGCGCGTTCACGTAAATATTGTTCACATCCACCAGCAACTGGCAGCCGGTGCGCTGCGCGAGCGCATTCAAAAAGTCGGGCTCGCTCATTTCTGCGTCTCGCCATGGCACGTAGACCGACAGGTTTTCCACCGCAATGGTCCGCTGCAAGCGGTCTTGCACCTGGTTCACGTTGGCGCACATGGCGCCAAGCGCTGCCTGGTTCATGGGCACGGGCAGCAGGTCGGCCGCGTGCAGGCCGGGGCCGCGCGCGAAGCTGGCGTGGTCGCTCACGCGCACCGGGTCAATGGCTTGTGCCAAGCGCGCCAGTTGGTCCAGGTGCCAGGGGTCGATGCCAGCGACAGACCCCAGCGACAAGCCCACGCCGTGCAGGCTCACCGGGTAGCGCCCGCGGCCTTCGCGCAACACCGCAAGCGCAGCGCCGCCGCAGGCGAAGAAGTTTTCTGAATGGACTTCAATGAAGTCCAGCGCGGGTTGCTGTTCCAGCAACGCCGCGTAATGGGGGTGCCGCCAACCAATGCCTACTGAGGGCGCTGCGGCTGAAGTCCGATGAGCGGGTGTGGTCATGTGGCGGCTTTTTAGATGCGCGTAGCGAAGTCCGTTCAGGACTTCATGGTCTTCCTGGCTTCGTCTGCCGTCAGACCGCCCAGCGCCTTGCAGGTGCCGGCCGCCACGTACTTCCACTCGCCTTTGTCGTTGTCTACTTGGGATTGGCCGGCGCAAGAATGCGTGCCTGCAAGGTTGCCGCAGTCGTTTTGCCCGGCCTTGGCGACGCCGTAGCACTTTTCTTTGGCGGTTGTTTGCGCCAAAGCTGGCGAAGACAGCAGGGCCAGCGACATCAGCGAAGCGGCGGCAGTGGTGATCAGGTCGCGTTGGTTCATTTCAGTGACTCCATATTTAAAGGGTTGAAACCACTGGCCTGCGGCGCAGCGCCTGGTGGTTGGGCGTGAGTCAGTCAGGGCGGGCGGTTCTTACAGAACGGCATAAAAAAAATGGCCAGCGGCTCAAAGAGCGTCGGCAATGCGGTCCCAGGCCTCAACGGGTATGCGCCCTTGGTACGCTTCGATCAACTGGCCTCGCTTGTCGATCAGCCGGGCGCTGGGCAACTGGAGTGGGCGACCCATGGTGTCGCTGAATTCGCTGCCGCCGGCCCACACAGAAGCGAATCGCTGAGACGCCGGTGTGGTTTGGGCCACCAGCCGCTCGTAGTCCAGCCAGTCTTGCTGCTGGGCGTCCATGTTCACGCCAATCAATGTGAACGGTTGACTGCGCCAGCCCATCAGGTTGGCGCGCAATTCTTTCATTTTGTCGCGGCACACCGGGCAACCCGTAGCCCAGTAAAACACCAGCACCACGCGGCCTTGAAATGCCGCCAATTGCAGCCGTTTCCCATCGGCGGTGGCGCCTTGCAGTGCCGGCAGGGTGGCGCCAGCCGGTGCCGTGAACTGTGGCGCAGCGGGCCCGGCAGCGCACAGCAAAGCCATTGCCATGAACTGTCGGCGCTGGAGGCTTCCAGGAGCGGTATTTGGGTGCGTCATCGGGTATCTCCTTCAAGGACGAATACTTTTTGTCGCAGTTATCTTCGATTGCTTACACTCCAATTCGCTCCAATTCGCTCCAATTCGCTCCAATTCGCTCCAATTCGCTCCAAGCCGCCCACATGCACACAGATCAACCCGTCGAATTCGAGCATCAGCTGGTCGCCCTTCGGGGCTACCTCATGCGCTTTGCGCGCCTGCAACTGCGCAACGAAGCTTGGGCAGAAGACGCCGTCTCCGAGACCCTGCTCGCTGCTTTGGCCAAGCCTCTGGCGTTCGAGGCGCGCTCGCAGCTCAAGACCTGGCTGGTGGGCATCCTCAAACACAAGATCATCGACTCGATGCGCCAGCGACAGCGCGAGGTGGTGCTGGACACGGGTTCTGAAGATGACAGTACCGACCCGCTGGAGCACATGGCCTTCAAGCGCGACGGGCACTTTGCTGAGAAGCCAGCCGATTGGGGCAACCCGGAGCAAGACCTGAACAGCCGACAATTTTTTGTCATTCTGGAAGCCTGCACCGACAAACTGCCCGCGGTGCAAGGCCGGCTGTTCCTCATGCGCGAGTGGCTGGAACTGTCTAGCGAAGCGATCTGTAAGGAACTCAATTTGACGCCGACCAACTTGTACGTTCAGTTGCACCGCGCCCGTCTGCGCTTGCGTGAATGTCTGGAATTGAACTGGTTTGCCGCACGATGAACGCCTGGCTCAGAAAAGTCCCCCTGATGCGCTCCTGCAAGGAGGTGACGGCGCTGGTCATTGCCCGCGAAGACCGGGAACTGCCCCTGGCCGAGCAGCTGGCCCTGTGCATGCACATGGCCATGTGCAAGGCTTGCCCCACCTTTGAGCGTCAAGTGCTCAGCATGCGCAACGCCATGAAAAACTGGCGCCATTACACGGACGACGAGCGCTGACGCCTGGAGCGCTTGTTTGCTCAGTTCAGCAATGCTTGCGCAAATTCGCGGGCATCGAAGGTTTCCAGGTCTTCCAGTTTTTCACCCACGCCGATGAAGTACACCGGCACCGGTTTTTCGCGCGCAATCGCACACAACACGCCGCCCTTGGCGGTGCCGTCGAGCTTGGTGATGACCAGGCCGGTGAGTTGCAGCGCGTCGTCAAACGCCTTTACCTGCATCAAAGCGTTTTGCCCGGTGTTGCCGTCAATCACCAGCAACACCTCGTGCGGTGCGGTGGCGTCGGCCTTTTGCACCACCCGTTTGATCTTGCGCAGCTCTTCCATCAAGTGAAGTTGGGTGGGCAGGCGTCCGGCGGTGTCCACCAGCACCACATCGCGTCCGCGCGCGCGGCCGGCGGTCACGGCGTCAAAGCTCACCGCAGCGGGGTCGCCGCCTTCCTGCGTGATGATGTCCACCGTGTTGCGGTCGGCCCACACGGCCAGTTGCTCGCGGGCGGCGGCGCGAAAGGTGTCGGCTGCGGCCAGCAGCACCGTAGCGCCTTCGTTGGCCAGGTGGCGCGTGAGCTTGCCAATGGACGTGGTTTTGCCCGCGCCATTCACGCCCGCCACCATGATCACCGTGGGCTTGAATTCGCCAATCACCAGCGGCTTCTGCAGCGGCTTGAGCAGATCGGTGATTGCGTCGGCCAGCAACCCTTTCACGGCGGCCGGGTCGGTCGTCTTCTGGTCTTTCACCCTTTTTTTCAGGTCGGCCAGCAGGTGCTCGGTGGCCTTCACGCCGGTGTCGGCCATCAGCAGCGCGGTTTCCAGGTCTTCGTACAGCGCGTCGTCAATCTGCGTGCCGGTGAACACCGTGGCAATGCTGGCGCCGGTCTTGCGCAAACCGGCCTTGAGCTTGTCGAGCCAGCCCTTGCGCGGTTCTGGTGCGGCGGCAGCCACCACAGGCGTTGGCGCAGCCATGGGCGCAGGCGGGGCCACAGGCTGGGGTGCTGCCGCTGGCGCCACGGTCGGTACGGCCACAGATATGACCACAGGTACGGCAGCGGGCCCCACAGCAGGTGGCTGTGTCGGGGCGGGTGCTGGATGAGGGGTAGGGGTTTTTTTTCGGAAGAACGAGAACATTTTTCAATCTCTAGAATCCATTGCATTCTATGAAACGCACCATGCACCTGCTTGACACGCGCTTCAACGCGCTTTTTTTGATCCTGGCACTGAGTGCTTCCAGTGCTTTGGCGCAAGCGCCAGCGGTACCCGCAACCCCGACCCCCGCCGCCGCCGCGCCAGCAGCATCAGAAGCCAAGGCCCACACCTTTGCGCTGGCCAACGGCATGACGCTGATCGTGCGGCCCGACCGGCGAGCACCCACTGTGGCCCACATGCTGTGGGTGCGCGTGGGGTCCATCGACGAGGTGGACGGCACGTCCGGCGTGGCCCATGCGCTGGAGCACATGCTCTTCAAAGGCACGCCCACGCTCAAGCCAGGCGAGTTTTCCCGCCGCATGGCTGCGCTGGGCGCGCGCGAAAACGCCTTCACCAGCCGCGACGCCACCGCCTACCACCAGCAGGTGCCCGCAGGCAAGCTTGAAGAGGTGATGCGGCTGGAAGCCGATCGTTTTGCCAACAACCAGTGGGCCGACGACGAGTTCAAGCGCGAGCTCGAAGTCATCAAGGAAGAGCGCCGCCAGCGCACCGAAGACGCACCACGTGCCCGCATGTTTGAAGCGCTCAATGCGGCGGTGTTTCAGGCCAGCCCTTACCGGCGCCCCATCATCGGCTGGATGAGCGACCTCGACGCTATGACGCCCGACGACGTGCGCGCCTTCTACCAGCGCTGGTACACCCCAGCCAACGCCGCCGTGGTGATTGCGGGCGATGTGGACGTAGCCCAAGTGCGTGCGCTGGCGGAAAAACATTACGGTGGCTTGGCCGCCCGCGCGGTGCCCGCGCGCAAGCCGCGCAGCGAGCCCGAGCAAGCCGGCCCGCGCCGCCTGGAATACCGCGCAGCAGCCGAGCAGGCCATGCTGGCGCTGGCCTTCAAGGTGCCCCAGTGGACCGGCGGCGACGACCCAGCGAGCCAGGACGCGCTGGCACTCACTGTGCTTTCGGCTGTGCTTGACGGTTACAGTGGCGCCCGGCTGGAACGCGCGCTGGTGCAGGGTGAGGGCATGGGTGGCAAGCGCGTGGCCGACAGCGCGGGCGCCTCTTACGGCTTGTATGGCCGCGGCCCGCAGCTGTTTTTGCTCAGTGCGGTGCCGGCCCGCGGTGTGTCGGCCGACACCGCTTCGGCGGCCCTGAAAACCGAGGTGGCGCGCATCGCCCGCGAAGGCATCAGTGCAGCCGAGTTGCAGCGCGTCAAAACCCAATGGACTGCCGGTGAAATCTACAAGCTAGACTCGGTGTTCAACCAGGCCCGAGAACTGGGCAACTATTGGATCAACGGCATGGACGTGAACACCGGCGACCGCCTCATGGCGGCGTTGCGCCAGGTCACGGCGGCACAGGTGCAGTCGGTCGCACAACGCTACTTCTCCGACGAACAGCTCACCACCGCCGTGCTGGTGCCTGACGCCAGCCGGCGCACCGCTGTCAGCGGCGCTGCAGCAACGTCGCGCCCCGCCTTGGGCCGCCATTGAGCCCTCCAAAGCCGTTCACAGACGCCACCATGCTCACATCCATGCTTCGCTTCGCCCGTCCAGTTTCTGTCTTGGCCGGCCTGCTGGCGCTGTGCGCCTTGCTGCCCGCACAGGCCGCCATCCCCATCGAACACTGGACGCACGCCAGCGGCGCCCGCGTGTACCTCGTGGTCAGCCCGTCCATTCCCATGCTGGACGTGCAGCTCGACTTTGACGGCGGCAGCCGCCGCGACCCCCTCGCCCAAGCCGGCCTGGCCAGCGCCACCGCCGGTCTGCTGTCTGCGGGTGTGGCGGCGCAGGGCGCGCAGCCCGCACTGGACGAAAACCAGCTCAGCGAAGCCTGGGTCGATCTGGGTGCCCAGTTTGGCGCGCAGGCTGGCAGCGACCGCTTCACCCTGTCGCTGCGCACCCTCACCGAGCCCGACTTGCTGGAACGCGCTGTGGCCCTGGCCGCGCGCCAACTCGCTGCACCCGCCTGGCCCGAGCGCGTGTGGCAGCGCGACCGCGAGCGCACGCTGGCCGCACTGAAAGAAGCCGATACGCGCCCCGCTACCCAGGCCGGCCGGGCCTTTGCCCGCGCCGTGTACGGCAACCATCCTTATGGTTTTGAGCCCGTGGCCGCCACGCTCGGTGCCATTTCAGTGGCTGACATGCGCGCCTTTTACCGCCGCCACATGGCCGCCTGCCGCGCCCAGGTGACGCTGGTGGGTGCCATCGACCGCGCGCAGGCCAACCGCATCGTGGGCCAGTTGGTGGGCGCGGTACAGCCCCACGGCTGTGCGGCTCTGCCCAACGTGCCCCAGGTGCAGCCACTGGCGCGGGCGGTGAACGAACAGCGGCCCCTTGAAGCAGCTCAGGCGCAGGTGCTGATGGGCCAGCCCGGTGTGGCCCGCAACGACCCCGACTTTTTCCCCCTGTTCGTGGGCAACTACATTTTGGGCGGTGGCGGCTTCGTCTCGCGCCTCACCACCGAAGTGCGCGAAAAACGCGGCCTGAGCTACAGCGTCTACAGCTATTTTTCGCCCGGCCTGCACGCCGGTGCGTTTCAGGTGGGCCTGACCACCCGGCCAGACCAAGCCGCCCAGGCCGTGGCCGTGGCGCGCGACGTGGTGCGCCAGTTCGTAGAACAAGGCCCGACCGACGCCGAACTGCAGGCCGCCAAAGACTTCCTCATCAACGGTTTTGCGCTGCGCATCGACAGCAACCGCAAGTTGCTGGACAACGTGGCCAACATCGCCTGGAACGGCCTGCCGCTCAATTACCTCGATACCTGGGCCGAGCAGGTTCAGCGGGTGAGCGTGGCCGACATTCGCCGCGCTTTCAACCGCGTGCTGCAACCCGATCGCATGGTGACCGTGGTGGTGGGCGCAAAGCCTTGAGCGTTAAGCTACGGGCATGAAAAAACCAGCACCTGCAGCGCACAAGCGCCCAGCCAGCGCACCCAATGAAGTTCGCATCATCGGCGGCCAGTGGAAGCGCACCATTCTTCCAGTGCCCAGCCACCCCGGCCTGCGGCCCACGCCCGCGCGTGTGCGCGAAACCTTGTTCAACTGGCTCGGGCATGATCTGAAAGGCCTGCGCTGCCTTGACGCCTTTGCCGGCACGGGTGCTCTCGGGTTCGAAGCCGCCTCGCGTGGCGCTGCCGAAGTGGTGCTGGTGGAGCACGACGGCGCCTTGTTGAGCGCCTTGAGCCGCACCAAGACCAAGCTCAGTGCCGACACGGTGCGCGTGGAGCGCGGAGACGGCGTAGCTGCTCTGCGCCAGCGCGGTGGTCTGGGGCTGGATGTGGTGTTTCTGGACCCCCCGTTTGCCGATGGGCAAAACGATGCCCTGGTGCTTTCGGCGCTGGCCGCAGCCCGTGCCGCTGTGGGCGAAACGGGTTTGATCTACCTGGAAGCCCCACGCGTCTGGAGCGCTGATGAGCTGGCCCAGATCGGGCTGCAGGTCCACCGCCAGGGCAAAGCCGGCCAAGTCGCCTTTCACCTGCTGCGGCTATTGCCCGCCCAATAGGCCGGGCCACAGCACCCGTCCCGCATAATTCACGGCATGAGTTTCGATCTGTCCCGGTCAGCCGGTAGCCCCCGCATCGCCATCTATAGCGGCACGTTTGACCCGTTGACGCTCGGCCACGAAGACGTGGCCCGCCGTGCTTCCTTGCTGTTTGACGAGGTGATCATTGCGGTGGCCATGGCCCACCACAAGAAAACGCGCTTCACCCTGGCCGAACGGCTGGACATGACGGCCGAAGCCGCTGCGCGGATGCCCGGGCGGGTGCGTGTGCTGCCGTTTGACGGTCTGATCATGGACTTTTGCCGACAGCAAAATGCCTCGGCGGTGGTGCGCGGCATACGCAACCTCACCGACTTTGACTACGAAGCCCAGATGGCGGCGATGAACCGCAAGCTCAACCCGGCCGTAGAAACCGTGTTTTTGCTGCCGCAGGCCGAGCTGCAATGCATTTCCAGCACCCTGGTTCGCGAGATTTCCTACCTGAGCGGAGATGTGTCTCAGATGGTGAACGCTGCGGTGGCACAGCGGCTGCTGCCCAAAAAGCTGGAGGCCTGACATGGCGCTGATGATCACCGACGAATGCATCAACTGCGATGTGTGCGAGCCCGAATGCCCGAACGAGGCGATCTACATGGGCGAAGAAATCTACGAGATCGACCCGTCCAAATGCACCGAGTGCGTAGGCCATTTTGACGAGCCGCAGTGCGTGCAGGTGTGCCCGGTCGCCTGTATCCCCCTTCACCCGGACCACATTGAGACCCGGGAAACGCTGTGGCAAAAATACCAGCGCTTGCAAAAGGCCGGTCAGCCTTTGTCTGCTTCGACCGACGTGTCCACCGGTGGCGCAGCGCCAGCATCCGGCGTCTGAACCGTGGGCGTTTCGGTCTTCGTTGGCCTGGGTGGTTTGGGGCGCGGTGGTTTGCTGGTGTGAATTAGCGCCGTTGCCTTGTCCATTTCGCCGGCAATCAGGTTGTGCAGGGCCTTGAGGCTGCGGTCCAGCGCTTGTGCAATGGCAATGCGGTCATCGGGTGATGGTTTTTTCAGCACCCAGTTGGCCACCTCGTTTTTGTTGCCCGGGTGGCCAATACCCACGCGAAGGCGCCAGTAGTCGGCACTGCCAAGCTGGGCATGGATGTCGCGCAGGCCATTGTGTCCCGCGTGTCCACCGCCTTTTTTCAGCTTCACTTCGCCGGGCGGCAGATCCAGTTCGTCGTGCACTACCAGCACCTCTTCGGGTGCTATCTTGAAAAACCGGGCCACCGATGCCACCGACTTGCCCGACAGGTTCATGAATGTCTGTGGTTCCACCAGCCACACGCTGTTGCCATTCACATTCGCTCGGGCCACCAGTCCAAAGTGACCGCGTTCCATCTGCAGCGGTACCTTGAGCAGGCGCGCGGCTTCGTCTAGCCACCAAAAGCCGGCGTTGTGGCGGGTGTGTTCGTATTCGGGACCGGGGTTTCCCAGTCCGGCAATCAGTCGGATCATGCGCAAATTATCGGTGACGCTACAAAGAGAAACGGCCCGCATAGCGGGCCGTTTCGGGCAGAGAGAAAAGGTCCGGATGGACTTATTTCTTCTTCTTGCCCTTCTTGTCGTCCACCACAACCACGGGGGCTGCAATCACTTCGGTCACAGGCTCAACCACGGTGGCCACGGTCAGGTTCTTGCGGCCGTGCATGACGAGCTTGACATTCTTGTCCAGCTTGATGTCACCGGTGTGAACGGTGGAGCCCTTGACCACTGCGCCCAGGTCAACCGTGATGTGCTCGGGCAGCTGGGTGGCCAGGCACTCGATTTCGATCTCGGTCATCACGTGGTTGATGACGCACTTGTCTTCTTTGACGGCAGGCGAGCTCTCTGCATTGATGAAATGCAGCGGCACCTTTTTGTGCAGGCGGGTCTTGTCGTCCACGCGCTGGAAGTCCACGTGCAGCACTTGCGGCTTGTAGGGGTGGTATTGCACGTCGCGCAACAGCACTTTTTGCACCGAACCGGCGATTTCCATGTCCAGGATGGAGGCGTGGAACGTTTCCTTCTTCAGGGCGTGCCAGAGTGCGTTGTGATCGAGTTCGATCAGCGATGCAGCGGCTTCGCCACCAAAAACGATACCGGGCGCACGGCCGGTGTTGCGGAGACGGCGGCTCGCACCCGTACCCTGCTTGGCGCGCTCAAAAGCGACAAATTGCATAACATTCTCCATTTGAGGGGCTCCGCGACCAGAGCGCCTCTGTTTCAAAAGGGCTGTCCCCACCATGGGAACTGCCCACTTCTTGCTGCTGACAGGGCCTTAAAACAGGTTGTCCTGATCGGCAAACAAACTCATCACCGACTCGCCCGAAGCAATACGCGCAATGGTTTCAGCCATCAGCGGTGCCACGGAGAGTTGGCGAATCTTGGCGCAGGCCTGTGCAGCCTGCGACAAAGGAATGGTGTTGGTCACAACGACCTCATCGAGTGCGTTGCCCTTGGCAATGCGCTCAATGGCTGGACCCGAGAAAATGGGGTGCGTGCAGTAGGCGTAAACGCTCTTGGCACCGCGCTCTTTCAGCACCTCTGCGGCTTTCACCAGCGTGCCGGCGGTGTCGATCATGTCGTCCATGATCACGCAGTTGCGGCCATCAATGTCGCCAATGACGTGCATCACTTCCGACACGTTGGCCTTCGGACGGCGCTTGTCGATGATGGCCATGTCGCAGTTGAGTTGCTTGGCCAGTGCGCGTGCGCGCACCACGCCACCCACGTCCGGGGAGACCACCAGCAAATCGGAATAGTTTTTGGCGCGCAAGTCACCCAGCAACACAGGCGAGGCGTAAATGTTGTCCACCGGAATGTCGAAGAAACCTTGGATCTGGTCGGCGTGAAGGTCCATGGTCAGCACGCGGTCCACACCCACGGCCTGCAGCATGTTGGCCACCACTTTGGCTGTGATGGGCACGCGGCTCGAACGCGGACGGCGGTCTTGGCGGGCGTACCCGAAATAAGGAATGACGGCCGAGATGCGTGACGCCGAAGCGCGCTTGAGGGCATCGACCATGATGATGAGTTCCATCAGGTTCTCATTGGTCGGAGCGCAGGTCGACTGAATGACGAAGACTTCGCGGGTGCGCACGTTCTGGGTGATTTCAACCGTGACTTCACCGTCGGAGAAGCGACCCACGTTAGCGGCACCCAGCTGCGTACCCAGGTGCTGTGCAATTTCAGCGGCCAATACCGGGTTGGCATTGCCGGTGAAGATCATGAAATCCGGGGGCTGAACTTGCATGGTGTTCCCAGCTGTTGCTACGGCGGCCCCACAGGATCGCCGATAAAAAATGGCCACCGCAGGATGGCCGTTTTGTTACGTGGTGTGGATCAAATGAAATGGCAGGGGAGGAAGGACTCGAACCCTCGCATGCTGGAATCAAAATCCAGTGCCTTTACCAACTTGGCGACTCCCCTACGCAGGTCAACTGTTTGGCACAAGTGCCACTCAGAAAACCGAAAACTGTCGCAGGTTACGCATCAACTGCCTGGGCTGAGCGTAAACCGAGATTCTACCCGGAACACCAGTCAAACAATGGATGTGCATCCATATTTTTGCAATCTTTGATCAGCCAGTTGCCAGGGGCATCTGAAACATCTAGAGACTGTCGTATTTGCGCAAACACTGCTGTACCCGACCCGCTCATGCGTCCTTGCAATCCGTGGCTCTGGAGCCAGTTAATGCAGTGCCTTACATCAGGGCACAACGCTTGTGCGACGGGTTGGAGGTCGTTGTGCCCAACATCCAGAATGCTCTGAATGCTGTGCCTTAACGGCTCGTGTGCATCGTTTGCAGCAAAGCCTTGGATTATAGCGGGTTTTGAGTCGCGTTTCAAAATTGGGGAGCTGAAAATGGATTTCGTGGAGGCTCCTCCTGGGGGTTTGACCACCACAAACCGGGCTTCTTCCAGCGACAGTGGCGTCAGTTGCTCACCGATGCCTTCCACCCATGCGCTGCGCCCGCCGATAAAGAAGGGCACATCGGCTCCCAGTTGCAGACCCAGCGTCGCCAGTTGCGTGCGGCTTAGGCCCAAGCCCCACAGGCGGTTGAGCGCCAGCAGGCAAGTAGCCGCATCTGACGAACCGCCGCCCATGCCCGCTTCGGCAGGCAATCGTTTTTCGAGCCCCATGTGAGCGCCCAGCGCACAGCCGGTGGCTCGTTGCAGCAGTCGTGCAGCACGCACGACCAAGTCTTCTGCGGGCAGGTGTGCGCCTGTGAGGTCTTCACGGCTGATGCCGCCATCTTGGCGCAGTTCGAAGTGCAGGGTGTCGCACCAGTCGATCAGCATGAAGACGGACTGCAGCAGGTGATAGCCGTCTGCTCGCCGACCGGTGATGTGCAAAAACAGATTGAGTTTGGCGGGCGCGGGCACGTCAAAAAGCCGCTTCAGCGGCATTCGTGAGGGGAAATCGGTCATGGTTGGAAAAGGATGCGCAGCTCGGCAGCTGGCAGCGGGGCGGTGCGCCGGGCGGTGATGCGGCCTTCGGGCTGTCGGGTCAGGTCGGCCAGCCAACCATGGGCGTCTTCGCTGGCCTGGCCCTGCAGCCAGCCAAACATGGCGGTCACGGGCAGGCTGGTGCCGCTGAGTTCTTTGGTCAGCTGGTCCAAGCTGTTGCGGGTAGTGACTTGTTGCCCCTGGCGCAATTCGGCGCCTTGAGGCGACCAGAGCACGGTGGCTAGCGTGTTGCCCAGTGGCGAGGTTAGTTGCAGCTCGCCGGTGTGCGCAGAGCCGCGAAGGTCAAACCCAGCCGAGAAAGTCTGGGGAGGATCGCTGTCGACACGCACCGAAAGGCGGCCATTCCAGGTGGTTTCTCCGGGCAGCACGGCGCGCGGCGGTGTGGCACAGGCAGAGACCAGCACAGCGCACCCCAGCGCCAACAGTCGCCACCTGAACTGAGCCCGCCAGGAGCCAGTTTCACCCCCATTCTCAGGCAACCTCATGGTGCAACCCGGAGCCGTTTCAGGGTGGCCTGCAGTGTTTCGTTGTCGTTGGACAGCAGCAGGCCTTCGCGCCAGATCTTCAAGGCCTCTTCTCGCCGGCCTATGGTCCAGAATACTTCGCCCAGGTGGGCGGCGATCTCGGCGTCGGGACGTTTGCTGTAGGCGGCCTGCAGAATTTCAAGCGCACGCGGGAAATTGCCCAGCCGGAATTCAACCCAGCCCAAGCTGTCTTGTATGTAGGCATCGGTGGGGGCCAGTTCCACCGCTTTTTCGATCAATTGCTTGGCCTCGGGCAAGCGTTCGTTGCGGTCGGCCAGCGAATAGCCCAGCGCGTTGTAAGCGTGCTGGTAATCGGGTTTGGCTGCGATGAGTTGGCGCAGCAGCCGCTCCATGGCTTCGGGTTGGCCCGCCTTTTCGGCCATCATGGCCTGGTCGTACAGCAGTTCGGTGTCTTGCGGGAAGCGCTGGCTGGCCTCTGCATACACCTCGTAGGCTTGCTGCCAGTCTTTAAGGTCGCGCAGTAGCTGGGCTTCGGCGACCAGCTTCAGGCGGGCGTCTTCCGGGCGGCGTTCGGGGTGGTTGCGCAACAAGGCGCGTGCTTGGGGCAGCTGCCCTTGCCGGGCGAGCAGCGAGGCGCGGCGCATTTGGGCGGCCATGATGTCGTCGGCGTTTTCAATCCGGTCCAGCCAGGCGCTGGCTGCCGCAAAGTCGTTTTGCTTTTCGGCAATCTGGGCCATTTGCAGATAGGCCTGCGTCAAGCCACGGGCCGATCGCTCGTCTCCCGCCTGGCGGGCCAACGCCATGTAATTCTGCAGCGATGTGGTGGCTGCAGGCAGCGCGTTGTCTTGCACTTGCAGTGTGGCCAGCAGCAACCAGGGGTCGGCCAAGGTGGGCTGGCTGGCGGTGATGTTGTCAAGTTGGCTGCGCGCGTCGGGGTAGCGCTGCAGGTCGAGCAAAATGCGCGCGTAGGCGAGCGCCACGGGTGGTGTGCCCGGTGGCGTTTGCGGGCTGACCTGCAGGTGCCGGCGCACCAGCGCCTCAGCGTCGAGCTGGCCGCGCTCAAGCAGTTCCAGCGCCAGCAGTGCGGGGAAGGGCGATGCAGGGTCAGCCTGGTGTCCCTGGCGAGCCGAGACCAGCGATTGGGGCAGTTGGCCAGCGGCCAGCTCCATGCGGCCAACCGTGGTCCAGGCTGCGGCTGCATGTTCGGGCTGTTTGAACGCGCCGATCAGCGCCTCGCGCACCACCGCCAGGGCTTGCGCCTTGTCGGTTACGCGGGCAAACGTTTGCGGGATGGCGTTCAGTGCATCGTTGCGCTCGGCGGGTGTGCTGCGGTCCAAAATGGTGCGCAGCACCGGGGCAGCTTCTCCCACCCGGTTGAGGGCCAGCAGGATTTGCAGCACAAACCGGTGGGCCTCCGGGCTTTGCGGAAGGTCTTGTGACCAGGCTCGCGCGGCGCCCAGCGCGGCTTCGCCCGACCGCGCTTGCAGCGCCACGTCAACCGCGCGCCGGTACAGCCGCTCATCGCGCTGCTTTCGCGCAGCGTCCAGGATCAGCGAGTAGCCAGTACCGGGTTCACCGGCCTGGACGTTGAGTTCACCCAGTAGCAACTGGTAAAAAAGCGGCGCATTCAGTGCCGAGTTGACCACCGGGACCGCAGGCGTGGCGGGCGCGGCCTCAGGGGTGCTGGGGGCTGTTTGTGCTGTCGCGTTCAGCGCCACGCCCAGCAACAAAGCCACCAACAGAGCGACCCGCTTGCCGGCGTGGTGGGGGCGGCGCCTCGCCCCGTTTGCACGACTCAAAGCCGGATGGACGTTGCGGTGCAAGGTGTTGGAGGGTAGGGCCGTGGTGTTTCCACCAAAGCCCCCCCTAAGAACCGTACTTGCGCCTTTCGACGCATACGGCTCACGGACGACCACTGGATCTCTAGAGTTATCGGGTTGCATACCCCTACTCTATAGCACCAGATTAAAGTCCCCGTAATGGGACCGGCTTGGTGACCTCCAAGCCAAGGGCGTGGATACGCCTGTGACACCATGAATGCAGAAGCACTCGGTTGCTCAGACTGTTCGAACCCCCATATCGAACTTCTTCGATATGGTGAACCGCCCCGGGGCGGTTCACTCTTGATAATGGAAGGCTTTCAGGAGGCTGCGGGTCGGACTCAAAGACCGTGCGGGCGTTCCTGAACAACACTTAAAAAGCCCCCTTGCCATGCCCGAACTCCCGGAAGTAGAGGTCACACGCCGCAGCTTTGCTGACCGCATTGCGGGCGCTCGTATTGTGAATGTGCAAATGGGCAAACCCCTACGCTGGGCGCTTGGCTGTGAAGCCGGGAGCCTGGTGGGGCGCACAGTGTTGCGCGTGACCAGGCGCGGCAAATACCTGCTGGTACAGCTGGATGTGGGCGTTTTACTGCTCCATCTGGGTATGTCGGGCAGTTTGCAGTTTGCGCCCGCACTGCCGCCGCGCGGGGTGCACGATCATTTTGAGGTGGGCACCAGCCGAGGTCTTATGCGCCTGCACGACCCGCGCCGGTTTGGCGCTGTGGTGTATGTCGACTCCCTGGACGACCCGCGCGCTGTGAAGTTGTTGGGCGGCTTGGGCGTAGAGCCGCTGGAGGCCGGGTTTGATCCGTTGTCTTTTCACCGTGCGCTGCAATTGCGTCGCGCCAGCATCAAACAGGTGCTGCTGGCGGGCGACATTGTGGTGGGCGTCGGCAATATTTATGCGTCGGAAGCGCTGTTTATGGCGGGCATACGCCCCACCGTGCGGGCCGAGCGACTGAGCAAGCCCAGGGCAGCGCGCCTGCACGCGGCCATTGTGGCGGTGTTGCAGCGCGCCGTGGCGCTGGGTGGGAGCACGCTGCGCGACTTTTCAAGCGCGCAAGGGCAAAGTGGCTACTTTCAGCTCGACGCTATGGTGTACGGGCGCGAAGGCCTGCCGTGTCGGGTGTGTGAAACGCCGATTAAAAGCATGCGCCAGGGTCAGCGGTCCACCTTTTTTTGCCCCCATTGTCAGAAGCCGTAAGCCGCTCATCCCGGGGGTTGGGGCGTCTGGCTGCCGCCCCTTTTGCCGGGTTGGCCCGGTGCTATATTGAGCGATAACTACAGAAATCGGCCTATGAGCTTCAATCAGGACTTTGATCAGCACGGCGCTTGGCGCAAGCAGTTTGCTTTGCGGCTGAGGCAACTTTCTGAATGGCTGACCGACCACGACCTGATGGAAGCGGGGGTGCGCGACCGGCTCGAACAGCTGCACGCACAGGTCAAGAACGACAAGATCACCGTGGCGTTTGTGGCCGAGTTTTCGCGTGGCAAGTCTGAACTGATTAACGCGGTGTTTTTTGCCGGCTATGGGCGCCGCATCATGCCGGCCAGTGCAGGGCGCACCACCATGTGCCCCACTGAGCTGGGTTTTGATGCCCAGGTGCCGCCTTGCTTGCGGCTGTTGCCCATCGAAACCCGGCTGCAGCCCCAGTCGCTGCTGGACTGGCGCAATGCGCCCGACAAATGGGAGCGAATCGATCTGGATGTGAACGACCCGAAACAGCTGGCCAAGGCGATTCAGAAGGTGGCCGAGGTGCGCCGGGTGAGCCAAACGGAGGCGGCCGCCCTGGGTTTCTGGGACGACGAAGTGCCCGACGACAACCCTCTGATGGGCTCTGACGGATTGATCGAGGTGCCCAAGTGGCGCCATGCCTTGATCAACATGGCGCACCCGCTGCTCAAGCAGGGCTTGGTGATTCTGGATACGCCTGGACTCAATGCCATCGGCGCCGAGCCGGAGTTGACGGTGAGCCTGCTGCCGCAGGCGCATGCGGTGGTGTTCATTCTTGCGGCAGACACCGGCGTGACCAAGTCCGACCTCACCATCTGGCGCCAGCATTTGGCTGTGCTGGGGGAGCGCAAAGCGTCTCGCCTGGTGGTACTGAACAAAATTGACACCATGTGGGATGCGCTGAGTTCCCCCGATCAGGTGCAGCGGCAAATAGCCTCGCAGCGTACCGATTCGGCCGCCATTTTGGGCCTTTCGCCCAAGCAGGTGCTGGCGGTTTCGGCTCAAAAAGGGCTGCTGGCCAAGGTCAATGGCGACGACAAGCTGCTTGAGGCCAGCAATTTGTTGGAGTTGGAAACGGCGTTGGGCGTGGACTTGCTTGGCCAGCGCCGCACAATTTTGAGTTCGGTGGTGGCTTCAGGAATTCAGTTGCTGCGCCAGGAAACCGGTCGCCTGGTGCACACCCGTGCCCGCGACCTGATGGAGCAGGTTCAGGAACTTGAGGGGCTGCGGGGTAAAAATGTGGGCGTCATCAAACAGATGCGGCTGCGCATTGAGCAGGAACAGGCCGACTTTGACGCCAGCGGGGCCAAGATCCAGGCGGTGCGCTCGGTGCACCTGAGTCTGCTCAAAAACCTGTTTGCGCTGCTCAGCGCCACCCACTTGAAAACCGAGGTGTCCGAGCTGGCCCGTGCGCTCAAGCAGCCCGGCATCAAGCTGGGCGTTAAGCGGGCGTATGGTCAGACCTTTGAGCGCCTTCGCACGGACCTGGCCCGGGCGCACCAGTTGGCGGATGACATCCTGGCCATGCTGGAAGGCAGTTTCAAGGGACTCAATGCCGCGTACGGTTTTTCTTTGCAGGCGCCCACACCACCCCTGCTGACCGACTACGCCCGCGAGCTCGACCTGATCGAGAAAAGCCATTTGCAGTACCTCAGCCTGAGCAATACGCTGCGCCTGGCACAACCCGAATTTGCCGAACGCCTGGCCCGGGCACTCATGAGCCGTCTGAGGGTGGTGTACGACACGGCCGTCAACGAGGTGGAGTTGTGGAACAAGTCGGCAGCGGCCCAGCTTGACGCCCAGTTGCGTGAGCGGCGCCGCAATTTTTCGCGCCGTATTGAAGCGGTGTCACGTATCCAGCAGGCCGCTGGCGGGCTTGACGAGCGCATCCGCGAACTGCAATCGCAGCAGGCCGAGCTCCATTTGGTGGATGCCAAACTGTCTGAACTGACCGACCACCTGCTGGCAGCGCCCGACGAGAGGTCTGACAGCGCCATGGCCACATGAACGCGGTGGTGGTGAACGCGGGCAGCGGCCTGCCTCTGGCATTTGCGCGGCTGCTGATCGACTGGCAGCGCCAACACGGCCGCAGGGGCTTGCCATGGCAGCACACCCGAGACCCGTACCGGGTGTGGTTGTCTGAAGTCATGCTGCAGCAAACCCAGGTGAGCACGGTCCTGTCGTACTTTCCCCGTTTTTTGGACAAATTCCCAACGGTCCAAGCCCTGGCCGAAGCGAGCGCTGACGAGGTGATGGCCTTGTGGGCCGGGCTGGGGTACTACAGCCGCGCGCGCAACCTGCACCGCTGTGCCCAGGCGGTGGTGGCCCAGCACGGTGGCGTGTTCCCCAGCAACGCAGCAGGCCTGCAAGCGCTGCCTGGCATCGGCGCATCTACCGCTGCGGCGATCGCAGCGTTTTGCCACGGTGAGCGGGTGTCGATCGTGGACGGTAATGTGCGCCGGGTGCTGTCGCGCTTGTTGGCTTTTGATGGCGACCTGGCGCAAACCGCGCGCCAGCGCGAGCTGTGGGACTTGGCCCAGGCCCTGCTGCCAGAGGCGCCGTCGCCCGATGACATGACTGCCTACACACAGGGCCTGATGGATCTGGGCGCCACCTTGTGTGTGCGCAGCCGGCCCCAATGCGAGCGCTGCCCGGTGCAGGGCATATGCCGTGCGCTTGAAACCAGCACGGTCTCGAACTACCCGGTCAAGACCCGCGCTGTGAAGCGCCGGCACGAAAGCTGGTGGCTGTTGTTGTTGCGCGAGTCGGGTCACGCGGGCCGTGAGCGTATTTGGCTGGCGCGCCGGCCAGCGCCGGGTATCTGGGCGGGCCTGTATTGCCCACCGGTATTCGGCAGCGAAGCGGCACTGCTGGACGCGCTGCCGCCAACTTGGCGGGAAGGTTTGCACGAGCTGGAGGCCGTGTCGCACAGCCTGACGCACCGCGAACTGCGCTTGCACCCGCGTTTGCTGGTGCTGGACGGACCGTTGATGGTGCCCGCCGCGATGGAGGGCGACTGGGTGGACATTGTGGCCTTGCATGGGCACGGTCTGCCGGCTCCGGTGCGCGTGTTGCTGGCGCCTTGGCTGGGCCGCGCCCAGACCTGAAAGTGCGAGGGAACTTGGCGATGTGGGCTGTGCCTTTTCGCGCTGGGTCTGCCTCTCAGGCGCTGGTGTTTTCTGCCGCGGCAGGCGGCTGTGGCCATCCATTGGCTTCGCGGTGCCGCACACGCGTGCTCCACTCGGCACCAAAGGCTTGCGCCAATTGCTCTACCAGGTAGACCGAACGGTGCTGCCCGCCCGTACAGCCGATGGCCACGGTCACATAGCTGCGGTGGTCGCGCAGCATCTGGGGCAGCCAATGCCTCAGAAAGGCCATGATCTGCTCCCGCATCTGCGCTACTTCAGGCTGGTCGGCCAGGTATTGGGCCACTGGTGCATCGCGTCCACTGAGCGCTTTGAGCTCTGGTTCGTAGTGCGGGTTGGGCAGCATGCGCACATCAAACATGAAGTCTGCATCCATCGGCACGCCGCGCTTGAAGGCAAACGACTCAAACACCAGCGTCAGTGGCGAGTGTGTGGCGCCCAGCATGTCTTTGATCTGGCTTCGCAACTGAGCTGGCCGAATCAGGCTGGTGTCCATCACCAGAGCGAGCTCGTGCAGCTCGGCCAGCAGTTCGCGTTCGTGCTCAATCGCATCGGTCAGCGCGCGGCGCTGGTCGTGGCTGGTTTTGAGCGACAGCGGGTGCAAACGGCGGGTTTCTGAAAACCGCCGCACCAGCGTGTCGGTGTTGGCGTCCAGAAAAAGGATGGTCAGGTTCACCTGGCGGCCAGGGTGCCTTTGTAGTGCAGCCAGCCGTTGCGGCAGCCCCGGGAGCGACGCAGCGCTGCGCACGTCCATCGCAATCGCCACCTTGTCGGTCCGGTGGCTGTGTTCGAGGGCTATGAATGGCTCCAGCAGCTCCGGCGGCAGGTTGTCCACGCAATAGAAGCCCACGTCTTCCAGCGCGGTCAGCGCCACGGACTTGCCGGAGCCGGACATGCCCGTGATCAGCACCAGCTCGATGGCTTGAGAGGGGGGTGTTGTCACGGTGTCGGTCATTCAGTTGGCGAGCAGTTCGCGGGCGTGGGCGAGCGACACCTCAGACGCTGCACTGCCGCCGAGCATGCGGGCGAGTTCGCTCACGCGGCCCTGCGGTGTGATGGCTTTGACCGTGCTGACCGTCTGCGCGCCGGCTTGCTGTTTGCTCACCAGCAGGTGTTGGTCGGCGCAGGCGGCCACCTGGGGCAGGTGGGTCACAGCCAGCACCTGGCGGTCAACGCCCAACTGGCGCAGCAACTGGCCCACGGTGTGGGCCACCGCGCCACCAATGCCCGAGTCCACCTCGTCAAAAATCAAGGTGGGCGCTTGCCCCAGGCGGCTGGTGACGACCGAAATGGCTAAGGCAATGCGTGAGAGCTCACCGCCAGACGCCACTCTGCCCACCGGGCGCGGTGTCACGCCGTTGTGGCCGGCCACCAGAAATTCCACCTGTTCCCAGCCTTCGGCTTGAGGTTCTTCCAGCCGCTGAAGGCTCACTTCGAAGCGGCCGCCCTGCATGCCGAGGGACTGCATGGTTTCCGTGACCGCCTTGGAAAGCTTGGGCGCTGCTTGCTGGCGTTTTTTCGTCAGCGTCTGCAGGGTGGCTGAGAAGGCCTGCCAGGCCTGGCGCTCGTCCCGCTGCAGGGCGGCCAGGTCCAGCGCCTGGTCAACACGGATCAGGTCTGTTTTCCACTGCGCGTGCAGGTCGGCCAGTTCCTCGGGGGGGCGGCGGTAGCGCCGCGCCAGCGACACCCATTGCGACAAGCGCTCGTCAAGTGCTTCCAGGCTGGCGGGGTCTTGCTCGGTGCGCCGAGCGTATTGGTGAAGGCTGTGCACGGTGTCCTGCACACCGGCCAGCGCGGCTTCCAGTGCCTCAATGGCATCGGCGAACTGCGGTTCGATGTGCGCCTGTGCCTGCAAGGCCGTGAGCGCGCGATGTAACAGGCTGCCCGCGCTGGGTTCGTCGTCGTCCAGCGCCGACACCGCCACCTGCACCGCGTCCAGCAGCGCTTGCGCATGGGCCAGGCGGCTGTGCTGGGCATTCAGTTCGGCCCATTCATCGGGCAGCGGAGTGATTTTGTCGAGCTCGGCGATTTGCCAGGCCAGGCGTTCACTTTCCTGTTGCAAGGTGTTCTGGCGCTCGGTGGCCGTTTCCAGCGTCTTGCGCTTGCTTCGCCATGCGGTCCAGCCTTGATGGGCCGCTGTGGTGTCTACGCCAGCATAAGCATCAAGCAGTTCACGCACCGCGTCTGCGCGGGTCAGGCTTTGCCAGGCGTGCTGACCATGAATGTCCACCAGGCTTTTGGCCAGCGCCTTCAGCTGGGTCATGGTGGCGGCGCTTCCGTTGATCCAGGCGCGACTGCGGCCTTCGGTGTCTACCGTGCGCCGAAGCAGCAGGGTGTCTTCGACCGGAAAGCCTTGTTCTTCAAGCCAGGGGGTGAGCGCGGGCAAGGCATCAAACTCAGCGGCAATTTCACATCGGGCAGCGCCCTCACGCACCACGCCGCTGTCGGCGCGGGCACCCAAGGCGAGTTGCAGGGCGTCGATCAGGATGGACTTGCCGGCACCGGTTTCTCCCGTCAGAACGGAGAAGCCGCTGTCCAAGTCCAGGTCCAGGGACTGCACGATGACAAAGTCGCGCAAAACGATGCGTCTGAGGCTCATGAACGTCGGAATCCAGGGTCGGTTTTTGGGGTGTCGCCCGTATTGTGACCGGCCTTTCAGGCCCCTTCGTTCCAGTGCAGTTTTTTGCGCAAGGTGTCGAAATAGCTCCAGCCCACCGGGTGCAGCAGCCGCAGGGCGTGTTCTGAGCGGCGCACCACAATACGGTCGCCGTGCATCAGGCTGGTGAGCGACTGCATGTCGAAATTGGCGCTGGCGTCTTTGCCCGAAACAATCTCCACAGCGATCTCGCTGTCGGACGGCAGCACGATCGGGCGGTTGGACAGCGTATGCGGCGCAATCGGCACCATCACCCAGCCGGCAATGGCTGGGTGCAGCAGCGGCCCGCCGGCAGACAAGGCATATGCTGTGGAGCCAGTTGGCGAAGAAATGATCAAGCCATCGGCGCGCTGGTTGGCCACGAAATGGCCGTCCACTTCCACACGCAACTCAATCATGCTGGCCACGCCACCGCGGTTCACCACCACATCGTTCAGCGCGGTGGCCTCAAACACGCAGCGGCCGTCGCGCCAAACGCTGGCCGCCATCAGCGCGCGCGGGTCTTCTTCGTATTCTCCGCGCAACATGGGCCGCAGTTTTTCTCGGTAACTTTCAAAGGGGATGTCGGTGATGAAGCCCAGCCGCCCTTGGTTGATGCCCACCAGTGGCACCCCATAGCGCGCCAGCTGGCGGCCAATGCCCAGCATGGTGCCGTCGCCGCCCACCACCAGTGCCAGGTCACAGGTGTTGCCCATGGCGGGCACATCCAATGCGGGGTATTGCAGCAAACCGGTGTTGAGCGCCGTTTCCTGCTCCAGCGACACGTCGCAACCCTCGGCATGTAGAAAGTGGGCAATTTCATCCACCGCGTTGCGCGAACCTGGCGCATGGTACTTGCCGATGATGACCACATGCGCAAAGCGCAGCGGGCGCCTCTCTCGGGGGGGGGCAGACCTGGTATCGGATGGCAAACTCATCGGCAAATTACAACATAGCTTCTTTGTCGTGGTTTGCCCGAAAACCCTTGCTCCGAGCGGCCGCGCGAGACCAGACCCTCCTAAAATGAAACGATGTTAGATGACCGCGCCAAGCTGCTGCTCAAAGCCCTCGTTGAGCGATATATCGCCGACGGACAGCCCGTCGGTTCTCGCACACTTGCCAAAGCTGCGGGGCTGGAGTTGTCTCCAGCCACCATCCGCAACGTGATGAGTGACCTGGAAGAGCTGGGCCTGATCACCAGCCCGCACACCTCGGCCGGGCGCATCCCCACGGCGCGGGGCTACCGCCTGTTTGTCGACACCATGCTCACGGTACGGCGCGACGGGCTGGCGCCCATGAGCGAAATGACCAGTCAGGGTTTCGACGCCGGCCAGCCGCAACGTGTCATCAGCCACGCCGCGCAAATGTTGTCGAGCCTGTCGCACTTTGTGGGTGTGGTCATGGCGCCGCGCCGCGCGTCGGTATTTCGGCACATTGAATTTCTCAGCCTCTCCGAGCGCCGGGTGCTGGTCATTATCGTCTCGCCCGAAGGCGATGTGCAAAACCGCATCATCCACACCCAGGTCAACTTCACCCAGCCGCAACTGCTCGAAGCAGCCAACTTCCTCAACGCCCATTACGCAGGCCTCGCCATGGAAGCGGTGCGCGAACGGCTGAAGACCGAAGTCGAAGCCTTGCGCGGTGAAATCGCCGACCTGATGAAAGCCGCCGTTGAAATCGGAGCAGAGGCCGACGCGGCGCAAGAAGAAGTGGTGGTGTCGGGCGAGCGCAACCTGTTGTCTGTGAGCGAGTTTTCAAGCGACATGGGCAACCTGCGGCGCATGTTTGATTTGTTTGAGCAAAAAACCCAACTCATCCGCCTGCTCGATGTGTCGGCCCAGGCCGACGGTGTTCGCATTTACATTGGCGGCGAAAGCCAGGTGGTTCCGTTTGAAGACCTGTCGGTGGTCACGGCCCCCTACGAGGTTGACGGCCAGGTGGTAGGCACACTGGGCGTTATCGGGCCACAGCGTATGCCCTACGAGCGCATGATCCAGATTGTGGACGTCACATCCAAGCTGGTGAGCAACGCGCTCAGCCACAGCAAGTGAGTGCGGCAACATGCCTCTACAATTCAAGTGTCTTGGGGCCGTTAGCTCAGTTGGTTAGAGCAGAGGACTCATAATCCTTTGGTCGTAGGTTCAAGTCCTACACGGCCTACCAAGATGCAGTTTTTGGCGGTGTGAAAAAGTCAGCGTGAAAACCCTGCTAGAATACAAGGCTTCGCGGCTGTAGCTCAGTTGGATAGAGTACTTGGCTACGAACCAAGGGGTCGTGGGTTCAATTCCTGCCAGCCGCACCAAATAGACACCCCGGAAATCGAAAGGTTTCCGGGGTTTTCTATTTCTGGTTTGCCACCAGCGAGAGGCGGTATATCGGGTATGCCGGCATGCCGCCAGACTCCTCGTTTTTGCACGGGGCCTGCACCACCATTTTTCTGAGTCCCACAGGTCTGTCACCCAGCGATTCACAGCACGAGTGACTGTGTGTTCGCTACACGAACAACAAAAGAAAAAGCCCGCTATCTTTTGGATAGCAGGCTTTACTTGTATACGTTGGTGCCGGAGAGATGAATCGAACACCCGACCTTCTCATTACGAATGAGCTGCTCTACCGACTGAGCTACACCGGCAACGCCTTAGATTATAGCGCGGTGTGGTAGCTGGTGATCCGATCGACTTCGTTCTTTGATCCCAAAACCACACTGACACGCTCGTGCAACTTGGTGGGCCGGATGTCAAGGATACGTTGGCTGCCGTTGGTGGCTGCGCCGCCGGCTTGCTCCACCAGCCAGCTCATGGGGTTGGCTTCGTACATCAGGCGCAGCTTGCCGGCTTTTTCGGGTTCGCGCTTGTCCCAGGGGTACATGAAGACGCCACCGCGGGTGAGGATGCGGTGCACGTCGGCCACCATGCTGGCTACCCAGCGCATGTTGAAGTCTTTGCCGCGAGGGCCTTCTTTGCCGGCCAGGCATTCGTCCACATAGCGTTTCACGGGTTCGTCCCAGTGGCGCATGTTGCTCATGTTGATGGCAAATTCTTTGGTGTCGGGCGGAATCTGGATGTGTTCTTTGGTGAGCACGAATGAGCCTTGTTCGCGGTCGAGGGTGAACATGGCCACGCCGTCGCCTACGGTGAGTACCAGGGTGGTCTGCGGGCCGTAAACGCAGTAACCCGCCGCCACTTGTTGGCTGCCGGGTTGCAAGAAGTCTTGTTCGTTGACGGGCTCGATGGTGGTCGGGTCTTCGTTGCCCTTCTTGAGCACCGAAAAGATGGTGCCAATGGACACGTTGACATCGATGTTGGAGGACCCGTCCAGCGGGTCGAACATGAGCAGGTACTCGCCCTGTGGAAAGCGGTTGGGCACCACGTAAATGCCTTCCATTTCTTCGCTGGCCATGGCCGCCAGGTGGCCGCCCCATTCGTTGGCTTCGATCAATACCTCGTTGGCAATGATGTCGAGCTGCTTTTGCATCTCGCCTTGCACGTTTTCGGTGGTGGCCGAACCCAGGACGTCGCCCAGGTCGCCTTTGTTGACGGCCTGGCTGATGTGTTTGCAGGCCCGTGCGACCACTTCGAGCAACAGGCGCAGGTCGCCCGGGATATGACCGTCCACGCGTTGTTGTTCGACGAGGTAGCGGGTGAGTGAAATACGTTTGGACATGATTTTTCAGGTTCGGTGAAAGCTGTTTGCAGCGCTTGGCAAGCTGTAAAAAAGCTCAGTCGGCCAGGGAGCGTGTGACGACTTCGCGCACGTCGTTGCTCAGGTCGGGTTTGGCTGCAACGCGGGCAATGGCTTCGCGCGCAGCGCTGCGGTAGGGCTCGGCGAGCTTTTTCCAGCGGTCGAGCGCACGCGCCAGGCGCGCGGCAACTTGCGGGTTGAAGCCGTCAAGCTCGATGACCCGCTCGCTCCAGAACACGTAGCCCGCTGCATCGGCGCGGTGAAAACCACCCGGGTTGGCGCTGCAGTAGCTGAAGATGACACTGCGGGCGCGGTTGGGGTTGCGCAGATTGAAGTCGGGGTGGACGAGCAGTTGGCGCACAGCGGGCAACACGTTGCCACTGCGGTCGGGTGCGCCAGCTTGCAGGGCAAACCACTTGTCGATCACCAGCGCTTCGCTGCGGAACATGCTGTGGAAGCGGTTCAGCGCGTCGGGTGCCAGCGGCTGGCCGCTGACGACCAGTGCTGAGAGGGCGTTGAAGCGGTCGGTCATGTTGCCAGCGTCTTTGAAGCGCTGGTAGGCCTTGCCAGGCCACACTGGGTTGCCGTTGCTGCGTGCCGCCAAGCAGAGCATGGTGAGTGCCATACCCGCCAGCGCGCGGCGGCCGGTGCCCAGCGGGTCGGGGCTGTAGGCTCCGTTGTCTTTGTGGGCTTCGTACGCCCAGACCCAGTCATCGTGCAGGCCATGCGCGAGCTGTTCGCGCATGGCTTCGCGCACGGCGTGGATGCGCTGGGGGTCGACCACGTCCAGTTGTTCGGCGATGTAGCTTTCGCTGGGCAGAGTGAGCACGAGTTCTTTGAACGCGGCGTCCAGTGCCGGGTGGCGAAGCACGGCGCGCATGGCGGCTAGGTAGGCAGCGTCCAGGGGGGCGTTCGGCACCGGACCTTGCGTGCGGATGGCGTTCAGTGCAAGGCGCAGTGCCAGGCGCTGGCCGGCTTCCCAGCGGTTGAACGCATCGGTATCAAATGCCAACAGGCCCAGCAATTGGGCGTCTGTGTAGTCCACCTCCAGCACCACCGGGGCCGAGAAGCCGCGCAGTATGGAGGGCACCGGCTCGCTGTCGACGTTCACAAAGGTGAAGCTCTCGCTGGCCTCGGTCAGTACAAAGGTGCGGGTGCCAGCTTCGGGCTGGCCCCAATGGGCCAGTTGCAGGGGCAGTTCGGTGCCGTTGGCGTCCAGCAGACCCAGGGCCACGGGAATGACAAACGGTTGCTTGGCCGGCTGGGCGGGCGAGGGGTCGCAGCGCTGTGTGAGCGTGAGCGTGTAGCTGCGCGTTGCGGCGTCAAAAACGCCTTCGGCATGCAGATGTGGCGTGCCGGCCTGGCTGTACCAGCGCTTGAACTGGGGCAGCAGCCGCGCCAGGTCCGACTGCGGGTTGGCATCGGCCATGGCCTGGGCGAAGTCGTCGCAGGTGACGGCCTGGCCGTCGTGGCGGGCAAAGTAGAGCTTCATGCCGGCCGCGAAACCGGCGCGCCCCACCAAGGTCTGCATCATGCGCACGACCTCGGCACCTTTTTCGTAGATGGTGACGGTGTAGAAGTTGTTGATCTCGACGTAGCTGTCGGGCCGCACCGGGTGGGCCATGGGGCCGGCGTCTTCGGGGAATTGTGCGGTGCGCAGCACGCGCACATCTTCAATGCGCTTGACCGCGCGTGCCGACGCTTCGGCGCACAGGTCCATGCTGAATTCCTGGTCGCGAAAAACGGTCAGGCCTTCTTTCAGCGACAGCTGGAACCAGTCGCGGCAGGTGATGCGGTTGCCGGTCCAGTTGTGGAAGTACTCGTGGCCCACCACCGATTCGATGTTGGCGAAGTCGGTGTCGGTGGCAGTGGCGCTGTTGGCGAGCACGTACTTGGTGTTGAAGATGTTCAGGCCCTTGTTCTCCATGGCGCCCATGTTGAAGTCGGCCGTGGCGACGATCATGAAGCGCTCCAGGTCGAGCGGCAGGCCAAAGCGCGCTTCGTCCCACACCACGCTGGCGATCAGCGAGTTCATCGCATGCTCGGTCTTGTCCATGTCGCCGGGGCGCACATACACCTGCAGCAGATGCTCGTTGCCATTGCGCGCCACGATGCGCTGCTCGCGAGCCACCAACTGCCCGGCCACCAGAGCAAACAGGTAGCAGGGTTTTTTGTGCGGATCAACCCATTTGGCAAAGTGCCGGCCGTCGGGCAGCACACCTTCTTCCACCAGGTTGCCGTTGGACAGCAGCACCGGGTAGCGTTTTTTGTCGGCGCGCAGCGTCACGGTGTAGCTGGCCATCACGTCCGGGCGGTCCAGAAAATACGTGATGCGTCGGAACCCCTCGGCTTCGCATTGCGTGAAAAACGTGCCCTGGCTTACGTACAAGCCCATCAACTGCGTGTTCTTGTCGGGTTCGCAGGTGGTAAAAATTTCCAGGTCAAAGGGCGCATCGCCTTCGGGCAGGTTTTCCAGCACCAGCTGGTGGCCCTCCATCTTGAACGAGCAGCCGGCCCCGTTGACCAGCACGCGGGCCAGGTTCAGTTCTTCGCCGTCCAGGCGCAGCGCTTGCGCGGCCACGTCGGTGTTACGGCGCAGGCGCATTTTGTTGAGCACCCGAGTTTTGGCCGGGTCCAGGTCAAAGCTCAGCTCGACCGTGTCGATCCAGTAGGCGGGGGCGGCGTAGTCTTCGCGGCGGATCACCGTGGTTGGGCCATTGGCCTCACGCAGAAGGGACATGGTGGGTCTCCAGGAAACGGGATGTGATCAGTGCGTGGTAGTCGGGAACGCGGGCCAGCACGTGGGCCCCGTCCAGTTCGTCGGCTGTGTGTGAACTGCAAATGGCCACCGCGCGCATGCCGGCACGCCGTGCCGCTTCAATGCCCAGGGGGGCGTCTTCAAACACGATGCAGCGCTCGGGCGCCACGCCCAGGCGCCGCGCTACTTCCAGAAAAATGGCAGGCTCGGGTTTACCGGGCAGGCCTTCGTCGCCACCCACGGTGGGCAGCGTCTGGCCCAAGGCCAAGTGTTGGTAGGCAAAGGCCTGGTTGTGGCGGTCGCCTGCGGTGCCCACGCCCACCGCCAGGCCGCGTGCCTGGGCCTGCACCAAAAAGGCCTTGAAGCCAGCGACTTCGCTGAACACGGGCGCGAACAGCTCACGGTAAACGGCTTCTTTGTCGGCCACAAAGGTGATGGCTCGATCTTCGGGCAGGTCTTGCCCAAACAGCTGGCGCATGCATTCCACACCCGTGCGCCCGGTGGTGCGGCGCATGAGTTCAGGCACGTCGATGCTCAGCCCCCGGCGGCGCGTGAACTCTACCCAGCTGCGCTGATGCGAGGGCATGGAATCGATCATGGTGCCGTCCATGTCGAAGATCAGGGCCTGAACCATTAAACGCCTTGCTTCAGCGAGGCTTCGATGAAGGCGTCCAGGTCGCCGTCCAGCACTTTTTGGGTGGCCGAAATTTCCACGTTGGTGCGCAGGTCCTTGATGCGGCTGTTGTCCAGCACATAACTGCGGATCTGGTGGCCCCAGCCCACATCGGTCTTGGTGTCTTCCAGCTTTTGCTGCTCTTCTTGCTGCTTGCGCAACTCAAAGTCGTACAGCTTGGATCGCAGGCGCTTCCAGGCCACATCGCGGTTGCCGTGCTGGCTGCGGCCATCTTGGCACTGCACCACGATACCGGTGGGAATGTGCGTCAGGCGCACGGCCGAATCGGTCTTGTTGATGTGCTGACCACCCGCGCCCGAAGCGCGGTAGGTGTCGGTGCGCACGTCGGCCGGGTTGATGTTGATCTCGATCGAATCATCAATTTCCGGGTACACGAATACCGAGGCAAACGAGGTGTGCCGTCCACCCGACGAGTCGAACGGGCTCTTGCGCACCAGGCGGTGCACGCCGGTTTCGGTGCGCAGCAGGCCAAAGGCGTACTCGCCTTCGATCTTGATCGTGGCGCCCTTGATGCCCGCGGTGTCGCCCGCAGTTTCGTCTTCAATCGTGGTCTTGAAGCCCTTGCGCTCTGCATAGCGCAGGTACTGGCGCAGCAGCATGCTGGCCCAGTCGCAGGCTTCGGTGCCACCGGCGCCGGCCTGAATGTCCAGGAAGCAGTTCAACGGATCGGCCGGGTTGCTGAACATGCGGCGGAACTCGAGCTTTTCCACCTCGGCTGCCACCTTGGCGGCCTCGCCTTCAATGGTGATCAAGCCAGCGTCGTCACCGTCTTCGTTCGACATTTCGAACAGCTCGGTGTTATCAGACAGCTCGTTGGTGAGGCGGTCAAGGACCAACACCACGTCTTCCAGCGACTTTTTCTCCCGGCCCAGGTCCTGGGCGCGTTTGGGGTCGTTCCAGACGGTGGGGTCTTCCAGCGCCGACTCGACTTCTTTCAGTTTCGATGCTTTGGCATCGTAGTCAAAGATACCTCCGTAACTCGGCTACGCGCGTGGTCAGGTCTTCGAGTTGGCTTCGGATGGCGTTGCTGCGTTCGGCTTCCATGGGGGATCCTTGAATATATGGGGTGCTGAAAATAGGGGGCTGGCCGTGCTGCACAGCAACGACCGAAAGAGCGATTTTCTCACGTCTGGCCAACGGCAGCGCCGAGCCCTGCCGGGCGAGGCTCCACCGAGCACATCCGACACACCAGATGCCCTTCTGGGGCTGGCTTCAGTCCAAGTCCACCCGGGCCAGAAAGTGTTCGATGGTTTGCGCCAGCAACTGGGGCTGGTCGTGGTGCAGCATGTGGCCCGCGTCTGCCACCACCGCGTTGTCCAGGCGCGGCACGGCGCGCAGGCGTTCGTGGTGTTCGGCCAGTGTGAAGCGGCCTTTCCACCACTGGCTCAGGCTGTCGTCGCTGGCCGTGACCGACAGCACCGGTGCGCTGATGCGCCGGTACACCTCCAGCGCCTCGTCCACCCGGTACAGGTAGGCGCTCACCACCTTGTGCGCGGCATCGCCCAAAATTTCCCATTGCCCCTGGGCGTTGGGCGCAGCCCACTGGCGGGCCAGCCAGTCGGCTTTGTCTGGCGCCAGGCGCGGGTTGGTTTTCATGAGCCGGCGGGCCACGGCTTCGGGCGAGTCGTAGGCTTTCAGCGCCTGTTCGCCCCGGTGCAACGCCTTTACTTCGTCCATCCACTGGGCGTAGCGCCCGGGCGCCTGGGCGGGCCGGGTGGCCGGCATGCCAAAGCCTTCCAGGTTCACCAGCCGGCGAATACGCTGAGGTCGCACCCCGGCGTACACCATCACCACGTTGCCGCCCATGCTGTGGCCCACCAGGTCCACCGGCTGCTCTGGGGCGTAGTGGTCGAGCAGGGCGTCCAGGTCGGCCAGGTAGTCGGGGAACCAATAGCTGTCGGGCGCAGGGCCTGCAGCGCGGGTCAGGCCAAAACCCCGCCAGTCGGGCGCCACGATCCAGCGCTGCTGCGCCAGCGCGTCCACCATGAACTGCCAGGAAGCGGCCACGTCCATCCACCCATGCACCAGCACCAGCGGCGCCCGGTCAGGGTCGGGCTCGCCCCAGACGCGCACGTGATAGTTCAGGTTGCGAATGGGGACGAATTCGCTGCGCGAGGCTTTCAGGGCTTGGTACATTCAGTGGATCATAGAGAACGAGATGGAGACAGGCCATGAGCCGGAGTCAACGCCGAGACAAGACCCCACCGCGCACAGCTGTTCGCAAGGCCTCGGGGCCAGCCGGGTTGGACGGCTACGAAGCCCTGCACAGCCAGTTTCGCTGGCAGGTGCCCGAGCGCTTCAATATGGCCGAGGTGTGCGCCCGGCGCTGGGCCGCCGACCCTGCCCAAGCTGCGCAAACCGCGGTGATCGCCTGCACACCCGACCAGCCCGATCGCCACCACAGCTACGCCGAATTGCAAGACCAGGCCAACCGCTTGTCCAACGCGCTGGCTGCGCTGGGTGTGCAACGGGGCGACCGGGTGGCCATCGTCATGCCGCAGCGTTTTGAGACCGCTGTGGCTTACATGGCCGTGCTGCAAATGGGGGCTGTGGGCATGCCGCTGTCTCAGCTGTTTGGTCCCGAAGCGTTGGAGTTTCGTTTGCAAGACAGCGAAGCTGTTGCCGCCATTTGCGATGCCAGCACTTTGGCGGCGGTGCAGTCGGTCAGCGCCCACTGCCCGCTGCTGCACACCCTGATGGCGGTGGATACGCCAGCGCAACACGGCCGGGCGCTGGACTGGGCAGCGGTGCTGTCCCAGGCGCCGGCCGATTTTCACCCGGTGGCCACCCTGGCGGACGAAGCCGCCGTGCTCATCTACACCAGCGGCACCACCGGCAATCCCAAGGGTGCGCTGATTCCGCACCGTGCGCTGATTGGCAACTTGACGGGTTTCGTGTGCAGTCAGAATTGGTTTGGTTTCGACCCGTTTGACGCGGCAAAGCCCTCGAACGCGGTGTTCTGGTCTCCGGCCGACTGGGCCTGGACCGGTGGGCTGATGGACGCGCTCTTGCCCACGCTGTATTTCGGCCGACCCATCGTGGGTTTCAACGGCCGCTTCAGCCCGCAAACGGCGTTTGAATTGCTGGAGCGCCACCAGGTGACGCACAGCTTTTTGTTTCCCACAGCGCTCAAGGCCATGATGAAAGCCTTTCCCGCACCGCAAGACCATTTCCACCTGCGGCTAGAAGGCCTGATGAGTGCGGGTGAGGCGGTGGGCGACGCGGTGTTTGCCTACTGCCAGCAACAGTTGGGCGTGACGGTCAATGAAATGTTCGGTCAGACCGAGATCAACTACATCGTGGGCAACTGCGCCCGTTTGTGGCCTGCACGCGCCGGCAGCATGGGCAAAGGCTACCCCGGACACCGGGTGGCCGTGATCGACGATGAAGGCAATGAATGCCCGGTGGGCGTGCCAGGCGATGTGGCGGTGCACCGGCTCGATGTGCACGGCCAGCCCGACCCCATTTTCTTTTTGGGCTACTGGAAAAACGAGGCATCGACCCGCGCCAAGTTCACCGGCGACCCGGCCAGCAGCTGGTGCCGCACCGGCGATATGGCGGTGCGAGACGCCGACGGCTACCTTTGGTACCAGGGCCGTGCGGACGATGTGTTCAAAGCAGCGGGCTACCGCATTGGCCCGAGCGAAATTGAGAACTGCCTGGTGAAGCACCCGGCTGTGGCCAATGCCGCGGCGGTGCCCAAGCCCGACGCCGAGCGGGGTGCGGTGGTGAAAGCCTATGTGGTATTGGCGCAGGAATATCTGGCCGCGCAGCCCGGACGCTCGGCGGGAGATGCCGCCTTTGAGCAGCGCTTGACCGCCGAGCTGCAGGCCCACGTGAAGGGCAAGCTGGCCCCTTATGAATACCCGAAAGAAATCGAATTCGTGAACGCTTTGCCCATGACCACCACCGGCAAGGTGCAGCGCCGTGTTTTGCGTCTGCAAGAAGAGCAGCGCTACAAAGCACAACAGGGACGGGCCTGACGGCGCGTCCCTGTGTTGGCTCACGTCAAAGGGGCCATCACCCCTCGGAGGGGGCTTACTTTGCGGCGGGTTCGGCCACGTAGATTTCCACGCGGCGGTTCTTGGCGCGGCCCTCAGCCGTGCTGTTGTCGGCCACGGGTTCGCGCGAGCCACGGCCTTCGGTGCTGAAGCGCGCCACACCCACGCCACGGGCAATCAGGTAGTCGCGGGCGCTGTTGGCGCGGTCAAGCGACAGGGGGTTGTTCACGGCGTCGCTGCCAGTGCTGTCGGTGTGCCCGACGATGGCCACGGTGGTCACCGGGTTGGCGTTCAGCGTGTTGGCAAACTGGTTGAGCACGCCGGCCAGGTTGGACTTGATGGCCGATCGGCCCACGTCAAACGAGATGTCGGCCGGAATGTCCAGCTTCAGGCGGTTGTCGGCGGTTTGTGTCACGCCTACGCCGGTGCCTGCGGTGGCTTGTTCCATGGCGGCTTTTTGCGCTTGCATTTTTTGCGACCAGATGTAGCCGCCCAGTGCGCCGGCGCCCGCCCCAATCACGGCACCCGTGCCGGCCCGCTTGGAGCCACCGGTGGCCACGCCAAGCAGGGCACCCGCAGCGGCGCCAATGGCAGCGCCCTTGGCCGTGCCTTGCTGGGTCTCCGTCATGTTGGCACAGCCGGTGAGTGTGATGGCTGCCACCAGAACGGCAGCGGTGAAGGCGCGGGGCATCGTTGTGTTGTTGTGTTGCATGTTCAGTGCTCCTGTTGGGGTTGTTGCGAGAAATTGCCGCAGTGGTGGACACGAGATGTAAGCCACAGTGCAGGGTCTGTGGGCTGTTGCAGCCGTGACCATCCTTCTGCGTCAATGCAACCTAAACTTATACCTTGTCGGTGTGATTTGCCAATGTCTTCCACTTTTACTTACAAATAATGTCATGAAAACTGTTTCACTTGGCTCTAGCGCGCTACAGGTAACGTCCATATGTCTCGGAACAATGACCTTTGGCGAGCAGGTCACCGAGGCGCACGCGCACAGCATCCTGGACCGCTCGCTGGAGCGAGGCGTCAATTTCCTGGATGCCGCCGAGATGTATTCGGTGCCGGCCCGGGCCGAAACCTGCGGCGCCACCGAAACCATTTTGGGCAACTGGTTTGCCAAAACGCCGGGCGCGCGCGACAAGCTGGTGCTGGCCACCAAAGTGGCGGGGCCGTCGCGCGGCATGCCCTGGATCCGGGGTGAAAACTCTGGCGTCACCAAGGCCGAAATCATCAACGCTTGCGAAGGCAGTCTGCGCCGCTTGCAGACCGATGTGATCGACCTCTACCAGATTCACTGGCCAGCGCGCAATGTGCCCGCGTTTGGAGCGCTGTACTTTGACCCCAGCAAAGACAAGCCGTGTGCGTCCATCCGCGAGCAATTGGAGGCCATGGCCGAGCTCGTCAAGGCGGGCAAGGTCAAGGCCATCGGTCTGTCCAACGAAACGCCTTATGGCGTGCACGAGTTCGTGCGCCTGGCCGAACAGCACGGCCTGCCACGGGTGGATACGGTGCAAAACCCATATTGCCTGATCAACCGCAGCTACGAAAACGGACTGGACGAGACCTGCCACCGTCTGGGTGTGTCGCTGCTGGCGTATTCGCCACTCGGCTTCGGTTTGCTCACCGGCAAATACGACGCCACCGGCCTGGTGGGTGACGCCGGTCGCATGTCGCTGTATGAATCGATGCGCAAGCAGCGCTGGGGCCGTCCGGAGGCGCTGGACGCCGCCCGCCGCTACAACACGCTGGCGCGCGACCACGGCCTCACGCCTTCGCAGCTGGCGCTGGCTTTTTGCTACAACAACTGGCGGGTGGCGAGCACCATCATTGGTGTGACGTCGCTGACCCAGCTAGATGAATGCCTGGACGCATGGGGTGCCGAACTGTCCCCCGAGTTGCTGACCGAAATCGACAAAATTCGGTGGGAATGCCGCGATCCAGCGCAGTAGAGGAATCCCCCCGCGCCGCCTGCGGCGTCACCCCTCAGGGGCGATGCCTGCGGCTTGGCAAAGCCAGTTCCGCGGCATCCTTGGTTAAGACACTTCGCTTCGCGTAAGGCCTCCAGGGCCGGAACCGTCTCTTGACTGTGTCCATGGCAAAAAAGAACCACATTTCTGAAACCCCCGCCACCGCCTGGCTTAAGGCGCACGGCGTGGCGTTCACCGAGCACCCTTACGACTACCTGGAGCACGGCGGTGCGCAGCACAGCGCGGCCGTGTTGGGCCTCGACCCGTTTTCGGTGGTGAAGACGCTGATCATGCAAGACGAGCGGGCGCGACCGCTGGCGGTGCTCATGCACGGCAACCGCACCGTGTCCACCAAAAACTTGGCGCGCCAGATCGGGGCCAAGTCGGTAGAGCCTTGCAAGCCCGACGTTGCCAACCGTCACAGCGGCTATTTGGTGGGCGGCACCTCGCCGTTCGCCCTCAAGCGCAGCATGCCGGTGTGGGTCGAAGCGTCGGTGCTGACGCTCCCGGCGATCTGGATCAACGGCGGCCGGCGCGGTTTTCTGGTGGGCATCCATCCCGGGGTGCTGTCTGACCCGCTGGGAGCCCAGCCGGTGCAGTGCGCGCTGGCAGAATAGCTGCCATCCTGGCTGTGCCCAGTCGACACCTCACGAGGAGTTTTTTTGGAATCCGCATACCCCCTGTTGGCCACGGTGGCCGCTTATTTGATCGGCTCGCTGTCGTTTGCGGTGCTCGTCAGCCGCTCCATGGGCCTGAACGACCCGCGCACTTACGGCAGCAAAAACCCCGGGGCCACCAACGTGCTGCGCTCGGGCAACAAGGCCGCTGCCGTGGTCACGCTGCTGCTGGACGCCTTTAAGGGCTGGGTGCCGGTGGTGGCGGTGGCCGGGTGGGGCGAACCCTATGGCCTGGGTGATGGCACGGTGGCACTGGTGGGTTTGGCTGCGTTTCTGGGACACCTGTTTCCGGTGTTCTTCCGCTTTCAGGGCGGCAAGGGTGTGGCCACGGCCGCCGGCGTCATCATCGGTTTTCAGCCCTGGCTGGGGCTGGCTGCGTTGCTCACCTGGGTGATCGTGGCGTACTTCTTCCGCTATTCGTCGCTGGCGTCCATCGTCACGGCCGTGTTTGCGCCAGCCTTTTACCTGTTTGGCGACCGCGTGGCCTGGAACGCACCGGGTGTGATGGTGCTGAGCCTGGCCGTCATGGGGGTGCTGCTGGTGTGGCGCCACGCCGAAAATATCAACCGTTTGCTGGCCGGTAAAGAAAGCAAACTCGGAGCAAAGAAATGAGCAACGAACTGGTTCGCCATGGCGTAGCGGCGCGCTACAGCGAAGCCGCTGTTTTCCAGGGCCTGGTGTACCTTGCGGGCATGGTGCCCGAGCGCGGCGACGCCGATATGGCTGGCCAGACGCAAGACGTGCTGGACCAGGTGCAGACCCGTCTGCAAGAAGCCGGGAGCGACAAGTCGCGCATCTTGCGCGCACAAATCTACCTGAGTGACATCAGCGACATCGCTGCCATGAACGCCGTGTGGGACGCCTGGGTGGTGCCGGGGACCGCGCCACCACGCGCCACGGTGCAAGCGGCTCTGGCCGACCCGGCCTGGAAGATCGAAATTGTGGTGACGGCGGCGCAGGCGGGTTGAAACGAAAACACAGAACCGACTGAACAGGCCGTCGGCGCGCTTCGTCAGTACCTTCGCTCCAGTGTCAGCTGGTCGTTGTTGCGCTGCATCTGAAACCGGGTGAGAAAGCTGTTGCCCAGCAGCACATAAGGCATGGCCTGGGGCAGCACGATCGCGGGCACCGCGTAAACCTGCGCGTCACCCACCTTCACCGAGTCCAGCCGCACCTGGTAGCCCACCGCGCCACCGTTGGCCGTGCTGACCCGAACCCGCTGGCCCTGCTCGTAGTTCAGGTTGATGCGTTTGGCATCCGATTCGCTGAGGATGACCAGGGTGGCGCCTGTGTCCACCATGAACTGCACCGCGCGCCCGTTGATCTGCCCCTGTGGCATGAAATGGCCCTGGCCGTCTGCCGTGAGCACAATGCGCTCGGCGCCACGCCCGCCCGCGGCGCTGCGCCCCACATGCACCGGCGCCTCACCCACCCGAAGCGTCTGGCGCTGGCCACCCACTTCGATCACAGCGTTCTCGCCCTGGGTGTTCAGCAGCTTCACGCCCTGGTGCGTCTGCCCTGGGCTTAAAAACTTCGGCGCAGCACCATCTACGATCAGCAACGCCTTGGAGCCCGCCACCCCAGAAAGTGCCACCGACTGCGCCAACGACGAACCGGCAGCGAGAGCCAAAGTCAGAGCGGAGCAAAGAAGCCATGTGCGCATAAAGGGCCTTGACCGAGGTCGTCTTGGAACAGGCCTTGCAAGGCGGGGGGGCGTGTCAATCCCTGAAGTTGTTGAAAGACAGCGGCAGGTCTTTCAACTCGCCCTTGATCACATTCATGGCGGCTTGCAGATCGTCGCGCTTGGCGCCCGTCACACGCACTGCGTCACCCTGAATGGCGCCCTGTACCTTGAGTTTGCTGGCCTTGAGCGCCTGCTGAATTTTCTTGCCATCTTCGGTCGCAATGCCGTTGCGCACCTTGACCACCTGCTTGACCTTGTCGCCGCCGATTTTTTCGACTTTGCCGACCTCCAGAAAACGCACATCTACGCTGCGCTTGGCCAGTTTGTTGCGCAGCACCTCTTCCACCTGTTGGAGCTGGAAGTCGGCATCGCCGAACAGGGTGATTTCCTTGTCTTTGAGTTCGACGGCGGCGCTGGTGCCTTTGAAGTCAAAGCGTGTGCCAATTTCGCGAGCCACTTGTTCAACGGCATTTTTTACTTCAACGAAATCGGCTTCGAGAACGGTGTCAAAAGAAGGCATGGTGAGGATTCCAGAGAGCGTGGGTGAGACAATCCAAGGATGTTAGTCGAGAACAACGTGGCGCTCCAGCCCTACAACACCTTTGGCATCGTGGCCCGGGCGCAGCGCCTGGCGCGCGTGCGCAGCGAAGCCAACCTGCTGCAACTCATGGCCAGCCCCGACTGGGCCGCCAACACCGCCGCCGCGCCGCCGTTTGTGCTGGGTGGCGGCAGCAACCTGGTGATCACGGGTGACGTGAAGCCGCTGGTGCTGAAGGTGGAGATCGCCGGGCGCCGACTGGTGGAAGAAACTCCGAAAGGCTGGCTGGTGGAAGGCGGGGCGGGCGAAAACTGGCACGCCTTTGTGGCCTGGACGCTCGACCAGGGCTGGCCTGGCCTGGAAAACCTGGCACTCATTCCGGGCTCGGTGGGGGCTTCGCCGGTACAAAACATCGGGGCCTATGGTGTGGAGCTGCAAGACCGCTTTCATTCGCTGGACGCCATCGACCTGCACACCGGCCAGACATTCACGTTGGACGCCGCGCAGTGCGGTTTTGGCTACCGCGATTCGGTGTTCAAACACGCGCCAGCCGGGGAAAAAGGCCTGGGGCTGGCCGGGCGTGCGCTGATCACGCGGGTGCGGTTCTGGTTGCCCAAGCCCTGGAAGCCGGTGCTGGGCTACCTGGACCTGGAGCGCAAGATGGCCGAGACCGGCATTGCAGCGCCCGACGCGCGCCAGATTTTTGACTGGGTGGTGGCCATTCGCCGCGCCAAGCTGCCCGACCCGGCCGTCATTGGCAACGCCGGCAGCTTCTTCAAAAACCCCACGGTGAACGAAGTGCAGTGCGCCGACATCATTGCCCGCGACCCCAAGGTGGTGCACTACCCCATGCCCGACGGCAGCATCAAGCTGGCCGCTGGCTGGCTCATTGATGCCTGCGGCTGGAAAGGCAAAAGCGTGGGCAACGCCGGGGTGTTTGAACGCCAGGCGCTGGTGCTGGTGAACCGGGGTGGCGCCACCGGCGGCGAGGTGATGACGCTGGCCAAGGCCATACAGACCAGTGTGTACGAACGCTTTGGCATCCGGCTGGAGCCCGAGCCGGTGGTGATCTGACGCCCAGCCTCGCCGCCAGCAAAATAAAGGCGCTCCGTGGAGCGCCTTTTTTCATGGGGCTTTAGCCGGCTTACCCGCCTGTGCTGCCTTTTTCACCTTCCAGGCGCAACATGCTGGCGCCCTCGCCCAGCGACAGCAACCCGCTCTTGGCGTAAATGCCCAGCTTGGCGCGTGTGTCTACGATGTCTAGGTTGCGCATGGTGAGCTGGCCGATGCGGTCCAGCGGCGTGAACGGCGCGTCTTCCACCTTTTCCATGCTCAGGCGTTCGGGCGCGTAGGTCAGGTTGGCGCTCTCGGTGTTCATGATCGAGTAGTCGTTGCCACGGCGCAGCTCGATGGTCACCTCGCCGGTGATGGCGCGGGCCACCCAGCGCTGGGCGGTTTCGCGCAGCATGATGGACTGCGGGTCGAACCAGCGGCCCTGGTAGAGAAGGCGCCCGAGTTTCAGGCCGTTGATGCGGTACTGCTCGATGGTGTCTTCGTTGTGGATGCCGGTGACCAGGCGCTCGTAGGCGATGTGCAGCAAGGCCAGGCCGGGGGCTTCGTAGATGCCGCGGCTCTTGGCCTCGATGATGCGGTTCTCGATCTGGTCGCTCATGCCCAGGCCGTGCCGGCCACCGATGCGGTTGGCTTCCAGGATCAGGTCCACCGGCGAGTCGAAGGTCTGGCCGTTCAGCGCGACCGGCTGGCCTTCTTCAAAGCGCACCGTCACGGTCTCACGCTTGACTTCGACCTCGTCTTTCCAGAACGCCACGCCCATGATCGGGTTGACGATGCTGATGCCGCTGTTCAGGTGCTCCAGGTCTTTCGCCTCGTGTGTGGCGCCAAGCATGTTGCTGTCGGTGCTGTAGGCTTTTTCAGCGCTCATCTTGTAGCCGAAGCCGTTGGCCGTCATGAAGGCGCTCATCTCGGCGCGGCCACCCAGTTCGTCGATGAACAGCTGGTCCAGCCAGGGCTTGTAGATCTTCAGGCTGGGGTTGGTGAGCAGGCCGTAGCGGTAGAAACGCTCAATGTCGTTGCCCTTGTAGGTGCTGCCGTCGCCCCAGATGTGGACGTCGTCTTCCTTCATCGCGGCCACCAGCATGGTGCCGGTCACGGCGCGGCCCAGCGGCGTGGTGTTGAAGTAGGTCACGCCAGCGGTGCTGATGTGAAAAGCGCCGCACTGCAGCGCGGCAATGCCTTCGTGCGCCAGCTGGGTGCGGCAGTCGATCAGGCGCGCCTGCTCGGCGCCGTATTGCATGGCTTTGCGCGGGATCTCGTCGTAATCTGGCTCGTCAGGCTGGCCCAGGTTGGCGGTGTACGCGTAGGGGATCGCACCCTTCTGCTTCATCCACAGCAGGGCGGCGGAGGTGTCCAGGCCGCCGGAAAAGGCGATACCGACTTTCTGCTGGGTGGGCAGGTTTTGGAGAATGGTGGCCATGTTGTGATTACCCGAAGTGGCAGATGTAGTGGTAAGGCTCGGTGACTCGGATGTCGAAGCTGCTGTTGCCGGGAATGGCGAACGTGTCGCCCGGGCCGGACTTGAGCCAGGCGTCGGTGCCGGCCAGCTTGTATTCGCAGCCGCCGGCCACGCATTCCATGATTTCCGGCGCGCCGGTGTTGAAAGTGAGCGCGGCGGGCAGCACCACGCCGACCGATTTTTTCGTGCCGTCGGGGTAGGTGATGCCGTGGCTGACGCACTTGCCGTCAAAGTACACGCTGGCCTGGGTGGTGACGGTCACGCCGTCGATGTGGGTGGTGGTCATGGGCGGAGAATATGTAAGAGGCGAAAACCTTGATTTTAGGCCGGGCGTCTCCCGCTCAGCGCCGTCTTTGCCAGGCCTCGGCGTCAAAGCCCACGGTCACGCCGTCGGCCCAACGCACCACCGGGCGCTTGATCACGCTGGGTTGCGCCAGCATGAGCGCCCGTGCGCTGGCGACGTCCACCACGGCGGCGCGCGTGGTTTCGTCCAGCTTGCGCCAGGTGGTGCCTTTGCGGTTCACCAGGGGCTCCCAGCCCAGCGCGGCCAGCCATTGGTCCAGCGCTGCCTCGGGTACGCCTTGTTTTTTGAAATCGTGGAACTGGTGTTCCACGCCATGGTCCGTCAGCCAGGTGCGGGCTTTTTTGACGGTGTCGCAGTTGGGGATGCCGTAGATCGTGGTCATGGCGCCGATTGTCCTTGATGCCTGGGCTGCACCGGGCGCAATGGGACAATCGGGTCATGCTCAACATCGACCTGCCTTCCCATCCCCAGACCCTGCCCGAGTGGCTGGCCCACTGCGAGCGCTTGCACCCCGTCACCATCGACATGGGGCTGGAGCGCGTGCAGCGCGTGGCCCAGCGCATGGGCCTGGCCATGGGATGCCCGGTCATCACTGTGGCCGGCACCAACGGCAAAGGCTCTACCTGCGCCATGCTGGAGGCGGTGTACACCCAGTCAGGCTACCGAACCGGCGTATACACCTCGCCGCACCTGGTGCACTTTGAGGAGCGTTGCCGCATTGCCGGTGAGCCGGTGGCCACGCAAGACCTGTTGCCCGCTTTTGCCGAGGTGGAAATGGCTCGCAAAGGGCAGGGCGCAGACCAGGAAGAAGTCAGCCTGAGCTACTTTGAATTCACCACCCTGGCCATTTTGCGCACCTTGTCGCGCAGCGGGCTGGACGTCGCCATCCTGGAGGTGGGTCTGGGTGGCCGGCTGGACGCGGTGAACATCATCGACACCGACTGCGCCGTGATCACCTGCATTGCGCTGGACCATATGGCGCTGCTGGGCAACGACCGCGAGGCCATTGGCTACGAGAAGGCCGGCATCATGCGCACTGGGCGCCCGGTGGTGGTGAGCGACCCGGTGCCACCCCAAAGCGTGCTGGACCGTGCGCTGGAAGTGGGTGCCAACTTGTGGCGGCTGGGCAAAGACTTCCATTTTGCCGGCGACCAGCAGCAGTGGGGCTGGGCCATGCATCCGTCGCACGGCGGGCGGCGTTATGCGGGCTTGGCTTACCCCGCGCTGCGCGGCGCCAACCAATTGGTGAACGCCTCGGGTGTGCTCGGGGCTGTGGAGGCCCTGCGCTCGCGCCTGCCGGTGACGGCGCAGGCGGTGCGCAACGGGCTGGCGCTGGTTGAGCTGCCGGGGCGCTTCCAGATCGTGCCAGGCACGCCCACCCTGGTATTGGACGTGGCCCACAACCCCCATTCGGTGGCCGCGCTCACCGAAAACCTGGACGCCATGGGCTACTACCCCACCACCCACGCCGTGTTTGGCGCCATGGCCGACAAAGACCTGCCCGCCATGCTGGAGCGTATTGCACCGCTGGTTGACCACTGGCACCTGACCGACCTGCCGCTGGAGCGTGCCATGAAAGCCGACGCGCTGGCGCTGGTGCTTAACGGCCACCCGGCCACGGCGCCTGGTGGCAAAAGCCGGGTCGCTGGCTGCCACGCCAGCCCGATGGATGCGCTGCGGGCCGCTGTGTCGCAGGCAGACCCCGCTGATAGAATCGTGGTCTTCGGTTCGTTCTTTACCGTGGGCGGCGTTTTGCAGGACGGCGTGCCTCGAATGTCCGCCAAACACCTTGTTTCCTGAGGCCGGCCGCGCCAGGCGTTGATGGCGTTAGGGTCTCTACCGCGAATGTTCAAATCCCGTTCAGGCTCTCAGGGCAACTCGGCGACACACCCGACCCAAAGCATTGAGGCGGTGCGCCGGCGAGCGCGCCACCGCCTTATCGGGGCTGCGGTGCTGGTTTTGTTGGGCGTGTTGGGTTTCCCTCTGTTGTTTGACACCCAGCCGCGCCCGATTTCGGTGGACATTCCGATCGAAATTCCGGCCAAGAACCCTGTGGCACCCCTCAAAGCACCCAAAACCACGTCACCCACCAGCCAAGCAGCACCTACCGAAACCAAGCCACCCGTGGCCACGGCAGCGGCTGGAGTGACCACCAACGAAAGCCTGAGTGCCCGCGAAGAAGCGGTGGAAACCGTGCGCTCTGCGGCGGCGCCCGCCCAGCCTGAGCCCAAACCCGGGCCTGAGCCCAAGCCCGCAGCGCCGGCGCCCGATGTCGCCAAAACCAGTGCCGCCGAAGCTGCGCGGGCCCAAGCGCTGCTGGAAGGCGGGTCCGTTGAATCGGCTGAGCGCATTGTGGTGCAGGTGGGCGCCTTTGCTGACGCCGCAAGGGCCCGTGAAGTGCGCCTGACGCTGGAACGCGCGGGCCTCAAGACCTATACCCATGTGGCCGAAACACCTGAAGGCAAGCGCATTCGGGTGCGGCTGGGGCCCTTTGCGTCCCGAGCCGAGGCTGAAAAAGCCGCCGCGCGCGCGAAGGCGCTTGGCTTGCCTGCCGCCATTCTCACGCTGTGATGCCCTTCGCAGCCGCGCGGGTCTGATGCCCATGTTGTGGATTGACTGGGCCCTGCTGGCCGTGCTGTTGCTCTCGGCCCTGTTGGGTTTGTGGCGCGGGCTGGTGTACGAGGTGATTTCTGTGGCGGGCTGGGTGGCTGCGTTTGTGCTGGCCCAGGCGTACGCCAGTGACGCAGCCGCGTGGCTCCCGATGGATGGTTTTTCAGCCCCGCTGCAGCTGGCGGCTGGTTTTGCGGTGGTGTTCATGGCGGCGGCCTTTGCCGGCGGTCTGGTGGCCTGGTTGGTTAAAAAATTGGTGGAGTCTGTGGGCCTGCGCCCGGTGGACCGGGTGTTGGGTGGTGTGTTTGGCATGGTGCGGGGCGTCGTGATGTTGCTGGGCGTGGCGGTGGTGGTGAGCATGACGCCGCTGCAGCAGGGTGCATGGCAGGCTTCTCACGGTGCCGGTCTGCTCTCGGCCACATTGCATGAAGTCAAGCCTTTGCTGCCCGATGCCGTGGCCCGCTACCTGCCCTGAACAGTGCATACAGACTGTGGTTTTCGTCTGAATTTTTCGTTTCTCGTCAAGGATCAAACATGTGTGGAATCGTGGGCGTGGTCAGCCAGGCGCCGGTTAATCAACTGATTTACGACGCGTTGCTGCTGTTGCAGCACCGCGGCCAGGACGCTGCCGGTATCGTCACCCAGCAGGGCCGCAAGTTTTTCATGCACAAGGCCAAAGGCATGGTGCGCGATGTGTTTCGCACCCGCAACATGCGGGCGCTGCCGGGCAATTGCGGCCTGGGCCAGGTGCGCTACCCCACTGCGGGCAACGCTTACAGCGAAGAAGAGGCACAGCCTTTTTACGTGAACGCGCCGTTTGGCCTGGTACTGGTGCACAACGGCAACCTGACCAACGCCCAGGCGCTGAAAAAGGAGCTGTTCCAGACCGACCACCGCCACATCAACACCGACAGCGATTCCGAGGTGTTGCTCAACGTGCTGGCGCACGAGTTGGAGAAGGTCACGCGCGGCATCACCCTGAAACCCGCCGACGTGTTTGCCGCCGTGCGCGGCGTGCACCAGCGCGTGCGCGGCTCTTACGCGGTCGTTGCCCTGATTGCAGGGCATGGCTTGGTGGCGTTTCGCGATCCGTTCGGCATCCGTCCCCTGTGTGTGGGGCGCAGTCCTGCCGGCGTGATGGTGGCCAGCGAATCGGTCACCCTTGAAGGCAATGGCTTTGAACTCGACCGTGATGTGATGCCCGGTGAGGCGCTGTTTGTGGACCTGGAAGGCAACACGCAGTTCGAGCAGTGCGCCGAGAAGACCAGCCACAACCCCTGCGTGTTTGAGTACGTGTACCTGGCCCGGCCAGACTCTGTGCTAGACGGCGTTTCGGTGTACCAGGCGCGCCTGAACATGGGCGAGACGCTGGCCAAGCGCGTGGTGTCCACCGTGCCGCCCAGTGAAATCGACGTGGTGATTCCGATTCCCGAGTCTTCACGCCCCAGCGCGATGGAACTGGCCCAACTGCTGGGCCTGCCCTACCGCGAAGGTTTCGTGAAGAACCGCTATGTGGGCCGCACGTTCATCATGCCGGGGCAGGGCGTGCGCAAAAAGTCGGTGCGCCAGAAGCTCAACGTGATCGCCAGTGAGTTCAAAGGCCGCAACGTGCTGCTGGTGGACGACTCCATCGTGCGCGGCACCACCAGCCGCGAAATTGTACAAATGGCACGCGACGCTGGCGCGCGCAAGGTGTACCTGGCCAGCGCCGCGCCACCGGTGCGCTACCCCAACGTCTACGGCATCGACATGCCCACTTCTGACGAGCTGGTGGCCCACAACCGCACGGTCGACGAAATCCGCATCAGCATCGGCTGTGATGCGCTGATTTACCAGGACGTGGACGCCATGAAGCAGGCCATTGCCTCGCTCAACCCCAAACTGGCCGGCTTTGACGCCTCGTGTTTTGACGGTGTGTATGTCACCGGCGACATCACGCTGGAAGACATCGCGCGCATGAACGCGGGCCGCGACCAGAGCGAAGAGGGCGAAGAAGACACCTCGCGCTTGGCCCTGCCCAATGCCCAGACAGCCTGATGCGCGTGCGCTTTTATTGAAAACGGCTTGAATATGAACACAGAGAAACCGGCATCTGACGACGTGTTCGCTGGCTTGCACCGCGACACGCTGGCCGTGCGCGCGGCGGTAGAGCGCAGCCAATACGGCGAAAACTCCGAAGCGCTTTACCTCACCAGTGGCTACGTGCAGCCCAGCGCCGAAGCTGCAGCACGCCGCTTTGCCGGCGACGAAGAGGGCTTCACCTACGGCCGTTACGGCAACCCCACGGTGGCCAGCCTGGAGCAGCGCCTGGCCGCGCTCGAAGGTGCCGAGGCCTGCATGTCCACCGCCTCGGGCATGTCGGCCATCTTGCTGATGTGCATGGGTCTGCTCAAGGCTGGCGATCATGTGATCTGCTCGCACTCCATGTTCGGTTCCACCATCAAGCTCATTGGCACCGACCTCGCCAAGTTCGGCGTTGAGTCTAGCTTCGTGTCGCAAACCGACGTGAACGCCTGGAAAGACGCCATCAGGCCCAGCACCAAACTGCTGTTTGCCGAAACCCCCACCAACCCGCTCACCGACGTGTGCGACATCCGCGCGCTGGCCGATGTGGCTCACAACGCCGGCGCTTTGCTGTGCGTGGACAACTGTTTTGCCACGCCCGCGCTGCAGCGCCCCATGGCGCTGGGTGCCGACATCGTCATGCACTCCGGCACCAAATACCTGGACGGCCAGGGCCGCGTCATGGCCGGCGCTTTGTGCGCCAGCCAGGCGCTGGTGACCAAGAGTTTTCTGCCCATCATGAAGAGTGCCGGCATGACGCTGGCACCCTTCAACGCCTGGGTCGTGCTCAAAGGGCTGGAGACGCTAGACATTCGCATGCAGGCGCAGTCGGCCCGCGCACTGGCGCTGGCGCAGTGGTTGCAGGCGCACCCGGCGGTTGCGCGCGTTCACTACCCGGGCCTCACCAGCCACCCGCAGCACGAGCTGGCCATGGCCCAGCAGTCGGGCTGCGGCGGCGCGGTGTTGTCGTTTGAGGTGAAAGCCGCCGACGCCGACGAGGGGCGCAAGCGCGCGTTTCACGTACTCGACGAGATGCAGATGCTGTCGCTTTCAACCAACCTGGGCGACACCAAAACGCTGGTGGCCCACCCCGCCAGCACCTCGCACGGCCGCCTGACCGAAGCGCAGCGCCAACTGGCCGGCGTGAGCCAGGGCCTGATCCGCGTGGCGGTGGGCCTGGAGCACATTGCCGACATCCAGACCGACCTGGACCGCGGCCTTTCCCGTATTTGACACAGCGCCCTTGCACCGCAGGGCCACTGCCACCGATTCAACACATGACTACGTCCATACGCACCCGTTTCGCCCCATCGCCCACCGGCTTTATTCACCTGGGCAATATCCGCTCGGCTCTGTACCCCTGGGCCTTTGCCCGCGCCAACGGCGGCATCTTCATCTTGCGCATCGAAGACACCGATCTGGAGCGTTCGTCACAAGCTGCGGTGGACGTGATCATCGAGGGCATGAAGTGGCTGGGGCTGGACCACGACGAAGGCCCGTTCTACCAAATGCAGCGCATAGACCGCTACAAGGCGGTGCTGGCCGAGATGGTGGACGCTGGCCATGTGTACCCGTGCTACACGAGCATGGCCGAGCTCGACGCGCTGCGCGAGCGCCAGATGGCCAATAAAGAAAAGCCGCGTTACGACGGTACCTGGCGCCCGGAACCCGGCAAGGTACTGCCGCCAGTGCCCGAGGGTGTCAAGCCCGTGCTGCGGTTCAAAAACCCGCAAGGCGGCGTGGTGGCGTGGGACGACAAGGTCAAAGGTCTGATCGAAATCCGCAACGACGAGCTTGATGATCTGGTGATCGCCCGGCCCGATGGCACGCCCACCTACAACTTCTGCGTGGTGGTGGACGACATCGACATGGCCATCACCCACGTCATCCGCGGCGACGACCACGTAAACAACACGCCGCGCCAGATCAACATCTTCAAGGCGCTCGGCAAAGAGCCGCCGGTGTACGCCCACCTGCCCACCGTGCTGAATGAGCTGGGTGAAAAGATGAGCAAGCGCAATGGTGCCAAACCCGTCACGCAGTACCGCGACGAAGGCTACCTGCCCGACGCGATGGTGAACTACCTGGCCCGCCTGGGGTGGAGCCACGGCGATGACGAAATCTTCAGCCGCGCGCAGTTCCTCGAATGGTTCAACCTGGACCACCTGGGCCGCAGCGCCGCACAGTTTGACGAAGCCAAGCTGCGCTGGGTCAATGCGCAGCACCTGAAAGCCATGGACGACAACGCGCTGGCCCCGCTGGTGGCTGTGCAACTTGAGAAACGCGGTATCGCTGTGGATGAGCGCCTGCCCCGCATTTGCGCCCTGTTCAAAGACCGCTGCGACACCACCGTGGCCCTGGCCAACTGGGCGGCAGCGTTTTACGCCGACATCACACCCAACCCCGAAGAGCGCGCTCAACATGTGACCGACGCCGTGCGCCCAGCGGTGCTTGCGCTGGCCGAGAGGCTTGCCACCTGCGCCTGGGAACGGGCTGCGATTGCTGTAGCCATCAAAGAGGTGCTGGCAGCACACGGACTGAAAATGCCCCAATTGGCCATGCCCGTGCGCGTGCTGGTCATGGGGACCGCACAGACGCCTTCGCTTGATGCGGTGCTTGAATTGCAAAAACAACAAACAATTTTGGACAGATTGCAAAAAGCTTGAAATTTGTCCTATAATTTGAGGCTTGGCGGGATGCACTTAACAGCGAATAACTGGAAAGCGCAAAACGACAAACCCTGTGGGGGTATAGCTCAGCTGGGAGAGCGCTTGCATGGCATGCAAGAGGTCAGCGGTTCGATCCCGCTTACCTCCACCAAAAATTTAGCTTCGCGTCTTAAAATCGATTTTATCGGTATATAATGTGAAGCTCGGTTAGTTCCAAGGTTTTGACCCTATCGTCTAGAGGCCTAGGACATCACCCTTTCACGGTGAGTACCGGGGTTCGAATCCCCGTAGGGTCGCCAAGTTTGTGGCACTTGGCTTGAAGCTGAAAAGCATCAGGCAAAAGCTGCACCACTGCGGAGTGGTAGTTCAGTTGGTTAGAATACCGGCCTGTCACGCCGGGGGTCGCGGGTTCGAGTCCCGTCCACTCCGCCAGAAAAGCAATAAGCCGTTGAAAGTCATTGATTTTCAACGGCTTTTTTGTTTTTGCTGCGCAGTGCTCTCACCGGATCGCACCATCCAGCCCGAGAACACCCACGCACCGCTTGAGCGGAGATGTGGCAACCTTCGCTCTCAGCATGTTCAGCGACAGCTTGGGTCATTGCAGGCGCCAAAAGTTCGTCTGCTTATGGCGAATCTGTTGATTGCGCCAGACCGCCCCGATCACCGCTGACAGACCCCTGTGCTTGGCCACGGGCGGTGCAGCCTGCTTGCCCGCGTGAGCCGTTCCGTTGTGGCGCGCGCCAACCGGATAAGCGCCTCCCGGACAAGCGCCACCGTGCAGGGCTGACCAACGGGCTCTTCTCAGACTGGCCAGCGCCATCCCCGGTGCGGGCAGCGGACCTATCGGCTCGATCAACAAATCCAACCACCTCATTGATTTTTCGCAAGTGGCCAACGCCCACGGGTGTCCATACTTCATTTGTCGATTGAAAAAATCTTTCAATCGGCATTCTTGATAGTCAATCAAAAAGGAGTTCATCATGGAACAAGTCGTCACTTTCCCCCGCCTCAACGAAGCCGCACCCGCGTTTCACGCCAAAACCACCCACGGCGAACGAAGCCTGGCCGACTACAAGGGCAAGTGGCTGGTTCTGTTTTCGCACCCGGCCGACTTCACCCCGGTGTGCACCACCGAGTTCATCGGGTTTGCCAACGCTGCGGACACCTTCAAAAGCATGAACTGCGAGTTGCTGGGCTTGTCGATCGATAGCCTGTACTCGCATCTGGCCTGGACGCACAACATCCAGGACAAGTTTGGTGTGCACATTCCGTTCCCGATCATCGAGGACATCAAGATGGATGTGGCCCGCGCCTATGGCATGGTTCACCCTGGTGCGGCCGATACACAGGCCGTGCGTGCCACGTTCTTCATCGACCCGAACGGCATTCTGCGCGCCATGGTGTATTACCCAATGAGCAATGGCCGCAGCATCGACGAGTTTGTGCGCTTGCTCCAAGCCATGCAGACCAGCGACAAAAGCCAGGTGGCAACCCCTGAAGGCTGGGTGCCTGGCCAGGACGTGATCGTTCCGCCACCCAAGACGGCCGAAGCCCTGGCCAAGCGCGCCAGTGAAGGCTACAAGATGGTCGACTGGTATTACGCCACCAAGTCGCTGTGACACACAGGTTCGTGGCCCCGTGCCACGGACTTGAGGTTTGTCGGAAACCCATCAACCTGTCAAACGGCGCGGCCTGGCCCACAAGGTCTGCGCCGCGCTGCACAAACACCATGAACACCCCCCGCATGCATGTCGAGTCGTATTTCGACCCGGCCACATCCACTTTCAGCCACATCTTGTGGGACGCCTCCACAGGGCAGTGCGCCCTGATCGACAGCGTGCTCGACTACGACCCCAAGTCGGGTCGCACCGACACCGCCAGCGCAGACCGCCTGATCGACCGCGTGGGTGAACTGGGCCTGAGCGTGCAGTGGTTGCTGGAGACACACGTACACGCTGACCACCTCTCCGCAGCGCCCTATTTACAGCAGCGCCTGGGTGGGCTCATTGCCATTGGTTCGCACATCACCACCGTGCAAAAAGTCTTTGGCAAACTTTTCAATGCGGGCACCGAGTTTGTCCGCGATGGCAGCCAGTTTGACCGGCTGCTGGTCGATGGCGAAAGCTTCTCCATTGGGCACTTACAGGCACGTGCGCTGCACACCCCTGGCCACACGCCTGCTTGCATGACCTACGTGGTGCGAGACCACAGCGTGGACCCGATACGCACCGCGGCCTTTGTGGGGGACACGCTGTTCATGCCCGATTACGGTACCGCGCGATGCGATTTCCCGGGCGGCAGCGCCAGCACGCTGTACCAATCCATCCAGAAGGTGCTGAGCCTGCCGCACGACACCGTGCTGTACCTGTGCCACGACTACCCACCCAGCGACCGCGAACCGCAATGCCTGACCACTGTGGGCGCCCAAAGGGAAGCCAATGTGCACGTGCACCAGGGCGTGTCCGAGGCCGAGTTTGTGCGAATGCGCCAGCAGCGCGACGCCACTTTGGCCATGCCGGCGCTGATCCTGCCGTCGGTGCAGGTCAACATGCGGGGCGGCCAGCTGCCGCCGGCTGAAGACAACGGCGTGACCTATTTGAAAATACCCATCAACGCTGTGTGAGCGCACCCGCACCCGCACCGGCAACGGCAACGGCAACGGCGCGATGCCAAACCCTCAAGACCGACTTGCTCCGCCCATGAAGCACACCCTGGCCCATTGGTTCCCCATATTGGATTGGGGAAAAAGTTACAACCGCGCGCATTTCAGTGCCGACGCGGTGGCGGCCGCCGTGGTCACGCTCATGCTGATTCCGCAGAGTTTGGCCTATGCGTTGCTTGCGGGCTTGCCACCCGAAGCCGGGTTGTATGCCAGCATGGCGCCTTTGGTGGTGTACGCTGTTTTGGGTACCAGCAGCACCCTGGCGGTGGGGCCGGCCGCGGTGACGTCGCTCATGACTGCCGCAGCGCTGGGCTCGGTGGCCGCAGCGGGCAGCCTGGGCTATGCCACGGCTGCGACCTTGCTCGCACTGATCAGCGGCTTCATGCTGTTTGCCATGGGCGCGCTGCGCCTGGGTTTTGTGGCCAATTTTTTGAGCCACCCCGTCATCTCGGGCTTTGTCTCTGCCTCCGGTTTGCTGATTGCCGCCACGCAACTCAAACACCTCATGGGCGTTCCGTTGACCGGGCAGACCTTGCCCGAACTGCTGCCCAGCCTTTGGCAACACGCGGCACAGGTGCACTGGCCCACGCTGGGCATTGGCTTGGCTGCGTTGGCGTTTCTGATGTGGGTGCGCCGGTCGCTCAAGGCTCGACTGCGCGCCTGGGGCCTGGGGCCGCTGGTGGCCGATGTGGTCACCAAGGCCGCGCCGGTGCTGGCGCTGGCGGTGACCACCCTGCTGGCCTGGGGCTTGCGGTTGGACGCAAGCGGCTTGCGGGTGGTGGGCGCTGTGCCCGGGGGGCTGCCGCCGCTGACCATGCCGGCGCTGAACGCTGACCTGTGGCCACAGGTCAAACAGCTGGCCCTGGCCGCGCTGCTGATCAGCCTGGTGGGCTTTGTGGAATCGGTCTCGGTGGGGCAGTCGCTGGCGGCCAAACGGCGCGAGCGCATCGAACCCGACGCCGAGCTGCGTGCATTGGGTGCCAGCAACATCGCAGCCGGTCTCACCGGCGGGTTTCCGGTCACGGGTGGGTTTGCTCGTTCGGTGGTCAATTTTGATGCTGGGGCGCGCACGCCGGCTGCGGGCGTTTTGACCGCCTTGGCCTTGCTGCTGGCGGCGCTGTTGCTCACCCCTGCCCTGTATTACCTGCCCCAGGCCACACTCGCCGCCACCATTGTGGTGGCCGTGCTCACGCTGGTCGACTTCGGTGCGTTCACCCGCACCTGGCGCTACGCCCGAGCCGACTTCACCGCCCTGGCCCTGACGTTTTCGCTCACACTGCTGTGGGGTGTGGAGGCTGGGCTCAGCGCCGGCGTGGGTGTGTCCCTGCTGCTGTACCTGTGGCGCACCAGCCGCCCGCACATTGCCACGGTGGGCCGAGTGCCTGGCACCGAGCACTACCGCAACGTGTTGCGCCATGCGGTGCAGACGCACCCCCGCGTGCTCAGCCTGCGGGTGGACGAAAGCCTCTACTTTGCCAATGCACGCTATCTTGAAGACCATATTGCCGCCCAGGTGGCCGCGCACCCCGCCATTGCCCATGTGGTGCTGCAGTGCACCGCCATCAATGCCATTGACGCCAGTGCGCTGGAAAGCCTGGAAACCATCGTGCACCGACTCAAGGATGCCGGGGTGCAGATGCACCTGAGCGAGATCAAGGGCCCGGTGATGGACCGGCTGGAGTGCAGCGATTTCCTGACCCATCTCACGGGGCGTGTGTTCCTGACGCACCACCAGGCCATTTCGGCGCTGACCGAGGCGCAGCCTTAAGTCCCGCTGCCGTCTTGCAGTTCGGGTGCCGGGCTCGCCATGCATCCTGATGCAAAGCGGAAATTTGGTTGGCGTTGAAAGCGCCGAAATTTGCACGGACTTGCGATTCCTCATGGATACCCAGATGAGCATGTGAAGACTGGCGTGCGTGCTGGCGGTAGCTGCCACCTTGACCCGATTTCACGTTTGTCCATCCATTCAAGGCGTTCGCGCATGAAGAAGCTGATCGGCCTGGGCGCTGCCGCCCTGTTGTTGTCGGGTGTGGCCCAGGCACAAGAGCTGTTCGTCAACATCCAAAGCGGTAACACCCTGGCGCAAGGCGCTGGCTTGGTGCTTGCCGGTCAGGCCCTGAAGCAAAAAGCCAGTGTGCGCGTGCTGCGGTGTGGCGCCGCTGGTGACATGGCTGTGACGGGCAAGCAAGGCCCAAGATGCAAGCCGCGCGACGCCACCAAGCAGCAGGTGCTGCAAGGCGTGATCAAGGGAGGTGCCTGGGTGGCGGTGTGCGCTTTACCTGCCCACCACCGGCCGGAAGGCGATGGACCTGATTGAAGGCGTGACGCCGGCCAAGCCAGCCGATGTGGCAGCCCATTTGCTCAAGCCGGGTGTGAACAGCATGAGATCGGCCGGAAACGAGCCGCCTTCGGTCACCACACGGTCGGCGTCAAAGCGCAACAGCTTGTGGCCCAGCCGGGTGCCGATGCCACGGCGTGCCATCTCGGCCAGCAGGTGTTGCACCGCCGTCGGGCCCAGGCGTTCGCCCGGTTCGGTGATTGGGTTGAAAAAGACGGTGTCGAACTGGTTGCGCCGGCCTTCGCGTTGGAGCGGTTCGTCGATGCCGAACAGGAATTCAAACATCGGCCCGCCGCGCACCGTGCTGGGCTCGTGGGGGTTGCCGGCAAAGCCCATGGCCATGGCCATGGTGCCACCGGTCATGGTGCGCAGCCGGTCGCGGATGTTTTCGGCCGCGGCGATGCCTTCGCAGGGCGTGATGGCGTGTTGAATACCCCGCAGTTTTCTGATGAAGCGCCCGCCGCTGGCGATCACCAGCGCGTCGTTGCGCCGCTCGCCGGCCGTGGTGAGCACCACCCGGCCACCGTCTTGCAGACTGGTGACCACGGCACCACCAGTTGCTCGCGCGTGCGCAAGCCCGACGGTCTCCGGATGATGCCCGGCAGGTGGTGCCGTTCGGCGCGCGATACCACCGGGGTCATGTGCGCGTCGGGGTCGCGCTGGCGGATTTCCCGCACGGTGGACAAGGCGCCAAAGCCGGCGCCAATGACGGAGATCTGGTGTGCAGGTTGCATGGTGTCGGTATCCTTATTTGGCCTCGTGACCAGTGGGGTGCAGAGCCGCCGCGCGGGCCAGAAAACCGTCGCGCGAATGGCCCGCACACAGCGGGTGCGGGCAGGCATCCACCGCCAGAAGAGCGCCGCAAAACAAGCGGTCGCGCCAGGCGAAGCTGAGGCAGCCCAGGGTTTGGCCCGGTGTGGCCAGCTCAGGCAGGTGCTCATGGCCGAAGCACACCACATTGCCATAGGCGGCGCGCTGTGTGCCCGGTACGCCGTCGCCCTGCACCAGCTCGGCCAGCAGGTAGCTCAGCTCACCGCTTTAGGCGCCGTGCAGGATATGGTCGTGCATCGGTCAATGGAGGCGGATCGGCTCATGCTGCGCTGTTGTCCTCGCCAGTCAGCAGGGTGTTATCGGCCAGGTATTTGTGCGGCGGCACCCGCAGGTTGGTGGCGGCGGGTTTGTTCTTGAACACGCGGCCCGCAAAGTCAAAGGTGAAGCCGTGGCAGGGGCAAAAGAAGCCGCCCTTCCAGTCGACTGGCATGCAGGGCTTTTTGCTGCCTTCGTTCAAGTTCACGGGTGAGCAGCCCAGGGGCGTGCAAATGCCCACCGTCACCAGCACCTCGGGCTTCATCGAGCGGTGGGTGTTGGTGGCGCAAGGCGGCTGCTGCTGCTTTGAATCGGGGTCTGCCAGGTCGGTTATGCCGTCGAGCTGGGCCAGCATCTCGGGCGTGCGGCGCATCACCCACTTCGGTTGGCCGCGCCATTCGACCACCATGATCTCGCCAGGGTGGATGTCACCCACCTCCACCTCCACCTGCACGCTGGCGCACTGTGCCTTGGCACGCTCGCGGGGCAGCAAAGCTGCTCTCAAACGGCACGGCCAACGTCGCCTACCGACGCGCCTACAGCCCCGAACGCAGCGTGATTGGACACATCTGCTGCGAGGTGTCGCACCACTTTCAGGTGCCCTGCGACCAGGCGGGTGAATCGTGCCCGCTGGCCCAGGCGCGGACATCAGGCCAGCGCGAACGCGTGCTGCACCTGCACCACACGCCGCAGGGCGAGGAGTACGTGAATATTGAGATCAGCCCACTGCGCGACGGTTCGGGCCAGCAGGCTTTTTTTGTAGAAAAGATGGCGCCCATGAAAGTGGTCCATAGCCGCTCGGTGGCGCGTGGCCAGCCCGCGCGCGGGCAAGGTCTGATGGTGGATTGCTCCAGTTTGCCGGAAACCCTGTTCGAGTCCGAGCTGTTTGGCCACGAGCGCGGCGCTTTTACCGGTGCCAACACCAGCAAGCCCGGCCCGGTGGATGCGGCCAGTGGCGACACCCGGTTTCTGGACGAGGTGGGTGACATTCCCCTTCTCATGCCAGTGAAGCTGTTGCGTTTGCTGGCGTCGGGCAGCTACCGCAGGGTGGGCAGCAACGAGCGGTGCCATGCCGACATTCGTGTGGTGTCGGCCATGCACCGCGACCTGGAAGCGCTGGTGGCCCAGGGTCAGTTCCGCGAAGACCTCAACCACCGCCTGAGCACATTTCCTATTGCGTTACCGCCCTTGCGCGAGCGGCGCAACGGCATCGCGATGCTGACCCACGCGCTGCTGGTGCGGCTGGCGCCCAAGGCGATGGCCTTGTTGTCCGCGCAGCCGTTTCCGGGCAATGTGCGCGAACTGCGCGAACTGCGCAACCTGCTGGAACGCACCACGCGGTTGTGCGCTGGCGGCCGCACTGGGCATCAGCGAGCGGTCGCTCTACCGCAAGCTCAAAGCCCTGAACTGAAAGGCTGCACGTTTTCTTGGCCAGGCACGGTCAAGCCGGTTCCGGCCTGGCACGGCCGACAAAACGCGTGACGTGCGCCAAGCCCTGGTGCCCCGGGCCTTCGTCCAGCACCAGCTCGCCGTGCCACAACAGCAGCTCGTCGAGGCCGGCAAAGTCCTTGTGGAGCATCGCCGGTGTGTAGAGCATGGCCGCGTCTTTCGGACCACCGCTGCGGTGCTGCAGCTGCAGCGGGTGAAAGCTCTCCAGGATGAGCAGGCCACCGGGCCGCAAGCCAGCGGCCAGCCGCTGGTGCGCAGCAGCGCGGATGCTGGGCGGCAGGTGCACGAAGGTCAGCACCACGGCGTCAACGCTGGCGGGCTCGGGTGCCCAGTCGGCCAGGTCGCCGAGCACGGTCTGCAGAGTCACGCCCCGTTCAGCCGCCAAGGCCTGGGCTTTTTGCAAGCCCACAGCAGAGCCGTCCATGGCGCTCACGCGGTGGCCCTGCTGCGCCAGCCAGACGCCGTTGCGGCCCTCGCCGTCGCCGGGCACCAGCACGTCGCTGCCGGGCCTGAGTCGGTGCGCCTGCGCCACCAGAAACGCGTTGGGGGCGGTGCCGTACTTGAAGCCCGTGACAGAAAAATGGTGGTCCCAGAAGTTCATGTGACCCAGTCTACAGGTCGTCGTGGTCCGCTTTCTGCAAGGCCACTTTCTCGGTGCGGCGTTGCGCGGCCCTGCTCTTGCCGTGGGCCCCTGCTTTGCGCTGCGCGGCAGGCGCCACCAGCGGGTTGCGCGGTTTGGGTACCTTCAGTCGCAGTTTCTTGTCGCGTGCCGAGTTCATGGGGCCTCCTGTATGTGCTGGCTTACACCGCGCGTTCCAGCCAGCGCAGCCGCACCAGGCCCGTGGACAGAGCCGTGCCGCAGACGATCACGACACCGCAGAGCACCATCCACGAGGTGATGCTTTCGCCCAGAAACAGCGCGCCGTACATCAGCGCAAATACCGGAACCAGAAAGGTCACGGTCAGGGCTCGGCTAGGGCCGGCTTTGGCGATGATGCGAAAAAACAGGATGTAGGCGATGGACGTGCAAAACAGGGCCACCGCAGCCAGGGCTCCCCAAGCGCCCAGGCTGACCGGCTGCGACGGCCAGAGCCAGAGCGTGGGAATGGCCAGGCCGAGTGCCGCGCCCATTTGGCTACCCGTGGCGGTGGCCAGCGGGTGGGCGCCGGTGAGGTAGCGCTTGGTGAAGCTCGCGGCCAGGCCGTAGCACAGCGTGGCCAGCAGGCAGGCGCCCATGGCGAGCAAGGTGGTGCCGGTGGAGCCCGCGCCGGCCACCCCGGTGGCGCTGAAGCCTGACTTGCCCACAACCAGCAGCGCCACACCCACAAACCCGATCAGCAAACCGAGCATGCGCGAACCGCTGGGCCGGTCTTTCAGCCAGAGCCAGGCCACCAGCGCGCCCGACAATGGCACCGTTGCGTTGAGGATCGACGTCAGGCCGGTGGTGATGTGCATCACTGCAAAGGCGAACAAAGCAAACGGAATGCCGGAGTTGAGCAGTCCCACAAAAAGGATCGGTTTGGCGCGTTGCCTGAAGTCGGCCCAGACGCCTTTGACCAAAAACACCGGCAGCAAAAACAGCGCAGCCAGCGCCACACGCATGCCCGCGGTGGGCAGGGCGCCCAATTCGGCAGCACCCAGACGCATGAACAAAAAAGAAGAGCCCCAGAGTGCGGCGAGCAAAAAGAATTCGGCAATCAGGGTCGGTGACATGGAGATGGGGGCTGAACCAAGGTCTAGAAAAGACCGTCGCCGTGCTCCAGGCGGAGCAGGGCAGCTTTGCGGTCAAGCCCGCCAGCATAGCCGGTGAGCGAGCCGTCTGCACCGACCACCCGGTGGCAGGGCACCACGATGCTCAGGGGGTTGCGCCCGATGGCGGTGCCCACAGCGCGCACGGCGGCAGGGCGGCCGATCTGGGTGGCCAGTTCACCGTAGCGCAGCGTCTGGCCGGCGGGTATGGTGCGCAAGGCTTGCCACACCGACTGCTGAAACGGCGTGCCGCCCGAGAGGTCCAGCGGCAGGTCGAAGGGGTTCAACTCGCCAGCCCAATAGCGGGTGAGCTGCTGCACGGCGGCTTGCAGCATCGGGTGGCTGGCATCGGCGGGCCAGCTTTGGACAAGGCTGTCAGCCGGCAGGTGGCGCTGGTTGGTGAACCAGAGGCCTGCCAGCCCCTGGGCGCTGGCTGCCAACAGCAGGGGGCCCAGCGGTGAATCGACCGTGGTTTTGACCCAGTGCGGGCTGTTTTTCATGGGATGGTTTCCTGTGGAATGGTGGTGCCGGGTGCCTGGTAGGTGCCAGCCCAGGCGCGCAGCACCGCGTAGCTGCGCCAGGGTTGCCAGGCGCTGGCCAGGTTATCGGCTTGGCGCCGGGTGGCGGCACCCTGGCGGTGGTTCAGGCCCAGCGCCTGGTGCAGCGCCACATCACCCGTGGGCCAGGCGTCGGGCCAGCGCAGGGCGCGCAGGGCGATGTATTGCGCGGTCCAGGGGCCTATGCCAGGCATGGCCTGCAAGGTTTGCAGCGTTGACGAAAGATCGGCCTGGCCGTCCAGGTCCAGCGAACCGTCGGCCACGGCGCGGGCCAGCGCCTGGATGGCGGCTTGCCGCTGGCGCACGATGCCCAGCTCGCCCAGCGCGTGGGGCTCGGCGCTGGCCAAGGTGTGGGCCGACGGGAACAGACGGTGCAGGCTCGCAAACGGTGTCTCGATGGGTTCGCCAAAGCGCTCCACCAGCCGCTGGGCCAGGGTGCGCGCCGCTGCCACCGTGATCTGTTGGCCCAGCACCGCTCGCACGGCCAGCTCAAAACCATCCAGCCCACCGGGCACCCGCAAGCCGTCGCCAGTCGGAAAGTGGGGGTGCAGCACCGCGTTGATGGCCTGCGGTTCGGCGTCCAGGTCAAACAGGGCGCGCACCCGCCAGATCAGGCTGGGCAGCACCGCCTGCAGGCTGTCGCTGGTGTGCAACTTCAGCCGGTGGGCAGCAGGCTGCAACTGCGCCACCAGCCAGCCGCTGTGCGGTTGACCGCCCACCACCAGCCGCACGGTGCGGTGCAGGCAAAGCGCTTCCGGTTGCACCCATTCCACGCCAGGCAGCTGCCGCGTAGCCAGAAACCCGAGCAGGGCCACGGCATCGTAGGGCGGGCGCCACGACAGGCGCACGGTGGCGCCCGCAGGTGCGGCTGCTTGGCCGCTGGGCGCGGGCTGGCTGCGGCGCATTTGCGTGGGGCTGAGCCCGTAGCGGGCCTGAATGGCGCTGTTGAATCGCCGCAAGCTGGTGAAGCCGCTGGCCTGCGCCACCTGAGGCACCGGCAAGCGGGTGTCGGCCAGCAATTGTTTGGCGCTGAGCAGTTTGCGTGTTTGTAAATATTGCTGGGGCGACACCCCGACGTGCGCCTCAAAGATCCGGCGCAGGTGCCGGTCGCTCACACCCAGGCGCGCCGACAGCCGACTGATAGCGGTGCCATCTGCTAATGGGGTATTCCAGCTTTGCGGGTCGTCCAGCAAGCGCATGGCTTGGCGCGCCAGAATGGCACCGGCGTCTTCGGCAGACCAGTGGCGGTCGAGCGGTGCGAGTTCGGGCCGGCAGCGCAGGCAGGGCCGAAAACCGGCCTGCTCGGCCTGTGCCGCATGGTCAAAAAAACGGCAGTTTTCACGCCGTGGCGTGCGCACACGGCACACCGGGCGGCAGTAGATGCCTGTGGACGTGACGCCGATGAAAAACCGGCCGTCAAAGCGCGCGTCGTGCGAGCACAGCGCGCGGTAGCGGGCTTCGTCGTCGAGCGTGGCAGCGTGGTTCATGAGCCACATCGTAAGCCCGACGGGCTGCCCTGGCTGGCCATTTCCGGACATGGTTTTTGAGCTTTCTTGCCGGTGAACCTGCCGGCTGTGCCACCTACAATGCCGGCACCTAACGTATTCAGGGAAACCCAACATGCAAGTCGCCGCGTCCATCTTCAAGGCCTACGACATTCGCGGCATTGTGCCGAGCACGCTGAACGAAGCCGTGGCCGAGGCCCTGGGCCTGGCCTTTGGCACCGTGGCCATGCGCCAGGGTGAGCGCACCGTGGCGGTGGGGCGCGACGGCCGCCTGAGCGGCCCAGCCCTGGCAGCGGCACTCATCCGCGGCCTGGTGGCCGCAGGTGTGGACGTGATCGACGTGGGCCTGTCCACCACGCCCATGCTGTATTTCGCAGCCAACACGCTGTGCAGCAGCGGCATACAGGTCACGGGCAGCCACAACCCGAAAGATTACAACGGCTTCAAGATGGTGCTGGGTGGGCGCGCCATTTATGGCGACGACATCCAGGCCTTGCGCCGCATCATCGAGGCAGAAAGCCACCAGCTCGCCGAGGGCGGGCGCGTGCGCCATGTGAATGTGCTCAAGCCTTACACCGACCGCATTGTGGGCGACGTGAAACTGGCCCGCCCGATGAAGGTGGTGGTGGACTGCGGCAACGGCGTGGCCGGCGCGTCGGCCCCGGCGCTGTTCCGGGCGTTGGGGTGCGAGGTGGTTGAACTGTTCAGCGACGTGGACGGCAACTTTCCCAACCACCACCCCGACCCGAGCAAGCCCGAAAACCTGCAAGACGTGATGCGCGTGCTGCGCGAAACCGATGCCGAACTGGGCTTGGCCTTTGACGGCGATGGCGACCGCCTGGGCATCGTGACCAAAGAAGGCCACAACATTTACCCCGACCGCCAGATGATCTTGTTTGCGCAAGACGTGCTCGCGCGTGTGCCCGGCGGCAACATCATTTTTGACGTCAAGTGCTCGCAGCGCCTCGCACCCGCCATTGAGGCCGCAGGCGGTGTGGCCCACATTTACAAGACAGGCCACTCGCTCATCAAGGCGCGCATGAAAGAGCTGGACAGCCCGCTGGGCGGCGAAATGAGCGGCCACATTTTCTTCAAGGAGCGCTGGTACGGTTTTGACGACGGCAGCTACGCTGGCGCGCGTCTGCTGGAAATTGTGAGCCGCAGCCCGAATGCCAACGCGGTGCTCAACGCGCTGCCCACCAGTTTCAGCACGCCTGAACTCAATGTGGCCTGCGCCGAAGGCGAGCCGCACGCGGTGGTGGACCAACTGGTGGCGCTCGCCCGGTTCGACGCGCCAGCCAAGATATCCACCATCGACGGCGTGCGCGTGGACTGGCCCGACGGTTTTGGCCTGATCCGCGCGTCCAACACCACCCCGGTGCTGGTGCTGCGTTTTGAAGGCCACACGCCCGAAGCCCTGCACCGCATTGAAACCGCCATGCTCGCCCTGCTGAAACAGGCCAAGCCCGACGCGGTGGTGGGCGCCAGCGCGCACTGAGGAGCTGGTTTACGGCGCGTTTGTTGCAGGCAGCAGAGCCAGCAGGTGCGCAATGTGCACAGCGCTGCGCTCCGTGTTGTCGGGTCCGTCAGCGCTCCGCTGTGGCCCGGTTGCTTCGGTGGCAGCCCACACCTCGCGCACGGCTGCTGAGAGCGACTCGGGGCTGGAGGCCAGCACGCTCAAGCCCTGGGCGTCCAGGTCGGCGTAGCTTTCGCTGAAGTTGTGCACCAAGGGCCCATGCAACACGGTGTTGCCCAGGGTGGTGGCCTCATACGGGTTGTGTCCACCCACAGGCACCCACGAGCCGCCCACCATGGCCACGCGGCTCAGGCGGTACCACAGCCCCAGCTCGCCCATGGTGTCTGCCACGTAGCACGCGGCGTGTGTGGGCAACCTGGCGCCTTGGCTGCGCAGCGGGGTGGCCGGGCCACACAGGGTCGCCACCATCGGGCCGCGGCCCGCGTCGCGCGGTACCAATACCAGCAGCGCATCCGGGTATTTGCGGCGCAAAAGGGCGTGTACAGCCAGTGCCAGCTCTTCTTCGCCCGGATGGCTGGAGGCCAGCACCCACACCGCGCGGCTGCCCAGCGCGGTGTGCCAGCGTTGCAGCTCGTCGGTGTCGGCCGCAGGTGGGGGCACCATGGCCTTGATGGTGCCGGTGATCTCGACCCTATCCGCCTGGGCGCCCAGCGCTTGCAGGTGGCCAGCCGTCTCGGCGTTTTGCGCCCAGATGGCGTCAAAACCCGCCAACAGCGGCGCATACAGAGCGCGCCCCCAGCGCCGCTTGGCGGCCGAAGCGCCGTTCAAGCGGGCATTCACCAGCACATGCCGCGTTCCGCGTTGAGCCGTGGCATCTATCAGGGCCGGCCACAGGTCCATTTCGCACCACAAGGCCAGGTCGGGTTGCCAATGAGCCAAAAACTTCGCCACATTGCTGGGTGTGTCCACCGGCGCAAACCAATGGATAAAGTGCGGCCCCAGCTGCTGCCGCGCCAGCGCCTCACCCGACGTGCGGGCGGTGGTGGTGATCAGAAAGTGCAGATCTGGGCGTTGCTCATGCAGTCTTTTGAGCAAGCCCGCCAAGGCCAGGGCCTCGCCCACGCCGACCGCATGGCCCCACACCAGCGTGCCCTGTGGGCGTGCGGGTGCGTGGCGCATCCAGCGCTGGTCCAGGCTTGTTGGCGTTTCCTTGCCCTGTTGAAGGCGGCGTTTGAGCCACCAGCGCCACAGGGGCGAAAGTGCCTCAAACAAGGCGCCGTAGATGCGCAAAGCGCGGGGTCGGTGAAGGTTCATGTTCTGGAGCGTTCGCTGAGCCATGCCGAGAACACCGCCATGTGCTTGGCAGCCGACCCGGCATGCGTGGCATTGAAGTGTTGTGTCTTTTCTACCAGCGCCGCATACGCACTGGGTTCAGCCAGCACCGCGGTGAGCTGACGGGCCAGGTCGTCACCGTTTTTCGCATGGTGCAGCACACCGGCCTCCAGGGCCTCCAGGGCCGGGTATTCAATCCCCCGCACACTGGGCCCGGTCCACACCGGCTTGTTGATCGCCAGCGGTTCAATGATGTTGTGGACGGCCTTGTCGCCAAACGACGAACCCACCACCACCACCTGGCTCAACCCCAGGTAAAAATACATTTCGCCAAGGGAGTCGCCCAGCAGCACATCGGTTTGCGTCCAGTCGGGTGTGTGCTGCCATTGCAACTTTGCATCCAGCGCCTGGCTGCGCCGCACCACGCGCATCCCCGCTTTTTGCATCAGCTCGGCCACCGCATCAAAACGCTGCGGGCTGCGCGGCACATACACAAACAACGGGGCAGGGCGCCCCGCTTGGGCCAGCGCGCGCTGCATGGCTTGCATGGTGCCGATAAAAATGCCGTCCTCGCCCACAATGGCGCTGGCAAAACACACCACGGGTCTGTCGTGCAGCCAATAGGTGTCAACGGTGTTGGCAGCGGCTTCAAGCTGGCTGGCTGACACGGGCAGGTCAAAACGCGTCTCGCCCACAATGGCGACCCGCGGGCAGCCCACCTTTTCAAAGCGCTGTGCCTGCAGGTGTGACTTGCACATCACCAGCTCATACGCTTTGAACAGACGGGCCCGAAAACCGCCCCAGCGCTGATCGCGCTCAAAGCTGGCACGGGGGTATTGCGCATTGGCCATGGCCAGCGGCACACCAGCCCGGCGCACCGTGGCCAGCAACACCGGCCAAGTGTCAATTTCCGTCATCACCGCGCAGCAAGGCCGCACACGGGCCAAAAAGCGGCGTACCGCCCAGCTCAGCTCCAGCGGGGCATAAGCCACTTGCAGGCGCCCTTGCTGCATAGCTGCACCAAACAGCTGCTGTGCCGCCAGCCGTCCCGCAGGGGTGAGCGTGGTAACGAACACCGAGTGGCCTTGCGCCAGCAGCGCGTGCACCCAGGGCGCCGCACCCCGCATTTCCCCCATCGACGCCGAGTGAACCCAGACCGGCTGGGCCAAGGTCAAGGTGCAGTGGACTGCGCCAAAACGCTCGTTCCAACCTTGCCGGTACAAGGGTTCCTTGTCCCCGCGCCGCCACAGCAGCGCCCAGACCAACGGCAGCAGCAAGTGCCACATCAACTCATAGGCCCTGATGATCAAGCCCAGACCCCAGCTGGGAAAAGGCGGTGCGGCAAGGTGAGGTGGTTGGTTCATGGGGCAAAAACGGGCGCCATCGGGTGGCTCAACGCTTCAGTATAGTTAGGCCCATGCCCGTCACACCGCCACCGACCCCCTGGACCGCCGTCATTCCCCTGCGCGGAGGCTCCAAAGGCCTGCCCGGTAAAAATACCCGTTTGTTGGCTGGCAAGCCGCTCTACCGCCATGCGGTTGATATCGCCTTGGCAGCCGGTGCCAGCCGCGTGATCATCAGCACCGACATCACCGAGGTGCTGACCGCCGGTCTTCCCAGCGGCGTCACCACACTTCACCGCCCCACCGCGTTGTGCGGCGACACCGTGTCGATGGCACCCGTGCTTTTGCACGCGCTGCAAACCGAAAAAGTGCGTGGCGCGGTGGTGTTGCTGCAAGCCACCTCGCCCCTGCGCGTGCCGGCCGACGTGCAAGCCGCGCTGCGCAGTTTGGCCAGCGGCGAGTTCGACTTGGTCATGTCCGTCACCGAAGCTGACCGAAGCGTTTTGAAGTGGGGGCAAATCGAAGATGGCCGCTTTGTTCCCTTGTCGCGCCCCGAACACTGCTTCGCCAACCGCCAGAGCCTGCCCGCTGTTTACAAACCCAACGGCGCGGTCTACGCCATGCAGGCCCACTGGTTTGTAAGCAACCAGGGCTTTGTCACCCAACGCATGGGCAGCGTGGTCATGCCACCTGAGCGCAGCCACGACATCGATAATCTCTCTGACTTTGAGCGCTGCGAAGCGCTCCTCAACGCGCTCCCCGCAGGAAATCCCCTATGAAAATCGCCCACCGCGAAATTGGCCCGAAACACCCCCCCCTGGTCATCGCCGAAATTGGCATCAACCACGGCGGCAGCCTGGATGTGGCCAAGGCCATGGTCAGCGCCGCGCACCGCGCTGGCTGCGAAATGGTGAAGCACCAGACCCATTTCGTCGACGACGAAATGACCGACGAAGCCAAAGGCATTTTTCCGCCCAACGCAGACGTATCCATTTGGGAGGTCATGGCCCGCTGCGCCCTGTCCAAAGACGACGAAATCGCCCTGAAAAAACACGCCGAAGACCTCGGCCTCATCTACATCTCCACGCCCTTCTCGCGCGCCGCCGCCGATTTCCTGGTCGACATTGGCGTGCCCGGCTTCAAAATCGGCTCGGGCGAAGCCAACCACGTGCCCCTCATCCGGCACATCGCAAGTTTTGGCAAACCCGTCATTCTCAGCACCGGTATGCAAACCATCGACAGCCTGCGCCCCTCAGTGCAAGCGCTGGACGATGCGGGCATCGAATACGCTCTGCTCGAATGCACCAACCTCTACCCCTCGCCGCCTGAAATCGTCAGCCTGCAAGGTATCACCGAACTGCGCCACGCCTTCCCGCGCGCCGTTATAGGCTTTTCAGACCACAGCATTGACCCCGAAATGGCGCTGTCCGCCGTGGCGCTGGGCGCCTGCATTCTGGAACGCCATTTCACCGACACCCGCTACCGCAAAGGCCCGGACATCATTTGTTCCATGGACCCCGCCGAGTTGCGGTTTCTGATTGACCGCTCGCGCGAAATTCAAATTGCGCTGAACAACCCCAAGGTGCGCACTGCACCCGAAGAGGACGTGTACCGATTCGCCCGCGGATCGGTGGTGGCCGACAAAGACCTGCCCGCCGGCCACGTGGTGAGCGCCGCCGACATCTGGGCGCGCCGTCCTGGTTCGGGCGAAATTTCCGTGCAGCACTTCGACCGCCTCATCGGCTCGCGCCTCACGCGCGCCGTCAAGCGCAACCAGCAATTGCTGTGGAGCGACCTTGATGGTGTGCAACCCGAGTAGACGATGAGTAAAAGACTCCTCTTCGTAACCGGCACGCGGGCCGACTACGGCAAGCTCGAACCGCTGGCTATTGCCGCCCAACAGGCGGGCTTTGCTATCAGTTTCTTCATCACCGGCATGCACATGATGCGCCGCTATGGAGAAACACGGCTGGAGGTCAAGCGTTTCGCAGGTGCCGACTTCTTCGAATTCGTCAACCAGCGCGAGGGCGACGCCCAAGACTTCATCCTGTCCAAAACCATCCTCGGCTTTTCCGATTTTGTGCACGAACACCGGCCCGACCTGGTGGTCATCCACGGCGACCGTGTGGAGGCGCTGGCCGCCTCCATCGTTTGCGCCATGAAATACATTCCATCGGCGCACATCGAAGGCGGCGAAGTGTCCGGCACCATCGACGAAAGCATCCGCCACTGCAACACCAAGCTCTGCGCTACGCATTTCGTCAGCTCAGAATCCGCTCGCGCCCGTGTGCTTGCGCTCGGCGAATCGCCCGACAGTGTTTACAACATCGGCTCACCCGAGCTCGACACCCACGCCAGGCCCTCGGGCGTGACGATTGAGGAAGTCAAGCAGCGCTACGCGATACCTTTTGACGACTTCGGCATCGTCATCTTCCATCCCGTCACGTCCGAGGCCGACACCATGGGCGCGCAAGCCCAAGCACTGTTTGACCGGCTCGAAGCCAGTGGCAAAAACTTTGTCGTCATAGCACCCAACAACGATCCCGGCACACAAGACATCTTTGCGGTGCTGGAGCGTTTGCCCAAGGAGCGATTCCGGCTCATCCCGTCAATGCGCTTCAACTACTTTTCAGAGTTGATGAAAAACGCCGCGGTGATGGTGGGCAACAGCAGCGCTGGAGTGAGGGAAGCGCCTTTTCTTGGGTTGCCTAGCCTGGATGTGGGGACGAGGCAGACGAACCGGGCGCAGTCGTCCTCCATCGAGGCTTGTTCATCCTTCAATACCAAGGTGATCGACCGCTTCTTACTGGAGCGATGGGGACAACGAATGCCCATGGATTCATCTTTCGGGATGGGGGATGCAGCAGCGCGTTTCGGCGAAATCCTGAGGAACGTCAGCTACTGGAGCCGGCCCGCACAAAAGATTTTCGCTGTCTAAACTAAAACTTATCCCATACCAACCAGCGATGCCCTTCACAGCGGGGACGACTTTTAAAGTCCGAGATGAACGAGATTGACGATATGGGGCGTTGGCCCGAGGTGGAGCTTCAGACCATGGATGTATGTCCCGTCTGCAGCTCGACCCACCGCGATTTGCTGCACGAGGGCGTTAGAGACTGGAGCTTTTTCAGCGCACCCGGATCTTGGAGCTACTGGCGCTGCCGCGAGTGTGGCAGTGTGTATCTAAACCCCCTACCCAGGCCCGAAGCGATCGGGCGTGCATATGCAAGCTATTACACCCATGTGGGTGTGACCAGTGGCATTGGCTGGAGGCGTTTAAAAACTCGTTGGAAGAACGAGCGACTTTCTGTGCGCTTAGCGAGAAACATCAGCCCGCGCCTGCACCTTCCAGGTTTTCTGGCGTCGTTCGTTTCGCTCAAAGCCAACCGCATGGACTTGGCCTTTGGATGGCAAGAACTCGCTGAGCTCAACCCAGGTGAACTCATGGATGTTGGTTGCGGTGCTGGGGCGACATTGGCACTGGCACGCCAGTTGGGTTGGATGGTTCACGGTTTAGAGATGGATCCGGCGGCGGTTCAGGCCGCACGAGATGATGGACTCGATGTTCTGCAAGGTGGTTTCGAACGGCTCGGCGAATTCACGGCAGCCTTTGATGCTCTCGTCTGCTCTCACGTGATCGAACATGTGTTCGATCCGGTGGAGATGATCCGTCTCATGCATGCTGCCCTGCGCCCTGGAGGTGTTTTATTGCTTGCGACACCGAATGCGGAAAGTGATGTTCACCAGCATTTCGGAAAATACTGGCGAGGACTGGAAGCGCCTCGACACCTTGTTCTTTTTACTGAGTCCACTCTCTCAGACTTGCTGACGGCTGCTGGTTTTCAGGTGAAATCGCATTCAGACGGATGCTTGGAAACCGCACGGGAGTCGGCCCGAATTGCCCGGCAAGGCCGTAGAGTTGTTGCGGCCGACCGTGAAGAAGCCAGACGGTTGGAGCATGCGCTTGCCCGTACGCCCCAGGGTCAGGACTTTATCAAGCTCGTGGCCAGCAAGCGCTAGTTGAGTTGCGCGGTGTTTGCGGACGGAGGGGGGCGTGCTGAGGCCAACAACAGCGCAAGCATGGCGAAGAAGAAATAGCTCTGCCCTCGAAACCAGAGCGGCACATTGAACAAGCTATCAATCATCAAGATGGCCAGAAAGACCATGAGCAAAGTTCTTTCGGGTCTGAGTGACTTGTAAGCGCTCACGAAAACACGCCATAAAAACCAAAGAAAGGCCGCAAGCCCGAGCAAACCATATTCCATGCTGAAAAATAGGTATTGGTTGTGTGGATGCTCGCAAACCCAGGTGCAATGCCCGAAGTGTTGAGCAGCCAGATCCCGGTAGGTACCGGCCCCGGTTCCTGTGAAAGGATGTTCAATTGACTGGTCCAACGCGAACCGCCACATGTCGATGCGCGCACCAAGAGAAGTGAGTTCAAACGGTTTGTAGTTAACCACTTCAGAATACGCTAGGACGATCCGATCGCGCATCAGGGGACTGGTAACAATCAGCAGGCTACTCATTAGCATTGCGGCGCCACCCACCCAGACCAATTTTTGGCGCGGGATGTGCATGAAAAGGAGGACAGCCGATGCAACGATCAATGCCACCAGTCCTGAGCGCGCCTGCACCAGAAAGACCATGCTAATCAACGCGAGTAGCGCAAGTGTGATCCACAAGTACCTCTGTTTTTGAGTCTGGCAGTTGATCGCTCGATGCACACACACCGCAACAAACATGGCGGTCATCAGGCTCTGAGACACATGTTCGATAAAGACACTGTGGTCCTGCCCAAGCCCCTGGTTTTGGGTTCGGGACCATGGCAAATCAATCACGACGTTTGCGTACGTCGAGAGCACCACCAGCACCATGGCGGCTATGAAGGCCAACCACGCTCTTTGGCGCCAACGTTCATCACTGAAGGTTGTGATGAGCATCAAAATCAGAGGAAGTTTGCTGTAAACCTTTAGCGTGTGCAGCACTGCTATCGATGGAGCTGGGCTAAACAGCGACCACACAAGCACGACGGCTGAAAGCGCGAGAACCGGTGTCGTGATGGGGTTCTCCCTCAGCAGTTGCCATTTGGCGCGGTGATTGCCCTCGGACAGCCAAGACAGCACAAACAGCAGCCCAGCAACAAGGAAAAGAGAGCGCGAAACCGGTGCAGCAAAAACAAGTGCTACGGCACTCCAGCCGCAGACTGCCTGGATCAAACCTGTGCCGAGCGATGTGCCGTGCTTGAGATGGGATGTCATTAAAAAAAGGCGCGCTCTTTTTGCGCCAATACTTTGTCAATTTCGTCAAGGATGCTTGGATGGGCAGCCCGCAGCTCGTTTTTTGCCATCCTCTGGCGGACGGTCAGCAGTGCAGCCAAGTTGTTTCTGTCACGGGCTTTCTTCAGGTACGGAACTTTGAAGGTGGTCAGGGACGAGATGGGTGCTGTCGCAAGAATATTTTGCTTTTCGGTCGCGGCCAAGGCCAGCGACAAAGCCTGTAAACGCCAAGTTGGCGTGTCGCTGAAGCTTTTGGTTGCGGCCTGAATACTATCGGTGATACGGTCATCGATGCTGACAAGATCGCGCAGTAGCTGCATCAAACGCTTATTAGGCAGTGCCTGCGTGTGTTCATCAAACGCACGGCGGGTGTAGACAGCTTCACAGGTCACACCTGCATCGATCAGGGCATGTGTGAACCCACGTTCACCATTGCGGATAGTTTTGTATTTGTTGTTCGAATTGGGGTATTTTTCCCAAAAAGCTTTGAAAGCCGGATGCTTCCAGGCCTCTTTTTTGATCATCAGGAAAAATGAACCGAAAAAGGGGCGTTTCTTTTTTGGAGCGCCCTCTGTGTTTCGCACAGGGTCCAACTGCAGCGCACCGACCACTGCGGCGGGCATCGCTTCCATCTGATCGGTCAATATCTCATCATCGTACAGTGGAAACCAGATGCTGTCATTGAGGATGATGAGCGTGTCTGGGTCGATTCCCCACTGTTGCAGCATCCATATCCCATCGCGGTATCCACCGAAATCGTAGCCAAAATTCGGACGTTCGATGATGCGCCATGTAGAGGGCGCCAACATGTTCTTGTCTTTGATGGACAGCGCAGCGTTGCTGACAATCAGCGGTGCGTAGCCTTTTTTGACTAAGTGCTCGCAAGTCCAACGGGTGGATTCACAGACGCCAGCGGGTTGATACAGGAGTAAAAGGGCAATTTTCGATCGCTCTGCGATCGCTCCATTCTGTGTTTTGATCACAGCCCCACGTGAAGAATCGTATCGCTTACGTTGTTTGGGCTCCCGAAAAAATTCGGGTATTCCTCGTAGCTGCTGCCCGATCCGGTCGATTTCTCTGCGCAGTTTCCAGCTCAAGAGACCCATTGATGCAATCTCTTAACGTACCAACAACGCGTTGATCGGCTGCAAATCTTGCGCCGCCAGCTGCCCGCTGGCCTGCTTCAACCGCAGGCCGCCCAGCAGCACGTTGTAGCGGGCCACGGCCAAGTCACGCTTGGTCTGGAACAGCTGGCTCTGGGCGTTGAGCACGTCGATGTTGATGCGCACGCCCACCTGGTAGCCGAGTTTGTTGGCGTCTAGCGCGCTTTGGCTGGAGGCTTCTGCGGCTTCCAGCGCTTTCACCTGGCCTTGGCCCGAGAGCACGCCGAAGTAGGCGGCGCGGGTGGCCTGGCTCACGCCGCGTTGGGCGGCTTGCAGGTCGGTGCGTGCTTTGTCTGCCAGCGCCAGGGTTTCTTTGATGCGGTTTTGCACGGCGCCGCCGGTGTACAGCGGCATGTTGAACTGCACACCCACGCTGGCTGTGTTGCTGCGCACGTAGCCCAGCGCTGGGTTTGAGGCGGATGGCGCCCGCGCGATCTGGTACTGCCCCACCAGGTCCAGCGTGGGCAGGTGGCTTGCTTCGGCTTTGCGGGTTTCCAGTTGGGCAATTTCAAGGCCTTTGGTGGCTTGCAGCACGGCGGGGTGGCTGGTTTCGGCCTGGGTTACCCAGGCCTGCGGGTCTGCCGGGGCCAGGGCGGGCAGCGCCACTGGTGCCGCCAGGCGCTTGGGCGCCACGTTGGCTTTGCCCACCAGTTGGTCCAGGGCCAGTTTCTTGACTCGCAGGTCGTTTTCGGCGGCAATTTCTTGCGCCAGCACCAGGTCAAAGCGGGCCTGGGCTTCGCGTGAGTCGGTCACGGTGGTGGTGCCCACCTCAAAGTTGCGTTTGGCGGCGGCCAGTTGCTCGGATACGGCCGATTTTTGGGCCTTGACGAAGGTGAGCGTGTCTTCGGCGGCGAGCACGTCAAAGTAGGCCTGCGTGGTGCGCACGATCAGGTCTTGTTCGGCGGTTTCGAGCTGGGCTTTGGCAATGTCGATGCTGAGTTGTGCCTGGTCGTTGGCCAGCTTGTTGGCTGGGCGGTACAGCGGCTGGCTGGCCGCGAGCGCCACGTTTTGGCTGTTGCTGGTGCCGTCTGGCGTGGTGCCTGAGTTGTCGCGGCGGGCCCAGTTGGCGGCGGCAGACAGCCCCGCCTGAGGCAGCAAGCCGGCATGGGCTTGGGCAGCTTTGGCTTGGCTCGCTTCAAACTGGGCGCGGGCAGACAGGTAGGTGGCGTCAAAGCCGCGCGCGGCCTCGTAGAGTTCCACCAGGCTTTGGGCCTGCGCGCCGGCGGTGCCGCCCAACGCCAGCAGTGCAACGAAGGCCAGGCGGCTCAGCGCTGGCGGACGTTGGGTGTGTGACGGGCGGTTGGAGTGGGCGTTCATGGAATTTCCTTTGAGGCGTGGCGGTATGGGCAGCAAGGCGCAGTGGGGCTCTTGGTCGGTCAGTAGAGCGCAACCGTGGGATCGAGCTCGTGCGACCAGGCGTTGATACCACCGTGGATATTGACGACTTCGGTGAAACCGTTGTTCATCAGGAAATGCGCCACCTGGGCGCTGCGGGCGCCGTGGTGGCACAGGCAGGCAATGGGCTGGCTGCGGTCCAGTTCCAGGTAGCGGGCGGGCACGCTGCGCATGGGCATGTGCAACAGCTGGAAGCCGCTGGCTTTGACCGATGCGGTTTGCAGTTCCCAAGGCTCGCGCACGTCGAGCACGATGGGCAAGGCGCCCGGCGGCGTGTGGGCCTCGGCGGCTTTGAGCCAGTCCTGGAGTTGGGCGGGGTGGATCGAGATCATGGCGGGGTGCTCAAAACTGGAAGCGCGAGGGCTCGGGGAAATTGTGCAGGCGCGGTGCCACGGTGTCCCAGGGCTGGGCGGTCTGGAACGAGGCGTCGCCCACGCGGGTGACCACCGTGGCGCGCATCATGGGCTCTTGCCCAACAATGGCCACCAGCCGGCCGCCTGGGGCCAGCACGGCCAGCAGCGCTGGCGGAATTTCGGCCACCGAGCCGCTGAGCACGATGGCGTCAAACGGACCTTCGGCGGTGCAGGCGGCAAATTGGTTGGCGGCGGCGTCGGCGGTGCGCACATCGGCGTTGGTGATGCCGACTTTTTGCAGGTTGTCGCGGGCGGTGCGGGCCAGGTTGGGGTCGATTTCAATCGACACCACGCGCTGCGCCAGGCTGGCCAGCAGCGCGGCCATGTAGCCGCTGCCGGCGCCCACTTCCAGCACCTTGTCGGACGGCTTGAGCTGCAGGTCTTGCAGCAGGCGGGCTTCCACCTTGGGCGCCAGCAGGCACTGGCCTTCCACGGCCGGGTGGGTCAGGGGCAATTCCATGTCGGCAAAGGCCAGCGCCTGGTGTGCGGTGGGCACAAAGGCTTCGCGGTGCACGCGGCTCAACAGCGCCAGCACGCTGGCGTCCAGCACTTCCCAGGGGCGGATCTGCTGCTCGATCATGTTGAAGCGGGCCTGATCAAGGCTCATGGGGGCGGTCTGAGTGGTCATGTTTGATACTCCGGTGGGTATATTAGCCGATGTTGAACCATTTTACTGAGCGCCGGGTGGCGCAACCCTGACGTCGATGCTGGCAAGGGTTGCGGCTGGCCCGCCGAACTGGCGGCGCAGCCACTGCGCAAGGTCGTCCATGTAGCAGTACACCACGGGCACCACCACCAAGGTAAGCAGCGACGAGGTGATGACCCCGCCAATAACGGCTTGCCCCATGGGCGCGCGCTGCTCGGAGCCTTCGGTGAGCGCAAACGCCAGCGGCACCATGCCAAACACCATGGCCAGCGTGGTCATGAGAATGGGGCGCAGCCGCACTTTGGCCGCCAGCAGCAGGGCGCTTTCGCGGTCCAGCGGCGGGGCGCCGTCAATGCCGTGGCGGGCGCGGATGGCGAAGTCCACCAGCAAAATGGCGTTTTTGGTCACCAGCCCCATCAGCAACACAATGCCAATGACCGAAAACATGCTCATGGTGGAACCAAACATGAGCAGTGTGACCACCACGCCAATGAGGGTGAGCGGCAGCGACGTCATGAGCGCCAGCGGCTGCAGAAAGCTCTGGAACTGGCTGGCCAGAATCATGTAAATGAAAATGACGGCCAGCGCCAGGGCCGACACGGCGTAGCCAAACGATTCCTGCATGTTTTTGGTGGAGCCGCCGAATTCGTAGCGGTAGCCGGGCGGGAACGTGGTGCTGTCCAGCACCTGCCGGATGTCGGCCGACACGTCACCGGCCGAACGGCCGTACACGTTGGCGTTGATGGCCACTTCACGGTTCAGGTTGCGTCGGTTGATCTGGTTGGGCCCGGTGGATTCGATCACTTGTGCCACTTGGCCCAGGCGGACCACGCGGGCGGTGCCGTCGGCTGCGGTGCCCACCACAAAGGGCAGTTGCTCCAGATCGCTGGTGCGCTGGCGCAGCTCGGGTGCCAGGCGCACGTTCACGTCGTAGCTCTCGCCGTCCACCGCACGCCAGTTGCCCACGGTTTGCCCGGCCACCAAAGTGCGCAGGCTGCTGGCCACGGCAGCAGCGTTCAGCCCGGCGTCCGAAGCGAGTTCGCGCCGCATCACCACGTCCACCGTCGGTTTGTCGGGTTTCACGCTAGCGTCCAGGTCCACCAGGCCCACGATGGGGCGAATGCGTTCCATCACTTGAGTGGTCAGGCGCTCCAGCTCGGCCAGATCGTCGCCCTGCAGCGAAAACTCTACCTGCTTGTTGCCGCCCACCGGGTCGAGCAGGCCGGCGTGGGTCACGGTGATGCCGGGCACGCTGCGCAGGCGCTCGCGCAGTTTGGCCGACATGGCGTCGGCACTCAGCGTGCGGTCTTTGCGGTCCACCAGGCGCACGTACACGCTGGCGTACATGGTGCCCACGGCATTGCCGGTGTTGAGGGTGGCCAGGGTGTATTTCACCTCGGGGAATTCGCGCAACACCGCCTCCACCTGGCGGGTTTTGGCTTCGGTGGCGGCCAGCGAGGAACCCACCGGGGTATGGAAGCTCAGCGAGGTTTCCGAAAAGTCGGCCTTGGGCACAAACTCGGTGCCCAGCAGAGGCACCATGAAAATGCTGCCCACAAAGGTGGCCAGCGCCAGGGCCAGCGTGGCGAGCTTGTGTGCGAGTGACCAGCGCAGCGCGCCCTGGTAAGACTCGGTCATGGTGTCTTGCAGCCGGTCAAACCAGCCGGTGATGCGGCCAATGGTTTTGTCGTACAGCGTGCGCGGGGCGGCATGTGCGCCGTGTTTTTCAATTTCCGGGTCGTGCCATACGCTGGAGAGCATGGGGTCGAGCGTGAAGCTGACAAACATAGAAATGAGCACGGCAGCCACCATGGTGATGCCAAATTCGTGGAAAAACTTGCCGATGATGCCGCCCATGAAACCGATGGGCAGAAACACCGCCACGATAGACAGCGTGGTGGCCAGCACCGCCAGCCCAATCTCTTGCGTGCCGTCCATGGCGGCATTGAAGGGCGTTTTGCCCATTTGCACATGGCGCACGATGTTTTCGCGCACCACGATGGCATCGTCGATCAGCAAACCCACGGAAAGCGTGAGCGCCATCAGCGTGATCATGTTGATGGTGAACCCAAACAGGTTCATGAAGAAGAAGGTGCCGATCAGTGCAATGGGCAGCGTAAGCCCGGTGATGACGGTGGAGCGCCACGAGTTCAGAAACAAAAACACGATCAGCACTGTGAGCAGGGCACCTTCAATCAGCGTGCGGCGCACGTTGTCCACCGACACGCGAATGGGCCGCGAGCCATCGGTGATCTGCTCCAGCCGCATGCCGGGCGGCACCTCGGCCTTGAGCGCTTCCACCGCCGCTTTCAGTCCGTCGGTCACGGCAATGGTGTTTTCGTCTTGCGCTTTTTGCACCTGCAGCAGCAGCGTGCGCTGGCCGTTGTACAGCGCCAGGCTTTCCACCTCTTCGGTGCTGTCACTCACCCGTGCCACTTGCGACAAAGTCACTGGCGAGCCGCCGCGCCGGGCCACGATGATGGATTCAAAATCCTGTGGATTTTTCAGACGGGACAGCACCTGCACCACCCGCTCTCGCTCGGCGCTTTTGAGTGTGCCCACCGGCAGATCCTGGTTTTCGTTGCGCACGGCGGTGGTGATCTGTTCGGCGGTGATGCCCAGCGCTTCCATGGCTTTGGGGTCGAGGTCGATATTGACCGCGCGCTGGGTGCCGCCCACCAGCGTCACCGAGCCCACCCCGCGTACGTTTTCAAGTCGCTTCTTCAGGGTTTGCTCGGCCCAGGTGGTCACCGCCACGGCAGAAGGCGTTTGGCCGTTCACCGCTTCGGGAATGACCGCGAGCGACCAGATGGAGCGTGCCGCCGGGTCAAAGCGCAGCACGCGTGGCTCTTTCACTTCGGTGCGCAGCGTGGGGCGCAGAATCGCGATCTTCTCGCGCACGTCTTCGGCGGCCTTGCGGCCATCCACCGTGAGCTGAAATTCGATGATGACGATCGACTGGCCCTCATAGCTGCGCGAGCTCAGAGCGTTCACGCCAGCGACGGCGTTCACCGCTTCTTCCACCTTTTTCGTCAGCTCTGACTCGACGATTTCGGGCGACGCACCCGGGTATGCGGTGGTGACGACCACCACCGGAAAGTCGATGTTGGGGAACTGGTCAATTTGCAGCCGCTGAAACGAAAACAGCCCCAGCACCACAAAAGCCACCATCACCATGGTGGCAAACACCGGGTTGCGCAGCGAAATCTGGGTAAACCACATGGTGCGGCGCTCAGTGGGCGGTGGTCAGCGTGGCGGGGCTGCTGGCGCTGGGCGCGCTGTTGGATCCGGTGGCGGCTTGCAGGCGCACAGCCGTGCCCTCGCGTATCAGCCCGGCCTGCGCGCGCAGCAGCTGGGTGCCGGCGGGCAGGCCGTCCAGGGCCACCATGGGCTCACCGTCCAGCAAGCCGCGCGCACCGGGCGCCACGGTCTGGTGTTGTATGCGGCCGTCGCGCAGCACCTGCACGAACGGCGCGGGCTTGTCGTTGCGCACGGCCGAAAGCGGCACCGCCAACGCAGTCACCTGCCCGGTCACGATGTGCCCCTGGGCAAACAGCCCCTGGCGCATGCCCGCGCCCGCCGACACCCGCAGATACACCAGCACACTGCGGCTGCCCGCCTGCACGCTGGGGTTGATACGCGCCACGGTGGCCGGCACCGGTTGCGCCAAGCCTTCCACCATCAAGCGCACCTGCAAGCCCGGCAGCACGGCCACCGCGTCGGCCGGGGCCAGCGCGGCTTCCAGCTCAAAGCCCGACAGGTCCACCACCTCCAAAATGCGCGCGTCCAGCCCCACCCGCTCACCGTTTTGCACCAGCCGGGCCGACACCTGGCCGTTCAGGGGCGAGCGCAGCGTGGTGTCTGCCAGTGCCTTGCGGGCAATGTCGCGCGCTGCCAGCGCGGCCTGGTGGTTGGCCTCGGCAGCGGCCAGGTTGGCGGTGGCGGTTTCCAGCGCGGTGGCTGAAATGAAGCCCTGGCGCACCAGGGCCTGGTTGTTGTCCAATGCGCGCCGCGCAATGCTCACCTGCGCCTGGGCCGCTTCGGCTTGCTGGCTGGCCTGGCGCAGCCGGGCTTGTGCTTCGGTGCTGTCGATGCGGGCCACCACTTCGCCCGCGCGCACCGTGTCGCCTTCGCGCTTTTGCAGTCCTTTCACCTCACCGGCCACGCGGGCCTTGATGGCCGCCGTTTGCAAGGCCTTGAGCGAGCCCGAAATGCCCACCGTCTGCGCCAGTGCAAGGGGTTGCACGCTCACCACATCTTGCGCGGTCAGCTCGTACACCGGGGCCTGCTGCATGGCGGTGGCGGCTGCTGTGGCGGCGTCGCGCTGCACGGCGCGTTTGTTGAGTGCCCGCGCCAGGCCCCAGGCTATGGCCAGCACCAGCAAAGCGAGCAACAACCATTGGATCCAGGGGCGGCGAGGGGCGTTCATGTCAGGTGCTCGGTAGCGAGGCGGGGGCGTTATGCGGGGGTCAGCGGGCAGTCGGTGCGAGCATGCCGCCCAGCAGCAGGCTCACCTGGCTGTCGATGAAGCTCACGGGGTCAATCTGTTCGGACGCGGGGCAGCACGGCGCCATGGAGTGCTTCCACATCAGCAGAAAAATCATGGGGGCGATCAGGCTGTAGACCGCGTATTCCAGCTGCAGCGGCCGAAACTCGCCGCTGTCCATGCCGCGTTGCAGCACCCGGCGCAGCAGATCGTGGCCAGGGCCAATGACCTCTTGTTGGTAAAAGGCTGCAATTTCGGGAAACATGCCCGCTTCGCTCATCACCAGCTTGGTGATGCCCGAGGCTGTGGTCATGCCAATGCGCTCCCACCAGCTGTGCATGCAGTAGCGCACCAGTTCGGCGTTGCTGCCGTCAAAACGGTCCAGTTCTGCGTTCCATTCGGTGAAGCGCCCAGCAATGGTTTCGCGCACCACGGCCTTGAACAGTTCTTCTTTGCTGGGAAAGTACAGAAACAGCGTGCCCTTGGACACGCCCGCTCGGGCCGCCACCTCTTCAACGCGCGTGGCCGCAAAGCCTTTTTCAACAAACAGTGCCAGTGCGGCTTCTACCAGCTCACCGGGGCGCGCTTCCTTGCGCCGCGCACGGCGCTGCGCCGGCTCAGCGTCCAGTGGTGCGTTGGTGGTGTGTTTGGCGGTTGGCACGGGTGGGTATATTAATGACCAGTTGGTTATTAATATACCTTAGGCTGCTCACCCCAACTTGATGCCCACGTGCCCGATGCGCTTGCCCTTCATGTCGCGCACGCTGATTTCGGCGGTGCCCAGCACCACGCTGTCGCCCGGCACCGGCGGGCGGTTCAGCTCGGCTTGCAGCCAGTCGCCCACCGCCTGGGTGGAGTCGCTGGGCACCGGCAAGCCGTAAAACGCACACAGGTTTTCCATGGGTGTGCTGGCGTCCAGCACAAAGTCACCCAGCACCAGCCGCGCGTGTTCGGTGTCGTCAGGGTCGGGGATCGTCACGCCGGTGCGGTTGGCGCTCCAGGCAATGGTGGAGCCCTGCAGCAGCAGCGACGTGAGCACCACGACAAACGCCACGTTGAAGAAGGTCTGGGCACCGGGCACGCCAGCCATCACCGGAAACACCGCCAGCACAATTGGCACCGCACCGCGCAGCCCCACCCAGGAAATAAAGGTGATTTCGCGCGGGTTGAACCGCAGCGGCGCCAGGCACAGCCAGACCGAAATGGGCCGGGCCACAAACATCAACACCAGCGAAACCCCCAGCGCAGGCCACAGCGTGCGCAGCAGGTCGGTGGGCGTGACCAGCAGCCCCAGCAGCAAAAACATGCCGGCTTGTGAAAGCCAGGCGTAGCCGTCCATGGCCGACAGCGAGGGCCGCACTTGGCGCCGCGCCCGGTTGCCCACGACCACACCCATGAGGTACACCGCCAGAAACCCGGAGCCACCAAACCAGGTGGTGAAGGCAAACACGGCCAGCCCGCCCGACACCACCAGCAGCGCCCGAACGCCGCCGCCGCCGTCGGCCCCGCGGCCCATCCGCTTGAGCAGCTCGGCCAGCGCCCAGCCGCAGCCCAGCCCCAGCAAGCTGCCCCAGCCAAACTGCTGCAGCAACGACAGCAACACGTCCCCCGCGCTCACCGCCCCTGTGCCGCCTCCCGCTACCGCCAGCGCAATGGTGATGAACGTCAGCGTCAGGTACACCGCCATGGGGTCGTTCATGCCCGACTCGATTTCCAGCGTGGCTGCCACCCGCTCGTTGAGGTGCACACCGGATGACTTCAGCAGCGAAAACACCGCCGCCGCGTCCGTCGACCCCACGATGGCGCCCACCAGCAGCGCCAGCGGCCAAGACAAGTCCAGCAGCCAATACGCCGCCGCCCCGGTGATGGCGGTACACACCACCACACCCACCGTGGCCAACAGCAGCGAAGGCTGCAAACCGGTTCGAAACGTGCTCATGTTGGTGCGCAAGCCGCCGTCCAGCAAGATCACCGCCAGCGCCACGTTGCCGACCCAGAAGCTCAGCTGGAAATCGTTAAAGGCCAGGCCACCGGGGCCGTCCACACCGGCCAGCGTGCCCACCACCAGAAACACCAGCAGAAAAGAAAAGCCAATGCGCGCGGAAAACACCCCAGCCAGCACGCTGATGAAAACAAGCGCGGCAGCAGCCAACAGCGGCAGGGTGAGGAAATCGAATGAAAGGGCCATGCGTTGAAGCTAACAGAAAGCGTGTCACCGATACGGTCGTGTCTGCAAACACAATGGCTGTTCACGGCGCCCAGGCTCCGAGAAAACCGCAGGCAGCACAATTTGCATCGGCTCTTCAGGCTTGCTCAGGACTGGCGACAAATCGCCATGGCGTGGCGGCACAGGCCGTGGTGGCAGAACCAGCGCAGGAGATAGCGCTGTTTGAGGGGTACAGGGATAACCTTGGATGTGGGGTGTGCGTGGCCAGGCAAGTGGATTGAAGCCAGTGGGCTGAAAGGCATGCGGTTTTCGCCAGAGCGGCCGCAAGGAGCCGCCAGTCAATGCACAGGCGCTACACAGCGCAACCCGATGTACACCGCGCGTCTGGCTCCCGCTTGCGCTGGGGGGCTGGTTGGGATGGGGCGGGGGCTCACTTGAGCGCCGCGCAGGTTCCTAGCAGGGGCGGGGCGCCTCGTCCAGCCAGGCCAGCGCGTCCACCCGCCAGTGGTGCAGCGCCTCAAAAAAACCCTCCCACACGCAGCCGTTGCAGCCGCGCCCGCAGCAGGTGCTGGGCTCGGGCGGTGGGGGGCGCAGCGCTGTGTCCACACACAGGCCGCGCCGCTCGGCCAAGCCGCGCAAATGGGCGATGAGCGCCTGCGCCGTGGGCAGGTCACCCAGCGGTACCAGACCCGGGTCGTGCCGGGTGAAGCGGGGCTGCTCTTTGCCGTCAAACACGCCGTGCTCGGCAAACATGGCCGCCGGGCGCACCCACAAGCCCCAACCGCCATACAGCGCGCGGTACAGCGTCATGCCTTGCAGCGTTTCGCTGCAGCGCACGGTGTCCAGCACCGCATACCAGCCGCCCTTGTAATGGCGGTACAGGCCCGCAGGCGTGGCGTTCAATGGGGGCAGATCGTGGTCGGTGGGGGCGGTCATGGAAAACGGGCGCGCTGCCTGAGAATGAAGGCTCGGAGTGTGCCAAAGTGCTGGCGCCGTTGGCTATCAGGGGCTGTCGCGCGGCGTCCGCCGCCACAGCAGCCACAGCGTGACCGCGATCAGCGCGCCGTAATTCAGCGCCTGAAAGTCCGCCCGGTGCCAGGCGATGCCATCAAAACCGCGGTAGGTGAACGGATACAGAACGGGCGACGGGTAAAAGTCGGCCGAGTGCGTGAACACATCGATCACGATGTGCGACCACCAGCCCAGCAAGGGCAGCCACCAGCGCTTCAGCACCGCCCGCAGGGCCAGCGTGACCACCCCAGCCACCACCGCGCTGTGAAAAATACAGTGCAGGTGGTGGGCCAGCCATTGCACCGTGGCCGACATGGGCGGCTCGGCACCCGGCAGCGCCAGAGCGTAGTCGCGCACAGCGCCAAAGCCCCTGGCGCCCCGCAGTTCGCCAAGCGCCACCGGCAGCAGGTGCACCAGGTCGGGCACCACGGCCAGCCCCACCACCAGCCCGACGGTGCGCGGTCTGGGCATGGGGTACCCCGCCCGGGCGGCAACGCCCAGGCCCACGCCCATCCACCAACCGTGCGCCACGGTATCCATGCCCGGCCATCCTTTCAAAGGGGTGTCCATCATCGGCCGGCGGGAGCGCCCCGTCAAACCGCTCAGCGGGTGGGGCATTCGGCGATACCGTGCGCGCCATACCGAGCGAAAGCCATGGCAACCCGCGCCACCGCGCTGCGATGGGCGGTCAACACCCCGTGCATCCCGGTGGCCAGGTATGCGGGCGCACTGTCGAGTCCCCGATCGGGGCGACGCGTGGAGCCTGCTGGGGAAAGAGAAAGTCATCGGATTTCAGTCCAGCCGGATGCATCCACGCCTGCAGCGCGCATCGCCAGCGGTTCCCCATGGCAAACATCGCGGACTTTGAGGGCGAGGAGGTCGCATCCGCGCGGCTTACCGTCGGTATCCAGGAGCCTGCGCGGCAGAAGCGCATCGGGTGCAACGGATGGAGAAAAGTCCCACTTCGCCCCGGTTTTTCCGGCTGTGGCAACGGCCACCAACCTCAAAATCAGGGCCCAATAGGGCTCTTTTCCCACCCGTTTCGCTCTCATGCCTTCTGCCGCACAGGCTCCTAGGCCGGGAGCCTCTATGTCTTTGCCTTGGAACAAGTGTGCGGACGGTATCCGCCCGCATGAGCATTTGAGCTTGCCTTTGAGCGCCTCGGCGGGCCATGCAGCGTGGGCCAGCAAAAAAGCCCCGAAGGCGTAGGCCGACGGGGCAAGGGGATCCAAAGACCCCAGATGAAACTTGAAACGCAGATTACTGATTAACCGGCGATGCTGGGTCCATCAGCAGCCCAACCAGATCCGCGATTTGCTCGGGCTTGAGGATGCCGTTATGGCCAAAACGCGGCATGTTTGAGCATGCCGAGAACGCCTGTGCGTTGTAAATTTTGTCGTAGGTGTACTTGACGATCGCTTCGCTGTTTCCACGCAGCTTGCCGTATTGATTCAGCCCTGGGCCCAGCGTACCAAACGAGAGTTCTTTTTTGTCCATTTGGTGGCAGGCATAGCAGTTGCCGCCGGTCTCGCGATTGGGGTTGTTGTCCCCCACACGCAGACCATAGCCGCTCTGGGCAATGGCTTCGCCCTTTTTCCAGTCGCCCACGAGCTTGCCGCTGGCGGGATACACCACCGGCATGGCGGCGTTCATTTTTTCCACGCGCTCGGTGTCTGCTTTGTTGGGTTTGTCACGCGCGGCGCTGCAGGTCTTTTGCGTGTCGTCCTGCACCAGACGCTTTTCCCAACCTGCTGGAATGTTTTCCCATGAGCTGGCGACGGCCTGGTCGGCAGAGGGGAAGCTGGCACCACCGCCCAGACCACCCATAGAACCACAGGCCGCCAGGAAAGCGACTGCACCAGCGCTCAAAAGAAGGTTTTTCGTATTCATGTGTCAGTTGCTCCTGGGTGATCAGCGCTTGATGTAGGGGGACTTGATCTCGTTGCCGTTGCCGACCGCGTTCATGTAAGTCAGCAGCGCGGTGACGGCTTCCGATGTGTATTGCACGTCGGGGTGACGCATCTGCCAGTAGCAATCCCACATGCGGTGTTGCAAGGTACGAACCTGCCCCTGAGAGACACGGTAGGCCGGCCAGGTTGAGACGCCCGAGGCGGCGCCTTCCTTGCTCAGCAGGTTGGGCAGACCTTGCAAGCGGATGCGCTTGCCATCTTCGGCGTGGCAGGTGGCGCAGGAGAAGTCGAACGGGCCACTGCGGCGCCAGAACAACTCTTCACCCGTCTTGGCAGCGGCCTTCACCGCGGGGTGGCTGGTATCGATCTTGAATGCCATCCCGTTGGATTGGGCTGAAATGAACGTGGCAATGGCCGCCATGTCCGAACCTGGGCCGCTGCCTTTGAAGGCGCCCTTGTTGAAGTATTGCTTGGTTTCCCAGCCCTGGATGGTCTGCATGCAGTGAATCAGGCGGGCCTCCAAGTCCATCACCTTGCCCACGTCGGCAAAGTAGCGAGGCAGCTCGGCGTAGGCGCCTTCCAGCTTGCCCGGGCCTTTGCCCAGATCACAGGTTTCGAGCGACACGTTTTTGCTGCCGCGCTTGGTCTTCCAGAGCTCCTCACCTTTCATCTCCCACAGTTCAGCAGGGTTACCGTCTTGCAGGGCGGCGCGGTATTCGGCAATGCCGGCGTCTGACGCATCCTGGGCCAGAACGGGCTGAACGAGGCTGGCGGCTGCGATGGCTGTCAGGGCCACGAGGGCTTTCTTCATCTGCGGTTCTCCTTCTTGGTAAAAACAGGGTGGAGCCGATCGCGTCAGGCGATGGCGGCTTCGTCGGTGCGGGTTTCGCCCTTGTTGTCAACCCACTTCACCACGACTTTGTCGCCCTTGGCGGCGCCCTTGAACTTGAAGGACAGGAAGGGGTTTTGCGACACAGCGCCGCTGAACATGGCCTTGAGCACGGTCTTGCCGTTGCTGGTGGCTTCCACGTCCTGGATGAAGTGAGCGGGAATGGTGGCGCCGGCCGCGTCTTTGCGGGTACCAGCTTCCATGGGGTGGGACATGAGCACACGAACGGTGGTTTCATCGCCAGCGAGGGCGGCACGGATGCGCATCGGATCTGCCATGATGGACTCTTAAATTTTCAATAAATGGGTTGAAGTTTGAGTTGGGGGACAGGGGGCGATCAGCCGCCGCAGCCACCCAGGGTCACTTTGGTTTCTTTGGTGGCCGAGAACAGCTTGCCGTCGGCCTTGACCACAGCAATCACGTTGGTGCTCTGGCCCATCTTCAGACGGGTTTGCACGTCGGCCACGGTACCGGCGGGAATCATGAAACCAGCGGACAGGGGCGTCGGGTTCTTCTCGACGATCAGGTACATCTCGGTGGTGTTGGGCAGCTTGCTGGTGGCGCCCACGGGCACCACGGCGCCGTTTTCAGCGATGTCGGGGGACACCACGGTAACCTGGTCGCTGGTGGCGGCGGTGCCACCGATGGCTTTGAGTGCGTCTTCCAGCGTCTTGACTTGGAAGCTGGCGCGATCCACAGCGGCCTGGGCCTGGCTCTGGGTGATGATGCCCAGCGACACCAGCGTGGCGAACGCCCCGGTGGTCTTGATGACAGCGCGGCGGGTGCGGGTTTGCATAAGGATTCTTTCGACGAGATTGATAAAAGTCAAAAAAGTTCGTAAGTCTCACACTTCAAAGGTTACTGAACAATTGGTGAAAACGCTAACTGCTTATATTCGTGGATCATCATGAAATCTGCCGAGCCTTGCGGCCCTCCATCGATGCATATCAGGCATGAAATTGTTGTTATCTCTCTGGTCTAGACATGAAGCCGAGCTGCGCCGCTGGTTGCTCTCACGAGCGCCCAACGCCAGCGAGGTGGACGATCTGTTGCAAGACGTTTTCCTCAAAACCCTGAAACATCGAGAACACTTGGAAAGCATTTCTCAGCCACGCGCATGGCTGTTTGAAGTCACACGCAACACCCTCACCGACCGCTTTCGTGGATCGCGTGAGAGTTTGCCGCTTCCCGAGGATTTTGAAGCGATGCCTGCGCCAGTGGAACAAGCCGACACGGTGGACACCTTGGCGCAAGCTTGCCTGCCCCGAGTCCTGGCTGAGCTGGACCCTCAAGACCGTGAGGCCATTGAGCTGTGTGACCTGCAGGGGATGCCGCAGGCCCACTTTGCCCAACTCAAGCAGCTGACGTTGTCTGCGGCGAAATCGCGCGTGCAGCGGGCGCGTAAGCGAATGCGCGAACGCATGACCTCTGCTTGCCAGGTGTCGTTTGACGACACGGGTCGGGTGGACGACTTCATCCCACGCGCGCGCCTGCCTGGGAGCGCTGCACCCGAAGCCTGCGCAGCCGCCGCAGGCGATGACGCTGCCTGCAACCGGGAAAAAAGCGCGGGACACAAGCCACACCGCTGAAGGCCCAATGCCAGACATCACGCCGCTGCGGGGAGCCAAGGGGCACTGCTGCTGGCCCAGAAAAGCCAGATGGTTCCCAAGGACGTGGAAGCGATCGTCGGTCTGAGCGGAGACGCTGCGAAAACTTTTTTTCGCGCCGACCTGCATCCTTTGACCACTTGCCTCGTCTTCTGAGGCATGAGCACCCTTGCATCGCATTTGATCCGCTGGCCGCAGAAACAGCCGGTGATTTTTCTGCTGATCGCCGCCGCCGTCTGGTGGGGGCTGTACCAGAGCCTTGTCCCTTTCTCCGAGGCTGTGGTGGCAGCGCTGCCGGTGGAGCGCCAAAGCCACCTGGGCAACTCGCTGCAGTTCTTCTTCTATGACGTGCCCAAGGTCTTGCTGCTGCTGACCGGGGTGGTGTTCGTCATGGGCATGGTGAACACCTATTTCACCCCCGAGCGGACCCGGGCTCTACTGGCTGTGCGCACGCACGGCGTGGCCAATGTCATGGCCTCTGCGCTGGGCGTGGTAACGCCGTTCTGCTCCTGCTCGTCGGTGCCGCTTTTCATCGGGTTCGTGCAGGCCCGTGTGCCGCTGGGGGTGACGTTCTCATTCTTGGTCACGGCGCCCATGGTCGACACGGTTGCCCTCACGATCCTGTTCTCTCTCTTTGGCTGGAAAATCGCCGCACTCTATCTGGGGTTTGGCATGGCGCTCGGTGTTATTGCCGGTCTGGTGATCGGTGCGCTCAAGCAGGAGCGCCACCTGGAAGACTGGGTGCGCGAAATGCCCCAAGTTTCAGCCGAGGTGGATCCGGAAACCTTGACGATGGCCGACCGTATATCTGCAGGTATGGCCTCGGTGCGTGAAATCGTGGGCAGGGTCTGGCCCTATGTGCTGGCCGGCATTGCGGTGGGTGCGGGCATCCACGGCTACGTACCGCAGGAATTCCTGGTTTCTTTCATGGGCAAGGACGCCGCCTGGTGGTCGGTACCGCTGGCGGTGTTGGTAGGCGTTCCCATGTACGCCAACACCGCAGGCATTCTGCCGGTGATCGAGGCGCTGACCGCCAAGGGCGCGGCCATGGGCACGGCACTGGCGTTCATGATGAGCGTGGTGGCCCTGTCGCTGCCCGAGATGATCATCCTGCGCAAGGTGCTCAAGCTGCGCTTGATCGCCATCTTCGTCGGCATAGTGGCCACCGGCATCTTGGCGGTGGGCTTCATCTTCGACGCGATTCTCTGACGCAGCCGTGCACGACATGACCACTTCCCACACAGAAAGCGACCCAGCCTTGCGATCCAGCCCATCACGTCCCTGGATGCGATTCGTGTTGAGTGCCTCGTTGGCGCTCGGGCCGTTGTGGGCCAGCGCGCAAACCGCTGATTCGGTGTTCAAAACCGTGAAAGTGAGTGAACGCGCCTATGCGCTGGTGGGTGAGCTCACCCAGCGCTCGCCCAGCAACCTGGGCAATAACATGACCGGTGGATTCATTGTGGCCGACGACGGCGTCGTGGTCATCGATTCGGGCGGCTCCAAAGCCGGGGCAGAAGTGATCGTGCAGGCGGTGCGCGCGGTGACGAACAAGCCCATCCGCTGGGTGGTGAACTCCGGTGGACAAGACCACCGTTGGCTGGGCAATCACCACTTTCAGCAGGTGGTGGGCGCTCGGGTGGTGGCGTCGGACGCGGGCAAGCACGACCAGCAGACACGGACCTTCCAGCAGATGGACATGGCGCGGCGCAACGTAGGCGAGCGCTTTGCGGGCACGGTGGCCGCGTACCCCGACGAGACCTTTGCCCGGCGCTACCGCCTGCCTGTGAAGGGTATTCAGATTGACCTGATCGACGTGGGCGGCGCGCACACCCCGGCCGATCTCATCGTGTGGCTGCCTCAGGAGCGCATCGCGTTCGCGGGCGACATTGTTTTTCATGAGCGTCTGCTGGGTATTCAGCCCGGCCTTGGGCTGAAATGGATCGACGCACTCAAGCTTCTGCGCGACGACCTCAGGCCGCTGATCGTGGTGCCCGGGCACGGGCGACCGGGTCCTCCTGAGCGGGTGATTCCCGACAGCCTGGCCTACCTGGAAATGCTGCGCGACGGCGCGAAGAAGGCGCTGGCCGATGGGGCCTTTGACCCCGTAGAAGCGGCCGCAGCGATCGATCAGTCGGCTTTTTCCCACTTGGTGAACTACGCAGACACGCGCTTTCGCAGTTCAAACGCCATCCGCATGTCGGAAGCGGTGTTTGGTAATCCGCCTTGACAATCATCATTCACTTATATTGGTAATTTCTACACACATGAAAAGGAGACATCCATGGGCTTTCAACGCGCTGCGGGCACTTTTTCGAGCCGCATGATCCTCGCCAGCGTGGCTGCTGTGCTGTCGTTTTCTGCCCAGGCGGTGGACATCGTTTTCCAACCCGTCGCCCCCAACGTGTTTGCCTATGTGGGTGACATTGAGGGCCGCACTTATGAGAACGAGGCACTCAACGCGAACCTGGGCCTGGTGGTCACGCCGGCCGGTGCGCTGCTGATCGACAGCGGCGCGAGCTTTCAGGGCGCGAAGCAAATCGCTGAAGCCGTAAAGAAGGTGACGCCGCAGCCCATCAAGTGGGTCATCAACACCGGCGGGCAAGACCACCGCTGGCTGGGCAACGGTTACTTCAAGGCACGGGGTGCTGAAGTCATGGCGCACGCCAACGCCGAAGCCGACATGAAAGCGCGCGGCCCCGAGCACCTGCGCGCCAACGCTCTGGTGCTGAAGGAGAAGATGGAAGGCACCGAGCTGGTGCTGCCCAGTCGCTGGCTAAAGGAGGCAGACACGACGCTCGACCTGGGCGGCGTGGCCGTGCAGGTGGTGCACCGGGGCGGCGGCCACACGCCGGGTGATAGCATGGTCTGGCTCCCCCACAGCGGCGTGGTCTTCACCGGTGACGTCGTTTATACGGACCGCATCCTGGGCTTGCACCCGGTGAGCAAGACGAAGCACTGGGTGCGAAGCTTCGAGGCGCTGGAAGCGCTGAACCCGAAGGTGGTGGTGCCCGGCCACGGCAATGTGACCACGCTGGCCCAGGCGCAAAAAGATACCGGTGACCTGCTCAAAGCCCTTCGCGCGCACATGGGCCAGGCGGTGGAGGCGGGCACCGACATCGGTGCAGCGGTCAAGGGCTTTGACGCAGCGCCCTACCAGCACCTCAAACACGTTGGTGTCTGGCTGCCTCAGCTCGCCAACCGCACGTATCTCGAAATGGAACAGGAGTAAATCATGGATATCAAGGTTCTCGGCACGGGTTGCACCAACTGCAAAAACACCATCGCGCTGATCGACCAGGTGGCGAAAGCCAAGGGCGTTGAAGTCAATCTGGAGAAGGTCGAAGAGCTGCGCGAGATCATGGGCTACGGCGTCATGAGCACACCCGGCGTGGTCGTCAACGGCCAGGTGGTGCACGCCGGTGGCGTGCCCAGCCGGGAGAAGATTGAACAATGGCTGGCGGCCTGAATCAGCCCGGGCGCAGACAGGGCGGGCAACCCTTCGCCTTCAAACCGGCCGGGTTGCTGTTGGCCCGCATGCTCAAGGGTGTCGAGCGTGGAAGGTGTGCGGCATCAAGGTTCGCCCAATATGGACAGACTCCGCGATGAGATCACCGTGGACACTGAGAAAAGCATTTTGACAAGCTTCAAGCCAACGTGCTGGCGGTGCGGTACGGGTTGCAACACGTTGGCCAAGGGTGCTGTACTGGGCGCTGAGCGGCGGGATGCGCCGCGCCTGAATCCGATCTCTACCCATACAAAATGATGAGTGCCTCACACGACCATAGCCACGCGCCCGCCAACTTCAACCAGGCCTTTGCCATTGGTATTGGTCTGAACCTTGTCTTTGTGGCGATCGAGGCGTTTTATGGCTGGAAAATCAACTCATTGGCCCTGCTGGCGGACGCCGGGCACAACCTGAGTGATGTGGCCGGCCTGGTGCTGGCTTGGGGCGGTGCACTGGCTGGCAAGCTGCGTCCCAACGCACGCCACACCTACGGCTGGAAGCGCGGCAGCATCCTCGCTGCATTTGCCAATGCCCTGCTGCTGTTGGTGGCCATGGGCGCGCTGGTTTGGGAGGCAGCAGGACGCTTGATGGCGCCCGACCCCACAACGGGAACCGAAGGTGTGACCATTATGTTGGTGGCGGGTGTGGGCATTGTCGTGAACACCGCAACAGCCTTGCTCTTCATGCGGGGGCGCGACAAAGACCTGAATATTCGGGGTGCGTTTTTGCACATGGCCGCCGACGCCCTGGTGTCGGCTGGTGTGGTCGTGGCCGGGGCGCTCACTTTGTGGATGGGCTGGGCGTGGCTAGACCCCGTGGTCAGTCTGATGATCGCCGCCGTGATCCTGTGGGGCACCTGGAGCCTGTTCCGAAAGTCCCTGCATTTGTTGTTTGACGGTGTGCCGGACAGCGTGGATCCGCAGGCGGTGCACGATTACCTCGCGTCTTTGCCGGGTATCGTCCGCGTGCACGACCTGCACATCTGGGCGATGGACACGTCGCAGGTGGCCATGACGGCCCATCTGGTCATGCCGCATGGGCATGCCGACGATGCGTTCCTGAAAGAAGTGACGGATCGGCTGCACGACCGTTTTGAGATCAGCCATGCCACCCTGCAGGTTGTGAAGGTGCCCTTCACCCCACCGTGTGGCGATTGGTCCAGCCCTCAGGGCGCAGAATCGAATGCGTCTGAACCTGCAGACCGCTCCGCGGTACAGCAGCACGGGCATCACCATCGGGACTGATGGTCCGGCGCCGGAGGTCACACGGCCTTCGGCAGGTTGGCCCGCGGCGGCAGTGCTTTTGCGTTTTCCTTGCGCTCGCTGTAGCTGCCCACCAAGCAAGGTGAAACATCACGGGTCAGCCAGGTCAACTTCGCCAACTCTTCCGGGGTGGGGCGCACGGTACCGACGGCCAGCGCAATTCAGTTGATCTGGGTCTTCATGATGCCGGTCATGGCGCCATGGCGCTCCGGTGGGCACCAGACCATGCCTTCGGATCACAAGGCCAGGTCGCTGAGCGCCTGCACCTTGGGATGGGTGTCCGGTGCATCGCGTCGGACAGGGGCAAGCCACTGGGGTGAAACACCCGTGTTTAGGCGCCCATGGCGTTCAGCCAGACCTTGATCTGCTCTGTGTGGGGCGGCGTCTGCAGGTACTCAATGACGGTGGGTTCCACACCGCTGTTGCGGAGCATGGCCAAGGTGTTGCGGGACGTGCCGCACCTGGGGCTGTGATGCGTGGTGATGTCGGGCATGTGCGGGTTGCTCGCAGCGCGTTCAGGCGGTTTTGGGCTTCCAGGCGTTGACGATAGCGACCAGCGAAAGCATCACGGGTACCTCAACCAGAACGCCCACCACGGTGGCCAGCGCTGCGCCCGAGTTCAGCCCGAACAGCGAAATGGCCACCGCCACCGCCAGTTCGAAAAAGTTGGATGTGCCGATCAGGCAGGCTGGGCCAGCGATGTTGTGCGGCAGTTTCAGCAGCTTGGCGCCCCACCAGGCGATGAAGAAAATGCTGTAGGTCTGGATGATCAGGGGCACCGCAATGAGTGCGATGACGCCGGGTTTTTCGACAATGGTGCCGGCCTGAAAACCGAACAGCAGCACCACCGTGGCGATCAAGCCCACGACGGACCAGGGCTTGAGCAGGCCGACGAGATCGCTGACCGCGTGGCTGGATTTCTTTTGCAGCATCTGGCGCGTGGCCATGCCCGCCAGCAGCGGCAACACCACGTACAGCACGGTAGAGAGCACCAGCGTTTCCCACGGCACGGTCACATTCGTCACACCCAGCAGAAACGCCGCAATCGGCGCAAACGCCACCACCATGATGAGGTCGTTCACCGACACCTGCACCAGGGTGTAGTTAGCATCGCCCTTCACCAGTTGGCTCCACACAAACACCATGGCGGTGCAGGGTGCCACGCCCAGCAGGATCATGCCGGCGATGTACTCGCTGGCGGATTGCGGGTCGACCCAGTCCGCGAACACGAACTTGAAGAACAGCACCCCCAGCGCAGCCATGGTGAAAGGCTTGATGAGCCAGTTGACCCCCAGCGTCAGCAGCAGGCCCTGCGGGCGCTTGCCCACGTCTTTCATCGCATGCCAGTCGATCTGGATCATCATGGGGTAAATCATCACCCAGATGAACACGGCCACGACAAGGTTGACCTGGGCGATTTCCATCGCTGCAACGGCCTGGAAGACGCTGGGAACGGCCAGGCCCAGGCCCACCCCAGCCAAAATGCCCAGCCCGACCCACACGGTCAGGTACCGCTCAAACACACCCATCGCTCACCTCGCCAAAGAAAAATGCCCGATCGCAACGGCGACCGGGCTTGGTGTCTCAGATTATCTGCTCAGGCCTGTTGTCGGCCAATATCCACCAGCTCCTTTTGCAGGGCCAGTCGATCGAGTTTTTCAAACGGCAGGTTCACCATCAGGGCGATACGTCGGCTGAGGATCATGAAGCTTTCGGCAAACGCTTTTTTTGCTGTCTGATCGTCGTCCTTGAACTCTGCGGGGTCGGGCACACCCCAGTGCGCTGACATGGGCTGCCCCGGCCACACGGGGCACATCTCGCCCGCAGCCTTGTCGCAAACGGTGAGCACAAAGTTCATGTGCGGTGCATCAGGCAGGGCAAACTCACTCCAGTTCTTGCTTCGAAGGTTCTCGGTCATGAAGCGGTTGCGCTCCAGCAGTTCGATGGCGTGCGGGTTCACCTGGCCGGTTGGATGACTCCCAGCGCTGTATGCCCGAAAACGGCCACCACCCAGGTGATTGAGGATGGCTTCGGCCATGATGCTTCGGGCAGCGTTGCCTGTGCAGAGAAAAAGCACGTTGTAGACGGACACGATGAACATCCTTTCAGCTATTCTGGCCAGTGGTTGGACGAGTAGGAAAGAGACTTTTCAGGTGGGGCCGCTCAGTGGTCGCGGCAATCCAGCTGGGTGGGAACGTCCAGGCACGCCTGGCCCTGGCAACAGTGCGCCGTCAGGAAGCCCAGCAGATCGTTCATCAGCGGAATCGCGGCTCGGTAGATCAGGTTGCGACCGTCTCGCTCACGGGCAATCAGGCCCGCTTGGCTCAGCTCTTTCAGATGAAACGACAGCGCCGTGGGCGCAGTGCCCAGTGCCTCTGACATGTGTCCAGGGGTCAGGCCACTGGGACCGGCCACCACCAGCAGACGAAAAATGCGCAGGCGCGTTTCCTGAGCCAGCGCTCCCAGCGCTTGCACGACGGCAGCTTCTTCCATGGTGTTTCCTCAGGTGGTTTGGGGTTGTGGCAAGCTCAACTTCGTGGGCAAACCCAGCGTCAGCAGCCAGCACACCAGCAGCATCAGCGCCGAGCCCAGCAGCGCGTACAGCAGGCCACCCCACTGGTAGAGCAGGCCCGACATGAGCGTGCCAAAAAACCGGCCCAGCGCGTTGGCGGCGTAATAAAACCCCACGTCTTCGGCCGCTTTCTCTGAGCCTGCGTAGGCCAGGATCAGGTAGGAATGCACCGACGAGTTGACCGCAAACGCCACGCCAAACAAGCCCAGGCCACCCACCACCCACCACTGCAGGTGGGGCGCTTGCAGCAGCACAGCGGCGGCAATGCCCACCGGAATAAGCGCCAACCCCAACGACCACCAGCGCGCCGCCGGCACCTCGGCGCTCAGGCCGTCAGCACTGCGCTTGACGATGTTGGGCGCCAGCGCCTGCACCAGGCCGTAGCCAATGGTCCAGGCGGCCAAAAAGCCGCCCACCATGGTGAAGGTCCAGCCCTGCGCATACAAAAACACCGGCACACCCACCACAAACCACACATCGCGCGCGCCAAACAGCGCCACCCGCGCAGCGGCCAGCGTGTTGATGCCAGCGTTTTTGGCAAACAGCTCTTTCGCCGACTTGGACGCCTTGCTCTTGCCCATGAGCGGCGGCACAAAGCCCACCACACCC
>NZ_CBFHOP010000001.1:0-538782 GCF_965657535.1 Hydrogenophaga sp. | reverse complement strand
CGAACTCGGCCAGGAGGCCGCGCAGCGCATTGGTTTGCATGATGCGCACCTTCATGAGTTGGCGGCGCATGCCATGAAGTGCCATACAAGCTTGCTGTCGTTCCGTCTTGACGGGCACCGGCTTGATGTGTGGCTGCTGCGCCGCCACCCAGATCGCTTGTGCATCCATTGCGTCGGTCTTGTCACGAAGCAAGAACGCTTTGACATGTTGGGCCGGCAACAGCTTGACCTGGTGCCCCAAGGAGCGGATGGTTCGCGCCCAGAAGTGGGATGAACCACATGCTTCCATCGCGACCAAGCTCGGTTCGCACTTGGCGAAGAACTCGGTGAGCCTGGCGCGCTTGATTTGTCGGCGTTGAATCTCGCCGGTCTCCACATCGACGATGTGCAACTGAAAAACTGACTTGGCCAGATCCAAACCAATGACTGGCAATGTTGCTGTAGATTGCATGGCGGGGCCTCCAGATTGGGTGGTTGCAAGAACCCCCACTTTGGCACTCTGATGCCGTTTCTGCGAGGCCCCACCCCTATCAGGATGGCAGTCTCACTTCATCAGCGCTGTAGGTGGGCGGACCATGCCATCTCCGGGGCGGTTCATGTCGGTTGGAGTGGCATCACTACTGTGCCTGCGCGGGCGGGCGCCCCACAACCCGAACTGTTGCTACCCTGAACGCCCCGAATGAAATAAAAGGCGCCATTTCCCTGGTCGGGCGCGCGTTCTCGATCCATTGTTTTTGACCTATTATCAAAGTAGGGGTACAAACACTTGGCAGCTTTTTTCACGCTGTTCCGCGCTGATCCGCGCTGATCCTTTTCAATTTGCGACTTCATGCGTTTGAAATCCTGTACCACCAACTTCCAATTGCCGGGAGCACCTTGACGCTCAAGTCAGGTCGGTTTGTCGCGGCATCGCTGGCTTGGTGCAGTCCGATGCCTTGGTCTGAGCTTGGCCAGGAGGGATCGCAATGCGCCTGAGCGCCTACTGTTTGCAGGTCTTTTTTTTGCTGGCCTTAGTGGCGGCAAGTGCTGCGCAGGCTGCGCCGCGCTTGGTCCGGGTGGGCGTTTACGAAAACCCGCCCAAGCTGCTGGCCGGCCCGCAAGGTCAGCCCAGCGGCATTCTGGGTGACTTGCTGCTCGAAGTGGCCCAGGGCGAGACTTGGACGCTGGAACCCGTGCCCTGTGAGTGGGAGCGCTGTCTGCAGCTGCTCGAGGACGGTGCAATCGACCTGATGCCGGACGTGGCCTACAACGAATCGCGGGCGCAGCGCTTTGACTTCCATCGCGTACCCGCACTGGCCAGCTGGTCTCAGGTGTATCGGGGGCCCGGGGTGGAGCTGCAGTCGGTGCTCGACCTGGAGGGCAAACGCCTGGCCGTCCTGGACGGCTCGGTCCAGCAGGAGCATCTGGCGGGCCTGCTGGCCAGCTTCGGGCTGCGCGCCGAGCTGGTGCCGGTGAAATCCTTTGAGGAAGCTTTCAGCAGAGTGGCTTCCGGCGAGGCCGATGCGTTGGCCGCCAACCACTTTTCAGGCGGAGGTGTGGCGAGCCGCCACGGACTGTCGCCCACGAGCCTGGTGTTCCTGCCCAGCAAGCTGTACTTCGCCACCAAGAAGGGTCGCAACGATGACCTCCTGGCCGCCATCGATGCCCGGCTGGATGCCTGGCAAGCCGATTCGGGTTCTGTTTACTTTCAGGCCCTGACGCGCTGGGGCATGCAGAGCGCGCCACCGCGGGTGCCGCCCGCCTTCTGGTGGGGCCTGGCGGTGGTGCTGGGGTTGCTTGCACTGGCGCTGGGTTTTCTGGCTCTGCTGCGGCGCGAAGTGGCGCGCCAGACGCTCGCCTTGCGCGGCAGCGAAGAACGGTTTCGCAACCTGGCTGAAAACTCAGCCGACTGGATCTGGGAGCACGATCTGCATGGCCGCCACACCTACAGCAATCCAGGTGTCACGGCAATCCTGGGCTATCGGGTTGAGCAGTTTCTGGCGATCGACGCTGCGACACTGGTTCATCCTGATGACCTCGCCTTGTTTGGCAGCACCCATCAAAAATCCCGTATGAATCGGACCGGCTGGCGCGGCGTCGTCATTCGTTGGCGCCACCAGGACGGTACCTACCGGGTGCTGGAATCCAACGCCCAACCGGTTCTAGATGCCATGGGCGACTTGCAGGGGTTCCAGGGGGTTGACCGCGATATCACCGAGCGCGTGCAGGCCGAGCAGGAACGCCAGCGACTGGCCGCCATTCTGGAAGCCACCAGCGACATCGTCGGCATGGCCGATCCTGAAGGTCATCTCACTTACCTGAATGGACCGGGGCGGGCGATGCTGGGCATTGATGCCACAGGCCCCTTGCCGGAGGTGATCTCGGGTGTGCACCCCCAGTGGGCCAACGACATCGTTCTGAACGAAGGTCTGCAGACGGCGATCCGGGACGGCCGCTGGTCGGGGGAGACGGCGGTCCTCGGTTCGGATGGCGAGGAGATCCCGGTGGCGCAGCTCATCCTCAGCCACAAAGACCCACAGGGAAAGTTGCTGTTCCTTTCTACCATCATGCGCGACGTCCGCGCCAGCCGCACGGCCGAGCGGGCGCTGCGCGAAAGCGAAGAGCGCCTGCGCATGGCCCTGGCCGCCGCCAGCCAGGGCCTGTACGACTTGGACCTAAGCACCGGTACCGCGAAGGTGAGTTCGGAGTACGCCACCATGCTGGGTTACGACCCGGCCACCTTCGAAGAAAACAGTCTGGCGTGGCGCGACCGCATGCACCCGGATGACCAGCCCGCAGTCTCTCGGATCTTTGACGATTACGTGGCGGGTCGCCTGCCCGAATACCGGGTCGAGTTCCGCCAGCGAACACGGTCGGGCGGCTGGAAGTGGATACTCTCGCTGGGCCGGATTCAGGAGCGCGCGGTCGACGGCCGCCCGTTGCGCATGCTGGGCACGCACACCGATATCGATGCAATCAAGGTGGCAGAGGCTGCCCTGCGGGAACTCAACGCCACCCTTGAAGTCCGCGTCGCCGAACGCACCGCTGAGCTCATGGCGGCGAACCAAGAACTGGAGACGTTTGCCTATGCGGTTTCGCACGACCTGCGAGCTCCACTGCGCGCGATGAACGGCTTCTCCATGGCACTACAGGAGGATCATGCCGCCTCCTTGTCCACTGAGGCAAAGGTCTTCCTTGAGCAAATCGTCCTGGCTGGTCGAAAGATGACCGATCTGGTTGAGGGTTTGTTGACGCTTGCACGCAGCACACGCGGCGATTTACGGGTTGACTGTGTCGACGTGTCAGGACTGGCACAACGTCATCTGGGCGAACTGGCAACGGCGGAGCCGGCGCGTTTCGTGTCGGTCGAAGTCGAGCAAGGCCTGACGCTACAGGGCGATGAGCGCATGATTTCCTGTGTGCTGGACAACCTGCTCGACAACGCGTGGAAGTACACCGGTGCTACGGCGCAGCCGATGATTCGTGTACGGGCATGCGCTGTTGACGGACTGCATGGTTTCTGTATTTCGGACAACGGTGCTGGCTTCGACATGGCCCACGCCGCTCGACTGTTCAAAGCCTTTCAGCGGCTGCACCGTCAAGACGAGTTTCCAGGCATTGGGATTGGTCTGGCAACGGTTCAGCGCATCGTGCAGCGCCATGGAGGCCAGATCAGCGCGCATGGTGAGCCGGGCCATGGCGCTACGTTTTCAGTTGTATTTCCGGCCAAGCCCGATCAACGGGAGGCAGAGTCCCCAACATGAACATGAACATGAACATGAACATGAACATGAACATGAACATGAAGACCATCTTGCTTGTAGAAGACAACCCGCAGGACGAGATGCTTACCTTGCGCGCGCTGAAAAAGGCCCATCTCGCCAACCGCATCGACGTGGCGCGCGACGGCCAGCAAGCACTGGACTACCTTTTCCGTGTCAACGAATTTGCCGGCCGCGACGGCCCCGATCTTCCCGCTGTGGTGCTACTGGATATCAGCTTGCCTCGGCTGTCGGGCCTGGAGGTGCTCGAACGCCTGCGCGCCGACGCCCGAACCGAGTTGCTGCCCGTCGTGATGCTGACCTCTTCGGACGAGCAGAAGGACCGCCTCAAGAGCTACGAGAACGGCTGCAACAGCTTTGTGCAGAAGCCGGTGGACTTTGCGGAGTTTGTAGAGACCGTGGCGCGCCTAGGCGTCTACTGGCTTGCGACCAATGATCCTCCGCCGGCCCGGCCAGTCCAACGCGGATAGTTTGGTGTCAGATGGCGTTGATGACAGCACTGAAGAAGTGCTGTAGCAGCTGACTGTGAGGCAGCAAACTGGGGCCAATGCCCTCAGCCGTTTTTTACGAGAACCCACCGCGAACAACGTCTTTAGATAAGACTTGTGTGACACCTGCCCAGCCGCACAAGCGGTCGAGCACCCTCACTGCTGTCGGGCAGGTGTTGCATAAGCCTTAACTTGACCCGCCACTGAAGTGCTAGCGAGCTCCGGCTGTTCAAAATTGCCAAAAGCAAGACAGCACGACCGCATGTGGATCGATGAGGCATGAAAACTTCAGCTCATTCCGAAAGTTGGTCGGTAACAAAAAACCAGGGTCTTGAAATCCATCCCTCACTGCCGATTTCAGACTAAAAAGGCCAGACTGACTTTGAATTACTCATCTGGTCCAATGAAATCAAGGACTTAGGCATCTCTTCCCAGACTGACTTTTTTGTCTGTATTCATGACGGTGACCTCACTCGGTGCGCGGCTGAGTTCGTTGTTTTGTGTCACCAGTTGCTGCAGCAGCGCCATGAACGTGTGGCGCTGGCTTTCGGTGAGCGGCGCCAATATTTGCTCTTGCGCCCGAAGCATCACCGGCACCGCTTCACGCAGGGCTTGTTCGCCCGACAGGGTGAGCGTGAGCTGACGCGCGCGCCGGTCTTCGGTGGATGTCTTGCGTTCCAGCCAGCCGCGGGCTTCAAGCCGGTCGACCACGCCACCGGTGGTGGAGGCATCCAGGGCGATGTTGCGTGCCAGCGTGCGCTGGTCAATGCCGGGCTGGTTGCCAACCGTCTGCAGTGCGGCGTACTGTACGGGTGTGATGCCCAGGTCGCCCGCTTCCTGCAAAAAGACGCCCACCGAAATTTGGTGCAGCCGGCGAATGGCGTGGCCGGGTTGCAGGTCGATGTCTATGCTGGCGGTTTGGGCTTTTTTCATGGTGGGCAGAGATCAGGGTTAACCCGTACTTTTCAACGCTTCATGTTAGCATTACACTTATGATAAGCATACTGATGATATGTATGCAATGTTTATAACGGAGAGCCTGATGAGCAACGTACAGTCCGAACTTCCCGTCCTGGTCGCCGGTGGTGGCATTGGTGGCCTGGCCGCCGCCCTCGCCCTGGTGCGCCAGGGTTTCAAGGTCCAGGTGTTTGAGCAGGCGCCCGAAATCGGTGAGATTGGTGCGGGCATCCAGTTGGGTCCCAACGCTTTCCACGCATTTGACGCGCTGGGTGTGGGCGACAAGGCACGCGGCCGTGCCGTGTACACCGACTACATGGTCATGCACGACGCCCTCGACGAAACCCAGGTGGGCAAGATCGAGACCGGCGAGGCTTTCCGGGCGCGCTTTGGCAACCCCTATGCTGTGATCCACCGCGTGGACGTGCACAAGTCTTTGCTGGAAGGCGCAGTGGAAACTGGGCAGGTGGCGTTCTTCACCAACACCCACATCAACAAGGTGGAGCAGGACGAAGCGAGCAAGACCGTGACGGCGATTGACCAGAACGGCAAGCGCTGGCTCGGCCAGGCGCTGATTGGTGCGGATGGTGGCAAGTCGGTGGTGCGTGCGCAGTATGTGAACGACCCGCCACGCGTGACCGGCCACGTGGTGTACCGCGCGGTGGTGGACAAAGCCGACTTCCCCGAAGACCTGCGCTGGAACGCTGCCAGCCTCTGGGCTGGCCCCAAATGCCACCTGGTGCACTACCCGCTGCGCGGCGGTGAGCAATACAACGTGGTGGTGACCTTCCACAGCCGCCAGCAAGAGACCTGGGGCGTGACGGACGGCAGCAAGGAAGAAGTGGAAAGCTACTTCCAAGGCATTGCACCCAAGGCCCGCCAACTCATCGAACTGCCCAAGACCTGGAAGCGCTGGGCCACCGCCGACCGCGAGCCCATCGACACCTGGGTGTTTGGCCGCGCCACCCTGCTGGGCGACGCCGCCCACCCCACCACGCAATACATGGCGCAGGGCGCATGCATGGCGATGGAAGACGCGGTGACGCTGGGCGAAGCCCTGCGCGTGAACGACAACGACTGGGAAAAGGCGCTGCCGCTGTACCAGCAGAGCCGTGTGACCCGCACGGCGCGCATTGTGCTGAGCGGCCGCGAAATGGGCCGGCTGTACCACGCCGCGGGCGTTGAGCGCCTGGTACGCAACAGCCTGTGGAAGGGTCGCACGCAAGAGCGTTTTTACGACGCGATCGAGTGGCTGTATGGCTGGAACGTCAAAAACTGTTTGAACAATTGAATCCCTATTTTTGGAGAATCCCATGAGCCACGAACTCGGACGACTCGAAGATCTGCCGCAGGACTACCGCGACGACCTGAAGGCGCTGAACCTGGTGCCGCTGTGGCCCAGCCTGCGCGCCGTGCTGCCGCCGGGCACGCCCACGCGCGCCACGCAGGCCACCCACTGGCCCTACGCCACGCTCAAGCCGCTGCTGCTCAAAGCCGGCGAGCTGACCCCGATTGAAAAAGCCGAGCGCCGCGTGCTGGTGCTGGCCAACCCCGGCCACGGCCTGGAGAACATGAAGGCCAGCCCGGCCATGTACCTGGGCATGCAGCTGCTGCTGCCCGGCGAGTGGGCGCCCAGCCACAAGCACACGCCCAACGCGGTGCGCATGATTGTGGAAGGCGAAGGCGCCTACACCACGGTGGACGGTGAGAAGTGCCCGATGAGCCGAGGTGACCTGATCTTGACGCCCACCGGCCTGTGGCACGAACACGGCCACGACGGCACCGACCCGGTGGTGTGGCTCGACGTGCTCGACCTGCCGCTGGTGTATTACATGGAGGCCAGCTACCACATCAACGGCGAGCGCCAGACCGTGAAGCAGGGCAGCGGCGACCGCGCCTGGACCCGCGCAGGCGTGGTGCCGACCCAGGTGTTCAACCGCAGCGACAAGCGTTACCCCATGCTGCGCTACCCCTGGGTGGACACGCGCGCCGCGCTGGTGAACATGGCCGCCAACGAGCCGGCACTGGACTGTGTGCAGGTGACCTATGTGAACCCCGAAACCGGCACCGATGCCGAGAACATCCTGGGCTTCTATGCGCTGATGCTCAAGCCCGGCCAGACGCTCACGCTGCCTGCACGTTCGCCGTCGCAGGTGTTCCACCTGATCGAAGGCGGTGTGGACGTGTCCACCTGCGGCAAGACCTTTGGCTTGGTCGAAGCCGACACCTGCTGCGCACCCGGCTACGAGCCGGTGACGCTGAAGAACCGCTCGGCCGACCAGGCGGCGTTTGTGTTCATCGCTGACGAATCGCCGCTGCACCGCAAGCTGGGTGTGTACGAGGTCCGTTGACCACCCCCGTGCTTGTTCGCTTCGCATAACCGCTCCGCCCCTCAAGGGGCAACACCTGCGGCCTGGCAAAGCCAGTCCCGCGGTGCTCCCGGTTTGATACATCTCACGCCGACAACCTTTCTCCTTTCACCATGACCCAATACCTCTTCACCCCACCAGCCGTTCAGTCCGTTGCCATCCAGGGCAAAGCCGAGCAATTTCCCATCAACCGCCTGTTCTTTGTCGGCCGCAACTACCACGCGCACGCCGTTGAAATGGGCAAGCCGGTAGACAAGTCGGTCGAGCGGCCGTTCTATTTCACCAAGGCGCCGCAGACGCTCACACCGTCCGGTTCGACCGTGGCCTACCCGCCCGAGACCAAGAACTACCACTTTGAAATGGAGCTGGTGGTGGCCATCGGCAAGGCCGGTTTCCGCGTGAAGGCCGAAGACGCACACACCGTGATCTACGGCTACGCTGCCGGTCTGGACATGACGCGGCGCGACCTGCAGCTGGTGGCGCGCGACAAGGGCCGCCCCTGGGATCTGGGCAAGGACGTGGAGCAGTCGTCGGTGTGTTCCGAGATCGTGCCCATGGAAGGCGTGGTGATCGAGCAAGGTGCGATTGCGCTGGAAGTCAACGGCGAGACCAAGCAGTCGTCCGACGTGAACAAGCTGATCTGGAACATCCGCGAAATCATCGCCGACCTATCGTTGTTCTACCACCTGCAGCCCGGCGACCTGATCTACACCGGCACGCCCGAAGGCGTGGGCGCGGTAGTGGCGGGTGACCAAATCACTGGCCGCGTGGCCGGCGTGGCCGACGTGGCACTGACCGTGGGCCCGGCCGAATGAAGCTCTACAACTTCTGGCGCAGCGGCACCTCGCACCGCCTGCGCATTGCACTCAATCTCAAGGGCCTGAGCGCCGATTACCTGGCGGTGCACCTGGGCAAAGAAGAGCATCTGAAAGACGCTTTCAAAGCGGTGAACCCGCAGATGCTGGTGCCCGCGCTGGAACTCGACAACGGCGAGGTGCTGATCCAGTCGCCCGCCATCATCGAGTGGCTGGAAGAAACGCACCCCACGCCGGCGCTGCTGCCCGCCGGGGCCAGCGATCGGGCGCGCGTGCGTGCGCTCGCGGCCATCGTGGGTTGCGACATCCACCCCATCAACAACCGCCGTATTCTGGAAGCGCTGCGCAAACAGTTCAACGCGGACGAAGCCACCGTGAACGCCTGGTGCGCCACCTGGATTGGCGCTGGTTTTGACGCCTACGAGGCCCTGCTGGCGGCCGACACGGCGCGGGGCGCGTTCAGCTTTGGCCACGCGCCCACCGTGGCCGACGTGTACCTGATCCCCCAGGTGGAAAGCGCGCGCCGCTTCAAGGTGGACCTGGCGCGCTGGCCGCTCATCAGCGCCATCGACCAGGCCTGCAACGGCCTCGACGCCTTCAAGCGCGCGGCCCCAGCTGCGCAACCCGACGCGGCCTGAGGCCCTTTCAGCCGCCCGTTTCCACCGTCCTCTTCTAACCCGCAAAGGCTTCGGCGCCAGACGCGCTGAGGCCGCTGCTTTGTCCAAGGATCTCCCATGAAACCCATGACATTCACCCAGACCCTGCGCGGCCTCGCGGCCGCTTTCGCGTTCACCGCCGTGGCCAGCGGCGTCAGCGCCCAGACCCTGAAGCTCGGCCACATCACGCCGCCCACGCACGTGTGGCACCAGGTGTCTGAAAAGATCGCCACCGACCTGGAAAAAGCCTCGGGCGGCAAAATGAAAGTGGCTGTGAGCCCGCTGCAAAAGCTGGGCAACGAAGCCCAGATGATCAACCTGATGCAGGCCGGTGCGCAGCAGCTCGGCGTGTTCACGGTGGGCGGCCTGTCCAACCGCGAAGAGTCCTTCCTGGCCTGGTCGCTGCCCTATGTGTTCAAAGACGTGGCCCACGCGACCCGCGCCGCCAGCACGCCCGCCGCCAAGGAAATGCTCAAGCGCCTGGACCAGCACGGCCTGGTGGGCCTGGGCTACACCTTTGCGGGTATGCGCCATGTGCTGTCGCTGCAGCCGGTGGCCTCGGCCAAAGACCTGGCCAACAAGAAAGTGCGCTCGTTCCCCAGCCCGATCTACAACGACTGGTGGAATGCCAACGGCGCCGCGCCCACCGCCATGCCACTGTCAGAAGTGGCGCCGTCGCTCACCACCAAGCTGCTTGACGCGGTGGACGTGGACCTGGACGCGCTGGTGGGCCTGAAGTTTCACCAGCAGGCGCCCAATCTCACGCTGACCAACCACATGGCCTTTCCGGCTGTGATCGTGGTGTCCAAAAAGTGGCTGGCCACGCGCAGCGACGCCGAGCGCGCCATGCTGACCAAGGTGGTGGCCGATGCCGAGCAGTGGGGCTTCAAGACCGCCATCGACGCCGACGCCAGCAACCTGGTGAAAGCCAAGGCCGACGGCGCCAAGGTGGTCAACGCCGACATCGCTTCGTTCCAGAAAGTGGCCGGACCGATCCGCGACAAGTACACCGCCAAAAACCCGCTGATTGCGGACTTCTACAAGCAGGCCAAGGGTCTGTAAACCGGCCCGCTCCGGCCACCGTACCGCAGACAGCGCCCATCAGGGCCCTGTCTGCTTTTGACCATCTGAACCCAAGACCGAGCATGCCCCTTTACGCCCCCATACAAACCCTGGACCGCTGGCTGATGCAGCTGGAACGCGGCGCGGTGATCGCGCTGACGGCGGGCATTGCCGGCATCATGATGACGCAGGTGGTGATGCGCTATTTCTTCAGCGCACCGATCTTCTGGGCTGAAGAAATTTCGGTGCAGCTGCTGGTGTTCGTCACGCTGTTTGGCCTGTCGCTGCTGGTGCAGAGTGGGCAGCTGGTGAGCATCGACTTCTTGCCCGCCGCCCTGCCCGAACGCGCCCGCCATGCCCTGATGGCCACGCTGGGCACGGTGCTGCTGGCGCTGCTGCTGTTCCTGGCGGTGCTGGGCTGGGAATGGGTCAACCGACCCGAGGTGCGCATGGAACTGGGTGCCACCACCCAGCTGCCGCGCTGGTACAACTATTCGGCGCTGCCGCTGGCCATGGCCTTCATGGCCTTTCACCAGTTCGCTGGCATCTTGCGCCACGCGCGCGCCCTGTTCAAAGGAGCCGCCGCATGATCACCCTGATCGTCTTCTTTGGCCTGCTGTTTGCCGGCCTGCCCATCGTGGGCGCCATCCTGGCGGGCGCGCTGGCCTTCATGGCCACGAACGACCTGGCGGTGCTGTACGACTCGGTGCCGATCCAGTTTTATGGCGCGCTGGAAATCAACAGCCTGCTGGCGATTCCGCTGTTTTTGCTGGTAGGCGAGATCATGAACAAGGCCGGCCTCACACAACGCCTGATTGCCGTGGCCGAGGTGCTGGTGGGCAAACTGAAGGGCGGCCTGGCCTATGCCAACCTGTTCACCAACGCCATGGCCGCGTCCATCCTGGGCTCGGCGGTGGCGCAGATCGGCGTCATGAGCAAGGTAATGATTCCGGCCATGGAGCGCATGGGCTACAACCGCGCGTTTTCTGGCGCGGTCACGGTGACGTCGGGCCTGCTGGGCCCCATCATCCCGCCCTCCATGCTGATGATCATTTACGGTGTGGTGGCCGTGCAGCCGATTGCACCGCTGTTCATCGCCGGCATCGTGCCCGGCCTGCTGATCGTGGCGGCACTAGCGCTGGTGATCTTTCTGCACGGTGTGTTCGGCGCCGGCCTGCCTTCGGGCGAAAAAAGCGGCCGCTCAAAGTCGGTCAAGGTGTTGCTCGAAGGCTTGGTGCCCGCCGTGATTCCGGTGGTGGTCATCGCCGGCATCATGCTCGGCGTGATGACGCCCACCGAGTCGGGCGCGGTGGCGGCCATCATCGCACTGGCGCTCGGCTTCGTGTACCGCGAAATCAAGCTGCGCGACCTGGGCGGTATTTTGCTGGGCGTGGCCACCAACACCGCCACCATCACCGGCCTGATTGCGGCCGCCTCGGTGCTCAGCTGGGTGCTGGCCTTTCAAGGTGTGCCCGACATGGTGGTGACCTACATGCAGGGCCTGACCCAGTCGCCCTTCGTGTTCCTGCTGCTGGTGATCGCGATGCTGATGGTGCTGGGCATGTTCCTGGAAAGCATCAGCGTGCTGATCGTGGTGGTACCGCTGCTGATGCCGGTGGTGAACACGCTGGGCATCGACCCGATCCACTTCGGCGTGGTGTGCACGGTGGCCACCGTCATTGGCCTGGTGACGCCACCGGTGGGTCCAGGGCTGTACATCGCCATGGTGCAGGCCAATATCCGCATGGTCCCCCTGTTCAAAGCCACGGTGCCATTTTTGCTGGCGGTGCTGCTGACGCTGGTGCTGATTGCAGCGGTGCCGGAGCTGTCCACCTGGCTGCCGGCGGTCACAGCCGGGCGGTAAGCCCTGGCGGAGCGGGTGCCGGCAGCAACACGCCGGCGAAAGCCACGCGTTGCGCCAGTTCTAGGCAGCGCCGGGTGCGGGCATGTCGACGCCCGGGGCTTCGTGGCGCACATGCACCTGCAAAGGGCGGTGTCCGGCCTGGCCCAGATACACCTGGATGCGTCGGATCAGCCCCGCTTCGAGCGGACTGTCGGCCGCCAACAGCAACATACCCTCAGGGGTGACCAGATCGCGCGACAAGGTCATGCCAGGCATGAGCTCGGCCGACAACACCACGCGCTCAGGCCCCCTGCCCTCGGCGGACCGCCCCATGACCTGCAGCAGAGTGCCCACCCCCTGCGGGTCGTAACGCTGGTCCACCTGGTCTTGCACAAACTGCAGCGCCTCGTTGACAGACAGGCGGCGGGATGAAATCAGACCGTACTGCAAGCCATCGAAATCATTGGCAACGGCCAGAATCCGGGCCTCCAGCGGAATGGCTTCGCCGGCCAGACCGTCCGGAAAACCCTTGCCGTCAAAACGCTCGTGGTGGCTGCGCAAGGCGTTAGCGGCGGGCTGCAAGTCGTCCAACGCGATCAGGGCCTGGACCCCCGCGACCGGGTGCTTGCGGTACAGCGCCACCTCCTGTGCGTTCATCTGGGTCACGGGCTTGCCCAGCAATTCGTCGGGCAAACCGATTTTGCCGATGTCGTGCAATAGGCCACCCAGAAGCACCTGCTGGACGGTCAGGTCGTCCAGCCCCAGCTGCTTGGCCAGGCGCTGCGCCAGTTCAGCGACCCGCCGCGAATGCCCGGCCAGCGCGCCTTGCAGGTTGCGCACCGCCTCCAGCAGCACCACCTCACCGTCACCCAGGGTGCGCGGCGCTTGCACGGCCGCGTCAGGCAACTGGCTGAGCCGCTGCACCATCTCGCGGTCTTCGCCAAGGATATGCACGATCAGCCAGGCCGACAGAAAGCGGTGCAGCGCTGCGGCCTGCTGACCACCTTGCGCCCACAACGCGCTGAACTGGGTCAGCTGGTCGCTAAATTCGCTGTGGCGGCCGTGGTGCGCAGCCAACGCCGTGGGTGGCACGCCGGCCTGCGTCCACCAGGCTTCCTAGGCGTCAAAGTGGTACTCCGCATAGGCCTGCACCTCGGCCAGAATACGTTCGCACTCAGCGGCATCGCCACCCACCAGCGCCTCACCCATGGCATTGGTCAACCCCACCAGCGCCTGGTGCTGGTGGTCGATCAAGTCAACACCGGTCTCAAAGCGTTCGCTCCACACGAAGGTCTGAAGCGCCAGGGAATGCGGACTACTCAGGCTCATGTTCACGTCCCTCGGTTTGGCTGCCAGTGTGCAGCTCAGCGGTCCTTCAGCGGCTGAACACCGCGCCGCTGCATCATGTCTTCGCTCATGACTTGCAGCGTTTCGGGAGACATACAGGCCTGGGCTGCGGGGTAGACGATGCCGTCTTCGTCGTCCATGTGGCGCTGGTACAGGCCGGCAAAGTGGTTGAGCAGCGCAGTTTCCTCTGGCGAAAAATCACGCCAGTCCGCCGGTGGTGGCTGACACACCCCGACCAGCACCGCGCGCGCCTGAGCCCAGGCGGTCTCCATGTCGCGGTGGTCTTGTTGCAGCCGGCGCACCATGGCGTGCAACACGGGGTCGGTGCCGGCCAGCAGTGGTGGGAACACGTGCCGCTCTTCGTCTTCGTGGTGGCGCGGTGCAGCCTGGTCAAAGTAACGCATCACGTCAGCTGCTGCCTGGGCAACCGGCTCGCTCCAGCCATGCACCCGCGCGTGTTGCTGCAGCTTGGTCAGCAGCGCCAGCATGCGCTGCACGCGCTCGTGGCAGGCGTCCAGCATCTCGAACGGCGCCTCAAACCCCGCCGCAGGCGCGCGGTGGCCGGGCAGTGTGATCTGGCTCAACGGGATGGATGTGGCCATGGTGCGCCGCCTCTCGTGCCTTCAGCCAAGCTGAACCGCTTCGCCCTGCGGGTTGAACGGGATAAAGGCCTGCAACTGGCCCATGCGGATGGCTTCCACCATGTCTTGCAGGGGCTTCTCAGCGTCTTCGCTGCTGGGTGCGCGGCCCGCTTTGCCCGACAGGGCGGCGGCAAACACCATGCCCCAGGCGGGGCCCATCTGGCTGGCTTCCTGTTTGAACTGCTCAAACGAGGTCAGCTCGTCGGGCGTCTTGTCCACGCACATCTGGGGCACCAGCGCACCGCCTTCGCCGCGCTCGAAACCGGCGCGCTCGGCGGGGGTGGCGTCGTCGGGCAGCTCGATGCCGGCCAACACAAACAGCAGGCGCTGCGGCAAAGGTTGCGTGCGAGCGGCACGCAGCAGGTCGTCAAAGGTGGCGATGTTCATGGTGTGGCCATTTTTAAAAAGAAGGTGTGAGCGGAGGTTCGCCCAGGGTGCTGAAGTAGTCGGCCACGGCGGGGCGCACCCGCCCTGCTTTGCGCGAGCGCACGGTACCAACACTGAGAAAGCACAGCGCGTGCTCGCCGTCGTGCAAACCAAACAGGGCGCGCAAACTGGCCGACTTCAGCGCCTTGCCGCTGGTGAGCGCCGAGCCAAAACCCAATGCGGTGGCCATCAGCAGGGCGTTTTGCACCGCGCAGCCAGCCGAGAGAATGCGCTCGGACAGGTCCACCGCGGGGTCGCCGCGTAGGCCGTCCACCACCACCAGCATCAGCCAGGGCGCGCGGTGGGCTTTTTCGCGCGCTTGCGCCACCTGTTCGCCGGTGGCGCCCGCGTCGCGCTCCAGCAGGGCCTGGGCAAACACCTCGGCCAGGCGCTCACGCTGGGCGTCCGGCACGGCAATGAAGCGCCAGGGCAGCAGCTGGCCGTGGTCGGGCGCGGCGGCCGCAGCGGCCAAGATGCTGTGCTGCTGCGCGGCGTCGGGGCCCGGACCCAGCAAGCGCTTGGGCAGCACGGTCTGGCGGGCCTGAATCAGTTCGCCAGCCACGGCGGGCCAATCGCTGGCGGCGTTGTCCGGGGAGCCGGGTATGGCATCGGTTCTGACAAGTTTCAACATAAAGCGCTCACGTTCATCCGGGGCGGCCGTCGGCACGCTGGCGGCCGTACCAGCCCAGCAGCCGCGCGCCCCACGCGGCCATGACGCCCGCCCACAGCAGGGCCGCCGTCATGAGCAGCCAGCCGGGCGCCTGGTTGATGGAAGCGCCAATGCGCAACAGCACCGCCAGCTGCAACACCCAGAACAGCGCCCAGACCGTGTTGTCGGCCACCAGGGTGCGGCCGCTGTGGCCGCACGACACCCGCGTGACCATGGCCAGCATGAGCGAGCCCAGACAGCCCATGGTGAGCGCATGCAGCGCACCCAGGCCCAGCACCGGCGTGCCCAGCCGCAGGCCCAGCAGCTGCGAAGCACCCGCCAGCACGAACGACACACCGAGCCACAAGAAACCCAGGTGCAGCATGGCCAGCAGCCGGATGCTCAGGCTCTGCACCAGGCCCCACACAAAGGCCAGCCACAAAATGACACTGCCGGCGGCCAGCTGCAGCAAGCCCAGGCCCAGCATCCAGGCGCGGCCACCGCGACCGGCAGGCTCGCCCAGCCAAGACATGACCAGCGGCACCCAGATGGCAGCGAGTTCCAGCGCCACCGCACCCAGCAGCATCCAGAGCACCCAGAACGGCCGCCACACGTCGATCATGGGCACCGCGCTGGAGGTGAAAAACGGGATCATGCGGTGCGCCACCACCAGGTAAGTGACCACCACAAAGCCCCACAGGCCGGTGAGCACGGCGGCATGGGCCACCTCGTAAGCACCGGCCACAAGGGCCACCAGCAGCAGCGCCAGGCTGGCCACACCCACACCGCCAGCCACCGCTACGGTGCGCGCGTGCAGGCGGTCTTCCAGCGTGCTGCGGCGCACCAGCTGGGCAAACAGCGCCACCACCCAGCCCAGCCCCAGCAGGGCGGCCGCGGCTCCGGCCAAGCTCAGCCACAACGCCGTGTGCAGGCCCAGCAGCCACACCAGCCAGCCCCCGGCCTGCAGCAGAAGAGGCGCCAGCAGGGTGCGGGCATCGGGCCCATCCACAGCGAGCCACTTGGGCCCGGCGGTGAACAGAAAGCCGGTGAAAAAGAGGGGTATGAACCCAAACGTCATGACCGCAGCATGGCCCAGCGAGGGCGACACCACGTAACCCAGACCCAGGGCACCGGTGACACGGTCCACCTGTACCAGCGCCCACCAGGCGCCAGAGGCCAGCAACAACAACACCGCCAGCGCAAAGCCCAGGCGGTGCGGCGCCAGCAGCAGGTGCACCGGGCGCCAAGGCTGCGAAGCGAGCGGCTCAGGGCGAGGCGCGCGCTTCGGGCCGGACGCACGCACGGCGGGATCGGTCTGAGCGGGCGAGCCCGCACCCACCGGGTGCGCGCGCGCAGGGGTTGCAAGTTTCATCCAGTAAAACTCAAGAGGTTGACAAAGGCATGGGACACCAGAGGTTGCAAGTTTCGACATCGACGCACGCACCGGCTGCGAGGTATTTTTGGACCGGTACAAGCTCAGAAAAACCCCCCACTTGAGCCGCTGTGCAGGCACTGCCAGGGCGTTTTTTATTAGACGACAAAAAGCCCCTGGGCGAAAACGCAAAAGGGCTACTACCAAAGGACGATGGCGCCCCGCCGCTCGAATCAAAACAGGCACCCGGCGGTGCCTGTGCCCTGCTGGAAGCACCATCGGCATAGGGGGCAGCCCTCATCGGCTGCGCCCCTGCCACACCACCCGGCCTGCGGGTGCGCACCGGGCGGTTCGAGCGTTTGGGGTCATGATGGCCCTCAGGCAATGGCGCAACCACCCGTCCAGCCCTCGCCAGGCCTTGGGCGTTTGCGCCCTCCCGAAATAGGCCTGCCAGCCCAGCAGGTAGGGCCCCGTTTCTCGACCACTTCGCGCATGCCGCGCCCGCCCATGCGTCTTGGTCAACTCGCCACGGGACTTGCACCCGCAGGCGTGCGCCCAGCATGGGCGCACAAAAAAAAACCAACCCCGAGGGGCTGGTTTGTGATTTCTGGCATCTCTGGGGACGCTGAAGCAATTTTTTACTTGGACTGGGCTTGTCTCCTCGGTCCCCCGCGGTCACCAGCGCCGAACGCCGTTTGCGAGTGCCATTACTTTAAGCGCTTGCACCAGGCTTGTGCATCGGGGCTTTCCCTTGGTTATTCAGACGCCCGCCAACATCCAGCGCGCCGCCTTCTCAGCCACCATCAGCGTGGGGCTGTTGGTGTTGCCGCTGGTGATGGTGGGCATCACGCCGGCGTCCACCACGCGCAAACCGGCCACGCCGCGCACGCGCAGGTGGCTGTCGACCACGGCCATGGGGTCGCCCGCCAGGCCCATGCGGGTGGTGCCCACGGGGTGAAAAATGGTGCTGGCGATGTCGCCGGCCAGGCGGGCCAGCTCCTCGTCGGTCTGGAACTGCACACCCGGCTTGAATTCTTCGGGCTGGTAGCGAGCCAGCGCGGGCTGCGCCACGATGCGGCGCGTCACGCGCAGGCTGTCGGCGGCCACCTGGCGGTCTTCGGGGGTGCTGAGGTAGTTGGGCGCAATGGCCGGCGCGTCTTGCGGGCGCGGGCTGGTGATGTGCACATGGCCCCGGCTGGTGGGGTTGAGGTTGCACACGCTGGCAGTGAACGCGGGGAAGCTGTGCAGCGGCTCGCCAAACGCGTCCAGACTGAGCGGCTGCACGTGGTATTCAATGTTGGGCCAGGGCTGGGCGGGGTCGCTGCGGGTGAACGCGCCGAGTTGGCTGGGCGCCATGCTCATGGGGCCGGTGCGTTTCAGGGCGTATTCGAGCCCGATCTTGGCCTTGCCCCAGAGCGAGCTGGCCAGGGTGTTGAGCGTGGTGGCGCCCTGCACCTTGAACACGGTGCGGATCTGCAGGTGGTCTTGCAGGTTGGCGCCCACACCGGGTAGGTCGTGCTGCACCGCGATACCGTGGCGCTGCAGCAGCGCAGCGGGGCCAATGCCTGAGAGCTGCAAGATCTGGGGCGAATTGATGCTGCCCGCGCTCAAAACCACCTCGCGCGTGGCGCGCACGCGCAACCGCTGGCCTTCGCGCAGCAGCTCGGCCCCGATGCAGCGCAGTTCGCCGCTGGCCACGCGATGCAGGGTCAGGCGCTGCACCTGGGTTTCGGTCCATACGGTCAGGTTGGAGCGGCGCTGCGCTGGGCGCAAAAAAGCTTTGGACGCGTTCCAGCGCCAGCCGGCTTTCTGGTTCACCTCAAAGTAGCCCACGCCCTCGTTGTTGCCGGTGTTGAAGTCGGTGCTGGCGGGTATGCCGGCCTGCTGGGCGGCGCTGGCAAAGGCATCGAGCAGGTCCCAGCGCAGGCGCTGCTTTTCAATGCGCCACTCGCCGGTGCTGCCGCGGTTTTTGTGGCCGTGCAAGGTGGCAAACGCGGGGTCGCTGGCGTTTTGCAGGTCCAGGCGGTGGTGGTCTTCGTGCGCCATGAAGTCGGGCAGGCAGCGGTCCCAGCGCCAGTCGGCGTCGCCGGTGAGCTGGGCCCACTGGTCGTAGTCGCGGGCCTGGCCGCGCATGTAGATCATGCCGTTGATGCTGGAACAACCGCCCAGCGTTTTGCCGCGCGGGTAGCGCAGGCGCCGGCCATTGAGCCCGGGGTCGGGCTGGGTTTCGTACAGCCAGTCGGTGCGCGGGTTGCCAATGCAGTACAGGTAGCCCACGGGAATGTGGATCCAGTGGTAGTCGTCCCGGCGACCGGCTTCCACCAGCAGCACGCGGTGGGCCGGGTTGGCGCTGAGTCGGTTGGCCAGCAGGCAGCCGGCGGTGCCGGCGCCGATGACGATGAAGTCGAAGGTGGTGTCGCTCATGTGCGTGCTCCTGTGGGTGTGCCTGTGGGTGCGCCTGCTGGCGCTTCAAGGGGTCGGTGTGTCGTCGTCGGGCAGGGCGAAGTCGCCACGGTGGTAGGCCGCCACCACCGCCTCAGCCTCGGCCAGGCGGTGCGCGGGCACCATGACGCGCACCGGTATGGCGCTGGCCAGCAGCGAGTGGGTTTGCACCAGGTGGGCGTCGGCCACCACCGCCGGCACGCCGCCTGCTTGCAGGCAGCCGCGCAGCACATAGGCTTCGGTGGGGCTGAAAAAGGTCACCAGCGTTTGCCAGTCGCCTTCGGCCGGGTCGTAGGGGCTGTCGCCGTGCATGGATATCCGATCGTTATTAGCTGGGCTCATGGTCTTGCTCCATCTGCGCGGCAGTGTGAAAGAATTTTTGCCAAAAATCCAATGAAATTGCGCAGCGGACTCTATAAGTCTGGCAAATAATGACCGACATGATGAAGCCCGAACCCCAGCGCCCAGCCCTGCCCGCGGTGGAGCCGCAAACCCTGCGCGCCTTTGCGGCCGTGGCCCGTGAGGGCAATGTGTCGCGCGCGGCCCAGCGCCTGCACCTGAGCCAGCCGGCGGTGAGTCTGCAGCTGAAAACCCTGAGCGAGGCGACCGGGCTGGTGCTGTTTGCCCGCACGCCGCAGGGCATGGCGCTCACCCACGACGGCGCTGCCCTGCTGCCCTTGGCCGACAAGGCGCTGGCCGCGTTGGCCGACTTTGGCCAGGCCGCTGCCGCGCTGCACACCACGGTGCGCGGCACGCTGCGCATCGGCACCATCCTCGACCCCGAGTTCATCCGCCTGGGCGCGTTTTTGAAGCAGCTGGTGGAAACCAGCCCGCAGGTAAGCACCGAGCTGAGCCAAAGCATGAGCGGCGATGTGTTGGCGCGCCTGGGCCGCCGCGAACTGGACGTGGGCTTTTTCCTGGATTTGCCGCACGACCCGCTGGGCGCGCCCTACCGCCTGCGCCCGCTCAGCCGCTTCACCTACCGCGTGCTGGCCCCGGCCGGCTGGGGCCCGCAGGTGCGCGGCAAAGACTGGAAGGCGCTCGCCGCTCTGCCCTGGCTGGCCACCCCGCCCGCCAGCGCGCACCACCGGCTGCAGCGCCGCGTGTTTGGCCCCGGCTCACTCACCGGGCTTGAGCCTCGGCGCGTGGCGCTGGTGGACCAGGAAGCTTCCATGCTCGACCTGGTGAAAAGCGGTGTGGGGCTGAGCCTGGTGCGCGACTCGATTGCCATGCGCGAAGCGCAGGCGCGCGGCCTGGTGGTGGCCGACCAGGTGGCACTGGAATGCGACCTGAGCTTCATCTGCCTGGCCGAGCGCGCCGGCGAGCCGGTGCTGGCCAGCGCTTGGGCCGCGCTGGAAGCGGTGTGGGGCTGAGCGGCTGAGCACCGTGGCGCCGGGCTCAGCGGCGCCTGGGTGCCGCCGCCAGCTGCTCGCAGCGCGCCGCGTCCAGCGGCTGCCCGGCCGCGCGAAAGCGCGCGGCGGCGGCAGCAAACCGGGCCACGGCTTCGCCAGCGCTGTCGGCGCGGGCAGCGGCCAGGTGGCCGCGCACCTCGTCATGCGCGGCGTACCACGCGGGCAGGCGCATCACCACCTGGGCCAGGTAGGCACACTGCGCCTCGTGTTGGCTGGCCAGCTCAAGCTCGCCGGCCCGGGCGGCGGCCATGGCAGCGGGCACGGCAAAGGTGATGCGGCAGCCGGGGCAGGTTTCCAGCGGACCGCGCACCGAGGCGCTGGCGTCTTCCATCACATGCAGTGCAGCGGCTGGGTCGTCGGCATGCAGGTTGATGCGGGTGCCGTAAATGCGGTCCAGCAAATGAAAGCCAATGTCGGTCTGCCTGGCCACGTCCAGGGCTTCGTCAATCAGGGCCTGGGCCTCGTCGCGTCGGCCTTCGTGCAGCGACACCTCGGCCAGCCGCTGCAGTGACAGCGCTTCGCCCACCGGCCCGCCAATGGCGCGGTGCAAGCGGGCGCCCTCGCGCAAGTGCAGCCGGGCGGCTTGCAGGTCGCCCGCCAGCCACTCGGCTTCGCCGCGCAGCGTCACACCAAACGCGTGGCCGCGCGCAGCGCCCAGTCGCTGCGCTTCGGTGGCCAAGGCACTGGCAAATTCGATCACGTCGGCGTAGGGCTTTGCGCCGTAGAGAAACCGCTGGGTGATGCAGAGATGTCCATCAAACACGCGCAGCGCCAGGTGGGGCACGTGGCAGGTTTCGTGCAGGTCGGCCCACACGCTGCGGTGCAACTCGCCCCGGGCGTGCGCGGCGGCGGCCTGCGCCCACGAGGCGATCACCAGGGCGGTGGTGTCGCCAGACTCCAGCGCCAGCCGGCGCGCCACGGCGGCCTTGGCGGTGCCCATGGCCGGGTCGGCCACGCCCAGAGCGGCAGCACCACTGTAGGCCAGGGCCTCGCTCAGGAGACCATCCACCGAGGTGGGGTGTACGCCCTGCAGCGCCAGCAGCGCACCTTTGGGGTCGCCCTGCTTCACCTGGGCCAGCGCGGCCTTGGCCCTCAGGTTGTGGCTGTCGGGCTCGCCGGCTGCGCCAGCTGCGAGGCGGTAGGCGGCCATGGCGGCGGGGTCGCCCATGGCGTCCAGCGCTTCGGCGCGCAGGCGCAGGGCTTCGGCATGGTCAGGCTGAAAAGCCAGCAGAGGCTTGAGGTGGTGCAAGGCGTCGCTGAAGGCGGCCAGCCGCACGGCCTCGCGGGCGGCGGCGAGCTGCCAGGGCATGGCCTCGCGGGGGCTGTCGCCCGCCAGCCAGTGGCGGGCCACGCGGGCTGGCGGGGCGTCCATATCGGCCAGTTGCGCGGCCATGCGCCGGTGCATCTGCTGGCGGCGGTGGGGCGGCACTTGGTCAGCCAGGGCCTGTCGCACCAGGTCGTGCCGGAAACGGTAGCGCCCGTCGGCCACCACCAGCACACCCGCGTCCAGCGCGCCATCCAGCGCAGCAAAGCCGGGCGTCTCGGCCAGCAGCGCCAGCGCCTCCACCGTGCGCACGTCGAGCTCGTCGCCACCCAGCGCCGACCAACGCAGCAGCGCCAGGGCATCGGCAGGCACATCGCACAGCCGCTGGGTGATGGCTTCTGCGCTGCTGCCCGGTAGCCGCCGACCCGGGCTGGCCCCGGCGCAGCGGGCGAGTTCGATGGCCGCAAAGGGGTTGCCCTCGGCGGCCTGCACGATCCGGGACAGCACCGCGTCGGGCAGTGGCTCGGGCCGCGCGTGCAGCACCAGCCGGCGGCACGCGCCTTCGTCCAGCGGCTGCAGGTCCAGCGCTTGCAACACACCCGCACGCTGCAGGCGCACCACGGCCTGCGCCAGTGCGGTGCCAGGCGCGGGCGGCCGCGTGGCCATGAGCAGGCACACCGGCGGCCCCGCTACCGCCAGTTGCGACAACACGTCGACATCGGCATCGCCCAGCCGGTGCGCGTCGTCCACCACCAGCAACACGGCTGCTGCGGGCGCAGCTGCCAGCAACAAGCGCCGCAGCGCCCCCACCACCTGGTGGCGCCCGAGTGGCCCGAGCGGTTCGTTGGCGGGCGCGGCCAGCGCGCTGAGCTGCGCCAGCACGGTGCGGGCCGGTGCGCCGATGCGGTCGAGCACGGTGCGGTCGTTGAGCGTCAGGTGTTCGGTGAGCGCGGTCACCACGCCGTAGGTTTTGCCGCTCTCGGTGGCGTCCACGCGCAGCACCGTCCAGCCTCGCCGGCGCGCCTGGGTGCCAATCTCGTGGCACAAGGCGCTCTTGCCCATGCCGGCCCAGCCGCGCAGCACGATACCGCCCGGCCGTTCGGTGGCCGGCATGCTCAGCCATGCCGCCACCTGTGCCAGCGGCTGCGCGCGGCCCACCAGGGCGAGGCCAGTGGCCTGCAAGCCGGCCACGCAGCGTTGGTACAGGGCTTCGGTATGCGCGTCGGGCAACACGCCCAGCGTGTGCTGCAAGGCCTCGCGCAGCTGCGCATACCAGCGCAAGGCCGCTGCGCGGTTGCCCGCATCCAGCGCACGCTGCATCAGCGCGCGGTGGGCCGCCTCGTCGGTGGGGTCTTGCTGCGCCAGCCGCTCCCACTGGGCGCTCGCGCGCAGCAGTTGCAGGTGCAGCGCCCGCAGGCGTTCGCGGGGCGCTTCGGTCCAGGGCTCGTAACGGGCGCCGGGCAGCAGGTCCCCGGTGTACTGGTCTGCCACAGCGGCACACGCGGCCGCGCCGCGCTGCGACAGCGCCGCCCGGGCACCCCGCTCATACCGGTCTGCGTCCACGCGCACGGAGCGCTCGGGCCCCAGCACCAGCTCACCGGCCTGCAGCACCAGGCTGTCGTGGTGGCCCAGTGCCTGGCGGGCGTGGTGCAGGGCCTTGCGCAGGTTGGCGGCAGCGGCCTCAGGGGGCAGCTGTGGCCACAGGGCGTCCATGATCAGGTCGCGGGGCATGCGGCGCTGCGGCTGCAGGCACAGCAGCTGCACCAGCTGCATCGCACGCAGGCTGGGCCATCGGTCGGGGGCAAGCTCGAGGCCGTCCACCACCACACAGAAACGGCCCAGCAGGTGCACCTCCAGCTGGGCGGGCTCGGTCGTGTCCATGGCCCGCAGTGTGCAGCGCCGGGCGGCGGTTCGCAAGTGCCGGGGTCTGGGGAACGTTTCAGGAACAGCGCCGGTGCACGCTGAACCACGGCAGGCCAACACCGGCCTGCCGCAACGTTCAGGAGCCCACCATGACCACAACCCCACTGCATGTTTCTTCGCCCGGCAACGGGCATGTCGTGCTGACCCTGCCGCAACCGCTGACACCCGAGTCGCTGCTGCAGCTGGAGCAGGCCCTGGCGAGCACGCTGGGTCGGTTGCACCACGCGGTCTGCAACCACGGTACCGATCCCGGCCAACTGGAATACGCCTCGTGGCTGCGGCAGCTGCGTGCGCCGGCCCACTGAAGCGCACCCACCCGTTCAACGATTCACACCAAGGAGAGCACCATGAACCAGGACCACGCTAATTTGTACGACCGCCTCGGGCGCCGCGAGGGCATCACGCGCATCACCCGCGAGCTGATCAAGAACCACATGGCCAACCCGTTGGTCAATATCCGTTACGGACAGGTAGACGACATGGACCGCCTGGAACGCAATGTGATCGACTTTTTCTGCATGGGCGCAGGCGGCCCCGAGACCTATGGCGGTCGGGACATGCTCACCACACACCGGGGCATGAATATCAGCGAACAGGAGTTTGTGACCGTGGTCGACGACGCCATGGCAGCGCTGCAAACCTGCGGTGTCGACGCCCCCGTGCGCAACGAGGTGCTCGCCATTCTGTGGTCTCTGAAGGGCGAGGTCGTGCGCGTCTGAGCGCCGTGGCTCAGCGCGCCACGATGCGGCCGCTGTCGTCCGAGAGCCCGATCCCGACGCGGCGGTTCATCTGACGGCCGGCGGTGGTTTCGTTGCCGCCCACCGGCATGGCGCGGCTGCGCCAGGGCAACAACAGAAAGGGCGATCAGGTGGGATGTTTTCAGGGGAAATCTTTCAACCAACGTGGTGTGTGCCAAGAAGCGGCCTCGGCCAGCGTCAGCGTCAGCGTCAGCGCGCGTTCGTACTTTGCTGCCACCATCGAGGCGTTGGCGCGGGCCAGCTTGTCGCGCGCCAGGGCCATTTCGGTCGGGGCCAGCGCCACGGCACGCGCTCGCTTGAGCGCAGCGCTGGTGTGCCAACGCGCGTCCTCCAGGCTGTCCGCCATGCGGCCCATGCCTTGGTGGGCGGCGCGCTCGGTGCTGTTGGCCAACGAACGGGCCACGGCTGCGGCGTCGTCGCTCAGGGTTTGAATGGCGGTGCTCATAGCGTACTTTCGAAAGGTATTGGGGGAAGCAGCAGGCTTATTTCCGGGTGTCCACCTGGTTGCCGATGAGGCCACCAATGGCCGCACCGCCCAGGGTGCCGATGGTGCGGCCACCGGTCAGCACAGCGCCACCGACAGCGCCCACACCGGCGCCAACAGCCGTGCTCTGGTCTTGGCGCGACAGGTAGCTGCAAGCACCCGGGCCCAAGGCCAGGAAGGGTGCAGCGGCCAGGGCAAGGCTGCGGGGCAGGATTTGTGTTTGTGTTTGCGTGTTCATGGAGAGACCTCTGATTTCAATGGGTGAGACTGCGTGGCGCCGGTTGGAGCGCCCACGGCGACTTACTTCAGGCGCATGTCGTTTTTGAACGTGCGCACACCGCTGATGGCCTGCGTCACGGCCACGGCCTTGTTGATGTCGGCCTGGGTACCCACGAAGCCGCTCAACTGCACGGCACCCTTGAAGGTTTCGACGTTGATCTCGGCCGACTTCAGGCTGGCTTCGTTGAAGATCGCTGCCTTCACCTTGGCGGTGATGGCGGTGTCGTCCAAGTACTGGCCGGTGCTTTCTTGCGTGGCGCCGGAAGCGCCGCCGCCCAGCGTGGTGAAGGCTGCAGCAAGAAAAAGAAGGGAGAAACGGTGGTTGACACGCATGGTGAACTTTCTTTGAAGGTTGAACGGACGGTGCAGCCCCGGGCCGCACCGCAGTGCCGGGGGCTGGCCAGCAGGCCTTGGTTGATGCATCGCGCCATAGGGGGCAACCATCATCGGCTGCGCCCCTGCCACACCACCCGCAGGCGTGCGCCCATGCTGGGCGCACAAGCAAAAAACCGCTGCAGCTTGCGCTGTAGCGGTCTTGAATGAGGCTTTGAGGTTGCCGATTGGCTGGCAACCTAGGCGGTCAGAAAGTGCACCTTGCGTGCACGGTCAGACCCGGAAAACCGGGCGTTCGGGCGTGTTACCCGCACGTACCGAGGTGGCCGCACTGGGTGCAGTAGTCGCAGCCATCTTTGCGGATCATGGCGTGCGCACCGCACTCGGGGCATTTTTTGCCGGCCATCACGCCCGCAGACGTGCCCACGGACACGGCAACCGGCTCGGGCATCACGGCCGCCACGCCCTGCTGGGCACGCCGCGCAATGATGTTTTGCAGCGCAAACGCGATGGCTGCCACTTCGGAGTCGTGCCACATGGGCACGTGCGTGCCGTCGGCCTTCTGGTAGGTGCCCAGGCGCACCGGGCCGCGGTCCCAGGCCACTTTGCGCATGTCACCCAGGGCGCGTTCCAGGAAGCCACCGCGCGCGGCCAGCGACAGCATGCGCATGGTGGAGGTGATCCACTGCTGCGACTCCCCGCTCTGGCCCACGGGCATGAAGAACTCGATGGCGCGCTCGACCGTGCCCACGCCGTCGGCCGCAGGCACCGGCAGGAACGAGACCACGATGTACAGCGTCTTGTGGCCCTCTTGCGTCCAGTACTCCACCTTGTCGGCCACGGCCGAGAGCGCGCCTTTGGGGCGGCTCTCAATCACGGTGCGCATGGGGTCCACCGGTGCGGGCGCTGCTGCGGCGGCGGCTGCGGCTGCGTCGGTGGCGGCGCTGCCGGTGTCGAGCACCGAGCCCAGAATGCTGTTGGGGCGGTAGGTGGCCAGGCCTTTGAGGTGGGCGCGCCAGGCTTGCTGGTACAGGCCCTTGAAGTCTTCGTAGGGGTAGTCGGCCTCGACGTTCACCGTCTTGGAGATGGCGGTGTCGACAAATGGCTGCACCGCTTGCATCATGGCAATGTGGTCGCCCGCGCTCATGGCCAGCGCGTTCACAAAGTACTCGGGCAGCTGGTCCACGTTACCGCCGAGTTCGCGGTACAGGCGCCAGGCGTGGTCTTCCACCGCGTATTCGCTGGTGGAGCCGTCGGCCTCGCGCTTTTTGCGGCGGTACATCCAGGAGAACGGCGGCTCAATGCCGTTGGACGCGTTGTCAGCAAAGGCCAGGCTCACCGTGCCGGTGGGCGCGATGGACAGCAGGTGGCTGTTGCGGATGCCGTGCTTGCGGATCTGCTTTTGAAGCGCAGCTGGCAGGCGGCTGGCAAAGGTGCCAGCGGCCAGGTAGTCGTCCACCACCAGCTTGGGGAAGGCGCCTTTTTCTTGCGCCAGCGCCACCGAAGCGGCGTAAGCCGCGTTGCGCATGCGCTCGGCAATTTGCGCTGCCATGGCACGGCCTTCGTCGCGGTCGTAGCGCACGCACAGCATGGCCAGGGTGTTGCCCATGCCGGTAAAGCCCACACCGATGCGGCGCTTGGCGGCTGACTCTTCGCGCTGCTGCGGCAGTGGCCAGAAGGTCACATCCAGCACGTTGTCGAGCGCGCGCACCTGGGTGGTCACGGCTTGCTCGAACGCTTCGAAGTCAAACGACGGCAGGCCGCCAAAACCAAACGGGTTGCGCACAAAGCGGGTCAGGATGACCGGGCCGAGGTCGCAGCAACCATAGGGCGGCAAGGGCTGTTCGCCACACGGGTTGGTGGCTTCAATGCTCTCGCAGTAGCGCAGGTTGTTGTCGGTGCGGATCTGGTCGAGGAACAGAATGCCCGGCTCGGCGAAGTCGTAGGCCGACTTCATAACCGTGTCCCACAGCTCGCTGGCGGCGATGGTCTGGTAGACCCACTGGCCATCGGCGCGCTGGTAAGCGCCCTTGGCAATCAGCGACGCGCCGGGGCGGGCCTTGTGCACGAGTTCCCAGGGTTGGTCGCTGCCCAGGGCTTCCATGAAGGCGTCGGACACGCCGACCGACACGTTGAAGTTGTTCCAGCGTCCCGGGGTGCGCTTGGCGGTGATGAATTCGAGCACATCGGGGTGGTCGATGCGCAGCACGCCCATCTGGGCGCCACGGCGCGCGCCGGCGCTCTCCACGGTAGAGCAGCTTTGGTCAAACACGTTGATGTAGCTGCACGGGCCAGACGCCATGGAGTGCGTGCCCTTGACCTCGGCGCCTTTGGGGCGGATGCGCGAGAAGTCGTAGCCCACACCGCCACCGCGGCGCATGGTTTCAGCGGCTTCGCGCAGGGCTTCATAAATGCCGGGGTAGCCCTCGGCGTCCACGCCCTGGATGCAGTCGCCCACGGGCTGCACGAAGCAGTTGATGAGCGTGGCCTGGATGTCGGTCCCGGCAGCACTCATGATGCGCCCGGCACCAATGGCGCCGGCGTGCAGGTTGGCCAGGAAGCGCTGCTCCCATTCGGCGCGCACGTCTTCTTTTTCCACCGAAGCCAGGGCACGCGCCACGCGGCGGTACAGGTCTTCAATGCCGTCTTCGCCGGGCTTGAGGTATTTTTCTTTCAGCACATCGAGGCTGATGGGCTGGGTATGGGTCAGGTCCTGCGGACGCATGGTGTTGTCGCGTTTCATGTCGGGTCGTGTTGAAAAGGCCTGTGGCCTGACGGAATGGGAGGGGGTGATCCACGGACCGCTGGGGTCTGCAGGTCGAAATGGCGCTGAGGCGAAACCGTGTTCACGGCCACTTCAGTCCAAGCCAGCGGCTTGGACGTTGGGCCTAAATTATCCCCGCTGGGACCCATTTTCGCTGCCAAAGGTCTTTCCCGACGGATTTTTTTGCCTTTTCAGTGGCTGGGCACGGGCGGCCGAACGTCTGCCAGCATCCACCGCAACAAGTCGTGTACGGGGCGGATCTCGCGCCCAAACGGCAGGCTGCCGGCGCCCCGGAAAAACAAGCCTTTGTTCGTATCGCCTTCCATCGCGTGGCCCAGTTGCTGGTCAATGCAGAACTGGCCAATGCCCACCACGCCGTCGCGCAGGCCGCAGTGGGCCAGGCAATCGAACGACATGTTGCATTTTTTCTTCACATGCGCGGCGGCCTGCAGCTTGGGCTCGATGCGGATGTACTTGTCCAGCCAGGGCGTGCGCACCGCGCGCGCCGGCAGGCCCGCCACGCTGATGAATTCCACAATGTCTTCGGGCCGCGCGTCGGCCAGCACGTGTTTGAAGGCCGGGTCGGCATCGCATTCGGTGGTGACGGCAAAGGCGGTACCCATCTGTACCGCGCTGGCACCCAGCGCTTGCAGCCGCAAGATGTCGGCCCGGCTGCTGATGCCGCCAGCGGCGATGAGTGGAATTTGGCCCTCGATACCCGACGTTTTGAAAAATTCGAGCACCTGGGGCAACACCACGTCGAAATCGAAGCGCGCGTCTTGCAGATCGGCCACCTTGGCAGCGCCCAGGTGCCCACCGGCCAGACGGGGATGCTCGATGACGATGGCGTCGGGCAGGCGGCCCTTTTTCTCCCATTTGCGCACCAGCAACTGCACGCCCCGGGCGTCCGACAAGATCGGAATCAGCGCCGTTTTGGGGTGGTCTTTGGCGATTTCGGGCAGGTCCAGCGGCAGACCGGCGCCCACCACCACGGCGTCGGCACCGCTGTGCAGCGCCTGGCGCACATACATTTCGTAAGCACTGAGCGCCTTCATCACGTTCACCGCAATCAAGCCGCGGCCCTGCGCTATGCCACTGGCACGCTGAATCTCGCGGTCCAGCGCCACCAGGTTGGCAGCGTCGATCTGCGCGCGGGCGTCGGGCTCTTTGTCCAGGTGGCCGGTCTGGGCCATCAGGTCGGGGTGCATGCGGCGTAAGTCCACCGACGAGACCGTGCCCACACCCCCGAAGCTGGCCACGGTACCGGCCAGCGAGCCGGCCGACACACCCACACCCATGCCACCCTGCACCACCGGAATGAGTTCGCGCCCGGCGAGGCGCCAGGTGCGCAAGCCATCGCTGCCAGCCAGCGCCTGCAATTCTGCTGCCCGTGCAGCTGCGAGAGACAGGCCCAGCTGGGCGTGCTCAGTCACTGAGGATTTGTCCATCGTGTTCCACATAAGGTTGGTACGGCCCCGTGCCGCTGTTGGAGGCTAACGAGGCTGGGATGAAATCACCTTGCTGTGCATCAAATACATGCACTTCTCCGTCTTCAATGACGTAATGCCAGCCGTGCAGGGTGAGCTGCCCGGCTTCTACCGCGCGGCGCACCATGGGGTAGCCCATGAGGCGCTCCAGCTGCAACACCACAGCGCGCTGTTCGGTACGACGCATGGCTTCAGGGCCGGGCTGCACCGGCAACAAGGCTTCGTCAACCAGCCGCAACCAAGATTTGAGTGCCACCGCCTCCTCCGGCGCACCCTCATACGCCGTGCGGATGGCGCCGCAATGGCTGTGGCCGCAGACGATGATGCGCTCCACCTTCAGACTGAGCACCGCAAATTCGATGGCGGCCATGGTGCCGTGCAGACCATGGGACTGGTCGTAGGGAGGCACCAGCGCGCCCACGTTGCGCACCAGAAACAATTCCCCCGGCCCCGCACCTGTGAGCAGATAGGGCACCAGGCGCGAATCGGAACAGCCAATGAACAAGGTCTTGGGGTGCTGGCCGTCGGCCACCAGATCCTGAAAGCGCTGCTGGTGGCGCGGGAAATAGTCGGAGCGGAAATGCCGCAGGCGCAACAGCAGTTCGTCCGGGTCGGGGGGCTTGTTCATGACATCCATCCTTCACCGCCATCTTTCGCGTCAGGCAAGCGCGCCTCCAGCCGGGAATGCCGCGAAACTGACGCTGCCAGGGCGCAGGCGTTACCCCTTTGTGAAGTGCGGTAATGGGGCCGCCTTTGGGCGGAACGTGCCGGTACCCAGGGTGCGGTGGAACCGGCTTTGGCGGGCCACACGCATGGCCCCCTTTGAGGAGGTCGCGCGCAGCGCGACGGGGGTGGGCTGTGGCTCACTGCACCAGCGGTGAGTCAGCGCCTTCCAGCTCAATACCTTCCACCTGGGCCTGGCCCACCAGCAGCTGCATGTATTGGCGCAGAGCCGTGCTGCGCGACTGCAGCGCCAGCTGGGCCTTGATGCGTTCCTGCACCTGCTCGAATTCGGGCAGCTTGCCCTTGCGCCGGCCCAGTACCTCAATGATGTGCAGGCCAAAGCGGGTGTGCACCAGACGCGGGTGCACGCCCATGCCCCAGCGCGAATCGGTCTGGTAAAACAGCTCGTTGGCCAGCTCGGGTGCGCAGTCCTCGGGTGTCACCCAGCCCAGATCGCCGCCCTCTTGGCTGGACGGGCAGTTGGACAGTTCGGTGGCCAGCGCCTCGAAACGGCCGGGGGCCACGTCTTTGCGGATCAGCTCCAGCAACGCCGCCTCGGCGCGTTGCGACAGGGCATGCACGTTCACGCCCGGCGTGACCGCAAACAAGATGTGGCGCACATGCAGGGCCTGGCCCACGATGAAGCGGCCCTTGTTGGCCTCAAAGTAGCGGCGGCACTCGCTCTCGCCCGGATCGGGCGAAACCACGGCGGCGTCGAGCAGGCTTTCAATGACGGCGCGCTGGGCCTCGTCCAGCTCTGGCGCCACCAGGCCGGTATGGCGCGGCAGAAGGCCGGCCTTCACCGCCTGCTGGCGCAGCAGCTCGGTGTAGGCGCGCTCGCGCAGCGTGGCGGCGTCCAGCGTTTCACCCGCGTCGTGCAGGGCGATGCCGTTGATACTGGCCACGGCGGGCTGGGCTTCACCGGCACAGGCGCAGTGGCCGCTGCCACAGCCCACGGTTGTTGCTGCATTCATGGTGTGTGTCCTCGGGTCAGTTTGAAGTGGAACGCTGTTCGGCCGGCACGCTGGACTTCAGTCCCAACTTGCGGCTGCGCACCACCTGATAAGGGCGAACGATGTAGGCCAGCGTGCCGAAGCCGCTCCACACATGGACCAGGCGCGAGAAGGGGAAGAGCAGGAAGATGGTCATGCCCAGCACCAGATGCACCAGATACACCCAGTCCAGCTCGGCAATCAAGGCGGCGTTGGGGTTGAGGGTGAAGATGCCCTGCGCCCAAGCCGACAGCTGCAGCATCGCCTGACCATCAGAGTGCCCGATGGAAAACGGCAACGTGACCAGGCCCAACACCAGTTGCACCCACAGGATGACCAGGATACCCAGGTCGGTGCGGTGGCTGGTAAGGCGAATGCGGTCGTCAAAAATGCGCCGGTGCAGCAGCATGCTCAGACCAATGAAACAGATAAAACCTGCAACACCACCGGCCACCACGGCCACCATCTGCTTCTGGCCCGCCGTGATGAAGGGCTCGTAGACGAAGTGGGGCGTGAGCAAGCCCACGGTGTGGCCACCGAACAAAAACAGGATGCCGATGTGGAACAGGTTGCTGCCCCAGCGCAGCTGGCGCTTGCGCAGCAACTGCGACGAGTCGCTTTTCCAGGTGTATTGGTCGCGGTCAAAACGCGCCAGGCTCCCCATGAAAAAGACCGCCAGGCAGATGTAGGGGTAGACGTTGAATAGGAAGTTGTGCAGCGTGTTCATGCCTGCGCTCCTTGAGAAGGTTGGGGTGACTTTCTGACAATGTGAATCGGCTGCGGCTGGCCGGGTTTGGCCTGGCCTTCGGTGGAGCAACCACCAAACACCTCGGGCTCTGCCCAGCTCTCGTCCATTTCGGGTTCGGGGGCCACGGCCACGGCTTCGGCCTTTTCGCCCGCCAGCTCCAACACGGCGGCCAGCACGCTGGCGTAGGGGCTCTGGCGACCAGCCAGGGCGCTGAAGATCACACGCACGATGTGCGCGATCTCGCCCATGAACTCACGCGCCTGCTGCGGCGGCTGGGTGGAAGCAAATTCCAACACCACCGGCAAGTAATCGGGCAGTTCGCTGGCGCCCAGAAACAGACCCGCTTTTTCGTAGGTCTGAATCAGGTCGATCATGGCCGGGCCACGGTCGCGCGAATCGCCGTGCACGTGTTCAAACAGGTGCAGCGCGGTGCGGCGACCCCGGTCGAACAGCTCGACGTATTCGGACTCCACATCCAGCGCCGGGCTGGCGCCCAGGTGCTTGAGCAAAGCGTCGAGTTCGGCCAGCCGCGCAGCGGGCAGCGCCGCCTCGGCTTGCAGGGCTTCACGCATGTCGGCCGTGTGGGCGCGGAACGCCGCGTCGGGGTAGCGCAGCAGGTGCGCCAGCACGCGCAGCGTGAGACGGGCCTGGGGAGGGGATGAAGCAAACAAGGCCATTTCAGCTCTCCATCTTGATGGGGATGGTGCGCTTTTTCTCGCTACCAAACAAACTCGTTTCGGTCTGCCCTTCCGAGCAGCCGTTGCCGAAACTGAAGCCGCAGCCGCCCTTCACGTTGAAGGTGTTTTCGGCGTACTCGCGGTGCGTGGTCGGAATCACGAAGCGGTCTTCGTAGTTGGCAATCGCCATGTAGCGGTACATCTCTTCCACCTCGCGGGCACTCAGGCCCACCTGGTCGAGCACGTCCTGGTTGATCAGGCCGTCCACGTGTTTCGTGCGCTGGTAGGCACGCATGGCCAGCATGCGTTCCAGGGCGCGCACCACGGGGCCGGTATCGCCAGCGGTGAGCAGGTTGGCCAGGTACTTCACCGGAATGCGCAGCTGCGACACGTCCGGAATTTCGCCGTTGTTGCCCAGGGCGCCCGACTGCGCAGCACCGGTGATGGGTGAGAGCGGCGGCACGTACCAGACCATGGGCAAGGTGCGGTATTCGGGATGCAGCGGCAGGGCCACTTTCCACTCCACCGCCATCTTGTAAACCGGGCTCTGGCGGGCTGCAGCCATCCAGGCGTCGGGGATGCCGTCGATGCGGGCCTGTGCGATCACCTTCGGGTCGTTCGGGTCCAGGAACAGGTCAAGCTGGGCCTGGTAGAGGTCGATCTCGTTGGGCGTGCTTGCGGCTTCGGCAATGCGGTCGGCGTCGTACAGCAGCACGCCGAGGTAGCGGATGCGCCCGACGCAGGTCTCGGAGCACACCGTGGGCTGACCGGCTTCAATGCGGGGGTAGCAGAAGATGCACTTCTCGGCCTTGCCGCTTTTCCAGTTGTAGTAAATCTTTTTGTAGGGGCAGCCGCTCACACACATGCGCCAGCCGCGGCACTTGTCCTGGTCGATCAGCACGATGCCGTCTTCCTCGCGCTTGTAGATTGAGCCCGAAGGACACGAGGCCACACACGCTGGGTTCAAGCAGTGCTCGCATAGACGCGGCAGGTACATCATGAAGGTGTTCTCGAACTGACCCATCATGTCTTTCTGGGTCTGCTCGAAACCGTCCAGGTTCGCGTCTTTGCTGCGCTTGCTGAACTCGCCGCCCAGGATCTCTTCCCAGTTCGGGCCCCACTCGATCTTCTCCATGCGCTTGCCGGTGATCAGCGAACGCGGGCGCGCGGTGGGCGCGTGCTTCATCTCTGGCGCCGACTGCAGGTGGTCGTAGTCGAAGGTGAAGGGCTCGTAGTAGTCGTCGATCTCCGGCAGGTTGGGGTTGCTGAAGATCTTCATCAGCAGCGACCACTTGCCACCCTGCTTGGGCACGATGGAGCCGTCCGCCTTGCGGATCCAGCCACCGTTCCACTTGTCCTGGTTTTCCCATTCCTTGGGGTAACCAATGCCTGGCTTGGTCTCGACGTTGTTGAACCAGGCGTATTCCACACCGGGGCGGCTGGTCCAGACCTGTTTGCAGGTGACCGAACAGGTGTGGCAACCGATGCACTTGTCCAGGTTGAGCACCATGCCGATTTGTGCGCGTATTTTCATGACAGTTTTCCTTCTTCAGCTTGACTGGCGGCGTGAGGATGTTTCCCAGCGAACACCGCGGAACTGGCTTTGCCAGGCCGCTGGTGTTGCCCCCTTGAGGGGGTGACGCGCGGTACGCGCGGCGCGGGGGAGGTCCATGGTTTTAGGGGTTTTCACCTTGGGATTGGTACGCACGCACGAGATGGTCGTCTGCGGGTGTGTCGAGCCAGTCCACCTTGCTCATCTTGCGCACCACCACGAATTCATCGCGGTTGGTGCCGATGGTTCCGTAGTAGTTGAAGCCGTAGCTCAGCTGCGCGTAGCCGCCAATCATGTGGGTGGGCTTGAGCACGATGCGGGTCACCGAGTTGTGAATACCGCCGCGCACACCGGTGATCTCGCTACCGGGGGTGTTGATGATCTTTTCTTGCGAGTGGTACATCATCACCATGCCGTTGTTCACCCGCTGGCTCACCACCGCACGGGCCGCCACGGCGCCGTTGATGTTGAACAGCTCCACCCAGTCGTTGTCCTGGATACCGGCCGACTTCGCGTCGTCTTCGCTGAGCCAGACCACCGTGCCGCCGCGGTTGAGCGTGAGCATCATCAGGTTGTCGCTGTAGGTGGAGTGAATCCCCCACTTCTGGTGCGGCGTGATGAAGTTCAGCTGAATCTCTTTGTTGCCGTTGGGCTTGATGTTGTGGATGCTGTTGGTGGTCTTCAGGTCCACCGGTGGGCGGTAGCTGCCGAAGCCTTCACCGAAAGCGATCATCCAGGGGTGGTCCTGGTAGAACTGCTGGCGGCCGGTGAGCGTGCGCCACGGGATGTATTCGTGCACGTTGGTGTAGCCGGCGTTGTAGCTCACCGTCTCGCTCTCGATGCCGCTCCAGGTGGGCGAGGAAATGATCTTGCGCGGCTGGGCCTGGATGTCGCGGTAGCGGATCTTTTCGTCTTCGCGGTAAACCGCCAGGTGCGTGTGGTCGCGCCCGGTCTGCTTGCCCAGCGCTTGCCAAGCCTTCACCGCCACATGGCCGTTGGTCTCGGGGGCCAGTTGCAGAATGGTTTCGCAGGCGTCGATGTCAGACACGATGCGCGGCATGCCATGCGACACGCCCTCTTCAAGCGTCTTGCCGTTGAGCTGCCCCAACTGCTCGACCTCGGTACCGGTTTTCCAGCCGATACCTTTGCCGCCGTTGCCCAGTTTGTCGAGCAGCGGGCCCAGGGCCGTGAAGCGTTTGAAGGTATTGGGGTAATCGCGTTCGACCACCGCAATCTGCGGCGCGGTCTTGCCGGGGATCAGTTCGCAGTGGCCTTTTTTCCATTCCTTGACCTCAAACGCCTGCGCCATTTCACCGGGGGTGTCGTGCATGATGGGCGAGAGCACCACCTCTTTTTCCACGCCCAGGTGGCCCACGCAAACCTCGCTGAAGGTCTTGGCAAAGCCTTTGTAAATCTCCCAGTCGCTGCGGCTCTGCCACACCGGGTCCACGGCCGCGGACAGCGGGTGGATGAAGGGATGCATGTCGCTGGTGTTGAGGTCGTTCTTCTCGTACCAGCTGGCGGTCGGCAGCACGATGTCGGAATACAGGCAGGTCGTGCTCATGCGGAAGTCCAGCGTGACCAACAGGTCCAGCTTGCCTTGCGGCGCGTCCTTGTGCCATTTCACTTCGGCGGGCTTGGCGTCGTCTTTGCCGAGGTCTTTGCCCTGCACGCCGTTTTCGGTGCCCAGCAGGTGCTTGCAGAAATACTCGTGGCCTTTGCCGCTGGAGCCCAACAGGTTGGAGCGCCACACAAACATGTTGCGCGGCCAGTTCTGCGGTGCGTCCGGGTCTTCACAGCTCATCTCCAGCGTGCCGTCTTTCAGGGCCCGCACGGCGTAGTCCTTGGGGTCCATGCCGGCGGCCTGCGCGTCTTTCACCACCTGCATCGGGTTGGTCTTGAGCTGCGGGGCGCTGGGCAGCCAGCCCATGCGCTCGGCGCGCACGTTGAAGTCGATCATGCTGCCACTGAAGGCGGCCTTGTCGGCGGCGCTCAGCGTGGGCGAGACGATCTCTTCCATGCCGAGCTTCTCGTAGCGCCACTGGTCGGTGTGGGCATAGAAGAAGCTGGTGCTGTTCATCTGGCGCGGCGGGCGCACCCAGTCGGTGGCGAAGGCCAGTGGCACCCAGCCGGTCTGCGGGCGCAGCTTTTCCTGGCCCACGTAGTGCGCCCAGCCGCCGCCGCTCTGGCCGATACAGCCGCACATCATCAGCAGGTTGATGACGCCGCGGTAGTTCATGTCGGCGTGGTACCAGTGGTTCATGGCCGCGCCGATGATGATCATCGACTTGCCATGCGTCTTGTCGGCGTTGTCGGCAAACTGGCGCGCCACAGTGATGAGCTGCTCGCGCGGCACACCGGTGATGCTTTCCTGCCAGGCCGGGGTGTAGGCGGCGTTGTCGTTGAAGTCCCGGGCGCCTGATCCCAGGCCACGGTCGATGCCGTACTGAGCGACCTGCAGGTCGAACACGGTGGCCACCATGGCGTAACGCTCTTCACCGGCCTTGCCCAGGCGCAGGCGCACGGCCGGCACTTTGGCGTGGTTGATCTCGCCGTTCTGTGCGTTGGCGGTGAAGTTGGGGGTGTCGCGGCCACCGAAGTAGGGGAAGCCGACGTCCACCACCTGGTGTTCCTGCTCGCCGTCCTCGATCACCGAGAGCTTGAGTTTCACGTCGGTATTGCCGCGTGCCTCTTTCGCCTCCAGGTTCCACTTGCCTTCGTCTTCCCGGCCGGGCTCACCCCAGCGGAAGCCAATGGAACCGTTGGGCAGCACCGCTTTGCCGGCCGTGTCGAAGGCCACCGTCTTCCACTCGGGGTTGCTCTTCTGGCCCATCTGGCCGTTGAAGTCGCTGGCGCGCAGGTAGCGGTCGGGCACCATGGTCACCGTGCCGTCGGGCAGGGTGTGTTCTTTCAACATCACCAGCAGCGGCAGGTCGGTGTAACGGCGGGCGTAGTCGTCGAAGTAGCTGGAACGCTGCTTGCCGCCACCGGGGAAGTAGAACTCCTTCAGCGCGACGTGACCCATGGCCATGGCGACGGCGGCATCGGTGCCCTGCTTGGGGTGCATCCAGATGTCGGACAGCTTGGCCACTTCCGAGTAGTCGGGCGTCACGGCCACGGTCTTCGCACCCTTGTAGCGCACCTCGGTGAAGAAGTGGGCGTCGGGCGTGCGGGTCTGGGGCACGTTGGAGCCCCAGGCAATGATGAACGAGCTGTTGTACCAGTCGGCCGACTCGGGCACGTCGGTCTGCTCACCCCACACCTGCGGGCTGGCCGGGGGCAGGTCGCAGTACCAGTCGTAAAAGCTCATGCACACGCCGCCGATGAGCGACAGGTAACGCGAGCCCGCAGCGTAGCTCACCATGGACATGGCGGGAATGGGCGAGAAGCCGATGATGCGGTCGGCGCCGTGCTGCTTGATGGTGTAGACGTTGGCCGCGGCGATCAGCTGGTTCACTTCGTCCCAGCTGCTGCGCACGAAGCCGCCCATGCCGCGCACCTGCTGGTAGTCGCGGCGGGCTTCGGGGTCTTGCTGAATCAGCGCCCAGGCGTCCACCGGGCTCTTGCTCACGGTGAGGGCGGTGCGCCAGCGTTCCAGCAGGCGGCCGCGCACCATGGGGTATTTCACGCGGTTGGCGGAATACAGGTACCAGCTGTACGAAGCCCCACGGGCGCAACCGCGCGGCTCGTGGTTGGGCATGTCCCAGCGGGTACGGGGGTAGTCGGTCTGCTGGGTTTCCCAGGTGACGATACCGCCCTTGACGTAGATCTTCCACGAGCAGGAACCCGTGCAGTTCACGCCGTGGGTGGAGCGCACGATCTTGTCGTGGGCCCAGCGGTTGCGGTAGCTGTCTTCCCAGGTGCGGTCTTCGTTCGTGGTCAGGCCGTGGTTGCCCGAGAAGGCTTCCTTGGGCAAGGTGAAGTGGGTGAGGCGGTCGAGAAAGTGACTCATGAAGGTCTCCGAAAAATAGGGGCTTGGCTTCTTGGATGCACGTGTTTAAGGGTTGCGGATTTCGGCACCTGCGCGCAGGTAGAACCACCAGTTCAGCACCAGACACAGGGCGTAGAAGATCGCGAAGCCGTACATGGCGTACTGCGGGGTGCCGGCCTTGATCTGTGCCCCGATCACCACCGGCGCAATGAAGGCGCCGTAGGCGGCGACGGCCGATGTCCAGCCGAGCACGGGGCCAGCCTGCTGGCGGTCGAAGATCACGCCGATGGTGCGGAAGGTGGAGCCGTTGCCCACGCCACTGGCGAAGAACAGCACGATGAACAAGCCGATGAAGGCCGGGAAGTACTGCTCGGGCGTGGCTGAGCTGTAGGCCTGCATCATCACGTAGCCCACCGCGCCAGACGCGGCCACCATCACCACCGAAATGATTTGGGTCACGATGGAGCCACCGACCTTGTCGGAGATCCAGCCGCCGAGGGGACGTACCGCGGCACCGACGAAGGGGCCGATCCAGGCGTAGGTCAGAGCCGAGGGCGCATTGGGATTCTTCAGCGTATGCGTCATGACGCCGGCGGCGTCGGGGATGTGCTGGAAGCCAAAGATCACCGTGATGGCCAGCGGCAACACCATCGAGAAGCCGATGAAGGAACCGAAGGTGACGATGTAGAGCGCCGTGAGCGACCAGGTGTGCTTGTTGCGGAAGATGGCGAACTGCTTGCTCACGCCCTCTTTCATGGGGCCGAAGGCTGCGAGCTTCATCATCAGCAACGCGAGGATGATGTCCAGCGGGATCGCGACCCACATGTTCAGGATACCCAGACCGGTGGGTGCCGGCAGGTACAGGTAGAGCATGAAGACGGCCGGGATGAAAGCCAGGGTGTAGAGGTAGGTGACCTTGGCGAACGCGACGATGGGGTTGCCCGCATCGGGCGACACGGTCTTCAGGTTGTTCATGCCGAACCAAGCCAGGATGGACAAGGGCACCAGCGAGATCACCCAGGCAAAACCGGCGTTCTGGATCCAGGTGGGTGTGCCAGCGGCGATCTTGCCGAAGATCCAGCCGCTGTCTTTCACCAGCGTCATGGACTCACCGCCGAAGGCCCCGAGCAGGGGCAGCGTCATGACCAGCGGAATGACGATCTGCATGGTGGTCACGCCGAAGTTGCCCAGGCCCGCGTTGAGGCCCAGCGCCGTGCCCTGCAGCCGCTTCGGGAAGAAGGTGCTGATGTTGGACATGGAGCTGGCGAAGTTGCCGCCGCCCACGCCCGACCACAGCGCCAGCAGCTGGAACACCCACAGCGGCCACTCGGGGTGCTGCAGCGCGAAGCCGGTGCCGATGGCCGGGGCCAGCAGCATGGCGGTGGTGAGGAAGATGGTGTTGCGGCCACCAGCCAGGCGCACCAGGAAGGAGGCCGGGATACGCATGGTGGCGCCAGCGATGCCCGAGATGGCGGTGAGCGTGAACAGCTCGGCCTGGGTGAAGGGAAAACCCAGGTTGAGCATCTGCACCGTGATGATGCCCCACATGCCCCAGACCGCGAAGCCGCAGAGCAGCGCGGGCACTGATATCCAGAGGTTGCGGTAGGCGATCTTTTTGCCGGTCTGCTCCCAGAACCGTTCGTCCTCGGGGCGCCAGTCGGCAATATCCGCCCCGGTGTTTTGTGTGTGTTTCATGGTGTGTGTCTGGCCGGATGGGGCTCAGTTCTGAAGGGAAAACGGTTTGGCGTCGGGGCCCATGATTTCGGTCTTGCGCACCTCGGTCCAATACATCCAGATCAGCGAGACCCAGACCACGCCGTACATCAGCATGAAGGCGCTGGAGCGAATGCCGGTGAGATCCATCAGCACGCCGAAGAGGATGGGCAGCACGAAGCCGCCGAGGCCACCGGCCAGGCCCACGATGCCGCTGATAGCACCGATGTTCTTCGGGTAGTCGTCGCTGATGTACTTGAAGACGCTGGCCTTGCCGAAGGCCCAGGCGATGCCCAGGATGAACATCAGGCCGGTGAACAGATAAACGTTGAGTCCAATGTGAAAGGTCTTCGGTCCGTCCACCGTGGCCACGGTGAAGTCGGTCTGCGGATACGACAACAGGAACAAGCAGATCCAGCTCACCCACAGCACCCACCAGGTGACCTTGTGTGCGCCGAACTTGTCGGACATGACGCCACCCATGGCGCGCAGCACACCGCCCGGCAGCGAGAAGCACGCCGCCAGCAGAGCAGCCACCCGGATGTCCAGGCCGAACTCGCCCACGTAGTACTGCACCATCCAGAGCGAGAGCGCCACGTAGCCACCGAACACGATGCTGTAGTACTGGCAGTACTTGAGCACCTTGGGATCTTTCAGCGCCTTGAGCTGGTCCATGAAGGACACATTGCTCGGCACCAGGTGGTCGGGGTTGGTGTAGGTGAACAGCCAGAACAGCACCAGCGTGCCCAGCATGATCGCGGCGTAGACCTGCGGCACCATGGTCCAGCCAAAGGCCACCAGCAGCACCGGCGCCACAAACTTGTTGACTGCGGCTCCCGAGTTGCCGGCGCCGTAAATGCCCATCGCCGTGCCCTGGCGGTTCTTCGGGAACCAACGCGCCACATAGGGCGTGCCGACCGAGAACGAACCGCCTGCCAGGCCAACGAACAGGCCGATGGTCAGGAAGTGCCAGTACGCGGTGGCGTAGCTCATCATCCAGATCGCAGGCACGGTGATCGCCATCAGGATGGCCATGACGATGCGGCCGCCGTAGCGGTCGGTCCAGATGCCCAGCGGCACGCGCACCAGCGAACCGGTGAGCACCGGGGTGGCCATCAGCAGACCAAATTGGGTGGAATTGAGGTCGAGCGCTTTTTTGATCGGGATGCCGATGACGCCAAACATCATCCACACCATGAAGCACACGGTGAAGGCCAGCGTGCTGACGATCAGCACGGACCATGCTTTCTTGTCGTTCTTGATTTCAGAGGCCATGTTCTTTCTCCAGAGACATGGCATGACTGTCCGTTTTTCGGGTGGTGCTGAACATCCACCGATGGGGCGCTTCGGCGCCACAGAAGAACGATGGGCCGACACCCTGGCATCGTTCCGAAGAACTACGCCAGCGCCAGAGTTACCTGCGCTTGATTTGTATCAATTGAATTTTTACCGCGCCCGGAGCGTGGTCTGCTGGCCGGTGGGTGGGTGGCACCGCCGGGCTGGCTTTGCCGGACGGCTGGTGCCGCCCACTTGAGGGGGTAGCGCCGAAGGCGGCGCGGCGGCGGGCCTTCTTCTAAACCAGCCCACGGCTGGTGGCGTACACCGCCGCCTGCACCCGCGAACTCAGGCCCAGTTTGCGCAAGATGTGCTGCACATGGATCTTGACCGTGGTCTCGGCGATGTCGAGCGCTCTGGCGATCAGCTTGTTGCTGTCGCCACGAGCGATGAGCAGCAAAATCTCGCGCTCGCGCGGCGAAAGCAGATCGGGAGACGGCCCAGTGGCGGGCTCCAGCGGCGCCGGGGCGGTCTCGGCCGGGCGGCTGCGAAACACAGAGACCAGCTTGGTCAGCATCTCTGGGCTGATCACCGATTCGCCCTGCAGTACCTTCACCAGGGTTTCGGCCAGTTGCTCGGATTCCACCGTTTTGAGCAGATAGCCATCGGCCCCAGCACGTAAAGCCGCCGCCAAGTCTTCTTCGTTTTCGCTCACGGTCAGCATCAGGATGCGGGCATTGCTTGCCGCGTCTTTCAGTGCGGGAATAGCCTCCACACCGCGCACGCCGGGCAGGTGGTTGTCAAGCAAGATCACATCGGGCTTCGGCGTCTGGGCCAGGCAACGCAAGGCCTCGCCCGCATCGCCGGCCTCGCCGATCACCTCGAAGCGGTCGTCTTGCGACAACAGGGCGCGCAGACCCCGGCGAAACAGGTGGTGATCGTCAACCAGCAGCAGGCGGATACGGGGAGTGGCACTGGAGGTCATGGGAGTGGTTGGATGTCGGTCAGGTTCAAACCCAGCGTGCCCACGCCCTGGGCACTCACCGGGTAGGGTGGCAGGGTCAGGGTCACGGTGGTGCCATCGCCAAGTCGGGACGCGAGCTCCACGCTGGCGCCAATGCGTTCGGCGCGTTCGCGCATGATCTTCATGCCCACGTGGTTCTCGCTGCGCTGCTGACCAGCGTCGAAACCGGCGCCGTTGTCGCGCACCTCAAAGCGCCAGCGCGCGGCCTTGTGCACCTCCAGGCTGACGTGGCTGGCGCCCGCATGTTTGCGCACATTGGACAAGGCTTCCTGCAGCACATGCAGCACCTGCACCTGCACGTCGGGCGGCAAGGGCAAACCGTCGCCATCCACTTGCAGCCGCGTCGGCAGGCCGGTCTGGTGCCGGAACTTCTGCAGGGTTTCTTGCAGCGCGGCTTCAATGTCGTCGGTGTTGGTGCGGGTGCGAAAGTGCACCAGCAACTCGCGCACATCGTTGATGCTTTCGCGCAGGCCCACATCGAGCTCGTCGAGTGTGGTCTGCACCTGTGCGGGCTGTTCTTTCTGGATGGCCGAGCGCAGCAGCTGCACCTGAATCTTGAGAAACGCCAGCGACTGGGCAATCGAGTCGTGCAGCTCGCGGGCGATCAGGGCGCGCTCTTCACCCACCGCCGCTTCGCGCTCCAGCGCTGCAGCGCGCAGGCCTTCCAGCGCGCTGGCGAGGTGGCTGGCCAGGGCGTCCAGCAGTTCGGTCTCGTCGGCGTTGAGCGCGATCTCACCGCGAAAAAACAAATCAATTTCACCAATGAGACGCTGCTGCAACCGCACCGGCACGCTCACCACATTCTGGTAGCCCGCCTTGGCGCAATGGCGCATGGGCGCCGCGTCGTGGCTGTGGATCGGAATCACGCGGGTGCGCGCGTCGGCCTTCAGGTTGCCGCAGGCGCAGGCTCCGGCCAGCAGGCTGCGCTCTTCGTCCATCATTTCTTGCGGAAAGCAGTCAGAAGCCAGCATCAGGTAGCGCTGGTTGGCTTCGTCGGACCAGCGCACCGCCACCGCGTCGGCCTTCATCACCTGCCGCACGCGCTGCGAGAACCCACGTGAAAGCTCTTCGATGGTGTTGGCGCTGGCCAGAAAGGCGCTCACCTCGTACAAGGCTTCGAGCCGGGCGCGCTGCGCTTCGATGCGGCGGGTTTTCAGCTCGACCTGGCTCTCCAGACCTCCGTACAGCGACTGCAGCGTGGCGGCCATGCGGTTGAAACCCGCCGCCACCTGGCCAAACTCATCGTTCGTGTTTGCCGCCACACGCACCGAAAAGTCGCCCGCTTCCAGCTGGCGCAAGCCCTGGCGCATGTTGCCCAGCGGGTTGATCACAAACCGATAGCCGGAGTAGAGCATGACCACCGCACCGCCGGTGGCCAGCGCCATCATGAGGAACTGAAACAGGTTGAGGATGGCGGTCAGCCCCGAGAGCTCTTCTTCGATCGCATGCACCAGGCGGTCAACGGCCGCGACAAAAACCTCTACCTCTTGCAGCGACGCCTGCGTCGAGACATTGCCCTGGAGCCACAGGCTGCGTTGCGCCTGCCAGAGCGTTTCAACCGCAGCAAACTCGCGGCTGACGCTCTCGTCCCAAGGCACAAACAGGGGTCGGGTCGGGTCGCCGCTGCGCAGCAGGCCCAGGCTTTCGTCGAATTGCGCCACCAGCGTGGCCACTTCGGGCGGCGGCCGCTGGGCCTGCACCGCGCTGGTGAGACGCCAGGTTTGCATGCGCATGCGCCCGGCCTCGTTGACGGCGGCCGCGCCGCCTTCGAGCTGCCAGGTGACCCAGAGCGTGAGCCCGATCGAAGCCAGCGCCACGATCAACAAACCAGCGCCAATACGGACCAGCTTGGTGGACAGGGAAGCGGTGGATGACATGCTCATAGGTTAGCGGCTTTCACCCTGCGCCGAAAGCAGTCGGGGCAACCCCGGCACCAGGCGCATGCGCTGGCTCGCGCGGGCGCCGGCGGGCATGGCCGCGGGCGCCACCAGGTCGGCCAACGTCACACCGTCGAGCACCTGCAGGTAGCTCGCCATGGCCTGCTGCAGCGCGCCCTTGAGCCGGCAATGGCCGTCAAGGCGGCAGCTGTTGTGGTCGGCGTCAAAGCATTCCACCAGCGTGAAGTCGGTTTCGGTCTGGCGCACCACGTCGCCCAGCACGATGTCTTGCGCGGGCTTGAGCAAACGCAGGCCACCGCCCCGCCCACGCGTAGTTTCCAGCAGGCCCATGCCCGAGAGCGTCATCACGATCTTGGTGAGATGGCTGCGCGAGATGCCATGGGCCTCGGCAATTTCACCAATGGTGGCTGGCTGCTCGCGCTGCGCGCAGGCGGCGCAATACATCAGCACGCGCAGGCTGTAGTCGGTCCAGTTCGTCAGGCGCATCGCGCATCCTCCCATTGACCGATGGTCTTTTGGTTGTTTTGAATATTCATGTTGTGTGAATTTTATGGGCTAATATATTCATACCAAATGAACATTTAAGGACCCAGACCATGAGCCACGCCACCGCCACCCTTGACCACCCCACCGACGACCGCGCCCAGCAAGCCATTGGCCAGATCGCCGTCAACCTGCCCGGCTCCACCGCCGTGTTTCGCCGCCTGAAGCTCGACTTTTGCTGCGGCGGCCAGGTGGCGCTGCAAACGGCCTGCGAAGCCAAGGGTCTGCCGCTGGACGCGGTGCTGGCCGAACTCGCCCAGCTCGACCGCCCGGCGGCACAAGCGGCCCCACAGGCACCCGGCGAAATGATCGATCACATTTTGGAGCGCTACCACGCGGTGCACCGCGAGCAACTGCCGGAGCTGATCCGCATGGCCCGCCGGGTGGAAGCCGTGCACCGAGACAGCCCCGACGTGCCGGTGGGCCTCGCCGCCCACCTGGAAGCCATGGAAGCCGAGTTGCTGGAACACATGGAAAAAGAAGAAACCGTGCTGTTCCCCATGCTCAAGGCCGGCGGCACGCCCATGGTGCGCCACCCGATTGGCGTGATGCGCGACGAGCACACCAGCCACGGTGAACAGCTGGAGCGCTTGATGGCCCTGAGCCACGACGCCACACCGCCCGCAGGCGCCTGCAACACCTGGCGCGCGCTCTACGCCGGCATTGCCCAGCTCTCAGACGACCTGATCAGCCACATCCACCTGGAAAACAACCTGCTGTTCCCGCAGTTTGAGCCCCAAGCGGCCGCTTGCTGCCCTTGACCGCAGGCTGTTTGTGCCAGGTCAAGCCATGAGCGGTTTGACCTGGGTCAACGGTTGCAGGCGGTTGCGCTGCTAACGTCGCGCCCGCTTCACATCCGAACCACCAAGGCTTCCCTACCGATGACGCCACCGACCGCCACCCTGGACCTCGTCTGCCCCGCCGGCAGTCTGCCCGCGCTCAAGACGGCGGTGGACAACGGCGCCAACTGCGTCTACCTCGGCCTGCGGGATGCGACCAACGCGCGCAATTTCGCTGGCTTAAATTTTGACGACGCAGCCATCGCCACGGGGGTGGCCTACGCCCACGCGCGCGGTTGCCAGGTGTTCATGGCGCTCAACACCTATCCCCAGGCAGCCCACCCGGAGCGGTGGCGCCAGGCGATGGACAAGGCGGTGCATCTGGGTGTGGACGCCGTGATCCTGGCCGACCCCGGCCTGATGCGATACGCCAACGAGCAGCACCCCAAGCTGCGCCTGCACCTGTCGGTGCAGGGCTCAGCCACCAACGCCGATGCCATCAACTTCTACCACCAGCAGTTTGGTATCTCGCGTGCGGTGCTGCCGCGCGTGCTGTCGCTAGAGCAGGTGCGCCAGGTGGTGCAAAAGACGCCGGTGGAGATCGAGGTGTTCGGCTTTGGCAGCCTGTGCGTGATGGTGGAAGGGCGCTGCGCGCTCTCGTCTTACGTCACCGGCGAATCACCCAACACGCACGGCGTGTGCTCGCCCGCCAAAGCGGTGCGCTGGCAAGAAACGCCGCAGGGGCTGGAGTCGCGGCTCAACGGCGTGCTGATCGACCGCTACACCCCGGGCGAAAGCGCGGGCTACCCCACCCTGTGCAAGGGCCGCTTTGACGTGGAAGCCGACACGAGCTACTACGCGATCGAAGAACCGACCAGCCTCAACACGCTTGCGCTGCTGCCGCAACTGCTGCAAATGGGCGTGCGCGCCATCAAGATCGAAGGGCGCCAGCGCAGCCCGGCCTATGTCGGGCAGGTCACCAAGGTCTGGCGCGAAGCGATCAACGATTGCCTGGCCCAGCCCCAGCACTACACGCCCAAGGGCAGCTGGATGGCCTCGCTCGACCAGGTGGCCGAGGGCCAGCAACACACGCTCGGGGCGTATCACCGCAAATGGAAGTAGCTGGTGGTTCCCCCCTGCGCCGCTGCGCGGCTTCCCCCCAGGGGGACGCACCCTGTGGTCCGGCGAAGCCGGTTCCACGGGTGCGCTGGGTTATCCGCGCGCTTCGGAGAGGGACGGGATCGCCGCTCCCCGGCTGTGACTCCCTCGCCCGGCTGTGGAGCGGGCTGGGGTGAGGGGCCGCCCCACACATGGACACCACTGAAATGAAACTGTCTCTCGGACCTTTGCAGTATTACTGGCCGCGCCAGACCGTGTTTGATTTCTATGAGGCCATGGCCGCGACGCCGGTGGACACGGTCTACCTCGGCGAGGTCACCTGTTCGCGGCGCCACGAGCTGCGTCTGTCCGACTGGCTGGACGTGGCGCAGCTGCTGGGCGATGCCGGCAAAACCGTGGTGCTGTCGACCATGGTGTTGTTGGAGTCGGGCTCCGACGCGAGCGCGATGCAGAAGATCGCAGCGAACACCGATTTCGGCATCGAAGCCAACGACATGGGCGCGGTGAGCGCCGTGGCGGGCCAGCGCCCGTTTGTGGCGGGCCCGCACCTCAACATCTACAACAGCCCCTCCCTCGTGTGGATGGCCTCGCTGGGTGCGGCGCGCTGGGTGGCACCGCTGGAAATGCCCCGCCAGGACCTCGCGCTTCTGCAGCACGACCGCCCGGCCGGCCTGCAGACCGAGGTGTTTGTGCACGGCCGCTTGCCGCTGGCTTTTTCGGCCCGCTGCTTCACGGCGCGCCACCGCAACCTGCCCAAGGACGACTGCCAGTTCAGCTGCCTCGACCACCCCGACGGTCTGATGCTCAAGACCCGTGAGCAGGCGGCGTTCCTGGTGCTCAACGGCATCCAGACGCAGTCGGCCCGGGTGCACAGCCTGATCGACGCCTGGGACGACCTGCTGGCCCTCGGCGTAGACATGGCGCGCATCAGCCCACAGTCGCAGCACACGGCAGCGGTGATCGGCCTGTACGACGCCGTTCGGCAGGGCGCGCTCTCGGGGCTTGAAGCCCGTGCTGCGTTGCTGCCCATGCTGCCGGACGCCGACTGCAACGGCTACTGGCACGGCCAGCCCGGCCAGGACCGCGTGGAACCCGCCGTGCGGGTGGCCGCCTGACACCCATGCACAGCGGCGAACGTTTCAACAGCATCACCCACCTGGTGGGTGCCGTGCTGGCCGTGGCCGGCGCTGCCACGCTCATCACCAGCGCCTCGCTCAAGGGCGACCCCTGGCGCATCGTCGGCTTCAGCGTCTACGGCGCCATGCTGGTGGCGCTCTACCTCGCCTCCACGCTGTACCACGCGCTGCGCGGGCGGGCCAAGAACGTATTTCAGAAGCTGGACCATTGCAGCATCTACCTGCTGATCGCCGGCAGCTACACGCCGTTTGCGCTGGTGTCGCTGCAAGGCGCGTGGGGCTGGTCGCTGCTGGGCGTGGTGTGGGCACTGGCCACGCTGGGCATCGTGCAAGAAATCTGGCTGGCGCGCGGGGACCGCGTGCTGTCGTTGGTGATCTACGTGCTCATGGGCTGGCTGGCGCTGGTGGCTGTGGTACCGCTGTGGCAGGCCCTGGGCCCGACCGGCTTTGCCTGGCTGGCCGCCGGTGGCGCGCTCTACACCCTGGGCATCGCCTTCTATGCCAACGACCACCGGCTGCGCCATGCCCACGGCATCTGGCACCTGTTCGTGCTGGGCGGCAGCGCCTGCCATTTCTTCACCTTGCTGATCTATGTGGCCTGAACGCCACCCCATTCATCTGATCCCCATGCCCGACACCACTGCCCAGGCCGAGCGCCGCACCCTTGCACCTCCGGTGGCCGCCGTGCTGTCGCGCCTGCCTGCTTACCCCGGCTCGCTGCTGCTGGTCGCCGGGCTCAACGGGGTGCTGGTGCGGCAACTACCGGGTGACGTGTGCGAACGCTTGCAAGGCCAGCGCATCCGCATCCATGTGCGCGACGCTGGACTGCGCTTCGACTTTGCGTGGCAGGGCGGCATGTTCCGCGCCCGCACACCACAGGCCAGCACCGAGCTCACCCTGAGCGCCAACGCCCACGACTTCCTGCGCCTGGCCCAGCGGCTGGACGACCCCGACACCTTGTTCTTCAACCGGCGCCTTTCGATGGAGGGCGACACCGAGCTGGGTCTGGTGGTGAAGAACGCGCTCGACGCGCTGGAGTTGCCGGTGTTTGAGCGGGGCTGGTGGACGCCCTCGGCGCTGCTGGCGCGACTGCAGCGGCTGCGCCCATCGGGCATGCCCGGGAGCCACCATGGCAGCCACTGACCACGCCCGCCCCTTGGTCTACGCCTGCTCGGGCTGCTCCAGCGCCGCGCAGCTGGCCAACTTTGTGGCCGTGCGGCTGGACCGCAGCGGCCTGGCCGAGATGTCGTGCATCGCCGGCGTGGGTGGCGACGTGCCCTCGCTGCTGAAGACGGCGCACTCGGGCAGGCCCATCGTGGCGCTCGACGGCTGCCCACTGGTGTGCGTGAAAAGCAGCCTGGCGCGCCACGGCATCACACCCACGCAGCACCACCAGCTGCAAACCTATGGCGTGCGCAAGCGCCAGCACGAAGACTTTGACCCCGCACAGGCCCAGCAGGTACTGCAGGCCGTGAGTGCCGCCCTGCCCCGCGCGCGCACCGCCGAAAAGGCCACGGCCGATGCCTGACGGTCCTCCCGCTCCACGGCGCCTGCTGGTGGCCATCTCCGGGGCCAGCGGGGCGGTGTATGGCTGGCGCCTGCTGCAGGTGATGGCCTCTGTGCCCGGCGTGCAGTTGCACGCGGTGGTGTCCGACGCGGGCTGGCTCACGCTGAAGCACGAACTCGACCTGGCGCCCAACGCGTTGCGCCCGCTGGTGCACACCCTGCACGATGCGGCCAACCTGGGCGCTGGCCCGGCCAGTGGTTCGTTCCGTTGCGATGGCATGGTGGTCGCGCCCTGCTCCATGCGCACGCTCGCGGCCATCGCCCACGGCCTCTCAGACAACCTGATCACCCGCGCCGCCGATGTGATGCTCAAGGAGCGCCGCCGCCTGGTGCTGATGGCGCGCGAAACACCGCTGCACCTGGGCCACCTGCGCAACATGTGCACCGTGACCGAAATGGGCGCCATCGTCTGCCCACCCATGCCCGCCTTTTACCTGCGCCCCCGGAGCATCGACGATCTGGTGGACGCCAGCGTGGCGCGTGTGCTCGATCTGCTGGACGTGCCGCACACCCTGAGCGAACGCTGGCAGGGCCTGGACATGGTGCGCGAATGACCTACAAAGACCTGCGCGATTTCATGGCGCAGCTGGAAGCCGCCGGTGAGCTTCGGCGCGTGGGCGAGCCGGTTTCGCCCCACCTGGAGATGACCGCGCTGTGCGACCGCGTGCTGCGCGCCGGCGGCCCGGCCCTGCTGTTCGAGCGGCCCACCGGCCACAGCATGCCTGTGCTGGGCAACCTGTTTGGTACCACCGACCGCGTGGCGCGCGCCATGGGCGTGGTCGGCCTGGGCGAGCTGCGTCAGTTTGGCGAAGTGCTCGCCGCGCTCAAAGAGCCGCAGGCGCCGGGCGGGCTGAAAGACATGGTCGGCCTGAGCGGTCTGCTCAAGACGCTGTGGCACATGAGCCCCAAAGAGCGCAGCTCGGCGCCCTGCCAGGACCGGGTGTTGGAAGGCGCCGACGTGGACCTGGGGCGCCTGCCGATCCAGCACTGCTGGCCCGACGACGTGGCACCGCTCATCACCTGGGGCCTGGTGATCACGCGCGGGCCACACAAGACGCGGCAAAACCTGGGCATCTACCGCCAGCAGGTGCTCTCGCGCAACCAGCTCATCGTGCGCTGGCTCGCGCACCGGGGCGGCGCGCTCGATTTCCGCGACCACGGCCGACAGCAACCGGGCCAGCCCTACCCGGTGGCGGTAGCGCTGGGTGCCGACCCAGCCACCATCCTGGGCGCGGTGACGCCGGTGCCCGACAGCCTGAGTGAATATCAGTTTGCCGGCCTGCTGCGCGGCGCGCGCACCGAGGTCGTGCGGGCGCTGGGCGTGCCGCTGCAGGTACCGGCCTCGGCCGAGATCGTGCTCGAAGGCCATATCCTCCCAGACGCATCGCACCCCAGCGGCTTTCAGCACGCGCTGGAAGGCCCCTACGGAGACCACACCGGCTACTACAACGAACGCGCCGAGTTCCCGGTGTTCACCGTTGAACGCATCACGATGCGGCGCGACCCCATCTACCACTCCACCTACACCGGCAAGCCGCCAGACGAACCCGCCATGCTGGCGCTGGCGATGAACGAGTTGTTCATCCCGTTGCTGCAACGCCAGTTCCCCGAGATCACCGACTTCCACCTGCCGTCCGAGGCCTGCAGCTATCGGCTAGCGGTGGTGCAGATCCGCAAGGCCTACGCCGGCCACGCACGGCGCGTGATGATGGGCGTGTGGAGCCACCTGCGCCAGTTCACGTACACCAAGTTCATCGTGGTCGTGGACGAGGACATCGACGTGCGCAACTGGGGCGAAGTCCTCTGGGCCATGAGCACGCGCATGGACCCGGCACGCGACAGCTTCACCATCGAGCACACCCCCATCGACTACCTCGACTTCGCATCGCCCGTGAGCGGCCTGGGCAGCAAGATGGGCCTGGACGCGACCAACAAATGGCCCGGCGAAACGCAGCGCGAATGGGGCCGGGTGATGCACATGGACCCGGCGGTGCGCGAGCGCATGGACCAGCTGTGCGCACAGCTGGGGCTGTGATCGGCACACTGTCGCCGGTGCGCTGACAAAGCCCCTTGAGCGACCCACAATGGACCGCATGGACTTTCAGCACAGCCCCCGGGCGCAGGCACTCCAGCAACAGCTGGAAGTTTTCATGCAACGCTACCTGCTGCCGTACAACGCCGCCTGGCACCAGGCGGTACAGCAAGGCGACTACCCGCCCCCATTCCTGGACGACCTCAAGACCCTCGCGCTTGAGGAAGGGCTGTGGAACCTGTTCCTGCCGAGCCTGCGCGACGGCGAGCCCGGCACCCGTCTGGACAACCTTGACTACGCGCCGCTGGCCGAGGCGATGGGAAAATTGCACTGGGCGGCCGAAGTGTTCAACTGCAGCGCACCCGACACCGGCAATATGGAGTTGCTGCACCGCTTCGCCTCAGCGGCACAGCGCGCGCAGTGGCTCACGCCGCTGCTGGAAGGCCGCATCCGCTCGGCCTTCGCCATGTCCGAGCCCGATGTGGCTTCATCCGACCCGACCAACCTGCAGACGACGGTGCGGCGCGAAGGCAATGAACTGGCGCTCAACGGTCGCAAGTGGTTCATCACCGGCGTGGCACATCCGGCCTGCAAGCTGCTGATCGTGATGGCACGCAACGCGGCCGACGAAGGTGCCGCGCCGGACACCAAACACCAGCAGCACAGCATGGTGCTGGTGCCGCTCGACTCGCCCGGCGTGGATGTGGTGCGCAACATCAGCGTGGTGCACCACCACGCACCCGAAGGGCATTGCGAGATCGTTTTCCGCAACGTACGGGTGCGATCGGATCAGTTGCTCGGCGGCTGGGGCGAAGGCTTTGCGATGGCGCAGGCGCGGCTGGGTCCGGGCCGCGTGCACCACTGCATGCGCACCATCGGCCAGTGCGAACTGGCGCTGTCGCTCGCCACCGAACGCGCGCTGGAGCGCCAGACCTTCGGCAAATACCTCGCGGACTTCGCCAACGTGCAGGAATGGATCGCGCTGTCGCGCATTGAGATTGACCAGGCGCGCCTGCTGGTACTGCGCTGCGCCTGGCTGCTCGACCACCCTGAACAGACCACACCTGCGGCCCTGCGCGCCCAGGTAGCGGCCATCAAGGTGGTGGCTGCGGGCTTGCAAACACGCGTGGTGGACCGCGCCATGCAGATCTTCGGCGCCATGGGCCTCTCGCCCGACACGCCCTTGGCGCAGTTCTGGACCTGGGGCCGCGCCCTGCACCTGCTGGACGGACCCGACGAGGTACACCTGCGCAGCGTGGCGCGGCACGAACTTGAGCGTGCGCGCGACCGCATGGGCGCTTCGTCGGCCTACTTCACCACGCCCGAACAGATGCGCGCAACGCCCCACATCGCAGCCTGATCCCTGGCACGCCAATGAGCGGTCCAAGGGGTGACGCACAATGCCGAGTCGCCAACATCCCAAGCCCCAAGCCGCCCATGCAAGCCTCCCTCATCGGCACGCTGTACCCCGCGCTGCTCCACACCCACATAGGTCTGGTCACGCTGAGCGCGGGCCTGTTTGTGTTGCGCTGGCTGGGTGTGCTGGGGGGTCTGCGCTGGCCCATGCAGCGCCTGTGGCGCACGCTGAGCGTGGTGATCGACACCGCGCTGCTGAGCGCGGGTGCCACGCTGTGGTGGCTGCTGCAATTGCACCCGCTGCACCAGCCCTGGCTGGGCACCAAGCTGGCCTTGTTGGTGGTGTACATCGTGCTCGGGTCGTTGGCCCTCAAGCGCGGGCGCACGTGGCGGCACAAGCTCGGTTTTGGTCTGCTGGCACTGGCGGTGCTGGCCTTCATGGTGTCGGTGGCGCTGACGCGGCACCCGCTGGGGTGGTGGCGCCTGTGAGCCAGCATGTGGCCGAAGCCCGCCAGCACCGCTCGCGCTGGGTGCGCGGCCTGCTGTGGCTAGGGGGTACGGTGTCGCTGGCGCTGGCAGCGCTGGGTGTGGTGTTGCCGGGCTTGCCCACCACGCCGTTCGTGTTGCTGGCCGCCGCCTGCTACGCCCAGGCCTCGCCGCGCTTGCACCAGTGGATGCTGAACCACCGCTGGATCGGACCGATGCTGCGCGACTGGGAGCGCGACCGCAGCCTGACCCGGCGCAGCAAGACGGTGGCCGTGCTGTCCATGGCGGTGATGGTCAGCTTGTCCATATGGAGTTTTCGCGGCCGCGTGGCGGTGCAGCTGGTGCTGCTGGCCACGGCCGCTGTGGGAGCCTGGGTGGTGCTGCGGCTACCCACCCGAAAGCGGTAGCCCCCAGCGCCCCGCCTGGCACGCTGCGTTTTACTCCGCGCGGCGCGCCAGCACCTCAAACGCCGGCAGCGTCTTGCCTTCCAGCACTTCCAGAAACGCGCCGCCGCCGGTGGAGATGTAGCCTACGTCCTTTTCAACGCCGTACTTGGCAATGGCGGCCAGGGTGTCGCCACCGCCAGCGATGCTGAACGCACTGCTGTCGGCAATGGCCTGCGCAATGACCTTGGTGCCGTTCTCAAAAGCCGCGAACTCGAACACGCCCACCGGACCGTTCCACACAATGGTGCCGGCCTTCTTCAGTTGCTCGGCCAGCAGCGCTGCGGTCTGTGGGCCAATGTCCAGAATCAGGTCGTCGTCGTCCACGTCGGTGGCGGCTTTCACCGTGGCCACGGCGTCGGGGCTGAAGGTCTTGGCGGTCACCACGTCGGTGGGGATCGGTACCGCAGCGCCACGCGCTTGCATGGCGTCGATCACGGCTTTGGCTTCACCCACCAGGTCGGGCTCGGCCAGGCTTTTGCCGATCTTCAAGCCGGCAGCGAGCATGAAGGTGTTGGCGATGCCGCCGCCGACGATGAGGCCGTCCACATTCTTGGCCAGCGCTTGCAGAATAGTGAGCTTGGTGCTGACCTTGCTGCCGGCGACGATGGCGATGAGTGGGCGGGCCGGTGCGGCCAGGGCTTTGCCGATGGCGTCCATTTCAGCCGCCAGCAGCGGGCCGGCGCAGGCAATGGGCGCGGTTTCGGCGATGCCGTAGGTGCTGCCTTCGGCGCGGTGCGCGGTGCCGAAGGCGTCGTGCACGAAGATGTCGCACAGCTGGCCCAGCTTGGCAGCCAGCTCGGGCTTGTTCTTCTTTTCGCCCACGTTCAGGCGGCAGTTTTCCAGCATGACGAGCTGGCCGGGTTCGACGCTGACGCCATCAACCCAGTTGGCCACCACGGGAATGCTGCGGCCCATGAGTTCGCCCATGCGTGCGGCCACGGGGGCCAGCGAGTCTTCGGGTTTGAATTCGCCCTCGGTCGGGCGGCCCAGGTGCGAGGTCACCATGACGGCGGCACCCGCGTCCAGCGCCATCTGGATGGCGGGGATGGACGCACGGATGCGGGTGTCTTCGGTGATGTGGCCGGCGTCGTCTTGCGGCACGTTCAGGTCGGCGCGGATGAACACACGTTGGCCAGCGGCTTGGCCGTTGGCGCAGAGGTCGGAAAAGCGGATGAATTGCATGGCGGTGGAATGTGTCGAAGTCAATGGAAGGGCAAACCCAACCATTGTAGGAAATGGCCACCCCCCGCCCTTCGGCGGCCCGGCGCGTGTCGGTGCGTCAGTCGTCGTGGTCGTGGTCGCCACCTGCGGTGAGGCTGCTCAGCGCCTGGGCCGTCACCAGCCCGTTGGGCGACTGCTGCCATTCCCACGCGCCATAGGCCAACACCGCCAGCAGCAGCCCGGCGGCGAGCCAGGCGCGGTTGTTTTGCACCAGGCTCGGCCCGGGGCCCGCCACGCGGCCGGTGAGCATCGGCAGCGCCTGGTTCTTGCGGCGCAGCAGGCTCAGGCCCGCAATCAGCGCCAGGTGCGCCAGCACCACAAACAGGAAGGCTTCGCCAATGAACTCGTGTACATCCTCCAGCCAGTCGCCACCCAGAAAGTCGCCCCAGTCGTTGTAAGTGCCGTAGCCACTCAAGGTGAGCGGCAACACCATGGCCAGCAGGGCTACCACGGCCAGTGCCATGAGCAGGTTTTGCGCCTGCCGCCAGTTGATGGACGAGAGCGATGGCGCGCTGCGCACCGACCGCAGCCAGGCCGGTGCGCCACTGAGTTTGCGCCACAGCAAGCCCAGCCCTGCCTGGCGCGGGCCAAACAGGCCATACAGCACGCGAAACACCAGCAGCCCGGCCATGGTGTAGCCCAGCGTGACGTGCAGCAGGCGGAAATGCTCGCCGTCGGCGCTGAGGTAAGCGCCCAGAAAACTCAGGGCAAACAGCGCGTGGAACATGCGCGTGGGCGCATCGGTAACGAGGCGGCGGGGGGCCGCAGCGTCGCGGGGTGCGTCCCCCGTGGAACAGCGGGTGGGTTGTGCGTTCATGGTGTGCTCCAAGGGTCAGTCGTTCCAGGCGCGGCGGTAGCGGGCGTCCAGCCCGGCCGGAAACTTCAGGTCATCGTCGTCGTAGTTGCCTTGGTCCGCGCCGGTGTGGCAGGCAGCGCAGTTGGCAGCGCTTTTCACGCTGGCGTGTTTCCAAACCGGGGGCTCGATGTCGCGGTGTTTGCGCTCAAACCACACCGAGCGGGTGATGCGGTCTTGCGGGGGCACCTCGGCCACGCGCTTGTAGGTGGCGGCATTGGCCTGCAGCCAGGTGCCGAGCTGCTGCACGGTCGCGGCGTCCAGCGCGGCGTCGGTGCCGTAATGCTGGTCCAGCCCGGTCATGATGCGTTGCCACGAGCGCGCGGGCAGCATGCCCGGTGGGTAGGCGGTGTGGCAGGCGGCGCATTCGGCGGTGTAGGCCGCGGGCATGTCGCGTGGCAGCAGGCGGGCGCTGTCGGCGTGGGCCACCGAGAGCGTAGCAAAGCCCAGACCAAAGGCGAGCAAAAGCGAACTGAAATGGCGCGTGTGTTGCATGGCGGACTGCGTAACGTTGGAGGTGGCTGGGGGCGCCTTATTTCAGGCTGTTCAGGTAGGCGAGCACGTCGGCCTTTTCGGTGGCGCTGCAGACGCGGCTGAGCACGTCGCTGCAGTTGCGCTTGAACCATTTATCCACCTTGGCGGTGTCGGTAAAAGCCTTGGGATTGAAGGCTGGGGCCAGCGGCGCAATGCGCTTGCCGGTGTTGGCGTGCTGGCCCTGGGCCGTGGGCGGTGTGCCGTGGCACGAGGCACACGACCATTCGCCGCCGTGTTTGGCGTTGAAAAAGGTCTGGCCCTTGGCGGCGTTGCCGGGGCTGCCAGCCTGGGCGCTCCAGTGTTGCAACTGGGCGGCGGGGTTGGTGTCGGCGGCGTGGGCCGCAGCGCACCCGAGCGAGGCCAGCAGCAGGCTGGACACCGCAAAAATGGAACGGATCGGTTGCATGGTGAAGGGCATTTGCGTGTGCTGAAAAAGGAGGGTTGGATGCAGTGTGCAAACCCGTGCTTGAACGGCACCTGAAGCCCGCGTTCATCGGGCGTTCAGCATCGGTACCCGACAATCGCGCCATGCCCAAGTTGTTCCCCCGCGTTTCAACCGCCGTGCTGATGGCTGGGGCGCTGCTGTGTGCGTTGGCCTGGCCCGTGGCCCAGGCTGGCGACGACCACGAGCAGGCGCACCGGGCGGTGCAGGCGGGCGAGGTGATGCCGCTGCGCGGCGTGCTGGAGCGGCTGGAACGCGAGCACCCCGGCCAGGTGCTGGACGTGGAACTGGAGCGCGACGGCGGCCGCTGGGTCTACGAGATCAAGCTGCTGCAGGCGGGTGGACAGCGGGTCAAGCTGAAGCTGGACGCACGCACCGCCGAGCTGATTCAGCGCAAAGAACGCCACCCCAAGCGCGGGGAGCGCTGAGACACGGCCCCATGCGCGTCCTACTGGTTGAAGACGAACCCACGCTGCGCGCGCAGTTGCGCTCGACGCTGGTCAATGCGGGCTACGCGGTGGACGAGACCGACAACGGCCGGGACGCGCACTTTCTGGGCGACACGGAAGCGTTTGACGCCGTGGTGCTCGACCTGGGTCTGCCGGTGCTCGACGGACTCTCGGTGCTCAAGCGCTGGCGCGGCGCTGGGCGCAACATGCCCGTGCTGATACTGACCGCGCGCGACAACTGGAGCGAAAAGGTGGCCGGCATTGACGCTGGCGCCGACGATTACCTGACCAAGCCTTTCCACGTTGAGGAACTGCTGGCGCGCCTGCGCGCGCTGATCCGCCGGGCCAACGGGCAGGCCTCGGCGGTGCTGCAGTGCGGCGCGCTGGCGCTGGACACGCGCAGTGGCCGCGTCACGCTGAACGGCCAGGCGGTGGCGCTCACCAGCCACGAACACAAGGTGCTGGACTACCTGATGCACCGGCCCGGCGCTGTGGTGTCGCGCACCGAACTCACCGAGCACATCTACGCCCAGGACTTTGACCGCGACTCCAACACCATTGAGGTGTTTGTGGGCCGCCTGCGCAAGAAACTGCCACCCGCGCTGATTGAAACCGTGCGCGGCATGGGTTACCGGCTGGCGCCACCGGGCGACTTGTCCGGTTAAGCTGGGCCCATGAACTGGTTTCCATGGCGCCACTCTTTGCGCTGGCGCTTGCTGGGCGCAACGCTGGCCGGGTTGGTGCTGGCACTGCTGCTGGCGGGCGTATGGCTCAGCGGCCTGTTTCGCACCCATGTGCTGCACCAATTTGAAGCCACGTTGACGCAACAACTGGAGCAGCTGACCGCGCAACTGGACATCGACGCCACCGGGCAACCGGTGATCGATGCACGCGCGCTGTCCGATCCTCGCTGGCAAAAGCCGTACTCCGGCCTCTACTGGCAGCTGGATCGGGTGAGCGCCGACGGCCAGACGCGCGTTGGCGCATTGCGCTCACGTTCGCTATGGGACAGCAGCCTGGCGCTGCAAGCCGATGCGCTGGCCGATGGTGCTTTGCACACGCACGAAGGCAGGGGCCCGCAAGGCGAGCTGCTGCTGATACGGGAGCGCACCGTTGGCCTGGGTGAGCCTGCCGGAGCACGCTGGCGGCTGATGGTGGCCGCCGACACCCGCGACACCCTGCTGGCAGTAGCTGAATTCCGGGGCATTCTCACCGCATCACTGCTGGTGCTGGGCACGTTGCTGGTGCTGGCGGCGCTGGCGCAAGTGGCCGTGGGGCTGGCGCCCTTGCGCGCGTTGCAGCGTGCCCTGGGCCGTGTGCGCGAGGGCCAGGAGGCTCGACTCCAGGGTCGGTTCCCCGCCGAAGTGCAGCCGCTCATTGACGACTTCAATGGTGTGCTCGACCGCAACGCAGAGGTTGTTGCGCGCGCCCGAACACAGGCCGGCAACCTGGCACACGCCATCAAAACACCACTGGCGGTGCTGGGGCAGGCCGCGGCGCAGTCGCTGCGGCAACCCCAAAGCGATCATCAATTGGCAGGGCTGGTGCAAGAGCAAGTCGACACCGCACGGCGCCAGGTGGACTGGCACCTGGCCCGCTCGCGCGCTGCGGCCGCGCACCGTCTGCCGGGCCAACGCACAGCGGTAGCGCCGGTGGCCACGGGCTTGGTGCGGGTGATGCAACGGGTGCATGCTGCGCGCTCAATCGATATGGACACCACCAACCTGCCTGAAGCGCTGGCGTTTGCAGGCGAAACGCAAGACCTGCAAGACATGCTGGGCAACCTGATCGACAACGCCTGCAAATGGGCCCTCAGCGCGGTGCGCGTGAGCGCCTCAGGCGCAGCCGGCGTGCTGAACGTGTGGGTGGAAGACGATGGGCCCGGCATCGACGACACAGCCCGCGCCACCGCACTGGCCCGCGGCACACGGCTGGACGAATCCGTGCCGGGCTCGGGCCTGGGGCTGGCCATCGTGGACGAACTGGCCCATTTGTATGGGGGGAAGCTGCGCCTGGGCACCTCGGCGCTGGGCGGGCTGCGGGCCGAACTCAGCTTGCCTGCACCGCAAGCTTGACTACCTGCGCGGGACTGCGCAGGGTTCAAACAGGTCCAAAGCGGGCTGGTAAGCCTGGGTGCGCACGTCCAGCAAGCCCAGCACAGAATGGAACAGATGGTCGTGCGACAGTGCTTGGTCGGCGCGTGCACGCAGGCAGTCCGAACGCAGCCCGGTGCGCTGCTGCAGCCCGGGCGATAACCAAGTGACCATGGGCACATGGGTTTGCTGCTGCGGCGCAAAAGCATACGGCACGCCGTGCAGGTACAGACCGTTTTCGCCCAGCGACTCGCCGTGGTCGGACAGGTAGATCAGGCCGGTGTCGTGCGTGCCGCTGGACGCGCGTTGCTGCAGCCAGTTCAGCGTCTGGTCCAGAAAGTGGTCGGTGTAGGCGACGGTGTTGTCGTAGGCGTTGACCAGCTGGTCGGGCGCGCAGTCCGACAGCGTGTTGCTGGCGCATTCGGGCATGAACGGTTTTCGGTTAGCGGGCGTGCGCTTGAAATACGCCGGGCCGTGGCTGCCCATCTGGTGCAGCACCAGCACCACGCCGCGCACGCGGCGTTGCGGGTCAAGGGCAGCGATGCGTTCGTCCAGTCCGTGCAGCATGGCTTCGTCATAGCACTCGCCACCTTCGCACAGGCCGGGCAGTTGCCGTTCGCGTGTGCTGGCGCTGGGCACGCGGTCACACACACCTTTGCAGCCCGACTGGTTGTCCAGCCAGAGTACGGCCAGGCCAGCGCGCTGCAACACATCGAGCAAGCTTTCGTGTTCGGCCGGTTTGTCGCCACCCTGGGCGCGCGTGAGCGGTGAAAACAGGCAAGGTACCGACACCTGGGTATTGGTGCCACACGAACGAACCTGGCTGAAGTTCACCAGATCGCCCTGCGCCTGCCAGCGCGCGAGCGCGGGTGTGGTGGGCCGCTCATAGCCGCTGAGCCCCCAGTTTTGCGCGCGCGCCGTTTCGCCCACCACCAGCAACAGCAGTGGGGGTTTTGCCTGCTGCGCATAGGTGGCACCGAGCTGCGCGTCTTCACCCACGGGCTGCAGGGCCCGCACCTGATGGGGCAGCTGGTCGGCCGCCAGGCGGGTGGCGGCGTACACGCTGTTGAGCGGGTTGATCATGTAGCGCAGGTCTTTGTGGTTGCGCATGAGCGAGGCCAGGCTTTGGTAGGTGAGCAGCGTGGCCACCAGCACCAGCAGCAAGCCCAACACAGCGCCACCGGCGTTGTGCCCCGTTTGCTTCAGCCAGCGGCGCGTGCGCAGGGGTCGGCGCCAGATCCACCACAGGGGCACACCCGCCACCAGCAGCACCGTAAACAACAACGCGGGCGACAGCAGGTCGCGCACTTCGCGGGCATCGGTTTGCAGCACGTTGGCCAGCATGGTGGGGTCGATCACGGCGCCGTACTGCAGCATGAAGTGGGTGTTGAAGGCCGTTACCACCACCAGTGCCGAGGCCAGCAGCCGGTAGGCAAAAGGCCAGACAATCAGGGACAGCAGGGCTACCGTGGCGCCCCCCACCAGCAGACCCAGACCGCTCAGCAACACCCACGCCTGCCCCTGCGAACCAGCAAGCGCAACCACCCGCTGCCACAGCGGCACGTTGCCTGCCAGCGCGAGCCACAGCGCCAGCGGCCACACCGCGCGCCATGGGGTTTGGACAGCGGCCGCAGGAGCGCGCGACACGCCGCCAACGCCCAAGCGCCGTGAGAAAAAAGCAGAAGAAAACCACCACACGCCAGCACCTCGCAGGCCAGAACAGCCTGGCCCCACCAGCGTAAAAAGCCCAGGTTAAGCCTGCCTTAAGAGCGGGTGGCCCATCGCACCGACACAGCGTTTGTGTGGGTGGCCTTCAGCGCGGCCAGCGCAGCGTGAAGCGCGTGGTCATGGGCTTTGTTCCGTCATCGCGCAAAAACCGGGCGCCCATCTGCTCGGCAATGCGTTCCACCAGGCGCAGCCCCAGACCCAGGCCCGCGGTATCGGCGGGCGCCACGGGCGCGCTGGCGGTGGTGCTCGGCTGGCGGGCGGCATCCCGCTGGCCATCGTCGCTCACCGACAGGCCCATGGCCTGCGGCGTTTGCCAGACCTCCACGCACACCTGCGTGCCAGCGGGCGTGTGGCGCAAGGCGTTTTCGATCAGGTTGCGCAGAGCCAGCTCCAGCAGCATGGGCTGGGCACGCACGCGCACGCCCCCGTCGGGTTGCAGCAGCGAAAGTTCATGGCCGGTCTCGTAGGCCTGTTGTGCATGGCGTGAGATCAACTCCGCAGCCAGCCCACCGAGCTCCAGGGTGGGCCAGGCCTCGCCAGGCGGGGCAGCCGCGTCGGTGCGCTGGGCACGTGCCAGGTCCAGCAGCTGGGTCAGAATGCGCCCGGCGCGCAACGCCTCATGCTCCAGCTGGGCCAGGTGTTCGGGCGAGGGTTCGCGCTGAGCGGCACCCGCCTGCAGGGCAATGGCCGACAGCGGTGTGCGCAACTCATGGGCCACGTCGGAGGCAAACGCGCGCTCGCGCTGTGCCCGCGTCTGCAGAGTGTCGACCAGTGTGTTGATGGCCTGCACCGTGCTGGAAAATTCGCGAAAACGGTGCGGGTTGCTCAACCGCTGGCCCGCAAACGTATCGAGTTCGGCCACTTCTTTGGACAAGCGGTCCAGCGGGCGCAAACCGCGCCGAATGGTCCACCACAGGCCCAGCGCCACCAAGGGCAACACCAGCAGCGCCGGGCGCGCCACATGCTCCGCCACATCGCGGCCCAGGTCCACCCGCTGGGCCATGTTCATGAGCACCGCCACACGGCGGCGGGGCTGCGTGGGCTCAGCAGTGGCCCCTGCCTCGGCCACCACCATGCGCCAAGGGCCGCTGCCCATCACGCCCTGGTAGTGCCGGGTGGATGCACCCGGTGCCGGCGCGGCGCCCAGACCCAGCCCGGCCACCAGGCGGTGCGTGTCGTTCACCACCTGGTCGCCGTGCCATTCGATCACCGCCACGTCCTGCACGTAGCTGCGCAAGCCTTGGCGCGCCAGCGGCTCGCTCAGCGCGCCCACATCGGCCGGCGACACGGCCAGCCACAAACGGGCCACGCCCATCATGTGGCCATCGCTCATTTCTTCGGTTTCGTGGTGCCCGGTGTACCAAGCCACCACCATCAGGGTGATCCAGACCAGCGTGAGCGCACCCAGCGTCAAGCCCCAGAGGTGACGCCACAGCAGCTTCTGGCGTGCACGGGTGGCGGTGGCGGGCGTCATGGCAAGGGCGCCGGCTTATCGGCTTCGCGCGGTATGAAGTACCCCACGCCCCGCACCGTCCTGATCAGCGATTCGCCAAGCTTGCGGCGCAGGTGGTGCACATGCACTTCAATGGCGTTGCTGTCCAACGCATCGCCAAACCCATACAGCGCCGACTCCAGCCGCGACTTGGACAACACCTGGGGCCGCGCCTGCAGCAGCGTGAGCAACAGCGCAAATTCTTTGGCGCCCAGCGCCACCGACACGCCGGCGCGCTGCACCGTGTGCGCGGCCGGGTCCAGCACCAGGTCACCGTGCTCAATCACCGGCTTGCTGCGCCCACTCGCGCGGCGCAGCATGGCGCGCAGGCGCGCCAGCAGCTCGTTGGCGTCAAACGGCTTGACGATGTAATCGTCGGCCCCGCCGTCGAGCCCGCTGATGCGGTCGCTCACGCCATCGCGGGCGGTCATGATCAGCACCGGCATATCGGCATGCGGCAAGCGCTCGCGCCCAGCCGGGCGCTCAGTCTGGCGGCGCAGCCGCGCCAGCAGGTCAAGCCCGTCGCCATCGGGCAGCCCCAGGTCGAGCAGCATCACGTCAAACGGCTCCACCGACAACGCAGCCCAGCCCGCCTGCAAGCTGGCACACACATCCACCGCGTAACCCGCCTGGCGCAGCGACGCCGCCAGCCCGCTGGCAATACCGGGATCGTCTTCCACCACCAAAGCGCGCATGTCAGAAACGGACGCAAGGCCCGCAAAAACAAAGAACTTTCATTATCCGGCGCCTTCTTAAGCGGCCCTTAACCCGGCCGCCGCACAGTGCGAACGATGCACAGCCCCAGCCTTCCTGCACACGGCACCCAAGCAAACCCCTGGCCACCGGTGGTCATTGGCCTTGCGCTGATCACCATGCTCACCGTGCTGTGGGATGTGGGCGCTGGCGACCTGGCCATCATGCAGTGGATCGGTACGCCGCAGGGTTTCCCGCTGCGCAGCGCCTGGCTGCTTGAATCCGTGTTGCACGACGGGCTCAGACAAGCCGGCACGCTGCTGTGGGTGCTGCTGGCCGCGTGGGCTTTGTGGCCCGCCCGTGGGCGGTCGCACCATGCACGGGTCTTTGCCATTTCGCGCAGCGAGCGCTTGTGGGTGCTGGCGCTGGTAAGCCTTTCGCTGCTGCTGGTGGGTCTCATCAAACTGGGCAGCAGCACCAGCTGCCCCTGGGATCTGGCGCTGTTTGGCGGCCAGGCGCGTTACGTGTCGCACTGGAGCCTTGCGCTGGCAGACGGCGGGCCGGGGCGCTGCTTTCCGGGCGGGCATGCGTCCAGCGGTTTTGGGTTTGTCGCCTTGTGCCTGCCGTGGCTGCTGCCACCCGCGGGCTCGGTGCGTGCACACGCACCAGGCTGGCGCTGGCTGGCCTTGATCGTCAGCACCGGCCTGATCGCGGGCTCCGTGCAAACCCTGCGCGGCGCCCACTACCCCAGCCACACGCTGTGGACGCTGGTGATCTGCAGCACGGTGTCCATCACCGGTTGGCGGTTGGCGCAGCGCTGGTGGCTCAGAGGCTGAGAGGCTGAAAAAACGCCGGCACAGAAACAAAGGGCTGTGGCTGCACGCACAGCCTTCACCAACCCAGCCCAATTTTCAAAGGCAGGTACACCACCATACCGGCCACGATGGTGCCCAGCACGCCGCGCTGCCAGGCAAACCAGCACAGCCCGGCCGCCACGGCAAACAAGCGGGCGTCTTGCCAGGTCTGGATCAGCTCGCCCTGCGTCATCACGATTTCGGGTACCACCACCGCTGACAGTGCCGCGATCGGCGCGTACTGCAGGCCGCGCTGGGCCCAGCCGGGCAGCGTCCAGGGCTTGCTGGACATGAAGAAAAACCCGCGGGTGACCACGGTGATGACGCCCAGCGCCAGGATGGTGAGCAAGGTCCAGGGATCGACGTCAAACATGGCGGACTCCGCCCGGCGGCGGGTTGCGGGGCATTTTTTCCAACACCAGGCAAATCGCCACAGCGCTGGCAATGGCCACCAGAATGTTGAGCTTGAGCGGCAGCGCAAACGCCACCACCGCCGCAGCGCCCGCCACGCCCGCCGACACCATGCGCAGCTGGGAACTGGCCAGCGAGCTCAGCACACCCAGCAGCGCCAGAATGCCCGCAAACCCCAGGCCCCACTCGGTGGGGATGGCGTTGGCCAGGGCAATACCCACCAGGCTGGCCAGCATCCAGGCGATGTAGTTCACCGCGCAATTGCCCATTAGGTAGGCCTGTTGGCGGGCCAGCTCGTCCGGCGTTTGGCCGGGCTTGGGGTAGCGGCGGGCAAAAAACACGTAGCTCAGGTCGCCGGTGACGTAGCCCGACACCATGCGCTGCCAGCGCGGCAGGTGCATCATGTAAGGGCGCAGGTGGGCCGAAAACACCACAAACCGCAGGTTGACGCAAAACGCGGCCGCCAAGATCACCCACAGCGGCGCGCCTGCGGCGATCATGGGCACGGCAGCGAGCTGCGCGCTACCGGCGTAGACGATCAGCGTCATCAGCACCGCCTCCAGCACCGACAAACCCGACTTCACCATGGCCACACCGGTCATCAACCCCCAGGCGCCAATGCCCATGGCCACGGTAGCCTGGTCGCGCACGCCTTCCCAAAACTCGGGCCGGCGGCGGTTTTCGGTCAGAAAAAACATCAGCTTGCCGCCTTCTGCGCGGGCGCGCTGTCCAGCACCTGGCCCGGCGCGAGCGCAAAGCCACGCAGAAAATCGGCCGCCGCCAGGCGCTTGCCGCCCGCACGCTGCAGCTCGGTCAGCACCAGCACGCCGTCTCCGGTCTGCACCCGAATGCCATCGGCCGCCACAGAAAGCACCTGACCGGGGACCGCCCCGGACGGGGCAGCACCGGAGGATTCGGCCTCGGCCATCCACAACTTGACCGCCTCGCCCGCCAGCGCCGTGGCAGCGCCTGGAAACGGGTTGAACGCGCGCACCCGCCGGGCCATCACCTGAGCGGGCAGTTGCCAGTCCATAGCGGCCTCGGCCTTCTCAATCTTGTGCGCGTAGGTCACGCCTTGAGAGGGCTGCTTCACCGGCTTGAGGCCGCCGCAGGCCGCCAGCTCCAGCGCCTCCACCATCAGGCGCCCGCCCAAGGTGGCCAGGCGATCATGCAGGTGGCCGGTGGTGTCGGTAGCGGCTATCGACAGACGCTCCACCAGCAGCATGTCGCCGGTGTCCAGCCCAGCGTCCATCTGCATGATGGTGACGCCAGTCTCCGCGTCACCGGCCTCGATGGCGCGGTGAATGGGCGCCGCACCCCGCCAGCGCGGCAACAGCGACGCATGGATGTTGAAGCACCCCAGCCGTGGTGCGTCCAGCACCCACTGCGGCAAGATCAGCCCGTAGGCGGCGACCACCATGGCATCGGCCTGGGCTGCGGCAATGGCGTCTCGTGCAGCAGCCGCTTCGTCGGGATATTTGCCGTCCAGGCGCAGGCTCTGGGGCTGCGCCACCGGTATCTGGTGGTCCAGCGCAAACTGCTTCACCGGCGAGGCCTGCAGCTTCATGCCCCGCCCAGCTGGCCGGTCGGGCTGCGTCAGCACCAGGGGTATGTCAAAACCGGCCGCTTGCAAACGCTCCAGGGCCACGCGGGCAAATTCTGGCGTACCGGCAAAAATAATTTTCATGGGTCTTCTTGAAGGGAAACGCCGGTGGCGATGGTGCAGGCAGCACCATGAGCCTCGGTCAATGTTCCAGGTCTGCGAAATCGTCGGGCAAGGGTTCGTCGGCACACATCACACGCCGCACCACGCCTGCCGGGTCTAGGAGCCTGGCAAATTCAGCCGTTTTTCAGGAAGCGGTAGGTTCACATGTCGCCATCAAAAAGGACCGCCCGTTCCACCAGGCCAGGCTTCACGAGCGCATCGCCTCGCGCTGGGCTTTCACCAGCTTGGACTTGATGCGTCCTTGTTTCAGTGAAGACAGGTATTCCACAAACACCTTGCCCATCAGGTGGTCCATTTCGTGTTGAATGCACACGGCCAACATGCCCTCGGCCTCGATCACCCGTGACCTTCCTTCAGCATCCAGCGCACGTACGCGAACCGCCAGCGAGCGCTCAACGCCGTCGTAAATACCCGGCACCGACAGACAACCCTCTTCGCCTTTTCGCTTTTCCGGGCTGGCCCATTCAATGTCCGGGTTGATCAACACCATCGGCTGGTTGCGCTCTTCGCTCACGTCAATCACCACCAGACGCTCATGCACATTCACCTGCGTGGCAGCCAGGCCAATGCCGCTGGCGTCGTACATGGTGGCAAACATGCGGTCGATCAGACCGCGAATCCGGTCGTCTACCGCCGCCACAGGGCGGGCCACGGTGTGCAGGCGGGGGTCCGGGTAACACAAGATATCGAGCAAGGTAGACGTATTCATGGTCAAGGTAGCCGCAGAAAAAACAATTGAATTGGGGGCAACTGGACGGTCCTAATGAGGCGCCGCAGTGACAAGCTTGCCCGTTTGTCGCTATTTTCGCCACTTTTGTCCACGGCCGTGCTTGCGCCTCCCCGTATACATTGCCTAATCAATGGCTTGGGCGCAAAATCAAATGCAAATTATCAAGAAAAAGCAGCGCTGCAATCCCGCCTCCGACCGCTGCGGTCAGGGGCTCCCGAAACCAGCCATGCCTGCCCCAGGGGCCCCTACATGCCATTGAAGACCTACAAGCCCACCGCTTCCTTCCCGCTGCGCCCACTGGCTTGTGCCGGTGCCATGCTCGCTGTGCTGATGGTCGGCAACGCCAGCGCGCAAAACTTTCCCATCACGCCAGAACAACGCGCCACGGCAGGCCAAGTGGCGCAGGCCGGCGTGGCCTTGTCCGAGCTGGCGCCCAACGCGCCTGACAGCTACACCGTGAAACGCGGCGACACACTGTGGGCCATTTCGGGGCTGTTCCTGAAAAGCCCGTGGCGCTGGCCCGAGCTGTGGGGCATGAACCTGCAAGACATCCGTAACCCACACCTGATCTTTCCCGGCCAGGTGCTCTACCTGGACAAATCGAACGGCCGCGCCCGCCTGAGCACGCGCGCGCCCGGCGCCCAAGGCGACGATCCCACCACCGTGCGGGTTTCACCGCGTACCCGCTTTGAAAGCCTGGGCGATTCCGGCATACCGCCCATTTCCCTACAGGCCATTGAAGCGTTTCTGACCGAACCCATGATCGTGGACGAAGCCACCTTTGAGCGGGCTCCGCGCATTGTGGCCACACAGGAAACCCGCGTACTTCTCAGCCGCGGTGACCGCGCCTACGCGCGCGGCCAGTACAGCTCGGGTGCAGCCGGTGAGGCGCTCTCCGAAGGCCCGGGCAAGTCGCGTGATTTCCGCGTGTTCCGCAACGCCGTGCCGCTGAAAGACCCCACCACCGGTGAGATCCTTGGTTTCGAAGCGCAGTACGTCGGCAAGGCGCTGCTGGAGCGCGGCGAAAGCACCCGCGAAGTCACCGATGCGAAAGGCAAGGTCCAGAGCGAACTGGTACCGGCCACCATCGACATCGTCGTGGCCAAAGAAGAAATGCGTGTGGGTGACCGCTTGCTACCCGAGCCGCCACGCGAGCTGCCCAACTACGTGCCCAGCGCGCCCAACAGCACCCAGGGCGGACAAATCGTTTCGGTGTACGGCAACGCCGTGAGCTTTGCGGCACAAAACCAGGTCGTGGCCATCAACCGGGGCACTGTTCACGGTGTGGAGCGCGGTCATGTGCTGGCGCTGCAGCGCGAGAGCCACCTCGTGACCGACAAAACAGACACTGCGCGCCCCCAGCTGCGCCTGCCCGGCGAGCGCAACGGCCTGATGATGGTGTTCCGCACCTTCGACAAAGTGTCTTACGCACTGGTGCTACAGATCACCGACAGCGTCAAGGTCGGTGACCGTTTCACCAACCCCTGACCGCTGCGGCCTCTTTTGCTGATGGCCAGCGACGAACTTGCCAGCTGGCTCAGGCTGCTGCTCACGCCCGGCGTGGGCAACGAGTCAGCCCGCAAATTGCTGGCTACTTTTGGCCTGCCCGAAGACGTTTTCAGGCAAAGTCCACCCGCACTGAGGGCGGTGGTGGGTCCCAAACCGGCGTTGGCACTGCTCACGCCACCTGACGACCTGGACGCATCGCTAGACAGGCTGCTGTCCTGGTTAGCCGAAGCGCCTGACCGCCATGTGCTCACCTTGGGTGATGCCCGCTTTCCTCCGGAGCTGCTGCAAATGGCCGACCCGCCCCTGATGCTCTATGTCATGGGGCAGCTACAGGTGCTGCACCACCCCCGCAGGCTGGCCATCGTGGGCAGCCGCAACCCCACCCCGCAAGGCGAGGCCAATGCCCGGCAATTTGCCCGCGCGCTCGGCCAAGCCGGCGTTTGCGTGGTCTCCGGGCTGGCGCTCGGGGTGGACGGCGCAGCCCACGAGGGCGCCTTGGATGCCGACGCGCCCACCATCGCGGTGGTGGGCACTGGTCTGGACCGTGTGTACCCCAAACGCCACCTGTCACTGGCCCACCGCATCGTGGTGCGCGGAGCCATCGTGAGCGAATACGCCTTGGGTACGCCTCCGCTGCCAGCCAATTTTCCACAACGCAACCGCATCATTGCCGGGCTGTCGCAGGGCACGCTGGTGGTAGAAGCTGCCGTGCAATCCGGCTCACTGATCACGGCGCGGCTTGCAGCCGAACAAGGTCGCGACGTATTCGCCATTCCGGGTTCCATTCACGCGCCGCAGTCCCGCGGCTGCCACGCCCTGATTCGGCAGGGCGCCAAGCTGGTGGAGTCGGCGCAAGACATTCTGGAAGAATTGCGTACCACGGCTGCACCGGCGTGCGCGAGCGCAGCGGCTGCATCATCAAAAGCCGCGTCAGGCCCACTTTCCGAACCCGACCACCTACTCGACGCCATGGGTTTCGACCCCGTGAGCCTGGACACCTTGCAAGCGCGCACCGGGCTGGACACCGCCCATTTGCAGGCCCGCCTGCTAGAGCTGGAGCTCAACGGCCAGGTGAGCCGCATGCCCGGCGGCTTGCTGCAACGACTCGGCCAAGGCTGAGCGAGATCAGGCGATAAGCGGGGCATCCGGAGCGAAGGGCCCATCCAGGGTGCGGTGGAACCGGCTTGGCCGGGCCACTCGCATCGCCCCTTTTCAAGGAGCCGCGCGGCGCGAGGCGGGGGTCACCCCAACAATCTCTCGGGGTTGGCGTCGAGCTTGGCCAGCGCGTCGCGCGTGGCGCGCACGGTCAGCGCCTCCTCTTCGCTTGGCACCAGCAAGCCGGCCTGCAAATACGAAGCAACACGGTTGGCCTGGATCAGGAAGCAACGCCCTGTATTGGACACAAACATGTAGAGCTGCCCACGGTCACTGCGCCAGGCAAACTGCACGCTGTTGAGTTTCCCGTTGTGGTCCAGACCGAACCAGGAACCAATCTGCAATTCAACAGCCCAGGCGCGCATGGCCTCGTTGGGCTGACTACCGCCCTGGTTGATCACCTCGATGTTGCTGGCGTCCACGCCCGTGATCATCTCGATGCTGTCGTTGTCCAGGTCCAGATCGCCAACACCACTCTCTGGCAGGTAGTCTTCCAGATGGGCCAGGCGCTCGGACAGGTTGTCCAGGCTCTCTTGCGAGATGGCCTCGGTGCGCGACATGAAGGCGTCGGCCAGGGTGTCGCTGACCGACTTGATGTGCTGGTCTTGCATGCCGGGTGGGTAGCCCAGCAGGCCCATGCCCTGGCGCAAGCGCTGCAGCAAGCCCGGTAGCTGCTGGATCACGCGCGCACGGTCATTGCGGTTGGGTTTGGCACTGGCCGCCCAGAGCAAATCCGAGGCGACCTGTTTCAGCGAGCCAGTTTCTTCGTGCTTCAGCCCATATTTGACGCTGGCTACCGCCAGCACATCGACCCAGACTTTAAACAGAAACTCACGCACCTCGTCGCGCACAGGCATGTCGTTGAGCAACTTGCGAAGCTCGATCGTGTACTGAACCGACAAGATTTCTTTTTGTTCCACCTGCTGGGCAACCGTGACAAAGCGGCTGGCGCTGCCCCGTTCGCTGAGGTAGGTGGACAAAAACTTCTGAAATTCGTCGAACACCAACTGAAACACGCGCCGGCCGGTCTCGGGGTATTGCTCGATCACTTGCACGACGCGTTTGATCTCGGCTTCCAGCGCAGCCGAGCTCACGCTGGACTCGAAGCCCAGAACGCATGAACCCATACGGTCGATCAGGCGGCGGGCGGGGTGCTGCAAGGCACTGAAAAACTCAGGCTCGGCCAACGCCACCCGCAACACCGGGATTTGCAGCCGGGCAAACCACACCCGCACACTGGGTGAAATGCGTTCCTCGGCCAAAATGCTCTGAAACATCAAGGCAACCACTTCAACCGTGGCTTTCTCGGTTGGCGTGGAGGCGGCCTGCTTGAGTTCAGCGGCTCGCTCGCGCAAGGCGGTAGCGGCCCGGTCGACATGCGAGGCATCCACATACACCGCCCCAGTGCCCGACCCACCCGACAGCGGCAATCCCGCATCGGTGCGAACCACTGCCATCGACTGCTGCATGGCCTGCTGCAGCGCGGGCGAAGGCGGCGACAACTGTGTGGCTTCAAAGTCACCGCCAACCTTGTCCAGGAGCATGCGTTTGAGACGCCCAACCACGCCCTGGGCGCGCATACGTGCGCGGGCCAACGGCGTCGAGCTGGTCATCAAGCGGGTTTCGTCGTTCACGCCCATGACGGATGACGGCATGCCGCTATGGCCTTGCTCAAAGCCGGTTCGCGAACCTACCGCAGCGCCACCGTCCAGACCAGCCGAACCCGAACCCGAATTTGGCTGACCCGGCTTGCGATCAGCGGCACGGCCGGTTTGGGTACCGGGCGTGCGCTTGACCAAGGCCTGCAGATCAATCTCCTTCATCACGCCGCTGGATACGAGAAACTCATTGGCAGCTTTGTAGGCACTTAGCATCTTGTCAGCCAGCACGGGCGCCAGGGCATCCTGAATCAGTGGCCAGGCTTCGCGGGGAATTTGAACATCAAGCCACTGATCGACCAAAATGCGCGCCATCACGTCTGGCAGCAACACATCGCCGCGTGGCAGTTCCTGGCGCTTTTCCAGGTGCTGAACGCGCAAACGCAATTCGTTGAGTTCGGTTGACGCCGCGTCGAGCACGCGCATGGCCAGACGCGACGCCAGAATCTGGTCATCTATAGCGCCTTCGGCGACCAGTTCGAGCCGCCCGGGCATGCTCAAGGTGCTGTTGCCGCTGCTGGAAAAGCGGGGCAACAGGGTCCGCTGCAAGGCCTTGCGGCTCTGATTGAGCCACGTGGTCTGGTTTTTCTGAAACGCGCTCCAGGCATCGCGGCGTGCCTGCATGTCGCGCGCAGGCCCCGGCTGGTCTAGGATCGCCGTCAGGCGTGTGTCGCAAGCCTTGACCAGTTCGGGAAGCGCACGACCCACGTGAACCACGAAGAGTTCACGCGCCTGTTTGGCCAGAGAGGAAACGTGCTGATCGGGTGACGACACAATGGATTCAGTATGACACGAAAGAACCTGATTCTAGGGATACCCGGACCGGTACCCAATGCCTTCAGCCCCGCTATTTCACTTCATACCATAGCGCCGGCGTTGGGATCGTCTGGATCGCCTTCTTCTTTCTTGGTCCCACCTTTGATCAGATCTTCGCGCTTGATTCCCAGCCACATGGCAATGGCCGCCGCCACAAAAACCGACGAATAAATGCCAAACAAAATACCAATCGTCAGGGCCAGCGCAAAATAATACAAAGTTGGCCCGCCAAACAACAGCATCGACAACACCATAATTTGGGTGGAGCCATGGGTAATGATGGTACGGCTGATGGTGGACGTGATCGCGTTGTCGATGATCTCAGGCGTGGTCTTCTTGCGGTAACGGCGAAAACTCTCACGAATCCGATCAAAAATCACCACAGACTCGTTGACCGAATAGCCCAGCACCGCCAACACAGCGGCCAACACGGCGAGCGAAAACTCCCACTGGAAGAAAGCAAAGAAGCCCAGAATGATCACCACGTCGTGCAGGTTGGCGATGATGGCTGACACGGCGTACTTCCACTCAAAGCGCATCGCCAGATAAATCATGATGCCGACGATTACCATGCCCAGGGCTTTCAGACCGTCTTCGACCAACTCGCGCCCGACCTGAGGACCCACAAACTCGGTGCGGCGCAGTTCCACCGCCGGGTTTTGCGCTTTCAGCGCCGCCAGCACCACCTCGCTTTGTTGCCCAGACGACTTGCCAGCCTGAACGGGCAGGCGCAGCAGGACGTCGCGCGAGGTGCCGAAGTTTTGCACCGGCACTTCGGCGTAACCCAATGACTCGACCACTTTGCGTACCGCAGACAGGTCGGCAGGCTGTTCGTAGGCCACCTCCATGACGGTGCCGCCCGTGAACTCAACCGACAAGTTAAGCCCGCGCGTGACGAGAAAAATGATGGCAGCGATGAAGGTGATGGCAGAGATCGCGTTCAGCACGATGGCGTGCTTCATGAACGGGATGTCGCGGCGAATGCGAAAGAATTCCATGGTGCGCTACTTTCTTCAGTCGGCCTTGACGGCAGGGACTTTGCCTTCTGGGCTCCAGATCGTGCCGATGGACACGTTCTTGAGTTTCTTCTGCCGGCCGTACCAGAAGTTCACCACGCCGCGCGAGAAGAACACCGACGAGAACATGCTGGTGAGAATGCCAATGCAGTGCACCACGGCAAAGCCACGTACCGGACCGGAGCCAAACGCCAGCAGCGCCACACCCGCAATCAGGGTTGTGATGTTGGAATCCAAAATCGTGCCCCAGGCGTGTTCATAGCCGGCGTTGATCGCCGACTGCGGCGAGGCACCGTTGCGCAACTCTTCGCGCACACGCTCGTTGATCAGCACGTTGGAGTCAATGGCCATGCCCAGCGCGAGCGCCATGGCGGCAATGCCCGGTAGCGTGAGTGTGGCCTGCAACATCGACAACACCGCCACCAGCAGCACCAGGTTGAAGCCCAGCGCCAGGCTGGAAAACACGCCGAACAGCATGTAATACACACACATGAACAGCACGATGACGGCAAAGCCCCAGATCACGCTGTTGAAGCCTTTGGCAATGTTTTCAGCGCCCAGGCTGGGGCCAATGGTGCGCTCTTCGATGATTTCCATGGGCGCGGCCAGCGAGCCGGCGCGCAGCAGCAGCGCGGTGTCGCTGGCTTCCATGGTGGTCATGGCGCCGGAAATCTGCACCCGGCCGCCACCAATTTCGGTGCGGATCACGGGAGCGGTCACCACCTCGCCACGGCCTTTTTCAAACAGGATGATGGCCATGCGCTTGCCCACGTTCTCGCGGGTCACGTCGCGGAAAATGCGCGATCCCTTGGCATCCAGCGTCAGGTGGACGGCGGCTTCCTGGCTCTGGCTGTCAAAGCCGGCCTGGGCATCGGTGAGGTTTTCACCGGTCAGCAGCACCTCACGCTTGACGATGACCACACGGCCGTCGCGCTCGGGGTAGCGTTCCGAGCCGAAGGGCACTGCGCCCGTGCCGCGCTCTGCCGCCTGACCCTCGGTACTTTCGTCCACCAGGCGCACTTCCAACGTGGCGGTACGGCCCAGAATGTCTTTGGCTTTGGCGGTGTCTTGCACGCCAGGCAGTTGCACCACGATGCGGTCAAGGCCCTGTTGCTGGATCACAGGTTCGGCCACGCCGAGTTCGTTGATGCGGTTGTGCAGGGTGGTGATGTTTTGCTTCAGCGCCTGATCCTGCACGCGGCGTGCAGCCTCGGGGCGGATGGTGGCGATAAGCCGGTATTCGGTGCCGTCGGGCGTATCGGTGGCTTCCAGATCGGCGAACTGGTCCTGGATCACGGCACGGGCAGCCTCCAGCGTCTGGGCGTCGCGGGCACGCACCTCAATGGTCTGCCCATTGCGGCTGACGCCACCGTGGCGTACGCTTTTTTCGCGCAGAGCGGTGCGCAGGTCGCCCGCGAGCACATCGGCGCGGCGCTGCAGCGCCGCAGGCATGTCTACCTGCAGCATGAAATGCACACCACCGCGCAGGTCCAGGCCCAGGTACATGGGCGATGCGCCCAGGCTGGCCAGCCAAGCTGGGGTGCGGGGCAGCAGATTGAGCGCCACCACATAGGTCGGGTCGGTCGCGTCGGGGTTGAGCGCGCGCTCCAGCGCGTCGCGCGCTTTGATCTGGTCGTCGGTGGTTTCAAACCGGGCCTTGACCGAGTTGCCCTCCAGCTGAATCATCGATGCGCTGACACCTTGCGCCGCCAGCGCCTGCTCCACCCGGGTCACTGTGGTGGTGTCGATGCGCACCGAAGCGCGGCCGGCCGACACCTGCACCGCCGGTGATTCACCAAACAGATTGGGCAGGGCATACAAGGCCCCGATCACCAGCGCGACTGAGATGATCAGGTACTTCCAGAGCGGATAACGGTTCATAACAGCAGGCCCTTGGGGCAGAGGTAACTTGTATCCAGAATGCGGTGGAACCGGCTCAACCGGGCCACTCGCATTGCCCCCTTGAGGAGGTGACGCGCCGCAGGCGCGACGCGGGGGTGGGCTTTACTTGATGGTGCCCTTGGGCAACACCTGCACCACGGCGGTACGCTGCATCTGAACTTCCATGCCGTCAGCAAGTTCCACGCCGACGTAGATTTCACCAATTTTGGACACTTTGCCCAGGAAACCGCCAGCGGTCACCACTTCGTCGCCCTTGGCCAGCGCTTCCACCATGGCCTTGTGCTCTTTTTGCCGCTTCATCTGCGGGCGAATCATCACGAAATACAGCACCACAAACATCAACACCAGCGGCAGCAGGCCCATGATGGTGGATTGGGTGTCGCCACCGGTAGCGGCCTGGGCGTAAGCAGAAGAAATGAACACAGAGGTCTCCAACAGGTTCGGGGTCACACAAGCGCCAGAGTCCCGAAGGCTCCCAAAGGGGAACCCCGGTCACTCTGGACCCAACCCGCCATTGTATGCGTCGGGTTGGCGCAGACGCGCCGGTGCACCTGCGGCCCCTGAGCCGTTCAGGCTACCTGCGCCACAGCAACCGGCGTTTGCGGCTGCTGCCACTGAGCCAGCAAAGCAGCCTGGCGGCTGCGAGCTGCCGCCAGATGGCGCTCTTTCACATGGCCAAAGCCCTTGATCTGCTCAGGAATGCGCGCCAGATCCACCGCCAGCGTATGGTTTCCCTGGCTCAAGTTGGGTAACAAGCCTTCGACCAGGCTGCGGTATTCAACGATCAGGGCACGCTCGGTGCGGCGCTCTTCTGTCTTGCCAAAAATGTCCCAAGCGGTCCCGCGCAGACCTTTCAGGCGGGCCAGCAGGCGAAAGGCCGTGAACATAAAAGGGCCAAACGGCTGTTTCAAAAGCTCGCCACGCGCATTCTTTTTGGCCACCAGCGGCGGCGCCAGGTGCACATTGAGCTTGAAGTCGCCTTCAAACTGACTGGCAATGCGGGCGTGAAAGGCGGTATCGCTGTGCAAGCGCGCCACCTCGTACTCGTCTTTGTAGGCCATCAGCTTGAACAGGCAACGCACCACGGCTTCGGTCAAGGCGGTTTTGCCCAGCGGCTGCTCGGCGGCGCGCACGCGCTCCACAAAGCGCTGGTAGTCGGCGGCGTAGGCGGCGTTTTGGTAGCCGGTGAGAAACTCGACCCGGCGCGCGAGCAGGGCATCCAGCGTCTCGCGCTTTTTGAACTGCACCACCTGCTCGCCACCCCCGCGCAGCTGCCACAGCGCCTCCACGGCCTGCGGCTTGTGCGCGGCGCGGCGGCCCCATTCAAAGGCCGCCTTGTTCTTGTCCACCTGCACGGCGTTGAGCTCCATGGCGCGCATCAGCGCCGCGTGGCCCAGGGGCACCCAGCCTTTTTGCCAGGCGTATCCCAGCATCATCGGGTTGGTGTAAATGCTATCGCCCATGAGCTGGGTCGCGGCGGCCTCCGCATCAAACACGCCCACCGCCTCGGCGCCCAGGCTGTGCAGCAAGGTGTCCACACAGGCCTGCGCCGGGTTTTGCCAGTCGGGGTTTTTCACAAACGCGGCTGTGGGCGTGGCGCTGGCGTTCAGTGCCACATGGCTGCGCCCGGCGCGCAGCCGCTGCCAGGTTTCCTTGTGCGCCGCCACGATCGGGTCGCAACCCAGCACCAGGTCGACTGAGGCGGCCGACACGCGGGTGGTGCGAATGCCGTCTTGCTGCGCGGCAATCAGCACATGGCTCCAGGTGGCGCCGCCTTTTTGTGCCAGACCCGCCGCGTCCTGCGTGACGATACCCTTGCCTTCAATGTGCGCGGCCATGCCCAACAGCTGGCCAATGGTGATGACGCCGGTACCACCCACGCCGGCCACGATGATGCCCCAGGCCTCGGCGCCCAACACCGGCAGCTTGGGCTCGGGCAGCGCGCCCCCGGTCCAGGCCTGGCTGACAGCTTTTTTATCCTTCTTGCGCAGCTGGCCGCCTTCCACCGTGACGAAGCTCGGGCAAAAGCCCTTGACGCACGAATAGTCCTTGTTGCAACTGCTCTGGTTGATGGTGCGCTTGCGGCCAAACTCGGTTTCCAGAGGCTCCACGCTCAGGCAGTTGCTCTGCACACCGCAGTCGCCGCAGCCTTCGCACACCAACTCGTTGATGACCACGCGCTTGGCCGGGTCCACCAGCGAGCCGCGCTTGCGGCGACGGCGCTTCTCGGTGGCGCAGGTCTGGTCGTAGATGATGACCGTGGTGCCTTTGATCTCGCGGAACGCGCGCTGCACGGCGTCCAGCGTGTCGCGGTGCTGGATGGCGATGCCCTCGGGCAGGCCTTTGACGCCCGCATATTTCTCCGGCTCGTCGGTCACGATGGTGATCTTCACCGCACCCTCGGCGCGCATGCTCTGCGCGATCTGGACGACCGAGTGGCCCTCGGGACGCTCGCCCACTTGCTGGCCACCGGTCATGGCGACCGCGTCGTTGTACAGAATCTTGTAGGTGATGTTCACCCCGGCGGCGATGCTCTGGCGGATCGCCAGGAGGCCGCTGTGGAAGTAGGTGCCGTCGCCCAGGTTGGCGAACATGTGCTGGTCGTGACTGAACGGCTGCTGGCCCACCCACGGCACGCCCTCGCCCCCCATCTGCGTGAAGCCCACGGTGGCGCGGTCCATCCAGATGGTCATGAAGTGACAACCGATACCGGCCATGGCGCGCGAGCCTTCGGGCACCTTGGTGCTGGTGTTGTGCGGGCAGCCCGAGCAGAACCAGGGCTGGCGCTCGGCGCCTTCTACGCCTTTCGTCAGCAGCGTCTGCATGGACTGCTCTTGTGCCGTCAGGATGGCCAGCTGCGCATCGATGCGCGCTTGCACGTCCTCGGGCAAACCCATCTTGCGCAGGCGCTTGGCCACGGCGCGGGCGATGATGCTCGGCGTCAGGTCGGCGTTGGCGCGCAGCAGCGTGTGTGCGCTCGGGTTCGGCATGCTCCATTCACCGCCGGTGAAGTCACCCTCGACCTCATCGAATTTGCCCAGCACGTGCGGGCGCACGTCGCCGCGCCAGTTGTACAACTCTTCTTTCAGCTGGTACTCGATGACCTGGCGCTTCTCTTCCACCACCAGGATCTCGCGCAGGCCTGTGGCAAATTCGCGCGTGGTCTGCGCCTCCAGCGGCCACACCACGTTGACCTTGTGCAGGCGCAGGCCGATACGCTGGCAGGTCGCGTCGTCCAGCCCCAGGTCCAGCAGCGCCTGGCGGGTGTCGTTGAAGGCCTTGCCGCTGGCGATGATGCCGAAGCGGTCGTTCGGGCCGGCGATCACGTTGTGGTTGAGCTTGTTGGCACGGATGTAGGCCAGCGCGGCGTACCACTTGAAGTCGAACAGGCGCGCCTCCTGGTCCAGCGCCGCGTCGGGCCAGCGGATGTGCAGGCCGCCGGGCGGCATGTCGAATTCGGGGATCACGATGTTGACCCGCTCCGGGTCGATCATCGCGGTGGCGCTGCTTTCCACAATTTCCTGGATCGTCTTCATCCCCGCCCAGACGCCGGAAAAACGGCTCATGGCGATGGCGTGGATGCCCAGGTCCAAGATGTCCTGCACGGTAGACGGGAAAAACACCGGCAGGCCGCAGGCCTTGAAGATGTGGTCGCTCTGGTGCGCGGCGGTGGAACTCTTGGCCACGTGGTCGTCGCCCGCCACCGCGATCACGCCGCCCCAGGGCGTGGTGCCCGCCATGTTGGCGTGCTTGAACACATCGGAGCAGCGGTCCACGCCCGGGCCCTTGCCGTACCAGATGCCGAACACGCCGTCGAACTTGTTGCTGCCGGGCGGTGCAAAACCCAGCTGCTGCGTGCCCCAGAGCGCGGTGGCCGCCAGCTCTTCGTTCACGCCGGGCTGGAACACGATGTTCTGCGCCTTCAGGTAAGGCGCCGCCTTCTGCAGCGCCTGGTCGTAGCCGCCCAGCGGCGAGCCCCGGTAACCGCTGATGAAACCCGCCGTGTTTTTGCCCTGCAGGGCGTCGCGCTGGCGCTGCAGCATGGGCAGCTTCACCAGGGCCTGTACGCCGCTCATGAAAGCGCGACCGTGGTCCAGCGAATACTTGTCGTCCAGGGTGACGGTCTCTAGAGCCTTGCGAATGTGCTCAGGCAGTGGGGCGTTCATGTTGTTGTCTCCTGCGTGGGTGGGGCCGCCTCGTGAGCGGTTTCATGGCACGGCAAACCCGCGGATCAGCAGGCTTCAGTGTGCCGCACAGTGTATGACCCGGACGCTGACAGGTGTTTGCTTTTCATGCCCACATTTGCCATCAAAAAGAAAGGTTCTTGCGACAAAATGCCGTTCATGGAAACACTTGACAAGTTTGATCTCGCGATCCTGAACGAACTGCAAAACGACGGCCGCCTGACCAACGCCGAACTTGCCAGCCGCGTCGGTCTGTCGGCCGCGCCGTGCTGGCGCCGCGTGCGGGCGCTGGAAGAGTCGGGCTTCATCACAGGCTACCGGGCCGAACTCAACCGCAGCAAGATTGGCCTGGGCGTGCTGGCCTTCGTGCGGCTGGACGCCGAGCGCAACAGCGGCGACGTGACGCGCCAGCTCGAAGCCGCGATCCAGAAGATCCCCGAAATCGTGTCCTGCCACTACATCAGCGGCTCGGGCACGTTTGAACTGCAGGTGGTATGCCCCGACCTGGCCGAGTTCAGCCGCTTTGCGCGCGAAGTGCTCATCAACCTGCCCAACGTGAAAGACCTGCACACCAGCTTCTCGCTGGGCGAGGTGAAGTCGGCCAGCGCTTTGCCGCTGGGCCACCTAACCCTCAAAGCCACCCTTGCGGCAACAAGCCGCAAAACGTGATTTTTCAGCGCCACGGCGCTAACGCCTTGGTACATCCATGCCAATTTCTGCCATCAAGCCCAGAAGGGATCGGGCTCAGGCGCAGCGCTGTACCCCATAGAAACGGCTAACGCGGCCACAGCACCCACAGCCGCAGCGGCTGCTTGAGCGCTGCGGCCACGGTGTAGGCGGGGTCGGTCCAGCTGCCCCAGCCGGTGAACAGGTCGGCGCGCACCGCGCCCACAATGGCACCACCGGTGTCTTGTGCCATCACCAGTTTTTGCAGGTTGAGCGTGGGGCCTTGGGTGGCCAGCCACACGGGGGTGCCGTAGGGAATGCTCTGGGGATCGACCGCAATGGAGCGGCCCGGCGTAAGCGGTACGCTCTGGGCGCCGCGTGGGCCAAAGCGGGCGTCGAATTCACTGAGCGGTTCTTCCCGGAAAAACACCGTGCGCGGGTTGCTCCAGAGCATCTCGTTCAGGCGCAGCGGGTTCTGCGCGGCCCACACCTTGATGGCGTCCCATGACGCTTCACGGATGGCGCGCTGATCAAGCAACCAGCGACCCACGCTTTTGTAGGGCTGGCCGTTGTGCGCCGCAAAGGCCACGCGCACCTGGCGCTGGCTGCCATCGGGCTCGGTCACGTTGAGCCGGCCCGAGCCCTGTATTTGCAAGATCAGCGCGTCGATCGGGTCGGCCAACCAGGCAATAGCGCGGCCCTGCAACGCGGCCTGGGCGGCGGGCAGGGTGTCGATGTCCTGGCGGCTGAACCAGGGCTGGCCCGCGCGCAGGCCGGCCGGCGGCGCGTACAGCGGCGTGCGGTGGGTGGCGGTGGCCACGCGGCTGGCGGGCATGATGGGCTCGTAATAGCCGGTGAGCAGGCCCTGGGGCTCGGTACCATCGGTCTCGACCACGCGGTAGGGCACAAAGCGCCGCACCACCCAGGCATGCTGTTCGGCGGGCGTGGCAATGGCGAGCTGACGCAATTCGGCGCACAGCGCCGCCTGACCGGGCGCGGGGCGCTCGCAACCTCGCACCCAGGCGTTCCAGACCTCGTGAAGGCTGTCCTGCCCCCAGCCAGGCACATCGGCCCAGCGCACCGGCGTCCAGCGGCTTTTGCCGCGTTGTATCGCGGGCGGCAAGGGTTCGTCTGCGGCCAGGGCCGGTGTGGGAGCGGGGGTAACCGGTGCGGGCGTGGGGTATGGCGCAGGCCCCGTGGCGCAGGCGGCCAGGCTTCCTACAATCAGCGCTGCCGCCACCCACCGAAGCGCGCGCCAGGTGGATGGTTGCAGCCCACGCCCATGCGGCGGTGCTGGCGCCGCTGTACCTATTTCTTGTTTGACCCAACCCCTCACACAATCCATGACTTTGTTGTTGCTTGAAGCGCTGGGCGCATTGGTGTTGCTGGTTTTCATCGTGTGGTGGACCATGTTTTCGGGTCGAAAAAATGGCGAGTTGCCCGACAGCGCCACGGGCGATGAGCAGGAGAAAAAAGAAAAAACCGAGCCGGCAAGCAGCACCCGCACGAAAGACTGAGGCCGCTTGGGCTCATGGCGTGCGCAAGGCGTTGGCCAGTTCCACCGCCGACTTCACACCCATTTTGTCGAACACACGAGAGCGGTGCACTTCCACGGTGCGCACGCTGATGTGGAGCTGATCGGCCACCAGCTTGTTGGGCAGGCCGGCCACCACCAGGTCCATCACATCTCGCTCGCGCTCGGTCAGGCTGTCCACCCGCTGCTGCACGCTGCGCTGCGCCTGGCGCTGTGCCAACACCTGAGCCGACTGGGCCAGCGCCTGCTCCACCCGGTCGACCAGCGCGTTGTCGGAAAACGGTTTTTCGCAAAAGTCAAAAGCACCGCGCTTGACCGCATCCACCGCAGTGGGCACATCGGCATGGCCGGACAAGAAAATGACGGGCATGGCCGCCTGCCAGGGCAGGGTGAGCAGGTGTTCAAACAAAGTCAGGCCGCTCATGCCAGGCATGCGCACGTCGAGCAGCACGCAGCACGGCACATCGGGTTCGCGCCGCCAGCTCTCCATTTCGGCCAGAAAAGCGTCGGCGCTGTCAAAGCTCTCGCTCAGCAGGCGGCGGGTACGCAGCAGCCACGCCAGCGCTTCGCGCACACTGGCGTCATCGTCCACCAGGAAAATTTTGGCGTCGGGGTGCTGGGTGGAGAGTGAAGCCATAGGTTTTCTACTATAGCGTCCTGTGCGCCCAGCCACGCCATACAACGGCTCGCGTAAAGTCGCCCGCATGTGGACCACACCGCCCGGGCCTGGCGCCCCACCACCCGATGCCCCCAACCCAGCGCCAGCGCTGCCTGCGGGGTCGCTTGACGCTTTGCTGCAGCAACAGGCGGCCCAACGGCCCGATGCGCTGGCGCTGAGCTGGCGCGACCCGACGGGCCCGGTGAGCGGGCCTTGGGCCCAGCTCACATACGCAGACCTGACCCAACGCGTGGACACCATCGCATCCCAGCTGACACCCAGCCTGCGCCGGGGTGACCGCGTGGCCTGGCTCGGCCTGAACCACCCAGCACAGCTCGCGCTGCTGTTTGCCCTGGCGCGCCTCGGCGCGGTGCTGGTACCGCTGAACCACCGCCTGTCACCGGCCGAATGGGGCGCCGTGCTGCAAGACTGCACGCCCGCCTTGCTGGTCCACGACGACACCCTGGCCACGGCCGCGCGCACACTGGTGCAACGGCTTGAGTCACCCTTGGCGCTGTGGTCCGTACAGGCGCTGAGCACCGTCAGCGAACCCGCACAGCCCGCTGCACCCGCCACCGATGCGCTGGACAGCCCGCTGCTGTTGGTCTACACATCGGGCACCACCGGGCTGCCCAAAGGCGCGGTACACACCCAGAGCAATGTGCTGGCCAACATGGCCATTGCCGCGCAGGTGCAAGGCATGAGGGCTGCCGACACCGTGCTCACGGTGCTGCCGCTGTTCCATGTGGGCGGGTTGGGCATCCAGACGCTGCCGGCGCTGTCGGTGGGGGCGCATGTGTTGCTGTTTGCGCGCTTTGACGCCAGCGCCACGCTGGCCTGCCTGCACCACGAGCGCCCCACGCTCACGCTGCAGGTGCCCGCCACCTTGCAGGCGCTCACCAGCCACAGCCAGTGGACGGCCACCGATGTGTCGGGCCTGCGCGCGGTGTGGGCAGGCTCCAGCCTGTTGCCACCCGAGCCGCTGCTGGCGTTCATGGCGCGCGGCGTGCCGGTGTGCAACGTGTACGGCAGCACCGAAACCGGGCCGTTTTCCATTGCCCTGCCGCCCGCCCAGGCACAAGACCATGTGGGCTCGTGCGGTTGGCCGGCGCCGGGGGTGGACGTGGTGCTGCGCGATGCGCAGGGCCTGCCGGTGGCACCCGGCGCCGTGGGTGAGCTGTGGGTGCGCGGGCCCAATGTGGTGCACCGCTACTGGCCGGACCGCGCCGCGCTGGACGGTGCGGGGTTTTTCCACACTGGCGACTTGGCACAACAGGCAGCCGATGGCAGCTACACCGTGGTGGGGCGGGCCAAAGACATGGTCATTTCGGGCGGTGAAAACATCTACCCAGCCGAGATCGAGAACCTGCTGGCGCAACACCCCAGCGTGGCCGAATGCGCGGCGCTGGGCCAGGCTGACGAGCGCTGGGGTGAGGTGCTGGTGGCCGTGGTGGTGCTGCGCGACAGCACCCCACCAGATGCAGACTGGGCACAACCCCTGCAGCACTTTCTGGACGGACGGCTGGCGCGCTACAAATGGCCGCGCCGCTGGCTCAAGGTGGATGCCCTGCCCAAGACCGCGCTGGGCAAGGTGCAAAAAGCAGCGCTTCAGGCGTTGTTGGCCGGGTCGGGCGGCTGACGCACCGCCATGGCGCCGGGCTGCAAGCGCGTGGCCAGCCACACCAGCAGCAGCACCGGCACACCCAAAAACGCAGTGGCGGTGAAAAAGGTGGCGTAGTCGTATGCGTCCACAAACGCGCCCGAATAACCGGCCAGCCACTTCGGCGCCAGCAGCATCATGGAGCTGAACAGCGCATATTGCGTGGCCGAGTAGGTCACGTTGGTCAGGCTCGACAGGTAAGCAATGAACGCCGCCGAAGCCACACCAGCGCTCAGGTTGTCGGCCGAGATCACGGCAATCAGCGCCGTCACGTCATGCCCGTGCCCAGCCAGCCAGGCAAACAGCAGGTTGCTCGCGGCAGACAACACGGCGCCCAGCATCAGCACCCGCATGACACCCAGCTTGAGCGACAGCGCCCCGCCAATGAAGGCGCCCACCAGCGTCATGATGATGCCGTAGACCTTGGTTACTGCCGCCACCTCGTCTTTGGTGTAACCCATGTCCACATAAAATGGGTTGGCCATGATGCCCATCACCACATCGCTGATGCGGTACACACCAATCAGCGCCAAGATCAGCAGCGCCTGCTTGCCGTAGCGTTTCAGAAAATCGGCAAACGGCTCCACCAGCGCGCTGCGCAACCACTCGGCCGCGTTTTTGGACGGCGCCAACGCCACGCGCACCGGCTCGCGGGTGAACAGCACGGTGAGCACCCCCACCAGCATGCTGGCCGCCATGACAAGGTAGGCCGACGTCCAGGCGGCCTGCTGGTACAGCACACCCGGCCCTGCCACTCCGGCGGTGGCCACGGCAGGCGCCACCTCGGCGCGGGCCGCCAGCCACAACACGCCGGCACCGGCCCAGATCATGGCCAGGCGGTAGCCGGTCTGGTAGGTGGCGGCCAGCGCACCCTGGTGGCGCGCGTCGGCTGATTCGATACGAAAGGCATCCAGCGCAATGTCCTGCGTGGCCGAGGCAAACGCCACCGCCAGCGCACACCACACCACCAGCGTGAGCTGGCTGCGCGGGTCGGCCAGCGCCATACCCACCAGCGCAGCCATGATGGCCAGCTGCGACAGCAGCAACCAGCTGCGCCGCCGGCCCATGAAGCGCGTGAGCAGCGGAATGGGCATGCGGTCCACCAGCGGTGCCCAGCACCACTTGAAACCATAGGCCAGCCCCACCCAGCTCAGGTAACCGATGGTGGTGCGGTCCAGCCCGGCTTCGCGCAGCCGAAAGCTCAGCGTGCCCAGCACCAGCAGCAACGGCAGGCCGGCTGAAAAACCCAGCGCAAACATGCGCAGGCTGGCGGGCTCCAGGTACACCCGCAAGGTGTCACCCCAGGTGGGCTTCAACTCGGCGGCGGGTGTCGCGGGCTCGGTGGCTGCAGGTGGCACGGTGGGCAAGGCAGAAGGCGGAGGCAGCGACATCGGTTGGAGCAGATTGGCTTGTGCAGGCGCACATGCGCCGCTTTGTCTATTATTGACCTATGTGCATCTTCTGCGACCTTCGATCGGCCTCGACCGCCACCCCGTCGTCCCCCGCGGCACCGCCGGGCGGGCAACCTGTGTGGTCGGCCCGGCGCGCCTTTGTGTTGGCGGGGGCGGCGGCCGCCACGTTGCCGGCGGCGGCACAGGTGGATGTGGGCAAATCGTCTGCCCTGCGCAAGCTGGTGCCCGCCGAAGAACTGGAAGGCGCCGCGCGGCAGCAATACGCCCAGATGATGGGCGAAGCCGGAGGCAAACAGGCCCTGCTGCCCACTAGCCACCCGCAGGTGCAACGCCTACGCCGCATTGCGCAGCGCATCATTCCGCACGCGCCCGCCTGGAACGCGCGCGCCACGCAATGGCAATGGGAAGTGAACCTGATCCAGAGCCCGCAGGTCAATGCGTTTTGCATGCCCGGCGGCAAAATCGCTTTTTACACCGGCATTCTGGACAAGCTCAAACTGAGCGACGACGAGGCCGCCATGATCATGGGCCATGAAATGGCCCATGCCCTGCGCGAGCACGCCCGCGAACGGGTAGCCAAAAGCAGCGCCACCAACCTCGGCCTGCGCCTGGGCGCGCAGTTGCTGGGCCTGGGCGAACTGGGCAACGTGGCCGCCGGCCTGGGCACCCAACTGCTGACCCTAAAGTTCAGCCGCGAAGACGAGTCAGAAGCCGACCTGGTGGGCCTGGAACTGGCCGCCCGCGCTGCCTACAAGCCCCAGGCCAGCGTGAGCCTGTGGGAAAAAATGACCGCGGCCTCGGGCGGTGCGGGGCCGGGCTTCTTGTCCACCCACCCCAGCGGACCCAACCGCATACGCGACCTGCAGGCCAATGTGCCCAAGGTGCAAGGGCTGTACGAGGCAGCACGGCGGGGTTGATGCCTGCGCCCGCAGGAGACGGTGCTGAAACTCAGCCCCGTCCTACATAGGGGTTGAAGCGGCGCTCTTCGCCCAAGGTGCTCTCTGGCCCATGGCCAGGAATGAACACCGTGTCGTCTCCCATGGGCCACAGGCGCTCCTGGATGCTGCTGATGAGCTGGGCGTGGTTGCCCTGTGGAAAATCGGTGCGCCCGATGCTGCCGGCAAACAGCACGTCACCCACAAACACACGCTTCGCCTCTGGGCTGTGAAACACCACATGGCCGGGCGTGTGGCCAGGGCAGTGGCGCACATTGAGCGTGCAGTGCCCGATGTGCACCGTGTCGCCGTCGGCCAGCCAGCGCGTGGGCGTGAAGTGGCCAGCGGGCGGGAAACCAAACATCTGACTTTGCTGGGGCAGCCCATCGATCCAGAACTGGTCGCCCGGGTGCGGGCCAATGATGGGCAAGCCCAGACGTTCGGCCAGCTCGGCGGTGCCGCCGGCGTGGTCAATGTGGGCGTGCGTGAGCCAGATGGCTTTGAGATGGACGCCCAGACGCTTCACCTCGGCCAGCAACCGGTCCAGGTCGCCACCGGGGTCGATGATGGCCGCGTCCAGGGTTTGGTCGCACCAGACGATGGAGCAGTTCTGGGCGAAGGCGGTGACGGGGACGGTGAAGTACTGAAACATGTCGGGCTCAAATCGAAAAGTCGTATTCGATGGTGATGGGCGCGTGGTCCGAGAACTTCTCGGTTTTGTAGATCGCCTCGGTGCGCGCTTGCGATGCCAGCGCGGGTGTGGCCAGGTGGTAGTCGAGTCGCCAGCCCACGTTGTTGGCGTAGGCCTGGCCGCGGTTGCTCCACCAGGTGTAGCAAGCGTCGGTGGTGTCGGGCTGCAGGTGGCGGTACACGTCCACCAGGCCGCCGTCGGTGAGCAACTGCGTCATCCAGGCGCGCTCTTCGGGTAGAAAGCCGCTGTTCTTCTGGTTGCTGCGCCAGTTCTTCAGGTCGGCTTGCTGATGGGCGATGTTGATGTCGCCGCACAAGACAAACTCGCGCTCGCCTTTGAGCGCCATCAGGTGGGGGTACATGAGGGCGAGGAAGCGGTATTTGGCTTCTTGCCGCTCAGGGCCAGACGAGCCGCTGGGAAAGTAGGCGCTGATCAGCGACAGCTTGCGCGAAGGCGTGTCAAAACGCAGTTCCACATAACGGCCTTCGGCGTCGAACTCACCGCCGTCAAAGCCCACCACCACGTCGCTGGGTTCGTGGCGGGTGTACACGCCAACGCCGGAATAACCTTTTTTCTCGGCGCAGTGAAAGTAACCATTCAAACCCGCCAGCGCTTCAAAGCGGCCGCTCAGGTCGGCGGCCTGCGCCTTGATTTCCTGCACACAAATACAATCGGGCTGGTGCCCCGCGAGCCATGCCTCCAGCCCTTTGGTGCTGGCAGAGCGTATGCCGTTGAGGTTGAGGCTGGTCAGTTTGAACAAGGAATTCCCCATGGTGTTGGATGTGGGCACGGCGGCTGCCGGTGCTGAAGGTGGCGGCGCTTTGGCGCAGGACTTTGTGCAGTTCTGCGTGGACTCGGGCGTGTTGCGCTTCGGCGAGTTCAAGACCAAGGCCGGGCGTCTGTCACCGTATTTTTTCAATGCGGGCCTGTTTGACGACGGCGCCAAGCTGGGTCGACTCGCGCAATTTTATGCAAAAGCCCTGGTCGACAGCGGCATCGAATTTGACATGATCTTTGGCCCGGCCTACAAAGGCATCCCGCTCGGGGCAGCGGTGTCCATCGAGCTGGCACGCATGGGGCGCAACGCGCCGTTTGCCTACAACCGCAAAGAAGCCAAAGACCACGGCGAGGGCGGCACGCTGGTGGGCGCACCACTCAAGGGCCGGGTGCTGATCGTGGACGATGTGATGAGCGCCGGCACCGCCGCGCGCGAATCCATCGCCTTGATACAAGCCGCTGGCGCCACACCACACGCGGTGGCGATTGCCCTGGACCGCCAGGAAAAAGCCACTGAAATGGGCCCGGACGGCCAGATTCGTGACGTGGAGCACAGTGCAGTGCAATATGTGCAGCACCAGCTGGGCTTGCAAGTCTGCGCCATTGCGAGGCTGGCCGATTTGCTGCAGTATCTAACGGATAACACCGGCGGTGAGCTCGGCGCTCATCTTGAGCGTGTGCAGGCCTACCGCCAGCGCTACGGCGTGGCCTGAGGAAACCTTGTGCATCGAAACTGCCTGTCTTTGTCGCGCACCCCGGCGGGTGCGTTGTGTGTCGCGCTGCTGGCGCTGAGCTGGGCGACGGGCCTGTCAGCCCAGAGCAACACACAGGGTATTTACACCTGCATCGACAGCAAGGGTCGCCGTATCACCTCGGACCGGCCCATTCACGAATGCCTGGACCGTGAACAACGCCAGCTGGGCAGCACCGGTGTGGTGCGCCGCGTGCTGCCACCGAGCTACACAGCCGAGGAACGCGCCCGGCTGGACGCGCAGCGCAAGGAAGAAGACGAGCAGCGTGCGCGGCTCGCCGAGGAAAAACGCCGCGACCGTGCGCTGCTGATCCGCTACCCCACACTGGCGTCCCACGAAAAAGAGCGTGGCGAGGCGCTGAACCAGGTTGACGAGGTGATTGGTGCGGTGAACAAGCGCGAACGGGCTCTGGAAGAGCAGCGCAAAAACATCGCCACCGAAATGGAATTTTATCAACGGGACCCCACCAAGATCCCGACTTGGCTGCGCCGAAAATCTGAAGACAACCAGCAGCAGGTGCTGGTGCAAAAGCGTTTTCTGGACGAACAAGCCCAGGAAAAAAAGCGCATCAACGCACGCTTTGATGAAGAGCTGGTCAAGCTGCGCCAGCTCTGGAGCGGTAGGTGAACGCCTCCCTGCGCCGCTGACGCGGCTCCCCCCTTGAGGGGGACAGCAGTTGTGGCCCGGCGAAGCTGGTTCCACGGTGCTTCTGGGTTAGGGCACGCGCGCAGGACAAGGCCCGCGCCCCTCGCTAGCTCACTGCAGTTTCTGCTTCAGCACGTCGTTGACCTGCTGCGGGTTGGCCTTGCCTCTGCTGGCTTTCATGACGAGACCCACCAGCGCGTTGAAGGCCTTGTCTTTGCCAGCGCGGAACTGCTCGACCATGGGCGCGTTGGCGGCCATCACCTCGTCGATGATTTTCTCCAGTGCGCCGCTGTCGTTCATCTGCTTGAGGCCTTTGGCTTCGATGACGGCGTCAACATCGGCAGACTCGCCAGTCCAGAGCGATTCAAACACCTGCTTGGCCGCGTTGTTGGACACGGTGCCGTCCGCAATGCGGCCAATGAGCGCAGCCAACTGCGCAGCGCTCACCGGCACGCCGGCCATGTCGCGCTCTTCTGCGTTCAGCCGGCGCGAGACCTCGCCCATGATCCAGTTGCTGGCCATCTTGGCCTGGCCGGATGCCTTCGCTGCCGTCTCAAAATACGCCGCCATGGCCGGACTCTGGGTGAGCGTGGTCGCGTCGTACTCGGGCAAGCCGTACTCAGCCACCAGACGCTCGGCCATCTGGCGCGGCAACTCAGGCATGTCGCCTTTCACACGCTCCACCCAGTCGCGGCCAATCACCAGCGGCGGCAGGTCGGGGTCGGGGAAGTAGCGGTAGTCGGCCGCGTCTTCCTTGGTGCGCATGGCGCGGGTTTCACCGGTGTCGGGGTCAAACAGCACGGTGGCCTGCTGAATGGTGTGGCCGTCTTCAATCTGGTCGATCTGCCAGCGCACCTCGTAGTCGATCGCTTGTTGCATGAACTTGAACGAGTTCAGGTTCTTGATCTCGCGGCGCGTCCCCAGCTCGCTACCGGGCTTGCGAACCGACACGTTGGCGTCGCAACGGAAGCTGCCTTCTTGCATGTTGCCGTCGCAAATGCCGATCCAGGTCACGATCTTGTGCAGCTCTTTCGCGTAGGCCACGGCCTCGGCGCTGCTGCGCATGTCGGGCTCTGTCACGATCTCCAGCAGTGGCGTGCCGGCGCGGTTCAGATCAATGCCCGACTGGCCAACGAAGTCTTCGTGCAGGCTCTTGCCCGCGTCTTCTTCCAGATGAGCGCGCACCAAGTGCACCGTCTTCTTCTCGTCCCCCAGGAAAAACGACACCTCGCCACCCTGCACCACCGGGATCTCAAACTGGCTGATCTGATAGCCCTTGGGCAGGTCGGGGTAGAAGTAATTTTTGCGGGCAAACACGCTTTGCTCCGCAATGTGCGAGCCCAGCGCCAGACCCAGGCGAATGGCTTTTTCGACCGCACCGCGGTTCATCACCGGCAGCGTGCCGGGCAGCGCCAAGTCCACCGCGCAGGCTTGCGTGTTGGGCTCGGCGCCAAAGGCCGTGGGCGCACGGCTGAAAATTTTGCTTTGCGTGGAGAGCTGGGCATGGGTTTCAAAGCCGATGACAACTTCGTAACCTTGCACCAAGAGGGAAGCTTGTTTCTTGTCACTCATGTTCAGTAGCCCTGTGGCGTTTTGAGATGCCAGTCGGTGGCTTGCTGAAAGGCGTGAGCTGTCTGCAGCAGCTCGCCTTCCTTGAAATAGTTACCCACGAGCTGCAGACCCACCGGCATGTTGGCAGCGCCAAAACCGGCTGGCACGCTCATGCCAGGCAAGCCAGCGAGGCTGGTGGACAAGGTGTAAATGTCGGCCAGGTAGTTGGCCATCGGGTCGGCACTTTTCTCGCCAATTTTCCACGCCACTGTGGGCGCCACCGGCCCGGCCATCACGTCGCACTGGGTGAAGGCCTGCTGAAAGTCTTGCGCGATCAGGCGGCGGATTTTTTGCGCCTGCAGGTAGTACGCGTCGTAGTACCCGTGGCTCAGGACATAGGTGCCAATCATGATGCGGCGCTGCACCTCGGGGCCAAAGCCTTCGCTGCGCGACTTCTTGTACATGTCGATCAGGTCGTCGTATTGCGCGGCGCGGTGACCGAACTTCACACCGTCAAAACGGCTGAGGTTGCTCGACGCCTCGGCCGGCGCAATGACGTAGTAGACCGGGATTGACAGCTCGGTGCGTGGCAGCGAAATGTCCACCAGCGTGGCGCCCAGTTTTTCGTATTCGGCCAGCGCTGCGCGCACGGCAGCCAGCACATCGGGCGCGCAACCCGCGCCGAAGAATTCGGTGGGCAAACCAATGCGCAGGCCTTTGAGCGGCTGCGCGGCGGTGGCACCGGCGCGAGGCTGAGCCAGAGCCGCGCTGTAGTTTTCGCCCGGGTGGTCCAGGCTGGTGGAATCGCGGTCGATGTCGGGGCCAGCCATGGCGCTCAGCAACACCGCGCAGTCGGCGGCGCTGCGGGCCATGGGCCCGGCCTGGTCGAGGCTGGAGGCAAACGCCACCATGCCATAGCGCGAGCAGCGGCCATAGGTGGGCTTGATGCCGGTGATGCCGCAAAACGCGGCGGGCTGGCGGATGGAGCCGCCGGTGTCGGTGCCGGTGGCGGCAGGCGCCAGGCGGGCCGCCACCGCAGCGGCCGAACCACCCGACGAGCCGCCGGGCACGCGCGACACGTCCCAGGGGTTGTGCGCCGGCCCAAAGGCCGAGTTGTCGTTGCCCGAGCCCATGGCGAACTCATCGCAGTTGAGCTTGCCCAGCGTCACGGCGCCCGCAGCGGCCAGCTGGGTCACCACGGTGGCATCAAACGGGCTTTGGTAGCCGGCCAGCATCTGGGAGCCGGCGGTGGTGGGGAAGTCGCGGGTAACGAAAATATCTTTGTGCGCCAGCGGTACTCCCAGCAGCGGCGTGCGCTCGCCGGCGGCCAAGCGGGCATCAGCGGCCTTGGCCTGGGTCAGGGTGGCTTCTTCGTTGAAGGCGAGGTAGGCGCCCAGGCTGGCATGCTGCTTGGCACGCGCCAGCAGCTGCTGCGCGGCTTCCACGCTGGACACCTTCTGGTGGGCCAGGGCTGAGGCCAGTTCGGCAACGCCCATCTGGTGGATGTCTTGGGCGTTCATTCGATCACCTTGGGTACGAGAAACAGGCCGCGCTCAACGGCGGGCGCGCTCTTTTGGTTGGCTTCGCGGTTGTTGGGCTCGCTGGCCACGTCGGGGCGCAAGCGCAAGCTCACATGGTCGATGACGGCCGTGGGGTGGGCGAGGGGCTCGACGCCGGTGGTGTCGACGGCGTTCATCTGCTCAACGGTCTCGAAAAAACCACTGAGCTGGGTCAGCATGCGTTCGCTCTGGGCGGCAGACAGCTCAAGCCGGGCGAGGTTGGCGATGCGCCCGATGTCGGACAGGGTCAGGGACATGACAGGACTCGGTTGCTGTGTAATACAAAAGAAACAACCCAAGGCGTGAAAAACGCCCCTGCAACGGGTTGTAAAGAGAAGAATTTGCCCCGCAATGCGCACAGTTATGCACAGGGGATACGGTATTATCCAAGGTTTAGCGGCAATACCCGTCCTGCGACGCTTTTTGCCCTTGAATCAAATACTTAGCCACACCTTTCGGCCTACAAGCCAACCCATACCCGGCGATGAGCACGCGAAGCCGTGCCCATGCCCCACAGGACTTTTGCACCATGTTTGAAGCGTTTCGTCGGCAGTTTTCGACCGACCTGGCCATTGACCTCGGCACAGCCAACACCCTGATTTACGTTCGCGGCAAAGGCATCGTCCTTGACGAACCCTCGGTGGTGTCCATTCGTCACGAAGGCGGTCCCCAGGGCAAGAAGACGATTCAGGCCGTGGGCAAAGAAGCCAAGGCGATGTTGGGCAAGGTACCCGGCAACATCGAAGCGATTCGCCCGATGAAAGACGGCGTCATTGCCGACTTCACCGTGACCGAGCAAATGCTCAAGCAGTTCATCAAGATGGTGCATCCGCGCTCGATGTTCAAGCCGAGCCCTCGCATCATCATCTGCGTGCCCTGCGGCTCCACCCAGGTGGAGCGCCGCGCTATCCGCGAGTCGGCCCTGGGCGCTGGCGCCTCCGAGGTTTACCTGATCGAAGAACCCATGGCCGCGGCCATTGGCGCCGGCCTGCCGGTGTCGGACGCTTCCGGCTCGATGGTGGTCGACATTGGTGGTGGCACCACCGAAGTGGGCGTCATCAGCCTGGGCGGCATGGTTTACAAGGGCAGCGTGCGCGTGGGCGGAGACCGCTTTGACGATGCCATCATTGCCTACATCCGCCGCAACTACGGCATGCTGATTGGCGAGCCCACGGCCGAAGCCATCAAGAAGCACATTGGCTCGGCCTTTCCGGGCTCCGAAGTCAAGGAAATGGAAGTCAAGGGCCGCAACCTGTCCGAAGGCGTGCCACGCAGCTTCACCATTTCCAGCAACGAAATTCTCGAAGCCCTGACCGACCCGCTGAACAACATCGTGTCGGCCGTGAAAATGGCGTTGGAGCACACGCCCCCCGAACTGGGCGCCGACATTGCCGAGCGCGGCATGATGTTGACCGGTGGCGGCGCCCTGCTGCGCGACCTGGACCGTCTGCTGGCCGAAGAAACCGGCCTGCCGGTGCTGGTGGCCGAAGAGCCGTTGACCTGCGTGGTGCGCGGCTGCGGCATGGCCCTGGAGCGCATGGAGCGCCTGGGCACCATTTTCACCAGCGAATAACCCCACGCCGCCCGGCGGCACAGCTCCAGCCCCCACCGACCATCCATGCCACTGGGCACCCTGGACCGCACCCCGCCACCGTTTTTTAAACAGGGGCCGTCGGCGCTGTCCAAACTGGTTGTATTCAGCGCACTGGCTTTGTTTGTGATGGTGGCCGACGTGCGTTTCAAGCTCACTGTGCCCATCCGCTCGGCCATGGCCACAGCGCTCTACCCGGTGCAATGGCTGGTGTTGCAACCGGTGCAGGCGGTGGGCCAGGCCGGAGGCTATTTCACGTCGCTGCATCAGGCGCAGCGCAGCGAGGGCGAAGCGCTGCAGCGCCTGGCCACTCAGGCGGGGCAGTCGCTGCAGCTCGAACAACTCAACCTGGAAAACCAGCGCCTGCGCGAACTGCTGGCCATGCGCGCGCGTATCACCACCCCGGCCACCGGCGCACAGGTGCTGTACGACGCAGCCGATCCGTTTTCGCGCAAGGTGGTGATTGACCGCGGGCAAACCCACGGCATAGAGCCAGGCTCGGCCGTGATCGACGAAAGCGGGGTCCTCGGCCAGGTGACCCGCGTGTACCCACTGGTGTCCGAGGTGACCTTGCTGGTGGACCGGGACCAGGCGATTCCCGTGCTCAATACCCGCACCGGTGTGCGCAATGTGGCCTATGGTCAGCCGTCGGCCACCGGCGACGGGCTGGAGCTGCGCTACACGCTGGCCAATGCCGACATCGCACAAGGCGACTTGCTGACCACCAGCGGGGTCGACGGCGTTTACCCGCCCGGCTTGCCGGTGGCGCGTGTGACGCTGGTCGAGCGGCGCGCCGAATCGTCGTTCACCCGCATCGGTTGTGAACCGCTGGCCCGCGTGCAAGGTGCGCTGCATGTGCTGGTGCTGGCGCCCGTGGGGCCCAGCCTGCCGCCATCGCCCCTGCCCGAACCGAGCGGCGCACCGGCGCGCAAAGCCCCCGGCAAAGCCGTGGCCAACCCCCGGAGTGCGCCATGATCATGCGCCGTGGCCAGCAGTTGCTGCTGCCTGTGAACCCGTTCTTCATCTGGTTCACACTGATCGGTGCGCTGCTGCTCAACATGACACTGAACATGGGCCTGTGGGGCCGTGCAGCCTGGGTGCCCGACCTGCTCGCCGTGGTGCTGGTGTTCTGGAGCGTGCACCAGCCGCTGCGCATCGGCGTGGGCGTGGCCTTTGCCTTTGGTCTGGCCATGGACGTGCAGCAGGGCGCGCTGCTGGGCCAGCACGCCCTGGCCTACACGGTGCTCGGCTACTTTGCCGTCTTCATGCACCGGCGCCTGCTCTGGTTTGCGGTGCCCACGCAGGCGGTGCAGCTGTTCCCGTTGTTTTTGGGGGTGCATCTGCTCGAATTGCTGGTGCGCATGGCCTCGGGTGGCACGTTTCCGGGCGGGCTGTTCTTTCTGGCGCCGTTCGTTGAGGCCTTGCTCTGGCCTGTGGCCAGTGTGCTGCTGCTGGCGCCCCAGCGCCGCGCGCCCAACCCCGACGACAACCGGCCACTGTAGATGAAACACCCCCGCGCCGCCTTTGGCGTCGCCCCCTCAAGGGGGCGATGCAAGTGGCCCGGCAAAGCCGGTTTCACCACATATTGGTGCCCCGACACCTCGCGCCGGGCCGACCCGCGCCGTGGTGCAGCCCCGGGTTCCTGCCAGCAGCTGGAGCCCGCTTGGGGGCCAGGTTGCGCCGCCGGGCCGCCCCAAGGCGAAACACCCCCCTTGGGGGGCAGCGACTCGCGCAGCGGCGGAGCATGGGGGCCACATCCATGACGGAGTTACGCAACGTCGAAGCCGACCTGGCGCAGTTCCGCACCCGGGTGGTGGTGGCGGGGCTGGGCGTGTTGCTTGCGTTTGGCCTGATCGCTGCGCGCATGCTGTACCTGCAGGTCGTGCGGCACGACGACCTGCTGGCACAGGCCGAGAGCAACCGCACGGCGGTGCTGCCGGTGGTGCCCAACCGGGGGCAGATTCTGGACCGCTACGGCCGCGTGCTGGCGACCAACTATTCCGCCTACACCTTGGAGATCACACCCTCCAAGGTGGCTGATCTGGACGGCACCATCGACGCCTTGGGTGCGATCGTCGACGTGCCGCCGCGCGACAAACGCCGCTTTCGCAAGCTGTTGGAAGAGTCGCACCGCTTCGACTCGCTGCCCCTGCGCACCCGCCTGAGCGACGAAGAGGTGGCGCGCTTCACGGCCCAGCGCTACCGTTTTCCGGGGGTTGATGTGCGGGCACGGCTGATCCGTCAGTACCCGCATGGCGACGTGGCAAGCCACGTCATAGGCTACATCGGCCGCATCAACCAGCGCGAGAAAGCCAGCATCGAGGAATGGCCCGAGGAAGAACAGGCCAACTACCGGGGCACCGAATACATCGGCAAGCTCGGCGCCGAACAAAGCTATGAACGCGAACTGCACGGCATCACGGGTTTTGAACGGGTGGAAACTTCGGCAGGCGGGCGCGCTGTGCGCTCGCTGGCCAACACGCCGGCCACCCCAGGCAACACGGTGGTGCTGGCGATCGACATTCAGCTGCAGAAGCTGGTGGAAGACATGTTTGGCGAGCGCCGCGGTGCGCTGGTGGCGATCGACCCGCGCAACGGCGAGGTGCTGGCCTTCGTCAGCAAACCCACCTTCGACCCCAACTTGTTCGTCGAAGGTATCGACGTGGAAAACTGGCGCGCACTCAACGAGTCGCTGGACAAACCGCTGTTGAACCGGGCACTGCGCGGCACCTACCCGCCGGGCTCGACCTACAAGCCGTTCATGGCGCTGGGCGCACTGGAAACCGGCACCCGCAGCGCGGGGACCACCATCAACGATCCCGGCTTCTGGATGTTTGGCAACCACCGCTTTCGCAGCCACGGCGACGGTGGGCTGGGCGCGGTCGACATGCGCCGCAGCATCATCAAGTCGAGCAACACTTACTACTACTCGCTGGCCAGCGAAATGGGCGTGGACCTGATGCACGATTTCATGAGGCCGCTGGGTTTTGGACAGATCACCGGCATTGACCTGCGCGGTGAGGTGCGCGGTGTGTTGCCAAGCCAGGAATGGAAGCGCAACGCCTACAAACGGCCCGAGCAAAAACGCTGGTACGCCGGTGAAACCATCTCACTGGGCATTGGCCAGGGCTACAACAATTTCACCATGCTGCAGCTGGCCCACGCCATGGCCACGCTGGCCAACGGCGGCGTGAAATACACACCGCACCTCACCCTGGCCACAGAAGACGTGGTCACCCGAGAACGCACACCGCCCAAGGTGCCCGCGGCCACCCACCTGGGCTACAAACCCGAGCATGTTCAAACCGTGTTGCGGGCCATGCAAGGTGTGACGACCGATGGCACGTCAGCCCGGGTGTTTGCCGGCGCAGGCTACGAAAGCGGTGGCAAAACCGGCACCGCCCAAGCGGTGACGATTGGCCAGAAAGACCGCTACGACGCGCGCAAGCTGGAAGAACACCAGCGCGACCACTCGCTCTACGTGGCCTTCGCCCCCATGGAGCAGCCGCGCGTGGCACTGGCGGTGGTGGTGGAAAACGCTGGGTTTGGTGCGGCACATGCGGCCCCCATTGCGCGCCGGGTGTTTGACTACCTGCTGCAAGACCAGTACCCCACCCCGCAGGACCTGGAGGCGGTACAAAAAGGTCTGGCCGCCAGCCCCATCGGCGCACCGCTAAAGGCCAGTGCGATGCCCTGGCCTCCAACAGAAAAAACGGCTGAAACCAGCCCCGCCACGGCCCCCTAAAACACAGCTGGCGCGGGCTGCAGGCGGCCTCAGGCGCCCGGCAGCGTGAACCTGAACACCGTGCCCCGTGGCAGGAACGGCTCGTGGGTGAGTGCGCCGCCATGCTGCTCGATCACAGTGCGGCACAAGCTCAGGCCCAGCCCCATGCCTTCGGCCTTGGTGGTGAAAAACGGCGTGAACAGTTTGGCCTGCACGTCGGCGCTTAGGCCGTGCCCCCGATCGGTCACCGCGAATTCGACCCAGGACTTCTGCGCCAGCCCGCCCACCAACACACCCGATTGCAAGCGCGACTGGCGCACCGACACCGTGAGCAAGCGCTCGGCAGAGCGGGACGGCGGGTCGCCCTCGGGCATGGCCTGCATGCCGTTGCGCGCGAGGTTCAGCAACACTTGCTCGACCATGGTGCGGTCGCACAGCACCGGCGGCACACCCGGCGCCAACTCGATCTGCACGCGGATGCCCTGTTTTTTGGCCTGCAAACCCAGCAGCGGTGCAATGGCGTCGATAAGGCTTTGCGGCGCCACCGCCTCGCGCACCTGCTCGCGCCGGCGCACGAAGTCGGCCACGCTCTTGATGACCCGGCCGGCGCGTTCGGCCTGTTCGCTGATGCGGCGCATAGCCAGCTGCAAGTCGGCCTGTGGCGCGGCCTGGGTGGTGTCTTGCAGCAGATTGAGCGTGCCGGTGGCGTAGCTGGCAATGGCGGCCAGCGGCTGGTTGAGTTCGTGGCTCAGCAGCGAGGCCATTTCGCCCACCGTGGCCAGCCGGGCAGTGGCCTGCAGGCGGTCTTGCGAAGCGCGGTTGATGTCTTCCACCCGGCGCTGCTCGGTGAGGTCGAGGATGGCGCTCATGTAGCCGGTCTGCACACCTTGGGCGTCGATCAGCGGAGCTTCGATGATGAGCACCGGAAACCGGGTGCCGTCGCTGCGCTGGAACACCGACTCGTAGCCTTCACGGGGCAGCGTCTGCCCGGCCAGGCGCACCGCCAGGCGCTGCTGGTATTCGTCTACCAGCTCGGGCGGCCACCAGGGGGCTGGCAAGCCGGTGCCAATGAGCTGCTCGGCGCTGTAGCCCACCATCTGGCAGAACGCCGGGTTGACGTAGGTGATCCGCCCGTCCATGGCCCTGGCGCGAAGGCCTGTCACCAAGGAATTCTCCATCGCCTTGCGAAAGGCCAGGGCGTCGGCCACGTCCAGCTCGGCGCGCTGGCGCCTTCGCATGTCGCGACCCAGCAAGGCCAGCACCGCCAGCAAAGCCAGCGACAGGGCGCCCACCACGGCGGTCAGCACGTTGGGAAACAGGCCCACAGCCTGGCGCGGACTCTCCATGCGCAGCATGAGGGTGTGACCGGGCAGGTCCAGCAGAATGCTGGCTTGGAGCAGGCGGCGGCTGCTGGTCACGGTGCTGTGCAGCGCCAGGCGCGTGCCGTCGGGCTCGGTAAATGCCAGCCCTCGACCTTGCAACATGGCTTTGTTGGTCAGCTCGGTGAGCACGCCGGGCAGGGTGTAGGTGACGACCAGGAAACCGTTGGGCGCGCCTGCGCGCACCACCGGCAGGCACATTTCCATCAGCTCCAGCCCCTGGCCACCGCTCAGGGGCCAGAAGTAGCTCGGCGAGAACGCCGGGCCGGAGAGTCGCCGCGCGTTTTCACAGGCCTGGCGCACATCGGGCAGGGCCTGATCGCGGTGCAGATAACCCGACAGGTTGGCGAGGTACGGCGTGTCGCGGTGCACCAGCAGCGCGTGGGTGTTGCTGCGCCACTCCAGCCGCACCATCTCGCGGTGGGCGGTGAGCAGTTCGGCCGCCGGTGTCGCCCATGAGTCGGTCGTTGGCGCCACGCTGTGCAGCGACTGCAAAGTCTGCACGTTGCGAATCAGCTCACCGCGGATGTCGCTGGCCACCTGGGCCGCATCGCGTTCCAGCGCGGCCTGGTCGCGGCCCTCTTCGTATTCGCCCGCCAGAAACACCAGCACGCCCAGCAGCGCCAGCACCAGCGCCAACAGCGCACCCCAGAGCAGCCAGCGGCGCGAGCGCAAGCTGGAGCGTGTGGACGCCTTTGACACGACCACGGAGGTCATGCCACCGCGAGATGGGGGCGCGGGCTGACCGGTGGCGCTCCCCGGTGAGGGGTGACGCGCCCTTGGACGCGGGGCAGGGAGCGTCCCCTTTTCATAGCCTGCGGTGCTGCAACGCTGGCAGCTGCATGCGCACGGCTTGCAGGCGCGACATGTCGATGTCGGCCAGCACCACGCCCGGGCCTTCGGCCTGCATGGCCATCACCTCACCCCAAGGGTCGATCACCATGCTGTGGCCCCAGGTGCGGCGGCCGTTTTCGTGCAGACCGCCCTGCGCGCTGGCGATCACGTAGGCCTGGTTTTCAATGGCACGGGCGCGCAGCAGCACCTCCCAGTGGGCCTGGCCAGTGGTGTGGGTGAAGGCAGACGGCACCAGTAACAGATCGGCGGCCAGGGTTCGGTACAGCTCGCCAAAGCGCAGGTCGTAGCACACGCTTTGCCCCACGCGCCAGCTTTCGCCGCTGCGGCTCTTGCAGTCAAACACGGTGGGCGTTTCGCCCGCTCGCAGCACGTTGGCTTCGTCGTAGCTTTCGCGGCCGTTGTCAAAACGGAACAGGTGGATCTTGTCGTAGCGGCTGGCGTTTTCGCCCCGCGGGGTGTAGACCAGCGACGCGTTGGCCGCGTGAAGCGGGTCGTCGGTGGCCATGGGCAGGGTACCGCCCACAACCCAGAGCTTGAGGTCGCGCGCGGCGTCAGACAAAAAGTCTTGCACCGTGCCCAGGCCAGGCGTTTCGGCCAGCAGCAGCTTGTCTTCGTCTTTGTGGCCCATGAAACAAAAATATTCAGGCAGCACGGCCAGCTCGGCACCGGCGCTGGCGGCCTGGCGCAGCAGGCGCAGGGCCTCGCTGAGGTTGGCGTCCAGGCTGATGCCCGAGACCATCTGAATGGCGGCAACTTTCATGGTGACTCCTTGTGGTGGGGTGTGGGCAGTGGCCCCGGGACACCCGGCGGTTCGACAGCTTACTGCAGCGCTGGGGCGGGCGATGCAGCGGGGGTGGCCGGCTGGCGCTGGATCTTTTCCACCTGGGGGTCGGCCCAGCCGCCGGTGATGTGAAATTCTTGGGTGGCCGCGCTTTGCAGTGGCTGGCGCAGCAGAAACTGCGCCAAAAAGGTGCCCAGCCCCACGGCGGGGTTGATGGCGGTCGCAATCAGCGAAGCGGTGCCGGCGTTGATCTCGGGCACCACCACCACCTTCAGGTCTTGCTGCTCGCGCGCCAGGTCGGCCGTGCCTTCCATCAGCACGGCCGCGTTGATGCCCTTCATCTGCAGGTTGTTGGTGAACAGCACCCCCTGGTCGATGCGGGCATCGCCGCGTACGAAATCGAAGGCAAAACCCTCGGAAAACACATCGCGAAAATCGAGTACCAGGCGCCGCGGCAGGGCCTGCAGGCTCAGCACCCCCAGCAGCTTGGCGGCTCCCGGGTCCACCTTCAGGAACTGGCCGCGCTCAATCTCGACCTGCAACTGGCCAGCGAGGCTGGGGTAGTCCAGCGCCAGCGGCGAACCCAGCCAGCCGACGCTGCCCTCCATGCGGCCCTTGCCGCCACGCACCACACCTTCGCGGTCAAAGCGCGACAGCAACTTGCCCGAGTCGTCGATGTCGAGCCTGAAATTCAGGGCGGTTCGCCGCTGCACGGCGGTGCCCGTACCGTTGGGTGATTCCTGCGCGGCCCAGTTGCCGGTGGCACTCAGCCGGGCCTCGGGCAGGCTGAGATTGAGCTTGGTCAAGCGCCATTCGCTGTTGCGCGCGGTGCCGCCGCGGTTGATGGCTTCAATTTCAACCCGCCCCAGGCTGCGGTTGGCCACCCGCAGCTCGTCCACCGCAATGTCCAGCGCAGGCACGCTGGCAGGTTGCTGCAACAACTGCTCCACCTCGGTCGCCACCGTGGGCGCTAGGCTCAGGCGCGCCAGGCGCGCAAACACACTGCCCGCCGTGCCCGCACCCGGCTGGCGGTAGGCCACGTAGCCGTTGAGTTCGTCGGCATCGACGTTGGCACGCCACTGCGTGCCCTCGCGTGCGCCACCCAGCACCACACCGTTGAACACGCGGCCCGCCACGGTGAGGCGGTCGGCACGCACCGCCAGGGTGGTGGGCAGGTAGGCCAGGCTGGTGCTCGAGGCCGCAGCAAGAGCGTCTGCACTGAGTCCAGCGCTGCGCACATCGATACCGGTGGTTGAAGCAAACGCCCGTTCCCAGGCGTCCAGGTTGAGTTGATCCAGCCGAATGTTGCCCAGCACGCCTTCTGTGGGCAGCGGTGCCGCCTCGTTGCCACCCAACCCCACCGCCACGCTGCCACGCAGCACCTGCGGCTCATCGCCACGGATGTCGCGCTCGTATTGCAGGCTGGCCAGCGGGCTCAGCGGCGCTCCGAGCTGCACCGCCAGTCGGTCGGTCTGCGCCACACCGTTCACCACGGACAGCACGCTCGAATCAAAGCGAAGCGGCAGGCTGGCGTCTGTGGCTTTGTTCAGCGGCGCCGGCAGGTTGATGGCCATGCCCTGCAAGTTGCTGTTGACCAGCAGCTCGGGCACGCCCGCGCGAAAACCCAGCTGGGCGGTGTAAGCCGCGCTGCCGCGAGCGTTTTGAAACAGGCGCGACACGAAGCCCAGGCCGGCGTCCCGCAAGCCGTCGGCACTGGCCATGCCCTGGCCCCGAAACTGGATGCGTGGCACGCCACTGGCGTCGGGCCGCATACCGCCTTCAAACCGGATGTCACCGCCATACAGCCGTGCCTGGGCTGCTGCCACACTGAAGCCTTTTTCGCTGAACTGAAGCGTGCCGGTGGCGCGCCCGAGCAGGGGCGATCCGGGGCTGATCTGCACGTCGTTGCCCACAAACTGCACCGTGCCCGCCACGGCGGTCGCGGGCATGTCGAAGAAAGGCAGGTTGAGCTGAAACTGCACGTTGGCCGGACCACCCATGCGCGCCTGTGCCAGGGCCTCGCCGGTCATGGCGTTGAGCGGGCTGTTGCGCACAAAGCCCAGCACCTCACCGGCCGGGCCTTGCGCTCGGGCATTCACCACCAGCGTGGAGGTCTGGGCCAGGTCATCGACGCGGATGTCGGCCTGGCTCAACCGCACATTGGGCGCGCCCTCCAGCCCGCCCTGCAGGCCGGTGAGCTTGAGCGCGGTGCGGTCCAGCACCAGCTCGCCGGCCATGCCGCGCAAGCCCGGCCAGGCCACGTCATCGGCTGTTTGCAAGTAGGTGGGCACGTAGGCAAAGTCCAGCCCCTGCAACTGGGCGCCAATGCGAAACACGCCAGTGGCACCGGGTGCGTCAAATGGCATGTCGTAAATGTCGCCTTGCAGGCGGAAGTCCACCCGGCTGGCCGAGCCGCCGCGAACGGCCTCGCGCACGTAGCGCCGGGCCTGCGTGCCAATGGTGAGCGGCAGGTAGCGGTGCACGCGTGTGGCGTCGGCACGGCTGAGCGTGGCGGTCAGGTCCAGCACGCCCGGAAACCGCGAGCCCGATGCGCTGCGTGCGGCATCGCTGGTGTGCCAGCGCAGCTGGGCTGTGCCCTCGGCGTCGGCGTTGGCCAGGCGCACCGTGTTCACATCCACCTCGATGCGCTCGCCCTCGATGCGCCAGGACGCGTCGGCGTCCAGCCGGGTGAGCGGCAATCGCGTCTCTTCGAAAACGCCGGGCAGGTCGATGGCACCATCATCAATGACCAGCTTGGCGCGGCCGCCGTCGCGGGTGAGGTCGAAGTCCACCGTGGCGCCGGCAATGCCGGGCCGTCCCGGGAGCGGGTACTGACCGGAAGCCGCCAGCCGGCCGCTGGGCTCGCCCGTCAGCGCCAGGCCCACGATGCGGCCTTTGGCCTGGTAATCGCCACCGCGCCAGTCGGGTGCGGGCCCATCGGGTGTCGACGGCAGCGGGTGGGCGCCCTGCCAGCTGGCCGACAAGCCCTCCACCCGGCCCACCGGCTGCAGCGTGGCCAGCAGACCGTGGGTCGCCGTGGTGAGCGGCAGGCGGGTGCCAATGGCGGTCAATGCGGCCAGATCGAGCCGATCGGCCGTCAGCGCCAGGCTGGCTGGGCGCTGGCCCGAGGCGGTGGTGTGCTTCAGGTGCACCACACCACCGGGCCACTCCACCCCCTCGCCGGTGCGAAAGCGCAGGTTGTGCGTGGTGAGGCCAAACCCCTGAGCGTCCCACTGCGCGGCCAGACGCCCATCCAGTGCGTCCAGCAACAGGTCGGGCAACCGCGGCCCCAGCTGTACCGCAACGCCCTGCAAGGCCAGGTCGGCGGTCGCGCCGGCGATCTGCCCACGCGCCACGTCGGCCCAGGCGCGCAAGGCACCCTGGCCCGCCCGCACCTCAACGCCCCATTCAGACAAGTCCAGGTAAGCGCGCAACTGCGCCACGTCCACCCGCTGGAAGTCGGCGTACAGCTCGCCGTCCCAGCGGTGCCAGGGCGCCTGGCCAGGTGCGCGGTTGCGTCCCAAGTTCAGCAGCGGTTCGCGCAGGCGGGCGCGCAGGCTGAAGCGGTCGCCCCAGTCGGGCGGCGGCGTGGCGTCCAGTTGCATGTGGTGCGTGCGCGCGGTGTTGCGCACCACCAGGTTGAGCGCGGCCAGCGCCAGCGGCGGCTGGCCGCGCAGGTCGTCGGTCCAGCGCACGGTGCCACCCTGAATGACAAACTCGTCTTGCGAAAAAAACCAGTCGGCGCCCGCGCTGTCGGCTTCGCCCGGGCCCGACAGGTCCAGGCCCGCCACCTCAATGCGCCCTTGCGCGGTGCGCCGCACGTCAAGCACCGGCTGCTCAACCACGACCTGCTCAAAACCGAGCCGCCAGAGCGAGCCCACCGAGACCGATGCGCGCACCAGCGGCAGCTCCAGCGCCGGTCGCCCCTGCGGGTCGAACAGCTGCACTCCGCGCAATTCGAAGCTGGGCATGAACGCCGGCAGCAAGCCCTGGGCGGCACTGCGGGGCTCGGCCCGGATTTCACCCACCCGCACCGGAACCCCTACAGCGGCGCCGGCCCAGCGTTCCAGCTCGGGGCGCCACTCGCCGATTCGGGGCACAATCAATAAATGCAAGGTCCCCCAGGTCAGTGCAAACAGCCCCCAAGCGGCCAAAATTACCCACAGCAGCAGCCGCGTCACGGCGGCAAGTGTTTTGAGGGTTCGCGTGGCTGATGCGATAGGTGCCGGGGTTTGATTCATGTCCAACGCAAATTATGACGGCCAGCCACACCACAGGTTCCGCAGCGAACGATGCCGCTTTGTCACCACATGTGAATCCCCCGCCGAACCCGTGTCCGCCGCTCACCGCCGCTGACCGCCGCGCCGACTATTCGCGCTTCGTGCAGCGCGTGCGCCGGCGCTACCCCCAGGAACTGGACTGCCTGCCACTGGGTGAACCGGTGCACGCCAGCATGCAGGTGTGCCTGGCCCGGCTGCGCGAACGCGGGCTGCCCATGCCGGCCGCGCTGCGCGTGCTGCGCCAGCTGGTGCTGGAACGGCTGGTGGTGCTCGACTGCGAGCAAGGCGCCTCGCTGGCCACCGTCACCCGCGCCGTGACCGAACTGGCCGAACTCGCGCTGGACGCCGCCTGCTCGCTGGCGTTTGCCGAGCTGGACGATCTGTACGGCGCGCCGCTGGCCGACGCGCCTGAGCCCTTGCCGGTGCGGCTCAGGTCCAACCTTGTGGAAAGCCAGGCAGCCGCCGTGGCGCAAGCCAGCAACGAGGCCAGCCCGAGAGCCCCGCTGCAGCCGCGTGCGCAGATGTGGGTCATCGGCATGGGCAAGCTGGGTGCGCGCGAACTCAATGTGTCGAGCGACATCGACCTGATCTACGTGTACGACGCCGACGGCGAGACCGCAGGCAATGCGCAAGGCCGCAACAAAATCAGCAACCACGAGTATTTCGGCAAAGCCGTCAAACACATTTACAACACGGTGGGGGAAACCACCGAACACGGCAATGTGTTCCGGGTGGACTTGGCGCTGCGGCCCAACGGCAATTCCGGGCCCAGCGCGGTGTCGCTGGGCGCACTGGAAGCGTATTTTCAGGTGCAGGGCCGCGAGTGGGAACGCTTTGCCTGGCTCAAAAGCCGGGTCATTGCGCCCGCCGCCTGCGTGCAAGACAAAAGCGCCAGCGCACTGCGCAGCGCGGTGCTGCCGTTCGTGTTTCGCAAGTACCTCGACTACAACGTGTTCGACGCACTTCGCACCTTGCACCGCCAGATCCGCGAGCACGCGGCCAAGCGCGCCGCCGGCAACCCGGGCCGAGCCAACGATGTGAAGCTCTCGCGCGGCGGTATCCGTGAAATTGAATTCACCGTGCAGCTGCTGCAGGTGGTGCGTGGTGGCCAGTTCCCCGAGCTGCGCACCCGCCCCACGCTGGACGCGCTGACCCGCCTGTGCCGCGCCAATCTCATGCCGCCCGCCACGGGGGAAGAACTGGCCGAGGCCTACGATTTTCTGCGCCGGGTGGAGCACCGCATCCAGTACCTGGACGACCAGCAGACCCACGTCATGCCCACGCGCGACGACGACCTGAACTGGATCGCCGCCAGCATGGGCTGCGCCAATGTGTGCGCGTTTCTGCATACGCTGGACGCCCACCGCGAGGTGGTGGCCCAGGAATTTGACACCCTGCTGGGTGGCCCAGGCAACGGCGGCTGCAACGGCAAGGGCTGCAACGGCAAAAACGGCAATGGCCGGGCACCCGCCGACGACTTGCAAGGCGTGCTATCGCAACTGCCCGAAGCCTTTGCCGCCAAGGTGCGTGACTGGAGCGAGCACCCACGTGTGCTGGCCCTGCGCGAAGACGCGCGCGCCCGCCTGGTGCGGCTGGTGGAGCGCACCGGCGCCTGGCTGGACGAAGGCCGCGTGAGCGAAACGGCGGCGCTGCGCATGGCCGAATGGATCGAGCCCCTGCTGCGCCGCGAAAGTTACCTGGCGCTGCTGCAGGAAAGACCGTCGGTGCACGAGCGCCTGCTGCGCCTGCTGGGCGCGGCCAAGTGGCCCGCGCGCTACTTGCTCAAACACCCCGGCGTGATCGACGAACTGGCCAGCCAGCAACTGCTGACCGACCGCTTCGACCCGGTGCAGTTTGAAGCCGAGCTGCAAGCCCGACGCGCGGCGCTGCAGTCCACCGGCGAGGACGACGAAGAAGAGCTGCTGAACATCTTGCGCCGCGCCCACCACGCCGAGGTGTTTCGCACCCTGGCACGCGACCTGGAGCAGGTGCTCAGCGTGGAACAGGTGGCCGACGATTTGTCGGCCCTGGCCGATGCGGTGCTGCGCACCACTGCGCGCTGGTGCTGGGCGCGGCTGAAAAATCGCCACCGCGAAGCGCCTGCGCTGGCCATCATTGGCTACGGCAAGCTCGGTGGCAAAGAGCTGGGCTACGGCAGCGACCTCGACATCGTGTTCGTGTACGAAGACGAGCACGAAAACGCGCCGGAGATCTACGCCGCGTTCATCCGCAAGATGATCAACTGGATGACGGTGAAAACCGGCGAAGGCGATCTGTTCGAGATCGACACCGCGCTGCGGCCCAACGGCAACTCGGGCCTGCTGGTGACCAGCTTCACCGCCTACGCCAACTACCAGGAACGCCGAGGCAGCAACACCGCCTGGACCTGGGAACACCAGGCCATGACGCGTGCGCGCTTCGTCATGGGCAGCCCAGCCCTGGCGAGCCGTTTCGACGCCGTGCGTGAAGCCGTCATCACGGCCGAGCGCGACCCGGTGGCCCTGTCGGCCGAGATCGTGGCCATGCGCGAAAAAGTGCGCGCGGCGCACCCGGTGCACGGCTCGCAGTTTGACGTCAAGCACAGCGTGGGCGGCATGGTGGACGTGGAGTTTGTGGTGCAGTACCTGGTGCTGTCGCAGTCGCAGGCGCACCCCGAACTGCGCGCCAACACCGGCAACATCAACCTGCTAGAACGCGCCGAGCGCGTTGGTCTGCTGCTGCCCGGCATGGGCGTTGCAGCCGCCAGCGCCTACCGCACGCTGCGACAGATACAGCACCGCGCCCGGCTCGACGAAGCGCCCACCCAGGTCGAGGCGGCGCTGGTCATGCAAGAAGCTGCAGCGGTACGCGCCCTGTGGCAATACGTGCTGGGCCAGCCGGCGGCCCCTGCATCGGGCGCATGAACCAGGCTTCTCGCACTTGGCTGGCGCTGTGTGCGCTGCACGGCGTGGCCAGCATGCTGATGTGGTGGGCCGGCGACCAGACGGTGGACGCGCTCACTTGGCGCGCGGACGGCTGGCTGCAACAACCCTGGACCGCGTGGACCAGCCCCTGGGTGCACATGAACACACCGCACCTGATCGGCAACCAGGTGGCCCTGGGCGCCCTGGCTGCGTTTGCCTGGACGGTTCGCCCCACGCGGGCCTGCGCCGTGGCTTGGCTGCTGGCCTGGCCCCTGACTCAGCTCTCGCTGCTGCTCTGGCCGCAGATTGGATATGCCGTGGGTCTGTCGGGCCTGCTGCACGCGGGCGCCATGGTGTTGGCGGTGCAACTGATCCTCAAACGCATCGCGGTGCCCAAAGCGCGGCGCTGGGGCGGCCTGCTGGCGCTGGGCCTGCTGGGCAAGCTGGCGCTGGAAAGCGGCTGGTCGTACCCGGTCGTGTGGGACGCGGGCAACGACATGTCGGTGGTGCAAGCCGCCCACCTGGCCGGGGCTTTCTGGGGCTTGGTGCTCGGGCTGGCGCTCGGCCGGCGCGACCGTAGCCAGCCCGTGGGCGTGCAGGTTGACAGCAACATAGCCACATTGCCCTGAAAAGGGCAGAAAAAGGGCAGACCAACCCCATGAAAAATGCCCGCAGCTGCGGGCATTTTTGTGGGCACCTCGGGCCGTTCAGGTCGGCAGGGGTTCGGCCGCAGCGGGCACCGCCAGCGACTTGCGGAAGCGGTTGAGCTCTTGCACGGTCTTGAAGGGCTGCTCCATCAGCAAGCTCATGTTGTGCAAGATGCGGTCGACCACCCGGGTTTCCCACACGGCATCAAAGTCGATCTGCTTGTCCAGCCAGTGCTCCAGCCACTCGGGGTTGGGCAGTTTGCTCTGGATGGTGTCGTTCGGGAACATGGCCTTGTTCACGTGCAGGTTGGTGGGGTGAAGGGCCTGCGCGGTGCGCCGGGCGCTGGCCATGAGCACGCCCACCTTGGCAAACGCCACCTTGGCTTCGCTGCCAAATTTGCCGATGGCGCGCTTCATGTAACGCAGGTAGGCGCCGCCGTGGCGGGCTTCGTCCTGGCTCAAGGTGGCGTAAATCTGCTTGATCACCGGCTCGGTGTGCCATTCGCTGGCGCGGCGGTACCAGTGGTTCAAACGGATCTCACCGCAGAAATGCAGCATCAACGTTTCCAGGGGCGGCGCGGGGTCAAATTCAAAGCGAATATCGTGCAGTTCTTGCTCGGTGGGCACCAGTTCGGGACGGAAGCGGCGCAGGTACTCCATCAACACCAGTGAGTGTTTCTGCTCTTCAAAAAACCAGATCGACATGAAGGCTGAGAAGTCCGAGTCGTCGCGGTTGTCGCGCAAAAACATTTCGGTGGCCGGCAGCGCCGCCCACTCGGTGATGGCATTCATCTTGATCGTCTGGGCCTGCTCGTCGGTGAGTGCGCTGGCGTCGAACTTGTCCCAGGGAATGTCCTTGTCCATGTCCCAGCGGACGGATTCGAGTTGCTTAAAAAGTTCGGGGTACAGCATGTCGGGCTTTCGGTCGGCTAGCAGGTGGCTTTTGATTTTAGGCGTCGGGTGTGAAACGGCGCTTACAAGCCATCGAGGTTGGCAAGGGTATGCGCGGCCTGCGTGCGCAGGGCTTCGCGCTCGGCGGGTGCCAGGCGCGTGAGGTTGCGCACCATCAGTGCGGTGCGGGGACTGGCTGCCAGTTCGGTCTCATGGCGGTCCAGAAAGTTCCAGTAGAGCGTGGTCATCGGGCAGGCATGCTCGCCGGTGCGCTGGTCGGGCTGGTAACGGCAGCCGCGGCAGTGGTCGCTCATGCGGGCTATGTATTGTCCGCTGGCCACATAGGGTTTGCTGGTGAAGCGCCCGCCGTTGGCAAACAGCGCCATGCCGGCCACGTTGGGCAGCTCCACCCATTCCACAGCGTCCACGTACACCGCCAGGTACCAGTCGGCCACCTGTTGCGGCTGCACTTCCGCCAACAGCGCAAACTGGCCTGTGACCATGAGGCGCTGGATGTGGTGCGCGTAGCCGTGCTTGAGCGTCTGGCCGATGGCGTCTTTCATGCAGGCCATGTGGGTCTGGCCGGTCCAGTACCAGCGCGGCAGCGCGCGCTGGTGGTCAAAGTGGTTGGCGGTTTTCATGCCCGGCATGTCCAGCCAGTACACGCCGCGAATGAACTCGCGCCAGCCCAGAATCTGGCGGATGAAGCCTTCCACGCTGGCCAGCGGCAGGCCGCGTTCGTGGTGGGCGGCTTCGGCCGCACGGATCACGTCGCGCGGGTCGATCAGGTGCAGGTTGAGCGCCACCGACAAGAGTGAATGCCAGCCAAACGGGGTGTTGCTCCACATGGCGTCCTGGAACGCACCGAAGCATTCGAGCCGGTCGTCCACAAACCGCTGCAGGGCTTGTTGTGCCTGCGCTGCGGTCACGGCCCACCCAAAGTGGTCGAGCTGGCCGGGGTGGTCGGGAAAGCGCGCTTGCACCAGCGCGATCACCTCGCGCGTGGTGGCATCGGGCTCAAAATGCGCGGGCTCGGGAATCCAGCCTGGCCCGGCCTTGGGGTAGCTTTTGCGGTTGTCGGCGTCAAAGTTCCACTGCCCGCCCACCGGCTCTTTGCCGTCCATGAGCACGCCGTGTTCGCGGCGCATCTCGCGGTAAAAGTACTCCATGCGCCACTCTTTGCGCCCGCTGGCCCAGCGCGCAAAGCGCGGGCGGCTGCACAAAAAATGGGTGTCTTCAAACCACTGCAGGGACACGCCAGCGGCCAGCGCTACGGCTTCTATGTCTTGCTGCAGCCGCCATTCGCCCGGCTCGCACACCCACAGCGATTGAGGCGCGAGCGATGCCAGCGTATGCGCCAGCCGGGCGGGCAGGCTGGGCAGGCTTTCCAGCGCCGGGGCGTCCCATGCCAGGTAGTGGCAGGGCAAAGCGGCCTCGGTCAGGGTCTGCTGGAAGTGCCGCATGGCCGACAAGAACAACACAATGCGCGCCTTGTGGTTCCAGACCTGGGTCGCTTCGCCGGGTGCTTCGATCATGAGCACGGCGTCTTGCGCCGGGTCGAAACCGGCCAGCGCCGGGTTGCCCAGCCAGAGCTGGTCGCCCAGCACCAGCACCAGACGGCGCAGCGGGTTAGGGATGGCGGGGATCATGCTGGGCGGTCTTTGGCGGCGGCGCGGCAGCGGTCGCTACAAAACTTCACCTGCTCCCAAGTGCGTGCCCATTTTTTGCGCCAGGTCATGGGGCGGCCGCAAGCGGCGCACGGTTTCTGGGGCAGGCTGGCTTTGTTGCCACGAAAGCCGCTCATATGGCCTCCGGTGCGGGCTGCGCTTGGGCTTCGGCAGCGCCTGCGCGCCAGCGCGCCACACCGGCGGTGATGTCGTCAAGCTGGCCCATGGGCCAAAAGGCGGGTGCTTGCGCAGCGCCCAAACCGCGGCGCTGGCGGTAAAGCGCAGGCGACTGGCCACCAGCCCAGATCTCCACCTTGGGCGGCAGGCGTTCGCGCAAACGGGCCAGCGCTGCCAGCACGTCGCGCGGGTTTTGTACGGCCGTGAAGCTCAGAGCCACCACGTCCGCGCGGTAGGCGCGGGCCGCCGCCACGATGTCGGGCAAGGGGGTTTGCACCCCCAGCGCCACGGTGTCACAACCTTCCAGCACCATGAAGCTTTCAGCCATGAGCAGGCCCAGGGCGTGGGGCTCGCCGGGCACCGTGGTCAGCAACACGCGGGGTGGGTGGCGCGGCTGGTTCGAAGCCACCTGGGCCATGGCGTGTCGCAGCAGGGCTTGCACCACCTCGGTGTACAGGTGTTCTTCAAACACCGCGAGCTGGCCTTCCAGCCAAGACTGGCCCACGCGCACGTTCATGGCGGTGACGCCGTCGCGGATCAGCGAGGCCAGGCCATGGGCCAACAGGTACTGGTTCATGGCCTGGCGCAGTTCGTGGGCCTGGTGCTGGCGCAGCAGCTGCATCCAGTGCTCCACCGGCACGCCGCGCGGGCCCTCCGTGGGCTGGGCGGCCGCTTGGGTGCGGGTTTTGCCCGGGCGAGCCGATGGCGGCTCGGCAGCGGGGGTTTGAATCCGTTCGTCGTTCGCTTGCGTACCCAGTTGCAGCAGCTGTTCCAAAGGCAACGCCACCACGCCACCCGGGCGGTGGCCGGCATCGAGCAGGCGGCGAATGTGGCGCAACCGCAGCAGCTGGGTGTCGTCGTATTGGCGCTCCCCCAGCGCGTCGCGCTCGGGGGTGGGAAAGCCATAGCGCCGCTCCCACACCCGCAGTGTGTCTTTGGACAGCCCGGTGTCGCGCTCGACATCGGCGATCGTGTGGCGAATCTCGGCGGTGAGGCTTGAACTTGTCATGGACAAATGATTCAATGGTTTACCGCATTATGGAGTTTTATATATGAACGAGCGAGTTGTCTATGGCAAGCCCGCACAAAGCGGATGGCGACCCAGGCCGGTGGCGGTTTTCTGTGGCTGGGCATTGGGCTTGGCCCTGGGCCTGGGCCTGGGCCTGACGGTTCAGGCCCAGCCGCTACCCGCCAAGGCGGCCAGCGCCAACACCACCTGCGCCCCCCTGCTGCAGCACCGCTTTGACCGGCTGCAGGATGAAAAACCCCAATCGCTCTGCCAGTACGCCGGCCAGGTGGTGCTGGTGGTCAACACCGCCAGCTTTTGCGGCTTTACCGGCCAATACGAGGGGCTGGAGGCGCTGCACGCGCGCTACCAGGCCCGCGGGCTGGTGGTGCTGGGCTTCCCGTCCAACAACTTCGGCCGCCAGGAACCCGGCAACAACCAGGCCATTGCCGATTTTTGCGAGAACACCTTTGGCGTGAAATTTCCGATGTTCAGCAAAACCACGGTGGTAGGCCGCGACGCCAACCCGCTGTACCAACAGCTCGCCAACCGCACCGGCCAGACGCCGCAGTGGAACTTCCACAAGTACCTGATCGGGCGCGACGGGCAGACAGTGCGCAGCTTTGGCAGCGCTGTGGAACCCAATAACCCTGATTTGATTAAGGATATTGAGCGATTGCTATCGACCAAATTGTGACTGTTCAGTCACAATAAAACCAATTAGTATATTTTTAAGCCTGCAGCACTTGAACACCAACCACAAGCAGACACCGACCACCGGTCTGGAGGGAACCATGGCCAACAACATTCAGCGGAACTTTTTTGATCCGCCAGCGCTCTCAACGAGGACCCTGCGGGTGCCGGCTGCAACAGCCCACCCGCAGCCCGTTTCTGCACTGCGAAGCCTTCCAGGCGCGTGTCTGGATGCAATCCCGAGGCGGTTCTCCTCCTCCTCCCTCCCTCCCTTGTTCGTCTCGGGGCGCTTCGCAGGCTTTTCTTCTTCTGCCGGTCGTGCGCCGCTTCACCGCACCGGCGTCTGACCCATGTATTCAGACCCCCGCGCACCCGCTGCCCAACCCTCCGCACACCATCCGCGCCAGCCCCGGGTAGCCATCATTGGCTCGGGTATCGCTGGCTTAGCCGCCGCCCACACCCTGCAAGGGCTGGCCGACATCACCCTGTTTGAAGCCGGCGACTACTTTGGTGGCCACACCCACACGGTCGACATGACCTTGCCCAACGCGCAAGGCGTGCCCACCACCTTCGGGGTGGACACCGGCTTTCTGGTGCTCAACGAACGCACCTACCCCAATTTGCTGGCGCTGTTTGCTGCGCTGGACGTGCCGATTGCCAAGTCGGACATGTCGTTTTCCGTGCAAGCCCCCGGCGCCGCGCCCGACGGCGGCACGCTGGAATGGAGCGGCTCCAGCCTGTCCACCGTGTTTGCGCAGCGTCGCAACCTGACCAACCCGCGCTTTTGGCGCATGCTGGCCGACATCGTGCGCTTCAACCGCATCACCACGAAGCTGGCAGAGCGTGGCGAAGACCTGCGGCCCAACAGCCCGCTGCTGCAGCCGTTGGGCGAGTTTCTGCGCGAACAACGCTTTTCCGACGAGTTCCGGGACTGGTACTTCCTGCCCATGATGGGCTGCATCTGGAGCTGCCCGACCGACCAGATGCTGGCCTTCCCGGTGGCCACCATGGTGCGCTTTTGCCACAACCACGGCCTGATCCAGATCACCAACCGGCCTCAGTGGTACACCGTGGCCGGCGGCGCGCGCCAGTATGTGGACAAGATCACCGCCCGCATTCCCGACCGCCGCCTGAACACCCCGGTGCACCAGGTGCTGCGCGACGAGCAAGGTGTGCGCGTGCTCACCCCGGGCCAGGTGGAACGGTTCGACGCGGTGGTGTTCGCCTGCCACAGCGACCAGACGCTGGCGCTGCTTGGCGACCAGGCGTCTGCCGAAGAAACCGCCGTGCTCGGCGCCATCCGCTACCAGCCCAACCACGCCGTGCTGCACACCGACACGGCCGTGTTGCCTCAGCACATAAAAGCCTGGGCGGCCTGGAACTACGAACGCTCGCCCAGCGCCGACACCGAATCGGCCCAGGTGTGCCTGCACTACCTGCTCAACCAGCTGCAACCGCTGCCGGTGCAGCAGCCGGTGGTGGTGTCGCTGAACCCGCAAAGCCCCATCGACCCGGCCAAAGTGGTGGGCGAATACACCTACGCCCACCCGGTTTTTGACCTCGCGGCCATTCGGGCGCAAGCCCGCGTGCCTGCCATGCAAGGCCAGCAACACAGCTTTTTTGCCGGCGCCTGGATGGGCTACGGCTTTCACGAAGACGGCCTGAAGGCTGGCCTGCAAGCGGCCCGAGCCCTGATGGACGCGCACGGCATCACCGCCACAAGCGACCCCGCCGACACCCGCCGCGCGGCACTGCCAGGGGTGTTTGCATGAATCGGGGAGGCGCCAGCGTAGAAGCAACGGACCCGAGCGCCGGGCAGCCCCAAGTCGGGCCATCCCAAGCAAACGCTGCTTTGATTGGCTTCGGGCAGGTGCGCCACGCGCGCCACCGCCCGCACCGCAACGCCTTCGTCTACCCCACCTATTTCTTGATGCTGCCCATGCGCAGCCTGCGTGCTCACGGACCCGGCGCGCTGGCCCGCAACCGCCGCGCTGCGCTCGCGTTTCACGACAGCGACCACGGCGACGGCGGCCCGGACAGCCTGGCCTGGCTCGACCAGCTGCTGCTGCAGCACGGCATCACCGACGCGCAGGGCGAGGTGTGGCTGCACACCTACCCGCGCGTGCTGGGCTACAGCTTCAAGCCAGTGAGCTTCTGGTATTGCCACCGCCCCGACGGCAGCCTGCGCGCCGTGCTGGCCGAGGTGAACAACACCTTTGGCGAACGGCACTGCTACCTGCTGGACGCACCGCGTCTGGGCGTACCCTGCACAGCCGACAAGGTGTTTCACGTGTCGCCGTTTTGCCCCGTGCGTGGACACTACCGTTTTGTGTTCATGCGCACCCAACACGCCGACACCGAGCGCACCGTGGCCCGCATCGACTACTTTGACGCCGCAGACGCCCCGGTGCTCATCAACACCAGTGTCAGCGGTGTGCTGGAGCCCCTGACCGCGCAAACCCTGCGCCGCGCCCTGTGGGCCCACCCAGCCATGACGCTGGGTGTGGTCGCCCGCATCCACTGGCAGGCCGTGCGCCTGTGGCTCAAGCAGACCCCGTTTTTTCGCCAGCCCGCCGCCCCGCGCGACTTCGTGACCGCAGGCGATGCGCCCGCGCACACGCGCCCCCGCTGAACCCTTCAACGCCCATGAACAGCACCACCGCCACCGACAACCCCGCCGGCTTCGCCCTGCCCCGCAACGCCCCTGCCGCTGCCCGCACCCTCATGCAGCTGCTGCAGCGCCTGCGCCACGGCAGCCTCACGCTGCAGCTGCCCGACGGCTCGGTACAGCGCTTTGGCAGCACCGACGGCCCCCACGTCACCCTGCACATGGCCAACTGGAACATGTGCCGTGCGGTGCTCAAGTCGGGCGATATTGGCTTTGCAGAAAGCTTCATTGCTGGCGACTGGAGCACCCCCAACCTGACCGCCTTGCTCGGCCTGATGGTGGCCAACCGACGCGAGGTGGAAGACGCCATTTACGGCTCTTGGGTGGGTCGCCTGGTCTACCGCGTGCGCCACCTGCTCAACCGCAATTCCAAAGCCAACAGCCGCAAAAACATCCACGCCCACTACGACCTGGGCAATGCCTTTTACGAACTCTGGCTCGACGGCACGATGAACTACTCGTCGGCCCTGTTCGAAGCGCCCGACCAGCCGATGGTGGACGCGCAACACGCCAAGGTGCGCCGCGCCTTGCGCATGGCGGGTGTACAGCCGGGCGACCGGGTGCTGGAAATTGGCTGCGGCTGGGGCGCGCTGGCCGAAAAAGCCACCACCGAATTCGGGGCGTCCGTCACCGGCGTAACGCTGTCCACCGAGCAGCTGGCGTTTGCGCAGCAACGCGTGGAAAAGCTCGGCGTTCAAGACCGCGCGGAACTGCGTTTGCAAGACTATCGCGACATTGCGGACGGTCCGTTCGACGCCATCTGCTCGATTGAAATGCTGGAGGCCGTGGGCCGTGAATACTGGCCCACCTACTTTCAGTCGCTGTCCAAGTTGCTCAAGCCCGGTGGGCGCGCCTGTATCCAGAGCATCGTGATCGACGACGCGCTGTTTGAACGCTACATCGCCGGCACCGACTTCATCCAGCAATACATCTTCCCCGGTGGCTGCCTGCCCTGCCCGCGCGAGTTGCGCGCGCAAGCGGCCCAAGCCGGTCTGGAAGTGGTGGACGAGTTTGCGTTTGGCCCCGACTACGCCCGCACCCTGCAGCTGTGGCGCGAGCAGTTTTTGCACGAACAAGAGCGCGTGCTCCAGCTCGGTTTTGACCAGCGCTTCCTGCGCATCTGGGAGTTCTATCTGGCCTACTGCGAAGCCGCTTTCACCGGCGCCAACATCGACGTGGTGCAGTACACCCTGCGCAAACCCGGCTGAAACCCAGCTGAAGCCAACCCACCGAAAGCCCGCCATGCCGTCCACCACCCGCCCCCTGCGCCTGCGCCGCGTCCACCCGGCGGCTGCGTTTTTGCTGGCTGTGACGGTCGCCGCGTGGTGGCCTGCCACGGTGCAGGCCACCACGCCCGAGCCCACCGCCCGCGCTGCGCTGCAAGACAAGCAGGTTCTGGGCAACTCGCGGCTGCGCGTGTGGGGCTTTGAGGTGTACGACGCCAGCCTGTGGGCCAGCCCCGGCTTTGACGCCAAGGGCTACGAGCAACACCGCTTTGGGCTGGAACTGAACTACCTGCGCAGCTTCAAGGGGCGCGACATTGCCGAACGCTCCATGGACGAAATGCGCGGCATTGCAGCCATCACACCCGAGCAGGCCACGCGCTGGCTGGCGGCCATGAGCGCACTGTTTCCCGACGTGCAGCGCGGCGACCGCATCACCGGTGTGCATGTGCCCGGCAGCGGCGCGCGCTTTTATTTGAACGGCCGGCTGCGCGGCGAGCTGGCCGACGAAGATTTCTCGCGCCTGTTTTTTGGCATCTGGCTATCGCCCAAAACCTCGCAACCCGCCATGCGCGCCACGCTGATTCAGGCGGCCGCTGCGGCGCCGCGCACACCATGAACCCCACCGCCGCAGCGGCCACAGACCCGGCGGCGCGCTTTATTGGCCCTGGCGCCTGGCGCCATGCCCTGGGCTACGGCCTGCTGGGCCTGCCTCTGGCGTTTGTGGCGCTGCCGCTGTATGTGATCTTGCCCAACCACTACGCCCGCGAATTTGGCGCACCGCTGGCCGCGCTGGGTGCGGTGCTGCTGGGCGCACGCCTGATCGACGCCGTGCTCGACCCCTGGATTGGCCGCTGGTGCGACCGCCTGTTTGCCCGCTCCACCCGCGCCGTGCTGGCGGTGGCGGCGGTGGCCGCCGTGGTGCTGGCCCTGGGTTTGTGGGGCCTGCTGTTTCCACCGCCCGCCGTGCGCAGCGCGGGCATGGCGGCCCTGCTGGGCTGGGCCGGCGCGGTGATGGCTGTGACCTACACCGCCTTCAGCGTGGTGAGCGTGGCGCACCAGGCCTGGGGCGCACGGCTGGGCGGCACCGAGGCACAGCGCAGCCGGGTGGTGGCCTGGCGCGAAGGTCTGGCCTTGGTGGGCGTGCTGCTCGCTGCGGTGTTGCCCGGCACGCTGGGCCTGGGCGCCACGGTGTCGGCCTTTGCGGTGCTGCTGGCCCTGGGCGGCTGGGCCTGGAGCCGTTCGCTGGTGCCCGCGCCCGCCGCACCGGCTGCCGCGCCACTGCCGGGTGCGCCGCCGGCCCTGTCACCGCTGCGCCAGCCGGCCTTTTTGCGGCTGCTCGCGGTGTTTGTGCTCAACGGCACCGCCAGCGCCGTGCCCGCCACGCTGGTGCTGTTTTTCGTGCAAGACCGCTTGCAAGCGCCGCCCGCCCTGGAGCCCGCGTTTTTGGCCACCTACTTTCTGTGCGCCGCGCTGTCCATGCCGCTGTGGGTGAAGCTGGTGGGCAGGCTGGGCCTGGCGCGCACCTGGCTCGCGGGCATGGGCCTGTCGGTGGCGGTGTTCATCTGGGCGGCCACGCTGGGCGCGGGCGACACCACCGCGTTTCTCATCGTATGTGCGCTCTCCGGCGTGGCACTGGGCACCGACCTGGCTTTGCCGGGCGCCCTGCTGGCGGGCCTCATTGGCCAGCTGGGCGAGCGCGGCCAGCGCGAAGGCGCCTACTTTGGCTGGTGGAGCTTTGCCGCCAAGCTCAACCTGGCGCTCGCCGCCGGGCTGGCGCTGCCGCTCCTGGCCTGGTTTGGCTACACCCCCGGCGCGCGCACGCCCGAAGCGCTGCAAACCCTCACCATCGCCTATTGCCTGCTGCCCTGCGCCCTGAAGCTGCTGGCCGGCGGCGCCCTGTACGGGCTGGTGATCCGGCCCGAGCGCCGGGCATCTGCCACCCGCGCCATTCCCCACCCCGTTTCCTGAGAAAGCCCCACCATGCAACGACGCCTTTTGCTCACCGCCGGCCTGGCCGGTGCGGCCACCCTGACCGGCTGCGCGGGCCCCCAGATCAGCAACTACGCGGGCGAAAAACCTGCGCTGGACCTGCGCACCTATTTCAACGGCACGCTGGACGCCTACGGTGTGTTCACCGACCGTTCGGGCCAGGTCGTCAAGCGTTTCACCGTGGTCATGCGCTGCACCTGGGACGGCGACAACGGCGTGCTTGATGAAGATTTTGTGTATTCCGACGGCACCACCGGCAAGCGCATCTGGCGCATGAAACACCTGGGTGAAGGCCGCTACAGCGGCACCGCCGACGACGTGGTGGGCGAAGCCCTGGGCGAGACCCGCGGCAACGCCTTTCGCTGGGGCTACACCCTGGCCCTGCCGGTCGATGGCCGCGTCTGGAACGTCACCTTTGACGACTGGATGTACCTCATGGACGAGCGCGTCATGCTCAACAAAGCGGTCATGAGCAAGTTCGGCGTGCGCCTGGGCGAAGTCACCTTGTCCTTTGTAAAGAGATGAAGCGCCGCTGCGCGTCACCCCCCAAGGGGGCGGCACTGGCCGACCGGCGAAGCCAGCCCGGCGGTGACCTTGGCGGCCACCGCTTCACGCTGTGCGGGTCGCACTCCGGCGCCAAAAACACCTGACACGAATCAATTGACCTACTGGCCCCACCCATGACACCCCAAAGCAGTTTTGTTGAACCCAGCCCCGCGCGCACAAACCGCCCCGCGCAACAGCGACGCGGCGGGCTCCTGCTGCGCCCCTTCAACCCGCCCCTCGCCGACTGGCAAGGCCTGCGCGTCTGGCTCGTTGGCGCGTCCAGCGGCATTGGCGCGGCCACGGCGGCGGCGCTGCAAGCGCGGGGTGCGCAGGTGCTGGTGTCGGCCCGCAGCGCCAGCGCGCTCGATGCGTTTGTGGCCCAACACGCCGTAGCCGACGGCAGCCGCCTCATGCCCCAGGCCTGGCCGCTGGACGTGACCGACGCGCAGGCGGTGACCCGCACCGCCCAGGCCATCTTGCAGCAAGGGCCGCTGGACCTGGTGCTTTACTGCGCCGGTCACTACCGCGAAATGCGCGCCACCGCCCTGGACATGACCGACCTGAAGCGCCACCTGGACATCAACTACACCGGCGCCCTGCACGTGCTTGACGCCGTGTTGCCCAGCCTCATCGCCCGGGGCCGGGGCCATGTGAGCCTGATCAGCAGCGTGGCCGGCTTTCGGGGCTTGCCCAAAAGCCTCGCCTACGGCCCCACCAAGGCCGCACTCACCAACCTGGCCGAAACGCTTTACCTCGACCTGGAGCCGCTGGGCGTGGGCGTGAGCGTGGTACACCCCGGCTTTGTGCAAACCCCGCTCACCGCCCAGAACGAGTTCACCATGCCAGCATTGATCACGCCCGACCAGGCCGCGCAGGCCATGGTTGCCGGCTGGGCCCACGGCGCGTTTGACATCCACTACCCCAAGCGCTTCACGCGCTGGATGAAACTGCTGCGCCTGCTGCCCTACCGTCTGTATTTTCCGGTCGTGCGCCGGTTCACCGGCCTTTGACACACCCATCAACCGCCCATGAACCCCACCGAATCCCGGGCCGCCGTGGCGCGCATCAGCGCTTTTTTTGAAGCCTTGTCACCGCAATCGCTCGCGGCCATGGACACGCTCTACACACCCGACGCGCGCTTCAAAGACCCGTTCAACACCGTGCAGGGCGTACCCGCCATCACAGGCATTTTTGAACACATGTTCCACAACCTGCACCAGCCGCGCTTTGTGGTCACGCAGCAAGTGGTGGAAGGCGTGCAGGCTTTTCTGGTGTGGGAATTCCGCTTTCGCTTCAAGCGCTTTGACACCACCACCGAACAAGTGATTCGGGGTGGCTCGCACCTGGTGCTGGCAGCGGATGGCCGCATCAGCGACCACCGTGATTACTGGGACGCCGCCGAAGAGTTGTACGAAAAACTGCCCGTGGTGGGTGGGCTGATGCGCTGGCTCAAGCGCCGCGCCAACAGCTGAACGGGGCGGCTCAGCGCTGGGTCATTTTGTGTTTGACCTGGCCGATGATGAGCTTGCCGATCTGCAACACCTCCACCGCGTCCACCTCGCCCACGGTGGCCAGATCGTGTTCCACCTCTTCGCGTTTGGCGCGTGACAGGCTCGCCAGAATCTTGCTCTTCACACTTTCTTCCGGGATGGTACTGAGCAGCTTGGCCAAGTCGTAGGTGTCGCAGCGCGACACCGCCTCAAAAACGGACTTCTGGTCGGCGAACTCGATGTCGCTGATGTCGGTGAATTCCTCGGGCGGCTTGATCTTGCGGTCTGAGAAAAATTTCTTGCCCTTGTCGTTCAGCAAACGCAGAATTTCGCTCTTGCGGAAGGTGAAAATATCTTCGGCAAATTCGCTGCCCGCCAGCTTCCTGAGCAGGGTGGAGCGGTCCACATCCACCAGCGCCGAGAACTCGTCCACGTTGACATATTCGTAATCGAGCTTGCCTTGGTCCTTGTGAGTGCTGGCGATTTTTCGGGCCTGCAGCACGATGTCTTTGGGCGAAAAAATGACGCGTTTGCCGTTGCCTTTTTCGTCTTCGATTCGAATCAGATGCAGCATCAGCAGCTTGCCAATGCTGTCCCGGATGTGCACATCGGAATGCCCCAGCAGCGCCCGGGCGTTAGCGAACACATCGGTCAGCGCTGGGCTGGCCAGCACGGGCTGCCCTTGCTGCCCCTTCAGGTCCGCCTTGTGCCTGCCCAGGTCGGCCATGCCCAGCAGGTTCAGCAACTGGGCGTACACCAGCACATCGGGCTGGTAGTTGACCCGGGTGGCAATCAGTTCGTGCGCCACGGCCAGGCGCTCGGCGAGCGTGCGCACCATACCGCGCGTGAACTTCGGCGTGGCATTCATTTCCTGGTCCAGCGTTTCAATGCCAATCAGGTACAACTCGCTGTAGGTGCGCGCAGCGGCGTTGTTGGTGCGCCGGCCGTTGAGCACCTGCGGCGTCATGCCAAAGCACTGGCCCTTGCCCAGCGACTCCACCACCACCCGTTTTTCCTCGCGCATCATGTAGATGTCGATCACGCCCTCCTTCACCACGTACATGTGGGTGCAGGGCATGCCTTCGGTGTAAAGCACATCGCCTGCGTAGGCGCGCTGCTGCGTGAAACCGTCGCTCTCGTCGATGGGCATCGGTGCAGCAACGTCTGGGGTGTTCTGGTTCATGTCGTCGGGGTGTCTAATGCGGTCGCCGGCAAACCAGGCGGCACAGCGGGATTCGATCGTTGTGCCGTTTGTATCGGCACGCAACAGCCAAACCTTAGCGCGTGTGACAGCCGCACAAGCTGCCGGGCCAACACCGGCAAAGCCACCTCAAGGCCTTGAAAACCACCTGCAACCCACCTCCAAACCGCAGGCGCAAAGAGGCTCAGTCGGGTTTGCTGTCGATGAAGCTCTGGCGCAGCGCCAGCTTGTCGCTGAGTTTGGCGAGGTTGGGGTAGGGCGTGCGCCACTCAACGGCGGGGAAGCGGAAGTCGAGGTAGCCCAGGGCACAGCCCACCGCCACGTCGGACAGGCTCAGATGCACGCCCGAGCAAAACGCCTTGTCGCCCAGTCCCTGGCTCATCGAGGTCAGCGCGGCGTGGATCTTGCCCATCTGGCGCTCAATCCACGCGTCGCTGCGCTGGGCATCGGTGCGCCCGGGCCAGGTGGCTTCCAGGCGGGCCAGGATGGCCGCGTCCAGCACGCCGTCGGCCAGCGCTTCCCAGGTTTTCACCTCGGCGCGTTCGCGCCCCTGCGTGGGGATGAGTTTGCCCACGGGTGAGAGCGTGTCGAGGTATTCCACGATGACGCGCGAGTCAAACACGGCTTCGCCGCCTTCCATGACCAGGCAAGGCACCTTGCCCAGCGGGTTGGAGGCGGTGATCTTGGTGTCGGCGGCCCACACGTCTTCAGGCACAAACTGGTAGTCGAGCTTTTTCTCGGCCATGACGACGCGCACTTTGCGCACGTAAGGGCTGGTGATGGCACCGATGAGTTTCATGGACGTGGGTTTTTGGTTTCAGGATTCCCTGGGGCTGGCCATTCTAGCGATGCTGCGATGCACCCGCGCTGACACCGCCCATACAACCCGCACCGCCCCGCCAAGCGGCACCGCAGGGCGCATGCAGCCCCTCCTACAATTGGCGGATGCGCCCGACCACCCCCACCCCCAACGCTTCATCCGCCCCGGCCTCTGCCGCCCTGTCTCCAGTTTCGGCCCTGTCGCCACTGGATGGCCGCTACGCCGGCCGCCTGGCCAACCTGCGCCCCTTCATGAGCGAACAGGGCTACATGCACCGCCGCGTGCAAGTTGAAGTGGCCTGGTTCATCGCCCTGTCCGATGCCGGGTTCGACGAGTTCAAGCCGCTCTCGCCTGGCGCCCGCACCTACCTGATGGGTCTGGTGAAAAACTTCGACGAAGCCGACGCATTGGCCATCAAAGACATTGAAAAGGTCACCAACCACGACGTGAAGGCGGTGGAGTATTGGATCAAGTCCAAATTTGACGCCCGCCCCGAGCTGGAAAAGGCCGCCGAATTTGTGCACTTCGCCTGCACCAGCGAAGACATCAACAACACCAGCCACGCCCTGCAGCTCAAGGGCGGGCGCGACGTGGTGCTGCTGCCGGCGCTGGACGGTTTGATTGCCAAGCTGCGCGACATGGCCCACGCCTTTGCGGCTGTACCCATGCTCAGCCGCACCCACGGCCAGACCGCCAGCCCCACCACCGTGGGCAAAGAACTGGCCAACGTGGTGATGCGCCTGAACACCGCCCGCGAGCGCATTGCGGGCGTGAAGCTCATGGCCAAAATGAACGGCGCCGTGGGCAACTACAACGCCCACCTGAGCGCCTGGCCCGACTTTGACTGGGAAGCCTTCAGCCGCGAGGTGGTGGAAACCGCCGAGCCACTGGGCCTGGGCCTCACGTTTCAGCCCTACAGCATCCAGATTGAGCCGCACGATTACATGGCCGAGCTGTTCGACGCGGTGGCCCGCACCAACACCATCCTGATCGACCTCTCGCGCGACATCTGGGGCTATGTGAGCGTGGGCTATTTCAAGCAGCGCCTGAAAGACGGCGAAATTGGCTCATCCACCATGCCGCACAAGGTCAACCCGATCGACTTTGAAAACGCCGAAGGCAACCTGGGCCTGGCCAACGCGCTGCTGCGCCACCTGTCTGAGAAGCTGCCCATTTCGCGCTGGCAGCGCGACCTGACCGACTCCACTGTGCTGCGCAACATGGGGGTGGCGCTGGGCTATGCGGTGCTGGCCTACCACTCACTCAGCGTGGGCCTGGGCAAGCTGGAACTGAACGAAGAAGCGCTGGCGGCCGACCTCGACGCCTCTTGGGAAGTGCTGGCCGAGCCTATTCAAACGGTGATGCGGCGTTTTGGCGTGCAAGGCGCCTACGAAAAGCTCAAGGAAGTCACCCGTGGCAAAACCGTGACGGCCGAAGCGCTGCACGCGCTGATTCGCAGCCTGGAGATTCCGCAAGCCGAAAAAGACCGCCTGCTGGCCATGACGCCGGGCAGTTACATCGGCAAGGCCACCGAACTGGCGCAACGCGTCTGATCGCCGGGCGCCGGCCCTGCCGGCGCCTGCGCAGCGGCCGAAAACGCACGCTTTCAAACCCCAAAAACCGGGCTGACCCGCAGCGTTTGCCAGCGGTTTGACATAGCGCAAGCAGCCGCTGCACGCGTGCCCCTACAGTCGCCAACTGCGCGGCCGCATCCCGTTGGTTCGCTTTGGTCGCTCACCTGCGACCAACACCGGAGCTACCGCCATGGCGATCGAACTGTTCAACCAAAACGGGCATGTGTGCCTCATGTTTGCCCACCTCAGCGACGAGGGCGGCGAAGCGGTGCAGGCCAACCAGTTTCTGGTGATCCATGGCGACACCGGCGCCATCATCGACCCCGGCGGCAACATGGCTTACAACGAGCTGCTGCTCACGGTGGGACGCTATTTTTCGCCGCAAAAGCTGTCCATGATCCTGGCCTCGCACGCCGACCCAGACATCATTGCCTCGCTCGACCGCTGGATGACCAGCACCCAGGCCACGCTCTACATTTCGCGCCTGTGGGAGCGCTTTGCCCCGCACTTTTGCAAGCCCGGCAAAACACAGGGCCGCATCGTCGGCATTCCCGACCCCGGCATGCGCATCCGCCTGGGCAACAGCGAAATCGTGGCGCTGCCGGCGCATTTCATGCATTCCGAGGGCAACTTCCAGTTTTGGGACCCGGTCAGCCGCATCCTGTTTTCAGGTGATCTGGGCGTCTCCATGGGCACCTCGGCCGACGCGGCCCAGCCCATCACCTCGCTGGCGGCCCACATTCCAAAAATGGAAGCCTTTCACCGCCGCTACATGGTGTCCAACAAGGTGCTGCGCCTGTGGGCCAACATGGCACGCACACTGCCCATCCACATGATCGTGCCGCAGCATGGCGCGCCCCTGGCCGGGCCTGCGGTGAAAGAATTTATTGACTGGATTGGGACCGTGGACTGCGGTGTGGACCACTTGACGCAGGCCAACTACACCATTCCTCTGTAACCTACCATGACGCCGCAGGCGCGCGGGGGGAATCCAGCTACAGCGCCCGCTCCGCGTAGCGGTTGAACCGCCAGGCGCTGCCTTCCAGCGTGATACGCCGCCAGCTCACGCGCTTTTCCCCGGGCGACATTTCGGTCCAGCGCTGCACTTCGTCAAACGTGCGGCCGCAGCCTTTGCACACCGCGTCGCCCTGGCTGGTGGAGCAAATGGCAATGCAGGGCGTGTCGGGCGTGCTGTCAAACCAGGCCAACCAGGCCTCGCGCGCAGCGGCGGGCAAGGTGGCTTCGTCGGCCTCGGTTTCATGAAAGTACACCAGCAGTGCATACACCTCGGCCAGCGCCCGCAAAGGCACCGCCAGCGACAGGCCATCTGGCGAGGGTGAGCGCTCACGCCAGAAGTTGATCGCGGCCTCGATGTCGGAGATGTGAATGCCTGCCATGGGGGCGGATGATACCGAGCACCACCGCGCCCCGCGCCGCGCCAGGCCTTTGCCGGTGTGGAAACTGCTTACCAGGCTGACAGCTGCCGACAGGTGACCGCCGATACACTTTGCGCACTCTCACGACACACAAGACTTTATGGATTTCCTCACCTCACCCGAATTCTGGGTTGCCCTGGGCCAGATCATCATCATCGACATCTTGCTGGGTGGCGACAACGCGGTGGTGATCGCCCTGGCGTGCCGCAAGCTGCCGCCCGCACAGCGCACCAAAGGCATCATCTGGGGCACGGCCGGTGCCATCGTGCTGCGCGTGATCCTGATCGCGTTTGCCATGACGCTGCTCAATGTGCCGTTCCTCAAGCTCGTGGGCGCGCTGCTGCTGGTGTGGATTGGTGTGAAGCTGCTCGCGCCCGACGAAGACGGCCACGGCGACGTGGCGGGCAGCGACAAGCTGTTTGCCGCCATCAAGACCATCATCGTGGCCGACTTGGTGATGAGCGTGGACAACGTGATTGCCATCGCCGGCGCCGCTCAAAATTCGGGCGAACACGCCATGCTGCTGGTGGTGCTGGGTCTGCTCATCTCCATTCCCATCATCGTCTGGGGCAGCCAGATGGTCATCAAGCTCATGGCGCGCTTCCCCGCCGTCATCACCGCCGGCGCCATGCTGCTGGGCTGGATTGCCGGCGGCATGCTGGTGTCTGACCCTGCCTTTGCCAACACCGAAAAATGGACCTGGATGCTCAAGCTGGAACAGACAGACGCTATCCACTACGGTGCCGCCGTGGCCGGCGCAATGCTGGTGTTGATCGTGGGCAAACGGCTGGCTGCGCGCAACACGCTGCAGCAGGCCTGACCCAGCCACCCGCAGGCTCCGGGGCGAGCCAAGGCGGCACCGTCAGGAGGCCGCCCTCGCTTTTCTTGCTCGGGCCACGGCCCCTGCGTTGCTATGCTGAGCCGCATGGTGCGACTCGACGTCGCTTCTGAAGCCGAACGCTCAAGAAACACCAGACAACCGATTGATTTTCATGGTGTTTTCAAGCGGCGTTGTCAGAGGGGACGAGCTGCCTGCCCATGGCTTTGGCCTTCTGGACAAGGTTGTGCAAGACCCGCTGGCGGCAGCGCTCCTCGGAGCAGTCCTGCCCCCCGGGCGGTGTATTCCTGACCATGGGTGAGCATGGCGTAGATCAGGAGGGCCAGCCGCATGAGCTGTTGCCGCCACGGGCATTCCAGCAATCGCTCTTGCGGCCCGCGACGTGCTTGCCATAGCGGGTGTTGACCAGCCGTGCCGCCAAGCCGCGCGCTCCGAGCAGTTCGTACAGGGGTATCCCGTGGACCCCGGTGGACCCCATGCGCCGCCAGTCCCGAAACACGCTGGCAACCCGAGCGTGAGCAAGGGCCATGACGCAGTGGGCAGAGGAAGTTACAAAAAGCGAATGGCTGTCTGCAATGGACGGCACAGGGGCATTGCCCTGAGGTCAAAGCCTGCTGACTTGCCGCAGGTGCGACGGCGCGAGCCGTGAGCGTCTTTTAAACCGCCCCTGGAGGGCATTCGTACCCTCGGGGACGAGTGCCTTCGACGGGTCTTAACCGAACCGGAAATGGCATGGAGCATCAAGGAACTCTTTGATGCTGCGCTTCGTGGCGGGTACAGCGCGCAGCATTCCATTGACTGGCATTCAATTGTTTGTCACATGGCTTTGGGGTGCACCTGGTTGGCGGGTTTCCCGTTCAAGAAAGCGTCCACGTTGTCGATCAACTGGTCGGCCAGGGTTTGAATGGCTTCGCTGCTGGCCCAGGCGACATGCGGCGTGAGGATGAAGTTGGGACGCGCCAGCAGCGGCATGAAGGGGTGGTTGTGTGGTGGGGGTTCGACCGAGGTGACATCGAACGCAGCGCCGGAAATGTGCCCTGCATCCAGCGCCGCACCGACGGCGCTTTCGTCCACCAGACCGCCGCGCGCGGTGTTGATGAGCAAGGGCTTTTGCGCCATCTGGGCAAATTCGGGGGTGGAAATCATGCCCCGGGTATGGGCATTGAGTGGGCAGTGCAGGGTCAAGATGTCGGCTTGGCGCAGCGTCTCCTCAAACGGGGTGTACAGCCTGCCCTGGCCTTGGCGGCCCTTGTGGCCCGACATCAGCACCCGCATGCCCAGGGCGCGCCCGATGTGGGCGACCGACTGGCCGAGCGCTCCATCGCCGATCACGCCCAGCGTGGACCCGGCCAGGTCTCGAATGGGGTGGTCGAAAAAGCAGAATTGCCCGGCTTCTTGCCACCGGCCAGCGCGCACCGCATCGCGGTAGGCGCAGATGCTGCGCCTGAGCGCGAAAATGAGCGCAAAGGTGTGCTCAGGCACGGTGTGCGTGGCGTAGTTGCGAATGTTGCTGACCACAATACCTCGCGCATGGCAGGCTGCCAGATCGACGTTGTCTGTGCCAGTGGCGGCCACGGCAACCAGGCGCAGTCTGGACGCTTGGGCCAACACGTCGGCGGGCAGCTTCACTTTGTTGACGATCACGATATCGGCATCGCGTATGCGTTCCACCACCTCGGTGGGGCGGGTGCTGGGGTACTCGGTCCATTCGTGGGCCAAGGCGGGTTGGCGCAACACCGTTTGGGGCGGTACCGTTGCACGGTCCAGAAACACGATTTTCATGGGTGATCTCCTCTCAAACGCTCAGGTGTTCAGCAGACGGCGGGCTTCGGCTGCCACCGCCTGCGGGGTGATGCCAAACAGGCGGTACAGGTCTTCGGCTGGCCCGGATGCGCCGAAGCCGGTCATGCCGACAAAGCCACCCCTGGCGCCCAGGTAGGCGTCCCACCCGAAGCGGCACGCCGCTTCGACGCCCACGCGCACACCCTCGCCCAGCACCTGCTGGCGGTAGGCGGCGTCTTGCGCGTCAAACAGTTCCCAGCACGGGATGGACACGACAGCGGTGCCGATGCCGGCTTGCTCCAGTTCGTCGAGTGCGCTGAGTGCCAGGGCCACTTCGGAGCCGGTGGACAAGAGCGTAACCCGGCGCACACCGGCAGTGGCCTCTTGCAGCACATAGCCGCCAAGGGCACAGAGGTTGTCGGCGGTGTGGTGGTGGCGCACCCGCGGCAGGTTTTGCCGGGCAAACACCAGGCTGACTGGCCCGCTGCGGTGGGCCAGGGCGAGCTCCCAGCATTCGGCCGCTTCCACCGCGTCGGCGGGCCGCATCACCAGCATGTTGGGCATGGCGCGCAGCGACGCCAGCACTTCCACCGGCTGGTGCGTGGGCCCGTTTTTACCAACGCCGATCGAGTCGTGGCTGAACACGTATTTGACCGGCAGGCCCATGAGCGCGGCCATGCGCATGGCCGGTCGCTCGTAGTCGGAAAACACCAGGTAGGTCACGCTCAAGGGCACCACGCCGCCGTGTGCGGCCATGCCATTGGCCATAGCGCCCATGACGTGCTCGCGCACGCCGCAGTGCACGTAGGCGCCTGAACGGTCGCTGGCCGTGAAGGCTTTCAGGCTGCGCTTGTGGCTGGTGGGGGCTTCCAGATCGGCGCAGCCGACCATGCGTTCGGGGAGCACCGAGGCCAGCAGGTCGTTGATCTCGGCCGACACAAGAATGCCGCTAGCGGCCTGCGGTGCCGCCAACGCCTGTTGTTTGTATTGCAGCAACACCTGCTGCCAGTTGTCGGGCAATTCGCCGTTCATCACGCGGGTGAATTCCTGGCGCTGCGCTTCGGGCAAGGCTTGCAGGCGCGCGGTCCAGGCCTGGTGGGCGCCCGCGCTGCGCTGCCCGGCGGCGAGCCATGCCTGGCGTATGCCATCCGGTATGGTGAAGGGCTCGTGAGGCCAGTTCAGCAGCGTGCGCGCTTCCTGCGCGTCCTGCTCATACAGCCGGGCGCTGTGACCGCCGCGCTGACCCTGAACCCGCGGAATGCCTTTGCCGATGATGGTGCGGCACGCGATCAGGGACGGGCGATCGTCTGTCCTGGCTGCCCCCAAGGCGGCCGACACGGCTTCGATATCGTGCCCGTCCACCGCCTGCACATGCCATTGCGCCACCCGGAAGCGCTCAGCCACGTCTTCACTGATGGACAGCGACGTCGCGCCATCGTCGGTGATCAGGTTGTCATCCCACAGCAACACCAGCTTGCCCAGGCGCAAGTGGCCGGCCAGCGAAATCATTTCCTGGCCAATGCCCTCCTGCAGGCAGCCATCGCCCACAAAGGCGTAGGTGAAATGGTTCACCAGGTCGGGGCCGAACTGGGCGCCCAGATACGCCTCAGCCACCGCCATGCCAAAGGCATTGGCGATGCCCTGGCCCAGGGGGCCGGTGGTCACTTCAATGCCGCCGGCCACATGGCGCTCGGGGTGGCCTTCGCAGTGCGAGCCCAGTTCCCGGAAGCGCTTGACTTGGTCGAGGCTGAAATGGGCATAGCCTGTGAGGTGGAGCAACGCATACAGCAGCATGGAGCCATGCCCGTTGGACAGCACCACGCGGTCCCGGTCCCACCAGGTGGGGTCGGCCGGGTTGAATTTCAGGTGCTGGGTGTACAGCGCGGTGGCGATGTCTGCCATGCCCAGCGGGACGCCCTGGTGGCCTTCGCCAGCCCGCACGATGGCGTCGATGGAAAGAAAGCGGATGGCGTGCGCCAGCGGTTGCAGTGGATGTGCGCTCATGGTGTGGTGCGTCAACCGGCGGTTGGGCACGTGTCTCCTGGGGTTGGAATGGGTGAAACGCGATTCTTTGGCGCCCACAGGATGAAAACAAGCGATGAAAATTCAGGGTTGCATGAAAGGCGTTCAACCATCGCGCGTCAGACCGCAGCCCGGATCAGCTGGGGCCCATCGCTCTGGCTTCCTCGTGGATCCATTCCAGAAAGAGCTTCACCTCGGGTCTCGCGGCGTGGCGTGCGGGGTACACGAGAAAATGCCCCCGCACTTCCAGGCTCATTTCGTCGCCAAACACCGCTTGCAGGCGCCCGCTGGCCATCAGCGCCTGGCCCAGGCTGGCGCTCTCAAGCGCCACGCCCAGGGACTGGACGGCGGCATCGAGGCTCATCATGGCGCGGTCAAATTTCAGGGCCATGCGGTCGGGGTGGTGTGCCGGGTCAAAGCGGGAAAACCACTCGGGCCATTGCGCCACGTTCACCATGGACTGGATCAGCGGCACGCGCAACAAGTCCTGCGGCGTGTGCAGGCTGTGTGTGCGGATGAATTCCGGGCTCGCCAGCGGCATCACTTTTTCGGCCAGCACGGGCTGCACTTCCAGGTTGGGCCAGTTGGGTAGGCCGTACCGGATGTCCATGTCCACCAGCCCCAGCTGAAAGTCCGAATGCACATGCGACGCTGACAGCACCAGCGAAATGTCGGGATAACGCTGGGTAAAGCGGGCAATGCGCGGCATCAGCCACAGGCTGGCAAAGCTGGGGCTGCAGTGCAGGTAGAGCGTGTCCTGCACGCCGTGGCGCAGGTCTTCGGTGGCCGTGTTGATGACGCCCAGTGCGTTGCCCACCCGTTGCAGGTAGTTGTGCCCGGCGGGGGTGAGTTCGACACCGCGCGCCGAGCGCTCGAACAGGCGAACGCCCAGCAAGCCTTCGAGCTTGGCCAGCTGGTGGCTGACCGCTGACGGGGTCAGGTGCAACTCGTTCGCCGCCAGTGAAAAGCTTCGGCGCCGGGCGATGGCTTCAAAGGCCTGCAACGCACTCAGGGGCGGGATCATGGTGGATGAAGTTTGTTCACATATTGCACTGCAACATGAGAAAAATTGAATTGAGCGTGAGTTTATATCGTTTGTTTTCAGGCACCGCCGCTTTCAGAATCCCGCCATCCCACAACGCAATTCAACCCAACAGGAGACACAAACATGCTGCTGAAAGACAAAGTGGCCGTCGTGACAGGCGGTGCCGGTATCAACGGTCTGGGCTTTGCCACGGCCCGCATGCTGGCCGAGCAGGGGGCCCGGGTCGTGATTCTGGATCTGGCCGTGGCCGATCCACAGGCCGCAGCGGCCCGGCTGGGTGCGGAGCACCTGGGCCTGGTGGCCGACGTCACCGACAAAGCCTCGTGCGAGGCCGCCGTAGCGGCCATTCAGGCGCGCTACGGTCGCCTTGATGTGTTGGTCAACAACGCCGGCATCACCCAGCCGGTGAAGTTTCTGGACCTCACGGGCGCGGACTACGACCGCATACTGGACGTGAACCTGCGCGGCACGCTGTACGCCTCGCAAGCCGTGTTGCCGGTGATGGTGGCCCAGAAGAGCGGCTCCATCGTCTGCATTTCCTCGGTCTCAGCCCAGCGCGGCGGCGGCATTCTGGGTGGCCCGCACTATTCGGCGGCCAAGGCCGGTGTGCTGGGGCTGGCCCGTGCCATGGCGCGGGAGTTCGGTGGCCATAACATCCGCGTGAATTGCTTGACGCCGGGCCTGATCGCCACCGACATCAACAAAGGAAAGATCCCCGAAGACAAGCGCCAGACGATCCTGGACGGCATCCCCCTGGCCCGCATTGGCGAACCCAACGACGTGGCCGGCTGTGTGGTGTTTCTAGCCAGCGACCTGTCCAAGTACTGCACCGGCGTCACGCTCGATGTGAACGGCGGCATGCTGATTCACTGACCGGCCCAAGGCTCGAAGAAGCCCGCCATTCATTTTTTTCACCCCCGGCAAATATTTGCCTTATGACAACCAGGAGACAAACATGAACCCCTTGAACACCCTTCGCCGCAGCTTGCTGGCCAGCGCCGTCCTGAGCCTGGGTCTGAGCGGCGCAGCGTTCGCACAAGCGACCGTCAAACTTACGCTTGGGCACGGCGCTGCTGCAGGCAACCCGCGCCACGAGGCTTCGGTGAAATTCGCCGAAACGGTGAAGGCGAAAAGCGGTGGCCGCATCGAGGTCACGGTGGCGCCGTCGGGCCAGCTGGGTGACGACGCGGCCATGGTCACTGCCCTGCGCACGGGCGCACTGGACATGTCGGCCAACTCGCAGGGCGCGCTGGCCAACACGGTGCCCGAGTACGCGGCCTTTGGCATGCCGTTTCTGTTTGCCGATCTGGCCCAGGCATGGAAGCTGATGGACGGTCCCGTAGGCAAAGACCTGGCGGCCAAGTCGGCCGAAAAGGGTCTGGTGGTGCTGGGCTATTGGGACAACGGCATCCGCCACATGAGCAACAGCAAGCGCCCCTTCCTCAAGGCCGAAGACCTCAAGGGCATGAAGATGCGCACACCGCCCGATTCCGTGACGGTGGACATCATGCAGAGCCTGGGTGCTGAGGCGCAGCAGATCAAGTTTGCCGAGCTGTACGTGGCCTTGCAGCAGGGTGTGGTGGACGGGCAGGAAAACCCGCTGATGAACATCCACGCCAGCAAGCTGTACGAGGTGCAGAAATACATCTCGCTGACCGGTCACAAATACGAAATGACCCCCTTCCTGATGGGCAAGCGCACCTGGGACCGCCTGTCTGACGCCGACCGCAAGGTGGTGCAAGAGGCCGCCGCCGAGGCCACCGCCTTGCAGCGCAAGTTGTCCAAGGAGAGTGACGACAAGCTGGTGGCCGACCTCAAGGCCAAGGGTGTCCAGATTGACAACGTGGACAAAGCGTCGTTCCAGAAAGCCACGGCCAGCGTGGTCGCCAAGTGGGAAGCCAGTCCCATCGGCCCGTTTGTCAAGCAAGTGGTGACCGCGGCCCGCGCGCAGTAAACCCTGGTGAACAACCCGGCAGACACCGCCCGCAGGAGGTGTCTGCTCTTGGAGGCTTCTCATGTCGCACGCTGCAAACGGGGTGGTGGAAAAGGCTGTGTCGGCCATCTGCCAGGCGGTGCTGTGGGTCACGTCCACGGTCATCTTTTTTATTTTGTCGGCCAACACCTTGCTGCGCTACAGCACCGGAACCAGCCTGCAATGGGCCAACGAGGTGCCCGAGTTGCTGTTCCCCTGGCTGGTGATGGCGGGTGTGGTGTTGGCGGCCCTGCATGGCTCGCACATTGCCACCACCTTCCTCATGGCTTCGCTCCCCCCTGTCTGGCGGCGCGTGCTGGGCGCGGTGGGCTGGTTGGCGGTGGCGGGTCTGTACCTGAGCCTGTCCTACGCCACCTACGGCTTGCTGGAGATCGTCCACGACGAAAAATCGCCCATCTTGCAGGTGCCAGCGTCGGTCACCTACGCCTGCGTGATGGGCGCCATGGCGATGCTGGCCTTGCTGGCGCTGAAGTCGGCCTGGCGCAGCGCCTGGCCTGACGCAGCCCGCGATGCCGACGACCGCGAGCCTTCGACGGCACAAGGCTGAGCCTCGTCAAATTACAACGGAGACGCCCATGAGTGCCTTGATCTTGTTTGTATTCATTGTGGGCGCCGTGGCTGCGGTGCCCATTGCCCACGCCCTGCTGCTGGCCGCGCTGGCCGCTGCCGCCAGTTCCGACCGCGTGCCCCTGGACTTGCTGGTGCAGCAAATGGTGGCGCAGGTGCAGAGCTTTCCTTTGATCGCCATTCCGTTTTTCATGCTCACGGGCGCGCTGATGATGGGTGGCAGGCTGGGCGCGGCCCTGATCGGCGTGCTGTCGGCCACCGTCGGGCGCTGGCATGGTGGGCCGGCACAGGTGAACGTGCTGTCGTCCACGCTGTTTGGCGGTGTGTCGGGTTCGGCCGTGGCCGACGCCGCCGCCATTGGCTCACTGGTGATGCCGTGGCACCGCCGGCTGCGCTACCCGATGCCGTTTTCTGCAGCCTCTCTGGCGTCTGCCGCCACCATCGACATCATCATCCCGCCATCCATTCCGCTGATCCTGTTCGCTCTGACGTCCAACACGTCCATTGCGGCCCTGTTTTTTGCCGGCATCCTGCCGGGTCTGATGCTGTGTGGCGGCTTCATGCTGGCTTGCTGGTGGGTCGGCAAGAGCCAAAACCTGCCTCGCGAAACCGCCATGGCCGCCGGCGCCGAGATGCGCAAGAACCTGCTGCTGGCGTCCCCCGCCGTGCTGCTGCCGGTCTTGATCGTGGTGTTTCTGCGCTTTGGCATTGCCACCCCGACCGAAGTGGCCGTGCTCTCCACGTTGTACGCGGGCGCCGTGTCGGCCCTGCTGTACCGCGATCTGTCCATCAAGCGCCTGCACGCCGCCATCGTCGAAGCCGGTGTGGCCTCGGGCGTGGTGCTGCTGGTCATCATGGCGTCGGCCTCCATCGGCTGGCTGCTCACGTTTGACCAGTTGCCCCAGGGCGTGGTGGCCTGGGTCACGGCCAATGTGGACGCCGACTGGGTGGTGATTTTGCTGATGAACGCCATTATGTTGTTCGTGGGCATGTTCATCGACCTGCCCGCCGCCGTGCTGCTGCTCACCCCGGTGTTTCTGCCGCTGGCGGTGAGTGTGGGCATGGACCCGATCCAGCTCGGGATCATGATGGTGGTCAACCTGGCCATTGGCCTCTACACGCCCCCCGTGGGCACCACCCTGTTCATCACCAGCTCCCTGGCCCAGGTCAAGGTGGGCGAGACCGTGCGCGCCATGGGCCCGTTCTACGTGGTGGCGTTTGCCGTGCTGATCCTTGTTTCCTACGTGCCCGCCGTGATCCTCAAGTGAGGCGCGCTTTCATTCATTCCAGGAGTATTCAAATGCAGGACAAATTGGCTGAAATCGCGCGCTGTGCCTGGCGCATCCGCCGCTACGCGCTGCGCATGGGCGAGGTGCAGGGCCAGGGTTATGTGGGCCAGGCTCTGGGGTATGCCGATGTGTTGGCCACGGCCTATGGCCACGCCCTGAACTTCCGTGCCGACGATCCGCTGTGGGAAGGTCGCGACCGGTTTTTGCTGTCGCACGGTCACTACGCCATCGCGTTGTATGCCGCCTTGATTGAAGCCGGCACCATTCCCGAGTCTGAGCTGGAAACCTATGGCAGCGACGACAGCCGCCTACCCATGTCCGGCATGGCCACCTACACCCCAGGCATGGAAATGTCGGGCGGCTCGCTCGGCCAGGGCCTGCCCATTGCGGTGGGCATGGCGCTGGGTTTGCAGCACCAGCGCAGCCCGGCGTTTGTCTACAACTCCATGTCGGACGGCGAGCTGGACGAAGGCTCCACTTGGGAGGCGGCCATGTCCGCCAGCCACCACGGACTGGGCAACCTGATCTGCATCGTCGACATCAACAACCAGCAGGCCGACGGCCCTTCCAGCCAGGTGATGGGGTTCGAGCCCCTGGCCGACAAATGGGCGGCGTTTGGCTGGCATGTGCAGCGGGTTGACGGCAACCACCTGCCCGCCGTGGTGCGCGCTTTTGACGCTGCTCGCAACCTGAGCGAGGCCAAGCCCCGCGTGATTCTGTGCGACACCTTGATGGGCAAAGGGGTGCCCTTTCTGGAAAGCCGTGACAAAAACCACTTCATCCGCGTGGACCCGCCCGAGTGGCAGCAGGCCCTGGACGTGCTGGATGCCAACCGTCCCTGAAAGCCAAGGAGCGACACCATGAATACAAGCACTGAAAAGAAACCCCGCCTGACCACCTCGGCCATGATCGCCTCCATTGCCAGCGAAGGGCAGCGCGTGAAGGCCGCTCCCTTTGGCAAGGCGCTGGTCGAGTACGCTGCACAACACCCCGAGGTGGTGGGCATGACGGCCGACCTGGCCAAGTACACCGATCTGCACCTCTTCGGGCAGGCCTATCCCGAGCGCTTTTTCCAGATGGGCATGGCCGAGCAATTGCTCATGGGCGCGGCCGGCGGCATGGCCAAGGTGGGGCTGGTGCCGTTTGCCACCACCTACGCGGTGTTCGGCACGCGCCGGGCCTACGACTTCATCCACCAGGTGATTGCCGAGGAAAACCTCAACGTCAAGATCTGCTGTGCGCTACCGGGGCTGACCACCGGCTACGGCCCCAGCCACCAGGCCACGGAAGACCTGGCCATGATGCGCGCCATCCCCGGACTCACCGTGGTGGACCCCTGCGATGCGCTGGACATCGAGCAGGCAGTGCCCCAGATCGCTGCCCACCAGGGACCGGTTTACATGCGCCTGCTGCGTGGCAACGTGCCGCTGGTGCTGGACGAATACAACTACCGCTTCGAGCTGGGCAAAGCCAAGCTGCTGCGCGACGGGGCCGATGTGCTGGTGATCTCCAGCGGTTTCATGACCATGCGCACGCTGGAAGTGGCCAAGCAGCTCGAAGCCGACAAGGTCAACGTGGCGGTGCTGCACTGCCCCACCATCAAGCCGCTGGACGAGGCCACCATCCTGGCCGAGGCGCGCAAACCCGGGCGGGTGGTGGTGGTGGCTGAAAACCACTCCATCGTGGGCGGTCTGGGCGAGTCGGTGGCCAGCCTGCTGATGCGCGAAGGCGTCACACCGGCGCGTTTTCGCATGCTGGCCTTGCCCGACGCCTTTCTGGACGCCGGTGCCCTACCCACCTTGCACGACCGCTACGGCATTTCGGCCGAAAAAATGATCGCGTCACTCAAGTCCTGGCTCGCCTGAAGCCGTGCGCAGCGTGCCACTGGACCAGCCGCTGGCCTTGTTGCGGCACCTGTACGACGTGGCGGTGCAGCGGGCCATGCCGCTGCACAACACCGGCGCCTGGCTGCCTGTGCCTCCAGACCCTGCCCTGGGGCGCACGCTGGTGCTGGGGGCCGGCAAAGCCGCAGGCGCCATGGCGCAGGCCGTCGAGGCTCTGTGGCCCGAGCACTGCCGCCGCCACGGCAAGCCGGGTGCGCCGCTGTCGGGCCTGGTCGTCACCCGCTACGGGCACAACCCGCCGCGCCCGCCGGGCGTGGTGCCGTGCATTGACGTGGTGGAAGCCGCACACCCCGTGCCCGACCCGGCGGGGCTGGACGCTGCCGAGCGCACCATGGCCCTGGCCAGCGGCGCACAAGGCCCGCAGCTCACCGAACACGATCTGGTGCTGTGCCTGATGTCGGGTGGCGGCTCGTCCTTGCTGAGCTTGCCCGCCGAGGGCTTGGCGCTGGCCGAGAAGCAACGGATCAACCAGCGCTTGCTGGACAGCGGTGCCGACATTGGCCAGATGAACACGGTGCGCAAGCACCTGTCGCGCATCAAGGGTGGCCGCCTGGCGGCGGCCTGTTACCCGGCCCGGGTGGTCACGCTGGCCATCAGCGATGTGCCCGGCGACGACGTCAGCGTCATCGCCAGTGGCCCCACGGTGGGCGACGCCAGCACCTGCGCTGAAGCCCTCCAAGTGTTGAGCCAATACCAGATTGAGGTGCCCGCACCCGTGCTGCAGCAGCTGCACGACGGCACACTGGAAACGCCCAAACCGGGTGACCTGCGCCTGCAGCACCAGGGCCTGCCCCACCCGGTGCACCTGATCGCCACGCCCCAGCAAAGCCTGGAGGCTGCTGCCGCTGCGGCACGGGCCGCCGGCCTGAATGCTTACATCCTCAGCGACGAGATCGAGGGCGAGTCGCGCGACGTGGGCAAGGTGCACGCTGCGCTGGCCCGCAGCACGGCCGCAGGGCGCAGCGCGTTCAAAACCCCTTGCGTCATCTTGAGCGGGGGCGAAACCACCGTCACCGTCAAAACCCGCGTGCCCGGTCTACCCCAAGGCAGAGGCGGCCGGGCTGGCGAATTTTGTATGGGCCTGGCCCAGGCGCTGCAAGGGCACCCGCGCATCTGGGCGCTGGCAGCCGACACGGATGGCATTGACGGGGTGCAAGACAATGCGGGTGCCCGGGTATCTGTAGACACACTGGCGCGCGCGGCACAACTGGGCCTGAAGTTGGAAGACCATCTGGCGCGCAACGATGCGTATCCGTTTTTCAAGGGTTTGGGCGATCTGGTCATCACCGGCCCAACGCACACGAACGTGAATGACTTTCGGGCCATGCTGGTGATCTGAACAGCCCAGCAGCCCCGTCGCTGTAAAAATGAACGAATGCAGATTTTTGGCCGCGGTCGCCAAATTCCTGTGTAGAATTGCGGGCTTCGCGGCTGTAGCTCAGTTGGATAGAGTACTTGGCTACGAACCAAGGGGTCGTGGGTTCAATTCCTGCCAGCCGCACCAAAAAAGAAAGCCCGCAGCTTGTAAAAGCTGCGGGCTTTTCTCTTGCTTACAGGGCTTGCGCCAAGCCGCCATCGTGTTGTTTTCGCCTTGCGGTGCGTCAGCACGGTCTGGGGCTTCGCGCCGGGGCCCAACGGCTTTTCGCCATTTCCGGCTTCTTTATTTTCTTCATGACGCTTTCGCTCAACGGTACGCTGGGTATCGATTTTGGCACCTCCAACTCGGCCATGGCCTGGGCCGATGTGCAGGACGTTGCACACCTGATTCCGCTGGAAGGCGATGCGGTGTCGATGCCCACGGCGGTGTTTTACAACGCCGAAGACCACCTGACGCACTTTGGACGCGACGCGGTGGCGCAGTACCTGAGCGGCACCGAAGGCCGGCTGATGCGATCGCTCAAAAGCTTGCTGGGCAGCCCGCTGCTGATGGAAAAAACCGAGGTGAACGGTCAGCAGGTGAGTTTTCTGGACATCGTGGCCACGTTTCTGGACGCGCTGCGCGAACGCGCCGCCCACACGCTGGGCGAGGCGCCCACCCGCGTGGTGATGGGCCGGCCGGTGCATTTTGTGGACGACGACCCCGAGCGCGATGCGCTGGCGCAGGCGTCTTTGCTGCAGGCGGCGCAGTCGGTCGGGTTTGACGAGGTGTCTTTTCAGCTGGAGCCGATTGCGGCGGCGCTGGACTACGAACGCCGCCTGAGCCGCGAAAGCCTGGTGCTGGTGGTCGACTTGGGCGGCGGCACCTCGGACTTCACCGTGGTGCGCCTGGGCCCACAGCGCATGGCGCTGGCCGACCGCGCCAGCGACGTGCTGGCCACCACCGGCGTGCACATTGGCGGCACCGACTTTGACCAGAAGCTCAGCCTGGAACGGATGATGCCCTTGCTGGGTTACCGCCACCTGGGGCCGCAGCAGCGCGAAGTGCCCAGCCGCACGTTTTTTGATCTGTCCACCTGGCACCTGATCCAGTGGCTGTACCTGCCGCGCGCGCTGAGCCAGGCCCAGGGCTTGCGCGTGAACTACGCCGACCCGCGTTTGCACGAGCGGCTGATGGCGGTGCTGAAAGAGCGCGCCGGCCACCATGTGGCGCACGAGGTGGAGCAGGCCAAGATCCGGTGTTCGCAAAGCGACGGCGCCACGCAGGTGGACCTGTCTTGTGTGGAACCCGACTTGGTGGCCGCGCTGGACACGGCCGACATGCGCGAACACCTGGGTGCGCTGCTGGCGCGCACCGTGGCCTGCGCCCGGGCCTGTGTGCAGCGCGCGGGGCTGACCGACGCTTCGCTCGACGCCATTTACCTCACCGGCGGTTCGTCGGCCTTGCGGCCTTTTCAGCGCGCCTTGCAGGCCGAATTTCCCAGCGTGCCGCTGGTGGAAGGCGATCTGTTTGGTGGCGTGGCCTCGGGCCTGGCGTACACCCGGGTGTGACGCGCAGCCCTCTGCGGTTCAGCCAGCAGCGGGGTTTTGGCCGGTGGCTTGCGCAGGGTCCAGCAGGGCTTCGTCTGGTGCGGCCTTTTTCAGTTGCGTGTGGGGCGCTGTGGCCGCTTCCTTGGGGTGGAGAAACGCTTGGCGCACCTGCGCCAGCTGGGCCAGCCCGGCCGCTACGCGGGCGTTGACCGAATCGGGCGCCGACCACCGGCCCTGAGCGTCCAGGGTACCGGCGTCCACACCAGTGAGCAGCGCCAGCGCTTCGTCCACCGTGTGCACCGGCCACACCTTGAACCGCCCGGCGCGCACCGCGTCCACCACGTCTTGGCGCAGCATCAGGTGGCACACGTTGCTGGCCGGTAGCAGCACGCCATGGGCGCCGCTCAGGCCCCGCGCCACGCAAATGTCAAAGAAGCCTTCGATCTTTTCGTTCACGCCGCCCACCGCCTGCACCTGGCCAAACTGGTTCACCGAGCCGGTGACACCCAGCGACTGGTTCAGCGGCAGTTCGGCCAACGCCGACAGCAGCGCGGTGAGCTCGGCCAGCGAGGCGCTGTCGCCCTCAACCCCGCCATACGACTGTTCGAACACCAGGCTGGCCTTGAGCGACAGCGGCGCCGCCCGGCCAAAGCGCGATGCCAGGAAGGACGACAGGATCAGCACCCCCTTGGAATGGATCGGCCCGCCCAGCTTCACCTCGCGCTCGATGTCCACCACTTCGCCGTCGCCCACGCGTGCGGTGGCGGTGATGCGGACCGGGTGGGCAAAGCTGCTCTCGCCCAGCGGCACCACGGCCAGCCCGTTGACCTGGCCCACATGGGTGCCGTCGGTGTCCACCAGCAGCTGGCCGCGCACAATGTCGTCGCGGTAGCGCAGCTGGATGCGCTCGTGGCGGTGGCGGTGCGCGTCAATGGCGGCTTGCACATGCGTGCGCTCGATCACTGGCGCCGGGTCGCGTGCGGCAAAGTGGTTGGCCTCGCGCATCAGGTCGTCCATGGGCTGGGTCTGGGTGGTGAGGCGCTGGGCGTCGCTGGCCAGGCGGGAGGCGTGTTCTACCACCCGCGCCACCGCCTCGGCCGACAGCGGGCGCAGCTGCTCGCGCCGGGCCAGGGTGGCAATAAGGCGTGCGTAGGCGGCGGTGTTGTCGGGGTTGCGCGCCATCTCGCTGTCCATGTCCGCGTTGATCTTGAACAGCGAGGCAAATTCGGGGTCGTACTGGCTGAGCAGGTAATACACCACCCGCTCGCCGATCAGCACGATCTTCAGGTCCAGCGGCATGGGCATGGGCTCCAGCTGCACGGTGCTGCTCAAGCCAATCAGATCGGACAGCGACTCGATGCGGACCACACCCGCTTTCAGGCAGCGCTTGAGCCCTTCCCAGGCATAAGGCTGCGACAGCACCTTCACCGCGTCGAGCACCAGAAAGCCGCCATTGGCCCGGTGCAACGCGCCGGCGCGGATCAGGGTGAAGTTGCTCATGAGCGTGCCCATGTGCATGTAGTGCTCGATGCGTCCCACCAGGTTTTGCAGCGTGGGGTGGTCTTCAAACACCACCGGTCGCTGCCCATCCGCCGGGTTGTCCACCAGCAGGTTGACCAGGTAGCGCTGCACAGAGATGGTGCCCGAGAGGGTGGTGGTTTCGGTGTCGCCCTCAGCGTGCGAGGTCTCGTGCAGCGCCTCGCCCGACTCGATGATGTCTTGCAGCGCCGCGTCCAGGTAGGCGCTCACGTCGGGCAGGTCGGCGTAGCGCGGGCGCAGCTCGTCCACCATGTGTGCAACCGTTTCGCGCAGCGCCTCGCTGCCGGCTTGCCTGAGCCGGTTTTGTGTGTCTCGGCGCCAGCGCGGGAACGTGTTGAAGAGCTGGTGCAGCGCCTCGCGCAGGTGCTTGATGTGCTCGGTCAGTTCGTCCTGGCGCGCCTTGGGCAGCTGTTCCACGTCCTCCGGCGTCATGGTGTTTTCAGCGTCTTTCAGCGGTACAAAGGCAAAGCCGGCGGGGGTGCGCATCAGGGCCACGCCGAGCTGGTTGGCCTCGTCGCCCAGGTTTTGAAGCGCGCTCACTTCGCGTTGTTTTTCTTCTTCCTGCATGGCTTGCACGCGGCTGCGGTATTCATCGCCCTGAAACACCGCGTTGATGGCGGGCGTGAGCTCTTGCACAAAGTGCTCCATGTCGTCGCGCAGCAGGGGCCCGCGCCCGCAGGGCAGGTGCAGCAGGTTGGGGCTGCTGGGGTTGTCAAAGTTGTAGACGCAGCACCAGTCGCTGGGCGGGTTCCCTTCACGGCGCTCGTCCTGCAGCAGCTGCTGCACGATGGCGTGGCGCCCGCTGCCGGTTTCGCCCAGCACAAACAGGTTGTAGCCAGGGTTGGGAATGTCCAGCCCCAGGTGCAGGGCTTGCAGCGCGCGCGGGTGTATTTGCGCGGCGTCCAGCTCACTCAACTCGCGGGTGGTGGCAAAGCCCAGCGCGGCCGGGTCGCAGGTGTTGTAGAGCTGGCTCGGTGTCAGTGGAACGGGGGCTTGCATAGGCCTGAAAGGTGGTGGTGGCACAACGGAATGGCGCTTCACACCGATACGGTAGCGGCACCACGCGCGGTCTGGGCCGCTATTTGGGAAAGACGTGCCCGCACGTTGCGCGCAATCAATGCACGGTTGGGGTCGAGGAGAAAAATGGCCGCTTGGGGTGGCTGCGCTGGTCTGTTTACCCTGGGAGTGAAACCGACATGACAGCAGAGTCCCTGTTTTTTTATGCAACCGATCAGGGGGACGGCATGGGCACGGGAGACGGTCCAGACAGCGAAACACCGGTGGAGTCGGTCAACCTGCAGGGTCCGCCTTTGCCGGGTGATTTGTCGGTACCGCCGCATGCCAAGGGCTTGGTGATGTTTGCCCACGGCAGTGGCAGCAGCCGCTTCAGCCCGCGCAACCGGTGGGTGGCGCGCGCGCTGCACCAGCACGGGCTGGCCACGCTGCTGTTTGACCTGCTCACCGTACGCGAAGCTGAAGACCGCCGCCTGGTGTTTGACATTCCCCTGCTGGGGCGCCGGGTGGTGGAGGCGGTGCGCTGGGTGGACCAGCGGCCCGACCTGGCGGGCTTGCGACTGGGCCTTTTTGGCGCCAGCACGGGGGCCGCAGCGGCGCTGCTGGCTGCGGCCGAGCTGCCGCAGCGCGTGGCGGCCGTGGTGTCGCGCGGAGGCCGCCCCGACCTGGTGATAGACCGTTTACCCGAGGTGCAAGCCCCCACCTTGCTGATCGTGGGCGGGCTGGACCAGGAGGTGCTCGAACTCAACCGCCAGGCATTGCGCCGCCTCCAGGCCACCAAGCGGCTGGAGGTGGTGCCGGGCGCCACGCACCTGTTTGCCGAGCCGGGGGCGCTGGGCAGCGTGGCGGCTTTTGCGGGCAGCTGGTTCGAGCAGCATTTTGCCCAGCGGGAGCGGGCTTGATGGCGCGCGCGGGGCGTGTTCAGTCGTGCGGGTGCGTGGTCATGCCCAGGTCGTTTTTGCCCAGGTTGTGCTCCAGGCCAAAACGGATCAGCGCCGCCGTGCTGTCCAGTTGCAGCTTCTCCAGAATACGGCGCTTGTGCGTGCTCACGGTCTTGATGGACAGGTGCAACGACTCGGCAATGTCCACCGGCCGCTGACCGGCCACGATGCGCTGCAAGATTTCCAGCTCGCGGTTGGACAACACGTTGATGCGCGGCGCCGTGCGCTGGTCATTGAGCTGCTGCACCACCCGTTCGGCCAGGTGGGCCGACACAAACACCCCGCCCATGGCGACCTTGCGCACCGCCGCCACCAGCTCGGTGGACGCGCTGTCTTTGGTCACATAGCCTTTGGCACCGGCCTGAAACGCGCGCATGGCGTATTGCTCTTCGCCGTGCATGGTGAGCACCAGCACCGCCACCGCGGAAAACTCGGCCTTGATGCGGGCGATCAAGTCCATGCCGCTCATGCCCGGCATCGACAGGTCGACGATGGCCAGGTCAAAAGACTGGCGGCGCAGGCATTCCAGCGCCTGAAAACCGGTGCCCGCCTCGGTGATGCTCCACTGCCGGGCCTGCGGGTCCAACAGGCGCTTGAGCCCTTCGCGCACCACCGTGTGGTCGTCCACCAGCAGCAGGCGCAGCGCGGGTTGCAACACGTCTTCGTTCATGCCAATGCCTCCGTGTGTTGGCACAGGCCCTGTGCGTTCAGCGTCAGCGGCAACGACAGGTACAGGCTCAGCCAGCCCGAGCGGTCGCGTGCCACATCGATCATCAGCCGCCCACCCAGCAAGCGGGCACGGTGCTGAAGAATCTGGCCGTCGTGGGACTGTGTTTCGGTGCGCGCGCTCAGCGGGCCCACCGTGCCGCACGCTTGCATCACCAGCTTCAGGGCGTCGGGCTGGCGCTGCATGTCCATGTGCACGTCGGTGCTGTCGGTGTGCTGCAGCAGGTGCGACAACGCCGCCTGCACAAAGCGGTACACCGCCAGTGCCGTGGCCGGTGCCAGCGGCGGGGCCTCTGGTCCCAGCGCCAGGCTCAGCTGCAGGCCCACGCGGCGCGCGGTATCGTTGGCCAGCCATTCCAGGGCGGCGTTCAGGCCCAGATCGTCCAGCATGGGCGGGTGCAGGTCGGCGGTGATGCGGCGCACGGTAGACACCGCTTCGTCCAGTGCCTCCAGCATGGTGCTGGCGCAACTGCGGCAGGTGGGCGACTCGCTCAGGCTGGCCATGTGGGCCACGTCCAGCTTCAGCGCGCTCAGTGTCTGGCCCAGGTTTTCGTGCAGCTCCAGCGCCACGCGGCGGCGCTCGGCCTCGCGCGCATCGTTGTCCAGTGCGGCAATGCGGCGTTCCATGTCCGCGCGCAGGCGCTCGGTGATGTCGGTCAGCGTCACACGCAGCGCGCGCACGCCGCCGCCCAGGGGGGTGCGCACGCTGTCGATCTGGCCGTACCAGTGGTGGCCGTCCTGGGCCGCCAGCGCCAGGTCCACGCGCTGCAGGCCATCGGTGCTCAGCACGTGTTGCAGGTACTGTTGCCAGCGGTCGATGTCGCCCGCCATCACAAACCGCCCCAGCCCGTTGCCCTTGAGCGTTCGCGGCTCCATGCCCAGCATGTTGGCACCGGTGCGGTTCACCTCCAGGATGCGGCCGTCGGTGTCCAGCGTGAAGTAGCCCACCGGGGCAAAGTCGTACAGGTCGAGGTAGCGGTCCCGCGCGGCGGCCAGGTCGCCCTGGGTGCGGCGCAGTTCGTCGTTCTGGTGCTCCAGTTCAATCTGGTGCTGCTGCAACGCCTGTTCCAAGTCGTGTGAAGGGCCAGGCGTTTGGGGGCTGGGGTGGGGGGAATGGCGTCGCATGGTTCAGCTCCGGGTCTCGCGCAGGGCACCCACCGGGGCGCCCAGCGCGGGGGGCTCATGATCGTCCAGCGGGGCTGACGGGTCCAACGCGCCGCTGGGCCGCACGGGCAGGCGCACCACCAGCCGGGCGCCGCCCGACGCGGCATTCTTCAGCGTGATCTGCCCCCCCAGCATGTGCACGCGCTCGCGCATACCGATCAGCCCAAACGAGCCGCGCGGCGGTGGTGGCTGGTCTTTTGGAAAGCCCTGGCCGTCGTCTTCCACCAACAACTGCAGGCGCTGGCCTTTGGTTTCAATGGAAATGACCGCCCGCGAAGCACGGGCGTGGCGCGCCATGTTGGTCAGCGCCTCTTGCACGATGCGGTAGACCGCCGTGGCCATGTTCTGCTGAATGGGCTCAGGGCCGTCCACCAGGCGCAGCGTGACCTGGATGCCCGAACGCCGTTCGAAGTCGTGCGTCAGCCACTCAATGGCCGCATGCAGTCCCAGGTCGTCCAGCATGGGCGGGCGCAGGTCCATGGCAATGCGGCGCACCGCAGCCACCGTGTCGTCCACCATGTCCATCATGGCCTGCAGGCGCTCGGCGGGTGCCTCGGTGCTGCAGTCTTGTTGCTGTGCGGCCAGCTCCAGTTTCAGGGCGGTCAGCCGTTGGCCCAGCTCGTCGTGCAGTTCGCGCGCAATGCGCCGGCGCTCCTCTTCGCGCGCTTCCACCAGGCTGGCTGAGAGCTCGCGCAGGGTGCGCCGCGAGTGCAGCAGGTCGCGCTTTTCCTGCAGGCGCGCGGTCACGTCGGTGATCACCATTTGCACAAAGGTGCGCTCGTGGTCGGGCAGGGTGGCCACCACCAGCTCAACCTCGCGCCGGCTGCCGTCGGGGCGCACGATTTCGCTGTGCACGGTCGACACCTCTTGCTGGCTGGCAAAGGCCAGCGCCACCTTTTCGCGCACACCAGGGTGCGATGGCGGGCTGAGCAGGTCGTAAATGGGTTTGCCGATCAGAGCGTCGCGGTTGTCCACGCCAAACAGCGCGGCGCACGCGTGGTTGGCAAACACCACCCGCTCGCCTTCGGTGATCCAGATGGCCACCGGCGCGCGGTCGAACAGCGCCCGGATGCGCTGGTTCAGTTGCTCGATGACGGCGGTGAGCTTGTGCTCTTCGCTCAGGTCGCGCAGCAGCGCGGTGTAGTGGTGCGTCTGGCTGCCGCCGTGTGCCAGTGCCACCTTGCAGATGGCCGCCTCCAGCGGAAACTCCTCACCGTTGGCACGCACGCCGAAGAGTTGGCCGCGCTTCCCCATGGGGCGCTCGATCAGGTCCGACTGGGCAAATTGCTGCACCTGCGCCGTGTGGGCCCCGCGCAGCCGCTCGGGGATCAGTGTGGACAGCTCACGGCCCAGGGCTGCGTCGGCCGTGAGGCCAAACATGCGCTGGGCAGCCGGGTTGATCATCACGATGCGCAGCGCCGCGTCAAAGGTGACGATGCCCTCCAGCGCTGCGTGAAAGGTGCTGAACTGCGCGCGCAAAGCCAGCTCGTGCAGCGTAGGGGGTGCAAAGAGGGCTTGCATGCGGGTTCGTCAGTGGCGTGGTGTCAAAGCGGTGCTGGCGGGCGTTGGTATCCAGCCAGGCACCGGTATCGGTGCAACAACGGCCGGGTGGCTGGCTACTAGGAGCCTGTCTGAAGCATTTTTCATCATAGATCGGACGGACCTACATGGGGGGATTCGCCGCCCCCGTGCGCCCGTTCTTGTTCAAAAAAGGGGGGCTCGGCTGTGGTGTTGTAGGAATAGTCTGACCCCCGGGCGGGCGCTTTTCTGGTGCTGCGCTGTGGGATGTTCCGATGGAGGACACGTGCGGTTTCACACATGCTAGAGGCTGTGTGTAGGGCTGTAGCCGCAAACCCATCGGAGAAATACCATGCCAGTCAATCTGCAGAACGGAACCACAAAGCGCTTGGGCGAGGAAGCGCTGTGCCGCATGCCTTTGAAGAACCACCACACCAGCTTTGCCGATTTGCTTCAGCTGCTGGGCGTAGAGGGCGCCGACCTGGCGGCCGCTGCCCAAATGCCCATGGTGCTGCGCCGGGTGCATGCGGGGGAAAGCCTGGCGCACGAGGGCACGCCGGCCGACGCCATCTTTTTCGTCTGCGCGGGCACTTTCAAAATCTTCCGCACCAACGAAGACGGCTATGAACAGGTGCTGGCCTTTGCCATTCGCGGCGAAGTACTGGGCTTTGACGCGCTGTGCATGGACAGCTACCCCACGGCCGTGTCAGCGCTGGAAGAGTCCAGCGTGTATGTGGTGCTCAAGCGCGACGTGTTTGCGCTCTCTCAGCTGATTGCGTCGTTTGGTTTGGCGTTGCAGCGTGCTGGCAGCATGACGCTGGCCCGCAGCCGCGAGCTGGTCGAGCTGCTGGCGGCGGTGGCGTCTGAAGTGAAGCTGGCCCGTTTTCTGATTCAGCTGTCGCGCCGCATGGCGGGTTGCGGGCAGTCGCCGCGCCGGTTCCATCTGCGCATGGGCCGCCGTGAAATCGCCAGCCTGCTGGGCGTGGCGCACGAAACCGTGAGCCGTTCGTTCAGCGCCTTGGCCGCACTCGGTATGGTCGAGGTGTCGGACCGCGAGGTCGAGATACTGGACATGGAGGGGCTCAAGCGCTTTGCCCGCAGCACCCGCCGCCACCTGGACGAGCCCGCCGTGTCGCGCGCACGCCGGCCTGCGGCCAAGCGCAGCGCCCCCGTGCGCCACGCCATGGCGCAGTCGCTCGCGGCCTGAAGGGATGTGATGGGCGCTGCCCCGGCGCCCTGGCCACTCAGGCCGGGGTGAGCGGTTGGGCCGCGCTGCCTTCGGGCGTTGGGTTCCAGGTGGGTGCCGCCCGCAGTGCTTCGGCCTCGGTGCGGTACAGGCGCAGCCGGGGGCCTTCGGCCAGGTGGCCTGCTGTGCGCAGCACGGTTTCTACGGGCAGCTTGATGCCCACCACATGCAGCGTCACGCCCTGCTCGTGCAGCACCGACTGCAGCCGCCCAAACCCCTCGGCGCCGGTGGCGTCGATCCAGTTGATGGGGTGCGCAATCAACACCACATGCCGCGTGCCCGGGTGCTCGGTGAGGTAGCGGGTCACGGCGTGTTCGAAGGCGCTGGCGGTGGCGAAGTCGAGGGCGGCGTCCATGCGCAGGGCGTAGGTGGCCGGCGCCAGCGGTGCCAGGTGCCAGAGGTGGCGGTCGCGCAGGCTGCCGTCGGGGTGCAACCCCACTTCAATGATGCGCGGGTGCAGCCGCAAGTACAAAAAGTGGCTCAGCGCCATCAGCACACCGGCCAGCACGCCCCAGTACAAGCGCGGCGCCGTCAGCACCGTAACGACAAAAGTGGTGCCCGCAATGACCGCCTCCACCCGGGAAAGCGCCCACAGCCGCACAAAGGCCACCGGCTGGATCAGCCCCATGACGGCCACCACCACCACCGCCGCCAGTACGGCCAGGGGCACATGCCTGAGCAGCGGCGTCAGCAGCACCAGCGCCACCCCCACCAGCGCCACCGAAAACACCGTGGCCCAGCCGGTTTGCGCACCGCTGTGCAGCAGCAGGGCCGAGCGTGAAAACGACGCGCTGGTGGGGAACGCGCCCGAAAACCCCGCCACCAGTTTGGCCAGCCCCTGGCCGATCAGGTCTTGGTCCTGGTTCCAGCGCTGGCCGCGCCGGCTGCTGTCCACCTTGGCGCTGGACGCGGTTTCCAGAAAACTCACCAGGCTGATCACCAGCGTGGGCAACAGCAGTTGGCCCAGCGTGGCCCAGCCCGGCCAGGCCGGCAGGTAAAAGTTGGGCAGCCCTTGCGGCAGTTGGCCAATGACCGCACCGCCGCCAGCCTCAAACCCGAGCCAGGCGCTCACACCCGCCGACACCACCACCAGCAGCAACACCGAAGGAAACGTGGCCCGCCAGCGCCGGGCCACCAGGAGAAACACCACCGAACCCAGCCCGAACGCGACCGCGGGCAGGTGCACCTGCTGCGGGTTGGCCAGCGCGGCCCAGCCGCCCGAAAGCCCCAGCAAAGACGGCAACTGCGACGCGATGATGAGCACCGCCGCCCCCTGGGTGAAGGCCATCAGCACCGGTGCGTTCACCAGGTTGAGCAGCCAGCCAAAGCGCACAAAACCCAGCACCACCTGCACCAGCCCCGACAGCAGCGCCAGCCACACCGCCAGCGCGATCCACTGCGCACTGCCCGGCTCGGCCAGGCCGGTGAGTGAAGCGCTGACCAGCAGGCAGGTGAGCGCGGTAGGCCCCACCGACAGCCGCACCGAGGCACTGAACAGCACCGCGATGAGCGCCGGCAGCATGGACGCATAAATGCCGGTGATGAGCGGCATGCCGGCCAGCGCCGCGTAGGCCACCCCTTGCGGAATCACCATCAGGCCGACCGTGATGCCGGCCAGTGCATCGCCCCGAAGCACGGCCCCGGTGGGGCGGGGCCAGGCCAGAAATGGGAGAAAACGGCGCAGTCGGTTCATGCGCTGATCGTAGCGTCCGGTCGGGCTATGTCGGCGTGTCAGCGTTGCGGCATGTTTTTGGTGGAATAGCCCAGGCTCACGCCGGCGTCTTCCGGAATGGGTGGCATGGTGCTGTTCCAGTCCAGCCATTGGGTCCGCATGCGGGCCAGGCGCTCGGGTTCGCGCAAGGCCAGGTTGGCGCGCTCGCGTTCGTCGGCGGGTATGTTGAACAGGTACTCGTGGCCGTCCACCATGAGGTATTTCCAGTCGCCGTCGCGCAGGGCACGCTGGCCGCGGTGGTTCATGCGCCAGTGCATGGGCCGCTCAAAACGGTGTGCCGTGTTGCGCAGCAGCGGTGCCACAGACACGCCGTCCAGCGGGTAGTCGGGGTGGGGCTGGCCGCCACCCAGCTCCAGCATGGTGGCCGACCAGTCCATCGTCATGCAGTGCTGCGCGCTGGTGCTGCCGGGCGCAACCACGGCGGGCCAGTGCGCGATCCACGGCACCCGGATGCCGCCTTCGGTCAGGTCCATCTTGCCGCCCACCAGCGGCCAGTTGTCGGAAAAGCGCTCGCCGCCGTTGTCGCTGGTGAAGACCACCAGCGTGTTCTCGTCCAGTCCGTGTTCGCGCAGGGCCGCCATGATCCAGCCAATGCCCTCGTCCATGTGGTGGATCATCTTGCGGTAACTGTTCACGTTGCCGCCGTCCAGGTGAAACAGGTTGCTGGCCACCTCGGGTGCCACATGGGCGTCGTCGCGCGTTTCCCACGGCCAGTGCGGCGCGGTGTAGTGCAGGCTCAAAAAGAAGGGCTGGCCGGCTTTCGCGTCGGCCGCCCGCTGGTGGATGTGCTCCACCGCACGCTTGGAAAACACGTCGGTCAGGTAGCCCACCTCCTTGTGCGTTTCCTCGCCCACGAACAGGTCGTGGTCACCGTTGTTGCTGCAGTGCGTGAAGTAGTCCACCCCGCCGGCCATGATGCCGAAGAATTCTTCGTAGCCCGAGCGCAGCGGGCCGAAATGCGGTGGGTAGCCCAGGTGCCATTTGCCGATGAGCGCGGTGCGGTAGCCCGCCTCTTTCAGCAGTGAGGGCAGGGTGGGCAGCTCGGGCGGCAGGCCCAGCGTGGCGCTGCCCTTGCTGCGGCTGTTGATGGGTTCTTCGAGCGCACCGCGCAGCCGGTATTGGTAGCGCATGCTCATGAGCGCGAAGCGTGTGGGCGAGCACACCGGCGAGTTGGCGTAGCCCTCGGTCAGGCGCAGGCCACCGGCGGCGAGCGCGTCGATGTGGGGCGACACCGCGCCAAAGGGCGCTTCGCGGCCGCCGTAGCAGCCAAGATCGGCGAAGCCCAGGTCGTCCGAGACGATGTAGATGATGTTGGGGCGTTGCGTGGGCATGGGGAGAGACATGGGCGGGTTGGGTTTCAGTTCGCTTGCATGCCGGTGTTGCGCACGATCTGGCCGTAGCGTGCCGACATGCTGGCCAGCCGCTGGGCGGCGGCGGCACCGGTGGTGCCCTCATAAAACAGGTCCAGGCTGTTCATGCGGGCCTGCAGCTCAGGGCGCTTGAGCGCGGCGTTGATGCTGGTGGCCAGCGTCTGCACCACCGCATCGGGCGTGGCGGCGGGCACCATCACCACGTAAAGCACCTCTTGTTCCAACGTTTTCAGACCCAGCTCGCCCACGGTGGGCAGCTGCGGCGCCAGCCGCGAGCGCTGGGCGCTGGTGACCGCCAGCGCGGTGATCTTGCCGGCTTGCACGTGAGGCAGCATGCCTGGTGTGGCCAGGATGCCGCCGTCCACCTCGCCGCTCAGCACGGCGGTGACCGCCGGTGTGTTGCCGCGGTAGGGAATGTGGGAAGTCTTCACCGGCGTGCTGGTGCCCAGTTGGGCCGCAGCCAGGTGGCCCGGGCTGCCGTTGCCGGCCGAGCTGAAGTTCAGGGTCTTGGTGCGCCCCTGGCTCAGCAGGTCCCCAAAGGTCTTGATGCCCGTGCGCGGGTTCACGCCCAGCAGCAGGCCCGACGAGGCCATGATCACCACCGGTTTGAAGTCGGTGCTCTTGAAGGGCATCGTCGGGTACAGGTGCGGGTTCACGGTGAACACGGTGTCGATGCCAAACAGCACGGTGTAGCCATCGGCGGGCGCCTTGGCCACCGTGGTAGCGCCCAGGTTGCCCGCCGCGCCCGCCTTGTTTTCCACCACAAAGGGCTGCTTCAACGTCTCTTGCAGCACCGCCGCCACCGAACGCGCCAGGATGTCTGACGGCCCGCCGGGTGGAAAGTTGTTGACGAACGTGACGGGCTGGGCCGGGTAAGCGGGCTGGGCCAGTGTCTGTGGCGCCAGCAGCGTCAGCGCCAGCGAAGCGGTCAGGGTGGCCAATGTGGTTCGGCGAAAACGGTTCATGTCAGGGGTTCCCTTGGGGGGTGAAAACAAGTTGGTTGGTGGGTTGGGCGGGTGTGCTGTCTGTGCCAGTGGGCGCTCAGTCCAACTGCACGCCGGTCGCCTTGATCGGCGCTTCCCAGCGCTTCAGGTCGGTCGCCTGGGCGCTGGCCAGTTCAGCCGGTGTGGAGCCCACCGGCTCGTAGCCCAGGCCCAGCAAGCGCTCACGCAGCGCTGGCTGCTTCAGGGCTTGGGCAAACGCCTGGCTCAGGCGGTTCTGGGTGGTCGGCTGCATGCCAGCCGGGCCGTACACCCCAAACCAGGCGGTGGCCTCCATGTCCATGCCCGATTCGCGCAACGTGGGCACGTCGGGCACCTGGGGGTCGCGCTGGCTGCCGGTGACGGCGATGATGCGGGCCTTGCCCGAGCGGTGGAATTCGGCGGTTTCCGACACCACGTCGAACTTGTAGTCGATGTGTCCACCCAGCAGCGCATTGTTGGCAGGCCCGCCGCCCTGGAACGGCACATGGTTCAGTTGTGCGCCGGCCTTTTGTTCGAACAGCACGCCCATGAAATGCGGCAGCGTGCCCAGGCCGGGTGTGCCGTAGCTGCTCTTGCCGGGTTCGGCCTTGGCGCGGGCAACCATGTCTTGCACCGACTTGGCCGGTGTGGACGGCCCAGCCACCACGCCAAACTGAAAGCGTGCCAGCAGCGACACCGGTGAGAAGTCGGTGACTGCGTTGTAGTCGAGCTTTTTATAAACATGGGGAAACAGCACCATGGGCCCACTGGGCAGCAAGATCACGGTCTGACCGTCGGGGTCGGCGCGCTTGACCTGGTTGAGCGCAATACGCCCACCCGCGCCGGGGCGGTTTTCCACCACCACGGGTGCATAGCGCTCGCGCAGGGCTTCGGCCACCAGCCGGGCCAGCGTGTCGGCAGAGCCACCGGGTGGGAAACCCACCACGATTTTCAATGGCGTCTTGTCCTGCGCCGTGGCGAGGGTGGGCGCGCCCAGTGCAGTCGATGCCAAGGCGGCGCAAAGTATCCAGTGTCGGTTCATGGGGGTGTCTCCTGTGGGGCTCGGACCAATCGGGTGTTACCCGGTGCAGTCCCCGATGCTATGCAGGGACAATCAATTGCAGAAATCAATCAAAGCAGGTGTTTTCCCTAGGGGGTGCCCAGACACCGATTCCCCAGCAGGAGCCGACCATTCCAGACCGCCTCACCGACCCCCAGGTTCAGACCGACCTGCTGCTGTACCGGCTCTACCGTGTGCACATCACCGCCAGCCGTCTGGTGGTTCAGGTGTGCGAACAGGACTATGGTTTAACGCGGCGCGAATGGCGGGTGCTGTCCTTTTTGTCCGAACACGAAGGCGCGCTCTCCAGCGAGCTGGCTGAACACGCCATGCTGGACCGCGCGCGCACCTCGCGCACGCTCACCCGCCTGGAAGAAAAAAAGCTCATCCGGCGGCAGCCCAAGCCGTCCGACCGGCGCGAGGTGCACGTGTTCCTGAGCGACGAGGGGCGGCGCGTGTACCAGTCGATCTTTCCACGGGTCGCGGCCATCAACAGCGAGCTCGCCAGCGCGCTGTCACCCGCCGAGCGCCGCCAGCTGGACCATGCCATCAACACACTGCAGGACCGCGTGCACGGCATGGTGGCCGCTTTCAAGCACCGGCTGCCCCCCATGGACAGCGGCGAGTGAGCCGTTGCGCCTTTTGGGCGCCCCTCCAAGGTCGCTGCATGGCCGGTTGAGTACGGTCAGTCTGCGGTACGCTTGAATCCGGTAAAGTGGGCCGCTGAGTAAAAGGCGCCACTTCAGCGTTTCGGCTGGCGTCCCCGGATGGCGCTGGCGCAGCGGCCTCTTGCTGGCCAATGTTCACCTGAGATGGCCATTGGGCCCGCGCCAGTCGGGCGCCCGAACGCCTCGGGCCGGGCGGCCCTCGGCTGCTCCCACCACCGCCGCCGTGCGCGCGAAAGTGCCGTGCAAGGCGCTTCACAGGCGGTATCTTTTCAGGAGAAACCATCCCATGCAACTTGTCACCTCGGCCGGACTCATTTTGGCCATCGTCCTGTGGGGCGTGATCGCGCCTGCGTCCTTGGGCATGGTGTTTGACACCGCGCTCACCGCCATCACCCGCGACTTCGGCTGGCTCTACCTTTGGGTGGTGCTGGGCCTGGTGATCATGGCCGTTGTGCTGGCCTTCAGCCGCTACGGCGACCTCAAGCTGGGTGGCGAGGACGACGAGCCCGAGTTTTCCATCGGCGCCTGGTTCGCCATGTTGTTTGCGGCGGGCATGGGCATCGGCCTGGTGTTCTGGGGGGTGGCCGAGCCGATCTCGCACTACGGCGCGCCGCCGCCCGGCATCGCCGCCAACACCCCTGAAGCGGCCACCGCCGCCATGCGCTACAGCTTTTTCCATTGGGGGCTGCACCCCTGGGCGGTCTACAGCATCGTGGCCCTGGCCATTGCCTTTTTCCAGTTTCGCCGGGGCGGCCCGGCGCTCGTCAGCACCGCGGTGCAGGCGCTGCCCTGGGCACCGCTGAAAAAACTGGGTCCGGTGGTGAATGTGCTGGCGGTCATCGCCACCGCCTTCGGCGTGGCGGCCTCGCTGGGCATGGGTGCTTTGCAAATCAACAGCGGCCTCCATGCCGTCTTTGGCCTGCCGATGGGTCAGGCCTCGCAGGTCGGCATCATCGTGGTCACCACGGTGCTGTTTCTGGCATCGGCTGTCACCGGCGTCACGAAGGGCATCAAGTGGCTGTCCAGCGCCAACCTGGCGCTCGCCGCCTTGCTGACCCTGGCCATTTTCGTGATGGGCCCCACGGTGGCCATCATCGACACCTTCACCAACACGCTGGGCAGTTACGTGAGCGAGTTTGTGCGCATGAGTCTGCGCATGACGCCGTTTCGCGACAGTGGCTGGATCAGCGGCTGGACCGTTTTCTACTGGGCCTGGTGGGTCAGCTGGTCGCCTTTTGTGGGGCTGTTCATCGCGCGGGTTTCGCGCGGGCGCACCATCCGCGCATTCATTCTGGGCACGGTGCTGGCACCCACGCTGGCCGCCTTTGTGTGGTTCTCGGTGTTTGGTGGCACCGCTCTGAACATGGAGATCATGCAAGGCCTGCCGATTGCCGAGGCTGTGGGCGCCGACGTGTCCACCGCCCTGTTTGCCATGTTCGACACACTGCCCTTGTCTGGCCTGCTGTCGGGCATTGCCACTGTGCTGGTCCTGGTGTTCTTCGTCACGTCGGGCGACTCCGCCACCCTGGTGCTGGGCATGATGAGCACCGGCGGCCAGTCCAATCCCAATGCACGGGTCAAAATCATCTGGGGCGTGCTGGTGTCGGGCATTGCCATCAGCTTGCTGCTGGCCGGCGGTCTGAAGGCGGTGCAGTCTGCCACCATCGTCTTTGCGCTGCCGTTCACGCTGGTGATCGTGCTCATGGCGGTGGCCCTGTGGCGCGGTGTGCGCGACGACTGGGACGAAGAACAGCGGCGCGACAAAGCCCTGCGCCGGCGCCTGCGGGAAATGGTCGGGCAGCAGGCCACCGCCAGCACTCCGCCGGACCGGTGATGAAGCCACCCGGTGGACGTCGGCACCGCGCTGGTTTGCGCCAGCCCAGGGTCCAACATCCATTGGTTGGTTATGTTCCATCCAGCGCGAAACGCCACACCAGACGGGAGCTTCATGCAGCAGGACCAGGTCGTCATTCTTGTCATCCTCGCCGCCACCATCGGCCTGTTCCTGTGGGGGCGCTGGCGCCACGACATGGTGGCCGTGGGCGGGCTGCTGGCTTGCGTGCTGGGCGGGCTGGTGCCCGCCGCAGACGCGTTTGCCGGTTTCGGTCACCCGGCGGTGATCACGGTGGCTTGTGTGCTGGTCCTCAGCCGGGGCTTGCAGACCTCAGGTGCGGTCGACGCGATGGCCCGATACGTGCTCCCGCGCCAGGCCGGCACCACACTCAGCCTGGCTGCGCTGGTGGCCCTGGGTGCTTCGCTCTCGGCCTTCATGAACAACGTGGGTGCCATGGCGCTGCTGATGCCGGTGGCCCTGCAACTGGCGCGGCGGCTGGACATGCCGCCCGGGCGCGTGCTGATGCCGCTGGCATTCGGCACCATTCTGGGCGGCATGACCACGCTGATTGGCACCCCATCCAACCTCATCGTGTCGGCCTTTCGGGCGCAGCACGGGGTGGGCAGCTTTGGCATGTTCGACTTCACCCCCGTGGGGCTGGCCGTGGCGTTGCTGGGGACCGGCTTTGTGGCGCTGGTGGGGTGGCGCCTGGTTCCAGCACGTCGGCGCGTGGCGCTGGAGGGCTTTGAAACCGGCGCCTACCTGAGCGAAGTGCGCGTGCCCGCCGAGAGCCCGTGTGTGGGCCTCACGCTGCATGCGATTGAACAGAAGCTCGACGACGCTGGCGCGCAGGTGGTGGGCCTGGTGCGAAACGAGGTGCGTGTGAACGCGCCCACGCCAAGCCGGCACATGCAGGCCGGCGACATCCTGATCGTGGAAGCCGAGGCAGATGCCCTGTCGTCCCTGCTGTCGAGCCTGGGCCTGCAGCTCGAAGAGTCCAAGCGCCCCGAAAAAGACGCAGCCGAGACTGCCGCACCCGAAGCCCAGGCTGACGCTCTTGCCGCCCCTGCGGCCAGGCCTGCTGGCAGCGCAGCAGAGGGCACCGCGGCCGAAGCGGCTGCGCCAGCCGAACCCGCTTTGGCCACGGCGGACGGCGCGCGCGACATTGTGTTGATGGAGCTTGCCGTGCTGCCCGGCGCCAGTCTGCAAGGCCAGTCTGCCAGCGACCTGCAACTGCGCACGCGTTACGGCATCAACCTGCTGGCGGTCTCGCGCCAGGACAGCCGGATTCGGCGCCGACTGCGCGAATGGCCATTTCGTGTGGGCGACCTGCTGCTGATGCAGGGCCCGGCCGACGCCATTCTGGCCTTTGCCGCCGACCGCGGCTGCGTGCCGCTGGCCGAGCGCGAGCTGCACATACCGAGCACCCGAAAAGCCCGGTTGGCAGTGGGTGTGATGGCGCTCGCGGTGTTGGGCGCGGCGCTGGGCTGGCTGCCGGCGGCGGTGTCGTTTGCGCTGGGGGTGCTGGCCTCGCTGGTGCTGCGCACTGTGCCGCCGCGCAGCATGTACGAGCACATTGACTGGCCGGTGATCACCTTGCTGGCGGCGCTGATTCCCGTGGCTGGCGCCATGACGACCACCGGCACCGCCGATCTGCTGGCCCACGCGCTCATGGACGGTGTGGCACAGGGTCAGCCGGTCATGGCGCTGGCCCTCGTGTTGGTGGTGACCATGACACTGTCCGACCTCATGAACAACGCGGCCACGGCGGCCGTGATGTGCCCGATTGCCATCGGCACCGCGAGCGCGCTGGGCGCCAACCCCGATGCCTTTTTGATGGCCGTGGCGATCGGTGCTTCGTGTGCGTTCCTCACCCCCATCGGTCACCAGAACAACACCCTCATCCTGGGGCCAGGCGGCTTTCGGTTTGGTGACTACTGGCGCCTGGGGCTACCGCTGGAACTGCTGGTGGTCGCGGTGAGCCTGCCGCTGTTGCTGATCGTCTGGCCACTCTGATCGGCCCGCAGGGGGGGCCGCGGGTGCTTTCAGCCGCGTGCCGCCTCGTACACCTGCACCGCTGCGGCCAGGTCTTCCAGCGCGGTGCCCACCGACTTGAACACCGTGCGCTCCGTGGCCGTCTTGCGGCCGGTCGCCATGCCCTTGCACAGCGTGGTCAGGGTGCCGCGCACGTCGTCGGCGCGCAGCACGCCGCGCGACAGCGGGCCAATGAGGTCGCCACTTTTTTGCAACGCTTCCTCGGTGTCCACAAACACGCGCGCGTCTTCAAAGCACACGTCGTCGGCCTCGCGCATGGCCGGTGTGAAGCTGCCGATCAGGTCCAGGTGCGAGCCCGGCGCCAGCCAGGCGCCGCGCACCACGGGCTCGGTGGCCAGCGTGGCGCAGCTCACCACATCGGCCTCGCCGCAGGCCGCCGGCAAATCGGTGGTGGCGCTGGCGTCAAAACCTTCTTGGCGCCAGCGCGCGGCCAGTGCCTGCGCCTCGTCGGCGCGGCGTGCCCACACCGTCACGCGTTCAATGGGGCGCACCGTGCGGTAGGCCTCGGGCAGCAAGGCCGCCACGGCGCCCGCGCCCACCACCAGCAGGTGGCGCGCATCGGCACGCGCCAGGTAAGAGGCGGCCAGCGCCGAAGCCGCCACCGTGCGGCGTGTGGTGATCTGGTCGCCGTCGATCTGTGCCAGCGGCACACCGGTGCGCGCGTCAAACAGCAGGTAGGCCGAATGCAGGCCCGGCAAGCCCTCGGCGGCATTGCCCGGCGCGATGTTGACGATCTTCACGCCGTAGTAACGGCCCGGCAACCAGGCCGGCATGATGAGCGAGGTGATCTTGCTGCCGCCGGGGCTGGCGATTTCATGCACATGGCGCAGCGGCACCTCGCAGGTGGTGGTGAAGTGTTCGCGCAACGCAGCGATCAGGCGGTCAAAAGGCAGGGCCGCCCGGGCGGCTTCAGAGGTCAAAGTGAGCATGCCTAGATGGTAGCCGGCCGGGCCTGCGGCTCCGGCTTGCGGCCCGATGGCCGATACAGCACCCATACGCATCCATAGGTACTCATTTGATGCTTTGGTGAGTTCAAAGGTATGCACCGATTGTCCGGGGGTCGAAGTTTTCCCCAGGGCACGCACACCCATTTGACCCGGCGCAAATCGGGCTGTTGCAGCCGATGCGCTTCTGCCGTGCAGGCTCCTTGGGCAGATGCCATGGTTCATCGCCCACCTTGCATGGGTGTGCAGAGCGCTCACCCACCAGGGCCCGGTGGTGCGTTTCAACGAAGGTCAAGCGATGGCGCTACACGAACCCATTGACGTCAGTCTGGCCACACACCCGATGGACACGGCGGTCCTCAGCGACCTGCAGGACAAGGCGCGCGTCCACAACGAACGCCATGACATCACCGGCAGGCTGAGTTACCACGGGCGAGCGTTTTTGCAGCTGATCAAGGGCGCAGAGGCCGACGTCATGGCGCTGTTCGAAGCCATCTGGCAAGCCCCCCGGCACCAGCAGATTGACAACATGTGGAACGCATCGATTGCCGAGCGCAGTTTTTGCGGCTGGGCGCCGGGCTTTGTGGCGCCCAACGAAGCGGCCTTGCAAGGCCACCCGGGCGACAACGCCTGGCTGCTGCCAGCCAAAGCGCCATAGGCAAAAAAATCTTGTGCAAGTTGCGCGGCGATTTTCTGGGTGCGTCGTCCTGACGCCTGCGCTGCGTTGGCAGGTCCTTGCTGCCAGTTGTGCCCAGGCGGCCACGCGCACCAGGCTGGCACCAACGGGCTTTCCAGGCATCAAAAAGGGCTGGTTTACCGGGGGTTATGGCGGCTTTAGTGGGCCGGGATTCTTGCGAGAATGACCCCACGCCCCGCTCAGGCCCCACCCGGGTCCCATGCAGGCATCCAAGCCAACACCACAACAAAACAATGGTCCTTGAGGCGCTCCCCTGGTTGGAAGCTGTCCGGTCTCGCAGGGGCTTGTGGTTGTGAAAAACCGCCTGCATTCTTTTGCGGTGCTGGTGGCTTTGTTCACTGGCCTGTCGGCGTCTGTGTTGTGGTGGCAGTCGGTGCGCTCGCAGACCCTGCTGCGCCAACAGGTGCTGCTGCAGGCCGAGCAGCGCAGCCTGCACCTGGCCGACGCCATGGCCGGCCAGGTGGACGGCCTGCTCAGCACCGTGGACCTGGCTTTGCAGGACCTGCGCCGCCAGTGGCTGCGCGGCAATGTGGACCGCTTCACCGACCAGACCCGCGACGTGATCAGCACCCTGCCTGGCGGACTGGTGTCACACGTTTCGGTGGTGAACGCTGCGGGCTATGTGGTCTACAACAGCCTGGGCCTGGAGGCCGGCACCTACGTGGGCGACCGCGAGCACTTCAGGGCCCAGCGCTCGGGGGCCGACCAGTTGCACATCGGGGTGCCAGTGGCCTCCCGGCTCACCGACCGCTGGCTGTTCATCGTCAGCCGCCCCCTTTTGCGCGACGGCCGTTTTGACGGCACCCTGCACATGCTGGTGTCGTCCGACTTCATGGCCAGCAAGCTCGCCGCGCTGCAGTTGTCGCCCCAGGACGTGGTGGCCCTGGTTCACCAAGACGGCCATTTTCTGGCGCGCAGCCGGGACAACCCGGGCGCCATGGGCAAGCGCCTGCCGGCAGAACGGCCGTTTCTGGTCAACAAGACCTTGGGCAGCGGCATCTTCAAGGTGCATGGCCTGGTAGACGGCGCGCCCCGCGCCTACGGCTGGCAGCGTTCCCCCGTGTCCAACCTGGTGGTCGTCATCGGCCTGGCCGATGAGGCGGTGCTGGGGCCGCTGGCGCCCGCTTTTCAGCGCAGCCAAAGTGTGGCGGCCACACTGAGTGTGCTGTTGCTCGCCTGTGGTGGCCTCATCATTGGCCTGCAACTGCGCCTGGCACGCAACCAGGCCGCCGTGGCCGCCAGCGAAACCCTGCGCATGCGCTTGTTTGACAGCTCACACATGCCCTCTGTGGTGATCGACCCCGTCACACGGCGCTTCATCGACTGCAACCCGGCCGCCGTCGCCATCTATGGCTTCCAAGACCGTGCCGACGTGCTGCGCGCCACGCCCGAGTCGGTTTCGGCCCCGGTGCAGCCCAACGGCCGGCCCTCCACCGAGCTGGTGCAAGCGCACCTTGCACAGGTCATGGCGTCCAAGTCCATCGTGTTGGAGTGGCGCCACCAGCGCCCCAGCGGCGAGCTGTGGGACGCCGAGGTGCACCTCATGCGCTTTGATGTCGAGGGCCAGCCTCTGGTGCAGTTCACCTTGCAGGACATCACCGAGAGCAAGCGCACGCAGGCCGCGCTGCAAGACAGCGAAGCCCGGTTGAAAGAAGCGCAACGGCTGGCGCGCCTGGGCAGCTGGGAAGGCGACCTGCTCAACGACCGGCTGATCTGGTCAGACGAGGTGTTCCGCATTTTTGAACTCGACCCTGCCACCTATGTGCCCACCTACAAAGGCTTCATGCAAGCCGTGCACCCGCAAGACCGGACGCAGGTGCATGCGGCTTACATGGCGTCCATGCAGACCCGCACGCCGTACGACGTGGTGCACCGTCTGGTGTTTCCCGACGGGCGCTGCAAGTACGTGCATGAGCTGTGCGTCATTCAATTTGGCGCCGACGACCGGCCGATGCGCAGCGTGGGCACGGTGCAAGACATCACCGAAATTCGCACCGCCCAGACCGCGCTGCAGCGCCTGAACGACGAGCTGGAGCAGCGCGTGGCCGACCGCACCCGCGAGCTCGCCACGCTCAACCGCGAACTCGAAGCGTTTGCCTACAGCGTGTCGCACGACCTGCGCACACCGCTGCGCAGCATCCATGGCTTTGCCAGCCTGCTGGCGGAAGAGGACGCCAACGCCTTCACGGCCGACGGCCGCTCTTACTTGCTGCGCATCCAGGACGCTGCCAAGCGCATGGGGCAGCTTATTTCCGACCTGCTTTCCATGGCCCACCTCAGCCGCGCGCACCTGCGCCAGGAACCCGTGAGCCTGAGCGACATGGCCAAGGCCATCGCCAGCGAGCTCGACCGCAGCGATCCCCAGCGCCTGGTGCAGTGGCACATCCAAGAAGGTCTGCAGGTGCAGGCCGACCCAGGCCTGATGCGTGTGGTGCTGCAAAACCTGCTGGGCAACGCATGGAAGTACACCGGCCTGGTGCCCGAGGCGCACATCTCGCTCGCGCAAACCCGCGCCGAGCGGGGCGTGCTGGAATTTTGCGTGCGCGACAACGGTGCCGGCTTTGACATGGCCTACGCCCCGCAGCTGTTCCAACCGTTCAAGCGCCTGCACGCACACCACGAGTTCGAGGGCTCCGGCGTGGGATTGGCCACGGTGCACCGGGTCGTTCAGCGCCACGGCGGCAACGTGCGCGGCGAAGGCGCTGTGGGCCACGGCGCCACGTTTTATGTCACGCTGCCGGTGCAGGCGGTCGAACCAGACACCACCACCTGGGGCAGCCGCTGAGCGCGGGGGCTTTCAGAACGAACCGAAGGCGCTGCCCAGCACCACCACGACCACCAGGGCCAGCACCGGAATGGCCACGGCCACGACAAAAATGTCGGTGTAGGCTTGGCGGTGGCTCAGCCCGCAAATGCCCAGCAGCGTAATGACGGCACCGTTGTGCGGCAGCGCGTCCAGCCCGCCGGTGGCGATGGCGGTCACGCGGTGCAGCAGGTCGGGCGCCATGCCGGCGGCCTGCCCCATGGCCAGCCAGGTCTCACCCAGGGTTTGCAGGGCAATGCTCATGCCGCCCGAGGCCGAGCCGGTGATGCCCGCCAGAATGTTCACCGCAATCGACACCGACACCAGCGGGTTGCCTGGCGCAATGGCCAGCACCGCGTCGCGGATGAGGGCAAAACCCGTCAGCAACGCGATGACCGCACCAAAACCCACCTGAGAAGCGGTGTTCAGCAAGGGCAGCACCGAGCCGCTGGCGCCTTGCTCCAGCGTGCGGCTCAGGTGCGGCAGGTGCGGGCGCTGCAGCACCACCAGCAACACAATGGCCGCCGCCAGCGCGGCGATCACGGCCCAGATGCCGCGCACGTTGCCAATGGCCGTGGCGCCAAAGCGCGGCTCGGCCAGGTAGGCGGTGTCCAGCGCCGGCAGCAGCCAGGTGGCCAGCAGGTAGTTCAGCGCAATCACCAGCACCACTGGCGCGATGGCGCGCGCCAAGGCGCGGCCGTTGAAGTCGGGGTGGGATGCGGTTATGGGCGTGGCTTGTGATCCCGCTTGTGGTGTGGCCAAAGCCGGGTCGCGCGGGGCGGCGGGTTCGTCGTGCTCGCCGTAGCCTTCACCGCGCGCTTTGGCGTTGGCTGCGCGGCGCACCAGCCACAGCGTGCCCAGCACCAGCATCACGGCCCCGCCAATCAGGCCCAGGCCGGGCGCGGCAAACGGCGTGGTGCCGAAGTAGGGCATGGGGATGGCGTTTTGAATCGCGGGCGTACCGGGCAGCGCCGTCATGGTGAAGGTGAAGGCGCCCAGCGCAACCGTGCCGGGAATGAGCCGCTTGGGCAGGTCGGCCTGGCGAAACAGCGCCGCCGCAATCGGGTACACCGCAAACGCCACCACGAACAAGGAAACCCCGCCGTAGGTGAGCACCGCACAGGCCAGCACAATGGCCAAAATGGCGCGCTGCGCGCCGAGCCAGGCCACGATGGCGTGCGCAATGACGCGCGCTGCGCCCGAAGCCTCCATGAGCTTGCCAAACACCGCGCCCAGCAGAAACAGCGGAAAGAACGCGATCACAAAACCACCCAGCGCTGGCATGAAAACCTGCGTGTAGCTGGCCAGCAGCGGGGCCTGCGGGCTGAACAGCGTGGCCAGCAGCGCCATCAGTGGCGCCAGCAGCAACACGCTCACGCCGCGGTAGGCCAGCGCCATCAGCAGCACCAGCGCCAACACAATGCCTGCGATGCTGGTCATGGCGCGAGCACCTGTGCCAGATTCAAGCTGCTGCGCCGGCCCATGTCGGCGCCGTGTTGTTCCAGCCACTGCCCGGCCGCCGCGCGGCCCAGCCCGTGCAGTTCCTGCAAAAAGCTCCACTGCGTGTTGTTCTTGCTTGCTGCGCCCAGCTTGCTCAGCGAAGCGCCGCCATCAATCAGGTGCACGCGCAAGGCCTCCACGCGCTGAAACAACGGGTTGCGGTACTGGTGTCCCGGCCGGCCTTCGTCTTCAATCAGTTGCTTGAGCAGCGCAATCGAGCGCATTTCTTTCAGCAGGCTGGCGTTGAACGTCACCTCGCTGATGCGATCCAGAATGTCGCTGGCGCGGGTGGGCAGATCGGCACGCTCGATCGGGTTGATCTGCACCAGCAGCAGGTCGTCGGCATCGCTCTGCGTGATGAGCGGCATGAGTGACGGGTTGCCCGCGTAGCCGCCGTCCCAGTAGGCTTCGCCGTCTATTTCCACCGCCTGAAACAGCAGCGGCAGGCAGGCCGAGGCCAGCACCATGTCGGGCGTGAGGCCGTGCTGGTCAAACACCTTCAGCGCACCGGTGCGCACCTGCGTAGCGGCAATGAACAGCTGCGTTTTGTCGCAGCGGCACACGCGCTCAAAGTCCACCGTGTCCAGCAAAATCTGGCGCAGCGGGTTCAGGTTGAGCGGGTTCAGCTGGTAGGGCGACAGCTGGCTGCCCAGCGCGCTGGCGGCCTGTTGCCAGGGCTCCACCCAAGGGGCCATCCAGGCGGTGGCAGAGCCCATCAGCCCACCCAGGGGGCTGCTTTGAATGTGGTGAAACGGTGAAAGCTCGGCCACGCGCTGCCAGAAGCGGCGCAGCGTGGCGCGTGCGCCCTCGCGCCCGCCGTCCATCAGGCCCGCCGCCAGTGCCACCGCGTTCATGGCGCCCGCGCTGGTGCCGCTCACCGCCGCGATTTCCAGCCCTTCTTCTTCCAGCAGGCGGTCGAGCACGCCCCAGGTAAAGGCGCCGTGCGAGCCGCCACCTTGCAAGGCCAGGTCCAGTTGCAGCTTGGTACCCGCCGGGCGGCTGGCGGCGGTTGGGCGTGGGCGGGCGGGGCGTGTCATGGGCGGTCCTGCTGAAAACAAAATCAAGTTCCATTGTGCACCGCACCATATTGCCGCGACAAGGCGCTTGCAACCCGCCCGCAGGCTGCCTTTTCAGCCTGCCCAGGCACCCGGGGCCAGACGCGTCTGCGGCTTTGTGCGCCCGTCAGCGGTGCGCGCCAGCAGGCAGTGGGTCAATCCACTTGACGGCGGGCCACCCACGCCAGCAGCACCCAGAAGCCCAGTCGCAGTGCCAGCGCGCCCACGGTGCGTGGCTCGTAGGCGCCGCCCGTGGCCACATGCACCGCAAAGGCCACGGCCACCAGCGCGGTGCTCAAGGCAATGCCGGTGGCCAGGTGGCGCGCCCAGGGCTGCGGTTTCCACAGTCCGAGCCCAGCCGCCACGTAGGCGAAACCCGCCACGAAGTTGAACCACAGCACAAAGCCCACCGTGTTGCCGAGTGCGGTGCGTGTTGCTTCGTTGCCGAACAGGCCTTGCCAGCCGCTGAACACGGTCAGGGCGCCAAAGACCACGGCCACGGCGGCCAGGGGTTTCAGGAATCGGTGGTTTCTCATGGCGGCTCCTGGGGGGCAAGTGGAGACAGGCGGCTATGCCAGCGCCCGGCCTTCGCCAGCTTCTTCTACCGTCTGCCCATCGCGTATGTGGTAAATCCGCTTGAAGGTGGGAATGATCTTTTCGTCGTGCGTCACCACGATGATGGCGGTTTGCGCGTGCTGCGCCATCTGGTTCAGGATGCGCATCACCGCCAGCGCGCGCTCGCTGTCCAGCGGTGCGGTGGGTTCGTCGGCCAAGATCACGGGGGGCTTGTTGGCCAGCGCCCGGGCGATGGACACGCGCTGCTGCTCGCCGCCCGAGAGCTGTGAGGGCTCGGCCTTGGCGCGGTGCTGCACGTCCAGTGCGGTCAGCAGTTCCAAGGCGCGCGCGCGGGCTTTCGCGTTGGGCATGCCGGCCAGCATGGGCAGCAGCGCCACGTTGTCGGTCACGTCCAGAAACGGAATGAGGTAGGGCGCCTGGAACACAAAGCCGATGCGGTCGCGCCGCAGCTCGCGCAGGTCTTTCACTTTCCAGCCGTTGTCGTAAATCACGTCGGCGCCCAGCGTCATCTTGCCGCTGGTGGGCTCGATGATGGCGCCCAGGCATTTCAGCAGCGTGCTCTTGCCCGAGCCCGACGGCCCCACGAGCCCCACCACCTCGCCCGGTGCCACCTGCATGTTGACGTGTTTGAGCGCTTCCACGGCGGTGTCGCCGCTGCCGTAGACCTTGCGCAGGCCTTCAATCAGGATGCCGCCTTGGGTGTGTGTGTTCATCGCGTTCATCCAATCGCTGCGCCAGGGTCCACCTTCAGCGCCACCCGTATCGCCAGCGTGCTCGCCAGCGCGCAAATGACCAGCGTGACCACCAGGCCGGTCACCGCGTCGCCCGGCAGCAGCAACACAAACTTCGGAAACGCTGGTGCCCAAAACGTGGCCGCCACCTTGCCCACCGCAAAGCCGATCAGGCCCAGGCCCAGCGCCTGCTGCAAGATCATGCCGGCGATGGTGCGGTCGCGCGTGCCAATGAGCTTCAAGACCGCAATCTCGCGCAGCTTGCCCATGGTCATGGTGTAGATGATGAAGGCCACAATGGCCGCGCTCACGATGGCCAGGATCACCAGAAACATGCCGATCTGCTTGGCCGAATTGGCGATCAGCTTCACCACCAGGATGTCTTCCATGCCGTCGCGCGTGTACACGCTCAGGTGCTTCCAGCGCCGTATCGGCTCGGCCACCTGCTCGGGCGTGAAGCCCGGCGCCATTTGTACCAGCACCGCGTTCACGCTGCGGCTGCTGGTCTGCAGGGCCTGCACCGCGTCCAGCAGGCCGGGGCTGCCCGGGCGGTTGAAAGCCGGGTTGGCGGCGGTGCGCGCGCGGTCGTTCAAGATGGCTTCGTTGTCTTTCAAAAACTGCGTTTCCTGCGCGTCCTTCAGCGGCACAAACAGCATCGGGTCGCCGCCGGAAGACACCATGCGCCGCGTCAGCCCCACCACCGTGTAATCGTGCCGGCGGATGCGCACTTTGTCGCCCAGTGCAAAGCCGGTTTTTACGTCGGCCACCGCCTCGTAGTGGCTGCGTGTGATGTGCCGGCCCGCCACCAGGTACCCAGGCGCACCGGGCATGCCCGGCTCCATGCCCACCACCATCACCCGCATGTCTTTGCCTTCGCGCTGCACCTGCATGGTGAGGTAGGTCACGTTGGCTGCGGCGGCCACGCCCGGCATGCCGCGCACGCTGCGCACCACGTCGTCCTTGATGCTCGACGACTCGGCATAAGGCCCCTGCGTGTCTTTTTGCACCACCCACAGGTCGGCGCGGCTGTTGCTCAGCAGCGCGTGCGCGTCGTCCACCATGCCGCGGTACACGCCCGCCATGGTCAGCGTCACGCCAATCAGCAGCCCCAGGCCCAGCCCGGTCAGCACGTACTTGCTCCAGCCGTGCAGGATGTCGCGGCCCGCCAGGCTGATCACTTGGCGCCTCCCGTGGGCACCAGTTGTTCCACCACCGCAATGCGCGCATCCGGCTTCAAGGCGCTCTGGCTGTACAGCACCACCGTGTCGCCCTCGGCCAGGCCACTCAGCACCTGCACCGAGCCGTCCAGCCCCTGCGCGCCCAGCGTCACCGGCACAAAGTTCAGCCCGCCATTGGCCCGCTGCCACACGCCGGTTTTCCCTTCGTGTTGCACCACCGCCGCGTTGGGCAGCAGCAGGCTCTCGGCGGTGGCCGGCAGGGCCAGCGTCACCTCGGCCATTTCACCCACAGAAACACCCGCTGGCAGCGCGTCAAACGCCACCATGGCCAGCCGCTCTTCGGTCACGCTGTCGGCCAGCAGCTCCACCCGCGCCACCCGGCCCGCCACCACGGCACCCGGGCGCGAGCGCAGCGCGATACGCGCCACCAGCCCCGGCGCCAGCCCGGCGCTTCGGCCCTGGTCCACCCGCAGTTTCACCCACAGGCTGGCCGGGTCCACCAGGCGCAGCACCGCCTGGCCCGCCACCACCGTGCTGCCCGCTTCGGCCTCGCGCGTGGCCACCACCGCCAGGGCCGGGGCCACCAGCTTCAGGTTGCCACGCTGCTGCACCAGGGCGGCGCGCTCGGCCTGCAGCCGCGCCGCATCTTGCGCGCTGCCGTTCAGGTTGGCCTCTGCCGCTTGCACACCTGCGTCGGCCGAAGCCACCTCTTGCACCCGTGCCTCCAGCGCACCCGCGCTGATGAAAGCTTGCCGTGCCAGGTCCTGGTTGCGCTGCAGGTTGTTGGCGGCCAGGGCGCGCCGGGCCCGCGCGTCGGCCAGCTGCGCTGCGGCGGCTTGCCGCGCGCTCTGCGCCCGCGCCGTTGCAGCGTCCAGCGCGGCCAGCCGTTGGTCCAGGTCCACCGGGTCCATTTCGGCCAGCGGCTGGCCGGGTTGCACCGTGTCGCCCACGTCCACCTGCACCGCGCGCACCCGCCCGGCCACCGTCGGTCCCACCATCCAGCTGCGCTGGGCTTCCACCTGGCCAATGCCAAAAATCTCGGGCGCCACGCTGCCTTTTTTCACCGTGGTCACCTGCACCTTGATGGGTGCCAGCGGCCCGGTGCGCAGCGCCACATAAGCCAGCGCGGCCACCAGCGCCAGCGCCAAGCCGCCCAGCAGCAGGCGGCGGGTGTTTTGGGGTTTCATCTTCATGGGGTCTCCTGGCACATCTTGGGTTGGCACGCTACAGCCACGGCCTGTTGCAAAAGTTCAAACACGGCGGGCGCCTGCGCCCGCATGGCGCCCACCTGGCCGCTCAGCAGCGACTGCATCACCAGCCCCTGCACCGAGCCAATAAACAACACCGCTGCGGCTTGCAGGTCGGTGCCGGGTTGCAGCGCTTGCTGGTCTTGCGCCTGCTGCAGCCAGTGCGTCAGCAGCAAGCGGTATTCGTGCATCAGCCGGCGCACGCGTGCCTTCAGCGGGGTGTCTTGCGGCTGCTGCAGCTCTTGAAAAATCAGGCGCGGCACGCCAGGGTGTTCCACCACAAAGTCCACATGCGCCATGAACACCGCGCGCAGCGCCTGCAACGGCTGGGCGTGCGCTGCGCCGGCGTCGCGCAGGCGCGTCAGCAGCGTCTCGCTGACGTGGTCCATCACCGCCAGCCAGACCGCCTCTTTGCTCTCGAAGTGGCGAAACACCGCGCCCTGCGTGATGCCCACCGCCTGCGCCAGCTCGGCCGTGGTCACGGTGGCCGGGCTGCGCTCGCCGGCCAGCGCCAGCGCCGCCGCCACCAGCTCGGCCTGGCGGGTGTGGGTGGGTTGTTTGGTGGACATGAGGTAATGTAATTCAGTAATTACTTATATTCAAGCAATCCACCACTTCTTGCTGATGAACCGCATCTGCGCGCGCAGGCACACTGGAGGGCATGTTTGATCGTCAGCAGCTCTGGGTCATTGTGGTTGTCATTGCGTTGCACCTTGTCGCGGCGGGCCTGATTCTTTCTGCCTCCAGCCAGGCCTTGCGAGAGCGCGCGCAGCCTCCCCAACACACCACCATCACCCTGGTGGCGGTGCTTCAGGCTGAGCCCCCACCTGAGCCACCCCCGGTTTTCAGTCCCCATTCCGCCCGACCCAAGCCGACCACCAGAAAGCCGGCGGTGGCGCAGCCCACCCCACGGCCTGCTGGCGTATTCATGGACGCACCGCCCGCGCCCACCGCGCAAGAGTGGGCGATGGCCGCCACCTACACCCTCAAAAACGCCAAGCGCTACCGCTACAACTGGGGCCAGCAAGTGCGCAGCCTGATGGGCACCGCCTTGGAGGGACCCGAGCAAGGCGCGGTGCGCTTTCGCATTGAAATCGCGCCCAGCGGCCACCTTGCCCAGCTCGACACCTTGTGGACTACCTCGCCCAGCGTGGAACAACGCGCCCGCCAAGCCGTGCAGGCCATGCCACCGCTGCCGCCCACGCCCAACGGCAAGCCCCTGGTGTTTGAGAAAACCATCGTCTTCAACGCCTACACGGCCGAAACCCCGCCGCTCTACAAATACGACTGTGAGCCCGACCCGCCCCAGCACGGCAACCGCTTCGTGTGGGACGGCCGCTCGCCCCAGGTGGCCGCCGCCCAACCTGAAACCGAAGCGCTCGACCCCGCCGCCTATGCCGAGTGTCTCAAGCAGCTGCCCCAGGACAGCATCGAAGCCGAAGCCGCCAGCGACGAGCGCCAACAAAAACAATGGGCCTCGCCCACCTTGGGGCGGTAGCGCTGCAGCTGGATGCGCGCGCGGGGGCTGAACGGGGTTCGCTCCAGCCTGGCATGTTCGGGTTCAAAAAGAACCCAGCCGCCGTGCTGCGCGGGTCGCGCAACCGGCCTGTGGCCGTGCTCAACCACAACCGCCTCGCCACTGACAGGATCGAACCGCAGGTGTTCGAAGCCATGATGAAAGAACCGGCCAACGACGATCGCCACCGCAAAGCCTCGGCCCGCCTGGCTGACCGATCGCGCGCGGTCGAGGTCAACCTGGACGAACTCTGAGGGTATCCGCCGCTACCCTCCAAACTCATCTTCAAATGGCTGTTTGCGGCTTGCGCCTTGCGGCTGGTGGCTTACACCCACCCCGGGGTTCAGATGCAACGCTTCGGCTCGGCGCGCATCGCTGCGGCCCGTCATGGTGGTGCTGGCGCTCCCGGTCACGGTGGTCACGGTGATCACGCTGGGCCTGTTTCTGTGCGTCATCAACGCCCAGATGGGCTGGGCGGCGGCCAGTTTGCTCGATGGTTTTCACGCCAACGGCTTGTGGGTCGCGCTGCGGGGCTCGCTGATTTATGCGGTGCTGATGCTGGTGGTGGACGCGGCGTTGAAGTCGCTGTTTCCCCGCTCTTAAAGCCAGGCTGCGCAGGCTACTCGTCCAGCACCGACTCGCGCAGCAGTGCCTCGGCCTGGCGCAAGCGGCTGTCCACAATCGCCAGTTCCATCGGGTCGGCGACCCGCTGCGCAGCGGGCAAAGCTTGTGCAGCCTTGAACCGCTCCACCGCACCCGCATAGTCCAGGTGCGCCACGCGCGACTCGGCTTCGGCCCGTATGGCGCGCAGCGTCTGGCCCTGCGCCTGGTAGGCCCGGGCCAGCGTTTGCCAGGCCAGCGCGTCCCGCGGGTGCTGCACCACCCAGGTCTGCAGGTGCGTGGCTGCGCGCTGCGGCTCACCGGTGGCCAGGGCCGCCTGGGCGCCCAGCAACGTCAGCGTGCGCCCACTGCCGGCCAGCGCGGCATCGCGCAGGGCAACCAGTCGCTCGGCCCGTGCGGCTGCAGCGGGGCCGGTGGCGGGCGGTGCGGTCAACAGCACCTCCAGCAGCAGCGCGTCCACCACCCAGTGCGCCGCCGGCACCGCCTGCAGGCGCAAGCGCTGCGCCAGTTCCAGCGCACGCTCAGGCTGCCCCAGCCGCAGGGCCGCCCAGGCGGCGGCATACAGCTCGCCCGGCCCGGCTTGCGGCCCTTGGCCGCTTTGCAGCCAGGCACGCAGGCGGTCGGGCCCGTTTTCGGCCAGCACACGCGCCCGCGCCGCCATGAGCGCATGCAGCTCGGGCGCCACCGGGGCCGTGCCCCGCAGCACCGACGCGCCGTTTAGAGCTGCGCCGCTGCCCGCGGGCAGGCTGAGTGTGAGCCCCGGGCCAGCCGGTGCCGGCGTATCGCGCAGCGGCCCCACCGCCGCCCGTGTGGTCTCCAGCGGCAGACGCGCGCGCATGTCGGCCATGCGCTCGCTGCTCAGCGGGTGGCTGCGCAGGTAGGGAAACGAGCCGTCGTCGCTCAGCCGGGAGGCTTGTTGCAGCTTGTCAAACATGTCCACAAAACCCTGGCCGTCAAAACCCGCTCCGGTGAGCACGCCAAAACCCACCCGGTCGGCCTCGCGCTCCATGTCGCGCGAAAAATTCAGTTGCGTTTGGGCCGCCACGGCCTGGCTGCCCAGCATGGCGGCGCTGGCCACTTCGGTGTTGGCGCGTGCGGCCAGCGCGCTCAAGATCATGGCGCCCATCATCCAGGGTGCCATGCGGTCTTGCCGCGCCACCAGCCGCGCAATGTGGCGCTGCGACACATGGCTCAGCTCGTGCGCCATCACCGAACCCAGCTCGGCCGCGCTGTCGGTGGCGGCTATCAGCCCCAGGTGCACGCCCAGGTAGCCACCAGGCAGGGCAAAGGCGTTCACGCGCCGGTCGCGCGAAATCATCAACTCCCAGGCCAGCCGCTCTGACAGCTCGGGCGGCACATCGCCCCGCGCCCGCGCGGCTGCCAGCAGCGGCTGCCAGATAGCCTGCAAATAATCGCCCAGCACCGGGTCGTCCAGGTAGTCCGGGTCGCGGTAAATGTCGCGGGCAATGCGGTCGCCCAGGCGGCGCTCGGCCGCAATCGACATACCTTGCACGTCGCCCAGGCCCGGCAAACCGCCCGAAACCAGCCCGCCCCCTTCGGCCGCAGGCGGCAGGTTTTGGGCCACGCTCAAAGACAAAGGCGCCACACCCAACGCAGCCAGCAGGGCCACGCCCAGCCACGAAGCCGCCCGCCGCGGGGCGCGGGCCGAAAGGAGCCAGTCGGTCAGGGAAAAACGCATCCCCGTATGATGCCGCCAACCCCACAAGGTTTCTGTAAAGCACGCGCAAAGCCACCGCCATGAACGAAACAACCGCCCCCACCGCCCAACCCACCAGCCCGCTCACCCACTTCGACGCCCAGGGACAAGCCCACATGGTGGACGTGGCCGCCAAAGCCAGCACCCACCGCGTGGCGGTGGCCCAAGGCCACATCAGCATGGAGCCCGCCACGCTCGCACTCATTCAGAGCGGCAACGCCAAAAAGGGCGACGTGCTGGGCATTGCCCGCATTGCCGGCATACAAGGCGCCAAAAAAACCAGCGACCTCATCCCCTTGTGCCACCCGCTGGCGCTCACACGCGTGGCGGTGGAATTTGAAGTGGACACAGCGGCCCACAGCGTGCTGTGCAAAGCCACCGCCGAATGCACTGGCCAGACCGGCGTAGAAATGGAAGCCCTCACCGCGTGCAGCGTCGCGCTGCTCACCATTTACGACATGTGCAAAGCCGTAGACAGGGGTATGACGATCAGCGGGTTGCGCTTGATGGAAAAGCGGGGCGGCAAGAGCGGGCATTTTGTGGCCACATCTCCAGCCAACGCGGCTCAATGAACAGTCCTCATCAAAGCAAAGAGCCCTCATGTTGCTCGACGAATTGCATGCGCAGCGCGAGGCCATCCACGCACTGAGCCGCCAGTACGGTGCTCGCCGCATCCGCGTGTTTGGCTCGGCGGCTCGGCGCGAGGAGCGTGCCGACAGCGATGTGGACTTCCTGGTGGACTTTCCGCGCGGCTACAACCTGTTTGCCTAACGCATGCCGCTGACTGATCGGCTGGCCCAGCTGCTCCAGCGCCTGGTGGAGCTGGTACCTGAACACGAACTGAATCGGCACATCCGAGAGCAAGTCCGGCGTGAAGTGGTGGAGCTGTGACCCAGCGCAGGCAACCTTAAGCCCTGCACATTCTGGATGCCATCGATCGCATCCACAACATACAGGCCAGAGGTGACCTGAGCCAAGACCAGATACTTTAGACGCGGCTTTGCGCAACTTGCAAACACTATCGGAAGCTACGCAACATCTGCCCGACGCGCTGAATGCCAAGCACCCCAACGTACCGCGGCGCGAAATCAGCGGGTTTCGCAATATCCTGGTACACAACTACCTGGGTGATTGAGGTGCTGAAACGGCCGCTACCGTTGCTCGTGAACGCTATGGCCCTCTGACCGCTGCAGCAAGGGCCATGCTGAACCCGGTGTGATGCCATTTGAGCGGCATGGAATCTATGCAGAACTGCACGAAATTTGATCCTAGCCGCTCCTATGAATGTGTCATACGCATCCCAGCTCATGAAGTTCAGACCAAGAGCGCACCTCGCATTAGGGTTTTCAACCCGTCTGAAGGGGAGCAGCACCCTTCAAAGCTGTGATCCATACCCACACCCAGCGCTGAAATCCAGAGCGCGATCTGTAGCGGGATGGACATGAACGCCGGAACAACCAGTGATCAAGGTTGGTGAAGGCATCAACTGGAGTTTGACCCCAATTGTTTTTGTTTCGCTAGACCATTAATTAAAATCCGACGCCGATTTTTCTGGAACTTCAAATCCGTCACCTGCGACAAACCCGATAATTTTTGCCGATGGGTCAAGAATGGCAATCCACTCTTGTTTATGCAAAACAGGTAGAAACACTGCATCGTTGATAGCCACATCATGCTTGCTAAGCAGTTTGATGACCTCGCCTGATTTACTTGGAAATTGTTTTACAAAGTCTTGCAATGGCTTCGCACGCGCCATGGCCTTAGGGCGGTAACCAAAGTCGTATGGGATGTAAAACTCCGGGCGCTGGGAGTAGTCGCGCCCCCCAAAAGCGGACTCCAGCATCACGTCTTGCCTCTCTATTAAAGTTATTGGATCGCGGATCCCTACAGTTACGGGCCGCTTCATCCATTGGGGTCTCAGTTCTGGATTTAGCAAATCGAACACCTCGCGCACATCCACATCCCCGTAATCCAACGATGTGATTACGCGAAATCTGTCCACTTCATGCACCAAGAACAAAGGGCGCGCTTGGTAAGCTGTATTCAATCCTAATCCGAGCGCTGTCAGTTGAATTGCGATCACCAAAAGCATGTCTATAATCAATTCGCGCTTTGACTTATTTGGATCGAAGAGAACAAGCGTCAGCAGAGGTCCACAAACTACGTCGACACCCACCAGCACCAGAAACAGCTTGAGGCCGCCAGACAACTGATCGTATGGAGGTGGATACCAAACAACAAATACTAGGATAGCAGCCAACGTTGCGACCAGCACTGAGCCTATTAAGTGAAGAAACGCGGCCTTAATGGCCGCTTTTAAACGATATTGGACGTACATAAATCAGCTTAACGACACTCTGCAGGAAGGTATTTGGCAGGCATAGTGCCCAGCGCGACATTGGTCATACCACGAGCGATCGCTGTTTGCGAGGTCACACCTGCACAAGCCCAGTCAATGGCCTCATTGGACGACGCCAGCGGTGCGGCACCGTTGACATTCGGCGACAGGGTAAACGTAAGGTTGTGCAAGCCTGTAGGAATGCCATTGTCAACCGTCGCTGCAACCGTCACATGAATCGCCCAGCGAGCGTCCAGCGCAAACGGAGCACAGGCCGCTCCAGACACTGCAGCGGTACCGACACACACATTACCCACATACTTGCTCTGTTTCTCCGCCACAGACGTTGAGTTTATTGCGCTAGCTGCGCCGTTCAGTCCCGTGATCCGATCTTGAGTGTAGCCTTCAGTCAACAAATTTTTAGCCGGTGAGGACGCAAGAAAGGCCTCACTGACTTTGGCTCGAACTGCAAAATCTTGGTACGCAGGCAGTGCAACTGCCGCCAAGATGCCGATAATAGCGACGACGATCATCAGCTCAATCAGGGTAAAGCCCCTGGTGCGCATAACAGGCATGACTCGCTCCCAACGCAAGTTCAGTCGTTGCAAATATAAAAAAGGCGCCCCGGGGCGCCTTTTTACTTTCAGGGTTACTTGGGGCAATGCACTGTGCATGACCCCATGCGGCTCAGCGGCATTCCGCAGGAGCGTACTTGGCCAGCAGTGTGCCCACAGTGCGGTTGGCCAGGCTGCGTGCCGTTGCAGTCTGGTTCGTCACCGAAGCACAAGCCCAGTCGATCGCACCGGTGGAGGTGGCAGTCGGGACAACTCCTTGCACGTTGGGCGAGAACACCAGCGTCTGGTTGTTGATGCCTGTCGGGATACCGTTGGCAGCCGTTGCCGCAATAGCCACAGTGATGTTCCAGTTGGCCAGAGTTTGGTCGGTTGCCGCACACAAGGCATTGGTCACGGCCAGCGCGCCGTTGCCCACACAATAGTTGGTCACGTATTTAGAAGCCTTTTCCGCGACAGGCGTCGCGTTCAGGGCAGTGGCAGAAGCAGACATGGCGCTAACGCCACCGGTTTGGAAGGCTTCCGACAACACGCCTTTGACAGAAGCCGCCGCAATGACGCCTTCACTGACCTTGGCACGGATGCTGTAGTCTTGATAAGCAGGCAGAGCCACAGCAGCCAAAATACCGATGATGGCCACCACGATCATCAGTTCGATCAGGGTGAAACCTTTTTGCATGGAACGCTTCATGAGAAAACTCCTTGGAAGGGGAAAACAGGACTGGGTCGGTTACAGGTACTACTCAGCAGGTACCGTGCCAGCCTACAAACTTCATTTTGTTGGGGCCTTTTCACGATTCAGCACCCGTAGGTAACGTTTTGTGTAATGCAGTGCAGTTTCAGGGTGACAAAAATTGTCACCTCATGCCGGACAGACAATTTTTGTCACAAGTCAAACGTCACACCCCTGCGCTGAGGCAACGGATGTTTTGTCTCAGAAACGGGCATGACTCAATCTCAACATAAGTTGAGTCGTTACAAATATAAAAATTTACCGCAGACGCAATACCAGTCCGTTAAAACCATAGGGAATCTAATGAAGTCAAAGGGGAACGTATTCCCCTTTTTACTGGATGAGTCTGCTATTGGCTTCCAGCGGCAAGGCCCCACCCTACGACTCAAGCTGCCTGAAGAGCACGCGGTGTGGCGAATCATCGGTCCGGGCCTACTCATGACCAGCCCCTACTGGGCAGGTGCTGGCCGCACTCAGCGTGATGGTGCAGGCCCGCCAGCGCCTGGGTTTAGAACCGCTGGACCAGCTGTTTGGCTTGCAGAGCCCAGCAGGCTGCAGAAATGCTGGTTTCGATTCCCAAAATCGATTGCCGAGAAGGTGGCCTGACTATTGGGGTCTCGAAAAAATCTCTTGTAGCTCGATTTGAGCGGTCGAAAATTTTGCGTCCTGGGCTGCTCGGAAGTATTTCAGCAGCCTGCAGCCACAGCAAACCAAGCACCAAGAAGCGGTAACCCTTTCGGGCGCGGGGCGTTGAAGCCTGCCCAAGCAGTTGGCGGTATTGCTAGCGCAGTCCTGACACTTCGTTCCACCGCCGGATGCAGCCTCCCACGAGTCGTCAAGAACCCCGCGCACAAGTTTCCAATTAAAATGCCAGTCAGGGTTTGACCGACTGGCATTACGCCCAAGGGCGACTTTTAACTTTCAGGGTTACTTGGGGCAACGCACCGTACATGACCCCGTGCGGCTCAGCGGCATTCCGCAGGAGCGTACTTGGCCAGCAGTGTGCCCACAGTGCGGTTGGCCAGGCTGCGTGCCGTTGCAGTCTGGTTCGTCACCGAAGCACAAGCCCAGTCGATCGCACCGGTGGAGGTGGCAGTCGGGACAACTCCTTGCACGTTGGGCGAGAACACCAGCGTCTGGTTGTTGATGCCTGTCGGGATACCGTTGGCAGCCGTTGCCGCAATAGCCACAGTGATGTTCCAGTTGGCCAGAGTTTGGTCGGTTGCCGCACACAAGGCATTGGTCACGGCCAGCGCGCCGTTGCCCACACAATAGTTGGTCACGTATTTAGAAGCCTTTTCTGCGACAGGCGTCGCGTTCAGGGCAGTGGCAGAAGCAGACATGGCGCTAACGCCACCGGTTTGGAAGGCTTCCGACAACACGCCTTTGACAGAAGCCGCCGCAATGACGCCTTCACTGACCTTGGCACGGATGCTGTAGTCTTGATAAGCAGGCAGAGCCACAGCAGCCAAAATACCGATGATGGCCACCACGATCATCAGTTCGATCAGGGTGAAACCTTTTTGCATGGAACGCTTCATGAGAAAACTCCTTGGAAGGGGAAAACAGGGCTGGGTCGGCTACAGGTACTACTCAGCAGGTACCGTGCCAGCCTGAAGTACCCTATTTTTCGCCTTCTTTTCTTTATTTAAAACCTAAGTGTGACATTTTGTGTTCGATGATACCTCTTAGAGGTGACAAAAATTGTCATTGGATGCCGAATAGACAAGTTTTGTCACAACTCAACCGCGATGCCGGCGTTGAGCCAGCGGATAAGGTGGTGCATGTATCGGGTGTGGTGTCGAAGCAGGGAACTTCTTCTACAGATCCGGCCCGGTGAAGTCTTGAATTCCGTTCGGGCTGAGCCTGTCGAAACCCTTCGACAGGCTCAACCCGAACGGTTGCTACTTCATTGGGCCGGAGCAATAGGATGAACCCTGTTGACCCTGGTTCGCCGCAGCCCGGGCTTGGGTCAATCACGCTTCAATGCCTTTACCGATGCATCGCTCAAAACTTGATTCCAGTGCGAGGTCGTCACAAAGCACAGGGTCCATGTTGGCTTGAACCCATTCACCGGGCTCTGCCGCCCACCAGCTGATCAGGTGGCTTGCGTTGATGATGATGTGCTCGAAGAGGACGCGCTGGGCGCGGCCATTGCCTTCGTGGAACGGGTGAATCACGTTGAGATCAACGAACAATTGCGCCACAAGCCCGACCCGCCCCACTCGCTCAAACCCCTCGTACCCCTGCGCCTTTCGCAGGCGCTCGAAGAGCTTCCCGGTTTCAGGCTCCATGCGAAGGATGTTGCAAAAGCGCGTTCCGCCCTTGGCGATGTCGATGCCACGCAGTTCACCTGCCAGCCATAGCGATCGGCCAACAACCGCTGATGGCTGCGTTTTAGAGAGCCAAGGTCGTAAGGATGAGGTGAGAAGTCGATTTCTTTGGCCGCGACGCACGAGATCTGTCGTTCGGCCTCACTCAACAATGCACCGTGGAGAAGACTGACGCGATTCTTCAGGGGCGAGGGTCGTGTACCCAGGACCAATAGGGGTACTGGCCTGTGCCGTACTTGTCAGCGGTCAAGTCCGTGCTTTTTGATAGGTCTTCAACACGGCTTGACGGGATTGGGCACAGTAGGCTGCTTTGGCTTGCAAGCTGGGCGTTTTCACGGTTGGGGACATCGTCGTTAAAACGACGTTACGTTTTACTGGCCACCCTGATTGGTTGGCATGTGTTTCGCCCAATGCAAAGCCCACGGGCCACAATCGAATCACAACTCAAACGCCATGCCGGCGCTGAGCCAGCGGATGTCATGGCGCAGGTCTTGGGCGTGGCTGGGGGTGGCGCCGAAGCGCTGGATTTCTTCCATGATCAAGCCGGTTTCGGCGGGCTTGGTGTGGGTGATGTAGATGGGGTAGCGCGGGTGGGGGCGCGCGGGGTTGATCTGGTCGAGTTCGTCGGCCAAGGTGGCAGGCGACAGGTGCAGGCTGCGGTGGGCCAGGTCTTTTTCGCGGTCGCTGAAGGCAGTTTCGATAACGAGCATGGCCACGGGCAGCTGGTTGATGCGCTGCCAGAAGGCGGGGTTGCGTTCTGTGTCGCCGCTGAACACCCAGTAACCTGTAGCCGCCGCTGCGGCGTAGCCCACGGCGGGCACGGTGTGCACGGCGGGCAGCACTTCAATGGCTTTTCCGCCTACGTGTAGCACGTCGCCCACGGCGATGGGCACGAAGCGCATGAGCGGTGTGGCGGCGCTGGGGATGCGGGAGAAGTCGGGCCAGATAAGGTTGTTAAAGATGTGGGCCTGCAGCGCGCTGATGGTGCCGGGCAGAGCGTGCACCTGCAGCGGCGGCGCGCCTGCGGCCAGGCGCAGGGCGGCCACGGCGTCGAGCATGAGGGGCAGGCTGGCTACGTGGTCCAGGTGGGAATGGGTGAGCAGCACGTGGTGGATGCGCGCCATTTCGTCCAGGGTGAGGTCGCCCACGCCGGTGCCGGCGTCGATGAGCACATCGTCGTCGAGCAAAAAAGACGTGGTGCGGCAACCGTGCGCGATGGCGCCTGAACAGCCCAGTACCCGTACCCTCATATGCAGCTTTGTGTGGCGATGTGCCGCGGAGACCGGCTCATTTGGTGTCAAAAGTGGTGGCGCCGTCCCACCCGGCAGGGGATGGCGTCAACCTGCCAGAGGCTACCCGCTCGGCATAGAGGCGGTAAAGGACTTTTTCCGCGTTTTGGCGCTGCAGGCTGAGCAGATGTAGGTCGCAAGCGTCCCAGTCTTGGGCGCGCCAGGCTTTGAGTGCCGGGCTCCACCCGCGCAGCTCTTCGGTTTGAGCGGGGCTGAGCGTGGCGAGGGTACCCACTGGGGTGTAGATGGTGACTGCGGTGGCCTTGCCTTTGACGCGCACGCGGTCGAGCTCTTGCCAGACAAACTGGCGCGCCTGGGCCTGGGTGGTTTCGCTCACGACCACGTCCACGCCATACACGCGCGAGAGGCCTTCAAGACGGGCGCCAAGGTTGACGGCGTCGCCCACGACGGTGTAGCTGCGGCGCATGTCAGAGCCCATGTCGCCCACGCACATGGCGCCGGTGTTGATGCCCATGCCCACGCCAATGGCGGGCAGGCCCTGGGCGGCGTGTTCGCGGTTGATCTGCTGCACGGTTTCGGCCATTTCCAGTGCGGTCTGCACGGCCAGGCTGGCGTGGTTGTGCGTGTCGACCGGGGCACCCCAGAAGGCCATGATGCAGTCGCCCATGTATTTGTCGATGGTGCCGCGGTGGCTGCGTATGACGACGGTGAGGCGGCTGAAAACGGTGTTGAGCAGGGCCTGGAGCTGGGTCGGCTCCATGGTTTCAGACAACTGGGTGAAGCCGCGCATGTCGCAAAACATGACCGTGAGCTCGCGGGTGGCGGCGGTCATGGTGTAGCTGTCGGGGTCTTTGACCATTTCGTCCACCAGCTCGGGCGGTACGTAGGTGCCAAACAGCTGGGCCAGCTCGCGTTTGGCGCGGCTTTCCACCAGGTAGCCGTAGCTCATGTTGAGCGCGAAGGCGAGCGCGGCCATGACGAGGGTGCAGGCCAGCGGGAGCACCAGGCCGTGGCCCAGGTAGAGCCAGAAGTTAAGGCCCACCACCACCGTCACCACGCCCAGGCTGAGCGCGACCGCGCGAGCGGCGCTGAGCAGTGGCAAGACCAGGGCCAGCACCAGGCCCGAGGCGACCAGCACCACGAGTTCGTAGCCCAGGGCGTAGTCGGGTTGGGTAATGATTTGGCCGTCCAGCAGGCCGGCAATGAGGTTGGCATGGGTTTCCACGCCGGGGTAGGTTGCGCCCACGGGGGTCACGCGCAGGTCAAGCAGGCCGGGCGCGGAGGTACCCACCAGCACGATTTTGTTGTGCAACTGGCCGGCGGGCACGCGACCAGCCAGAAGGTCGACCGCCGACACGTAGGTGAATGAGCCACCCTGCGGCCCGCCGGGGCCGCGAAACGGCACCAGCGTGGCCACCCGGTCGTCCACCGGAATGGCGAGCGACGTGGCAACCGACGGCGTGCCTTGCGTGAGCCGCACGCTTTCCAGCGCCTGGTAGTCGTGCGTCAAAAAGCGCTCGACCGGAAACCCGGGCTCCACCTGCGGCGAGCCCAGGAGCAGGCGAAACATGGCAAGCGACAGCGACTCGTAATAGCGGCCCTGGTGCTCGGCCAGCAGCGGCAGCGAGCGCACCACGCCGTCACGGGCGGTGATGGCGTTGAAAAACCCGGCCCGGGGCGCGGCTTGGGCCAGCGGGGCGATGTTGGCGCCAAATCCGTCCCAGCGGGTGGCCAGCACGGTGCGGCCACCCAGGGCCTCGGGCTGCATCACGGGGGCGGGCAGCACGCCGCTGGTGCGGCCGTCGCGGTCGCTGGTGAAGTAGTAGCCCAGCACCACGGGGCGGCCCTGCAGGGCACGGGCAAACTGGGCGTCGTAGTCCAGTTCGGGCTGCAGGCTTTGCACGCGTTCGGCAAAGCCGGGCTGGTTGGCCAGGGCGCCGCTGGCGAGCTGCTGCAGTTGGCGCAAGCCTGAGCTGTCGTCGGGCTCGGCAAACACGGTGTCGAAGCCGAGCAAGGCTATGCGCTGGTCTTCAAACAAGGTGTCCACCAGGCGGGCCATGTGGTGGCGCGACCAGGGCCAGCGGCCCACCTCGGCCAGGCTCTTTTCGTCAATGTCGACGATCACCACCCGGTCGTCCAGCGTGGCGGGCATGGTGGCGCGCAGCCGGGTGTCGTAAATGATGTCGTCCAGGCGCTGCAGCAAGCCCATGGGCACCATGCCCACCGCGTGCAAAATCGCAAAAATGAGCGGCAGCAGGGTGACGGCAACGCGCGGGCCGTGCTTGGTCAGGGCCTGCATGGTTGCCGGTTGGTGGGGGCGGACAACCGGCCGTGCACGCAGGGGCGCAGCCCCGCGTGTGCCAGCGTCACGGCTGGATGAACTGCATTTGCGTGCCCGCGAGCTCGATCAGGTCACCGTGGCGCAGGCTGACGGCTTCGGTACCGATGGGGTTGCCGTTGATGGTGGGCTTGATGGCGCCTTCAACCAGCGCAACCACATAGCCCTGGGGTCGGCGGGTAATGGCCGCCACCGCCACACCGGGCTTGCCAATGGTGGTGACCACTTTGACCAGTGGCACCTCGCGGCCGACCGCGGCACCCGACATCACCTTGATGGCGGCGTTGCCCATGGTCGGTGCTGCCACGGGCCCGTTCGGGGCAACCATGGCGCCCGAGTTGATGACCATGGTTTTTTCATAGCTGTCAGAGGCGCCGTCGTGCACAAACTTGATCTTGTATTTGCCAATCTCGACCGAGTCGCCGTTTTGCAGGTGCTGCTTTTTGATGGCTTTGCCGTTGACGTAGGTGCCGTTGGTGCTGTTGAGGTCCTCCAGGAACACGTCGGCACCCGACATTTGCATGACAGCATGCTCTCCGCTCACGGCAAGGTTGTCGATCACGATGTCGTTGTAGGGACGGCGACCGAGTGTGGTGCGGTCTTTGGTGAGTTGCACCTCCTTGATGACAACACCGTCGATGGAAACGATCATTTTCGGCATGGCCGACTCCTGTGGAACCTGAACAATTAATTCTAAAGTGCTGCTTAACGACCCAGCAACCGCGACAGCAATCCCCTGCGGACCGGCTTCGAACGTGCGCATGCCAGTATCACAGAAATATTATCGCGGCCACCGCTGTCGTTGGCTGCATCGATCAGGGCCCGGCCCTTCTCTTCCAGCGTACCGGCCGTCACGAGTATGGCGGCGATGCGCTCGTCGGTCATCATGTCGCTCAAGCCGTCCGAGCACAGCAGGTAAAGATCGCCGTCTTCTGCCCGGTATTCGTTGACTTCCAGCAACACCGTGTCTTCAACACCCAACGCGCGGGTGACGAGGTTTTTGTGGGTGGCGTACTGCGCCTGCTCAAGGGAAATGAGGCCAGCGTCGATCTGCTCTTGCAACAGGGAATGGTCGCGCGTGAGCTGCGTGAAGGCGCCAGCACGCAGCCTGTAGCAGCGGGAATCACCCACATGCCCAATGAGCGCGCGGCTGCCCTGAAACACACCCATGACCAGTGTGGTGCCCATGCCGGCGTACTGGGGGTTGGAGTTGGCCGCGTTAAAAATGGAACGGTTGGCGTTGTCGATGCAGATTTCCATGGCGCGCTTGAGCTCGCGCGCGCTCGCTTCCAAGCCGCCTTCGGACAACCAGCGGCCCAACTCGGTCTTGATGAAGGTGGTGGCCATGGCACTGGCCACTTCGCCCGCGTTGTAGCCGCCCATGCCGTCGGCCAGCACCGCCACCTGGTTGTCCGGGTCGAGCGTGACCGAGTCCTCGTTGTTCTCACGCAAGAGGCCGGGGTCAGTCAGACTGAAAAACTCGAAAATCATGGTGTGGTGGGTAATTGCCGGACATGGACCGCCGCCGAACCGGAGGTGTCAGCGTCATCCCTCCATTGTGTGGCAACTGTGGCGGCGAATGCATCGGCGTTTTCGTTCGCGCTCAAGGCTGCTGTGGTTTGCCTGGGCTGAATGTGGGTCTTTTCGAAGGGCGCCGAGTCGGGCGCAGCCTCAGGCTGTGCAACAGCGGTGGGTACCGTGGGGGGTGCGCTGGCATCCACGAGCTGCAGGTCGTTGGCCAGCTCGCGGCCGGTCTGATAGCGGTCTTGCGGCAGTTTGGACAGCAATTTTTCCAGAATGTCGGCCAGTCGTTCGGGCAGTTCGAGGCGCAGGCTGCGCACGTTGGGCGCGGCCTGGTTGGCTATCTGATACATCAGGGCGGCCATGGAGTCACCCCGCAGGGGCAAGGTGCCCGTGAGCAGCTGAAAGAGCATCACGCCAAGCGAATACAGATCGGAGCGCCCGTCGATGCGCTGGCCGGCGAGTTGTTCGGGCGACATGAAACTGGGGGTGCCGAGCACCATGCCGGTTTTGGTGCGGCTTGAATCGGTGATGCGCGCAATGCCAAAGTCGGTCACCTTCACGGTGCCCGTTGCGGGCGCGTACATGATATTGGCGGGCTTGATGTCGCGGTGCACCACCTGCTGGCTGTGCGCGTAGTCCAGCGCCAGTGCCACCTGGACCCCCATGTCCAGCACAGTGGCCACCGGCAACAGGTGGCCAGGGCGGGTGTACTCGGTGAGATCGCGGCCGTGCAGAAACTCCATGGCAATGAAGGCCAGGTCGTGCTCTTCGCCTGCGTCAAAAATGGTGACGATGTTGGGGTGTTGCAGACGCCCGGCGGTCTCTGCCTCGCGGAAGAACCGTTCCCGGGCGTCCTGCAGTTCGCTGCCTTCAAACTCGGCGCTCAGCGCCAGCGTTTTGATGGCGACCACCCGGCCGATCTTGGGGTCGCGGCCCTGGTACACCACGCCCATGGCGCCCTTGCCCAGTTCTTTGTCAATCTGATAGCGCCCGAGCATAGGTTTTTCGATACCGCCACTGCTCAACAGCAGGGTGCCGCCCAGGTGCGACGAAGCGCCACCGAGGACCACCGCTTCAGACAGGTTGCGCGCCCGCTTCAAGCGCACCTGCACATCGGCATCGCTGCGGTCCAGCTGGGCCATGTGTTCATAAACCGCCTCGGCCTTGTTGAACTGGCGCTTGCGCTCGAAGTCGAGCGCAAGGTGCTTGAGGTTGTCCATCAAGGCTGCGCTGTGGGGCACGCGCCGAAAGCGGTCAAACGCCATGTCGAGCTGCCCCTGGCCTTGCAGCGCAAGGCCCATCATGCGGTTGGTCTCGGCCGACTCTTCGTCCGAGCGTGTCTTGCCGGCTTCGGTCACCAGAAAACGCCTGGTCGTCAGCGCCAGGTGGCCGATCAGCAACAACGCAGCAGGCAACACCAGTTGCAGCCACGTGGAGGCCTTGGCGAGCAGGGTGTACTCCGCAGCGAGCAGGGCAGCAAACAGCACGGCGGTGATGGACGCGGCCATGCCTGCAGACAAACGCGGGATCACAACGACCACATAGGCCGACACCAGCAACAGCACGGCCAACATGGCCGCACCGCCCCACACCGGCTGGGCGATGAAATGGCCGCTCAAGATGCTGGAGGTGATGTGCGCCACTGTCTCGGCGGGCGACATGGCGGCTGATACCGGGGTGGTGAACAAGGTGCCGACACCGGCCGCTGTGGCACCAACGATGACGATTTTGTCGGCGTATTTGGTGGACGAAATCTTGCCCGATATCACATCGTAAAAAGAATCGACGGCAAAAGCCGGCCTGCCATCGCGTTCAGGATAGAACTGTGGCAAGACCGTTGCAGCCGGGTCGGTGGGGATGAAGTTGCGACCCAGCTCGATGCCTTCGCCAGCGCGCACGCGAATGTCCTGGACACCCAGATTCAGACTGTGTGCTGCCACCATCAGACCCATGGACGGCACACTGAAACCATCAAACCGGAGCAGCAAGGGCTCTTGGCGCACCACACCATCGCGGTCGTGTAACTGGTTGAGATGGGCCACGGCCAACGCAGATTGGCCAATGAGGGACATGGGCTGCTGCGACTTGAAGGCGGGGACGCCCATGCCCGCGTAGCCTGCGAGTGCGCTGCGCTGGGCGAATGCGGGCAAGGGGTCATCCGGTCGACCGGCGGATTCAACCAAACTGAAGACCGACGGCACGATCACCCGCCCCGCCTTGGCCAGACTGGAGGCCAGTTGCGCGTCTGAGTCGAGGGCTTCCTCTGCGGCGCCAATGAAGCCCAGCAGGCGCTGGCGAGCCGAGTCGCTCAGGTCGTCAAAAGCGGCTGCCTCAGGTCGGCTGTCGCTGAGCAGCTCGCGCAATGCCCGCAGGCTGTCCAGTCCCCTGTCGGTCTGTGGTTCAAAGAATAAGGCGGTGTGGGCCACGGTTTTGGCCTTGGCGCTGGCGAGCTGGTCGATCAGCTGTGCGTGCACTTCGCGCGGCCAGGGCCAGCGGCCAATATTGGCAATGCTCTGGTCATCGATGGCGATGATCGCAATGCGCTCGCTCGGTACCCGGTCGGTTTGGGAACTGGCAAAGTCGTAAAAGCGTCGCTCCAGCCCCGCAAACAGGTCGGTCGCGGCATGCAACAACAGCACAGCCAGCACCACCAACAAGCCCACCAAGGCGTCAGAGCGCCAGACCGACCTGCGGCCTGTGGACTTCCCGGTACGGCGGCGGTTGGACAAATGGGCCTCTGTGCTTGAACAAAACGGCGCGATGGCGTACACACACTCGGCTAGGAGCCTGTGCAACCTCTGCTCCTCATTGTCAACGGCAGCAAAGTTGTTGCATTTCGTTGCAAGACAAGCGGGCAGATCAAGGCGCTGTGTGGACTTGACGCGCCTTTTCAAGCGGCGCAAAAAAAGGGCAACGAAATCGTTGCCCTTTTTGGTTCGCCCGTCGGGCGTGTTCAGAAGCCGATGCTTACAGCATCGCCTTGAGCAGCTTGGCCATTTCTGATGGGTTGCGCGTGACCTTGAAGCCACACTCTTCCATGATGGCGAGCTTGGCATCGGCCGTATCGGCACCGCCAGAGATGAGCGCACCGGCGTGGCCCATGCGCTTGCCCGCGGGTGCGGTCACGCCGGCGATGAAGCCAACGATCGGCTTCTTCATATTGGCCTTGCACCACAGAGCGGCTTCGGCTTCGTCCGGGCCACCGATCTCGCCGATCATGATCACCGCGTCGGTGTCGGGATCGTCGTTGAAGGCGCGCATCACGTCGATGTGCTTCAGACCGTTGATCGGGTCGCCACCAATGCCGACAGCGCTGGACTGGCCCAGACCGATTTCGGTCAGTTGTGCCACGGCTTCATAGGTCAGCGTGCCCGAACGGGACACGACGCCGATGCGGCCTTTGCGGTGGATGTGACCGGGCATGATGCCGATCTTGATCTCGTCGGGCGTGATCAGGCCAGGGCAGTTGGGGCCCAGCAGCAGGGTGCGCTTGCCACCGGCAGCTTCCTTGGCCTTCATGCGGTTGCGCACTTCCAGCATGTCCTTGACCGGAATGCCCTCGGTGATACAGATGGCCAGGTCCAGGTCGGCTTCAACGGCTTCCCAGATGGCAGCGGCTGCTCCGGCTGGCGGCACATAGATCACCGACACGGTGGCGCCGGTTTCCGACGCAGCTTCCTTGACCGAGCTGTAGATCGGAATGTTGAAGATCGACTCGCCGGCCTTCTTCGGGTTTACGCCGGCCACGAAGCAGTTTTTGCCGTTCGCATATTCCTGGCACTTTTCCGTGTGGAACTGACCGGTCTTGCCGGTGATGCCCTGGGTGATGACCTTGGTGTCTTTGTTGATGTAGATCGACATGACTTGTTCTCGCTTTTCTGGTGAACCGGGCTATCAGGCGTTAACGGCGGCAACCACTTTTTGAGCGGCTTCGGCCATGGTGTCGGCGCTGATGATGGGCAGGCCGGACTCGGCGAGCATCTTCTTGCCCAGCTCTTCGTTGGTGCCCTTCATGCGAACCACCAATGGAACATTCAGATTCGTTGCCTTGCAGGCCGTGATCACACCGGTGGCAATGGTGTCGCACTTCATGATGCCGCCGAAGATGTTGACCAGGATCGCCTTGACCTTGTCGTTCTTCAACATGATCTTGAAGGCTTCCGTGACCTTCTCGGGGGTGGCGCCGCCGCCCACGTCCAGAAAGTTGGCCGGCTCGGCGCCGAACAGCTTGATGGTATCCATGGTGGCCATGGCCAGACCGGCACCGTTCACCAGACAGCCGATGTTGCCATCCAGGCTGATGTAGGCCAGGTCAAATTTCGACGCTTCGATTTCGGCCGGATCTTCTTCGTCCAGGTCGCGGTAGGCCACGATCTCGGGGTGGCGGAACAGCGCGTTGGCGTCAAAGTTGAACTTCGCGTCCAGGGCCATCAGGTTGCCCTTGGAGTCGCAGTTCAGCGGATTGATTTCCACCAGCGACGCGTCGGTGTCCATGTAGCACTTGTAGATCTTGGCGAAGATATCAACTGCCTGATCCACAGAAGCGCCGGTCAGGCCAATGGCTTCGGCCACCTTCTTGCTCTGCTCCGTGGTGATGCCCGTCAGGGGATCGATCATCTCGGTGATGATCTTCTCAGGCGTGGAGTGGGCCACTTCCTCGATATCCATGCCGCCTTCGCTCGACGCGATCAGGGCCACCTTCTGCGTGGCGCGGTCGGTGACGAGCGACACATACAGTTCGTTTTTGATGTCAGCGCCGTCTTCGATGTAGAGGCGACGCACCTTCTGGCCTTCGGGGCCGGTCTGGTGGGTCTTGAGCTGCATGCCCAGGATCTCGCCCGAAATGCGCTTGACGTCTTCAATGGTCTTGGCAACCTTGACGCCGCCACCCTTGCCACGGCCACCGGCGTGGATCTGCGCCTTCACGACCCACACGGGGCCGCCCAGCTTTTGAGCGGCTTCCACCGCCTCTTGCACCGTAAACGCCGCAATGCCGCGGGGTACTGGCACACCAAATTGGCGCAAGATTTCCTTGCCTTGGTACTCGTGAATCTTCATGAGGTCTCTCTCAGGAATGGATGAAAGGGTCAACGACCAACCAGAGGCGGCCGAAAATCGGGCGCTGGGAACAGCAACCGGGGAATGTATCATGCTGCATCGCACCAAAGGCATGCACTGCAGCGCGCTACGTAATGCATAATTATATTGATGCATCTCTGAACCCAAACTGACAAGGCAAACAGCGTCATGGCCAAAGTCTTCATTGATGGCGAAGCAGGCACCACCGGACTGCAAATTCGCGAGCGTTTGCACAACATGCCGGGTGTTGAAGTGGTCAGCATCGCGCCCGAGCGCCGCAAGGATCCAGCCGCCAAACGCGACCTGATGGCCCAAGTGGATCTGGTCATTCTGTGCCTGCACGACGATGCAGCCATCGAGTCGGTGGCCATGATCGACAGCCTGCCCGGCCACAAACCGCGCATCATTGATGCGTCGACCGCGCACCGCTGCGCACCCGACTGGGTGTTTGGCTTCCCCGAGCTGTGTGCAGGTCAGCGCGAAACCGTGGCCAACGCGGCGCGGGTGGCCAACCCCGGCTGCTACGCCACCGGTGCCATTGCCCTGATTCGCCCCTTGGTGGACGCCGGTCTGTTGCCCAAGGACTTCCCCGTCTCGCTGCCCTCGGTCAGCGGGTACTCGGGCGGTGGGCGCACCATGATTGAGGCCTATGAAAAAGGCGAAGCGCCTTTGCACGAGGCCTACGCGCTGGGCTTGGCGCACAAGCATATTCCCGAGATCTTGCGCTACACCGGTCTGGAGCGCCGCCCCATCTTCATTCCAGCGGTGGGCAACTTCCGCCAGGGCATGCTGGTGCAACTGCCGCTGCATCTGGATGCGCTGCCGGGCACACCCAAGGCCAGTGATCTGTTTGATGCGCTGGTGGCGCACTACGCGGCCAGTGCCGCAGCAGGTGGCTGGGTGAGCGTTGAGCCCGCCACCGAGAGCGGCAAGCTCGACGCCACCGCACTCAACGACACCAACAAGCTGGAGTTGCGCGTGTTTGGCAACGACAACCACCACCATGCCGTGCTGATTGCGCGCCTGGACAACCTGGGCAAGGGCGCCAGCGGTGCGGCGGTGCAAAACCTGCAGTTGATGCTCGGAATGTGATTCCCCTGCGCCACGGCGCATGCTGGGTTTCGTCATGAGCTCCCGGTACGTTTTGGGCCGGCACGTAGGCCTCAAGGCCCGCCTTTGCATCCGTCTGACTCAGTCGTCGTCACCCCCAGAGACCACGCGGCGGACGGCTTCGGCGCCGAAGCCGCGTGCCAGAAGAAAGCGCATGTGTTTGGCGCGGCCTGAGGCGTCGGTGGCGGGTTCGCCGAACTTCTTGCGCCAGACGTCGCGCGCCCGCTCCAGCTCTGTGTCTTTCAGCGCGGCCACGGCATCGGCTACTGCTGCCGGGTCCAGCCCCTTGGCCTGCAGCTCCTGCTTAACCCGGGCTGCACCCATTTTTGCAGCGCGGCGGTGCACCACCGATTCGAGCACGCGCTGCTCGTTGATGAAGCCTTTGGCCTCCAGCTCATCGAGTGCCCGCGCCAGCTCGCCGGTCTCGGTTTCGTGGGTGCGCAGCTTGCGTTCCAGTTCGGCTCGCGAATGCTCACGCCCGCTCAGCAGGCGCAGCGCCCGCCCTTTGAGGGAAATTTGATCGAATGCCATTGCTAGGACAGCCGCTGCCCAGGCCTTGGTGCGGGCAGCGGGTTGTCAAAGTGGGTTATTCGGCGGTTGGGGCTGCGCGCTCGGCCTTGTCCACCTTGTCCACCTTGTCCGCCTTGTCCGCCTTGTCGGTTTTCTCGGCTTTGTCTGCCTTGCCCGCTTTTGCACCCTTGGCTGCGGCAGCAGGCTCGTCCACAGGCAACAACGGCACACCCAGCGAAGCGCGCACCTTGTTTTCGATTTCGACACGCAGATCGGGGTTTTCGCGCAAGAATTCGCGCGAGTTGTCGCGACCCTGGCCAATCTTTTCGCCGTTGTAGGCGTACCAGGCACCCGACTTTTCGATCACCTTGTTGTTAGAACCGAGGTCCAGGATTTCACCTTCGCGGCTGATGCCCTCGCCAAAGAGGATGTCGAACTCAGCGGTTTTGAACGGTGGCGAGACCTTGTTTTTGACCACCTTGACCTTGGTTTCGTTGCCGATCGCTTCATCGCCCTTTTTGATGGTGCCCGTGCGGCGGATGTCCAACCGGACCGAGGCGTAGAACTTCAGCGCGTTGCCACCGGTGGTGGTTTCGGGGCTGCCGAACATCACGCCAATCTTCATGCGGATCTGGTTGATGAAGATGACCATGCAGTTGGTCTTCTTGATGTGCGCGGTGAGCTTGCGCAGCGCCTGGCTCATCAGACGGGCTTGCAGGCCAGGCAGGCTGTCGCCCATTTCGCCTTCGAGCTCGGCCTTGGGCGTGAGCGCCGCCACCGAGTCCACCACGATCAGGTCGACCGCGCCGGAGCGCACCAGGCTGTCCACGATTTCCAGGGCCTGCTCGCCGGTGTCGGGCTGGGAAATCAGCAGGTCTTGCAGGTTCACACCGAGCTTCTGCGCGTACTGGATGTCCAGTGCGTGTTCGGCGTCGACAAAGGCGCAGGTGCCAGCGAGCTTTTGCATTTCAGCAATGACCTGCAGCGTGAGCGTGGTCTTGCCGGAGGACTCCGGGCCGTAGATTTCGATCACCCGGCCGCGCGGCAGGCCGCCGACGCCCAGGGCGATGTCCAGCCCCAGCGAGCCAGTGGACACCACCTGGATGTCTTCAATGACTTCACCCTCGCCCAGCCGCATGATGGTGCCCTTGCCGAACTGCTTTTCGATCTGGGCCAGCGCGACCTGCAAGGCTTTGGCTTTTTCACTGTTGAGGGGATTGGGTTTGACGGCTGCGTCCATTTGAAGCTCCTGGGCGGGTAAGTGGGTGGTCGCTTCCTGCATGTGTTTTTGCGTACAGGCTGGATGCTTGAACAGCAGTCTACAGCCAAGTAAAACGTACAGCACGTCTTTTATGGTCAGTTTGACTTACCATTTACCCTACCATTGGCGACATGCCTGAAACCACCTTGTCAACAGACCCCGCCACAGGTGCGGACGACCGCTGGCGCGTGGGCCACCTGGGCCGCCTGATGGGGCAGGCTTTGCGCCGTTTTGACGAGCGGGTGTTGCACCTGATGGCGCACAACGCGGAAGTGCCGCTGGCCTTGTCGAACCTGGCGGCACGCGCGCAGATTGGCGCGGCGCACATCCACATCACGCGCCACCTGGGCCTGCAGGGCTCGCGCCTGACCGACCTGGCCCAGCAGGCCGGCATGAGCAAGCAGGCCATGGGCGACCTGGTGACGCAGTGCGACGCCTGGGGCCTGGTGCGGCGCGAACCCGACCCGCTGGACGCCCGGGCGCGCCGCATCGTTTTCACCGACACGGGGCTGCTGTGGCTGGAAGCCTTTCGGCAGGCGGTGGCGCAGACGGAGAGCGAATTTCGGGCGCAAGTAGGCACCGACGTGGCCACCGTGGTGGCCCTTGGCCTGGAAGCCTACGGCTCGGAGGCCGTAGACACGCGCCGGCACGGCGCTACCCGGTGAAACCCCGGGGGTCCAGAGGCGCCCAAGGACAGGCCCGCAGCCTAAAATGGACTCGGCGCGGATGTTGGTTGTGGCGGCGTTTGTGTGCCCCTGCACAGCCTGGTCCGTCCGTTTCAACAAAAAAACCGCTCGCCAGACCAGAGGAGACACCCATGCGCATCTTGATTGCCGAAGACGACCAGGTTCTGGCCGATGGCCTGTTGCGCAGTTTGCGCGCCGCCGGCGCCGCCGTGGACCATGTGGCCAGTGGCAGCGAGGCCGATGCCGCGCTGATGACGAACAACGAGTTCGACTTGCTGATTCTGGACCTGGGCCTGCCCAAGCTGCATGGGCTGGAGGTGCTCAAGCGTCTGCGCTCGCGCGGCTCGTCGTTGCCGGTGCTGATCCTGACCGCTGCGGACAGCGTGGAAGAGCGGGTGAAGGGGCTGGACTACGGTGCTGACGACTACATGGCCAAGCCGTTTTCGCTGCAGGAACTCGAAGCCCGCGTACGTGCGCTGTCCCGCCGGGGCATGGGTGGCAGCACCAACACCATCAAGCATGGCCCGCTGGAATACGACCAGGCCGGGCGCGTGGCCACCATTGAAGGGCGCATGGTGGAATTGTCGGCCCGCGAGCTGGGCCTGCTGGAAGTGCTGCTGCAGCGCGCCGGGCGACTGGTGAGCAAGGACCAACTGGTGGAGCGCCTGTGCGAGTGGGGCGAAGAGGTAAGCAACAACGCGATCGAGGTCTACATCCACCGCCTGCGCAAGAAGATTGAAAAGGGGCCGATCCGCATCGCTACGGTGCGTGGCCTGGGTTACTGCCTTGAAAAGATCCCTGGGTGAAGGCCCCCCCCGCGCCGGGCTTGCAGCCCGTCACCCCCCAGGGGGCAGCACTGGCGGCCCGGCAAAGCCGGTTCCACGGTGCTCTGGGCTGGAACCCGTCGCACCGGACGACTGTCCGCTGAGCCGTCGGTTCTGACATGTCCGCCCCCCAAAAACACGACAACGCCCAGATGTCGTTCGGGCTGTTCCAGCGCGAACAGCGCAGCCTGTTTGGTGAAATCCTGGACTGGATGCTCACGCCACTGCTGCTGCTGTGGCCGCTGTCGCTGGCGCTGACGTGGTTTGTGGCCCAGGGCATTGCCAGCAAGCCGTTTGACCGTGCGTTGGAATTCAACCTGCAAGCACTGACGCAGTTTGTGGAGAGCCAGGACGGCAAGGTGAGCTTCACGCTCACGCCACAGGCGCGCGACCTGCTGCGGGCCGACGACAGCGACCTGGTCTATTACCAAGTGGTGGACCCACGCGGCGAGCTGATCAGCGGCGAAAGCGACTTCCCGCTACCGCGCGACAACGAAACCCCCGAACCAGGCCGCGTGCTGATGCGCGACGACCTGGTGCGCGGTGACGAGGTGCGGGTGGCCTACACCTGGCTGTCGCGCGGCAACGGCACGCAGCGCCTGGTGCTGATGCAGATGGCCGAAACCAAGGGCAAGCGCTCGACCCTGGCGACCGAAATCATCAAGGGCGTGATGGTGCCGCAGTTCGTCATCTTGCCGCTGGCGGTGCTGCTGGTGTGGCTCGCACTGGTGCGCGGTATCCGGCCGCTGAACGAGCTGGAGCAGCGCATTCGTGCCCGCAAACCCGACGACTTGAGTCCGATTGAAGAGTCGTTCATCCCGCAAGAAGTCGCGCCGCTGGTATCGTCCATCAACGACTTGCTCGCCCGCTTGAAAACCTCGCTGACCACGCAAAAACGCTTTCTGGCGGATGCCGCGCACCAGCTGAAAACGCCGCTGGCCGGGCTGCGTATGCAAGCCGAACTGGCGCAGCGCGAGAACGATCCGGTCGAGATTCGCGGCTCGCTGCAACAGATTGCCCGCTCCAGCGCCCGCGCCACCCACACCGTGAACCAGCTGCTGGCGCTGGCGCGCGCCGAAACCACCGGGCGCACACTGCCCAGCGCCCGGATCGACCTGGCCAAACTGGTCACCAGCGTGGTGCAAGACTCGGTGCCACGGGCGCTGGAACACGGCAACGATTTGGGCTACGAGGGCCCAGACAGCGTGCCGGCCGACTGCATGATGGACGGCAACCCGACCTTGCTGCAGGAAATGGTGCGCAACCTGGTGGACAACGCCATCAACTACTCAGGCCGGGGTGGCGTGGTGACGGCGCGGGTGCTGTTGGACCGCTTCAGCGGCGTGCAGATTTTGCAGGTGGAAGACAACGGCCCCGGCATTCCTGAAAACGAGCGCGACCTGGTGCTGCAGCCGTTTTACAGAGCACTGGGCACCAACGTGGACGGCTCTGGCCTGGGCCTGGCCATCGTGCATGAAATCGCCCAGCAGCACGGCGCCAGTGTCTATATGGACGACGCGCACCCCGACCAAGCCAACCGCGGCCTGCTGGTGTCGGTGCGTTTCGCACCCGCCAAGCAGCCACCACAGGAATAAGCTGTTTCAGGCAGCGGAGCGTGGGGGCCAGCGGGCCAGCCGCCGGGCCGCCCCAAGGCAGGCCCAACCCCCTTGGGGGGCAGCGACCCGCGCAGCGGCGGAGCGTGGGGGCCAGCGGGCCAGCCGCCGGGCCGCCCCAAGGCAGGCCCAACCCCCTTGGGGGGCAGCGACCCGCGCAGCGGCGGAGCGTGGGGGCCGCTCTTACCCCTGGTAAACGTTGAGCTGCAGCTTCTCGCGCTCCACCGCACGCGCCACCGCTGGCAGAGCGGCAAAGCGCTGAGCCAGGTCCCAGGTGGCTGGAAAGTCGGTGGGGTTGATACCTGCGTAACCACCCCAGCGCAGCAGCGTTAGCGCATACGCGTCGAGCGCGCTGGGCTTTTCACCGGCCATCCAGGGAGCGGCTTGCGCGGCCAGCGCTTCAATCTCGCCGAGCAGTTCCCGGTAGCGCTCGACGGCAAAGCCACGAATGGCTTTTTGCGCGGCTTCGTCGTCGGTGAACTTCTGGGGCATGAACACATGGGTGAAGGTCGGGTGCACCGTGTTGTTCATCCAGGTGAGCGTCTGTAAGGCGCGCGTGCGCGCCATGCCGGTGGCAGGCAAGATACCGGCCTCGGGCAGCTTGGCGTCCAGGTGCAGCAAGATGGTCACGATCTGGGTGACGACCTCACCGCCGTCCACCAGCACAGGCACCTGGCCGCGCGGGTTGAGCGCCAGGTATTCGGCCGAGCGCTGCTCGCCTTTGTGCAGCTTGACGCTGGCGGGCTCGAATTCGGCACCAGCGAGTTCCAGCATGGCGTGCGGCACAAAAGAACAAGCGCCGGGGGCAAAGAAAAGTTTGAGGGCCATGAAAAGTCTCCTGTGGGTAGGGTTCAGCGTTTCGGTGTTCAGCTCAGGTGCTTGCCGACAATGCCGGCCAGTTCAAACATGGTGACCTGGGGCTTGCCAAACACCGGCGTGAGCTTGGCATCGGCATTGATGCTTCGCTTGTTGGTGGCGTCTTGCAGGCCATTGGCCTTGATGTAGTCCCACAGCTTTTTGATGACCTCGGTACGGGCCACCGGCTCGGCTCCGATCACGGCGGCCAGTGCCTCGCTGGGCTTGAGGCCGGCACCGGGTGTGGTTTTGCGCGGCGCCTTGGGCACCTTCACGGTGGCGGTTTTGGTGGCTGCCGTTTTTTTGGCGGCAGCCTTTTTAGCGGGTGCGGCCTTGGCCGCAGCAGCCTTTTTGGCAGGCGCTGCTTTCGCGGTTGCGCCAGCGGCTGTCTTGCGCGGTGGGAACTTGGACGGCGCAAACTCGAAATTCACCTTGCCCGCTTCTTTGTCCCAGGCCAGGAAGGCCTTGAACGCGCGGCGGGTGCGCATCGACACGAACTTGTCGAGCAGATCGGTCTTGCCGGTTTCCAGCAGCTTGTGCATCTGCTCGCGCGCCACGGGCTGCTGCAAGATGATCTTGCCGCTCTTGAAGTCGCAGATGGGCGTGGGCTGGGCTTCGGTGGGCACCGCCTTGCTGCAGACGTAGTTGGCACCGTGCTCGTGCACCGGGCTGCCGCACTTAGGGCAGGCGCCGAGTGACTCGCTGGCTGAGAAGTCCACCAGCTCGCCGGTTTCTTCGCCTTTTTTGTCGTCGCCAAAGTCGAATTCAAGCTTCCAGTTCTTGTCTTCCTCAACGAACTTGATCACGATCTCGGCCACGAAGGGCCAGCCGGCTTTGGAGCGGAAGCCTTCCAGTGGGCCAATCTTTTTGCTCGCCAGCAGCAACTCAGCCTCTTCCGGCTCAAAGGTGCGTCCGGCTGGCGATTTGCCAAACGAGAAACCGCAGCCATCGCTGCGCCCGTCGGCACCGGTACAGGTGTAGCGGCGGTAGTTTTCCTTCACCACGCCACCGCAGTTGGGGCAAGGCGTTTGCAGCGTGGCATAGTTGCCGGGGATGGTGTCTCGGTCGTATTCCTTGGCCTTTTTGACCATGTGCTCGGTCATCTGGGCAATCTCAGCCATGAAGGCGCTGCGGCTGAGCTGGCCTTTTTCCATCTGCGCCAGCTTGTATTCCCACTCGCCGGTGAGTTCGGCTTTGGACAACTCTTCCACGCCCAGGCCGCGCAGCAGCGTCATGAGCTGGAACGCTTTGGCTGTGGGAATAATTTCGCGGCCTTCACGGATGATGTATTTCTCGGTCAGCAAACCTTCGATGGTGGCAGCGCGCGTGGCGGGCGTGCCCAGGCCTTTTTCCTGCATCGCTTCGCGCAGCTCGTCGTCGTCGATGGTCTTGCCGGCACCTTCCATGGCGCCCAGCAACGTGGCTTCTGAATAGCGCGCGGGTGGCTTGGTTTTCAAGCCCTTGGGCTCGACGCTCTCGGTGCGCACGGTTTCGCCCGGCCGCACGGGCACCAGGTTCTGGCCCTTGTCGCCTTCCTTGGCGTCGGTCACGTCCTCGGCGGCTTCCTTGCCGTACACGGCCATCCAACCCGGTTTGACGAGCACTTTGCCTTCGGTTTTGAAGTTGTGACCAGCGGGCACGGCAGGCACCGCCACCGTGGTGATGCGGGTCGTCACCGTGAACTCGGCGCTGGGGAAGAACACCGCCAGGAAACGGCGCACCACCAGGTCGTACAGCTTCTGCTCGGCGTCGCTCAGACCGCTGGGCGCTTGCAGCGTGGGGATGATGGCAAAGTGATCCGACACCTTGCTGTTGTCAAAAATGCGCTTGGTGGGGCGGATATAGCCGTTGTTGAGTGCGGTGAGTGCGTGCGGCGCCAGGTGCTTCATGCCGCTGTCGGCCAGCATCTCGAAGGTCTGCTTGACGGTGGGCAGGTAGTCCTCTGGCAGGGCGCGCGAGTCGGTCCGCGGGTAGGTCAGGGCCTTGTGGCGCTCGTACAGGCTTTGTGCGAGCTGCAGCGTGGTCTTGGCTGAAAAGCCAAAACGGCCGTTGGCCTCGCGCTGCAGGCTGGTCAGGTCGTACAGCAGGCCGCTGGCTTGCGTGGTGGGCTTGCTTTCTTCCTTCACCGTGGCGCTCTGGCCGCGCACGGCGTCGGCAATGGCGGTGGCGTCGCGCTGGTTCCACACGCGGTCGGCCTTGAGCTCGGCGTCGGCGTCTTCACCGCTGGGTTTCTTGAAGGCAGGGTCGAACCACTTGCCGGGGTAAGCGCCGGCCTCGGCTTGGAAAGACGCGTGGATTTCCCAGTAATCGCGGCTGCGGTGGGCGCGGATTTTTTCTTCGCGCTCGACCACGATGGAGAGCGTGGGCGTCTGCACCCGGCCCACGGTGGTGAGGAAGAAGCCGCCGTCGCGCGAGTTGAACGCGGTCATGGCGCGCGTGCCGTTGATGCCAACCATCCAGTCGGCCTCGGAGCGGCTGCGGGCGGCGTCGGCCAGGCCCTGCATCTGCTCGTCGCTGCGCAGGTGCGCGAATCCGTCGCGGATGGCCGCTGGCGTCATCGACTGCAGCCACAGGCGCTGCACCGGCTTGCCCAGGCTCTGGTATTGGCCGTTTTTCTGGCCGCCGGCGTACTGCTCGATCAAGCGGAAGATCAGCTCACCCTCGCGGCCCGCGTCACAGGCGTTGATGAGGCGGCCCACGTCTTTGCGCTTGGCCAGCCTGACCACGGCGCTCAGCCGCGACTTGGTCTTGTCGATAGGCTTCAGGTCGAAGTACGGCGGCAGCACGGGAAGGTGAGCAAAGCTCCACTTGCCGCGTTTCACGTCGAACTGTTCGGGCGCGGCGATTTCCACCAGGTGGCCCACGGCAGACGTGACCACGTACCGATCGTTTTCAAAATGGTCGTCGTGTTTGTCGAACTTGCCCACGGTCGGGGTCAGTGCGCGCACGATGTCCTGGGCCACGGATGGCTTCTCCGCAATGACCAGCGTTTTGGCGAAACCTTCAGTTTTCATCTCTACAATCAGCTTTCGCGCGTACACACGCGCACACATGGGTACGCGCACACTCGCGCGCACCTGCATGAATCAACCTTACCAAAAATTTTGGCCGTGACGCAAAGCCCCCGCCCGACGCTCTCGCCCGCCCAAAATAAGCCATCGGCTGCCAGGCGCATCCAGACCCGCCGCTCGGGTGTGCACGGCAAAGGCGTCTACGCCATGGTGGATCTGGCCGAGGGCGAGACGCTGATTGAATACGTAGGCGAAGTCATCACCTGGGACGAAGCGCTCAAGCGCCACCCACACGACCCCACCGACCCCAACCACACGTTCTATTTCCACATTGACGAAGAACACGTGATCGACGCCAAGTTTGGCGGCAACTCGTCGCGCTGGATCAACCACAGCTGCGCCCCCAACTGCGAGGCCGAGATCGACGACAGCCGAGTGTTCATCCGGGCGCTGCGCAACATTGCAGCCGGCGAAGAGCTGTTTTATGACTACGGGCTGGTGATCGACGAGCCCTACACCCCCAAGCTCAAGGCGCAGTACCCGTGCTGGTGCGGTGCACCGACATGCCGGGGCACTTTACTGGCCCCCAAGCGCGCGGGCAAGCAGCGATGACCCCCCTGCGCCGCTTCGCGTCTTCTCCCCTGAAGGAGGGACGCAGCTGGTGGCCCGGCAAAGCCGGCTCCACGGCTGCCTTGGACAACGTTGTCGCTCTGGTCGGGCGTGCGCAAATGCAACCACTTCGCGCCCATGTCTGAACTGCTGGCCCACGTCGAAGCCGTCTGGCAGGCGGTCGTGCCCGATCTGCCGGGTTTCACGGTCGAGGTGCTGCCCAGCATCGACTCGACCAACACCGAGCTCATGCGCCGCGCTCGCGCGGGCCTCATGGAGCCGTTGCTGCTGGCCGCCGACGAGCAAACCGCCGGCCGTGGGCGCCTGGGCAAAGGCTGGCACAGCCGGGCCGGGCAGTCGCTGACGTTTTCGCTGGCCCTGCCCATGGCCCCGGCCGACTGGTCGGGACTGTCGCTGGCGGTGGGTGTGAGCCTGGCCCACAGCCTGCACCCCGACGTGCGCCTGAAATGGCCCAACGACCTCTGGCTGCACCAACGCAAGCTGGGCGGCATTCTGGTGGAAACGGCCGGCACTGGCGACCCAGCGGTGCGCCAGCGGCTGGTGGTCGTGGGTGTGGGTATCAACATCGCCCGGCCGGACGCTAGCGCCGTGGCCGCCCAGGCACCCACCACCACCCAAGTGGCCGCCATGGCGCCCGCCGGGCTGTCTGAAGTGCTGGTGGGCATGACGGCGGGCGAGGTGCTGGCGCGCGTGGCCCCGGCGCTGGTACGCGACCTGCTGGCGTTTGAATCCCAAGGCTTTGCAGCGTTTTCGCAGCGCTTTGCCCAGCTGGATGCGCTGCAAGGCCTGGCGGTGCAGCTGACCGACGGCACCCAGGGAACCGCCTGCGGCGTAGACACGGCTGGCGCCCTGCAAGTACTCACCCCCCAGGGCATGCGGGCCATCCACAGCGCAGAAGTGAGCGTGCGACCATGCTGAGGTGGGTGATCTGGCTGCTGGTGCTGGCCAATGCGGGCTATTTCGTCTGGACGCAGGGCTATCTGACCCCGTTGGGCCTGATGCCCCACGAAGAGCGCGAGCCGCAGCGGCTGCAAGGCCAGATACAACCCGATACGCTGCGTCTGCTGAACGCGCCCCGCGTGGAGACCGCGCCACCCATGACCAGCCTGGCCACACTGCCCAGCGCAGACAGCCCACCCAGGCCAGCGGCTCAAACCGCCCCGAAAGCCGCCGGCTCCAGCCCACCGCAAGCCGCAGAGCTGGCCACCGAAGCAGCTCCGCCCAAAGTGCAGGCCGCGCCACCACCACCCACGGCAGCGCCAGCCCCTTCACCGGCACCGGCACCGGCACCGTCCGTGGCAGACGCCCGCGCCTGCTGGCTGGCCAGTGGATTCAACGAACCCCAAGCCGACGCCCTGCGCGCAGCACTGACGCTGCTGGATCTGCCGCGCGGCACCTGGCAGCTGAACGAAACCCGCAGCGGCGGCCGCTGGATCGTCTACATGGGCCGCTACGACAACGCCGTGCAACTCGATCGCAAAAAAGCCGAGCTACAGGAACTGAACGTGGCGTACCGCGACGTGTCAGCGCCGGGACTGAGTCCCGGGCTGTCTCTGGGCACCTATTCCAGCGAGGTTGCCGCGCAGCAAGCGCTTCAAAACGTGGCGCGTTCAGGCGTGCGCACCGCCCGCGTGGCCCAGGAAAGGGCCGAGTCCACCAGCTTCAGCCTGCGCCTGCCCGACGCGACACCCGCCCAGCGCAATGCGGTGGCGGGTGTGGGCGCGGCACTGGCCGGCAAGCCATTGCGTCCCTGCAACTGAACGGCGGCCGTCTTGTACACGGCGTCAGGCCGCTGCGCGGCGGCGCACGGCCCTGGCTGTGGCGAGCACCCAGGCCCACAGCGCCAGGCCCCAAAGCCAGCCGCTGGCGCCACCTCCGCCCGATGCCACCGGAACCGCGGCCACCACCTGCACACGGTCGGTGCCCGTTCGGCCCAGGCTGTCGGTCACGGCCAACTGGAACACATAGGTTGCAGCGTCAGCCGCAAGCGCCACGCTAGCGAGTGCGGTGTTGGCAGACGCGATCTGAACGGAGGGGCCTTCCAGCTGCTGCCAGACGAAGCCGGTGATGGTGGCGTCGGGAACGGCCACGCTTTGGCGCCCGTCGAGCGCCAGCGTTGTGCCGGGCCGGGCCGTGGCCAGCGGGGCGATCACCACGGCTGGGCCCAGGGCCAGCTGCATGGCGCGCTCGGCGTCCAGCAAACCGGGGCCACAGGTGTCGGTGGTGCAGTTGCACACGGACTGGGACACGGGGGTGTTGCTGCAAAAAGCATACATCGGCACCTTGGCGATCGAGGACCAGGGACGCACACCCGCGCGCATGCGGTCGACCAACTGGCTTGGCGACAGATCGGGGTTGAGTGACAGCATCAGCGTGGCAACGCCTGCGGCCAGGGGCGCAGAGAAGCTGGTGCCCTGCAAGTAACCGTAGGCATCTTCTGCAGGCACCGCCGTGGTGAGCCCTGAATTGCTGGTGGAATAGAGCCCCATCCGTTCACGCACCGAGCCACCAGGCGCCATCAGCCCGAGCTGGGGGCCGTAGCTCGAGTAGTCGGTTTTCAGACCATCTTGCCGGACAGCCCCCACGGAGAGCACCCGCTGGCAATCGGCCGGGCGCAACAACTGGCGACTGAGGTTGCCGCCCGCCACCACCACCAGCGCACCCCGGGCGGTCACGTCGTCAATGGCGGACTGGTAGAGCGCGTTGGTGGTACAGGGCACGTCGCCGCCAAAGCTCAGGTTGATGACACGCGCCGGGTTGGGGTTGGGCGGCACGCCGGCCACCGGCAAGCCCGCCGCCCAGCGCATGCCGTCGAGCACATCGCTCAGAAACGCTCCGCATTGGCCCGACACGCGCACCGGCAACACTTTGTTGGCCCAGTTGATGCCGGCAATGCCCAGGTGGTTGTTCGACGCTGCCGCCAGCTGACCGGCGATAAACGTGCCGTGCCAGGAACTCGGTGCCACGTCACAGAACCCGGCATTCACGAGCTGCTGCACGGGGACGGAGTTCCCGGTGGGCGTGACCCAGTCGCCAGGGTCGGTGGGGTCGGCATCGCGACCATCGCCATCACCGGCAAACTCCACTTCGCTCACAAAGTCGTAGCCTGGCCAAGTGCGGCCCGCCAGATCGGGGTGCGGCAAGGTGCCGGTGTCCAGCACGGCGACCGTGACGGCTGCACTGCCCGTGGTGAGCGCCCAGGCTGGGGGCATGTTAATGGCCGAGACTCGGCCTGTATCGCTTGTCTGGAGATGCCATTGAAAAGCATAGCCGGGATCGTTCGGGGCGGTTTGCAGCCGTTTGAGCAACACATTGGGCTCCACCCACGCCACATCGGGGTGCAAGCGAGCGCGGCGCACAGCATCTTGCAGGGCCTGCCCGCGCAGTGGCCGTTCAAAACGCAGCAGCTGGGCGTTGCCTGCATCGCCTGCACTGTGCAGCTGCAAACCGGCTTCGCGGGCCAGGCGGGCCACGCGTTCGCGCCCATGGCGGGACTTCTGGTCCCACGCTTGCTGAGCGGGCGCAAAGCCACCACGCCGCACAGACTGCGGGGCTTCAGGTGCCAGCGGCCTTTCTTCGGTGGCGCGAAAGCCGATGATCAACCCAAACGCCACCGAATCGGCCACCGGGACCGGCGGGATCGGTTGGGCAAACAGGGGCCCGGCCGCAGCAATGCCTGCGCACAGCAGCGCAGGGGCGATGAACGCTCGCCAGTGAAAAGAATGCATAGAGCTTTTGTAGCATGAAGGCTGTGGTTGGTCTCGCGTCCAGACCATCTCCCCCGCACAGGCTCACGACCAAGCGCCGGGTTTTGCCGATCAACGGCGCCGGCCTTGCCCAGGTAGCGTGAGCACAAACTCTCAACACAACAAAAAAGCGCCCGAAGGCGCTTTTTTGAACGGGTCCAACGGCGGCTTACTGGGCCACCACGCGAACCATTTCCAGGCACTTGTTGGAATAGCCCCACTCGTTGTCGTACCAGGCCACCACCTTCACAAAGGTGCTGTCCAGCGCAATGCCGGCGTCGGCGTCGAACACGCTGGTGCAGGTTTCGCCACGGAAGTCGGTGGCCACCACTTTGTCGGTGGTGTAGGCCAGCACACCCTTCAGGGCGCCTTCGCTCTGGGCCTTCATCTCGGCGCAGATTTCAGCGTAGGTCGCTTCGCTGTTCAGCTCCACGGTCAGGTCGATCACGGACACGTCGGAGGTAGGCACGCGAAAGCTCATGCCGGTGAGCTTTTTGTTCAGCTCGGGAATGACCACGCCCACAGCCTTGGCGGCGCCGGTGCTGCTGGGAATGATGTTTTCCAGGATGCCGCGGCCGCCGCGCCAGTCTTTGTTGCTCGGGCCGTCCACGGTTTTCTGCGTGGCGGTGGCGGCGTGCACCGTGGTCATCAGGCCGCGCTTGATGCCCCACTTGTCGTTCAGCACCTTGGCCACGGGGGCCAGGCAGTTGGTGGTGCACGAAGCGTTGGAGATGATGGCCTGGCCGGCGTAGGTCTTGTCGTTCACACCGTAAACGAACATGGGGGTGTCGTCTTTGGACGGCGCGGACAGGATGACCTTCTTGGCGCCGGCGTCCAGGTGCTTCTGGGCGGTGACCTTGTCCAGGAACAGGCCGGTGGACTCGATGACGATGTCGGCACCGACTTCGTTCCACTTCAGGTTGGCGGGGTCGCGCTCTTGCGTGAGGCGAATGGTTTTGCCGTTGACGACGATGTTGCCGCCTTCGACCTTGACGGTGCCCTTGAAGCGGCCGTGCACGCTGTCGTATTGCAGCATGTAGGCGAGGTAGTCGGGCTCAAGCAGGTCGTTGATGGCAACGACTTCGATGTCCGCGAAGTTCTGAATGGCGCTGCGCAGCACGTTGCGCCCGATGCGGCCGAAACCGTTGATACCGATCTTGATGGTCATGTCCATCTACTCCTTCAGTTGGAAAAGTTGCAAGTCAGGGAAAACAGTTCAGCGCAAGAGAGCCACCCCAGGGGCACCGCCGGGCCGGCTTTGCCGGACGGCCAGTGCCGCCCCCTTGAGGGGGTAGCGCGGAGCGCTGCGGGAGTGGTCACTTCGCCACCACCGTGCGCACCGTGTCGGCCACGTTCTGGGCTGTGAAACCGAAGTGCTCGAACAGCACCGGCGCCGGGGCCGACTCGCCATAGGTGTCCAAACCCACGACTGCGGCCACGCCGTATTTCCACCAGCCGTCGGTCGAGCCCATTTCCACCGCGATACGCGGCAGGCCTTTGGGCAGCACGTCGGCCTTGTAGGTGGCATCCTGGCGGTCAAACGTGGTGGTGCTGGGCATGGAGACCACGCGCACCGCGATGTTGTAGGCACGGGCCAGCAGGTCCTGTGCCTTGAGTGCCAACTGCACCTCGGAGCCGGTGGCGATGATGACCGCCTGGGCCTTCTTCTTCAGGCCCACTTCGCTGGGCTCGGCCAGTACATAGGCACCACGGCTGATGTCGCCGAGCTCGTGCTTGGGTGCGTAAGGCAGGTTCTGGCGGCTCAGCAGCAGCGCGGTGGGCTTGTTGCTGTTTTGCAAGGCCACGGCCCAGGCCACGGCGGTCTCCGCCGTGTCGCCCGGACGCCAGACGTCCAGGTTGGGAATCAGACGCAGGCTGGCGGCGTGTTCGACCGACTGGTGGGTCGGGCCGTCTTCGCCCAGACCGATGGAGTCGTGCGTGAACACGTGGATCACGCGCTGCTTCATCAGCGCGGCCATGCGGATGGCGTTGCGGCTGTAGTCCGAGAACGTGAGGAAGGTGCCGCCGTAGGGGATGAAACCGCCGTGCAAGGCCACACCGTTCATGATGGCGGCCATGCCGAATTCGCGCACGCCGTAGTTGATGTGGCGGCCACCCTGGCCAGCTTCGTTCTTGACCACGTTGCCCGCCAGATCAAAGCGCAGGTTGGGCGTGGACTTGGTGTTGGTGAGGTTGGAGCCGGTCAGGTCGGCGCTGCCACCCAGCAACTCGGGCAGTGCCGCCGTGAAAGCTTCCAGCGCGATCTGGCTGGCCTTGCGGCTCGCCACAGTCTCGGCCTTGGTGTGGGCCGCGAGCACGGCGTCCACGGCGACCTGGTGGAACTGCTTGGGCAGCTCGCCCTTCATGCGGCGCACAAACTCTTTGGCCAGGGCGGGGAAGGCGGCCTTGTAGGCGGCGAACTGGGTGTTCCAGGCGGCTTCCGCGGCCTTGCCAGCGGCTTTGGCGTCCCAGGCGGCGACCACGTTTTTCGGGATCACGAACGGGGCGTGGGGCCAATCCAGCGCTTCGCGGGTGAGCTTGATTTCTTCAGCACCCAGCGGCTCGCCGTGGGCCTTGGCGGTGTTGGCGCGATTCGGGCTGCCCTTGCCGATGGCGGTCTTGCAGCAGATCAGGGTCGGCTTGTCGGCGCTGTTCTTGGCGGCGGCAATCGCTTTGTCCACAGCATCGGCGTCGTGGCCGTCGACAGCGCGGATCACGTTCCAGCCGCAGGCTTCAAAGCGCTTGGGTGTGTCGTCAATGAACCAGGGTGCGACCTGGCCGTCGATAGAGATGCCGTTGTCGTCGTACAGCGCGATCAGCTTGTTGAGCTTCCAGGCGCCGGCCAGGGCCACGGCCTCGTGGCTGATGCCTTCCATCAGGCAGCCGTCGCCCATGAAGACGTAGGTGTGGTGGTCGACGATGGCGTGGCCGTCGCGGTTGAACTCGGACGCCAGCAGCTTCTCAGCCAGCGCCATGCCCACCGCGTTGGTGATGCCCTGGCCCAGCGGGCCGGTGGTGGTTTCCACGCCGGGCGTGTGGCCGACTTCGGGGTGGCCGGCCGTCTTGCTGCCAAGCTGGCGGAAGTTTTTCAGTTCACCGATGGGCAGCTTGTAGCCGGTCAGGTGCAGCAGCGCATAGATCAGCATCGAGCCGTGGCCGTTGGACAGCACGAAGCGGTCGCGGTTGGCCCAGGCGGGGTTGGTCGGGTTGTGGCGCAGGTGGCGGCCCCACAGCGCGACGGCCATGTCAGCCATGCCCATGGGCGCGCCGGGGTGGCCGGAGTTGGCGGCCTGCACCGCGTCCATGGCGAGCGCACGGATGGCGTTGGCCTGGGTCTGGGCCGACACGCTGGGTGCCGCTGCGACCACGGGGGCGGCAATTGGTGCTTCAACAGGGGCGGTGCTGGTTGGGGTGCTGGCTGCGTCGGACATGGGGAGGACCAATGGGTAGTGGGATGGCGGCGCAAATGCGCCAAACCACTGATTTTATCGGGCCGTTGAGCGGCATCACCCAAACGGTGACCGGGCATGCCGGCAAAATGCAGCGCTCGCAGATAATCCAACCGTTCCAGTTCAACTGGATCACTTCACCGCTGGACTGTTTATGTTGCGCACCTCTCCCCCTTCCGTTCCCGCCATGCTGCTGGCCGCCGGACGCGGTATGCGCATGCGCCCGCTGACCGATCACACCCCCAAACCTTTGCTGCCCGTGCAGGGCAAACCACTGATGCAGTGGCCCATGGAAGCGCTGCTGCGCGGCGGTTTTTCACGCGTGGTGGTGAACACCGAATGGCTGGGTGAACAGATTGAACAGCGGTATGCCGACTGGCCGCAGCAAGCGCCGGGCGCCGACATCGCGTTTTCACACGAAGGCCAGGACTTTGGCTACGCCCTGGAAACCGCCGGCGGCATTTCGCGCGCACTGCCGCTGCTGGGTGACGTGTTCTGGGTGCTGGCCGGTGACGTGTTTGCGCCCGACTTTGCGTTCACCGAAGGCAGCGTGAAGCGTTTCGTTGACAACGGCCACCTGGCCCACATCTGGCTGGTGCCCAACCCGCCACACAACCCGCGTGGCGACTTTGGCCTGAGCGCCACCGGCCTGGCGCTGAACCAGGCCGAAGAAAAATTCACCTACAGCACCATCGGCCTGTACCGGCGCGCGCTGTTTGAAGCCCCATGGTGCGACACCATTCCGGGCAACCCGCAGGGCAAGGCCGAGCCGCTGGCGCCGCTGCTGCGCAAGGCCATGGACGCCGGGCAGGTGAGCGCCGAGCTTTACACCGGTGCGTGGACCGATGTGGGCACACCCGAACGCCTGAAAGCGCTGGGATAACCCCCCCGCACCGCCTGCGGTGTCTCCCCAAGGAGGTGCCACTGGCTGCCCGGCAAGCCGGCTCTGCAGGCGCTCTGGGGCAGACCACGCAGGGCTTCGGCAAAAGTCAGACAATGGCGTCCATGGACACCACCACCCACTTCCATCTGTACGCCGAGCGCCGCGCCCGCGTGGCCGCCCAACTGGGTGCCGGCGGCATTGCCATCGTGCCCACTGCGCCCGAGCGCTCGCGCAACCGGGACAGCGAGTTCCTGTTCCGGCACGACAGCTACTTTTGTTACCTGACCGGTTTCACCGAGCCCAACGCCTGGCTGGTGATCACCGCCGACGGCGAAACCACGCTGTTTTGCCAGCCCAAAGACCTGGAGCGCGAAATCTGGGACGGCATCCGAATGGGACCCGAAGCCGCGCCCAGCCACCTGGGCGTGAGCCAAGCGTTTTCGGTCACCGAACTGGACCAGCGCCTGCCTCGGCTGCTGGAAAACCGCCACACCGTGTGGTACCCATTTGCCACCCACAAAGGCCTGGAAGGCCGGGTTGACGGCTGGCTGCAGGGGGTGCGTGCCCGCGTGCGCTACGGTGCGCTGTGCCCCGAGGTGCAGCGCGATCTGTGCGGTGTGCTCGATGAAATGCGGCTGATCAAGGACGCGCACGAGCAGGGCATCATGCGCCGCGCCGCGCAGATCAGCGCGCGCGCCCACATCCGCGCCATGCAGCGCAGCGCCGCCATGCTGCGCGCCGGGCAAGACGTGCGCGAATACCACCTGGACGCCGAGCTGCTGCACGAATTTCGCCAGCACGGCTCGCAATACCCGGCCTACAGCAGCATCGTGGCCGCAGGCGCCAACGCCTGCGTGCTGCACTACCGGGCCGACAACGCGCCGATTCGCGACGGCGAGCTGGTGCTGATAGACGCCGGCTGCGAGCTCGACGGCTATGCCTCGGACATCACCCGCACCTTCCCGGCCAACGGCCGCTTCAGCGGCCCGCAGCGCGCGCTGTACGACCTGGTGCTGGCTTCGCAAGAGGCGGCCATTGCGGCAACAAAACCCGGCGCCCGCTTTGTGGACCCGCATGAAGCCACCGTGAAAGTACTCACGCAAGGCATGCTCGACCTGGGCTTGCTGGACAAACACCAGGTGGGTACGCTGGAAGACGCCATAGAACACCGCCACTATTTCGCCCACTACATGCACCGCACTGGCCACTGGCTGGGCATGGACGTGCACGATTGCGGCAGCTACGTGGAGCCCTCCGAGCTGGGCACGGTGAGCGAACGCAAAGACCCGCTGAGTGGTGAAACCATCAAGGATCGGCCCAGCCGCATCTTGCGCCCCGGCATGGCACTCACCATCGAGCCTGGCCTGTATGTGCGCCCCAGCGACCGCATCCCGCGCGGGTTCTGGAACATCGGCATCCGCATTGAAGACGATGCCATCGTGACCGAAACCGGCTGCGAACTCATCAGCCGCGGCGTGCCGGTGCAGGCCGACGAAATTGAAGCGCTGATGCGCGGCTGAAACGGTGCGCGTTCTCAGCGTCAACACCGGTACCGCCCGCCCGCTGCGGGTGGGCCACCGCAACGTTCTGTCGGCCATGGGCAAAACCGCGGTGCCAGGCCCAGTCAGCGTAGGCCGGCTGGGGCTGCAGGGCGACGAGCAGGCCGATCCCAGCGTGCACGGTGGCCTGGACAAGGCGGTGTACGCCTACCCCACCGAACACGGAGCCTTTTGGCAGGCACAGCGGCTTGAACAGGGCGCCAGTCTGTTCCATGAGGCCCTGCCGCCCGGCTTCATGGGCGAAAACCTGAGCCTGGCCGGGCTGATGGAACGCGAGGTGTGGATCGGCGACACCCTGCATTTCCCCAACTGCGTGCTGCGCGTAACGGCCCCGCGCGAGCCCTGCTACAAGCTCAACGCCGTGATGGGCCTGCCACAGGCCGGGCGGCTGATGATGGAACACGCCTGCCCCGGTTTTTACCTAGCGGTGGTGCAAACGGGCCCTATTGAAGCTGGCCAGCCTTTCACGCTGGCGCCCGGCGTGCGTGGCCTGAGCGTGCTAGACGCCTTTGCGGCCAAGCGCCTCAAACACCTGCGCTGAATCCGCTCGCCAGCAGGGTGTTTTGCGGTAGAAACACCGCATGTCCAAGCCAACAGCCCCCCTGCGCGTCCTGTGCCTCACCATGAACCCTTCGGTTGACCTGTCAACCGAGACCGAGCGCGTGGTGCCCACCCACAAGCTGCGCTGCACCGACACGCTGCATGACGCGGGCGGGGGCGGCATCAACGTGGCGCGTGTGCTCGAGCGCATGGGCGGTCAGTGCACCGCGCTGTGCCCCACCGGTGGCTCGTCGGGCCAGTGGCTGCAGGCCCGCATGGCGCAAGAAGGCATGCACGGCGTGTTCCTGCCGATTGCCGGTGAAACCCGCGTCAGCTTCACGGTGCACGAACACACCACGGGCGCCGAATACCGGTTCGTGATGCCCGGCCCCACGTTGAGCGAAGCCGAGTGGCAGGCCTGCCTGAGCCAGCTGGAAGCCATGCCCGACTTCCCCGACCTGCTGGTGGCCAGCGGCAGCCTGCCTCCCGGCGTGCCCACCGACTTTTTCGCCCGGCTGGCGCGCCTGTGCCGCAAGCGCGGCGCGCGGCTGGTGCTCGACACCGCCGGCCCAGCGCTGGCCGCAGCGCTCACCGAGGGCGTGTACCTCGTCAAGCCCAACCTGCGCGAACTGGCCGAGCTGTGCGGCCAAACGCTGGACACGCCCGACCAGTGGCATGCCGCCGCGCGTGTCCTGGTGGAAAGTGGCCAAGCCCAGGTGGTGGCGCTCACACTGGGGCATCTGGGTGCCCTGCTGGTCACGCGCGACGGCGCCTGGAACGCACCGCCACTGCCCATCCAAGTGGCCAGCGCCGTGGGGGCGGGCGACAGCTTCGTGGGCGGCATGGTCTGGGCGATGCAACACCACCGCCCGCTGACCGAGGCCTTTGCCTGGGGCGTGGCAGCGGGCTCGGCGGCACTGCTCAGCGTCAGCACGGGCTTGTGCTGCAAAGAAGACGCCCAACAGCTGTTTGCCCAGGTACAAACAACCCCCTTGTGAACGGTCCCGAATCCCGCACCGTTTCCACCGGGAGGGCGATTCCCACTGAAAATGTCATGGCCGCATGAACTGCTACGCACTTCTACGGACTGGGGTTTTCCCACCCGAAGATTTAGAATGCGCAACACGCTTTCACATTGCAATAAATTGATTCGTCAGGAGACAAGCCCATGACCCCGGAAAACAAAGAGAACAAGCGCGCCGAACTCAAGCGGGCCGCGCTCGAATACCACGAGTTCCCCACGCCCGGCAAACTGGCGATTGCCGCCACCAAGCAGCTCACCAACCAGCGCGACCTGGCGCTGGCCTACTCGCCCGGCGTGGCCGCGCCCTGCGAAGAGATCGTGGCCGACCCCAACAACGCCTTCAAATACACCAGCCGGGGCAACCTGGTGGCCGTCATCACCAACGGCACCGCCGTGCTGGGCCTGGGTGACATTGGCCCGCTGGCGGCCAAGCCGGTGATGGAAGGCAAGGCGGTGCTGTTCAAGAAGTTCTCGGGCATTGACGTGTTCGACATCGAAATCAACGAAAAAGACCCCGACAAACTGGTCGACATCATTGCCTCGCTCGAACCCACCTTCGGCGGCATCAACCTGGAAGACATCAAGGCACCCGACTGCTTCTATGTGGAGCGCAAGCTGCGCGAGCGCATGAAGATTCCGGTCTTTCACGACGACCAGCACGGCACCGCCATCGTGGTGGGCGCGGCCATTTTCAACGGCCTGAAAGTGGCCGGCAAAGACCCCAAAACCATCAAGCTCGTCACCTCCGGCGCTGGCGCTGCCGCGCTCGCCTGCCTGGGCCTGTTGGTCAAGCTGGGCATTCCGCGTGAAAACATCTGGGTCACCGACCTGGCCGGCGTCGTGTATGAGGGCCGCACCGAGCTGATGGACGAGGACAAGATCGTTTTTGCCCAGAAGACCGACCAGCGAACCCTGAGCGAAGCGATTGAAGGTGCTGACGTGTTCTTGGGCCTGTCGGCCGGCGGCGTGCTGAAGAAAGACATGGTGGCCAAAATGGCAGCGCGCCCGCTGATCTTTGCGCTGGCCAACCCCAACCCGGAAATCCAGCCCGAAGACGTGAAGGCCGTGCGCGACGACGCCATCATGGCCACTGGCCGCTCTGACTACCCGAACCAGGTCAACAACGTCCTGTGCTTCCCCTACATCTTCCGCGGCGCGCTGGACGCAGGTGCGTCCACCATCACCGACGAGATGGAGATTGCCGCGGTGCACGCCATTGCCGAGCTGGCGCAGGCCGAGCAAAGCGAAGTGGTGGCCGCTGCCTACGCCGGTGAAAAGCTGGCCTTTGGCCCCGAATACCTCATCCCCAAACCGTTTGACCCGCGCTTGATGATGAAGATCGCCCCCGCCGTGGCCCAGGCTGCGGCCGACAGCGGCGTGGCGCTGCGCCCCATCACCGACATGGCGGCCTACCGCGAAAAGCTGCAGAGCTTCGTGTTTGCCTCGGGCACCATCATGAAGCCCATCTATGCGGCGGCCAAAACCGCGACCCGCAAGCGCGTGGCCTACGCAGAGGGCGAAGAAGAGCGCGTGCTGCGCGCCTGCCAGATCGTGGTGGACGAAAACCTCGCCCGCCCCACGCTGATCGGCCGCCCGGCCGTCATCGCCGAGCGCATCGAAAAATTTGGCCTGCGCCTGAAAGAAGAGCTGGACTACGACGTGGTCAACGTCGAACAAGACCACCGCTACCGCGAACTCTGGCAGAACTACCACCAGATCATGGAACGCCGTGGCGTGACCGAGCAGCTGGCCAAGATCGAAATGCGCCGCCGGCTCACGCTCATCAGTTCCATGCTGCTGCGCCGCGGCGACGTGGATGGCGTGATCTGCGGCACCTGGGGCAACACCCAGCTGCACCTGGACTACGTCGACCAGGTGATTGGCAAACGCGAAAACGCCAACTGCTACGCCGCCATGAACGCGCTGATGCTGCCCGGGCGCCAGGTGTTCCTGGTGGACACCCACATCAACTACGACCCCACCGCCGAGCAGCTGGCCGAAATCACGCAGATGGCCGCACGCAAAATGATGCGCTTTGGCATCACACCCAAGGCTGCCCTGCTGTCGCACTCCAACTTTGGTTCGAGCAACCAGCCCAGCGCGGTCAAAATGCGCCAGACCCTGGCCATCCTCCAAAAAGATGCACCGTGGCTGGAAGTGGACGGCGAAATGCACGGTGATGTGGCACTGGATGCCGAAGCCCGGCTGGCCATGATGCCGCGCTCTGCCCTCAAGGGCGACGCCAACCTGCTGGTCTGCCCCAACATCGACGCAGCCAACATCGCCTACAACCTGCTCAAAACGGCGGCTGGCGGCAATATCGCCATTGGCCCGATGTTGCTCGGCGTGGCCAAGCCTGTGCACATTCTCACGGCCAGCGCCACCGTGCGCCGCATCGTGAACATGACCGCCTTGACCGTGGCCGAAGCCAACGTGGCCCGCTGATCGCTTTAGAAAAAGCAAGCGCTAACTTTTCAACACATTTCTCACCGGCGCCCTGCCTGTTTATTCAGCATCAGCTTGCATTTTTGTAACGACTCAGGCACACTAGCACACTTGAATTTCAGGGTTAACCCGCCCATCCGGCACGGGGTCAAAAGGCGCTTTTTAGCGACTTTTGGCTGGTATCGGTGGCGGGTTGATTGCATCAGGAGCAGGGAATTTCATGGGTCTGAAACAGATCCGGACACACAGCTGGCGCGTCAAACGGGTTCTTGGACTCGTGGTGGCCGTGGCGTTGACGGGAACGCTGAGCACCTTGTTGGTGCAAGCTCGGGCACCAGTGCCCCCGTCACCGCTCGACACGTCGACCGCTGTGCTGACGTGGTCCGGTTTGCCCCCGCAAGGTCGGCAGGTGATGGAACAGATCCGCGAAGGTGGGCCGTTCCGGTACGAGAAAGACGGCACCGTGTTTGGTAACCGCGAGCGTTTGCTGCCAAGCCAAAAGCGGGGTTTTTACCGTGAATACACCGTACCCACGCCGGGCCTGAGCCATCGGGGTGCCCGGCGAATTGTGTGCGGCGGGCTGAAGCCCCGGGTTCCTGATGCGTGTTATTACACCGAAGACCACTACAGCAGCTTCAGGCTGATCGTGCAGTGAGCTTAGGTGGTGAGTGGATTTTTAACTTTGACCTTTGAAAGAGACGCGGAGATGGACACGCCACTTCGTAACGTACGCCCCAATATCGTTCAGTCGATTCGCGCCTATGGCGTGAAAGACCTGCAGGCTTCGGCCGAGCAATTGGGCCATCACTTCCTGTATGCCAACCTGGCGAAAGCCCAAAGCAAACAGGACGTGCTGGAGTTGATCGCAGCTCAATACACCTTGCCCGCACACTTCGGCAAAAACTTCGACGCGCTGTACGACTGTATGACCGACATGGTCCACAAGTCGGGGCCGCAGACGGGTTTTATCGTGGTGCTGGAGCATATTCCCGCCCACACCAAGTTCGACAAGGAAGCACGCGAGCAACTGCTCGATATCTTCCGCGACGCCGCCGACTACTGGAGCGACCGCAAGATTCCGTTCCGCTGCTTCTACTCGTTCTCGGTGGCCCGCACGCCCAAGGGCGAAGAACCGATTGAAGTGCAAAGCGAAGAGCCGATGCCCACCGACAAGCTGCTTGACGTGAGCCCTATGGCACTGCGCATGAGCAGCCCGTTCAACGCCGGGTACTGGCTGGCCGCAGCTTAAAGGCTACACCCCCAGCGCTGCCTTTGGCGTCACCCCCACAGAGGGTCGGCACTGGCGGCCGGGCAAAGCCAGTTCCGAGGTGCCCTGGTTGGAATTCAGCCGCTGCTGTCGCAGCGGCTTTTTCACGCCTGCATGTTTGCGGGTATCTGCTGAACGGCCAAGGCCAGAGCAACGTATTCGTGCACCGGAACTTCTTCAGCGCGGCGCTGGACATCGAACTGGCCAGAAAAGCCGCGGGCTTCCAGCCATTTGCCCAGCGTGTTGCGCAGGATCTTGCGGCGCTGGCTGAAGGCGGTCTGCACCAGTTCGCCATACAGACGGATATCCACGGCCGGCGGCTCGGCGAGCGGCACCATGCGCACGATGGCACTGTCGACCCGGGGTGGTGGGTCGAAGCTCTCCGGCGGCACAAACAGCACGTTGTCCATGGCGTAGCGCCATTGCAGCATGACCGACAGGCGGCTGTAATCGGACGAGGCCGGGCTGGCCACCATGCGGTCGATCACTTCCTTTTGCAGCATGAAGTGCTGGTCTTGGACCACCGCCACGTGGTCGAGCAGGTGAAACAGAATGGGCGTGGAAATGTTGTAGGGCAAGTTGCCCACCACACGCAGCTTCTGACCATCCGCAGGGTTCAGGCGGTTGGCCAGGGCGGTGAAGTCGACCTTGAGCACGTCCGACTCGATCACTTCCAGCTGCGCGTGGCTGCGCAAGCGGGCGGCGAGGTCGCGATCGAGTTCGATGACAGTGAGGTGCCCCAGGCGCTCAACCAGGGGCTGCGTCATGGCGGCCAGGCCGGGACCAATTTCAACCATGGCATCGCCGGGCTGCGGGCCAATGGCGTCCACGATGGCGCCGATGATGGCGCGATCGGTCAGGAAGTGCTGGCCAAAGCGTTTGCGGGCAATGTGCTTCATGTGGTGCGCCCGAGGCTGGCGGCGGCTGGCATCACGGTTTGGGTGCTTCGCGGTATTCGACAAAAGCGCGGCTGCGCACGTCCTGGGCCCAGCTTTGCAACGCCTCTTCGGCCTTTTGCTCACGCACCAGGCTGCGGACCACTTCGCGCTGTTCGCGCTGGCTCAGGGTGTTGTCTCGCCGCTCATCCACCCGGATCAGGTGCGCGCCAAAGCGCGACACGAGGGGCTGCGAAACCTCTCCTGGGCGCAGGGCGTTCATCGCTTCTTCGAACTCGGGCACAAACTGCCCTGGGTTGGCCCAGCCGAGATCGCCACCTTCGCGGGCCGATCCGTCCTGGCTGTGTTCGCGGGCCAGCGCCGGAAAGCTGGCCTGCCCGCTGACGACTTGCCCGCGGAACTGGCTGAGCCTTGCCACGGCAGCGTCTTGGCTGAGTTGCGGGCTGATGCGCAACAAGATGTGCCGTGCACGGGTCTGGGTGACCACCACATCGGGCAAACCGGCCTGGCTCTTTTCCAGCACCTTTAGCACATGAAAACCGGCGGGGCTGCGAAACGGCCCGGCGATGCCACCCGCAGGCACCCGCTGAACCGCTTCGACAAACAGCGTGGGCAGGCGGTCGGCCGGGCGCATGCCGAACACCCCCCCGTTGGCGCGCTCGGGCGCGTCCGAGTACTCGCGGGCCAGGGCAGCAAAGTCAAATCCGCTGCGGGCGCGGTCGGCCAAGGCCTGGGCACGTGCTTGCAGTTCACGCACGCGCGCTTCGCTGGCGCCTTCGGGCACCAGCACCAACACATGCGCGAGGTTCAGCGTGAGCTGGCCGGGGTCGACGTTGTTCTGCTTTTCCCGGATGAAATCGTCGATGTCGGACTCGGTGACGCGCACGCGGGACTCGACCTCGCGTTCGCGCACCCGCTGCAGCAGGATCTGGTTGCGCAGGTCGTTGCGCAGGCGGTTGAGGTCCGTGCCCTGCGCCGCGACACGGCGGCGGAAGTCTTCTAGGCTCAGCTGGTTTTGCTCGGCAATGGATTGCTCGGCTTGCAGCAGCGTGGCCTCGTCCACGCGCAACCCCATTTCAGTGGCCTGTTGCAGTTGTGCGCGCTCACTCACCAGTTGCTCTAGCACCTGGCGAGCCAACTCGTCGCGCGCCGGCATGGCAGCACCTTGCTGCGTCAGTTGCTGTTCCACGCGCAACATGCGCTGGCGCACCTCGTTGTTGGTCACCGGCTCCGAGTTAACCAGCGCGACGATGAAGTCGGCGGTCTGTGGCCCGGTGGGCAACACGCTGCGCAAAGAGCTGAGCTGGGTTGAGGAGCGCAAGGTCTGCGCTGTGGCCACACCGCCCCATACCAGGGGCGCGCACAGCAGCAAGACGGCCAGGCGGGACGGGCGGGCTGCAAACAGGAGGTGATCAGTCATATTGTTGGAACCGGCTCGGCGGGTTGATTTCTTCTCGCAGGTACTGGTAGCGGGGCACGTTTTCCTTGAGCGTCTTCAGCGGATTGGACCCGATGCGGGAGAAGCCTGAGAATTCGAGTTGAAACAGGATGCGTTGGTTCGCACTGGCGCTGCTGCGCTGCAGCCGCTCAAGCACCACACGGCCCAGCCAACAACCCGCATCGTACTCAAAGCCGGCGACCAGATCGACGATCTTGCGGTCGGGCACGCTGTAGTTGATACGGCCCACGCTGTACCACTGCCCGGCACCCAGGGCCTGGCCAGGTACACCGTTGCGCACGGGGGTCGCCCACAGGTCGTTCAGCGGCCACTGCCAGCCCATGTCGAACTGCTCGCTGCTGCCGCGCTGCAGGCGGTAGGCGGTGCTTAGCACGCGGTATTTGCTGGGCGTGTAGCGCGCGCTCAGGGTGGTGCGCACCGACTCGCGCTCTTTGGGGTTGAACTGCACGTTGGCGTCCATGGACCAGCTCGGATTCCACTGAATGCGCCCGCCCACCAGCACGTCGCTCAGGCGCTCCAGCAGCGGGTCGCCGCCTGGCAGACCCACAGCATTGGGCAGCACCACGGCCTGGTCGCGCAGCAAAAAGCGCTGCGCAATGCCCAGACGCACCACCTCGGCACCGGTGTTGGGGTCCAGCAGGCGCGAACTGGCGCCCACGGTGAGGGCGCGCGTGTCCGAAATGCGGTCGTTGCCGCCAAAGGCGTTTTCGGTGTAAATCGATGCGAAGTTGAAATCGTTGGCGGCTGAGTCGTAGTTCGGCAGCAGTGCCTGATCGCGGTAAGGCGTCCAGGTGAAAAAAGCCCTTGGCTCCAGCGTCTGGGTGAAGGTGCGCCCGAAGTAGCTGGCGTTGCGCTCAAACACGAGCCCGCTGTCCACGCTGACGGTGGGCACCACGCGCGAGGCGCTCCGGCTGCCTGTCATGAGCGCATCGTCCAGCCGGTAGTGGGCAGCGTGCAACTGCACGCGCGGTTTCACGTAACCGCCGGGCGACTGCCAGTTGCGGCTGATCTCGCCCAAGGCGAGGCTGCGGGTGCCGTTTTGCCGGTCCGGTGCCGCCACCACCGCGTCGGCCCTGAAGCGGGTCATCTCGGTGCGCACCGACCAGTCCCAGCCTCCCAGCCCGCCAATGGTGGCGTCGTTGCGCGCATAACGCACGGCCAGCGAAGGCAGGCGGTCGTAAGGCGGTGTGATGGGCGCTTCCAGGTCTTGCAGGGTTTGCCACTGGTAGGCGCCCGCCTCGACCGACCAGGGCCCACGCCCCCAGTTCAACACCGCTTCGCTCGCCAGCAGGCGCGAGGTCAGCGAGGTGCTGGAACGTGGAAAATCGCGCCAGTAATCGTCGTCGCTCACGCGGTTGAGGTTCAGGCGCAGGCCCACCGGGTTGTCCAGCCCCAGCAGGCGCACACCGGCCTGCTCTTGCAGCCGGTGGTTGTGCTGCACCGAATAGCCCCAGCGGTTGCTGTTGCGCAAGCGGTCAGACGGCATGAACGCGGCGCGCACCTCACCGCTGTAGCTGGGCTCCAGGTAACGAAACTCGCCGCCCAGGTCCACGCCCCGCTTGCTCATGAAGGTGGGGTAGAGCGTGGCGTCGAGGTTGGGCGCCAGGTTCAGGTAATACGGCAGCGTCAGTTCCAGGCCGCTGATGTTGTCGATGTTGATGGTGGGCGGCAACACACCGGACTTGCGCTTGTCGGTGAGCGGAAAGCTCAGGTACGGCGCGCCCAGAATGGGAACACCCTTGAATTCGAGCACGCCAGCGGTGGCCGTGCCAACTTCTTCGGCGTTGTCCAGGTCGATGCGGCTGGCGCGCACCAGCCAGTCGGGCATCCATTTCTGGCCCGGTGTGCGCGGGCAGGTGGAATAGCGGGCGTCGTGCGCCGCCATCTGGTCTTCGTCCAAAAATTCGATGCGGCTGGCATCGCCCTGCCCGCCGTTTTTCAGCAGCGAAAAGGCTGGTTGCACAAAGGTGCCCCGGCTGGTTTCCACGTTGATCTGCAGCTCAGGGCCCTCAAACCGGTTGCCGCTGCGGTTGATAAGCACATGGCCTGCGGCACGCGCATCGTTGGTGGTCTGATCAAATTCCAGCCGGTCGGCGCGGATCACGGTGCCGTGGCGGCGCAGCTCGGCACCGCCTTCAATGACCACCAGCCCATCGGTCTGGCCCGACAGTCGATCACCCGACACGAAGGTGGGCAACTGGCCTTGCACCGCTTTGGGCAAGTTTTCTTGCAGCAGCGGGCTGGACTGCAATTGCGCCCCAGGGGGCAAGGCTTCGTCGCCGTCGCCCGACTGGGCCCACAGCAGGCCCGGCGCAGCCAGGGCACCCAGCGCCAGCCAGGCGAGCAAGCCCCGCACGGCGCGCGCCACCGGCGCCTGCACAAAGCAGGTTTCAAGGGATTTCCCGGCCACAAGGGCAGGGACCGGCGGTGCGGTGCGGCGGTTCAAGGCGTTGGACTCAGAGGGTGAGTGGGGCGGACCCGCGGCAGCAGAGCCTGAAAAGTTCAAAGGTCAGCGGTAGGCTGGCGGGACAGACGCAGGGTGAAAGCGGCTTGCGGAGCCCATTGTGGCGCCCACGGACCGCCCGACACGGGTTTGTAGAATCTGCGGCGATTATCCTATGCCCACACAGCGGCTGTCGCTGTGCACTTGCCCACTCCCATGACCCCGATCCAACCCCTTGTTGCGTGGGCCGACCCCCAGCGCGAAACCGCCTTCAACGCCTGGCTGCACCGCCTGGCCGGCGCCCAGGGCCTGCTGCCCGCCACACTGCGCCCGGCCTCGGCCGACGCCAGCTTTCGCCGCTACCTGCGGGTGGACACGGCCGACGGCGCCAGCCGCATCGTCATGGATGCACCGCCCGACAAAGAAAACTGCCGGCCCTTCGTGCACGTGGCCGGCCTGATGCAGGACGCCGGCCTGCTGGTGCCTCAGATTTTGGCCTGGGACGAGCCGCTGGGCTTCATGCTTCTGCCCGACCTGGGCACGCAGACCATGATGGAGCAAATACAGCCGGACAGCCCTGCCGCCAACCACGCGCGCTACATGCAGGCGCTGGACGCGCTGCTGGCCTGGCAGCTGGCGTCCAAGCCCGGCGTGCTGCCAGCCTACGACGAGCCGCTGCTGCGCCGCGAGCTGCAGCTGTTCCCCGACTGGTACCTGGCCCAACACCGCCAGACCGCGCTGCAAGGCAAAGACGCCGAAACGCTGGCCAAGGCGTTCGACAGCATCGTCAAGCGCAATCTGGCCGCACCCAGCGTCTACGTGCACCGCGACTTCATGCCGCGCAACTTGATGATCCCCGCCCAGCCCGGCAGCACCCCGGCCCAGCAACTCGGCGTGCTCGATTTCCAGGACGCGGTGTATGGCCCCATCACCTACGACATCGCCAGTCTCATGCGCGATGCCTTCCTGACCTGGGACGAAGACTTCGTAATCGACATCACCATCCGTTACTGGGAAAAGGCGCGCAAGGCCGGGCTGATGGACTTTGAAGACTGGCACAGCGACTTCGGCGCCTTCTACCGCGCCGTGGAGTGGATGGGCTTGCAGCGCCATTTGAAAGTGGCCGGCATCTTCGCGCGGCTCACGCTGCGCGACGGCAAGCCCAAATACCTGGCCGACACGCCCCGCTTCATCCACTACATACGGAACACCACGCACCGCTACCGCGAGCTGGGTCCGTTTCTGAAAGTGATCGACCAGGTGGAAGGCTTTGAGGCCGCCTCGGGCTACGCCTTCGGCCGCGTCTGAGCACACCAACATGCCGCGCTTTCACTGCCCCGTCCCGCTGGTCATCGGTACCGAACTGGAGCTGCCTGCTGCGGCAGCCCGCCATGTGCAGGTGCTGCGCCTGCAGCCCGGTGGCGTCATCACGCTGTTCAACGGCGAGGGCGGCGAACACAGCGCCACCATCCTGCGCATGGGCCGCTCGGACGTGGCGGTGCGCGTGGACAGCCACCAGCCCCGTGAATGCGAACCCGCGCGCCGCGTGCACCTGGCCATGGGCATGCCCGCCAACGACCGCATGGACTGGCTGGTGGAAAAAGCCACCGAGCTGGGCGTGGCCAGCCTGCAACCCCTGCACACCGCGCACAGCGTGCTGCGCCTGAGCGGCGAGCGCGCCACCAAAAAGCAAGCGCACTGGCAAGCCGTGGCCACCGCCGCGTGCGAACAGTGCGGCGGCAACCGGGTGCCCAGCGTGCTGCCGGTGGCCGAGCTGGCCGCATGGCTCAAGAGCACACCCAGCACCGACCCCGCAGCGCCGGTGTTGCGTTGCGTGCTGTCACTGGCTGAAGGCTCGCAGCCGCTGGCCACGGTGCTGGCGAGCCAGCCGGCGAACGCACCGGTGGTGTTTCTCAGCGGACCCGAAGGGGGCTTGAGCCCCAGCGAAGATGCTGCAGCCCGGTCGGCCGGGTTTGTGCCGGTCACGCTGGGCCCACGCGTGCTGCGCGCCGAAACCGCTGCGCTGGCGGCCTTGGTGCTCGCCGCCCACTGAAGCGGTCCCACCGGCCGCAGACCCGCACCGGACACCTTGCCACAGCGGGTGGTTGTATAAACACCCGCTTATGAATAAAAACCTCTGGCTGCTGGCCGCCGCGCAAGGCCTGTTTCTCACCAACAACGTGGTGTTCATCGCCATCAACGGGCTGGTGGGCTTGTCGCTGGCGCCGCTGGGCTGGATGGCCACCTTGCCGGTGATGGGCTATGTGGTGGGCGGTGCCTTGTCCACACCGCTGGTGGCGCGCACCCAAAGCGCCTATGGTCGCAAGGCTTCGTTCCAGATCGGCCTGCTGGTGGCATTTGCGTCGGCCTTGCTGTGCTTCTGGGCCGCGATCGACAAAAACTTCTGGCTGCTGGTAAGCGCCACTGTGATCGCGGGGTACTACAGCGCCAACGGCCAGCTGTACCGCTTTGCCGCGGCCGAACTGAGCGCGCCGGACTTCCGTGAAAAAGCGGTGTCGCTGGTGCTGGCTGGCGGCCTGGTGGGCGCGGTGCTGGGGCCCAACCTGGCCAGCCGCACCCGCAGCCTGTTTGACGTGCCGTTTGCCGGCGCCTACCTGGCGCTGGCCGTGGTGGCCTTGCTGTCGATGGCGGTCATGGCGTTTCTGAAATTTCCACCGCTGCCGCCCAAGAAGGCCAACGCCGACCCGGGTCGCCCGCTGTCGGTCATCATGCGTCAGCCCGTGTTCATGGTGGCCACCGCCGGGGCCGCGCTGGGCTACGGCGTGATGAACCTGCTGATGGCGGCCACGCCGCTGGCCATGCAGGTGTGCGGCTTTGAATTTGACGACGCCGCGCTGGTGCTGGAGTGGCATGTGATCGGCATGTTTGCGCCGGGCTTCTTCACCGGCCACCTGATCAAGCGCTTCGGGGTCCTGACCATCATGGGCGTGGGCGTGGTGCTCAACATCGCCTGCATTGCCATTGCGCTCTCGGGCGTGGACCTGCACCAGTTCCTGATCGCGCTGTTTTTGCTGGGGGTGGGCTGGAACTTCCTGTTCACGGGCAGCACCACGCTGTCGCTTCAAGCCTACAGGCCTGAGGAAAAAGACCGCGCACAGGCTGCCATCAACTTTTTTGTTTTTGCCACCATGGCGGTCACGTCTTTCGCCTCGGGCGCCCTCGTCACCACCCAGGGCTGGCAGTGGCTGAACGTGGGTTCGCTGGTGCCGGTGGCCCTCACGGGCATGGCCCTGGCGTGGCTTGCGTGGCTGCGGCGCCAAGCCCACAATGCGGCCTGACCCGGGGCACACCGCCTGACCGGGGCCTGGGCTGCAACCGCTGCGCGCCCACTTCACACAAGGGATACGACATGGGCTTGATGGACTCTTTGATTGGCGCCGCCACCAACGCGGCGATGGGCTCGCTGCAAGGCAACCAGGCGGCGGCAGGCCCCACGGGCGCAGCCGGTGGGCTCGACCCCCAGATGCTCATGGGCATCGTGGGTGCACTGATGAACAACGCAGGCGGCCTGCAAGGCATCTTGGCCAAGCTGCAACAAGGCGGCCTGGGCGAAGCCGCCCAGTCGTGGGTGGGCACGGGTGCCAACCAGCCGGTGTCGGCCGACCAGCTCGGTGGTGCTCTGGGCCCCGACCTGATGGGCATGCTCGCCCAGCAAATGGGTGGCAACCCGCAGCAAGCCGCCGGCACCATGGCCGACCTGCTGCCGGGCCTGATCGACCAACTCACACCGCAAGGCCAGATGCCAGCCGACAACGGCATGGGTGCGCTGGGTGCGCTGCTGGGAGGCCAAAGTGGCGGCAACGCCGGCGACTTGATGGGCATGCTGGGCGGCCTGCTGCAAAAGCGCTGATGGGCTGTGTGCGCTGGGCCATCGGGCGCAGCGTTTCGGCGGACAAAAAAACAGCCCCTTTTGGGGCTGTTTTTTTAGATGCATGGTTTGCCTGGGTCGTTCAGGCGGGTGCGCGCTGATCCAGCCAGGCCTTGAGCGCGACGTACACGGCCGACGGGTCTTGTTCGTTGAAGATCTCGTGGTACAGCCCTTCAAAGCAATGGCTGGTCACCTTGTCGCGCGGGGCCATGGCAGCAAAGGCGCGGCTGCCTTCGGGGCGCACCAAGCGGTCGGCCCCGGCATACAGGAGCAAGGTGGGCACACGCCAGCGCGGTGCGCCCGCCACCACGCGGGGGCCGTTGCTGTCGATGAAGTGGGCCAGCCGCGCCGAAATGCGGTCGTGCACCAGACGGTCTTTTTTGTAGGCTTCCACCACCATGGGGCTGTGTGAGATTTTGCTGGCGTCCAGACCGTTACCCAGCGCCAGGTTGGGCGCCCAGCGGCACAGCAGGTGCATGAGCTTTTTCTGCACCGGGCCAATACCCGCATCCAGCGCGGGCGACGACAGCACCAGCCCGTCCACGGACGCGATGTTGCGATAAACAAAGGTCGATGCCACCAGCCCCCCCATGCTGTGACCCAAAAGAATCAGCGGGCATTCCCAAGGTTGGGCAATATGGCGCCGCGTGTCGTCCACGACCTCGGCCAGATCGTCCAGCAAGGCGGTGTCTGACGGGATCACCCCACGGGCACCGCCCGACTCGCCGTGGCCGCGCTGGTCGTAGGCGCGCACGCAAAAGCCCCATTCGTTGAGGCGCTGGGCCAGCGGGTCGTAGCGCCAGGCGTGTTCACCCAGACCGTGCACCACCAGCACCACGCCGCGCGGGCGCCAGCGCATGGGCAGCGGCCAGTCGTACAGGGCCAGGTTCAGGCCGTCTTCGAGCGTGAAAGGGGCCTGGGTGGTGTCGGACATGGCGGGAGCAAGCGGCAGCTGTGGGGCTGGGTGGGCGGTCAGAGGTTCAACCGGTGCACCCTCAAGGCATGCGGGCGATCACCTGGGCCACCGAAGCGGTGAGGCGCTGCGCATAGTCCAGGTGCAGGAATTCGTTGGGCCCGTGTGCGTTGCTTTTGGGGCCGAGCACGCCGCACACCATCATCTGCGCCTTGGGAAAGCCTTTGCTGAGCATGTTCATGAGCGGAATGGTACCGCCCTGACCAATGGTGCCGCAGCCCGCGCCAAAGTGGGCTTGCGAGGCGCCTTGCAGCGCGGCGTCAAACCACGGTGTGGTGGTGGGCGCGTTCCAGCCGCTGGCTGCGCCTTCGCCCTCAAACGTCACGCGGGCCTGGTACGGCGCGTTGTCTTCCAGCAAGGCTTTGAGTTCTTGCACGGCTTGCGGCGCGTCCACCAGCGGCGGCAAGCGCAGGCTGAGCTTGAAAGCGGTGTAGGGCCGCAACACATTGCCAGCGTTGCGCAGCTCCGGGAAACCGTCGGCGCCGGTCACGCTGAGCGTGGGCCGCCAGGTGCGGTTGAGCAGGGCGTCCACCGGGTCGGTGGTGGTGGGCAAGGCAAACACGGTGGCGCCACCGCAGTCGTGGTGCGCCCAGGGAAAACGCTTGTAAATTTCGTCGCCCAGAATGGCCGCCGTGGCCTTGGCCTGCGCCACACGTTCGGCGGGCACTTCGCAGTGGAAACTGGCCGGCAGCAGGCGGCCGGTGGCGCTGTCTTCCAGCCGGTCCAGCACCTGGCGCATGATGCGAAAGCTCGATGGCACCAGGCCCGAAGCATCGCCCGAATGGATGCCCTCGGTCAGTACCTCCACCTTCAGCACGCCGCTGGCCATGCCGCGCAGGCTGGTGGTCAGCCACAGCTGGTCGTAGTTGCCGGCGCCACTGTCCAGACAGATCACCAGGCCCACGTCGCCCAGGCGGGTGCGCAGCGCGTCTACATATGGCAACAGGTCGCTCGAGCCGCTTTCTTCGCAGGTTTCGATCAGGCCGACGATGCGCGGATGCGCCACGCCCTGGGCTTTCAGGGCTTGAATGGCGGCGATGCTGGCATACACCGCGTAGCCATCGTCCGCGCCGCCACGGCCATAGAGCTTGCCGTCCACAATCTTCGGCGTCCAGGGACCCAGGTCGCTGCGCCAGCCGGTGAATTCGGGTTGCTTGTCGAGGTGGCCGTACATCAGCACGGTCTGGGCAGAGGCGGGGGCCGGCGTGCCGTCTTGACCTGCGCTCGCGGGCACTTCAAAAAACAGCACTGGCGTGCGCGGCACACCTTGGGCGTCGTTGAGTCGAATCACGTCGAATGTAAGGCCGGGCACCTGCTGGGCTTGCACCCAGTCGGCGGCGCTTTGCAACACGCGGTCTAGCAGGCCGTGGGCGGCCCAGTCGGCATCAAACGCGGGCGACTTGGCCGGCACTTCGATGTAGCGCTGCAGCTCGGGCACGATGGTGCGCGACCAGGCTGCGTTCACATGGCTTTGCAGCGCGGTGGGTTCGAGCGGCAACGGCTGGGGCAGGCGGGCGTTCATGGCAACGGTCTCCAAGGGAGGTCAAAGCCCAGCGCGCACCGGGCAAGCGGGGACCCGGTGCATCAGCCATCGGGCCAGTCTTCAGAAAACTGGCTCAAGTATAGGCACGATGCACCCGCGCTGGCACGTGTGCACGCACCGCCAACAGGTCAACGCAGGTTTTGCCGCGCCTTGGGCGGGGTTCATAGCGCGCTGACGCTCAGGCTGCGGCCAGGTCTGTGCGGCCGCTCAAGCGAAACACGCGCACCACGTCTGCCAGCCGGGCAGCCTGGTCTTTCAAGCTCTCGGCCGCCGCCGCGCTTTCCTCCACCAGCGCGGCGTTTTGCTGCGTCATCTGGTCGAGCTGGCTGACCGCGCCGCTCACCTGGCCCATGCCGCTGGACTGCTCGGTGGCGGCGGTCGTGATGTCGCTGATGAAGGCGGACACCTTGTCGGCGTTGGCCACAATTTCGCTGATGGTGCTGCCCGCTTCGGCCACCAGGCGCGAACCCATGTCCACCTTGTCCACGCTGTTGCCAATGAGCGTCTTGATTTCTTTGGCCGCTTCAGCGCTGCGTTGCGCCAGGTTGCGCACCTCGGCGGCCACCACGGCAAAGCCCCGGCCTTGCTCGCCCGCGCGTGCCGCTTCCACCGCCGCGTTCAGCGCCAGGATGTTGGTCTGGAAGGCAATACCGTCGATCACGCCAATGATGTCGCCAATCTTGCGGCTGCTTTGGTTGATCTCTTCCATGGTGGTCACGACCTGGCCCACCACCTGGCCACCGCGCGCAGCCACCTCGGCGTTCGCCACCGCCATCTGGCTGGCCTGGCGGGCTGCGTCGGCGCTCTGGCGCACGGTGCTGTTGATTTGCTCCATACTGCTGGCCGTTTGCTGCAGACTGCTGGCCGCTTGCTCGGTTCGGGTAGAAAGGTCCTGGTTGCCCGAAGCAATCTGCGCGCTGGCGGTACCAATGCCGTCGGAGCTTCTGCGCACCTCGCCCACAATGCGCGCCAGGGCTTCCTGCATGCCGCCCAGCGCCTGCATGAGGCGCGAGAGTTCATCCTTGCCGTTGATGGCAATGGTCTGGGTGAGATCGCCCTGCGTGATCGCTGTGGCCAAGCGCTGCGCTTGGTCCAACGGACGGCAAATGCTCTGCATGTTGGCCAGCGTGGTGGGCACCACCACCAGCCCCGCCAGCGCAACCGCCAGGCCAAACAGCCAGAGCGTCTGGCCGGTCGTGGTCTGCTCCCTGGCCTGCAGGCTGGCCGCTTCGCTCAAGATGATTTTTTCAATCTGGGCCATGTCGGCCAGCAACGCAGCGTACTGCTCATGGGCGCGGGCCAGCACGCGGTTGGCCACGGTGGCGCTTTCATAGCCACCGTCCCTGATCTGCACCACCACCGGCTCCACCGCCGCCACATACGCGCCCAGCCGTTGCTGCATTTCACGCAGCAAGATGTTGTCTTCATCGTCCTCGCCTTCCAGCATGTGGCCAATTTGCTTGTCCACCTCGGTGCGGGCTTTTTCCCACCGCATATTGGCCAGTGACAACTGCTCGGGCGATTCGTAGTGGATCACCATGTCCTTCTCGTAGCGGCTCAGGTCGGCCATGGCCACGCGAAGGCGCGAGAGGATGAGCGTTTCTTCGAACGCGTGGTTCACAAACTCCTGGCTGAGATGGTGCAAGCGCTGCATGCCCCATAGGCCGGCACCGCCCACCACCAGCAGCAGCGCCAGCACCACGCCAATGGCGCCGAGCATGCGGGTGCGGATTGAAAACTGACGCATCAAGTTGTTGAGTCCCATGGGAATGTCCCGATCAAAAAGTGGGGGATGCAGATGCACCGGGTATCAGAACGGGTGTCAGGTCAGCGGCGCAGCGCGGTGCTGTGCCTGAACACCCCAATGGCTTGCGCCAGGCACTGCGCTTGCTCTTTCAGGCTTTCGGTGGCCGCGCTGTTTGCTTGCGCCAGCGCGGCGTTTTGCCGCGTCATCGGGTCGAGCTGGTTCACGGTGGTGTGTCCCTGGCCAATGCCGCCCGACGGCTCGCAAGACACCGCCATGATTCCGCCCTTGGTGCCGCGAGTCTTTGGGCTGCTGCGGTTCACCTCGAACATCCTGGCAACCGCCAGGTGGCGGGCCGCGTCGGCGCTCTGGCGCCCGGTGCCGTTGACCGGCTGCAGGTTGGCAGCGGTTGCTTGCAGGTTGCAGTCAGCTGGCTCAGCGCAAGTGGGAAGGTCGTTGCCGACCCGCATGCTTGGGGGTGCACAGCTCATTGTGAAAACCTTGAAAACATCTTTGTGCTTGACGGGGTCGCCGGGTCACGGTGCGGGATGGGCCAGTCAAAAACTTTCCCAATCGCCCTCGTGACCAGCCACCACTGGGGCTTTGGTTGGCTTGGCTGCGGTTGCGCTTGCGCTTGCGGTCAACGTGGGCAGCTTGTCCAGCTGGGGCCGCTTGAGCTCGGGCGAGGCCGGGCGAGCAGGGCCACGGGCCAACGCCGGACCCGCCAGTTTTTTGAGCGGCTGGGTGTGTACCAGCCGAGCAGCACTGGGCGGCGACACGGCACGCAGCGCCCGCGGTGTGGCGGGGTCTGTCACAGCCGCGCTGCCGTCGGTGCGGAAGATGGCGATCACCTGTGACAGGCGCGCAGCCTGCTCTTTCAGGCTCTCGGCTGCCGCCGCGCTCTCTTCCACCAGTGCCGCGTTTTGTTGCGTCATCTGGTCGAGCTGGTTCACCGCCGTGTTCACCTGACCAATGCCGTCGCTTTGCTCGCCTGCAGCCGCCGTGATCTCGCCAATGATGTCGCTCACACGCTGCACCGAGCCCACAATCTCGCTCATGGTCTGGCCCGCATCGGCCACCAGGCGGCTGCCGGTTTCAACCTTGTCCACGCTGGTGCCAATGAGGCCTTTGATTTCTTTGGCCGCCTCGGCGCTGCGCTGCGCCAGGTTGCGCACCTCACCGGCCACCACCGCAAAGCCCCGGCCTTGTTCGCCCGCGCGAGCGGCTTCCACCGCCGCGTTCAGCGCCAAGATGTTGGTCTGGAACGCAATGCCGTCGATCACGCCAATGATGTCGCTGATCTTCTTGCTGCTGTGGTTGATCTCGTTCATGGTGGTGACCACCTGGCCCACCACCTGGCCACCGCGCACCGCAATCTCGGAGGCGCTGGCCGCGAGCTGGTTGGCCTGGCGAGCCGCATCGGCGCTTTGGCGCACGGTGCTGGTGAGCTCTTCCATGCTGGCGGCGGTCTCTTCCAGGTTGCTGGCGGCTTGTTCGGTGCGGGCGCTCAGGTCTTGGTTGCCGCTGGCAATCTCGGCCGACGCGGTGTTGATGCTGTCGGCCGCGCTGCGCACTTGGCCCACCGTGTTCACCAGCGACGCTTTCATGGCGCCCAGCGCGTTGAGCAGATCGCCCAGCTCGTCGGTGCGGTTCGTCTGCAACGACACCGTCAGGTTACCGCTGGCCACTTCGCGGGCAGCATGGGACGCATCGGCCAGGGCGTCGGCCACCCGGCGCAGGACCACCCAAAAAATAGCCACCACACCCATCGCCACCGCCAACGACAGCAGCGTCAGCAGCCAGTGGGTGCGGCTGGACGTCTGTGTCGCAGCTTCGGCTGCGGCCACTGTTGCCGCCTCCATTTTTTCTGCAGCACCCGACAACGACTGCGCCAGCTTGCTGTAGGCCTCGTCGGCGGTCTGCATGGCGGCCACGCCGGTGTTCGGGTCTACAGAAGCGAGGTCGATCGCGCTGTCGGTTCGTTTGACGAATTCGCCAATCTGCTGACCCGACACCGCGATGTCGGCACGCAGGCCCTCGTCTGCCGTGGGGCTGGCCGCGAGCTCGCCCAGCACCGCCTGCATGCTGGCGGCCTGTTGGGCCAGGTCGGCACGCACCGCGTTGGTTTTGGCGTCGTCAACCGAGCCAATGATGGTCATCAACCGGTACACATCCACATGCATGCGGCCGATCTGTTCCTGCACCCGCGTGAGCGACTGCAATTGGTTGATGTCCGCCGTGAAACGGGCCGTAGAGGCTTCGCCCGCGCGACTGAGCAGCATCGAGTCAAGCTGCCCGGTGGCCAGCACGGCCAGTGCCGTGATGACCGGAGCGAGGATCAGTTTTTGGCCCAGTTTCATATCGACTCCCAAGTATTGCAGTGGTGGCTCGTGCGGTTCAGCGGCTTATTTGTAGACGCCGCCGCACACCACTGCGTCGTCCAGCTTTTCGCAGTACATCGCCTTGGGTTCGATCTTTTTCGTCACCGGGTTGGTGAACTTGTAGTCTTGCCAGAACGTGCCTTTGCTGTTGGCCAGGTCCACGCGCTCTTTCACAAACAGCTTGCCATCGATGTCTTTCAGATCGATCAGGTTCTTGCCAATCATCTTTTCGTTGGCGCCATGGGCGCGCACGGTGCCATCCAGGCCATAGACCACCAGGTACAGGTCGTCTTTCTTGAACTGGCTTTCCTTGCTGCTGATCTCGGCGTGGCCTTTGTCTTTGCCGCTGGACTTCATAAAAGCAACACCTTTTTTGACCATAGCGGTGGCGTCGTCGGTCGTGGCGGCGGCGTGGGCGCCGAACGAAACGACCAACAAAACAGCAGCGGTGCAAGCACCCAGAGCGTGGCGAACGGTTTTCATAAGAATCTCCTGAAAGGGTTGGGAGGGACGGGGGAAACAGTCAACGGGAAAATGGCGGCTTAAAAGCTTTCCCAGTCGCCTTCAGCACCCGCAGCCGCAGTGGACTGCGCGGGCTTGCTGGCGGCCGGCTGGGGCCGCTTGAGGGCAACCGGTGCGGGAGCGGGAGCATTGGCCGATGCAGACGCCGATGACGCAATACGCGGCGCGGCCGGCCTGGCCAGCGATGCGGCGGGCTTGAATGGGGTCGCCTTGCGCTGTAGAGGTGTGACGCTGGTGTAAGCGCTGGCTGCTCGCGCGGGCACCATGGCCATGGCGCTGCCGTCGGTGCGGAAGATGGCGATCACCTGTGACAGGCGCGTAGCCTGCTCTTTCAGGCTCTCAGCTGCCGCCGCGCTCTCTTCCACCAGCGCCGCGTTTTGTTGCGTCATCTGGTCGAGCTGGTTCACCGCCGTGTTCACCTGACCAATGCCGTCGCTTTGCTCGCCTGCAGCCGCCGTGATCTCGCCAATGATGTCGCTCACACGCTGCACCGAGCCCACAATCTCGCTCATGGTCTGGCCCGCATCGGCCACCAGGCGGCTGCCGGTTTCAACCTTGTCCACGCTGGTGCCAATGAGGCCTTTGATTTCTTTGGCCGCCTCGGCGCTGCGCTGCGCCAGGTTGCGCACCTCACCGGCCACCACCGCAAAGCCCCGGCCTTGTTCGCCCGCGCGAGCGGCTTCCACCGCCGCGTTCAGCGCCAAGATGTTGGTCTGGAACGCAATGCCGTCGATCACGCCAATGATGTCGCTGATCTTCTTGCTGCTGTGGTTGATCTCGTTCATGGTGGTGACCACCTGGCCCACCACCTGGCCACCGCGCACCGCAATCTCGGAGGCACTGGCCGCGAGCTGGTTGGCCTGGCGAGCCGCATCGGCGCTTTGGCGCACGGTGCTGGTGAGCTCTTCCATGCTGGCTGCGGTCTCTTCCAGGTTGCTGGCGGCTTGCTCGGTGCGGGCGCTCAGGTCTTGGTTGCCGCTGGCAATCTCGGCCGACGCGGTGTTGATGCTGTCGGCCGCGCTGCGCACTTGGCCCACCGTGTTCACCAGCGAGGCTTTCATGGCGCCCAGCGCGTTGAGCAGATCGCCCAGCTCGTCGGTGCGGTTCGTCTTCACTTCACGGGTCAGGTCGCCATTGGCCACGGCCTGGGCAATGCTCACCGCCTCTTGCACCGGTGCGGTCACCGAGCGCGTCATGCGCCAGGACACCACAACGCCAAGCACAACAGCGAGGGCCGCGAGGCCAAGCAACACCATGATCTGCTGCTGGAGCACAGCGTCCGAAGCCGCCACCGCTTCAGCCACCACCTGGTGCTCCAGCTTCTGCAGCTCACCCATGGCACCGGTGTAGCGCTCAACAGCAGGCATGAGTGCAGACAGCAACTGCTGGTTGGCGCCCTCCACATCGCCGGCTTTGAGCGTGTCGAAATAGGTCTTGCGCACCGCTATGTATTCGGCACGGCGCGCGGCAATTTCCTTGAGCAGCGCCTTGCCTTTTTCGCTGTCAATTTCGTCGTCCAACCCCTTTTGCAACTCGTTGATGCGCTGCGTGGTCTGCGCAATCAGCGGCTTGAAGTAGGCGTCCACCTCGGCATCGTTGCGGGACTTGGCCAAGGCCATCACCCGGTTGATGTTGAGCTGGGTGCTGGCCAGCCAGTCATTGGCCATGGAGGCGCGCCGCTCCATGGCCACCACGTCTATGGTGCCTTGGCGGGCCGCCTGCAGGCTGTTCCAGGCCACGGTGGTCAGCGCCACCAGCAGCACCAGCACAGCAGCGAAACCGAGCGTCAGGCGCTGGCCAATTTTGAGTCGATTGAATGTCATGAAAAGTCTCCGAAAAACTGAGGGAACCGCTTCAATGCGTTTCCCATTGCCTTTGGCGGTGCGGCGGGCTGCGGCTGGCAGCGGCTGAGCGGGCAGCCGGTGCGCGGGTCAGCGCGCCAACCAGCTGCAGCGCGAGGCACCGTGCCACCGTGCCGTTGCAGGACCAGGAACAGGTTGTGCTCATGCGGATCGCCTTGTGGGTGCGGCGCAATGCAACCCGCTTACTGCAGGCTCTGCGAACTCTCCATGAGGCCCATGTCGGCGCTGCTCATGAGGGCGTCGATGTCCATCAAAATCAACATGCGCTCACCTACGCTGGCAATGCCGGTGATGAAGCTGGTGTCCACCGTGGTGTTCATCTCGGGTGCGGGCTTGATCAGGTCGTCGGCCAACTCCAGCACGTCCGACACTGAGTCCACCACCGCGCCCACCACGCGGCCATGCACGTTGAGCACAATCACCACGGTGAAGCCGTTGTATTCCACCTTGTCGCAACCGAGCTTGATGCGCAGGTCCACCACCGGCACGATCACGCCACGCAGGTTGACCACGCCTTTGATGAAGCTCGGGGCATTGGCTATGCGGGTGGGCTCTTCAAAGGAACGGATCTCCTGTACACGCAAGATGTCGATGCCGTACTCCTCGCCGCCCAGGCGGAAGGTCAGGAATTCGGCCTTTTTGGCGGCAGCAGCGCGTGCGCTGTGGTGGTTGGCGTGCAGGGTGGCTTCGTTGCGCATGTCCATGAAATGGGTCCTCGATTAACGGGTTGGTCTATGGACTATCGGCTTGACGCGCTCGGGCTGAAGGCCTAATCAAAACAACAAAGCCCAGGCTTACCCGGGCTTTGCATGAAAAACGAATTCCTAAGCATTCAAAATGTACCCATGGGCAGCACCTGGTCGGTTGCAGGCACCGCACCGCACCGCACCGCGCGGCGGTGGGCCGACCAACGGTGCCCGGGCACGCGGCCATCTCAGGCCAGGAGGCCCTGCACAGGACTCAAGCGAAACACCGCCACAGCCTGCACCAACTGCTGGGCCTGCGTGCGCAAGCTGGCTGCGGCGGCCGCACCCTCTTCCACCAGAGAGGCATTTTGCTGGGTGACCTGGTCCATTTGACTCACCGCCTCGCTGACCTGGGCGATCCCCATGCTCTGTTCTTTGCTGGCGCTGCTGATCTCGCCCACGACACCGGTCACCCGACCGATGGAGCTCACCACCTCCTGCATCGTGGTGCCCGCGCGGTCCACCAAGGCCGTGCCCTGCTCTACACGGTCCACACTGGTGTTGATCAAGCCTTTGATCTCTTTGGCCGCCTCGGCACTGCGCTGCGCGAGGTTGCGCACCTCACCGGCCACCACCGCAAAGCCCCGGCCTTGTTCGCCCGCGCGAGCGGCTTCCACTGCCGCGTTCAGCGCCAAGATGTTGGTCTGGAACGCAATGCCGTCGATCACACCAATGATGTCGCTGATCTTTTTGCTGCTGTCGTTGATGGCCTTCATGGTCTGCACCACTTCGCTGACCACCTCGCCGCCTTGGCGGGCCACGCGCGCCGCCGTTTGCGCCAGCTGACTGGCTTCATTGGCATGGGATGCGTTTTGCTCCACCGTGGAACCCACTTGCTCCATGGAGGCGGCGGTCTGCTCCAACGCGCTGGCCTGCTCTTCGGTGCGCTGGCTCAGGTCCAGATTGCCTTGTGCAATCTGGGCACTGGCTGCGGCCACGCCCTCGGCGCCTTCACGCACGCCCACCACAATCTGGCGCAGCTGGATGGTCATGTGCTTCATGGCGGCCATCACGCTGGGATGTCCGCCGTCCACGAACAGGAAGTCCTGGCTGAGATCGCCCCGCGCCACCGCTTCAGCCGCCTCACGCACCTCATGCGGCTCCGCGCCCAGCGCACGCACAAGATGCCGAATCACCCACCACCCCACCGCAGCGCCCAGCACGATGGCCAGCGTGATGAGCCCGGCGATCATGAGCAAGGCGTCGCGGATCTGCACCACACTGACCTCGTAGGTTTGCTTCGACACATCCAGCTGCACCTGAATCAAGGCGGCAATCACCTCCTGCAGCGGATCAAAGGCCGGATACAAGTCACGCCGTGAAAAAGCCAGCAAACCCTCCACATCGCCCGCTTTGAGCAGCTCTTCCATACGCGCCACAGCCCGACCCGCGACCAGCTGCAAGGGTTCGATACGGGCAATGAGCGCCGTTTCCTCGGACACCAGCTCGGTCGCCACATAAGCCTTCCACTCTGTGTCGATCCCCGCTTTGGCCTTCACCACTTCAGCCAGCGCCTCCTGCATCGTCATGCTGCCGGCAACGGCCTTGTGCACCGCATCCACCATGCTGACCGCATACAAATCTGCCACCTTTTTCAACCCACTGAGTGGAACCACTCGGTCCTGGTATATCGCCAAAATGGCACTGCTTTGCTGCCGGGCCACGAGCGCGCCCACGGTGCCAACGGCCACCATCATGGCGACGAACAACGCGCACAGCAGGATCAACTGGGTGCGTACACGCATAGGCGTTTTCATGGTTCACTCCTTGAAATCGTTATAGGGTGTTTGCCTGACCGGCAAACGGGTTTTCAGAAAATGGGCAGCGGTGTCAATGCAAGCTGGTGCCGGCGCTGTCCATGAGGCCCATGTCGGCGCTGCTCATGAGCGCGTCGATGTCCATCAAAATCAACATGCGCTCACCCACGCTGGCAATGCCGGTGATGAAGCTGGTGTCCACCGTGGTGTTCATCTCGGGTGCGGGCTTGATCAGGTCGTGGCTGAGTTGCAACACATCCGACACCGAATCCACCACCGCACCCACCACCCGCCCGCGCACGTTGAGCACCACCACCACGGTGAGGCTGTTGTATTCCACGGAATCGCAACCGAGCTTGATGCGCAGGTCCACCACCGGCACGATCACACCGCGCAGGTTGACCACGCCTTTGATGAACGGGGGCGCATTGGCGATGCGGGTGGGCTCTTCGTAAGAGCGGATTTCCTGTACACGCAGGATGTCGATGCCGTACGCCTCGCTGCCCAGGCGCAAGGTGAGGAATTCGGCCTTTTGGGCGTTGGCAGCGGCCGCCTTGCGCGCGCTGTCTTGTTGGGCCAGGTGGGTGGCTTCGTGGCGAATGTCCATGGTGCAGGTCCTCAAATAAGCGATAGGCTTAAAAACTATCGGACTACAACACCAATACTTTAGGACTCATACAAAAAGAATCGCTGCTGAAGATGGCGCGCGCTGTCAAGCGGCCCCCTCAGCCCTTCAGGCACTCAGGCACTCAGGCCGAAGCACCCATTCGAAACACGCTCACCAACTCGGCCAACCGGGTGGCCTGTTGCTTCAGGCTGTCGGCAGCGGCCGCACTTTCTTCCACCAGGGCCGCGTTTTGCTGGGTCACCTGGTCGAGCTGGGCCACGGCATCGCCCACCTGCGAAATGCCGCTGGACTGTTCGGCGCTGGCCGAGGTGATTTCACCAATAAGATCGCTCACGCGCTTGACCTGGCTCACGATGTTGCCCACGCGCTGCCCGGCTTGTTCCACCAAAACGGTGCCGGCGTCGACGCGCTCCACGCTCTCGCCAATGAGCGTCTTGATTTCCTTGGCGGCTTGCGCGCTGCGCTGCGCCAGGTTGCGCACCTCAGCGGCCACCACCGCAAAGCCCCGGCCTTGCTCGCCGGCGCGGGCCGCTTCCACCGCCGCGTTCAAGGCCAGGATGTTGGTCTGGAACGCAATGCCGTCGATCACGCCAATGATGTCGTTGATGCGGCGCGAGCTGGTGGCAATGTCTTGCATGGTGTGCACCACTTGGCCCACCACCTCGCCGCCTGCCACGGCGGCGGCGCTGGCGCCGTGGGCCAGCTCGCTGGCCTGGCGGGCGGTTTCGGCGTTTTGCTGCACCGTGGCAGTAAGCTGCTCCATGCTGGCGGCGGTCTCTTCCAGGTTGCTGGCCTGTTCTTCGGTGCGCTGCGACAGATCGGCATTGCCGGTGGCAATCTGGCTGCTGCCGGTGACGATGTTGTCGCTGCCCTGGCGCACCTCGGAGACGATGCGCACCAGGCTGTCGTTCATGGCCTTGAGCGCCAGCAGCAGCTGGCCGGTTTCGTCCCGAGCGCTGGTGTCGATGGACGACGTCAGGTCGCCATTGGCCACGGCCTGGGCCACGCGCACAGCCTGCCCGATGGAGCGGGTGGTGGTGCGCGCCACCAGCAACATGACCCACGCACCCAGCACACCGAGTGCAACCAACGCAAACACCACCGCCCAGAGCGTCTGGCTGGAGGTACTTTCGCGCTCACGCAGTTCGCTAGCCAGCACGTTGAACGCGCTGTCGATCAACGCAAACTGCATGTCGATGTGGCGGGTCGTGGCCGCGAAATAGTCTGCCGAGGGATAGGTGAGTGTTTCGGCCAGAACGATCTGCTGATCGATCAGCGCAAAGGCTTCGTCAGCGGCTTTCCAGGCAGTGGCCACCGGGGCTTGCAGCGCTTGCTGCAGATGGGGAGCTGCGGCAAACACTTTTTCCATGTCTTTCTGGGCGTTGCGCATGTGCATGCGCGAGAGGTTGTTGAGCGCCCCCAGGCGGGCGCGTTGCTCGGGTGTGGCCTCACCCCGCGCCAGCACCAAGGCGCCCTGCGCGCGGGCCTGGCCCAGGCTCTCGGTGAGTTGCGGCAAATAGGACAGCGCCGCCTGGATCAGAAAATAGGTTTCGCCCACGGGGTCCAGCGTCATACCGGACACATCGGTCACGTCTTCCAGCAGGTCCAGTTGCCGCGCAATCAGCGCCGTGTGGCGCGCAAAGCTCTGCGGTCCGTCCAGCGCGCGGCTGCCCACGGCGTCGGCCAAAGTGGCCCAGTCGCTGCGGATGCTTTGGGCACGCGCATTGGCCGGGCTCGAAGCCAGACTGGCCACCGACAGCAGGGCCGCGTTCAGCGCGGCATCTACCTCGCCGCGCTTGGCTTCACGCGCTGCTTTCACGCTTTCGTTGCCCCCCAGGTAACCGGCCGACATGCCCCTGTGCTGCTGCGACAACTGCAGCAGCTTGAGCACATCACCAGCCGGCGCGATGCCACTGGCCTCGCTGCGGGCCGCCTGAAAGTAGCCCATCTCACCGCGAACCGCCATCGTCGCGGGCGCGATCACCATAAACAGAGCCACAGCGCCGATGAGGAAGAACTTGTGGACGAAACGAAGGTTTGCGATGAAGCGTTGCATACCAGTGATCCTGAAAAAAATCAGACGTTGTGGGTGTCTATGAGCCCCATGTCAGCGCTGCTCATGAGCGCGTCGATGTCCATCAAAATCAACATGCGCTCACCCACGCTGGCAATGCCGGTGATGAAGCTGGTGTCCACCGTGGTGTTCATCTCGGGTGCAGGCTTGATCAGGTCGTGGCTGAGTTGCAACACGTCCGACACCGAATCCACCACCGCACCCACCACCCGCCCGCGCACGTTGAGCACCACCACCACGGTGAGGCTGTTGTATTCCACGGAATCGCAACCGAGCTTGATGCGCAGGTCCACCACCGGCACGATCACACCGCGCAGGTTGACCACGCCTTTGATGAACGGGGGCGCATTGGCGATGCGGGTGGGCTCTTCGTAAGAGCGGATTTCCTGTACACGCAAGATGTCGATGCCGTACGCCTCGCTGCCCAGGCGCAAGGTGAGGAATTCGGCCTTTTGGGCGTTGGCAGCGGCCGCCTTGCGCGCGCTGTCTTGTTGGGCCAGGTGGGTGGCTTCGTGGCGCATGTCCATGGTGTGCTCCGGGCTGGGGGTTTAGAAACTTTCCCACTCGTCCGTTTCGCGGCGGCTGCTGGCCGGTGCGCGTGCGAACGCGATGGCTTTCGTGGCGGGTGCCCGGGCTGGCCCGGCGTGCGCCAAAGCCGGTGCGCGGGCCACAGGCTGGGTGGCCAACGGCTTGGGCGCCAGCGGTGCAGCGCGCACCATGGCCATGCTGCCTGGTGTACCCGACAGCTTGAACACACTGACAGCCTGCACCAGCTGCTGGGCCTGGCTTTGCAAGCTGGCGGCGGCGGCGGCGCTTTCCTCCACCAGCGCTGCGTTTTGCTGGGTGGCCTGGTCCATCTGGGTCACGGCTTCACTGACCTGGCCCACACCCGCGTTTTGCTCGCGGCTGGCGCTGCTGATCTCGCCCACGATGTCGGTCACGCGCTGGATCGAGCCCACAATTTCCTGCATGGTGGCGCCGGCGCGGTCCACCAATGCCGTGCCTTGTTCCACGCGCTCCACGCTGGCGTTGATCAGCCCTTTGATTTCCTTGGCCGCCTCGGCACTGCGCTGCGCCAGGTTGCGCACTTCGGCCGCCACCACGGCAAAGCCACGGCCTTGTTCACCCGCGCGAGCGGCTTCCACCGCCGCGTTCAAGGCCAAGATGTTGGTCTGGAACGCAATGCCGTCGATCACGCCAATGATGTCGCTGATCTTCTTGCTGCTGTCGTTGATGTCCTTCATGGTCTGCACCACTTCGCTGACCACCTCGCCACCTTGCACGGCAACATGGCTGGCGCTGGAGGCCAGCTGGTTGGCCTGTTGGGCGTTGTCGGCGTTTTGGCGTGCGGTGGAGCCCATTTCTTCCATAGAGGCCGAGGTTTCTTCCAGCGCGCTGGCCTGCTGCTCGGTGCGGCTGGAAAGGTCGGCGTTGCCCTGGGCAATCTGGGCGCTGGCGGTGGCCACACCGTCAGCGCTCTGGCGCACGCCAGACACCACACGGGTCAACGCGCCCTGCATGTCGCGCAGGGCGCTTAGCAGGGGCGTGAATTCGTCGCGCGCGCCGTCGTGCACATCGGTGCTCAGGTCGCCATCGCGCACCCGCTCGGCCACCGCTTGTGACAAGGCCACCCGGCGGCGCAGCAAGCCCGCCACGTAGGCAGAAAAGGCCAGCAGTGCCACGGCAATGGCCAGCGCCGCCGCCGTGATGAGGTTGGAGGTGCTCAACATGCTGCGCTCGATGCGGTTCATGTCCTGCGTCAAGCCTGCGGCCTGGATCGACTTGCCTTCGGCAACAACCTTCAGCAACGCGTTGCGGGCGGGAATCGTCACATCGACCAAATAGGCAAAGGCTTCGTCTTTCTGGCCTTGCTGGATCAGGGCCATGTTGGCCTCGCCGGCCTTCCAGAACCCCGCAACCAACGGCGGCAAGCTGCCGAAATGCGCCTTGCCCTCAGGCGAAAACAGGCGCTGCTCAAAACTTGCCAGCACCGCGTCCATGTTCTGGCGCTTGCTGGCAATGTAGGCCAGCGTTTCTTGCTGTTCTTGCGGGTTGCGCGCCAATATGGCATGGCGCACTTGCAGCGATACCTGGGTCACATTGAGCTCCAGCTCGGCCATGGCATTGAGCTGGGCCACGCGGTTTTCTTCTGTGAAGGCCGCGAGTTCAGCGGCGTTGTGCAGCGTGCCGTAAGCGTAAGCGCCCAAAGCGGCCAAGGCCACGGCAATCCCAATGCTCACCGCATACAAGCGCTTGGCGATGCCAAAAGTTGAACCGTTTCCCATGTTTTCCCTGTTCGAAGCTGCCGCAAAGTGGATGTGTGTGCAGCGGGCAGGCACCAGGCCCGACACACAACGCACCGGCATGCACAGGAACCTGGGCGATCTGGATTCCGGTTTGTCTGGAAAAAATATCGGCGCCAACCCAGCAGACTGAAATGAGAAAAATAGGAAAGAAGCACGCTTTGCCCAGGCATTTCTAAAACTTTGATGCAGATCAAATGGCGCTCTGGAAGCACACAGGGGGTAATCGGGGGGAGGCGTGTGGCCCACGTCAGCAGTCGCGCGGGCGTCGCCACGCGGGCGCGGTTCTGGTACCTTGCGGCCTATGCCAAGCACCCCCCACACCGAGCCCTGTGCCCCCCACCTAGCGGCCACGCCCTGCATCGACAGCGAACACCCCGCCGTGGTGGCGTTTGCTCAAGCCCACGCCCAGGGCGACACGGCGCGTGAGCAGGCGGTATCGCTCTACCGGGCTGTGCGCGACCGGCTGCGCTACGACCCCTACCGCATCGACCTGTCAGCCCACGGCATGCGCGCCAGCACGGCACTGCAACAGGGCCACGGCTGGTGCGTGCCCAAGGCCGTGGTGCTGGCCGCAGTGGCGCGGGCGGCGGGCCTGCCGGCGCGGCTGGGCTTTGCCGATGTGCGCAACCACCTGTCCACCCAGCGACTGCGCGACACCATGAAGACCGATGTGTTTGCCTGGCACGGCTACACCGAGCTGTGGCTGGACGGCGCCTGGCGCAAGGCCACGCCGGCGTTCAACGTGGAGCTGTGTGACAAGTTTGGGTTGCTGCCGCTGGAGTTTGACGGCGTGCACGACTCGCTCTACCACCCGTTTGACCGCGCAGGCCAGCGGCACATGGAATACGTGGCCGAGCGCGGCCCTTTTGACGACCTGCCGTTGGCCCAGATTGCGGCCACGTTTGCCGAGATCTACCCCGGCCTGCTGGCAGGCCCGGCGGTGGCGGGCGATTTCGCGGCCGATGCCGCACGCGAAACCGGCCACGCTTCAGCTTGAGAAACGGAACACCGCCGTGCTGGCCAGCAGGTTGGGCAGGCTGCGCACTTCACGGCCTTCGTGCAGGCCAAAGCTGTCTTCAATGGTGAGACCGTTGCGCCGGGCCAGCACCTCGAAGTCGCGGTAGGTGCCCACGCGGATGTTGGGCGTGTCGTACCACTGGTAGGGCAGACGCTTGGTCACGGGCATGTGGCCCTGCAGCACCGCCAGGCGGTTGGGCCAGTGGGCAAAGTTGGGAAACGCCACGATACCCAGGCGCCCCACGCGGGCGGTTTCCAGCAGCATGGTCTGGGCGTTGCGCAGGTGTTGCAGGGTGTCGATCTGCAGCACCACGTCAAAGGCGTCGTCGCCAAACATGGTGAGCCCGCCTTCCAGGTTGAGCTGCAACACATTCACGCCGCGCTTCACACAAGCGAGCACCTTGGTGTCGTCAATTTCCACGCCGTAGCCGGTGCAGGCGCGGGTGGCCTGCAAGTGGGCCAGCAGAGCGCCGTCGCCGCAACCGAGGTCCAGCACGCGGGAACCGGGCGGCACCAGGCGGGCAATGGATTCCATCACGCTGTGTTCGGCCATGGTCATTTCCCTCCCACGCTGGCGCGCACGGTGTGCTGAAAGTAGGCGCGAACGGCCTGGTGGTAGCGCAGGTCGTCGAGCAAAAAGGCGTCGTGCCCGTGGGGCGCGTCAATTTCGGCGTAGCTCACATCGCGACCGTTTTCCAGCAGCGCTTTCACCATCTCGCGGCTGCGAGCGGGTGAAAAACGCCAGTCGGTGGTGAAGCTGATCAGCAAAAACTTGGCCCGGGCGCGGGCCAGCGCGGTGCTGAGTGAGCCGCCGTGTTCGCGCGCGGGGTCAAAGTAGTCGAGCGCGCGGGTGATCAGCAGGTAGGTGTTGGCGTCAAAGTACTCGCTGAACTTGTCGCCCTGGTAGCGCAGGTAGCTCTCGATCTGGAATTCAACGTCCTGGGTGCTGTAACGGTAGGCCAGCTCGGCCACCGCGACAGGGTCTTCGCCGTCCACCGCCCGCAGCTTGCGGCCAAACTTTTCGTTCATCACGTCGTCGCTCAAATACGTGATGTGCCCGATCATGCGGGCGATGCGCAGACCGCGCCGGGGCAGGGTGCCTTCGCGCAGGTAGTGGCCACCGCAGAAGTCGGGATCGGTCACGATGGCGCGGCGCGCCACCTCGTTGAACGCGATGTTTTCCGCCGTGAGGTTGGGCGCACTGGCCACCACCACGGCGTGGCGCACGCGCTCGGGGTATTGCAGCGTCCAGCTCAGCGTCTGCATGCCGCCCAGGCTGCCACCCATCACGGCGGCCAGCGTCTGGATGCCCATCACATCGAGCAGGCGGGCTTGCGCGTCCACCCAGTCTTCCACCGTGACCACCGGAAAGTCGGCGCCCCAGGGCTGGCCCGTGGCCGGGTTGGTGTGGGTGGGGCCGGTGGAGCCAAAGCAGGAACCGAGGTTGTTCACGCCGATGACGAAGTAGCTGTCGGTGTCCAGCGGCTTGCCGGGGCCGATCATGTTGTGCCACCAGCCTTCGCTGCGCGCCAGCGGCTGGCCCTGCGCGTCGGCATGCAGGCCGGCCACATGGTGTGAGGCATTGAGCGCGTGGCACACCAGCACCGCGTTGGATCGATCGGCGTTGAGCGTGCCGTAAGTTTCCACCACCAGCTCGTAGGCGGGCAGCACGGCGCCGCTGCGCAGGGGCAGCGGTTGGTCAAATCGGAACGTTTGGGGCGTGACGATCACTGGGCATTCCCCGCTGGGCAGGGTCCAAAAAAACAAAACCCGACGCCGCCCAACACAAGTGTTTCAAAGGCGAGGCCGGGAATCCCCCCTTTAGCGGCATTTCTAAAGCGCCCGCAATCTGGATCAAATCGGCGCTGGGGCAAGTATAAATTGAAGCGCTGTGCGCCGCACAGTCCCACCCACGCCGCCCACAGGCACAGTCGGTGAGAGCGCCCTGGCGGACAACCTGCAGGCAGGCGTTGGCGCTTGATCGCGCAGGCTACTGGGTAAAAGCAACCACCACTCAAGCTTGCAAGACGGCCCAACCCAAGAAACCGTGCGCGCGCGGTACCACCGGCCCATCAGCAAAAAAGCGCCAAATAACACCAAACAGCGTGCCTGCCAGCGCGCCACTGGCTTGCACGCAGACACCCAGGGACCTGCGCCTGACCGCTCATCAACACCGCCACCGTGAGCGGTTTACAGGCACCCTAAGCCGACCGGACCCCGGCCAACAACACCTGCAACACGCTCAGTTGCGATGCCCCTCTGAGCGTGCCCAGGACCAACGGAAGCCTCACGGTGGCGACGTGCACCAGCGACGACAGCATCGTGCTCAGCAACGGCGGCCCGCCCGCGCCCACGGTAGCGCCACTCAGGCGTCTGGTGCGATGCACGGCGATGGCCCGCGGCATATAAACAATAAGCAGACAGCGCGCCCGCCGGGTGCGTTGCCCTGGGCCGACCACAGACCAGGCCCTGTGCGGGCGACCTACCAGGCTGTGGTGTGCAGGTGTTGTTATTGCGCATCGCCCCAACAAGGCGCCCATCGCCACTGAAAAATTGTCACTGTCTATGCGGCATTGCGCGCATAATCTTCCCGCGAGCGTCTGAAACGCTCGTTTGACAAGTGATCGGTTGGTTTCGCGTGCTACAGGTTTTGTTTGCTAACGGGGCTCCATCGCTATTTTTATCAGTGTTATTAGGAGTCCCAACCATGGGCAACAAACTGTACGTGGGCAACCTGCCCTACACCGTCCGCGACGAAGACCTGCAGCAAGCTTTCAGCGCCTACGGCTCTGTCAACAGCGCCAAGGTCATGATGGAACGTGACACCGGCCGCTCCAAAGGTTTCGGCTTTGTCGAAATGGGCAACGACGCCGAAGCGCAAGCTGCTGTTGAAGGCATGAACGGCCAGTCTCTGGGCGGTCGCAGCCTGGTGGTGAACGAAGCCCGTCCAATGGAAGCCCGTCCTCCTCGCACCGGCGGCTTCGGCGGCCCCCGTGGTGGTGGCGGCGGCTTTGGTGGCGGCGGCGACCGTTCCGGCGGTGGCGGCTTTGGTGGCGGCGGTGGCGGTGACGGCGGTTTCCGCAGCCCCTACGGCGGCGGTGGCCGTCGTGACGGCGGTGGCGGCGGTGGCCGTGGCGGTTATTGATCGCTCAGTCCCACAGTCCTGAACACCACTGAACCGGCTCCCGAAGACGGTCAGCGCAGGAAGAAAAAAGCCCCTTGGCACGCCACGGGGCTTTTTTCATGGTCAGTCAAACGTCTGCGGAGCACAGGCGGCCACGCCGCCCGCTCGTCGCCACCGCAGCGGGCTCAGCCCAATGTGTCGTTCATGATGTTGGTGGCCCAAGCCATGGCGTAAAGGCCTTCCATGGTGCTGGGTTGGGCAGACACCCCGCCAGCACCCGGAGCCGGCACCATGATCTTCTTGCCTGCGTCATAGCGGTACACGGCGGCCACATGGATCACCTCGCTCTGGGACACAAAGCTGTAGCAGGTGTTGGCAATAATGGGCTCCGAAGGCACGCCCATGCCGTACGACTGCGCGGCAATGGCGCCTGCACAGACCTTGGCCTCTTGGTTGGCCATGTGACCCGACTTCGGCATGCCTGGCGCGCCCGCAATCGAATCGCCCAACACGTACACACCTTGGGCCACCGTCGATTCGTAGCTGAGAAAATCGACACCGCACCACCGGTTGCCCACATTGGCTAGCCCGCTGCTGCGGGCGATGGCACCGGCCCGCTGGGGTGGGATGACATTGATGACTTGGGCCTTGACCTTGCCCTGCACCTCAAACTCCAGAATGCCTGCCTGGGTATCCACTGCTTTGAGATCGGCGTTGGGGACGTATTCGATGCGGTCGCCGTAACGGGTTTTCCAGACCGCCTCAAACAGGCCCTTCTTGGCCTGAATCTCGGGATTGGCGTCAAACACCAGCAGCTTGGCCTTGGGTTTGCGGGTCTGAAGGTAGTGCGCAATCAGACTGGCCCGTTCGTAAGGGCCCGGAGGGCAGCGGTAGGGCACCTTGGGAATGGTCATGACTACCACACCATCGTCGGGCAGTGCCTGCAACATGTTGCGCAGCTGCTGGGTTTGCTCACCGGCTTTCCAGGCGTGTGGCACGCGAGCCTGCTGGGCGGGCGTGCCCATGCCCTCGATGCCGTCGTACACATAGTCCACACCGGGCGAGACGATCAGCCGGTCGTACGGCAGTCGCTCGGCACCAGCGCGGACTTCGCGCGCCGACAGGTCGATGCCGTCGGCCCGTGCACGCACCCAGCGCAGCCCGTTGTTGGCCACAAAACGGCTGTACGGGCGCGAAATGTCGCGCAGTTGCAGGCCACCGTGAATGACACGGTTGCTCATAGGGCACATGACGAATTCGCTGGCGGGCTCCACCAGGGTCACCTGCAAAGCCGGGTTGAGGCGGCGCAAATACCGGGCAGCTGTGGCGCCACCGAACCCACCGCCAATCACCACCACCCGCTCACCGGTCTGAGCCGCTACGTGGGGTGCTGCCAAGGCGGCCGTGGCCACCAGACCGGTCTTGAGGAAAGCACGTCTTTGGGTCATGGGGGGCTCACTTCAGGCTGGAGAAATAGTCTGCGATGCGCGACAGCTCGTCGTCGCTGTACCCCTTGGCATGCTGGTGCATGATGGTCGCGGGCAATTTTCCCGTCTTGTAACCCAACAGCTTGGTCAAAAGATCGGGCGCCGGGCGCCCACCGATCGTGAGGCCGGTGCCTTCGGCGCGGCCGTCGGTGCCATGGCAAGCCATGCAGCTGGCGGCCCACAGCTTCACCTGAAACGCGGCCGGGTCTGGCGCTTGGGCCCATGTGCCCCATGGCCATGCCACTGCGGCCAACAGCGCCATGCATCTGGCATTCTTTGCCCACATAGGCGGGTGATCGATCAGGCGCTTGTGATTCTTGACCATGTGAAATCTGGGTGTGCTCGGGAGGTGCGCCCATGTTGCAACACCCGGGCCGGAAGTCAAGCGAGCCGCGCAAAGCAGCCCGACAAACCTCGCGAATCAGGCGACCAGTGGCTGGCGCTGGACGGCCTGCACGCTCAGAATTTTTCGGCCCGGACCACGTCCACGCCAGAGAAAAACAAGGTCAGGCTGTAGTGGGGCGCGTAGGTGGCGAGCACATGGCGTGCGATGGCGTCGGCCACCTCGGCGGTGCAGATCAGCTTCATTTCAATGCTGCGGTCGGCCTCCCACAGGGCTTCACGCGTGCTCAGGCGGCTGCCGCCGCGCACGTCGTGCACGGTGTAGCCCTGCGCGCCGAGCCGCTGGCTGTCGGCCACCAACCGTTTCTCAATGGCCGCTTCGGTGATGATGACCAGCAGGGTTCGGGTGTGTTTTTCCATGGCGGGTGCAAAGGTCAGGCGAACAGATTTTGAAGCCAGCGCGCCAGCTCAAGGTACAGCGGCACACCCAGCACAATGTTGAACGGAAAGGTGAGGCCGAGCGCGGCGGTGATGGACAGGGCTGCGTTGGCTTCGGGCACGGCCATGCGCATGGCTGTGGGCGCGGCGATGTAGCTTGCGCTGGCCGCCAGCGTGGCCATGATCGCCACGCCGCCGGTGCTCAGGCCCAGCATCACCCCGGTGAGTGCGCCACCCACCGCCAGCAGCGGCGGTGCGATGAGCGCAAAGCCAATGATGCGCACGCCATAACGGCGCAAATCGCCCAGGCGCCCGCCAGCCACCAAACCGAGCTCCAGCAGGAACAGCGCCAGCACGCCTTTGAAAGGTGCCATGAACACGGGGGCAATGGGTGCGGTGCCCGCTTCGCCCATGACGGTGCCAATGAGCAGCCCGCCCGCCAGCAACAGCACCGATTTGCCAAAAAACACGTCGTGCCCCAGCTCGGCCCAGTTGATGCTGGGCTTGCTGGCCCCGGGTGCAGCGGGCGCGCCCAGACGGGCCAGCAAAATGCCGGCCACGATGCCGGGCGCTTCCATGATGGCCACCCACAGGGCCGCGTGGGCTTCGGTTTCGACGCCTTGGGCAGCCAGATACGCGCTGGCCACAGCGAAGGTGACGACGCTGACCGAGCCGTAATGTGCGGCCATGGAGGCGGCGTCTACCCGGCTCAGGCCCAGCGCCCGCAACACCGGCGTGAGCACAAAAGGAATGGCGAACCCCAGCGCCATGCAGGCCAGCATTTGGGGCAGCAGGTCCAGCAGAGGTTGCTTGCTCAGCTCAATGCCGCCCTTCAGGCCAATGGCCAGCAGCAGGTAAATGGAGAGCGTCTCGTACAGGGCTTCGGGCAAGCGCAGGTCGCTCTTGACCAGACGGGCAAACACGCCCAGTAGAAAGAAAAGCACCACGACATCCATCATGACAGGCACTCCACGGAAGACGCGGGAAAGGGATGCGTGGCCTGCGCAGGCGGATGGCCGTGGTCCAAGGAGGTGTCAGGGATCATGGACACCGATTGTGCGCGATACGGCTGCACCGCAGCCGGCTAGGGCGCGGCTTGGGAACCTTGCCGGTGCTTGCGCGGGCGCCCCGACAACAGGCGGTCAAACAGCGGGTTGGGCAGCAGGCGCAGCAGCTTGGCGACCACGCCCATTTGCCAGGGAATCACCCGGTAACTGGTGCGGGACTGGATGGCATCGAATGCGCGGTCTGCGAAGGCTTCGGCGCTCATCAAAAACGGCATGCTGTAGCGGTTTTTCTGGGTCAGCGGCGTGTCCACATACCCCGGCAGCAAAGTGACGACCGCCACACCGCTGCCACGCAGTTCGCCACGCAGGCTTTCGCAGTAGGCCACCACCGCAGCCTTGCTGGCGCAATAGGCGCCGTGGCCGGGCAGTCCGCGAATGGCGGCCACGCTGGCAATGCCGACCAGAGCGCCGCGACCTTGCGCGGTCATGGTGGTCACAAAGGGGTGAAAGGTGGCGGCCAACCCGGTGTTGTTGACGGCGAAGGTGCGGGCCTTGACGTGGATGTCCTCCGGCTCGGCCGTGTCCATGCCAATACTCACGCCGGCGTTGGCGATGACCACATCGGGCACGCCCTGCGCAGCCAGGCAGGCCTGGCCCACGGCGACGATGCTGTCCACATCGGCGACGTCGGCACCGTAGACACGGCAGCGCTCAGGGCCCAGACCCTGCGCATCGGCCCAGGCCTGCATGTCGGCGGTGCGCCGGGCCACCAGCGCCAGCCGGTAGCCGGCGCGGGCAAATCGGGCGGCCAGCGCTTGGCCAATGCCGCTGGAAGCACCGGTGATGAACACCATAGGGGCTGGGGTGAGCGCTGGGGTGTCAGGCATAAAAGCGGCGTTGGGTGGAGGGCACTGGCTCAGCGCGGGGAGAGCTGGGCCTTGACCCGGCCCTTGAACAAGACCACCTGCTCATCGCCCTGGTAATTGAGCGAGTCCGCGTTGATGCGGTCGTTGCCGCGCACCACGGTCACCGGGCGGTCGGACACCAGCCGCTGCGGCTCGGTGAACACCTGCAGCAGATCGCCACGAAACTCCAGCCGGGGCAGCACCGATCCGTCGGCCTTGCGGCCGGCCTCACGCACCACCACGGCATCACCCTCCAGCACAAACTCGGTCTGTGCGCCGTTGCTGGTGACACGTTGTGCGGTGGCGGTGGTGAGCAGGCCACCGGCCTGCAGCGAACGGATGCGGGCCTGGTCAATCTCCACCGAGTCGGTGTCGGGACGGTGGCGCGCTTCGGCACCATAAATCTCGCTCTTCAACACGCCGTCGGCGTCGAATACTTTGACGGAAAAGCGGCGCATGAAATAGTCGGGCTCGTGTGTGACCGGACGTGCCGCCGCCGGCAAAGCGGCTTCGGGCGTGGCGCGAAGCAGCCAGTAAGAGGCCAGCGCCATCAGGCCCATGAGCAACACGGGCAGGTAAATGGACACCTGGTCCCAGACGCGCCCGGGCCGCCAGGCCACAGACCGGCTGGGTGCTGCAGGGCCGAGTGGTTGCAGTGGCGCGGTGTTGCTCACCGGGCAGCAGCCTCAAGTTCGTCGGCGTAGGCGCCACGGGCCACCAAGAGAAGGTCGCACAACTCGCGCACCGCACCTGCGCCGGGCAAACGCTGAGTGACCACGTGGGCCAGCGCCAGCACTTCAGCCTGGGCGGTGGGCGGCGCGCAGGCCAGCGCGGCTCGACGCAACATGGGCAAATCGGGCCAGTCATCTCCCATGGCCGCTGCGGCCGACCAGTCCAGCCCCAATTCGGCCAAGATGGCCTCGGCCGCCGGTCGCTTGTCTTCCATGCCGTAGCGCACATGCACCACACCCAGCGCCTCCAAGCGCTTGCGCAGGGCGGCCGAGTCGCGCCCGGTCACCACAGCCGGCGTGATGCCAGCGCGCTGGAGCAACTTCAGGCCATGGCCGTCCAGCGTGTGAAAGCGCTTGAGGGTCTCGCCCGTTTCGGTGAAATACAGGCCGCCATCGGTGAGCACACCGTCCACGTCAAAAAACACCACGCGCACCGGCTGCGCACGCAACAGCAGCACGGGGTCGAAGTTCAAGGTGGGGCGCAGCGGCGGCAGATCAAGGGACATGGAGCAATGCTAACCGGGGAGGACAAAAGCACCGAGTGAAGAAACACCAACCCAGGCCACCAGCGCCGTCCCCCTGGGGGGAAGCCGCGCAACGGCGCACGGGGGGTCAAATCACCTTCGCGCGCATCAAATCGTTGCTGTTCAGGGCACCACACAGTTGGCCCGCCTCGTCCACCACCAGCACGCTGGTGATGCGGCTGGACTCCATGAGGCCGGCGGCTTCCACCGCCAGCGCGTCGGACCGCACGGTGCGGGGATTGGCGTGCATCACGTCGCGCGCGGTGAGGGTGCGCAAGTCGGCGCTGCTGCCGGTTTTTTCGATCAGGCGGCGCAAATCGCCGTCGGTGAAGATGCCCAGCACGCGATCATCCGCGTCCACCACGGCGCTCATGCCCAGGCCTTTGGCGCTGATTTCGCGCATCAGCGTCATCAGGTCGGCATCCAGCGGCACGCGCGGCACGTCGGCGCTGGCGCGCATCACGTCGCTCACATGCGTGAGCAGCTTGCGCCCGAGTGCGCCGCCCGGGTGCGAGCGGGCAAAATCGTCGGCCTTGAAACCGCGCGCATCCAGCAGGGCCACAGCCAGCGCGTCACCCATGGCGAGCTGGGCGGTGGTGCTGGCGGTGGGGGCCAGGTTGTGCGGGCAGGCTTCTTTTTCCACCGAGGCGTCGAGCACCACGTCGGCGTGGCGGCCCAGGGTGGACTGCGGGCGCCCGGTGAGTGCCACCAGTGGCACACCCATGCGTTTGATGAGCGGCAGCAGCACGGTGAGCTCTTCGCTTTCACCGCTGTTGCTGATGCCCAGCACCACGTCGGCCGCGGTGATCATGCCCAGGTCGCCGTGGCTCGCCTCGGCCGGGTGCACAAACATGGCGGGCGTGCCGGTGGACGCCAGCGTGGCGGCAATCTTGCGGCCGATATGGCCGCTTTTGCCCATGCCCATCACCACCACGCGGCCCTGGCTGTTGAGCACCAGCTCGGTAGCCTGGGCAAACGCCTCGCCCAGCCGCGCGGCCATGGCGGTGACGGCCAGTGCCTCAATGGTCAGGGTCTCAATGGCCAGCGCCTGGGCGCGCAGGGGGTCAAACGGGGTGGGTGAACGCATGGCGCGATTATCGCCGCCGCACCGCCCAGGCGCCCGGCGGCACGGGGAAATGACCGCCATCGCCCGTTAACATTCAAAGGTATGAATTCGCTCGACATCACGCTCTTGTACCTGCTGGCCGCCGTGCTGGGCGTGGTGGCCTGCCGCCAGCTGAAGCTGCCGCCGATGCTGGGCTACCTGGTGGTGGGTGTGATCATTGGCCCCAACGCCCTGGCGCTGGCACAAAACTCCAGCGGCGTGCGCTACTTGGCCGAGTTTGGCGTGGTGTTCCTCATGTTTGTGATTGGCCTGGAATTCAGCCTGCCCAAGCTGCGCAGCATGAAGCGCCATGTGTTCGGGCTGGGCATGTCGCAGGTGTTGCTGACGGTGCTGATCACCACCGGCGCTTCGCTGGGCCTGGCGCTGCTGCTGCCCACCTGGTGGAACGTGTCCTGGCAGATCGCGCTGGCGCTGGGCGGTGTCATGGCCATGAGCAGCACCGCCATCGTCATCAAGCTGCTGGCCGAGCGGCTGGAACTGGAGTCCGAACACGGCAAGCGCGTGGTGGGTATTTTGCTGTTTCAAGACTTGGCCGTGGTGCCCTTGCTGGTGCTCATTCCGGCCCTGGCAGCGGCACCCGAGGACCTACTGCCAGCGCTGGGTTGGGCCTTGGTCAAGGCGGTGGTGCTGCTGGGTGTGCTGCTCACCGGTGGCCAGCGGGTCATGCGCTGGTGGCTGACGCTGGTGGCGCGGCAAAAGAGCGACGAGCTGTTCATGCTCAACCTGTTGCTGATCACCCTGGGCCTGGCCTGGCTGACCGAGCACGCCGGCCTGTCGCTGGCGCTGGGTGCGTTTGTGGCGGGCATGCTGATCTCTGAAACCGAATACAAGCACCAGGTGGAAACCGACATCCGTCCGTTTCACGACGTGCTGCTGGGCCTGTTTTTCATCACCATCGGCATGATGCTGGACTGGTGGCTGGTGATTGAACGCTGGCCGCTGGTGCTGCTGCTGCTCACGCTGTCGCTCGCCTTCAAGCTCGCACTTATCACCGGGCTGACCCGCCTGTTTGGCGCCAGCGCCGGTGTGTCGCTGCGCGTCGGCCTGTATCTGGCACAAGGCGGTGAATTCGGCCTGGTGCTGCTGACGCTGGCCGGGCAAAACAACCTGGTCCCACCCGCGCTGTTCAACCCGATCCTGGCGTCCATGGTGATCTCCATGCTGGCCACGCCCTTCATCATTCTGTACACCAACGCCATCGTGACCCGGCTGGTGGGCAGCGACTGGCTGATGCAGTCGGTGCAGATGACGAGCATTGCGCGCAAGGCCATCAACGCCGACAAGCACGTCATCATTTGCGGCTATGGCCGCTGTGGCCAAAACCTGGCGCGCTTGCTGGAAGCCGAAGGCATTCCGTACATGGCGCTCGACCTTGACCCCGACCGTGTGCGCCAGGCCGCCGCTGCCGGGCATTCGGTGGTGTATGGCGACGCCGCGCGGCTGCAGGCGCTGATGGCGGCCGGCCTTCACCGCGCCAGCGCTGTGGTGGTGACCTACCTCGACACGCCCAGCGCACTCAAGGTGCTGCACCACACCCACGAGCAGGCAGTGAACGCGCCGGTGGTGGTGCGCACCGTGGATGACACCGACCTGGAGAAACTGCGCCAGGCCGGCGCCACCGAAGTGGTGCCCGAAGCCATTGAAGCCAGTCTGATGCTGGCCAGCCATGCGCTGGCGCTGGTGGGGGTACCCATGCGCCGTGTGATCCGCGTGGTGCAAGACCAGCGCGACGCGCGCTACAACCTGCTGCGCGGCTATTTCCATGGTGCGGGCGACGACAGCCTGGACGACATCGACCACGAGCGCCTGCACACCGTGACCCTGCCCACCGCCGGGCGCACCGTGGGCAAAACACTGGGCGGGCTGGCGCTGGAGGCGGTGGGTGTGCGGCTGGTGAGCCTGCGCCGGGCCAGCGGCCTGCCCTGCGCGTTCAGTGACGACTCGGTGCTGGAAGGCGGCGACACGCTGGTGCTCAGTGGCAAAGCGCCAGCGCTGGCGCTGGCCGAGGGCAAATTGCTGTCAGGCTGAGTAGACGACTGCGCAGCAGGGGGCTTCCGACCACGCGCAAATTCCATGCGATCACCATGGTTAAAGAGACCAATTGGTATACATGATGACCAATCAGTCTGTATGCTTTCGGCTCCTTACCAATCTGGAGCAGCATCATGATGGACCGCCGACTTTTCCTGGGTGCCGGTATCGCTGGCGCCTCTGCACTCACCTTCTCGTCCGTGTGGTCTCAGAGCACGCCCAACTTCGGCGCACCTGTGCTGCCCGAGGTCGGTTTTCGCCGCATGAAACTCGGCGCCATGGAAATCATTGCGCTGAACGACGGCGCCCTGCGCCGCCCACTGGGTGAAGAGTTTGTGCGCAATGCACCACTCGAGCAGGTGAAAGCCCTGCTGGCCTCGCAAAACCTGCCCACCGACTATGTGGACATTCCGTTCACCGCCTTCCTGGTGGTCAGCGGCGACACCAAGCTCCTGATCGACACCGGCTTTGCCGACAATGGCCCGCCCACCACGGGCAAGCTGCGCGCCAACCTGGCCGCTGCCGGTTACAAGCCGGAAGACATCAACCACGTCATCCTGAGCCATTACCACGGTGACCACATCAACGGCCTGCGTGCCAAGGACGGCTCGCTGGTCTATCCCAACGCCAAGGTGCATGTACCCGCACCCGAGCACGCGTACTGGATGGACGATGCGCGCATGGAAGCCGCGCCCCCGGCCATGAAAGGTGCATTCCAGGCGGTGCGTCGAACCGTTGGCAGCCTGCCCGCCAGCCAGTTGGTCCTGTTTGAACCCGGCGCAGCAATCGCCCCCGGCATCACCTCGTCAGCGGCCTTCGGCCACACCCCTGGCATGAGCATCTTCACCGTCCGTTCCGAAGGCCAGTCGTTCACGTACGTGGCCGATGTGGTGAACGTACCCTCGCTGTTTGCACGCAGCCCCGAGTGGGCCGTGGCCTTCGACATGGACGCGGAGATGGCCAGGCAAACCCGACGCCGCGTGTTTGACATGTTGGTGAAAGACAAGGCCGTGGCTGGTGGCTTCCACTTCCCGTTTCCGGCGTTTGGCACCCTCGAGGCCGCCGGCAATGGCTACCAGTTCAAGCCCATGGCCTGACCCAGCGCCTCGCCCAGAACCCCGGCTTCAAAACCGGGGTTTTTTTGTGTGCGGGGCGATAATGAAAGCCGCTCAACGGACCCGACCCCATGGACACCTCTGCCTATTTGAAAGCTCACATCCGCACCGTGCCGGACTGGCCTGCGCCCGGCGTGCAGTTCCGCGACATCACGCCGCTGCTACAAGACCCCAAGGTGTTCCGCGTGCTGATCGACGTGTTTGTGCACCGCTACATGGACCCGGCCCTGCGGCCTACCGTCGTGGCCGGTCTGGACGCGCGCGGCTTCATCATCGGCTCGGTGCTCGCCTACGAGCTGGGCGTGGGTTTTGTGCCCATTCGCAAAAAGGGCAAGCTGCCGTTCACCACGGTGCAGGAAACCTACGAACTCGAATACGGCAGCGCCACCGTGGAGCTGCACACCGATGCGGTGAAGCCGGGCGACCGCGTGGTGCTGATTGACGACCTGATTGCCACCGGTGGCACCATGATGGCGGGTGCCCGGTTGCTGGAAAAGCTGGGGGCTGAGGTGATGGAGGGCGCCGCCATTGTGGACCTGCCCGAACTGGGCGGCTCTGAAAAACTGCGCGCTTCTGGCCTGAAACTGTTCACGCTGCTGGACTTCACCGGACATTGACCAGCGCTTGGATCAGGCCGTTTATCGGATTGGTGACCTGACCGGGCCGTTCAGCGCATCTCAGAGCTTCCCGTGTTGCGTCTCGCTCAACGCAGAGAAGTCGCTGTGCGACTCGGGCACGGGCAAATACACATCGGCCCCAGATGGCTCACGGCGCACCGGCGTGGCGGCGCTCTGCAGCGCACGCCGAAAAGCCTCCACCTCATCAGGCGCGACGGGCTGCGGCCGGTTGTGCGCCGATGGCTTGCGCGGTGGCGGCATGGCGGTGGCGCTGGGCGCGCGCTCCTCGCGCCGGGTCTGGGCGGCCACTGCGGCTTTGAGCGCCATGCCGCGCTGGTCGTGCACCGACTTGCGCCGCCAATACACCGAACGCACAGCCATGCTGTGGCGCGACTGGGCGCTCGACTGAATCCAGCGCTCAATCTCCAGCAGGTACTCGTCGGGCATCACCTCAGCGGGCAAAGCCAGGTCAATCAACACCAGAAAACTGTCGCCGTTGGCGTCCAGCGTCAGCACCTTGAACTCGTAGCTGGTGGACAACACGCCGCCTCGGATCATCGACTCGCGCACCACCGAAAACAGCTGCTCGCGCCGCAAGATGCGCCGGCCACGGCGCGGCGAAATCAGAGGAAGGTTGGTTTGGACAAACGAACGGCGCGCCACCGAAGCGCCCGGTTTGCGTACCGGAGCGGGTTTTTTGGCTTGCAGCCAGCTGAACAAGGACATGGGCGAAGTATGGGCAAAACTGCGCGGAGCAGTGGGCGGATAAAGGGCAGAAATCCCGGGCTGATGCACCCTTGAACCCGCGCTCAGCGCTCAGGTCACCGCCACCCGCCTGGGCTTGTTGTACATGCGGCGGGCCAGCACGGCCGACATGGCCACGGCCAGGTCCAGGGCCACATCAGGGTGGCGCACGGACAACTCGCGAAAGCGCAGTGGCGTCATGCACCAGAGCCGACAGTCAGACCCGGCTTGCACGTTAGCGCTGCGGGGCAGATGGCTGAAAAAAGCGCCCTCGCCCAGCAACGAACCGGCGCCCACCATGGCAATGCAGATGCGCTCCCGGTCGTCTTCATAGTGCACGGTGAGGCTGCCGCTTTCAACGAAATACACGGTGCGGTCTTTAACCCCTTGCTCAATCAGCACCTGCCCTTGAGACAGGCTGACGGGCTGCAGGTAGTTGGCCAACGCCGTCCACTGGGCTTCGTTCAGGCTCAGCGGCACCCCGTCCAGCGCTTGGCAATGGCGCATGGACTGCGCCAGGCCCTGGATGCCGTGGCGCAACGTGGCCGCAGAAGAAGCGTTCATGCCGCAAGATAACCGCAGGCGGTGCCTGTGGGCAAGGCGTTTTTACGGCTGCTTACCGTTTCACTCCCAACGGTGCGCGGGCAGCGCCGGGCGGCGCACGGGGCCTCACTTTCCGATGCAAAAACGCGAAAAAATCTCCCCCAGCAAATCGTCGGCGGTGAATTCGCCGGTGATCTCACCCAGCGCGTGCTGCCCCAGGCGCAGCTCTTCGGCCAGCAATTCCAGGTGCTCGGCGCCCACGGCCAACAGAACGTGGGCGCTGTCCAGGTGCACGCCCACGCGCTGCAGCGCTTGCAAGTGCCGCTCACGCGCCATAAACAGGCCGTCGCCCGCGTGTTGCCAACCCGCCAAAGCCAGCAGGCGCTGGCGCAAGGCTTCCAGCCCGTCACCACTTTTGGCCGACAAGGCCAGGTCGCCAGCCTGCAGGCGTTCTGCCAAAACCGAATCGGCACCGATCGGGCACTGATCCAGCTTGTTCCACACCTGCAACACCGTCACACCGGCGGGCAGCGCAGCGCCCAGGTGGGCGGCAATGGCTGCGTCTGCGGCCTGGTAGTCGGCGCTGTCGCTGCGGGTCAGATCGTGCAAAAACAGCACCGCATCGGCCCGCTCAATCTGACCCCAGGCGCGCTGAATGCCAATTTTTTCGACCTCATCCACGTCCGGGCTGTCGCGCAAGCCGGCGGTATCGATGACATGCAGCGGCACGCCCTCGATCTGAATGGTTTGCTGCACCACGTCACGGGTGGTGCCCGCGATGGACGTCACGATGGCCAGTTCGGCACCGGCCAGGGCGTTGAGCAGGGAGCTTTTTCCTGCGTTGGGCTGGCCCGCAATGACCACCTTCAGGCCGTCGCGCAGCAAGGCGCCCTGACGGGCCTCGCCTTGCACATCGGCCAGCGCGCTGCGCAGGCGTTGGAGTTGGCCCATGGCGTCGGCCTTATGCAGAAAGTCAATGTCTTCCTCGGGAAAATCCAGCGTCGCTTCAACCAGCATACGCAGGTGAATCAAAGCGTCGCGCAGCGTGTGGATACGCTCCGAAAACACCCCGGCCAGCGAGCGCGACGCGCTGCGTGCCGCCGCCTCGGTGCTGGCGTCAATCAGATCGGCCACGGCCTCGGCCTGCGCCAGGTCGAGCTTGTCGTTCAGAAACGCGCGCTCGGTGAACTCGCCTGGGCGGGCTGGGCGCAGCCCGCCCAGCAGCGGCTGCCCAGCGGCGGCGGCCGACTGCGCCACCGCCAGGCAACGTGCCAACAGCAGCTGCAGCACCACCGGCCCGCCGTGGCCCTGCAGTTCCAGCACGTCTTCGCCGGTGTACGAGTGCGGGCCTGGAAACCACAGTGCCAGGCCATGGTCGATCGGCTGCCCCTGTGCGTCGGGCAGCGGCAAGTAGGTGGCTTCGCGGGGCTTGAGATCGCGGCCCAAGAGCGCCTGCACAAACGGTTTCAACCCTCGGCCGGATACGCGCACGATGCCCACAGCACCCCGCCCGGGCGCGGTGGCTATGGCGGCAATAGGGTCGGTTTGTGCGCTGAGCATGGTGGGGGGGCTTTGCGAGCAGTGGATCAGAAACACCAAGGGCCGCTTGCGCGGCCCTAGGCGGGAGCTTGTGCCTTATTTGGCAGCCGGCTTGCCTTTGAACAAGTCAAAAGGCAACGTGAATTTCAGCGGTACGCCCATGCGGTTGTTGATGAACGATTGCTGCGCAATGGTCAACACGTTGTTGGTGATCCAGTAGAGCACCAAGCCTGACGGGAAGAAGAAGAACATGACCGAGAACATCAGCGGCATCATCCACATCAGCTTGGCCTGCAGCGGATCGGGTGGCAGCGGGTTCAGTGCGGTCTGGATCATGGTGGTCACGGCCATCACCACCGGCAAGATGAAGTAGGGATCGGGCGACGACAAGTCGGTGATCCAGCCCAGCCAGGGCGCATTGCGCATTTCCACGCTGGACAGCAGTACCCAGTACAGCGCAATGAACACCGGGATCTGGATCAGGATGGGGAAGCAGCCACCGAGCGGGTTGACCTTCTCTTCCCGGTACATCTTCATCATTTCCTGCTGCATCTGCTGCGGGTTGCCCTTGAGACGCTCGCGCATTTCCATGATGCGCGGGTTGATCGCCTTCATCTTGGCCATGCTCTTGTAGGCGCTGGCGTTGAGCCAGTAGAAAGCGGCCTTGATCAGCACCACCAGCAGCACGATGGCCCAGCCCCAGTTCTGCACGAAGCCGTGGATCTTCTCCAGCAACCAGTACAAAGGCTTGGCCAAAATGGTGAGCCAGCCGTAGTCTTTCACCAGCTCCAGGCCGGGCGTGATGGTTTCCAGCACCTTCTCGGCTTGCGGGCCCACAAACAGGCGGGCCTGCACGCTCTGGGTCTGGCCCGGCGCCACGGCGGGCAGTGCCGTGATGGCGCCTACCGCGTACAGGTTGTTGTCGATCTTGCGGGCAAAGTTGTCGCGCGCCACGCCATCACCCAACACCCAGGCCGTGGCAAAGTAGTGCTGCACCATGGCCACGTAGCCATTGGTTGCGGTCTTCTCGAAATCGGCCTTGTTCTTTTCGATGTCGGCGAATTCGACCTTCTGGTATTTCTGCGCCTCGGTGTAGATGGCCGGGCCGGTGAAGGTGGAATAAAACGGCGTTTCGCTGCTGAGCTTGTTGCCGTCGCGCACCAGTTGCAGGTACAGCTGCGGGCTCACCGGCTGGCCGCTGTTGTTCACCACATCGTGCTGCACCGTCATGTCGTAGCGACCGCGCGTCAGGGTGTAGGTCTTGACCAGCTTCACACCACCCACCTCGGCCGACTCAAAGCGCACCTGCAGCTCGTTCTGGCCATCTGCCAGTGACGTGGCACCAGGCACCAGCGTCATCGGGGTTTTGTGGGTCGGGAAACTGCCGCCGATCAAACCGCTCTGCGCCACATAGGTGCTGTTGGCGCTCTGTGTCAACAGGGTGAACGGCTTGTCTTCCTGGTCTTCGCTGGAGCGGGTGGCTTCCGCGTGTTTGAACAGCTGGGCGTCAATGAGCGAGCCGCCTTCGCTGTTGAACACCAGCTTGAGCACGTCGGTGCTGACCTCGTGGCGCATCGCCGCAACCGCTGGCGCACCAGCAGGCGCTTCACCGCCCACCGCGGCCGAACCCACCGCCGCCGGCAGACTGCCACCGGCGGCAGGTGCCTGGCCGGCTGCTGGCGCAGTGACGGCGGACCCCGGGAAAAAGGTGGGTTTCTGGCCGTTGTGGATCTGCCACTTGTCCCAGATCAGGACCATCGAAAGACCAAAAACCACCCACAGGATGGATCGACGGATGTCATTCATGACGGGTTCTTCTTTTCTGAGGGGGGTGAAATCAGACGGGAAAACAGGGCGGGGGTGGCTTCAGGCACCGCGTCAAAGCCACCGTCACACCACGGGTGGCAACGGCCCAGGCGTTTGAGCGTGAGGTAACTGCCCGCCAGCGCGCCGTGGCGCTCCAGCGCGCCCAAGGCATACACCGAACACGAGGGCTCGAAACGGCAACTGCTGCCCAGCGCAGGGCTGAGCAGCAAACGATAACCTTTGACCAAGCCGATCAGGACTTGGCGTGGCCAGTCAGACAGCATGGGGCAACTCCGGCGAGACGGGTGTGCAGGCGCTCGGCGCTTGCGCAGCAGGCACCTTTGGAGCCACCCGGTCCAGCAGCTGGTTCAGCTCGGCCCGCACCGCGCGCTTCAAGGCATCGGACGTGGCGCTCACAAACTGCTTGCGGCTGAATTCGGTGCGCAGACGAACAACCAAAGCCGCCTGAGGCAGCTGGTGGGCTTTCTCGCGGGCAGCTTCGTAAATCTGGCGCCGAATGGCGTTGCGGGTGACGGCACGACGCGCCCAACGCTTGGGCAGGAGTACACCCAACCAAGTGTCGGCCACAGGGAAAAGCGCCCGACCTGCGTGGGCGCTCTCGTGTGCGGCGTCCAACGCCACACGGTGCAAGGCGAAGTGGGGGGTTTTGGCCACAAGGGCACCCGCCATAACGGCTTGAAATTGCTGCCTGGACTTGAGCCGCTGCACCACTGCTGAACCCTCAGGCGCGTTCAGTGGTTGCGCCGGGCCAGCCGACAGCGGCACAGCACGCGCGGGCTCAGACGGCCAGACGCTTGCGGCCCTTGGCGCGGCGAGCGTTGATCACTGCACGGCCACCACGGGTTTTCATGCGGACGAGGAAGCCGTGGGTGCGGGCGCGTTTGATCTTGGAAGGCTGGTAAGTGCGTTTCATGGTGCTCAGTAAAAATCGGGGAAACCCGCAATTATCGCAAAGAAACCCGATGCCGGGCAAGCACTTGCAGGTATATCTGGTGCCAATACGTCAACAAGACGGTTTTTCGCATGCCCAGGCCGGCAACCCAAGCTTGTGGATAAGTGTCCACGCGCACTACAATTCGCGGTTCACCCCGAGCCATTTGTCCACAATAACAGCGTAGCAGCCACCTCCAGCATGACCGAGGGCATCACCCCAGACTTTCCGCCCACTGACGCCCAGTCTTTATGGCTCACCTGCCTGGACCGCCTGTCCCAGGAAATCCCCGAACAGCAGTTCAACACCTGGATCCGACCCTTGTCGGCCACCGTCGCAGCCGACCGCAGCAAGGTCGTGGTGTCGGTCGCGAACCGGTTCAAACTCGACTGGATTCGCGCTCAATACGCTGCCCGCATCACGGTGCTGATGGAAGCCGTGAACGGTTCTCCAGTCAACCTGGAGTTGGTGCTCGCTGCGCGCGAAGGCCCCAGCCGCACGTCACCCGCACCACGCACGGTACAAGAACAGGTGCTGGCCGAACTGCCCGACCTGGCGCCCGTGGAGGCGGTCAGCCCCAGTGCACCCAAGACCCGGCTGAACCCGGCGCTCACGTTTTCGACGCTGGTGGAAGGCTCGGCCAACCGCATGGCCCGCGCCGCTGCCATGCACGTGGCCGGCAGCCTCGGCCAGCTGTACAACCCGCTGTTCATTTACGGTGGCGTGGGCCTGGGCAAAACCCACCTGGTGCACGCTATTGGCAACCATCTGTTGGCCGATCGTCCACAGGCCAAGGTGTTGTACATCCACGCCGAGCAATTTGTCTCGGACGTGGTGAAGGCCTACCAGCGCAAAACGTTTGACGAATTCAAAGAGCGTTACCACTCGCTCGACCTGCTGCTGATCGACGATGTGCAGTTTTTCGCCAACAAAGAGCGCACGCAAGAAGAGTTCTTCAACGCCTTTGAGGCCCTGCTGGCGCGCAAATCACACATTGTGCTGACCAGCGACACCTATCCCAAGGGCCTGGCCGACATCCACGAGCGGCTGGTTTCGCGCTTCGATTCAGGCTTAACGGTGGCCATAGAGCCGCCCGAACTGGAGATGCGGGTGGCGATTCTGATCAACAAAGCGGCGGTGGAGCACGCGGTGATGCCCGAAGAAGTGGCGTTCTTCGTGGCGAAAAACGTGCGCTCCAACGTGCGCGAGCTGGAAGGTGCGCTGCGCAAAATCCTGGCGTATTCGCGTTTCAACCAGAAGGAAATTTCCATTCAATTGGCGCGCGATGCATTGAAAGACCTGCTGTCGATTCAAAACCGGCAAATTTCGGTGGAAAACATTCAGAAAACCGTAGCCGACTATTACAAGATCAAGGTTGCGGACATGTACAGCAAGAAGCGCCCGGCCAGCATTGCCCGTCCGCGCCAGATTGCCATGTTTCTGGCCAAAGAACTGACCCAGAAAAGTCTGCCCGAAATTGGCGAGCTGTTTGGCGGGCGCGACCACACCACGGTGTTGCACGCGGTGCGCAAAATTGGCGCCGAGCGCCAGCAAAACACCGAGCTCAACCAGCAACTGCACGTGCTGGAACAGACCCTCAAAGGATGAGCGGCGTGACACGGTGCACACCCTTGGGCGGGCTCGGCGACACGTTGGCCGTTCCGCTTGGGCCCATTTCAGGTTCGGCGCTGCAAAAAGGCGAAAATAGCGCAAGTTTGGCCTGTGCCTAGGCCCATGCGAGCGGGGCAACAGAACCCGGCCATCGAGTTAACCAGAGACGAAAGAGTCAGACATGATCGTTTTGAAATCGACCCAGGACAAGGTTTTGGCTGCACTGCAGTCGGTGGCTGGCATCGTCGAGCGCCGCCACACCTTGCCCATTCTGGCCAACGTGCTGCTGCGCAAAACCGGCTCGGCGGTGCAGCTGACCACCAGCGATCTGGAAATTCAGATCCGTACCACCGCCGAACTCAGTGGCGACGAAGGCAGCTTTGCCACGACCTTGGGCGCACGCAAGCTGATCGACATTTTGCGCACCATGCCGGGCGACCAGTCGGTCAGCCTGGAGTCGAGCGCCGGCAAACTCATTCTGAAAGGCGGCAAAAGCCGCTTCACGCTGCAGAGTATGCCGCCTGAAGACTTTCCACTGGTGCAAGAGTCGGCCAGCTTCGGCCCGGCGTTCAGCGTGCCGCAGAAAACGCTGAAAAGCCTGCTCGGCCAGGTGTCGTTTGCCATGGCGGTGCACGACATTCGTTACTACTTGAACGGTATCTTGTTTGTCGCAGAAGGCCAACAGCTGAGCCTGGTGGCCACCGACGGGCACCGCCTGGCTTTTGCCAGCGCCACGCTGGACGTGGAAGTGCCCAAGCAAGAAGTGATCTTGCCGCGCAAGACGGTGCTGGAACTGCAGCGCCTGTTGAGCGACAAAGAAGGCGCCATTGAAATGCAGTTTGCGGCCAACCAGGCCAAGTTCAGCTTTGATGGCATGGAATTCGTCACCAAGCTGGTAGAAGGCAAGTTCCCCGACTACAACCGTGTGATTCCGCGCAACCACAAGAACATCATCACCCTGGGCCGCGTACCGCTGCTGGCTTCGCTGCAGCGCACCGCCATCATGACGAGCGAAAAGTTCAAGGGCGTGCGCCTGAACATTGAGCCGGGCGTACTGCGTGTGGCGTCGAGCAACGCCGAGCAAGAAGAAGCGGTGGACGAACTCGACATTGATTACGGTGGCGACACCATCGAGATCGGTTTCAATGTGACCTACCTGATCGACGCGTTGCAAAACATGTCTCAGGAAATGGTTCGCATCGAACTGTCCGATGGCAACAGCTCCGCGCTGTTGACCAACCCCGATGACAACGCCTTCAAATACGTTGTCATGCCGATGCGGATATGACGACGCCCCCCCCCCGCGCAGCCTTCGGCGTCACCCCCCACTGGGAGGCGCCAGTAGCGGCCCGGCAAAGCCGGTTCCGCGATGGCCTTGACGAAGACACGCGCACCGGTACCTTTTGCTCAACCCGCTACTTTGCGGGTTTGGCGTTTCTAGAAGTCAGAGAAATTTCACCATGTCCGAAGCCAACAAGCCCGCCGAACCCGGAACAGATGCCGTCAACACTGGCGAGGTCAGCACGGAAAGCTCCAACTTTCAGCCCACCATCAACGCCCACCAGGCTGGCGCGAGCGAAGGGTATGGCGAGGGCGCCATCCAAATCCTGGAAGGCCTGGAAGCGGTGCGCAAGCGCCCGGGCATGTACATCGGCGACACGTCGGATGGCACCGGCCTGCACCATCTTGTATTTGAAGTCGTGGACAACTCGATCGACGAAGCGCTGGCCGGCCACTGCGACGACATCATGGTCACCATCCACACCGACAACTCGATTTCGGTGGTGGACAACGGCCGCGGCATTCCGACCGGCGTGAAGATGGACGACAAGCACGAGCCCAAGCGCAGTGCCGCCGAGATTGCGCTGACCGAACTGCACGCCGGTGGCAAATTCAACCAGAACAGCTACAAGGTCTCGGGCGGCCTGCACGGCGTGGGCGTGAGTTGCGTGAACGCGCTGAGCCAGTGGCTGCGCCTGACGGTGCGCCGCGAAGGCAAGATGCACCAGATCGATTTTGCCCGCGGCTTCGTGCAAAACCGCATCGTGGAAACGCAAAACGGCGTTGAGATTTCACCCATGAAGGTGACCGGTGACACCGAAAAACGCGGCACCGAGGTGCACTTTCTGCCCGACTACGACATCTTCAAAGAGAACGCCGACTTCCACTACGAAATTTTGTCCAAGCGCCTGCGCGAGCTGAGCTTTTTGAACAACGGCGTGCGCATTCGCCTGAAAGACGAACGCAGCGGCAAGGAAGACGACTTTTCAGGCGCTGGTGGCGTGCAGGGCTTTGTGGGCTTCATCAACAAAGGCAAGACGGTGTTGCACCCCAACATCTTCCACGCCACCGGCGACCGCGCCAGCGACCAAGGCACCAACATTGGCGTGGAAGTGGCCATGCAGTGGAACAGCGGCTACAACGAGCAGGTGCTGTGCTTCACCAACAACATCCCGCAACGCGACGGCGGTACCCACCTGACCGGCCTGCGCGCGGGCATGACGCGCGTCATCAACAAATACATTGAAGAACACGAGTTCGCCAAAAAGGCCAAGGTTGAAGTGACCGGCGACGACATGCGCGAAGGCCTGTGCTGCGTGTTGAGCGTGAAGGTGCCCGAGCCCAAGTTCTCCAGCCAGACCAAAGACAAGCTGGTGAGCAGCGAAGTGCGCGGCCCAGTGGAAGACATTGTTTCGCGCCTGCTGGCCGACTACCTGCAAGAGCGCCCGAACGACGCCAAGATCATCTGCGGCAAGATTGTGGAAGCCGCCCGCGCCCGCGAAGCCGCCCGCAAGGCGCGCGAGATGACGCGCCGCAAAGGCGTGCTCGACGGCATGGGCCTGCCCGGCAAACTGGCCGACTGCCAGGAAAAAGACCCCGCCCTGTGCGAGATCTACATCGTCGAGGGCGACTCCGCCGGTGGCTCCGCCAAACAAGGCCGCGACCGCAAGTTCCAAGCCATCTTGCCGCTGCGCGGCAAAATTCTGAACGTGGAAAAAGCGCGTTATGAGAAGCTGCTGACCAGCAACGAAATCTTGACGCTCATCACCGCGCTGGGCACCGGCATCGGCAAGGCCGGCGGTGAAGGCGCCAGCAGCGACGGCAAAGACGACTTCAACGTCGCCAAGCTGCGCTACCACCGCATCATCATCATGACCGACGCCGACGTGGACGGCGCCCACATCCGCACGCTGCTGCTGACCTTCTTCTACCGGCAAATGCCCGAGCTGGTGGAGCGCGGCCACATCTACATTGCGCAGCCGCCGCTGTACAAAGTGAAGGCCGGCAAAGAAGAGCTGTACCTGAAAGACGCGCCCGCGCTGGACGGCTTTTTGCTGCGTATCGCGCTGAAAGACGCCAAAGTGTTCACCGGTGGCGCCACCGCCGCCACGCTGGAAGGTGACACCCTGGGCGAACTGGCGCGCAAGCACCAGGTGGCCGAGCACGTGATTGCCCGCCTGTCCAACTTCATGGACGCCGAAGCCCTTCGGTCCATTGCCGACGGCGTGTCGCTCAACCTGGACAACATGGAGCAGGCCGAAGCCAGCGCCGTGGCGCTGCAGGCCAAGCTGCGCGAACTCACCACCACCGGCGTGCCCGCCGAGGTGGCAGCCGAGTTTGACGCCCGCGCCGACAAGCCCATTTTGCGCATCAGCCGCCGCCACCACGGCAACGTGAAAAGCAGCGTGCTCACGCAAGACTTTGTGCACGGCGCCGACTACGCCGCCCTCGCCACGGCCGCTGAAACCTTCCGCGGCCTGCTGGGCGACGGTGCCAAAGTGATGCGCGGTGAAGGCGACAAGCAAAAAGAAGAAAAAGTGGCCGACTTCCGCATCGCCATGCGCTGGCTCATCGCAGAAGCCGAGCGCACCACCAGCCGCCAGCGCTACAAAGGCCTGGGCGAAATGAACCCCGCACAGCTCTGGGAAACCACCATGGACCCGACCGTGCGCCGCCTGCTGCGCGTGCAGATCGACGACGCCATCGAAGCCGACCGCGTGTTCACCATGCTGATGGGCGACGAAGTGGAACCCCGCCGGGATTTCATTGAGACCAATGCGCTGCGGGCGGGGAATATCGATATTTGATGCTGCTGTGTGGCGCTGATTCGCACGGACCGGTATTCCGCTCGCAGCGCCCCTGTCTGTGTTGTGCTCTGCCCCTGGCAGGCGCAACACTTGTTCTTGCGGTGTCCCCTGGGCGCCGCTTTCTCTTGCGCCGCCGGGCTTTGCCTGGTCCAGGCGCCATCTCTCTGAAAGGCTCTTCCATGAGCACCAAGCTTTACGTGGGCAATTTGCCCTATGACGCCGACGACAAGGCACTGCGCCACAATTTTTCCGAGTACGGCGACGTGTCTTCGGCCAAGGTCATGATGGACCGCGACACGGGCCGTTCCAAGGGATTCGGCTTTGTGGAAATGGGCACCAGCGAGCAGGCTGATGCGGCGATTGAGGGCCTGAACGGCCTGTCGGTGGGTGGTCGCTCGATTGTGGTGAACATTTCGCGCCCGAAAGAGGCCAGTGCCGGTGGCTTTGGCGGTGGCAACCGCGGCGGGCGCGGCGGCTACTGAGCGCGTTTGGCGCCACCATGAAACCGGCCTGAGGGCCGGTTTTTTTTCGCCCACACCGGGTGGCGCTCAGCGGCCCAGAAGCTGGGCGTGGGCCACTTTCAGGCAGCAGTCCCAGACCGTTTGAAGCCCGGCTGCGGAGGCAATGCGCTCGGCTTCCTGGCTCTTGAGGCCGAGCTGTTGCCAAAAGCTTTTGGCACCGATGGCGACTGCGCTGCGGGCGATGTCGGGTATGTCTTCTTCGCGGCGGAACACGTTGACCATGTCCACGGGGAAGGGTATGTCTTCCAGGCGTGCGTAAGCGGTCTCGCCCAATAGGGCGGGGTAGCGGGGGTTGACCGGCACGATGCGGTAGCCGTGCTGCTGCATGTAGCGGGCCACGCCATGGCTGGGTCGGTACGGATCAGCCGACAGGCCCACCACGGCGATGGTGCGATCCCGCTCAAGGATTTGGCGCAGGGTGGTGGTGTCTGGTTGCATGGCCTACACAATACGGCCATGGGGACAGAACGCAAGGCCCTGCCGGCCATTGACACGACGCGATGCACGGGCTGCGGCTGGTGTGTGGCGGTGTGCCCGCCGCATGTGATCTCGCTGGGTGTGCAACAGTGGAGAAAGCGAGCGCTGGTGCACGACGAACCGGGCTGCACGGGCTGCGCCCATTGTGCGGTGAGGTGCCCTTTTGATGCGATTGCCATGGTGCGCTTAACCGAAACCGGCGCAACGCGCTGAAGCCATGGCGGGCGGGCCAGGCTCTATTGGCTAGGCCACCAGCGGACTGCGCCGCGTTCGGCGATGATGACGGTCTTGCCTGCACGGTGCGGGCACCATTTCAACGGAATACACCATGAGCGATCTGTCGCAACCCACCCATGCCCCTGTCTTGCTGGACAAGCTGCAATGGCGCTACGCCGCCAAGAAGCTCGACGCTACCAAGGTGGTGCCGCAAGACAAGGTGGACCGGATCCTGGAGGCCGCACGCCTGGCACCCACGTCGAGCGGGCTGCAGCCTTTTGAAATCATCGTGGTGACCAACCCGGCTGTGCGCGAACAGATCAAACCCATCGCCTGGAACCAGGCCCAGATCACCGACGGCTCGCACCTGCTGGTGTTTGCCGCATGGGACAACTACACGGTCGAGCGCATCAACCACATGTTTGACCTGACGAACGAGCAGCGTGGTGGCACCAACGAGGGCTGGGAAAACTACCGCCAGATGCTGCTGAACAGCTACCCGCAGCGCGACGCGGAAGTGAACTTTCAGCACGCGGCCCGCCAGGCCTACATTGGCCTGGGCGCAGCGCTGATTGCGGCGGCCTTTGAAGCCGTGGACAGCACGCCGATGGAAGGTTTTGACCCCTCGAAACTGGACGGCATATTGAAGCTGCGCGAGCGTGGCCTGCGCAGCGTGGCGATTGTGCCGCTGGGCTACCGGGCCGAAGCGGGCGACTGGCTGGTGAACCTGAAAAAGGTGCGCCGCCCACGCGAGCAGTTTGTAACCGAGGTGCGCTGAGCAGCGCCATCCGAATGGCCGCAGGACCGCTGTGGGGCCGGTCCACTACCATCGGTAGCTTATTTACCTTTGGCTCCTACTGCCCATGCCCCACACAGCCCCCGCCTGCCCGCAATGCGGCCTTGAAAACACCTACGCCGACGGCGACAACTTCGTCTGCCCCGACTGCACCCACGAATGGCCCAAGGCGGAGGCTGGTGCAACCGCTGAAGACGCGGGCAGCACGGCCGTGAAAGACGCCCACGGCAACCCCCTAGCCGACGGTGACGCAGTGATCCTGATCAAAGACTTGAAGGTCAAGGGCTCGTCCAGCGTGCTCAAGAAGGGCAGCAAGATCAAGGGCATTCGCCTGGTGGACGGCAACGATGGCCACAACGTGGACTGCAAGACCGAGCTGGGTAGCATGCTGCTGAAATCAGAATTTTTGAAAAAAGCATAAACGCCTGTAAACAGCCTGAACACGCCCCGCATGTCCCGCATCGCCGTCATCGACTTCGAAACCACCGGCATCTCGCCTGGCCAGGGCGACCGCGCTACCGAGGTGGCGATTGTGATGACCGAAAACGGCCAGGTGGTAGACCGCTTTCAGAGCCTGATGAACGCGGGCGTGCACATTCCGGCGTTCATCACCCAGCTCACCGGCATCACCAACGCCATGGTGCAGGCCGCACCACCGGCTTCAGCCGTGATGGCCGAGGCCGCTCGCTTCGTGGGCAATGTACCCATGGTGGCGCACAACGCCTCGTTTGACCGCCGCTACTGGGTGGCCGAACTCGCGCGCGCTGGTGTGCCAGCGCCACAGCCCTTCGCCTGCACGGTGCTGCTTTCGCGGCGGCTCTACCCCGAGGCACCCAGCCACAAGCTGGGCAACCTGGTGGATTTTTTCCACTTGCACCGCACCGGAAAGGCCCACCGGGCGCTGGCCGACGCAGAAATGGCGGCCGAACTGCTGGGGCGCATTCAGTACGACCTGCGCACGCGCCACGCCGTGGCTGAGCCGGACCACAGCTTCCTCTGCGCGCTACAAGCCTGCACCCGTGCGGCACTGCCCAAGTTTTTGGCGCGCTTATCGGCCTCACCCACGGCCCTGCTACGCTGAAAACCGCCTGGGTAGAAAAGGGCGCAGCGATCCGTTACCCTCGACACCTATGCGCCGGTTCATCACAAGCCTTGCCCTTTTTTTAACCCTGCTGGTGGCGGGCTGCAGCAGCACACCGCCTGCGCCCGGGCCGGCACACCGCTCACTGGGCAACGAGCCGTCGAGCGACATCACCATCCATGCGCTGGGGCTGGTGGGCACGCCTTACCGCTATGGCGGCAACACGCCAGAAAGTGGTTTTGATTGCAGCGGCCTGATCGGCTACGTGTACAAAAGCCGCGCCGGTGTGGCGCCACCGCGCACGGTGGCCCAGTTGGCAGGCTTTGGCCAACCCGTGAATGCGCGCGAGCGGCGCACTGGCGACCTGGTGATTTTTGGTGCCGGCCGGCCGTTCCACGCCGGCATCTACGTGGGCGACGGCCGCTTTGTGCACGCGCCGTCCACCGGCGGCACGGTGCGCATGGACCGCCTGGACAACCGCTACTGGGCCAGCCAGCCCACCGCATTTCGCCGCCCCTGATCCACCGCGCCTCCACACCCGCCTTGCGCGAGCCCGCGTCAGCAGCCCGCCCCGGGGCACGCGACAATAGCGGGTTATGACCCACGCCCAACGCACCTCCACCCCGCTGTCTACCCAGGACACCACCCGTATTGACGACCTGCGCATTGGCGCGGTGCGCCCACTCATCACGCCCGCGCTGCTGCAGGAATGGCTGCCCACACCGCCCGAAGCGCTGGCGCTGGTGGAGCGCAGCCGCAGTGCGTTTTCGCGCGTGCTGCACGGGCAAGACGACCGCTTGATCGTGGTGGTGGGACCTTGTTCGATTCACGACCACGCGCAGGCCATGGACTACGCGCGGCGCCTCAAAGCACAGGCCGACGCACTGGCCGGCGACCTGCTGGTGGTCATGCGGGTGTATTTTGAAAAACCCCGCACCACCGTGGGCTGGAAGGGCTACATCAACGACCCGCACCTCGACGGCACCTTCGCCATCAACGAAGGCCTGGAGCTGGCTCGCCAACTGCTGCTGGACGTGCTGGCGGTGGGTCTACCGGTGGGTACCGAATTTCTGGACTTGTTGAGCCCGCAATTCATCAGCGACCTGGTGAGCTGGGGCGCCATCGGCGCACGCACCACCGAAAGCCAGAGCCACCGCCAGCTCGCCAGCGGCCTGAGCTGCCCTGTAGGCTTCAAGAACGGCACCGACGGCGGCGTGAAAGTGGCCACCGACGCCATACAGGCCGCCCAGGCCGCACACGCCTTCATGGGAATGACCAAGATGGGCCAGGCGGCCATTTTTGAAACCCGTGGCAACCAGGACTGCCACGTGATTTTGCGCGGCGGCAAAGCGCCCAACTACAGCGCGGCCGACGTGGACGCAGCTTGCCAACTGCTCAAAGCTGCGGGCCTGCGCGAACAGGTGATGGTGGACGTGTCGCACGCCAACAGCAGCAAGCAGCACCGCAAACAAATAGACGTGGCCGCCGACGTGGCGCAGCAAATTGCCGCGGGCGATGCGCGCATCACCGGCCTGATGATCGAGAGCCATCTGAACGAGGGACGGCAAGAGATCGTGCCCGGCGAAACGCTGCAACCGGGCGTCAGCGTCACAGACGCTTGCATCAGCTTCGAGCAAACCGTGCCGGTGCTCGAAGGGCTGGCGGCCGCCGTGCGGGCGCGCCGAGAGCGCTTCAAGTCAGGTCACTGACCGGAGGCACCAGCCTTAGCAGCGCTTACGCAGGCGCTGCCAAGGTCGTTTCAAGGCCGGATCAGCGAGGCTTGCGCGGCACCATCGGGCCACGGCCTTCGATGTGGCGGAAATTGATACGACCCTTGCTCAGGTCGTAAGGCGACAGCTCCAGCGACACGCGGTCACCGGCCAGGATGCGGATGTGGTTCTTGCGCATCTTGCCTGCCGAATACGCAATCAGCTGGTGTCCGTTGTCCAGCGTCACGCGAAAACGCGTGTCGGGCAACACCTCGTTGACGATACCCATCATGTCGATCAGATCTTCTTTGGCCATGTGTGGCTCCTTTTCAAATACAGATTTGGGGTGACGGCACCTGCGCCGCAAGGATCGGGCGCGCGTGGGTGCGCAGCGTGTCATTCACCCAGTCAATGCCTTGTTCAACAGCGTATTTTGCCGCAGCATCGTGGGTCAAGAAATCATCAACAAAGCGCATCACTCGGGCAGTGGAGGCGCTGCCGCGTCCACTGGCGATAGACACCTGTGCGGCAAAGCGTCCGCAAGGCAACGGACGTGGGCAAGCCGCAATGCGGTACTTGCCCAAAGTGAGAGGAGGAAGACTCTTCGTTGTCGTAATAGTGGTCGTATGAATCATCAAAAACATCAGTGGGCAGAGGCCCGCAGCAACAGCCGCAAAACCTGAAATCGCCCGAAAAACAAAGTGGCAGCCCCAAGCGCCGGGGTGCCCAACTGAATCACCCGGAACCAGCGCAGTGTTGGGTGACACCAGGCCAGATCCGGCGCACGAGCCACGGCAGGGGCATCGGCAACAGGAGGGAAAACATTTGCCACGGCGCCGACCCAAGACGGGTGCGGGGCTGGCGTGGCTCACCAAGGTGGGACTGGACCAGCAACCCCTCTGCCTGGGGTGGTGCGCTCAAGTTGTGTACAACGTGCGCGCGGCTGATCGCCCAAGGCGAACCAGTTAATGTAGCACGGGGATGAAAAATGTGCACACGACAGAAGCGACCGAGCTTTGGGGCTCTCGAACAGACCTGCCTCATCTGTCACACCAAATTGAGACAAATTGAGGAAAACAGGAGGCGGCCGTGAATGCACCCAGCGTGTTTTGCCGTGCACAGATCAGCAGCGCAGGGCAAATTGCTGGTCTCGCGCCTGCTTGCGTAGCTCACGAAGCCGGTCTTGGAAACCGGCTGATTGTGGTTGCCGTGCGGTTGAATCCAGATGCCTGATCCTCTCCTCCAACTCTTTGCACGCGTGCTTGTTGGCTGGTACCACTACCCGAGTGGCCAATGGGCGCTGATCCGGCGCAGAGGAAGCCGCATCGCGGCGGTTGCCTTCTGCCATTGCTACTTGCTGATCAAACGGTAGGCTGCCAGGCACATTGACCATGCGATCAACCAACGCTTTGTGCTGGTTGCAATGCGAACGAGCCAAAAAGTGCCTCCGTTATAGGCTTTGCAGTGAAAAAGCGTGGTCGTCCCGACCGATAGCTTTGCGGATTGCCGAGGCTCCTCAAGGGCGGTGGAGCGCGCCACGTGGGTGCTGCCAGGGCAGTTGGTATCTGAATACAGCTTCTGGCCATTGATGATGCACTTCACCCACTGACGTGCAGGGCCCTGCACGAAAGATGTATCAGCCACCACAGGGGGCCGAATATCCAACGGCGGAGGGCCAACTTGTTGAATGGGCTGCGGTATGGCTTTGCGCTCAAGCAGCCATTCGTAACCCTTGAAAAAGACAAACCCGCTCAACGCAAGGATCAAAACGATGGTCAGGGCAGATGGAGCGGTTGATGTGGGAGGCGTAAATGGTGGATCGCGCCGGACCGGCTCGTACATGTAGTCCCTATCCTGCAAGCCGATTGCTTCTTTCCCCAATATTTGTAAAACACGTCAAAAGCCATCCCATCTCACCACACATCAGTCCCCCTCCCCCACGTCGCGCCCCTTGCTGCTGCGCCAGATGGCGCGCACCAGCCACAGGCCGCCCACGAAAGCGCTGGCGAAACCGATGAAGCCGAAGGCGGGCAGGCCAAAGAGGGTGGGGCCGCCCTGGACGGTCATGACGATGGATGAACCGATGATGAGAGCGGCGATGACGAGCGCCATGGTCAGGCGGTTGGCAGCGCGATCGATCTGGTCGCCCACGCGTTTGAGGTGGGCCAATTCAATACTCACGTGCACCCGGCCGCGCCGGGCGTTGCGCAGCAGACGCGAGACATCGTGTGGCAGTTGCTCGGCCACGGCCAGGGTGCGGCGAAGGGTTTGCCAGGCGCGGTTCGCCACCACCTTGGGCTGGTAGCGGGCGCGCACCACTTGGCGCAGCAGCGGAAGGGCTTCGGTGGTCATGTGAAATTCGGGATCGAGCCCACGACCCATGCCTTCGAGGGTGATAAAGGCTTTGATCAGCAACGCCATGTCAGACGGCAGACCGAGGTGGTGTTCGCGCAAGATGGTGGTCACGTCGGCCAGCATCTGGCCCAGGTTGAGCTGGGCCAAGGGGGTGCCGTGGTACTGGTCCACAAAGGCTTCGATTTCGGTTTCGAGCATGGCCAGGTTGACACCGTGTTCATCACCGGTCCAGTCCAGCAGCACGTCTGCCACGGTCTGGGCGTTGCGCTCGACCAGACCGAGCAGCAAGCTGAGCAGCTCTTCGCGGCGGCGCTGCGAAAGGCGGCCCACCATGCCGAAGTCGATAAAAGCGATGCGGTTGCCTTCGAGATAGAACACATTGCCAGGGTGTGGATCGGCGTGAAAAAAACCGTCCTGCACGATCATTTTCAGCACCGCCTGACTGCCACGCTGGGCCAGCAGGTTGCGGTCGAAACCATTGACATCAAGCCCATCCAGGTCGTTGCCGGCCACGCCGCCTACAAAGTCTTGCACGTTGACGCGCTCGGTGGTGTGTTGCCAATGGACTTTGGGTACCACGATCCAGGGCAGGGGGGCGAGATTGGCGGCAATGCGTTCGGCGTTGCGGCATTCGCTGGCCAGGTCCAGCTCGCGCTTGAGGGAGCGGGCCAGTTCGCGCACCAGTTGCTGCGGCCGGTAGGGCTTGAGGTTGGGCATCTCGGCTTCGACCACGGCTGCAATACGGCCCACCAAGCGCAGGTCGGCTTCAATGGTGTCGGTGATGCCGGGGCGGCGGATTTTGACGACCACTTCGGTACCGTCTTTGAGTTGGGCGCGGTGCACCTGTGCAATGGAAGCAGCGGCCAGGGGCTCAGGATCAAAGCGGGCAAACACGTCTTCGGGTTCGCCGCCCAGGTCTTCGCGCAGCTGGGGGCGCAAGGTGTCCAGCGGCACAGCGGGCACATGGCTGTGAAGCTTCTCAAATTCGGCAATGAATTCAGGACCAAACAGGTCGGCACGGCCAGCCAGGATCTGGCCGAGCTTCACAAAGGTCGGACCGAGTTCTTCAATGGCCAAGCGCACCTGCACCGGCGGTTCGAGCCGGGCGAGGTCGGCGGCATGCTCCCATTTCAGGGCGTGGCCGGCGCTTTCCAGCCGATCGGCCAGGCCCAGGCGGCGCACGCTGTCGCCAAAACCGTGGCGAATCAGCACACCCAAAATTTGGTTGAGCCGCCCCATGTCTCGGGCTGCGCCCAGCGTTTCGATCAGCATGGCCGGATGATAGACGGCCGGCCAGACATGTGCGCGGCTAGACGTGTGCCACCGAATAACCCGATAGAAAACGCGCCTGGACTGGCGTTCTTGCGCATCGGTGTGCGTCTCTTTTCATCAGGCCAGCAACGGTATGGCGCAAGATTTTCATCAGGCCGCGTTTAAAGGCGCATAATCCACACGTTCGGGCGGTTTGACTGCCCGTGCAAGTTAGGTGATCGGTCAGTTTCGCGCGCTACGGCGGTACTTTTTTGGTTTGTTGTGCTTTCGGGACCCCATCGCTTTGTTTTATGTATTTCTGAGGAGTCCCCATGGGCAATAAACTTTATGTCGGCAACCTGCCGTACACCGTCCGCGACGAAGACCTGCAACAGTCGTTCAGCGAATTCGGCTCTGTCAACAGCGCCAAAGTCATGATGGAGCGCGACACCGGCCGCTCCAAAGGCTTCGGTTTCGTCGAAATGGGCAATGACGCTGAAGCACAAGCTGCTATCAACGGCATGAATGGCCAGTCGCTCGGCGGCCGCAGCATCACCGTGAACGAGGCCCGTCCAATGGAGGCACGTCCTCCTCGCACCGGTGGCTACGGTGGTGACCGTTCCGGCGGCGGCGGCTATGGCGGCGATCGCTCCGGCGGTGGCGGCTACGGCGGCGGTCGCGGCGGCTACTAAGCCCTGCAACCCCAGCCAACGGCAGCGATGCCGTGGCACCCCAGCAGATTCAACCTTGCGTTGAGTTCAGCAAAAAAAGGCTTCAAAACTTTGGTTTTGAAGCCTTTTTGCTTTGGCTAAAGAAGATCCGCACACCAGGTTCACACCGTGCGGTCTGCCATGCACGCAGGGCCCGTTGTGGCTCCGGCCTGCGCGCACCCCGCGCCCCGCGATGCACTTATTTGCGGTCAGGCAGCTCGATCTTGACTTCGAGCACTTCCAGATTGTCCTGGCGCTCCAGCATGACCTTGATGTCGTCTGGATTGATTTTGATGTATTTGCTGATCACGGCCACCAGCTCGCGCTGGAGCGCGGGCAAATAGTCAGGCTCGGCGGCGTTGCGACCGCTGCGCTCGTGCGCCAGGATGATCTGCAGCCGCTCTTTGGCGACGCTGGCGGTTTTCTTTTTCTCGCCGAGCAGGAAGGACAGGAACGACATGCCTTATTTCCTCCCGAATACGCGCTTGAAAAAGCCCGCCTTTTCGGCTTCGATAAAGCGCAGCGGCTTTTCAGCGCCGAGAAACCGGTCAATCACGTCGCTGTAGGCTTCGGCCACGTCGGTGCCTTTGAGGTGAATGGCAGGCGTGCCCTGGTTGGATGCGGTCAGCACGTTTTCGCTCTCGGGAATGACGCCTATGAGCTTGATGCGCAAAATGTCCTGGATGTCTTCGAGCGAGAGCATCTGGCCATCGGCCACACGGGTAGGGTTGTAGCGCGTGATCAGCAGGTGTTCCTTGATGGGGTCTTTTCCGTCGATGGCGCGCTGCGTCTTGCTGCCCAGCATGCCCAAAATGCGGTCGGAATCGCGCACGCTGGAGACTTCGGGGTTGGTGACGATGAGCGCTTCATCGGCGTAGTGCATGGCCATGAGCGCACCGGTTTCAATGCCGGCGGGCGAGTCGCACACGATGTACTCAAACCCCATGGCCGACAGGTCGGTCAGCACCTTGTGCACGCCCTCCTGGCTCAGGGCGTCTTTGTCGCGCGTTTGGCTGGCGGCCAGCACAAAGAGGTTATCGCACTGTTTGTCTTTGATGAGCGCCTGGTTCAGGTTGGCTTCACCCTGGATGACGTTGATCAGGTCGTACACCACGCGGCGTTCGCAGCCCATGATCAGGTCGAGGTTGCGCAGGCCGACGTCGAAGTCGATGACGGCGGTCTTGTGCCCGCGCAGCGCGAGGCCGGTGGCGAAACTGGCGCTGGTGGTGGTTTTGCCCACCCCGCCTTTGCCGGAGGTAACGACAACGATTTTGGTCATGGTGCGGGTTCTTTCAAAAGCAGAAGGGAGCAGGGTACAACGGGCGGGTGGCCTGGGGCGTTACACCGATAAAGGGTCGATCACGAGCTTGTCACCGTCGGGGCCCGGCACCAGACGCACCTGGGCAGCTTTGCCCAGCACGGTGTTGGGCAGGGCCACTTCGCTGGTGCGGTAGATGCCAGCAATGGAGATCAGTTCGGGCGCCATGCTCAGGGCAAATATGCGCGCATCGGCGTTGCCGCGAGCGCCTGCGATGGCCTTGCCCCGCAGGGGGGCGTAGACATGGATGTGCCCGTCGGCAATGACTTCCGCACCGGGGTTGACCATGGCCATCACCACCAGGTCGCGCCCGCGGGCATACACCTGCTGGCCCGAACGCAGGGGCTTGTCGATGACGAGGGCACCAGCGGCTGGCGGGGGTATGGTGGCGGGTTCGGCGACTGGAGCAGCGCTCGCGCCTGGTGGAGGTGCGGCGCGCTGCACAGCAGCGTCAGGCGCCGGGGTGAGGCCAGCAGCGAGGGCCTGGGCCATTTGCGCTTCGTTGCCGCCGCGCACGGCCAGCGGGGTCAGCCGGTATTGGCGCAGCAGGTGCAACAGCGCTGCAAAGTCCAAGCTGGCGTCGGGTTCGGCCACTTGCAGCGGAAAGAGGTCAATGACCAGCGCATCGTGGTCAAAGAAGTCGGGCATGTCACCAAACCGCTGGGCAAATTCGGTGCTCAGGCGGGCCAGGTCGGCAGATTTGAGCAACAAGGCCACCAGAGGCAGGTTGGCACTCTTGATCTCGAAGGTGGCAGGCGCGTTGGCAGCGAGGGCAACGGACATGGGTGGGGCAACAGACTCAAAAACCGGGGATTCCAGAGGAAAAGCAACGGACTCGAATCACCGTTCAGGACCGCCGCCAGGCGCTGGCATCTTAACAGCCGGGTTCCCTGCGGCCATAGAACGCATGTAGCCAAGTGTTTGCGCCCAGGGCGAGTTCAGGCCATCAACCAGACGACAGCGGGTGGTTTGGCTTGCGATTGGACAAGGTACCGCGGGCGATGTCGCCACATACTGAATGGCTATGAAACCGATCCCCAAAACCCCTGCAGAGCATCGGCCCCACAACCTGCAGCCACCACCAGGCGCGCAGCAGGTACGGGTGTGGCTGCGCATGACACGACCAGCGTTTTTGATGCTCACGGTGGTCGCCTGTGTGCTGGGCACGGCCACTGCAGCGGCATGTGGCTGTGGGCTCGACCTGCCGTTGGCGCTGAGCGCCACCGCTTTGGCGGTGCTGGCGCACGCAGCGGGCAATGTGCTGAACGACCTGCACGATGCACGCAATGGCGCTGACGCGGCCAACCAGCAAGGCATTTTTCCGTTCACCGGCGGTTCGAGGCTGATACAGACCGGAGTGGTAACGGAGCGGCAAACCGCCGAACTGGCGACCGCGCTGCTGGTGTTTTTGGTCCCGGCCGGTCTGTTGTTGGCGGTCAAGGCCGGCGCCGGCGTGCTGCTGCTGGGTGTGGCGGGCTTGGTGCTGGCATGGGCCTACTCGGCGCCACCGCTGAGGTTGATGTCGCGTGGGCTTGGCGAGTTGACGGTGGCACTGGTGTGGTTTCTGGTGGTGGTGGGTGCCGACTATGTGCAGCGCCGCCACTTTTTCCCCATACCCGCCTGGGTGGCGCTGGGTTTTGCGATGCTGGTGGCGGCGCTGCTGCTGATCAATGGCTTTCCAGACGCTGAAGCCGACGCGCGGGTGGGCAAGCGCACCTTGGTGGTGTGGCTCGGTCCTGTGAAGGCCGGCGCGCTGTACGCGGTGCTGGTGCTGGGCGCACACCTGTGGCTGGTGGCCGGGGTTTGGTTGTTGGTGCCGCCAAGCCAGGCGCTGTGGGGGCTGGTGTCTTTGCCTTTTTCCCTGGCAGCAGCGGGCTGGCTGGCACAGCACGTGCACCAGCCCGAGCGGCTGAAGCCAGCACTGGTGCTCAGCGTGGCAGCGGTGCTGCTGCACGGGCTGGGTCTCGCCGCCGGTTTTGTCCAACTGGCGTGGGTGCACTGAAAGGTAGGCCGTGCGCATGGCCACCGGGCCAGCCAGGTGACATCCCTTGTTTCACCACAACCCTGTGGGTAACTTTTTAATAACCATCGGGTTATCCACAGAAGAACGGCGGCGGCGGCAATTGTCCCCTTTTGTGTCGCCAAGCAACAGGGCCGTGTGCACAGGCTTTTGCAGGGCTTAAGTCCTTGTCAGACTTGAAGAAAACCAGCTTGTCCACACCAAACCGCCCCCTCTACTACTGCTACTAATTTGTATTAAAGCTATAGAGAGATAAGAAGCGGGAACCGAAAACCCTGTTTCTCGGCCGTTTCAGCGTACCGGCCATCGCCTGGTGTGGAAAAGTCGATCTTTTTCCGTGCGGGCCGTGCACCAGCCACCCACCCTGCGGTAATCCAGTTCGGTTTTTCGGACGTGTTCCTAGGTCAAAACAGCCCAGGTACGACCACAGAGCTGCTTGTGAGGCCTGAAAGTCGCTAACAAGGGGGTGTTGGGGCAGCAGACCGCTCAGACGCTCCTGGCGCTTCAAGTGTGGTCCGCAGAACCCTGCACGGGCTGCCTCAACCGGTGAGCCACGTCGTGCTCGTTAAAACCTGGCAGCGCTGAACGAAAAGCTTGGGCGTTTGAGCCACTTCAAGTGGCTCAAAAAAGCACTGGTGCCAAAAACGCATCAAACCCGAGCGGTCAAATGGGGGAAAAGCCGCCGGACCCAAGGTTTTTACCGGGTCAAGCAGGCTTTGACCCGACTTTTCACCACAACCCTGTGGGTAACTTTTTAATAACCATCGGGTTATCCACAGAAGAACGGCGGCGGTGCCAGTTGTCCCCTTTTGTGTCGCCAAGCAACAGGGCCGTGTGCACAGGCTTTTGCAGGGCTTAAGTCCTTGTCAAACTTGAAGAAAACCAGCTTGTCCACACCAAATAGTCCCCTCTACTACTGCTACTAATTTGTATTAAAGCTATAGAGAGATAAGAAGCGGGAACCCGAAGACGAAAAAAAACCGCCTGTCTAGGCGGTTTGGAGCGGGGAATGTGAGCTGCTGGCTTACAGGGCGTGGGTGACGAGTTTGAAGTCGGGGTCTTCGGCGAAAGTTTTCACGGCGAAGCCAAGGCTTTTCATGAGTTTGAGCATGCTGGGGTTGTTAGCGAGCACGAGGCCTTCGATGTCGGTCAAACCCTTGTCGCGCGCTTCTTCCATGATGCTGAGCATGAGCCGGGAACCCAGGCCTTTGCCGTTGAAATCGTCGGCCACCACCAGCGAGAACTCGCAACTGGATTTGTCCGGGTTGGTGATGTAGCGCGACACGCCTACGATGCGCTCGGTTTCCAACGGCTCGCCGTTGGCGCCGGCCTGGCGTGTGCGGTGGATGGCCACCAGGGCCATTTCGCGGTCGTAGTCGATCAGCGTCAGCCGCGACAGCATGGACGGTGGCAGTTCTTTGAGCGAGGACACAAAGCGGAAATACCGGCTTTCAGGCGACAGGTGTTGCACCAGGTCTTGCAGCATCTGGGCGTCGTCGGGGTGGATGGGGCGGATGGTGTACTCACCACCACCGCGCAACGGCCACACCTGCTCGTAACGGGCCGGGTAGGGCAGGATGGCCAGGTGCGCGTAGTTGCGGGCCGTGGCGGGTGCGTTGTCGATGACGATGCGCGCGTCCACCGCCACCGCGCCAGAGGCGTCCACGATGATCGGGTTGATGTCCATTTCGCGCAGCTGCGGCAGTTCGCACACCATTTCGGACACGCGCAGCAGCACGTGTTCCAGCGCGTCCATGTCCACCGCACTGGCGCCGCGCCATTCGCCCAGGGTTTCGGCCACGCGAGAGCGGTCAATGAGTCGGCGGGCCAGAAACTGGTTGAGCGGTGGCAGCTCCATGGCGCGGTCGTTGATGAGCTCGATCATGGTGCCACCCGCGCCGAAGGCAATGACCGGGCCGAACGGGTCGTCGGTGACGAGGCCGATGTAGAGTTCGCGGCCGCGTTTGTTGCGCGCCATTTTCTGGATGGTGACGCCGTTGATGCGGGCACTGGGCATCGCTTTAACCACCGCCTGGATCATGGTGTTGTACACATCGCGCACGCCCACGGCGTTCATCACGTTGAGTGCCACGCCGTTCACATCGCTTTTGTGGCTGATGTCGGGCGAGTCAATCTTGAGTGCCACCGGGTAACCCAGCTGGGTGGCGATCATCATGGCTTCGTTCGCGCTGCGCGCCAGAATGGTTTGCGTGACCGGGATGTGAAAGGCCGAGAGCAGCGCCTTGGACTCCATTTCGGTCAGCACCTTGCGCCGTTCGGTGAGCACGTTCTCGATCAGCAGGCGCGCGCCTTCAATGTCGGGCTTGGCCAGGGTGGACAGCGGTGGCGGCGTTTGTTGCAGCAGTTGCTGGTTTTCGTAAAAGCTGGCGATGTTGCCAAAGGCGCCCACGGCGGCCTCGGGTGTGCGAAAGCTGGGAATGGCCGCCGCCGCCAGCACGTCGCGGGCTTCGATCACCGAGGCGTCTCCCATCCAGCAGCACAACAGGGGCTTGCTCATCTGGCTTTTCAGGCTGGCCATGGCGCGCGCCACGTCGGCGGCGTTGGTGCCGGCCTTGGGTGAGTGCACCACCAACACGCCGTCGATACTGCGGTCGTGCCCGGCAGCGTCAATGGCCGCCTGGTAGTGCGCCGGTGTGGCCTCTTCAGACAGATCAATCAGGTCGCACAGCGAAGCCAGGGCGGGCAACTGGGGTTGCAGGCTTTTCACGGTGTCGGGCGCCAGGCGACCGAGTTCCAGGTGAATTTCGCTCACCCAGTCGGCCGCCAGCACACCGGGACCGCCGCCGTTGGTGACGATGGCCAGGCGCTTGCCCACTGGGCGGTAGCGCGAGGCCAGGCATTTGGCGGCTGAAAACAGCTCAACGAACGAGCGCACGCGCACCGCACCGGCGCGGCGCAGGGCGGCGTCGAACACGTCGTCGCTGCCCACAATGGTGCCGCTGTGGGTTTGTGCAGCCAGGTTGCCGGCTTTTTTGCGCCCGGCCTTGAGCACCACCACCGGCTTGGCGTTGGCGGCTGCACGCAGCGCGCTCATGAAGCGCCGGGCGTTGGAAATGCCTTCCATGTAGACCACGATGCTGTGGGTTTGTGCATCAGTCGCCAGGTAGTCGAGCACCTGGGCAATGTCCACCGAGGTGTTGGGGCCGAGGGAGACGACGGTGGAGAAGCCCACGGCGTTGAGGCTGGCCCAGTCGAGTATGGAGGCGGTAAGCGCCCCTGACTGGGAAACGAGGGCCAGGGGGCCGGGTGTGGTCAGCGCCCCCGCCACACTGGCGTTGAGGCCACTGCCGGGGCGTTGAAAGCCCATGCTGTTGGGGCCCAGCAGGTGCATGCCGTGGCGGCGCGCCACGCGGTGCATGTCCAGCGCCAGGTCGGCTGGTATGCCGCTGCCGATCACCAGGGCGGCGCGGCACTTGATGCGCCCCGCCACTTCCAATGCTTCAACCGCCTCGGCTGGCGGCAGCACGATGATGGCCAGGTCGGCCCGGGTCTGCGCCAGGTCGGCCAGGGTGCCGGTGGTGTGGATGTCCAGAAACACCAGCGTGCCGCTGAAGCGTTGTCGGGTTATGGCGGCCACCAGGGCTTGCGCCTGGGGTGTCTGCAGCTCGGCGTTGTCGGCATGGCCAACAAAGACCGCTATGGTTTCAGGCTCGAAGACGGGGGTGAGGTAGTGTTTGTCCATGGGGGACTCAGGTTGCTGCAAAAAAGAATGCGAAGTTGCATGGATGGGTGGTGGAAAAACCTCGACCCAAATCCACGCAACCGGCAGCTACAAGGCAAGCACGTCCCGTGAAGTGTGGCGATTGGGCAGGTCAGTCTGCACCGATCAGCACACGCACATGGGCTGCCACACTGCGCGCCAGCGGGCTGAGCACGTAGCCACCTTCCAGACAAGAAATGATGCGCCCTTGGCTGTGTTTGTGGGCGATTTTCATGAGTTCTTGGGTGACCCAGGCGTAATCGGCTTCCACCAGGCCCAGGTTGCCCATGTCGTCTTCGCGGTGCGCGTCAAAGCCAGCCGATATGTAGATCAATTCCGGGGCAAATGCGTCGAGCGCGGGTATCCAGTGCGCGGTCACAGCTTCGCGAAAAGCGTCGCTGCCCGAGCGGCTGGGCAGACCGACGTTGACCATGTTGTCGCCGGTGGCGGTTTCACCGTTGAACGGGTAGAGGCCTTTTTCAAATATGGAGCACATGAGCACGCGCTCGTCGCCACGAAAGATGTCTTCGCTGCCGTTGCCGTGGTGCACGTCAAAGTCGATCAGGGCCACGCGCTGCACGCCGTGTGCGTTGAGCGCGTGGCGTATGCCCACGGCCACGTTGTTGAAAAAACAGAAACCCATGGCGGCCGAGCGTTCGGCGTGGTGGCCGGGTGGGCGCACGCAGCAAAAGGCGGTGGGTGCGTCGCCGGCCAGCACCAGGTCGGTGGCTTGCACGGCGGCCCCGGCAGCGCGCAGGGCGGCGGTGAGGGTGTGGGGACACATGTTGGTGTCGGGGTCGACCGCGTGCAGGCCCTCGGTGGGCGATGCGTTGAAGATTTCACTCACGTAGAGCGACGCATGTGCGCGCGCCAGTTGCTCTTCGGTGGCCAGCGGTGCGTCGTAAGGGATCATGTAGTCGAGCAGGCCCTTGACCAGCAGGTGGTCGTTGATTGCGCCCAGGCGGTCGGGGCATTCGGGGTGGTGCGGGCCCATGTCGTGGCGCGCGCAGTCGGCGTGGGTGATATAGGCGGACAGCATGGTTCTGGGGTCTCCTCGGGCAGAAATGAACGGTCGGGCCACTGCGTGCCCGTACACAAACCCCAATCTAGACCCGAAAGCTGACGGCTGCCTTGATGCATCGCAACATGCCATGACGGTCGCGCGCACCCCATGGGCCAAGCGGCGCTAGCACCCCTGTTGATGCGCTCAAACCCCATGGCCGGGCCGCTTGTTGGCAGGCTGCTGTGCAAGCCTTCACCAAGTCAAACAGCCCCGGGTAAGCGGGGCTGTTTGAAGGCGTTGAACGGGCACTGGCGTCCCGGGGCCTCAGCTTTGTTTGGGCATGCCGGCTTCACAGCCCATGCCACCCATGCCTTTGTGGTCACCGTGCATGCCGTGTTGGCCACCCTTGCCACCCATGCGGTGTTCACCCTTCATGCCGGCGCGCTGCATGCCGCCGTGGGACTGGGTGTCAAACACCTTTTGCTGCTCGGGTGTGAGTGCAGCGTAAAAGCTTTTGGTGGCATCGATGCGCTTGGCCATCTTTGCGTCGCGTTCGGCTTTCAGGGCTTGCATCTTGTCCAGGCGCTCGGGCGTGGTGAGCTTGGACCAGTCTTCTCGCGCACCGGCCTGCATGGCGCGGGGCTCATGCGCGGTGCGGGCTACAAAGGCGTTCCACGCAGGTTCCTGTTCGGTGGTGATCTTCAACTCGGCCTTCAGCTTGGCTTGGCGTTCGGCATGGTTTTGCTGCATCCGTTCCATGCGCTGGGCATGGCGTTGGCTCATGCCAGGCGTGCCCGCTTCGCTGGTGGCTTGGGCCATGTGCTGTGCGTGTGTGCCGTGCTGCATGCCACCCATGCCTTGTGCAATGGCGGTGGCCGAAATGCCCACAAAGGCGGTGGCGAGTGCAGCGGCGATCAAGCCTTTTTTGGAAATCAGTTTCATGGTGTTCACTCCTGGGTCGTTGGTTGAGAGACGTTCCGGAAACCGCATCAGGTGTGTGCTTCTGGAATGGCTTCAGTGTGCGAGCCCCGTGTATCGGCTCGGTGACCTATTGAGTCGCTTCTGTAAAGATTTGTTCCGTTTCTGCGAGCCGGCCCTGCGCGCCTTTGCGCCAGATCAAGGATGGCCCAGGTCGTCCAGGATGGGGCAACCCGGGCGTCCGTCGCCGGGGCACAGGTGCAGCAGACCGTCCAGGCTGCGCTGCATGGCCTGCAGGGCTTCAATGCGCTGGCTCAGTTCATCGCGGTGCTTTTGGGCAATGCGCTTCACGCTGGCGCTGCTGCGCCGGCGGTTGTGCCACAGGCTCACCAGCTCGGCGATGGCGTCCAAGCCAAAGCCCATGTCGCGCGAACGGCGGATGAAGCGCAGCGTGTGCACGTCGGCCAGGCTGTACTGGCGGTAGTTGCTTTCGGTGCGGTTGACTGCGCCCAGCAGGCCGAGCGATTCGTAGTGGCGCAGCATCTTGGGCGAAATGCCGCTGAGCCGGGCCGCCGTGCCAATGTTGACTGGCCACGCGCTGACCGCGTCGAGCGCCGGATCGGCTTCGCTGACTTGGCTGCAGACTTTCATGCAGCGACCGTGTAGCCTTCTTCGCGAATGGCTTCGGCCACCGTTTCGCGGAGCTGTTCGGTGTTCACCTCGACCCGGTTCTGGCTGCGGTCAATGCGGACTTCGGCCTGTGGGTCGAGCAGTTTGATGGCGGTAATGACCGCTTTTTCACAATGGCCGCAAGTCATGCCTTGCACGGAAAAAATTTGGTTCATGGTGGGTTCCTTTGGATATACGTTGACGATGTGCCCATGCTCGGGCTTGACACGATGTCAAGGTCAAGCCGCGCAAAGAAAGAACGATACACCTTGTCGCTTGACCTTCCCACGGGGGTAAAGCTTATGCTGCGCACATGACACGTTTGAATCAAGTGGCCGAAACGACCGGCCAGACCGACCCCGCTGCTACGATCCAGATCGACCTGGGCATTGGCGGCATGACCTGTGCCTCGTGTGTGGCGCGGGTGGAAAAAACGCTGAAGAAGCAGGCGGGTGTGAGCGAAGCCACGGTGAATTTGGCCACCGAGTCGGCCCGCATCACGCTGGCCGGTGCCCACGGTGCCGAAACCCTGGCACGCCTGAAGCGCGCGGTGCGCGACGCTGGCTACGAGCCGCGCACCACCGACGCCATGGACGACGCCACCCCCGCGCGCTGGGCGGGGGTGCCGGTGGACTTTTTTCCGGTGCTGCTGGGCCTGCTGCTTTCTGCACCCCTGGTGTTGCCAATGGTGGGCGACCTGTTTGGCAAACACTGGATGCTGCCCGCCTGGATGCAGTTTGTGCTGGCCACGCCGGTGCAGTTTGTGCTGGGTGCGCGGTTTTACAAAGCCGGCTGGCACGCGCTGAAGGCCCTCACCGGCAACATGGAGCTGCTGGTGGCCATTGGCACCACGGCGGGTTGGGCGCTGTCCACCTGGCTGTGGTGGCGCGCCGAACCGGGCGAGATGGTGCACCTGTATTACGAAGCCTCTGCGGTGGTGATCACGCTGGTGCTGCTGGGCAAATGGCTCGAAGCCCGCGCCAAGCGCCAGACCACCAGCGCCATCCGTGCACTGCACGCGCTGCGGCCTGAGCGCGCGCATTTGTTGCCCGACGGTGTGCGCCGTATGGAGCTCACCGACGTGCCGGTGGACGAGCTGCTGCCGGGCGACATCATCCGCGTGCTGCCGGGTGAGCGCTTCGCGGCCGACGGCGAGGTGCTGCTGGGGCACACGCAGGCCGATGAGTCGATGCTGACCGGCGAGGCCATGCCGGTGGCCAAACAGCCGGGTGATTTTGTGACCGGTGGCGCGCTCAATGGCGAAGGCTCTGTGGAGGTGCAGGTGCGCGCGGTTGGTGCACAAAGCGTGCTGGCCCAGATCATTGCGCTGGTGCAAGACGCCCAGGCTGCCAAGGCGCCGGTGCAACGCATGGTGGACCAGGTGGCGGCGGTGTTTGTGCCGGTGGTGTTGGTGATCGCGCTGATCACACTGGGCGGCTGGCTTTACTTGGGATCGCCGGTGGAAGAAGCGCTGTTGCACGCCGTGGCCGTGCTGGTGATTGCCTGCCCCTGCGCGCTGGGCCTGGCCACGCCCACCGCCATCATGGCGGGCACCGGCGTGGCGGCACAGCATGGCATTTTGATCAAGGACGCACAGGCGCTGGAAATTGCGCACCGCGTGGACACGGTGGCGTTTGACAAGACCGGCACCCTGACCGTAGGCCACCCCCGGTTGCAGGCGATTGAAGCTGCCACTGGCGTGGACGAACTGGCGGTGTTGCAGGCGGCCAGCGCACTGCAGGCGCAGAGCGCCCACCCGCTGGCGCGCGCCGTGCTGGACGCTGCCACCGCCCGCGGCCTGGCCGTGGCGCCCGACGCCGCGCAAGACGTGCAAGCTGTGGCCGGGCGCGGTGGCTGGGGCACCGTGCAGGGCGCGCGGCTGGCCCTGGGCAGCCTGCGCTGGATGGACGAACTGGCCGCGCCGATGGGCCCGCTGGCCGAGTGTGCGCAGGCGTTGCAAAACGAAGGCGCCACGGTGTCGGTGCTGGCGGCGCAAAACGAGGCAGGCACCTGGGCACCGCTGGCGCTGCTGGCCTTTGCCGACGAAGCCAAGCCCGGCGCTGCCGCCGCGCTGGCTGGGCTGCGCGCGCAGGGCATGCGCTTGTTCATGGTGTCGGGCGACAACCGGGGCGCTGCCCTGGCCATGGCCAAAAAACTGGGCTTGCGGGCCGACCAGGGCGAGGTGATTGCCGAGGTGCTGCCGGGCGACAAGGCGGCGGTGATCAAGCAACTGAGGCTTGGAGAAGGCGCTGAAGCAGGCCAAGCAACAAGCCACCACACCGTGGCCATGGTGGGTGACGGTGTGAACGACGCGCCTGCGCTGGCGGCCGCCGACGTGGGCCTGGCCATGAGCCACAGCCAGGGTGGCAGTTCGGACGTGGCGATGCACGCCGCCGGCATCACGCTGATGCGGGGCGACCCGATGCTGGTGGCCGCCGCGCTGGACATTTCGCGGCGCACTGTGTCCAAGATCCGGCAAAACCTGTTTTGGGCTTTTGCCTACAACGCGGCCGGCATTCCGCTGGCCGCGCTGGGCTACCTGAGCCCGGTGCTGGCGGGTGCCGCCATGGCGCTGAGTTCGGTGAGCGTGGTGAGCAACGCCCTGTTGCTCAAGCGCTGGAAGCCGCCTGTAACGGCGCCAGAAGCCAGGTTGCACTCGCCGGTTGGTTGAGGCCGTGTGCCCAGTGCTTGACCTGCATCAACACCAAAAAACCCGACTTGCGGGATGCTTGGGTGGCGACAATGTCAGCAAAATAAACCCACCGGAGACAACGCCATGAACCACGAAGCCCTGCGCGTCATACGCGATGAACATGCCACGCTGGCGGCCATGTTGCAGTCGCTCATGCAGATGGTGAAACGTGGGCCCAGCCCCGATGGCAAAGACCAGCACGAGCTGTTTTTTGACGTGCTGCGGGCCATGTTGTTCTACATAGACGAGTTCCCCGAAAAACTGCACCACCCCAAAGAGTCGGACCTGCTGTTTCCTCGCGTGGCCCGCGCGGCGCCGCACGCCATGAGCGCCATAGATCAGCTGGAGCGGGACCACAGCGCGGGCGAGTTGCGCGTGCGTGAGCTCATGCACCTGCTGATGGCCTGGGAGTACCTGGGCGACACCCGGCGCAAGGCGTTTGAAGACGAGGTGACCACGTATGTGGACTTCTATTTGCAGCACATGCGGCTGGAAGAAACCGTGGTGTTGCCCGAAGCCGAAAAGCACCTGACCGACGCCGACTGGCATGCGCTGAACGCCGCTTTTGCCACCAACCAAGACCCGCTCAACAGTCGGGTTCCCCGCAACCCTCAGTTTGACCGCCTGTTTACGCGCATCGTCATGCGGGCACCCGCACCGGTGGGCTTGGGGCAAGACTGAGCGATTGAGGCCGGGGCGTTCTGGCCGCTGCCGCGTCCAGGATTGGAAATTAATACAAAAAGTTTCATTGACGCTGATCAATGGCGATCGGTGGTTGATCAGGCATACTTTTTATACTATTTGTATTACATATGCCCATCGCGCCATGCCTCAACCCGCCCAGAACCATTCTTTTGACGAACCGTATGGCGTGTCAAGGCTGCTGCACACCTTGGTGTTGCTGCTGCAGCGCTTGCCCGACGACCAGGGCCGCGGCGGGCATGCCGCATTTTTTGATGCGGTCAACGCACTGATGATCGACGTGTGTGCCGAGGTGCCGCCTCAACAAGCCGGCAACAACGCGCTGGTGCTGGTGGCCCTTGGCCAGCTGGAGCGCCGCCCCCTGGGGCACGACCCGCTGGTGTACGACCTGCTGCAGGTGCTGCACACCCATGGTTTCATGGCGGGTGAACGCGGCACGTTGTTGCTGTCCACCCTCAGCCGCCTGGTGGAGCGCCATGTGCGCGTGTTCTGGCAAGAGTCCGAAATGCCCATGCCGCCTGTCCAGCCGTCGCGCAGCGAGCGGCCTGCCGTGGTGGACTGGAACACCCTGAACCTTTCCTGGCCACTGCGCCCCGGCCAGTGTGGTGCGGTGGCAGAGCCGAACGAGCCGAACAGTCGCGCCCGGCAACCCGGCGTGGTGGTGGACTGGCCCACAATGGCCGGGCCATGCCACGCCCCATCCAGCCCCGCCACCTGAATCCGGCCCCAGCCGCCGACCCAACCCCCTACGTGCGGTTGGCGCTGTCGCTGTCGCTCGGCGCCGCCGTGTCGCTGGGCATCACCCGCTTTGCCTACGGCTTGCTGCTGCCCACCATGCGCGAAGACCTGGGCTGGAGCTACACACTGGCCGGGGCCATGAACACGTTCAACGCCGTGGGCTATTTGCTCGGCGCCCTGGCCACGCCCTGGCTCCTGCGGCGCAGCGCGCCCACCGCCTTGCTGCTGTGGGGTTCGGCGCTGGCCACGGTGTTCATGGTGCTCAGCGGCTTTTTCACCACCGCCGGCCCGCTGCTGGCGCAGCGCTTGCTGGCCGGGGTGGCCAGCGCGCTGGTGTTCATTGCCGGTGGTCTGCTGGCCGCGCGCCTGGGGGCACGCCAGCCGCACCGCAGTGGTTTTTTGCTCGGGCTGTATTACGGTGGGACCGGCGTGGGCATTGTGTTGTCGGCATTGGGCGTGCCCTGGGTGCTGGAACGCGCCGCCAGCCAGCCCCACGGCTGGGCCTGGGCCTGGTGGGGCCTGGCGCTGCTGTGTGCGCTGGCCACCGTGCTGCTGGCCTGGCCGGCGCGTGTGCTGGCCCGCGGTGAAGCCGGGGTGGCGTCGGCCGCCCCCGCAGCGACGGGCCACGCGGCCGCAGCGCTGGCTGGCCGGGTGTTTCGCTCGCGCGACTTTGCCTTTGCCCTGGCCGGCTACGCCGGCTTTGGCGTGGGTTACATCGGCTACATGACCTTTGTGATCGCCCTGCTGCGCGAACAGGGCCACTCACCCGGCGACATCACGCTGTATTACGCGCTGCTGGGTGCGGCCGTCATCGCATCGTCCCGGATCTGGGCCGGCCTGCTCGACCGCCACAAAAACGGCCAGGCCCTGGCCCGGCTCAACGCCTTGCTCGGTGTGGCCGCCATCGTGCCCGCCCTCACCACCGCGTGGCCGCTGGTCATCGCGTCGGGCCTGCTGTTTGGCGGGGTGTTTTTGTCGGTGGTGGCCAGCACCACGGCGCTGGTGCGCCACAACCTGCCGCCCGCGCAATGGGCGGCCGGCATCAGCGCGTTCACCATCGTTTTCGCCGCTGGCCAAATCGTCGGCCCCACCGTGGTGGGCTTCATTGCCGACGGCCCAGGCGGCCTGGCCCGGGGGCTGTTGTTTTCAGCGGTGGCGCTGTGGCTGGGGGCAGGGCTGGCCTGGCGGCAGCGGGCTTTGTGAGCCCGTGCGGCCATGCCACCGGCACCCGGTGGACGCCAGCCACCCCGTGAAATTGGCCTTACCGGTGGTTTGATACAGCGGTATGGTGTGGGTCCAATCGGGCGACGTTGAGCGCTCGCCTCTTCTGTTTTGAAGGACCGCGCCATGGCCATGGGGCAATTTGCATACGCCAACAACACCAACCGCTTTCTGGGCGCCGAGCCGCTGACCACGCAGCCGTTTGCCGTGGCGGGGGTGCCGTTTGACGGTGTGGTGACGAACCGGCCAGGCGCGCGCTTTGGCCCGCAGGCCATACGGGCGGCGAGCCTGATGCTGTGTGACGGCATTCACCCGGTGTTTGATGTGTCGCCGCTGGCGCACCTGGGTGACGCGCTGGACATGCGCTTGCCCAACGCCTCGCCTTTGCCCGAGGTGCGCCGCCACATGGAGGCGCAGGCCGCCGCGCTGATGGCGCAGCACCATTGCGTGTTTCTGGGCGGCGACCATTCCATCACCCTGTCGCTGCTGCGGGCGGCCCAGGCGCAATACGGCGGCGGCGAGCCGCTGGCCTGTCTGCACTTTGACGCGCATTGCGACACCTGGAGCGACCATTTTGGCGAGCCGTCGGGTCACGGCACCTGGACCTATGAGGCGATTCAGGAAGGCCTGATCAGCCCGGCGCACACGGTGCAGGTGGGCATTCGCTCCAGCGGTGAGCGGGCGGCGCGCGAGTATGTGGCCGACCAGGGCGGGCAGATTTTTACGGCGCGGGCGCTGCGCGGGCTGGACGGTGCGGGCCTGCAGCCAGTGCTGGACGCGATTCGCCAGCGCATGGGGCAGCGGCCTTGTTATTTGACGCTGGACATCGACTGCCTGGACCCGGCCTTTGCGCCGGGCACCGGCACACCCGAGCCGGGTGGGCTCACCAGTTCGCAGGTGCTGACGTTTCTGGAAGGCCTGGCCGACCTGAACTGGGTGGGCATGGACTGCGTGGAGGTGGCCCCGGCCTACGACCACGCCGAGCTGACGACGAACGCGGCGGCCACGTTTGTGTGGACGTACCTGAGCGGCCAGGTGGCCAAACGGACCCGGGGGGCTTGAGCATGTTCCAGCGTTCTTTGGTGGGGTCGGACACGCAGCTCAACCGCCGCAGCTACTACGAAGCCAGCGTGACGCGCCCCGAGGCTTGCCCAGCGCTGGATGGCGCGGTGCAGGCCGATGTGGTGGTGGTGGGCGCGGGCTTTGCCGGCTTGAGCGCGGCGCTGGAGATGGCGCAACGCGGGCTGAGCGTGGTGGTGCTGGAGGCCGACCGCGTGGGCAGCGGCGCCAGCGGGCGCAACGGTGGGCAAGCCATCGTGGGCTATGCCAGCGGGCAAGCGCCGTTTGAACAGCAGCTGGGCGCGACGGATGCGCAGCGCGTCTGGGACATGTCGCTGCAGGCGCTGGACCTGATGGAGCAGCGCATGGCGGCGCACCAGATAGATTGCGATTGGGTGAAGGGCTATGTGTATGTGGCGGACTCTGCGCGCAAGGCGCGGGCGCTGCGCGAAGAGGTGGACGGCTTGCAGCGGCGCGGCATTGGCTGCGACTGGGCCGAGGGCGCGCAGCTGCCGCGCCTGATCGACAGCCCGCGCTATGTGGCGGCGGCGCGCGAAACGCGTTCGGGCCATTTGCACCCGCTGAAATACGCGCTGGGCCTGGCGCGGGCGGCGCAGGCGGCGGGCGTGCGCATTTTTGAGCACTCGCCGGTGACGGCGCTGCAGCGCGGCGCCACGCTGGTGGCGACCACGCCGCAGGGTTTGGTGAGGGCGCGTTTTGGGGTGCTGGCGGGCAACAGCATGCTGGCGCAATACGGCCCGCAGGTGGCGCCCGACATTGCGCCGCGCATCATGCCGGTGGGCACCTACATCGTGGGCACGGCGCCGCTGGACCCGGCCTTGTGCGCCCGGCTGATTCCCAGCAACGCGGCGGTGTGCGACAACAATTTTGTGCTGGACTATTTCCGCTTCAGCGCTGACCGCCGCATGCTCTTCGGTGGCCGCGTCAGCTACACCACGCAAACCCCGCGCAACCTGGAGGCGGTGATGCGCCAGCGCATGGGCGCGGTGTTCCCAGCCCTGAAAGACGTACCCATTGAGCATGTGTGGGGCGGCTTTGTGGACATCAGCATGAACCGCGCACCCGACTTTGGCCGCCTGGGCGACAACCTGTATTACCTGCAGGGCTTCAGTGGCCACGGTGTGGCGCTGACCGGGCTGGCCGGCCAGCTGGTGGCCGAGGCGGTGGCTGGGCAGGCCGGGCGCTTTGACGTGTTTGCCCGCTTGAAGCACCGCGAGTTTCCGGGCGGTGCGCTGCTGCGCACGCCCAGCCTGGCGCTGGGCATGCTGTGGTACCGGTTGCGGGATATCTTGTAGCTCGCGCCATCTGCACGAAGACCCTCACGCTCGCGCCCGTACGAGCTCGCAAGTGGGGGGGCAGACATCCCGGCTTCGTTGTGTGAGCCGACCAGTCTCCCGGCTCCCTCAGCTCCCCTGTGCCATTTCCTGCCGCACCGCCGCCGCCAGCACCGTGCCGTGGCGGGCAATGTCGGCCAGGGGTGCGTAGCCGTAGCCAATGACCAGGCCACGCAGGTCGGTGCGTGCCAGGCAGTAGGCTGACAGCGGGCGCACCGTGATGCCTTGCTGGGCCAGCCGCTGCGCCAGGGCGCGGTCGTTCACATGGTTGGGCAGGCGCAGGCACAGGTGCAGGCCTTGCTCGGCGCCGGTGATGCGTGGGCCTTCGCTGTGTTCGTTCAGCACCGGTGCCAGTGCTTGCAGCAGGCAGTGGCGGCGTTCGGCGTAGCTTTGCCTCGATCGGCGCAGCGTGCTGCTGAAGTGGCCCATTTCAATGAACTCGGCCAGCGCGGCCTGCAGCGGCATCTGGCCGGGGCGGTTCAGGTCGTAGTGGGCTTGCTTGAAGGCGGCCACCTGGGGTTTGGGCACCACCAGGTAGCCGAGCTTGATGCCGGGGTAAAGCACCTTGGAAAACGTGCCCATGTAGAGCACGCGGCCGTCGGTGTCCAGCCCTTCCAGGCTGGATATGGGCGGGCCGCTGAAGCGGTATTCGCTGTCGTAGTCGTCTTCCAGCACCCAGGCACCGTGGGCGCGGGCGGTGGCCAGCAGTTGGTGGCGCCGGGGCAGGCTCATCACGGCGCCGGTGGGGTACTGGTGTGAGGGTGTGAGGTAGATCAGGCGCGGGGGCTTGGCGTTATCCGCTTCGGTGGGGCGGATGCCTTCCACATCCACTTCCACCGGGTGGATGTGCAGGCCGGTGGCCATGAAGGCTTTGACGGCGCCCCAGTAGGCGGGGTCTTCGGCCCACACGGTGTCGCCGTGGTCGGCCAGCAGGCGGGCGCAGAGTTCGAGCGACTGCTGGGTGCCGGTGGTGATGATGACCTGGTCGGCGTCCAGCTGCACGCTGCGGAACACGCGCAGGTAGTCGGCCACGGCGCGGCGCAGCGGGGCGTGACCGCCCGAGGTGGCGTAGTCGAGCATGTCCGGGTAGGTCATGCGCCAGTGTTTGTTTTGCAGGCGCTGCCAGAGCGTGAGCGGGAAGGCGCTGAAATCGGCGATGCCGGGCGTGAACGGCTGCACTTCGAGTTCGGTGGCGCAAAAGGTGGTGGACAGCGCCACGCCACGCGCCGAGAGTCGCCCACTGGGCACGGCGGCGCGCGCCGGGCCACCGGCACGGCGACCGCTTTGGCCCGGCAGGGTGCGGGGCACGCTGTCGTTCACGTAGGTGCCGCTGCCCACGCGGCTGGCCAGGTAGCCTTCCACGCTGAGCTGGTTGATGGCGGCCACCACCGTGTTGCGCGAGAGGTTCAGGTCTTGCGCCAGGTCGCGGCTGGACGGCAGGCGCTCCCCGGCAGCGAGCTTGCCGTCGAGCATGGCGCGGCGCAGCGCTTCGTACAGCTGGCGGTGCAGCGGCAGGGCGTCTTGAGCGCCCAGGCGGGTCATTTCACTGAGCAGAAATTCGGACAGCATGTCTTTTTGACTCCAATGCACCGCGCAGGTCGGGTGATGTGGCCCGGCGCACGTTGGGGAACCGACTTGACGGCTCTTCTCACCCAGGCCCGATGCCGCATGCGCAACGCAGGGGGTTAAGTGGCACCATCGAGTTACATAGAATGGCTCTTATTGTGATCCAATTTGAGCATCACAATCGGCTTACGTGTTTGGAGACAACATGAACCAACCGCCTTGCATGGTCTGGCTGCCGGCCGACCACCGCCTCTTGGGCGACCACGGGCACCAGATGCCTTTTTTGCTGCTCGGTGACAAATACGCCCGCGCCGTGAAGGTGGGCGCGCAGGCCCAGCCGGTGATGTTCCCGCTGGCAGAACCCGAACAGATCAGCGAATTGCTGTCCATGGTGGACGGCGTCATGCTCACGGGCTCGCCGTCCAACGTGCACCCGTCGCACTTTGCCGAAGACGTGGCCGACCCCAGCCTGCCGCTGGACCCGGCGCGCGACATCCTCACCCTGGCGCTGGTGAAAGCTTGCGTACACGAAGGCGTGCCGCTGCTGGGCGTGTGCCGCGGCTTTCAAGAAATCAACGTGGCGCTGGGCGGCACGCTGCACCAGCGCGTGCAAGAAGTGCCTGGCCTGAGCGACCACCGCGAGCCCAAGGGCGCGCCGTTTGACGAACAATACGCCCCGCGCCATGCCGTGCGCTTCAAACCTGGCAGCGTGTTTGAAACCTGGGCGGGTGGCCCGCAGACCGAGGTGAATTCGCTGCACGGGCAGGGCATCAACCGCCTGGCCGATGGCCTGGAAGCGCTGGCCCATGCGCCCGATGGCGTGGTGGAGGCGTTTGCCGTGAAGGGCGCCCACACCTTCGCCTACGCGGTGCAGTTTCACCCCGAATGGCGCTGCTGGGAAACCCCGTTTTACGCCGCCATTTTTGAGGCGTTTGGCCACGCCTGCCGCCAGCGCCGCAGCCTGCGCCTGCAGGCCGCCGACCTGGCCCGCCACACCAGCTGATACAGACAACGACAACACCAAGGAACCGGCCCATGACAGACCGCAAGACCATGACTTTCAACGACCTGGAAAACTGGCTCAACGAGCACCGCGTGACCGAAGTGGAGTGCCTGGTGCCCGACCTGACCGGTGTGGCGCGGGGCAAGATTTTGCCGCGCGGCAAATTCACCGAAGACCGGGGCATGCGCCTGCCGCAAGCCATTGTGGGCATGGGCGTGACGGGCGAATTTCCCGAAAGCGGCCCGTATTACGACGTGATCGACCCGACCGACAAAGACATGCAGCTGCGCCCGGACCCGAGCACCGTGCGCATCGTGCCCTGGGCCACAGACCCCACCGCTCAGGTGATCCACGACTGCTTTGACCACGCCGGCAAGCTGGTGCCGTTTGCGCCGCGCAGCGTATTGCGCAAGATTTGCGACCTGTACGACGCCGAGGGCTGGGACCCGGTGGTGGCGCCCGAGCTGGAGTTTTACCTGACCGCGCGCAACACCGACCCGAACACGCTGCTGAAGCCGCCCATTGGCCGCAGCGGCCGGGCCGAGACCTCGCGCCAGGCGTATTCGATTGACGCGGTGAACGAGTTCGACCCGCTGTTTGAAGAGATTTACGACTACTGCGACAAGATGCATCTCAACGTGGACACGCTGATCCACGAGGTGGGCGCGGGGCAGATGGAGATCAACTTCTTCCACGCCCACCCGCTGGGTCTGGCCGACGAGGTGTTCTTCTTCAAGCGCACGGTGCGCGAAGCCGCGCTGCGCCACGACATGTACGCCACCTTCATGGCCAAGCCCATTGCGGGGGAACCCGGCAGCGCCATGCATGTGCACCAGAGCATCGTGGACAAAGTCACGGGAAAGAACATTTTCAGCAACGAAGACGGCACCGCGTCTGACGCCTTTCACCACTACATCGGCGGTCTGCAGCGCTACATACCGGCGGCCATGGTGTTGGTGGCACCGTATGTGAACAGCTACCGCCGCCTGAGCCGCCACACGGCCGCGCCCATCAACATCGAGTGGGGCCACGACAACCGCACGGTGGGCATCCGTTCGCCCATTTCCAGCCCCGAAGCGCGGCGGGTGGAAAACCGCGTGATCGGCGCCGACGCCAACCCCTACGTGGCCATGGCCATGACGCTGGCTTGCGGCTACCTGGGCATGAAAAACAAGATCAAGCCCAAGCCCGAAATGAAGGGCGACGCCTACCTGGCGCCTTATTCGCTGCCGCGCTCGCTGGGCGAGGCGCTGGACTGGCTGCGCCGCGAGACCGACCTGCACGACATCCTGGGCAAAGAGTTCATCACGATCTACACCGAGATCAAGGAGCTGGAGTTTGACGAGTTCATGAAGGTCATCTCCCCATGGGAACGCGAACACCTCCTGCTGCACGTGTAAGCCTCCGCGCCGCTGTCCATGAACCACCCCCGCGCCGCACCTGCGGTGCGTCATCCCCTCAAGGGGGCACCGCTGGCGGCCTGGCAAAGCCGGTTCCGCTGCGTTCTCGATGAATGCTCTGCAAGAAAGTGAGATCCGTATGAACCCCTCAACCCTCATCGCCCCGCCCGCCCTGGTGCGCCGCGCCGAGCAGCAAGACACGCAGGCCGTGCAGGCGCTCGACAGCGCGCACTTCATGCACCCCTTCACCGACCACGCGGGCCTGGCTTCGCGCGGTGCGCGGGTGATCACCCGCGCCGACAACATTTATGTGTGGGATTCCGAAGGCAAGAAGATCCTGGACGCCATGAGCGGCCTGTGGTGCGTGAACGCGGGCTACGGCCGCAAGGAGCTGGCCGACGCGGCTTACCAGCAGATGATGACGCTGCCGTTCTACAACAGCTTTTTCAACACCACCAACGTGCCGGCGGTGCAGCTGGCCACCAAGCTGGCTTCGTTGGCCCCGAAGGTGGGCGGGCGCAGTTTTGAACATGTGTTCTTCAGCAGCAGTGGCAGCGAAAGCAACGACACCAATGTGCGCATGGTGCGCCGCTACTGGGACCTGCTGGGCCAGCCCCAGCGCAAGGTCATCATCAGCCGCCACAACGCGTACCACGGCAGCACCATGGCGGGCGCTTCGCTGGGCGGCATGAGCGGCATGCACGCGCAGGGCGACTTGCCCATTCCCAATATCACGCACATTGAGCAGCCGTACTTTTTTGATAACGCGCTGCCCGGCGAAAGCCGGGCCGACTTTGGCCGCCGCGCCGCAGGCTGGCTCGAAGCCAAGATTCTGGAAGTGGGCCCCGAGAAGGTGGCCGCTTTCATAGCCGAGCCGGTGCAGGGTGCGGGCGGCGTGATCATTCCGCCCGAGACCTACTGGCCCGAGATCCAGCGTATCGTGGACCAATACGGCATCTTGCTGATTTCAGACGAGGTGATTTGCGCCTTTGGCCGGCTGGGCCACTGGTTTGCGTATGAAAAATTTGGTTACCGACCCGACCTGGTGACCTTTGCCAAGGGTGTGACCAGCGGCTACATACCGCTGGGCGGTGTGATGGTGGGCGACCGCGTGGCCAAGGTGCTGATCGAGCAGGGTGGCGAGTTCAACCACGGCTACACCTACAGCGGCCACCCGGTGGCCTGCGCGGTGGCGCTGGCCAACATCGAGCTGATGGAGCGCGAAAACCTGGTCAGCAAGGTGCGCGACGATGTGGGCCCCTATTTGGCGGCGCGCTTTGCCGAACTCAACGAACACCCGCTGGTGGCCGAGGCCGAAACCTGCGGCTTGGTGGCCGGCCTGGTGTTGGTGAAAGACAAGGCGACCCAGGCGCTGTTTGACGAAGACCTGGGCGTGGGCATGATTTGCCGCGGCCATTGTTTCAAGAACGGGCTGATCATGCGCGCCGTGGGCGACCGCATGATCATTGCGCCGCCGCTGGTGATGACGCGCGCCCAGGTCGACGAAATGATGGCGCTGATCCGGCTGTGTCTGGACGCGACGCTGGCGGATTTGCGCACCGCTGGCCAGTTGGCGTGATGGGATTTTTTGATACAGTGATTGCATCCCCCAATTTGGGGAGTGTTCGGGCCCGTTTGTTGCTTGTCTTGTTGGCATTCAAGGGTCCGGGTGTCGCGCCTGATTCTTCGGTTTGTTTCCCATCCCCTCTGGAGTGTTCTTCACCATGAAAAAGCATGTTCTCGCGCTGGCCATCACGGCCGTTTTGCTCGCCGCTTGCGGCAAAAAAGAGGAGCCGGTGGCGGCACCTGCTGCGCCCGCGCCCGTGGCCGCAGCCCCTGCGGCGCCTGCTGGCCCGGTGCTGGACGATGAAAAAGTCCTGAACATCTACAACTGGCCCGACTACATCACCGAGACCATGGTGGCCGACTTTGAGAAAGAGTTTGGCATCAAGGTGAACTACGACACCTTTGAAAACAACGAAGCGCTGCACGCCAAGCTGGTGGCAGGCAACTCAGGCTACGACATCGTGGTGCCCACGGCAGGCTTCGGCAAGAAGCAGATTGATGGCGGTCTGTACCAGCCCATCGACCGCAGCAAACTGTCCAACTACGGCAACCTGGACCCCGAGTTCATGGCAAAGATTGCCGGTGTGGACCCAGAAAACAAGCACTTCGTGCCTTGGGCCTGGGGCTTCACCACGGTGGGCATCAACAAGCAGAAGGTAGAAAAGGCGCTGGGTGACATGCCCATGCCCGAAAACGCCTGGGACCTGGTGTTCAAGTCCGAATATTCCAGCAAGCTGCGCTCGTGCGGCATCATTTACCTGGACTCGCCGAGCGAGATCTTGCCGCTGGCGCTGCACTACGTGGGCAAGCCGGCTTACAGCGAAAACGCCGAAGACTTCAAGGAAGCCGGCGCCATGCTGGCCAAGGTGCGCAAAGATGTGCGCCTGTTCTCCAGCACCATGATCGACGACATTGCCGGCGGCAAAGGTTGCGCGTTTGTCGGCTGGTCGGGTGACATCAACATCGCCGCTGACCGTGTGAAGGAAACCGGTGGCAAGGACGAAATCGTGCCGCTGTTGCCCACCGGCGGTGGTCTGGTGTTCATCGACACCATGGCCATTCCGAAAGACGCCAAGCGCGTGAACAACGCACACGCGTTCATCGACTTCTTCCTGCGTGCCGAAAATGGCGCGGCCATGGCCAACGAGATGAACTACCCCACCGGCAACAAGGCTTCGGTGGCGATGATCAAGGACGAGATCAAGCAAAACAAGACCATTTTCTTGAGCGATGAAGACACCGCACGCCTGATCCCGACCGGTGGTTTCTCCAACGATGTGGCCAGTGTGCTCAACGACACCTACAACGCATTCAAACGCGGCAAGTAAGGCTTTGCACTGGGCTCAGGGCTGTTCTTCTTCCGGGTTGAACAGCCCTTTTTTGTTGGCACATCGAACAAGAAACGGAAACATCCATGGCTGATGAGGCAGGTTTTCTGGTCACCGAAAAATTGGTCAAGCGCTTTGACGAGGCGGTGGCGGTAGACGAAGTGTCGCTCTCCATCGGCAAGGGCGAAATCTTTGCCCTGCTGGGCAGTTCGGGCTGCGGCAAGTCCACGTTGCTGCGCATGCTGGCGGGGTTCGAGAAGCCCACGTCGGGGCGCATCATGCTGGGTGGGCAAGACGTGGCGGCCATGCCGCCTTACGAGCGTCCGGTGAACATGATGTTTCAGAGTTACGCGCTGTTTCCGCACCTGAACATCTGGGAAAACGTGGCCTTTGGCCTCAAGCGCGAGGGCCTGCCCAAAGCCGAGGTGCAGCAACGCACGGACGAGATGCTGGGCCTGGTGCAGCTCACGCCCTACGCCAAACGCAAGCCGCACCAGCTTTCGGGTGGGCAGCAGCAGCGCGTGGCCCTGGCACGCAGCCTGGCCAAGCGGCCCAAGCTGCTGCTGCTGGACGAACCGCTGGGCGCGCTGGACAAGAAGCTGCGCGAGCAGACGCAGTTCGAGCTGGTGAACATCATTGAAAAGGTGGGCGTGACCGTGGTGATGGTGACGCACGACCAGGAAGAGGCCATGACCATGGCCAGCCGCATCGCCATCATGAGCAAGGGCCGGGTGCTGCAGGTGGGCACGCCGGAGGAGATCTACGAGCACCCGCGCAACAAGTTTGTGGCCGACTTCATTGGCAACGTGAACCTGTTTGGCGGCAAGCTCACGCTGGACGAGCCCGACCGCTGCGCGGCCACCACCGGTATCGGCGAGGTCCATGTGGGCCACGGTGTGAGCGGCACGCTGAACATGCCGGTGTCGATTGCCGTGCGGCCCGAGAAGATTGAGATCAGCAAGGCCCGGCCCGACAACGGTGCGTTCAACCTGTTCCAGGGCAAAGTCAAAGAAATCGGCTACCTGGGTTCGTACACCAACTACATCCTGCAGGCACGCGACGGCAGCAAGGTGCGGGTGACCGAAGCCAATACCTCGCGTCAAGACCTGTCCGACATCACGTGGGAAGACGAGGTGTTCTTTTGGTGGGACGACAAGGCGGCGGTGGTCTTGAGGGACTGACACGAGTCAGTCTCCCCCCGCGCCGCTTCGCGTCACCCCCCGGAGGGGGCAACGCTGGCGGCCCGGCAAAGCCGGCTCCGCGGCGTTCTTGGTTTTCGGTTTCCTCGCTCCACCGACTCTTCAGGAGTAATTCGATGGCATCTGCCTTCCCTATGCCCGGCAAGCGTTTCGTCATTGGCGTGCCGTTTGCCTGGCTGTTTGTCTTTTTCTTTCTTCCGTTCCTGATCCTGCTCTACATCAGCTTTGTGGACATGGCCGGTGACATCCACCCGTTCAAGCCGCTCTGGGATGCGACCACCGGCGTGCTCAAGCTGAAGTACGAAAACTACCTTTCGATCTTGCGCACGGAAGAGGGTGCGCCGCTGTTCAAGACCTTGTATGTGGACGCCTACTTGCGCTCCATCGGTTATGCGCTGGTCACAGCGCTGCTGTGTCTGGTCATTGGCTACCCATTTGCGTATTTCATTGCGCGAGCGCCCGAGAGCGTGCGCCCGGCGCTGCTGCTGATGGTGATGCTGCCGTTCTGGACCTCGTTCCTGCTGCGCGTGTACGCCTGGAAGGGTCTGTTGGCCGATCAGGGCGTGATCAACCGCTTTTTGATGAGCGTGGGCATCATCGACGAACCGATGCAGATGCTCTACACCAACGTGTCGATGCTGGTGGGCATGACCTATGTGTACCTGCCGTTCATGATTCTGCCGCTGTACGCCAACCTGGTGAAGATGGACTTTCGTCTGCTGGAGGCTGCCTACGACCTGGGCACCACGCCGTTCAAGGCGTTCTGGCTCGTCACGGTGCCGCTGTCCAAGGCGGGCATCATCGCCGGTTTCATGCTGGTCTTCATTCCCTGTGTGGGCGAGTTCGTCATTCCGTCGCTGCTGGGCGGGCCTGAAAACCTGATGATCGGGCGCGTGGTGTGGGACGAAATGTTCACCGCCAACGACTGGCCCAAAGCCACCGCACTGGCGGTGGTGATGATCGCGCTGATCGTGGTGCCCCTGGCCGTCTACTACCACTACACCGGTGAAAAAAGCGAAGGAGCCAAGGCATGAAACAGCTGCTTGAAAAACATTTCGGCAAGTTCTGGCTGGCGGTGGTGTTCGTGTTTCTGTACCTGCCGCTGTTGTTCATGGTGGTGTTTTCGTTCAACAGCACCCGGCAAGACGCGCGCTTCACCGGCTTTTCGCTGCGCTGGTACGAGGCGCTCACGCGCGACACCAAAATCGTCGAAGGCTTCTGGCTGTCGCTCAAGATCGCCACGGTGACCGGCGTGCTCTCGGCGGTGCTGGCCACGTTTGCGGCGTTTGTGCTGGTGCGTTACCGGCGTTTTCTGGGGCGCACGGTTTTTTCTGGGATGGTGAACGCGCCGCTGGTGATGCCCGAGGTGGTGATTGGCCTGTCGCTGCTGTTGCTGGCGGTGGGCGCACAAAACGCCTTTGGCTGGCCGCAGCGCGGCATGCTCACCATTGTGTTGGGCCACACGCTCCTGGGCATGGCCTACGGCATGGTGGTCATTCAGAGCCGCTTGCTGGAGATGAACCGCAGCATTGAAGAGGCCGCCATGGACCTGGGCGCGCGGCCGATGCAGGTGTTTTTCCTGGTCACCTTGCCGAATATTTTTCAGGCCATCCTGGCGGCGTTTCTGCTGGCCTTTACGCTCAGTTTTGACGATGTGGTGATTTCCGAATTTCTGTCGGGCCCCGGCGTGAACACCTTGCCACAGGTGATCTTTGGCTACGCCCGGCGAGGCATCAACCCGACCATTTACGCGGCCGCCACGCTGCTGATCGTGACCGTAACGGTGGTGATCGTGGCCTATGCGGTGTGGGTGGCGCGGGCCACGCGCCGGCGCGACCGCGAAATTGCGGCTGCCACTCGGGCCGAGACGGTGGCGCTGTCGCCGCACTGAGGCGCTGTGGCGTGCCCGGGGGCACCGACTGGATGGCTGATCCGCTCGCAAAGTGGATCAGCCAAAGCGCTTGAATCCGGCGTAGCATGGTGCCATTGCGAAGTATTCCGACCCTTGGACCCAAGCCCATGACCGACACCACACCTGCCCAGACGTTCGACGGCCGCGCCGTTATCCATGGCGAGCGCGTGGCCGCGCTGGACGGCCAGACCTTTGACTGTTTGTCGCCGGTGGACGGCCGGCTGCTGACCACCGTCGCCCGTTGCGGCCAGGCCGATGTGGATGCGGCGGTGGCGGCGGGCCGCGCAGCGTTTGAGTCGCGCCGCTGGAGTGGCATGGCGCCGGCTGCACGCAAGCGCATCATGATCAAGTTTGCCGACCAACTGCTGGCGCACGCCGATGAGCTGGCGCTGATGGAAACGCTGGACATGGGCAAGCCCATCAAATACGCCAAGGGTGTGGACGTGAACAGCGCGGCCAACTGCATCCGCTGGTATGGCGAAGCGGTGGACAAGGTGTATGACGAAATCGCGCCCACGGGCCGCAGCGCGCTGGCGCTGATCACCCGCGAGCCGGTAGGCGTGGTGGGCATCATCGTGCCCTGGAACTACCCCATGATCATGGCCGCCTGGAAGATTGCGCCGGCGCTGGCGGCGGGCAATTCGGTGGTGCTGAAGCCTTCGGAAAAAAGCCCGCTCACCGCATTGCGGCTGGCCGAGCTGGCGCTGGCAGCCGGCATGCCGCCCGGCGTGTTCAACGTGGTGCCGGGCTACGGCCCCGAGGCGGGCAGCCCGCTGGCGCTGCACATGGACGTGGACTGCATCGCCTTCACCGGCAGCACCCGCGTGGGCAAGCAAATTCATGTGATGGCCGGGCAGAGCAACCTGAAGCGCGCCTGGACCGAGCTGGGCGGCAAGTCGCCCAACATCGTGTTTGCCGACTGCCCCGACCTGGACCGCGCCGTGGAAGCTGCCGTGGGCGGCATCTTCTTCAACCAGGGCGAGAGCTGCAACGCGCCGTCGCGCTTGTTTGTGGAGGAAAGCATCAAGGACGCGTTTCTGGAAAAAGCCCTGAAGCTGGTGCCCAACTACCAGCCCGGCAACCCGCTGGACAAGGGTACGGTGATGGGCGCCATCGTGGACCAGGTGCAGCTGGACAACGTGATGCGCTATATCGGCCTGGGCCAGAGCGAAGGTGCCAAGCTGATCGCGGGTGGCGCACTGGCCGCGCCGGTGGCGGGCGGGTGTTATGTGCAGCCCACCATTTTTGACGGCGTGACGCCGCAGATGACGATTGCCCGCGAAGAGATTTTTGGCCCGGTGCTGAGCGTGATGGGCTTCACCGACGCCGCCAGCGTAGTGCGTGAAGCCAACAACAGCATTTATGGCCTGCAAGCCGCCGTGTGGACCAGCGACATCAACAAAGCCCACGGTGTGGCTCGTGCGCTGCGCGCCGGCACGGTGCACGTGAACCAGTACGACGAAGACGACATCACGGTGCCGTTTGGTGGCTTCAAGCAAAGCGGCGTGGGGCGCGACAAGTCGCTGCACGCGTTTGACAAGTACACCGAGACCAAGACGACTTGGATACGTATCGATAGCCCTGTCTAGAAAGCACCCCCCGCGCCGCTTCGCGTCACCCCCCGGAGGGGGCGGCACTGGCGGCCTGGCAAAGCCAGTTCCGCGGTGCCCTGGGTTAAAGGCATTTCGCGCCAGACACATTTTTTCTTTCAATGGAGACTGCAATGAATGCCAGGAACGATCTGAAAACGGACCACACCAACGCTGCCTGGCACCAGCGCCGGCTTGACGCGACGCCGCGTGGCGTGGGTGTGATGGGCGACTTTTTCATTGACCGCGCCAAGAACGCCGAGTTCTGGGACATCGAGGGCCGGCGTTTCATTGACTTTGCGGGCGGCATCGCGGTGCTCAACACCGGGCATGTGCACCCCAAGGTGCAGGCGGCCATTGCGGCGCAGTTGCAGCGTTTCACCCACAGCTGCTACCAGGTGGTGCCTTACGCCGAATACGTGCAGCTGGCCGAACGCATCAACGCGATCGTGCCGATCGAAGGCCCGGCCAAGACGGCCTTCTTTTCCACCGGCGCGGAAGCGGTGGAGAATGCCATCAAGATTGCGCGCAGCAGCACCGGGCGCAGCGGTGTGATTGCCTTTGGCGCAGCCTTTCACGGCCGCAGCCTGTTTGCCGTGGCCATGACCGGCAAGGTGCAGCCCTACAAGGCGGGTTTTGGCCCGTTCCCGCCCGAGATTTACCACGTGCCGTTTCCGTGCCATTGCGCGTCGCTGGACGACACCAAGCACGCGATGGAACAGCTGTTCAAATGCGACATTGAGCCCAGCCGCGTGGCCGCGATCATCTTCGAGCCGGTGCAAGGCGAGGGCGGTTTCAACCCGATTCAGCCGGCTGCCGTGAAGTGGCTGCGCGAGCTGTGCGACCAGCATGGCATTTTGCTGATTGCCGACGAGGTGCAGACCGGTTTTGCCCGTACCGGCAAGCTGTTTGCGATGGAGCACTACGGCGCCAAACCCGACCTGATCACCATGGCCAAGAGCATGGCCGGCGGCACCACGTTGTCGGCCGTGTCGGGCCGCCGCGCCATCATGGACGGCCCGGCGCCGGGCGGTCTGGGCGGTACCTATGCGGGCAACCCGCTGGCCATTGCGGCGTCGCTGGCGGTGCTGGACGTGATGGTTGAAGAAAAGCTGCCTGAGCGCGCCCAGTTGCTCGGCGACCGGCTGATCGCGCACCTCACGGCAGCGAAGGCCAAGTACCCCCGCATGGGCGACGTGCGCGGGCTGGGTGCCATGGTGGCGTGTGAATTTGTGGACGCCCACGGCGCCCCCGACGCGGACCTGACCAAGCGGGTGCAGGCCGCCGCTCTGAAGCGCGGTCTGTTGCTGCTGACTTGCGGTGTGTACGGCAACGTGATTCGCTACCTGTTCCCGCTGACGATTGAAGACGCGGTGTTTGCCGAAGGTCTGGATGTGCTGGACGCGGCCATGGCCGAGGTGATGGGGTGAATGCGTGAGCCTTGAGCCGGGCGCAAGCACCCGCCTTGCCGAGCGCATGGACGCCTTGCAGGCGCAGGGCATCCATTCCATTCTGACCACCTTCACCGACCTGCACGGCGCACCCAAAGGCAAGCTGGTGCCGTTGGCCGCGTTGCCCGACGTGGTAGCGGTGGGCGCGGGTTTCGCTGGCCCCAGCATCTGGGGCACGGGCTTGCCGCGCATGGGTGCGCGCAGCGAGTATTTCGGTCGGGTGGTGCCCGAGTCTTTGCGGCCATTGCCGTTCATGCCGGGTGTGGCACATGCTGTGTGCGACGGTTTTACGGGGGGCGAAGCGCTGGAAACGTGTTCGCGCCAGCTGCTCAAGCGCCAAGTGGCCCGGCTGCGGGCGCGTGGCCTGACGCTCTGGGTGGGCATTGAGCCCGAGTTTTTCTTGCTCAAGCGCGGGCCCGACGGCGCCTGGCAGGTGGGCGACAGCAACGACCGGCACGCCAAGCCGTCCTACGACCTGGCCGCCATCGGCCGCAACTTGGGTTTTCTGGACGACATGCGGCGCCACCTCTGCGCGCTCGGGTTCGAGCTGCAGCAGATGGACCACGAAGACGCTTGTGGTCAGTACGAGATCAACTACCGGTTCGACGAGGCCCTGGCCGCCGCCGACCGCTACCAGCTGTTCAAGCTGACTGCACATGCGGTGGCTCAGGCGCACGGCCTGACGTTTTCGACCATGCCCAAGCCGCTGGCGCACGCGCCCGGCAGTGGCCTGCACTTTCACCTGAGCCTGACCGATGCGCGAGGTGTGGCCGTGATGGCGGACCCTGGCGGGGCGCTGGGCCTGAGCACGCTGGGCCACCAGTTTGCTGCGGGCCTGCTGCACCACGCTGATGCGCTGGCGGCGCTGTGCGCACCCACCGTGAACAGCTACAAACGCCTGGCCAGCAGCGCCAGCGCGTCGGGCACCACCTGGTCGCCGGTGTGGAAAACCCTGGGCGACAACAATCGAACCTGTCTGGTGCGTACCGTGGCCAACCGGCTGGAGTGGCGTCTGCCCGACCCTTCGTGCAACGTGTACGCGGCGCTGGCGGGCACGCTGGCTGCGGGGCTGTCGGGCATTGAGCAGGGCATGCCTGCGGTTGGAGGTTGCGACGAAGACCTGTACCAGCGCCAGGCCTGTGGTGACGACATGCCCGCGCGTTTGCCGCGCGACCTGTGCAGCGCGTTGGATGCTTTGAGGCAAGACAGTGCCTTGCGCGACGCGGTGGGTGAGGCTTTCTGTGCACAGCTTCTTGCCATCAAACAAGCCGAGTGGGACGCCTGGGCGCAACACGTGAGCGGGTGGGAGCTGGATCGCTACGCCGACGCGGCGTGAGCGGCCGCAGCCACCGAACGCGGGGTGGCTGACGCGGTTTCGCCATAATCCACCCCTTGAACCCGACCACCCCCACCAAAACCTGGACCAAAACCGCCGACCGGCCGCTGCGCAGCGCGGCCCAGTCGCTGGGTATCTGGCTGTTTGCCCACTTTGTGGGCGTACCGGTACCGTGGCGCGCGGTTCGCCAGACCGATGGATCGGTGTTGCTGGCGTTTGAGCACGAGCGCCTGAAAGCCCTGGCGGCGGCCGGTGAGCGGGTGCCGCCGGTGCTGGCTTTTGACGGGTACTCGCTGGAAACCGGTGACATCGGGCCCACGCTGGACCACGTGTTGCACCGCACGCCCGAAGCCGATCGGCTGGCGCTGATGTGCGCGGCCGGTGCCGATTTGGCGGGTTTTCATGCGCGGGGACAGTGGCATGGTGGCGCCCAGACGCGCAACCTGACCTGGGACGGCCAGCATTTTGCCCGGCTGGATTTCGAGGAGCGTTTGCAACCGGGTTTGCCGCTGGCCACGGTGCAGGTGTACGACGTTTTGCAATTGGTGTTGTCGCTCTCGCGGTACCTGGACGCGTTGGGCCCCCAGGCCGTGCTGGCCGTGCTCAATGCCTACGGGCAAGCGAGCCAGTCTTCTGCGCGCCGTGCGTCGGTGCCGCCCGATCTGGTGGGTTTTCTGCACCGGTTGTTGCCACGGCTGTTGCTGGTGTCGCGGCTGGCGGCGTGGTCGAGCCGGCTTGACGGCTCGCGTGAGGTGGTTCGCTTGCGCACGGTGCTCGACGGTATGACCGCGTTTGTGCAGCAGTCGCGGCCAGCTGCACCTTGACCTTGATTCAGGTTTTGTAGCCCGGGTCCAGCCGCTCGGCTTTGCGCAGCAGCGCGGGCCAGGCCAGTTGTGCGCCCTGACCCGCCGTGGCGATTTTCATCACCTCGGCCATGCCAGCCAGGATGGCGGGGTTGACCTGGGTGAGGGCACCGCCGCCAGCGAGCGCATCGATCTGGATGCGGCAGGTGTTTTCCAGTGTGTACATGGACAGGAAGGCATCGGCAATCGTGCGTCCCACCGTCAGCAGGCCGTGGTTGCGCAGCACCAGAAAGTTGGCCGTGCCCAGGTCGGCTTGCAGGCGCGGTTTTTCGTCCGGGCGAAAGGCCACGCCTTCATAGTCGTGGTACGCCAGCGAAGCGAGCACAAACGTACTTTGTTGGCTGATGGGCAGGATGCCGGCGGCCTGCGCGCTCACGCCCACGCCGGCGCGCGTGTGGGTGTGCAGCACGCAGCCGGCTTCGGGGCGCGCTTCGTGCACGGCGCTGTGGATCACAAACCCTGCCGGGTTGACCGGGAACGGGCTGTCGATGAGCTTGTTGCAGGCCATATCGACTTTGACCAGGCTGCTGGCGGTGATCTCGTCAAACATCAGCCCGTAGGGGTTGATGAGGAACTGGTGCGCGCCACCGGTCACGCTGTCGGGCAGTTTGGCGCTGATGTGGGTGAACACCAGATCGCTCCAGCCATACGCCGCCACCAGCCGGTAGCAGGCGGCGAGGTCGCAGCGCAGTGCCCACTCGTCAGGGTGGACGGCGTCTTGGAGGGATGGAATGTACATGGCGGCCTCAGCGTATGGGTGAAGCCGCCATGTTGCGCCATGCGGTGCGGTGAAGCTTGTCTTGACAGTGACACGCAAGTGATCTAACCAGCCTCGCTGGAAAAAGACGTCTTTGCCCAGCGATCACGGCGGAGCCGGCTTGCCTGGCCGCTCGCGATGCCCCCTAAGGGGTAGCGGCGCAGGGGCTTACTTCTTCATGCTGCAGGTGTTGAAGCCCAGCAGGGCGTAGGGCGGGCACCATCCCACCAGGCCGGTCAGCAACGGGACCACGCCCACATAGCCCCACAGGCCCACGTTGCCGGTGGCGGCTGCGGCGATGAGGGCGAGGCCGACGACGATGCGGATGGTGCGGTCAATGCCGCCAACGTTTTTGGTCATGAAAGTGCTCCTGGAAAGGCTGAAAACAAAAGATCGGTCCAACGGGGTAGCCGCCGAGGGCGGTGTACATACCCCGTTGGGGCGTGGCGCTATTGAACCGGGTTGCGGGCGGCGGGTCTGTGACCTGCGTCACAAAGCGGCGCGCAGGCCCACCGTGTTGCCGCGTCGCTCAGCGCGTCTGCAGGGCCGCCAGGTTGCGCAGGGCCGCACTGTTGCAAATGGTGATGCACTCGCGCGAGAGTTCAACGATGCCGTCGCGTTCAAACCGGTGCAGCAACCGGGTCACGATTTCGCGCACCGTGCCCAACTCGTCGGCCAGCGCCTGGTGGGTGGCGCGCACCTGTTGACCATGACCGAGCAGGGTGGCCGCCAGGCGGCTGTCGAGACGCTGGAAGGCCACGGCTTCAATCAGGCTGGTCAGGTCGGCCATGCGCAGGGCAAACAGGCCGAGCACAAAGTTGCGAAAGCCTGGGTCTGCCATGGCCACTTGAAAATCGGGCGGTGACAGCAGGGTCAGGGTGGTGTCGGTGGTGGTCACACCATGGGCGGTGAGGGGCTGGCCCGCAAACAGCCCGGCAGAAGACACCAGGCACATCTCGCCGGGCAGCACGCGGTACAGTTCCAACTCACGGCCATTTGCGGCGCTGCGCGACACGCGAACCTCGCCCTGCAGCACCATGGGGAAGCCCTGGCAGGTGCCGTGTTCCCGAAACAGGGGCGTGCCGGCGGGCACCCGCACCAGGTTCAGCCGAGGGAGCAGTTCCGGCAGCGAACCCATAGCGGGGTACAGCGTCAGCAGGCTCGGGGCATCGGTGTCGGGCATGGGCGCATTGTAGGAGCGGGATGGCGCCCGTGATTCGAATGGCTGGGCTTAGTTCGTTCAAATATTTTGAATTTAGGCTTCAAGCGCTTTCACGCAGCGGCAACAGGCTTTTGCCTAAACTGCGTGTATGTCAAAAGCGTTCGTCTCCCGTTACCACCCTGTGGCCGTGGCCCTGCACTGGTTGCTGGGCGTGGCGCTGATTGCCATTTTTTCCCTCGGCCTTTACATGGCCGATCTGCCGTTTTCGCCCCAGCGCCTGCAGTATTACAGCTGGCACAAGTGGGCCGGGGTCACGGTGTTGACGCTGTCGTTCGTGCGCCTATTCTGGCGCCTCACGCACCGCCCGCCGGCTTTGCCCATGGCCATTGAGATCGCCATGCCCGCCTGGCAACGCACGGCGCACCACGCCACCCACTTCGGTTTGTATGTGCTGTTTTTTGCGGTGCCGCTGCTCGGCTGGGCTTACAGCTCGGCCGAGGGGTTTCCCGTTGTGTGGTTGGGTGTGGTTCAGTTGCCCGACTTCGTGCCCGTGAGCGAAGGCCTGGCCGATGTGCTCAAGCCGCTGCACAAATTGGCAGCCTACGGGATGGCTGCGCTGGTGCTGCTGCATGTGGCCGGTGCGCTGAAACACCACTTTGTTGACCGCGACGGTCTGATCCGGCGCATGGCCTTTGGCCGCCGTTGAATTTCCCCCGGAGTCCTTCCATGAAACTGTCTTTTGCATCTTTGGCGCTGGTCGCCGCAGCGTTTTTCCCGCTGGTGGCCCAGGCGCAGCAAGCGCTGGTGCCCGCGCAAAGCGAAGTGGCCTTTGTGAGCCGCCAGATGGGCGTGCCTGTGGAGGGAAAGTTCAAGACCTTTAGCGCCCAGGTGGCGTTTGACCCGGCCAAGCTGGCCACCAGCCAGATCGCTTTCACCGTGGACACGGGCAGCGCTGACATCAGCCGCGAAGCCAACGCCGAACTGCCCAAAGCCACCTGGTTCAACGTGGCCGCTTTTCCGAAGGCCACATTCCAGTCCAGCAGCATCAAGCGGCTGGACGCCAGCAAATTTGAAGTCACCGGCAAACTGAGCATCAAAGGCCTGAGCAGCGACGTGGTGGTGCCCGTGACGCTGACCCAGAACGGCACCACCACCACCGCCACCGGCGCTTTCCCCATCAAGCGCCTCGTTTTTCGCATAGGCGAAAAAGAGTGGGCCGACACCTCGATGGTGGCCGACGAGGTGCAAGTCAAATTCAAGATCGCGCTCACGGGCGTGAGCAAGCTCTGATCCATTTTCTGTTTTCTTTTCACCCCCCAACCCCATCTAGGAGTTCACCCATGCGCAAATCCCTGACCCTGCTGGCCGCAGCAGCCACCTTGTCCACCGGCGTTTTCGCCGCTGACTACGCGATCGACCCGACGCACACCTTTGCCACGTTCGAGATCGGCCACTTCGGCGCCAGCGTGAACCGCGGCCGTTTCGACAGGAAAGAGGGCAAGATCACGTTTGACAAGGCCGCCAAGACCGGGTCCGTGGACATTTCCTTTGACGTGGCATCGGTCAACACCGGTACCGCCGGCTTTGACAAGCACCTGCAGAGCGCCGACATTCTGAATGCTGAAAAATTCCCCAAGGCCCAGTTCGTGTCCACCAAGTTCAACTTCAGTGGCGACAAGGTCAGCTCCGTGGACGGCAACCTGACCCTGCTGGGCAAGACCCAGCCGGTGACGCTCAAGGCCAACCAGTTCAACTGTTTCGAGAGCCCCATGCTCAAGCGCGAAGTGTGTGGCGGCGACTTTGAAGCCACCATCGATCGCACCGCGTTTGGCGTGAACTACGGCGTGGATTGGGGTTTCCCGAAAAACGTGCGTCTGGTGCTGCAGGTGGAAGCGGTCAAGCAGTAACTGCACCCTGCGCCGCTGCGCGGCTTTTCCCTGCGGGGCCGCACCAGCAGCTCGGGTAGAGCCAGTTCTGCGGTGCGTCTGGGTTCAGACACGGGCTCCGGGGAGATTTTTGCTGCTACAAAGGCCCGCTTATGCGGGCCTTTGTCATGGGCGGGTGGCGTCTTCCAGTCGGCTCAAAAACCGAATGGCTTGTTCCCGGTTTTCGCCGCACATCTCTGCGCTGGGCTGCAGCGAACCGCATACCGTCGGCCGTTCGGGCAGGCCAAACAGCTTGCAGCGCAGCGCTTCGTCCAGGTGCGGGCAGGGCACACCGGCCGCCTTGCCGCCTGGCAAGCCGGGCATGGGGCTGCTGATGGATGGCGCTGTGCAGCACGCCGCGCAGCCAGGGCGGCAGTTCAAGCCTGAAATTTCCGGGCCGCCCACAACACCTGGTCCACCACACCATGCAAGGCGGTGCGGTTTGATTCGAGCGACAGCTGGCCACTGGGGTCAAAGGCTTCAAAGGCTTTGGGCAGGGCAAACTGCTTGGGCGCTAGCCAGCACTGCAGGTTCATCAACACCGGCGCCAGGTGCGCCAGACCCCGCAGGCCGCCCAGTGCACCGGGCGAGGCGCTGAGCAAGCCCACCACCTTGCCGGCAAAGGCTTTGGTGCCCTGGCCCCAGTCGGGGTCGCCTTTGATGGGGCTGGACACCCAGTCGATGGTGTTTTTCAGCAGGGCTGTCATGCTGCCGTTGTATTCGGGCGCTGCCACCAGCCAGGCCGGGTGGGCATGAAATATTTCTTTCAGGCGCACCACATCGCGGGGCGTGCCCTGGGCTTCCAGGTCGGCGTTGTACATCGGTACGTCAAAGTCGGCCAGGTCCAGCCGCGTCACCTGCGCGCCTTCGGCCTCGGCCATGTTGGCGGCGGTGGCGGCCAGTTGGCGGTTGTAAGACTGGGCGCGCGTGCTGCCCGCGAAAACGAGGAGGGGAATGGTGGGGGTCATGCCGCCATTGTGGCGTACGCAGTCGAACCCGGCGTTGGTTTGCAGGTGCTCCGGGGTCTGTGCATCGGTGGCAGCACACCGGCTGGTGCGGGTTATCACGGGCGCCAGTGGGACAAAGATGGGAGAATTGGTGGCTGTCCATCTGGTGCCTGTTGGGCGCCAGCCGCCCGAACCCTGTGGCTTGCGACAGCTGTTTCACGTGAAACACCCTCTCTTTTGCATTGTCGGGCGCCGCCCTTTGGCGGTGCCCCGGAGCCCACTTATGTTGTACCCCCAGGAATTTGATGTCATTGTTGTTGGCGGTGGTCATGCCGGTACCGAAGCCGCGCTGGCTGCTGCCCGCATGGGCTGCGCCACGCTGCTGCTCACGCACAACATTGAAACGCTGGGGCAGATGAGTTGCAACCCCAGCATTGGCGGTATTGGCAAGGGCCACCTGGTGAAGGAGGTGGACGCGCTGGGTGGCGCCATGGCGCTGGCCACGGACGAAGGCGGTATTCAGTTTCGCATTTTGAACAGCAGCAAAGGCCCGGCGGTGCGTGCCACGCGTGCCCAGGCCGACCGGATTTTGTACAAGGCAGCCATTCGCCGCATGCTGGAAAAACAGCCCAATCTGTGGCTGTTTCAGCAGGCGGTGGACGACCTGATGGTGGAGGGTGATCGTGTGGTGGGCGCCGTCACGCAGGTGGGCATCCAGTTTCGTGGCCGCACCGTGGTGCTCACGGCAGGTACCTTTCTGGATGGCAAGATCCACGTCGGTCTGAACAACTACGCGGCCGGGCGCGCGGGAGACCCGCCGGCCGTCAGTTTGTCGGCCCGCTTGAAAGAGCTGAAGCTTCCCCAGGGGCGGCTGAAAACGGGCACGCCACCCCGCCTGGACGGCCGCAGCATCGACTACAGCAAATGCACCGAGCAGCCCGGCGACGGCGTGGCCGGCGGCATGAATGCCGACAAGCCGGTGCCGGTGTTCAGCTTCATGGGTGGTGCGGTGGCGCACCCGCAACAGGTGCCGTGCTGGATCACCCACACCAACACCCGCACGCACGACATCATTCGCAGCGGCTTTGACCGCAGCCCCATGTTCACCGGCAAGATTGAGGGCGTGGGCCCGCGCTATTGCCCGAGCGTGGAAGACAAGATCAACCGCTTCGCGGACAAGGACAGCCACCAGATTTTTCTGGAGCCCGAGGGCCTGACGACCCACGAGGTGTACCCCAACGGCATCTCGACCAGCCTGCCGTTTGATATTCAGTACGCGCTGGTGCGCAGCATGCCGGGCCTGGAAAACGCACACATTTTGCGGCCCGGGTACGCCATCGAATACGACTACTTCGATCCCCGTTCGCTCAAGAACAACTTCGAGACCCGGCAAATTCAGGGGCTGTTCTTTGCCGGGCAAATCAATGGCACCACGGGCTACGAAGAAGCGGCGGCCCAAGGCCTGTTTGCCGGGCTCAATGCGGCACTGCAAGTGAGGGGCGAAGCGCCCTGGCTGCCTCGGCGTGACGAGGCGTACCTGGGTGTGCTGGTGGACGACCTGGTGACCCAGGGCGTGACCGAGCCCTACCGCATGTTCACCAGCCGGGCTGAGTTTCGCCTGCAGCTGCGTGAAGACAACGCCGACATGCGCCTGACCGATGCCGGGCGCCGCATGGGCTTGGTGGATGATGCCCGTTGGGACGCCTTCAGCCGCAAGCGCGACGCCGTGGCGCGAGAAACCGAGCGCTTGAAAGCAACTTGGGTGAACCCCCGCAGCCTGCCAGCCGCAGAGAGCGAACGCGTGCTGGGCAAGGCCATTGAGCACGAACACAATCTGTTTGACCTGCTGCGCCGCCCTGGTGTGGGCTACGCCGATCTGGCGGGTATGGACAGCGGCAAGTACGCCGGCCCCGATGTTTCACGTGAAACGCTGGGCGAATTGCTGGAGCCGGTGGTGGAGCAGGTGGAGATTGCGGCCAAATATGCCGGCTACATCGACCGGCAAAAGTCTGAAGTGGAGCGTGCGGCCTTTCACGAAGGTATGCCGCTGCCGGCCGACCTGGATTACATGCAGGTGGCCGCCTTGTCGTTTGAGGCCCGCCAAAAGCTGGCCAAGCACCGGCCCGAAACGCTGGGGCAGGCTTCGCGCATATCGGGCATTACACCGGCTAGCATTTCGCTGTTGCTGATACACCTGAAAAAGGGCGGCTTCCGGGGCTTTGCCACGCTGCCCGCAGAAAGCGACGTGTCGGCATGAGCCGCGATGTGTTGTTGAAAGGCCTGCAGACCCTGGGGTTGCCGCTGGCGGACGCGCAAGTGGCGCTGCTGCTGGATTACTTGGCCCTGCTGCAGAAGTGGAACAAGGTTTACAACCTCACGGCCGTGCGCGACCCAGCAGAGATGGTGACGCACCACCTGCTGGACAGCTTGTCGGCCATTGGGCCACTGCAGCGCCAGACGGCCGGTCGGCCTGTCCAATTGCTGGACGTGGGCTCGGGTGGCGGTTTGCCCGGTGTCGTGATTGCCATCACCTGCCCGCACATCGATGTCAGCTGTGTGGACACAGTGGGGAAAAAAGCGGCGTTTATTCAGCAGGCGGCAGCCACGCTCAAACTGCCCAACTTGCGCGGTGTGCACGCCCGCGTGGAAAGCCTGAAGGCGGGGGAGGGCGGTGGTTTTGACGTGGTGTGTTCACGCGCCTTTGCTTCGCTGGTGGACTTTGTGAGCTGGTCGCGTCCGGCGCTTAAGCCCGGGGCGGTGTGGATGGCCATGAAGGGCAAGCACCCGGAAGACGAACTGCTTGCCCTGCAAAACGCTGCCCCTTGGGTGGACGTGTTTCACGTGGAACCCTTGCAGGTGCCAGGCTTGGAGGCCGAGCGCTGCATCGTCTGGCTGCGCGAACGCACAGCCATTTGATAGACGCGCGCTGCTCCGCGTGGCCGCGCGGTTTCATTCACGTAAACTCACCCCTCTACTTCTGGGGTTTTCATGTTTGGCGTTGCAGATTACGGCGCATTTGTCGCGGCCATTGTGGTGTTTCTGGCCATCCCTGGTCCTGGCAACCTGGCGCTCATCACCTCTACCAGCAAGGGCGGCATACGTGGCGGCCTGGCGGCCACCTTCGGCGTCATAGCGGGCGACCAGGTGCTGATGTGGATGGCCGTGGCGGGCGTGGCCGCGCTGCTGGTGGCTTACCCTACCGCTTTCAGCGCTGTGCAATGGCTGGGCGCCGCCTACCTGGCCTGGTTGGGCTGGAAAATGATCAGCGCCAAGCCTGGTGACAAGCCCGTGCTCAACATCCGCCCACGCCAGTACTTTCAACAGGCGCTCACCATCACGCTGCTCAATCCCAAAGCCATCGTGTTTTACATGGCGTTTTTCCCTTTGTTTGTGGACCCCGCCAGACACCAGGGCCTCGTGACCTTTGGCGCCATGGCGGCCACCGTGGCTGTGCTCACTTTCTTTTACGGCCTGACTGCTGTGCTGCTCACCCATTTTCTGGCTGAGCGGATGCGGGCCAACCCGGTGATTGCGCGCACGTTGGAGAGGCTCGCCGGTGTTTTCCTGATCGGCTTTGGCATCAAGCTGGCCATTTCCAAATAATTACAACTTCCGAAATCACCCATGGCCAAAATTTTCTGCGTTGCCAACCAGAAGGGTGGCGTCGGCAAGACCACCACCACCGTCAACCTGGCGGCCGGGCTTGCCAAGGTGGGGCAGCGCGTGCTCATGGTCGACCTGGACCCCCAGGGCAACGCCACCATGGGCTCTGGCGTGGACAAGCGCAGCATGGCGCTGTCGGTGTACGACGTGTTGCTCGAATCGGCGTCGGTGGCTGAAGCGGCCATCAAGTCGGAACAGTGCGGCTACGACGTGCTGGGCGCCAACCGCGAGCTGGCGGGCGCCGAGGTGGAGCTGGTGGACGTGGAGCGGCGCGAAAAGCGCCTGAAAACGGCGCTGGCGGCGGTGGATGCCGACTACGACTTCGTGCTGATCGACTGCCCGCCATCGCTGTCCATGCTCACGCTCAACGGTCTGTGCAGCGCCCACGGTGTGATCGTGCCCATGCAGTGCGAGTACTTCGCGCTCGAAGGCCTCACCGATCTGGTCAACACCATCAAGCAGGTGCATGCCAACCTCAACAAAGACCTGCAGATCATTGGTCTGCTGCGCGTCATGTTTGACCCGCGCATCACCCTGCAGCAGCAGGTGAGTGACCAGCTCAAGGCACACTTTGGCGACAAGGTGTTTGAAACCGTGATCCCGCGCAATGTGCGCCTGGCCGAAGCGCCCAGCTACGGTTTGCCGGGTGTGGTGTTCGACCCGTCGGCCAAAGGCAGCCAGGCCTTTGTGTCGTTCGCCAAAGAAATGGTCGAGCGCAGCGGTACACGTTGAACGCCCAGCACGGTTCACATGAAGCCTGACAACGTCCTCATCTTGCCTGGCTGGCAAAACAGCGGGCCCGACCATTGGCAAAGCCGTTGGGAAGCGCTGCACGGCTACCGCCGTGTGGACCAGCACGACTGGATGCGCCCGCGCCGTGGCGACTGGATCGCGCAGCTGGAAGACGTGATCCTCGCCACAGACGGGCCGGTGGTGCTGGTGGCCCACAGCCTGGGCTGTATCCTCACCGCAGCCTGGGCCGAAGTGTCACGCAGTACCGGCCGTGTGCAAGGCGCGCTGCTGGTGGCGCCGGGCGATGCCGAGCGCGACGAACTGCGCGGTGTGTTGCCCAGCTGGTCGCCCATCGTGCGCCAGCGCTTGCCATTTCCCAGCGTGCTGGTGGGCAGCCGCAACGACCCCTACTGCACATGGGATCGGGCGCAGGGTCTGGCTGGCGACTGGGGCGCGCGTTTCATCGACCTGGGCGAGCGCGGGCACATCAACGCCGAATCGGGGTTGGGCGATTGGCCTCAAGGCCGAGCGCTGCTGCTAGACTGCGCGGGTAGTCAAATTTGACTACATCAAGGAGCTTCGCCATGCCCCTCACCATCGCCACCAGTTTGAAGCTGCCCGCCGAACTCAAGGCCGCCATTGACGAAGATGCGCAGCGGCTGGGCCTCTCCAGTCACGCTTACATGGTCAGAACGCTGGCTGAGGCGACCGAGCGGGCGCACCTGCGTGAGCAGTTCACGCAAGGCGCGCTGGCCGCCGAGCGCCAGATGCAAGCCACAGGCATGGGGCACAGCCTGGAGGATGTTCGCCAATATTTTGCCCAGATGACCGAATTTCGCGCAGGCCATGTGGAACGACCGGTCCGTCTGGTGCCCAAGAAGCGGGTGTGAGTCTGAATGATCGATGTCATCTTCACCCCTGAAGCCCTTGCCGATGTCGAACGCCTTGAAGAATTTCTCTGGACCTCCCCCAACCCGCTGGTGGCCGGGCTGCTGGCCTTCGTGCTGGACGGACTCCTGGTGTTGACGCACCAGCCGGGCATGGGAAGGCCCCTGGCTGACGGCCACCGGGAACTGATCATCAGCCGTGGCAGGGGTGGCTACCTGGCCCGCTACACCTTCGACCCTTTCCAGCTGCGCGTGATCGTGCTGGGTATTCGCCACCAGCGGGAAGCTGGTTACAACGACAACGAAATCTGAAAACCATGGTCACCAAAAAACCCAAAGGCCTCGGCCGTGGACTCGAAGCTCTGCTGGGCCCCAAAGTGGCTGAGGCCGCTTCGCCCGAGGCGCAGGAAACCGAGCGAAACCAGACGCCGAGCAGCTTGCCGCTGAGCGAGTTGGTGCCCGGCGTTTACCAGCCACGCACCCGCATGGACGAGGGCGCGCTGTACGAGCTGGCCGAGAGCATCAAGGCGCAGGGCATCATGCAGCCCATTTTGGTGCGCAAGCTGGCCGATGGCCCCAACGCCGGCAAGTACGAAATCATCGCGGGTGAACGGCGCTTTCGGGCCTCGAAGCTGGCCGGGCTGGACAGCGTGCCGGTGCTGGTGCGCGACGTGCCGAACGAAGCCGCCGCTGCCATGGCGCTGATCGAAAACATCCAGCGCGAAGACCTGAACCCGCTGGAAGAAGCCCAGGGTTTACAACGCTTGGTGAAAGAGTTTGGGCTCACTCACGAACAGGCGGCCCAGGCGGTGGGGCGTTCGCGCAGCGCCGCCAGCAACCTGCTGCGCCTGCTGCAACTGGCCGATCCGGTGCAGACCATGCTGATGGCGGGTGACCTGGACATGGGCCACGCGCGGGCACTGCTGGCGCTGGACAAGGCCACCCAGATCACCGCAGGCAACCAGATTGCGGCCCGAAAGATGTCGGTGCGCGAGGCTGAAAGCCTGGTGAAGAAGCTGGGTGCCGAGTTTGCGCTGGCGCCACAGAAGCTGAAGAAAGAAAAGTCGCGGGACATCAAACGCGTGGAAGAGGAGCTGGCCGACTTGCTCACCGCCGACGTCGAGGTGCGCGTGAAAAAACGCGTGAAGCGCCACGGCCGATTTGAAGAACTGGGCGAAATCGCCATCCAGTTTGGCTCGCTGGACGAGCTGAACGGTCTGATTGAGCGGCTGGGCCGAACCGCCACCCGCTGACACTCGCCTGCCGTGCTGTCACACATTGCGCGCTGGTGGCCCTTGCCGGCTTTGCTGGTCTGGGCGACGGCATGGGGCGTTTTCGCGCTGGCCGGGCACCTGGGCTTGGGCGCCTTGGTGGGGTTGTTGCTGGCGTGTGCGCTGGGGGTAGCGGGTAGCCTGCTCGCCGACAGCTGGTGGCGTCGGCTGATGGTGGGCCTGGGTTTTCCGCTCTCTCTGGCGCTGTCGGGTGCTGCCAGCCTCAGCGCCTGGCACTGGCTGCTGCCACTGGCCTTGTTGCTGCTGATCTATCCCTTGAACGCCTGGCGCGATGCGCCCTTGTTTCCCACACCGCGCAAGGGATTGCAAGGTCTAGATACGCGCGTGCCATTGCCTCCGGGCGCGCGGGTACTTGAAGCCGGGTGCGGCCTGGGGGACGGCTTGCTGGCCTTGCGCGTGGTGTACCCCTGCGCCCATTTGTACGGGTTGGAGTGGAGCTGGCCGCTGCGGGCCGTTTGCGCGTTGCGCTGCCCCTGGGCGCGCGTGCGCCAGGGCAACATATGGCGCGCCGACTGGGGCCCGTACCAAATGGTCTACCTATTTCAGCGACCCGAGAGCATGGACCGCGCGGTGGCCAAAGCAGCGGCCGAGCTCCAGCCTGGCGCCTGGATGGTGAGCCTGGAATTCCCGGCCACAGACCTCGTACCCGACGCCGTCCTGCAAGACCGCAGCCGGCCCGTGTGGGCGTACCAGGTGCCGTTTCAGCGCCGTTCGACACCTGGATCATCTGCCCGCTCGCCGTCAAAACCCCGGTGAGCGCTTTCACCCGGCAGATGCAGGACGTTCTGACGCGCGCGTGAACGACTGCTGGATGCGTGTTGCGATGGGGCTCCCCGCTTGTGCAGTCGAGCACACATGGACCGATCCATTCCGCTTGCACCCCTCCTGGCTGAGCAAACTTTAGAGTTTTAAAGGCATAGTTTCCAAGCCGGGCATCAACTTTGTAAATACTTTGGTAGTAACAAATGGGGCGATGTCGACCGGCTTGATCTGTCTGTTTCTGAAGGAAATTTGTGATGAGCAACGGGATGAATCTGCAGGGCGTTAAGCGCATGGCCATTTTGGGTGGTGGCTTGCTGTTGGTGGCCACGGCACACGCCGGTATGGTGACCGACCGCAATGGCAACGTGGGCTACGACACCGCTGCCGAGTGCGATGCCGCTGTGGCGGCCGGCAACGCCCGTTACTACCAACCCTTTACCGAGCATCCGCCTCTCAAGCGGGCAGGCGAGGCCGATGTGAAGGCCATGAAACTCAGCGAACTGATGACAGCGCAACAAGCCGCCACAGCCCTAGGCTACGACGCTGCGGGCTACGCCAAAGGCGCGTGCGACGTGGGCGTGGGCCGCAGCAATGGCCGCGACGGCGTGAGCCCGGCCTTGATCGGCAAATACGTACCCTACAGCCCGGCGATGTCGGTCAACGTGTATTTCGACAGCCAGGGCACGCCGGTTCGCGCCAGCATGCAGCAATGCGACAACAACTTCAGCCGCAACCTCCCACGCCCACTGGGCAACACAACCCCGGTGTCGGTGGTGCCTGCGACCGAGTGTTTCGCCAACGTGCTGACACCGGCGCGCTTTGAGACGCGCACCGAACAGGTGATCAAGGTCCCGGCGACCAAGCGCTACGAAGTGGTGCCCGCAACCTACAAAACCGTGTCCGAGCAAGAATTGGTCAGGCCGGAAACCCGGCGCCAAATCCCCATTGCAGCCACCTACAAAACGGTGACCGAAGAGGTGATGGTGAGCCCCGCCACCTTCCGTGAGGAACCCGTGCCTGGCACGTTCAAGACGGTCACCGAGACTGTGGTCACCAAAGCTGCCAGCACGCGTGTTGAAGTGATCCCCGCCACCTTCAAGACGGTGACCGAGCAAGTGGTTGCTACGCCCGAACGCAAAGAGCTGCGCGTGATCCCTGCAACATACGCAGACACAGAAGAAACCGTGGTGGACCGCCCGGCAACAACCCGCGTGGAGGCGGTGCCAGCCACGTTCAAGACCGAAACCGAGCAGGTGTTGGTCAAGGCGGAGTCGTTGCGCTATGAGCCCATTGCGCTGCCGCTTCGCACCGTGTCAGAAGAGGTGCTGCGCACCGAAGCCAGCGCCCGCCTGGAGGCCGTCAAGCCTATATTGAGCACGCTCACCGAGCGCGTGCTGGTGAAAGAAGCGAGCAAGCGACTCGTTGAAGTGCCTGCGGTGTTTGAGACCGTCACCGAACGCGTGAAAGTCGCCGATGCCAGCCGGGAGTGGAAGCGTGGCCGCGCCTGGGTCGGCCAAGCGATCCATGTGCGACCTCTGCGAGGCTTTGTGGTCGGGACCGATGGCAAGGTGGACGGCAACCGCGTCGCACTTGACGCCGCAGCCGAGAGCCGCAGCACAGGTGTGGTGGACACCCGTGTGGTGAATGCCAACAACGCCAACCTCGACGACGATGTGATGTGCCTGGTGGATATTCCCGAGCGCTTTGAGACCATCACTCGCCAAGTGCTCAAAACGCCTGCGTCAGTGAGAGCGGTGGAGATTCCCGCCGAATACGCCACCGTCACACGCCAGGTGCTCAACACCGAGGCCGGCACCCGCGAGGTCGATATTCCCGCCACCTACCAGTCCGTGACGCGCCAGGAGATTGACACCGACAAGCTGCGCGCCATGGGCTATCGGTTTGACGACAAAGGCGACATCGTGGCCACGCCAAAAGGCGAGCGGGTGTTGCGCGCTGCCGCCGTCGCCGGTCTGGCCGGTGCTGACACCACGGCGGGCGCCCAGTCAGGTGAAGAGGGCTATGTGCGTGAGATCAAGCAGCCTGCCGAATACCGCACGCTCACACGCCAAGTGGTTGCCACGCCTGCCACGGTGCGCACGGTGGAAATTCCCGGCACCACCAAGACGGTGAAAACCCGGGTTGTGGCGAGTCCTGCACGCACCGAAGAGACCATCATTCCAGCCACATTCAAGACGGTGTCGCGTCAGGTTGTCGCCACCGCAGCCAGTTCGCGTGAAATTCCGGTGCCCGCTGTCATGGGCACCGTGCGGCGCCAAGTGGTTGACACCCCGGCCACCACCCGCCAGATTCCGGTGGCCGCCGTCATGCAAACCTTGTCACGCCGTGTGGTGGACACCCCTGCTTCTTTCCGAGAAGAGGTGATTCCGGCGGTTTACAAGACCGTCCAGCGTCAAGTGGTTGATACCCCTGCCACCACGCGTGAGATGGATGTGCCCGCACAGTTTGAAACGCTGAGTTACCAGTTCAAGTTGTCAGAGGCCAAGGCCGACCGCCGCGCGGTGCTGTGCGAGACCAATGCTTCTCCTGGCAAGATCATGGAAATTCAGCGTGCCCTGCGCAGCGCGGGCTACAACCCAGGTGCCATTGATGGCGTGATCCGTGCGGACACCATGGGTGCTGTCAACCAGTACCAGCAGGCCAAGGGCTTGCCTGTGGATGGTTTCTTGAACCTCGACACCGTGAAAGCGTTGGGCGTATTGCCCCACTGAGCCACAGGCCTGTTGAAAAAGCCTTCCTCCGGGAAGGCTTTTTTTGGCCTGCGCTCCCCCGTTTCCAGTCAGACCGTTCCTTTGGTTCAGCGCGTTGACCCTTGCGATCAGAGTGAGGTACAACCGCGCGAAGTCCACCGACTTGGTGAGACGCAAGCGTGAGACCCAGTAGCGCTGGGCTGCTAGCAATGGACGCGCTCAGCATGGGTTCGCGATTGCGTGCACCATGCCAAAAGCCTCCCACAGGAGGCTTTTGGTGCAGCGCTGTGTGCGCTGGCGGGCTTTACTGGCCCACCTTGAGCACGCCGCCCCGGCCCAGGCCACCCTTCACTTCCTGTGCCTTGTAGTTGCGCAGGGAAATGACCATGCTGTTGTACGCATCTACAAACGCCGCCACGGTGGCCTTGCCCTCGGGCGTGCGTGAGAAGCCGCTCAGGCCCGCAGCACCGCCGCCACCGAAGGCACCCAAAGCAGCGCCAAAGTTGGTGGAGGTCGAGTTGCCTTCAGAAATGGCAATTTGCACACCCGAGCGGATGTCGAACATGGTCAGCGTGACCACCGAAGCCTTGGTTTGCAGGCCACCGGCCAGCCCGGCGAAACGTCCACCGCCCACCAAGCCCGCGAGACTGGCCGCGAGCTGGCCTGTGGCCGAGTTGTTGATGATGATGGCTGGTTCCAGGAAATAGTCGGCCGCCACGCGCTGACCTTTTTGCTGGTTGGATCCCGCACGAAACTCGCCCGAATTGCGCTGCTTGTCGGTGATGCTGGATAGGCGACTTTCCGTGCGGTTGTTGCCGACGGAGGTGATCACAAAGCAGTTGGACTGTGCAACCGCCAGGCGCAGCAGGGGTTCGATGCTGGTGACCTGGGTGGCCTGGCCGAAGCTGGCGTACCACTCTTTGCCACGGCCGTCGTCTACCGCCAGCGTGCCCATGGGCGCGCTGCAGCGTTCCAGGCTGGGGTTGGCGCCTGCGCTGGTGCTGCCGGCGGCGGTACCCGTGGCAGCTGTGGCGCTGGTGCCGGTAGACACCATGCCACCCGGGGTGACGCAGCCGACCAGGGCGATGGAACTGGCCAGGGCGGCCCAACGGAAGGCGGATGTGGACTTGATCATGTGAAGCTTCTTTACCTGTAGCGGGTGGAGGATGGGGTGAGGGGGAGAACGGGAGTTCAACGGAAGTACCAGCCCGCAGGACCCCAGTAGCCGTAGTAGGCGTAGCCGGTGGCCCACCAGCCGTACCACGATGTGCGGTGCCGTTCGCGCCACTGGTACAGCGCCTGTTCGGTTTGCTTGGCAGCGCTGGCTTCAGTCAGCAGTTTTTGGGCTTCCGGATTGCCTCGGCCTGCCGCCATGGACAGCCATTTTTCTGCCTCGGCGGGGTCGGCGCCCATTTCTTCCAGGCCTATCAGATGGAAGCGGCCAACAGCGAGTTGGGCCTGCAAATCGCCCCGCTCTGCGGCATTGCGCATCCATTGCAGCGCCTAGTAGCTGTTTTGGCGCACGCCATCGCCCCTGAAGAAGCGCAGGCCCAGGTCAAAGGCAGCCCGTGGGTCTTTGCTGGCGATGTCGGTCAACGCTGCCAAGCGGCGTGTTTTCTCGGGGTTTTCGTCCTGTGCGGGGTCGAAGGAGGCGCTCTGGCGGGGGCGGTCGCTGCAGCCGCTGGCATCACAAATGCGGATGGACGCCGCAGGTTGAGCGACAGCTGCGAGCGCGACCACCGCAAGCAGCAAGGTGGAAATTCGGTGAACCATCGGTGACCAGCTAACTGTAAACTATAAGTATTCTTTTGGCTGAGGAGTATAGCCAACGTCCTGGGGGCCTGAGCGCCCCGAGGACCGCAGAATCCCCCTGCGGCGGGAGGCGCCTGCCCTGCGCCGCAGGCGTCAGAGCGCGAAGATCTTGCCGGGGTTCAAGATGTTGTGTGGGTCGAGGGCGCGCTTGATGGTGCGCATCATGTCCACCGCGCCGCTGCCGGCTTCGGTGAGCAGAAAGTCCATTTTGTGCAGGCCCACGCCGTGCTCGCCGGTACAGGTGCCTTCCAGGCGCAGGGCGCGCGCCACCAGCAGGTTGTTCAGCACCTCGGCCTGCTCGCGCTCTTCGGGCTTGGTGGGGTCGATCAGGTAGCCAAAGTGGAAGTTGCCGTCGCCCACGTGGCCCACCAGAAAGTAGGGGATGCCGCTGGCGTCGGCCTCGGCCACCGAGTCGAGCAGGCAGTCGGCCAGGCGGCTGATGGGCACGCAGGTGTCGGTGGACACGGCGCGGCAGCCCGGCTTGCTCTGGATGGCGGCGAAGTACGCGTTGTGCCGCGCGGTCCACAGGCGGGTGCGCTCTTCGGGGGTGGTGGCCCATTCAAAGGCGTTGCCGCCGAATTCGCTGGCAATTTCCTGCACGGTTTCGGCTTGTTCTTTCACGCTGGCTGGCGAGCCGTGGAATTCCATCAACAGCATGTGTTCTTCGCGCAGGCCGAGCTTGCTGTGCGCGTTGACCATGCGCACGGTGCCGGCGTCGATCAGCTCGCAGCGGGCAATCGGAATGCCCATCTGGATCACCTGAATGGTGGTGCGCACGGCCGCTTCAATGCTGGGGAACGAGCAGGTGGCGGCCGAGATGGCTTCGGGCAGCGGGTAGAGCTTGAGCGTCACTTCGGTGATCACGCCCAGCGTGCCTTCGCTGCCCACCATCAGGCGGGTGAGGTCGTAGCCGGCGCTGCTCTTTTTGGCCCGGGTGCCGGTACGGATCACTTCGCCGCTGGCGGTGACGACTTCCAGCGCCAACACGTTTTCGCGCATGGTGCCGTAGCGCACGGCGTTGGTGCCGCTGGCGCGCGTGGCGGTCATGCCGCCAATAGAGGCATCGGCGCCTGGATCGATGGGGAAAAACAGGCCTTCGCTTTTCACCGCCTCGTTTACCGCCTTGCGCGTCACACCGGGCTGCACCGTCACGGTCAGGTCTTCGGCGTTGATGGACAGCACCGTGTTCATGCGGCTCACGTCGATGCTGATGCCACCTTGCACCGCGAGCAAATGGCCTTCGAGCGACGAGCCCACGCCGAAGGGAATCACCGGCACCTGGTAGCGGGCGGCGAGCGCCACGGCGTCGGCCACATCTTGCGTGCTTTGGGCAAACACCACCGCGGCCGGCGGCGGCACGTCGTACACCGATTCGTCGCGCCCATGTTGCTCGCGCACCGCCAGCGCGGTAGAGCACTGCGCGCCGAAGCGGGTTTGCAGCGCGGCCATCAGCTCGGCGGGCACCTCTCGGGGCTGGATGTCAGGAACCAGGTGGGTCAGGTCGGTGGGGGCGTTCATGGGCGGTGTCTCCTGCGCGGCGGGTGTCAACAAGGCGCCAGTTTACGCCGTGGCACCCCGCCTAGGAGTCGTTTCGAGTCGCCTTTGGCCGATCACGGAGGCCCCGCGCCGGTGGGCTTGGCGCCGCACTGTGCGAAGCGCACGGGTGGGTATCAGGCGGCCTGGTCGGTCGTGTCCAACCCGGCGTGTTGTCGGCGCAGGGGCTCCAGGGTGTTGCCTTGGCTGTGCGCAGCACCCGTCGCCGACGACCAGGTGGTTTTACCCGCCCCTGACGGGGATGTGGGTGTGTGTTGACCACTGGTCAGGCCGGCCAGGCTGAGCGTGCAGGCGGCCATGAGCTGAACGCTGCGCAGTTCGAAGTGGGTGATGCGGTTTCGTTGACGTTTCATGGGAAGGCTCCAGTGCGTTGAACGAGTGCCCATTGCACCCTGCGCAGGCGCAGCCCACCAGCGCTTTTGCCAGTTGTTGCCCGGGTGACAGGATGTTGGCCTGCGACACATCTGCACGCGTGTGGTTACGGGCCGCACCGAGGGCGCTGGGCCCCGCGTTCCCGCACAATGTGGTTTTGTCTGCACACCCGCCACCCGAGGACTTTTCATGGGCAACCGACTCACACAAATCGCAACCCGCACCGGCGACGCCGGCACCACCGGGCTGGGTGACAACACCCGCGTGTCCAAAAACAGCCTGCGCGTGCACGCCATGGGCGAGGTGGATGAGCTCAACTCCCACATCGGCGTGCTGCTGTGCGAAGACATGGCGCCCGACGTGCGCACATTGCTGGTGGAGATCCAGCACCAGCTCTTCAACCTGGGCGGCGAGCTGTCCATTCCTGGTTTTGAGCTGCTCAAGCCCGAGGCCGTGCTGGCGCTGGACGACGGTCTGGCTACCTACAACGAGCAACTGCCCAGGTTGCAAGAATTCATCTTGCCCGCCGGCACCCGAGCAGCAGCCCAGGCCCACGTGTGCCGCACCGTGGCCCGGCGCGCCGAGCGGGCCGTGGTGGCGCTGGGCAACGAAGAGGCGCTGAAAGAAACCCCGCGCCAGTACCTGAACCGCTTGAGCGACCTGATGTTTGTGCTGGCGCGCGTGCTCAACCGCATAAACGGCGGCGACGACGTGTACTGGAAAAGCGAGCGCATGGCCCAGCAGGACCCGCAGCCGTGAAACGCCCGCTGGCGGCGTTGCTCGCCGGGTTCATGGCGCTGGCAGGCGCACAGCCGATGCCAGCCACCACCACGCTGGTGTGCGAAGCCGTGTACCTGCCCGCGCGCACCAGTTGGGCACGCACCGTGGTCATCGGTTACGACGAGCAGCGCGTGCGCTCGGTGCAGATTGACGGCGTACCGGTCTACACCTTTGCGGTGCGCGAAACGGTGATCTTGACCGCGCTGGACAACGAACGCATCCAGATCGACACCGCCAGCCAGACCTGGACCAGCGATTTCCGTGGCTTGGCGACGGCGCAGGGGCGCTGCGAGCGAGGCTGAACCTGGGAACGGCTGGCTCAGCTGCCGGCCATGCGCAGGCTGCCGGCGTCGGGCCGCTTGCCTGCGTGCAGGCGGATGCGCAGCGACAGGTCGGTGCGTGAATCGGCGTGTTCCACCGCTTGCTCGGCCGTGAGCTCGCCGCGCTGGTACAGCTCGTAGAGCGACTGGTCAAAGGTGGCCATGCCCAGTTCGGTGCTCTTGGCCATCACGTCCTTGATCTCGTCGGTCTGGCCTTTCTGGATCAGGTCGGCCACGTAGGGCGAGAGCAGCATCACTTCGACCGCTGGGACCAAAGCACCCGCCGCGCCGCGAATCAGCCGTTGGCCCACCACGCCCTTGAGGTTGAGCGACAGGTCCATCAGCACCTGGCGGTGCGCGGTTTCGGGGAAAAAATTCAGAATGCGCTGCACCGCCTGGTTGGCGTTGTTGGCGTGCAGGGTCGACACGCACAGGTGCCCGGTTTCGGCATAAGCCATGGCGTGCTGCATGGTTTCGCGGTCGCGGATTTCACCGATCATGATCACGTCGGGCGCCTCGCGCATGGCGTGGCGCAGCGCTTCGTCAAAGCTTTGGGTGTCCAGCCCCACCTCGCGCTGGTCCACGATGGACAGGCCGTGGGCGTGCTCAAACTCCATCGGGTCTTCCACCGTGAGGATGTGGCCGCTCACGCTGCGGTTGCGGTGGTCGAGCATGGCCGCCAGCGTGGTGGACTTTCCCGAGCCCGCAGCACCCACCACCAACACCAGGCCGCGCTTGAGCAGGGCCAGTTTTTTCAGCACCGGGGGCAGTTTGAGCGCGTCCAGCGACGGGATTTTGGCGTTGATGTGGCGCACCACCACAGCCACGTCGCCGCGCTGGCGGTACACGTTGACACGAAACCGGCCCAGGCCGGGTAGGGCAATGGCCAGATCGCATTCCAAGGTGGCTTCGAATTCGCGAATCTGCGACTCGCGCATCACCGAATACGCCAGCCGCTGGGTGTAGGTCGGGTCCAGCTTGCGCTCAGACAGCCGTTTGATGACGCCTTGCACCTTCAGGGCTGCGGCGGTGCCGCTGGACAGGAACAGGTCGGAGGCGCCGTGGGCGACCATCAGCGAGAGGTAGTGGCCCAAGTCGTCGTCTGGGGCGGGCAGGGCAGCGTCCATGGTGTGAGCGGAAATGTGAATGCCCAATCGTCTCACAAGCCTCCGGTGTCCGCTAGAACGAAAACCCCGCTGCAAACCCCTTATTTCTGGGGCTCAGCGTGGCGCTGGCACCGCCATGGTGATGCGCGACACGCAGGCAAGCTCGCGCGCCGTTGCGTGGGCGGCCACCCCGAAAAAAAGGCCTGGCCCCTTGCGGGGACCAGGCTTGGCCAGGGTGCCCGAAAGATCAGGCTTTGCGGTTGAGCAGGGCGTGCAGCAAGATCGCGCCGAACGTGGCCGTTCCGATACCGCCCAGCGCAAATTCGCCGAACTTCAGCGTGTATTCACCGGTGCCCAGCACCAGCGTGATGGCCGCCACGAGCAGGTTTTTGTTGTTCGAAAAATCGACCTTGTTGTCGACCCAGATCTTGGCGCCAGCCACGGCGATCAGGCCAAACACCACGATGGACACGCCGCCCATGACGGCCAGTGGAATGGCCTGGATCAGCGCGCCAAACTTGGGGCTGAAGCCCAGCAAAACGGCCATGAAGCCAGCCACCATGAAGATGGCCGTGGAGTAGATCTTGGTGGCGGCCATGACGCCAATGTTTTCCGCATACGTGGTCACGCCGGTTCCGCCGGCGCTGCCGGCCACGATGGTGGCGACACCGTCGCCCATGAAGGCGCGGCCCATGTATTTGTCCAGGTTTTTGCCGGTCATGGCGGTCACGGCCTTGATGTGACCCAGGTTTTCGGCCACCAGAATCACAGCCACCGGCGCAATCAGCAGCATGGCGTTGGCTTCAAACACGGGTGCGCTGAAGTTGGGCATGCCGAACCAGGCGGCGTTCACCAGGCCCGACAGGTCCATGGGCTTGCCCAGGCCCAGACCGTTGGTGAGCACGGCGTAGATGACGCTGGCCACGACCAGGCCCATGAGGATCAGCAGGCGCTGCAGCATGCCGCTGCTGAACACGGCCACCAGCGCCACGCAGACGAAGGTCACGCCCTGCATCCAGGCATCGAAGTTGGTGGGCGCCATGTTTTTGATGGGGATGTGGGCCAGGTTCAGGCCGATCACCGCCACCACCGAGCCGGTGACCACCGGCGGCATGAAGCGCTCGATCCAGCCCGTGCCCACGGCCTGCACGATGGCGCCGATGATGGTGTAGACGATGCCGCACGCGATGATGCCGCCCAGCGCCACGCCAATGTTGGCGTTGGGGCCGGGGCCGGCGTAGCCGCTGGCGGCAATCACCACGCCAATGAAGGCGAAGCTGGAGCCGAGGTAGCTGGGCACCTTGCCTTGTGTCATGACGAAGAAGATGAGCGTGCCGATGCCGCTCATGAGGATGGCGACGTTGGCGTCAAAACCCATGAGGATGGGCGCGAGCACGGTGGCGCCAAACATGGCGATCAGGTGCTGCACACCCATTACCGTGGTTTGCGGCCACGACAGCCGCTCGTCGGGCCCCACCACGCCGCCGCTGGCGAGGGTGGAGGCCGGTTTTTCTGTCCAGTTGAATAGACCCATGGGAAGAAACTCCGTTGTTGTTGAAAGTAGAAATCGGGGAAACGTGCGGCCGCGATTCTGACCGCTGGTCGGGCGCACCACAAGCGGCGGTGCAGCCGCGCAGACCCCCGCGGGACAAAAGAGACGCGTTGCGGGTAGGCGGAGGGCGTGCCCCGGCGTCAGGCGACGCGGAAGAACCGCATTTCCACCCGGTCTGGAAAGCGCGCGCCGGTGCCCACGAACAGGCTCTCGGTGAGCCAAGCCAGCGCGGGGTGCGACACCTCAAAGCTGGGCGCGCAGCGGAAGTAAATGGCCGCCGGGTCCACCGGCTCGCCGCGCACCAGCTTGGCAATGTCTTGTGCCGAGCCGCGGCGCAGCGCGCGATTTTGCACAAACACATGGGCCCCGGGCCAGGCCGGGTCGTTCAGCTGCAGCAGGTAGCGCGCATCCAGGTCGGCGCAGGTGTCGCTCACCACCAGCTGAAAGTCGGCCCCGCCGGCCAACACCGCGCCGTTGACCCGACCGCTCACCGTGCCGCCGGTGATGGGAATGATGCGGCGCCGGCCCCGGCTGTTGAGTCCGGTGACGTGGCCGGCCTCGACGGGCGCGGCCACATGGACGGTGAGGTCGAAGGCGGGTTCGAGGGTGGGCGTGGGCAGTGGCATGGCCGGGTTATACCGCAGGCTGTCGCGCCGGCAACGGCGGTGCCCAGTGTGCGCTGCTACGCTTGCGCCCGAACGAGACACCCGGCCCCGCAGGTCCGACACAAGAGCGAAACCATGACCACCTCGCCACCCGCCCCTTACGTGCCACAGATCCGCCTGTACCAGCAGTGGCTGGCCGAGCAGCGCGGCCTGCATTTTGATGGCTACGACGCGCTGTGGCGCTGGTCCACCACCGAGCTGGACGCGTTTTGGCAAAGCATTTGGGACTACTTTGAACTGCGCTCGCCCACGCCGCACACGGCGGTGCTCGAGCGCAACGTGATGCCCTGCGCGCGCTGGTTCCCCGGCGCGCAGGTGAACTACGCGCAGCAGGTTTTTCGCCACGTGGCGCCGGCCCACGCGGCGGGTTTTGCGGCCGTGGTCAGCCACAACGAAAAGGGCCGCGCAGTGGAGCTGAGCTGGCCTGAGCTGCGCCGCCAGGTCGCGTCGCTCGCGCTGCACCTGCAGGCGCAAGGTGTGCAGCCCGGCGACCGCGTGGCCGCCTACCTGCCCAACATCCCCGAGACCATGGTGGCCTTTCTCGCGGTGGTCAGCATCGGCGCGGTGTGGAGCGTGTGTGCGCCCGACATGGGCACGAACGCCGTGTTGGACCGTTTCAAGCAGATCGAGCCGGTGGTGCTGATCGCCTGCGATGGCGTCACCTACGGCGGACGAGACTTCGACCGCCTGGCCGTGGTGGCCGAGCTGCGCGCGGCCCTGCCCAGCGTGCGCCATATGGTGCTGCACACCAACCTGGCCGAAGAGCCCGCCGCGGTGGACAACGCGCTGGAAGCCGCGCAACCCTGCACCGCGTTCAGCACCGCCACCGCGCGCGACGACGCGGCCACCACTGCGTTCGAGCCCCTGTGGCTGCCGTTCGACCACCCGCTGTGGATCGTCTACAGCAGCGGTACCACCGGCCTGCCCAAGCCCATCGTGCACGGGCACGGCGGCACCGTCATCGTGGCGCTGGCGCTCAAGATCATCCACAACGACGTGGGCTGCAGCTATGCGCCCAACAGCTGGGGCGAGCGCTACCACTGGTACAGCTCCACCGGTTGGGTAATGTGGAACGCGCAGACCAGCGGCCTGCTCAACGGCACCACTTGCGTCATCTTTGACGGCAACCCGGGCGGCAGCAAAGAAAAGCCAGACTGGACCACGCTCTGGCGCTTTGCGGCCGAGCAGCGCGTGACCTTTTTCGGCGCCGGCGCGGCGTTTTTTGCCAACTGCCTGAAGGCAGGCGTGGACCTGTCGGCCTGCGGCGACCTGTCCAAGGTGCGGGCACTGGGCACCACCGGTTCGCCGCTGTCGGAAGACGCGCAGAACTGGGGCACGGCGCAGTTTCGCCAGCTGCGAAAAGCGGCCCAGAGCGACCGATTCACCGCCGGGCCGCCCCAAGGTGAATCAGCCCCCTCGGGGCGCAGCTACCCACACGAAGTGGGGGAGCGAGGGGGCGATATCTGGTGGTGCAACATCTCCGGGGGAACGGACTTCGCGGGCGCTTTCATCGGCGGTCACAGGGAACTGCCGCAAACCCCGGGCCGCATGCAGTGCCGCCTTATGGGCTGCGCGGTGGAGGCCTGGGACGAACAGGGCCAGCCCGTCATCGACGCCGTGGGCGAACTGGTGTGCACACAGCCCATCCCGTCCATGCCGCTGTACTTTGTGGGCGACGTGGACAACCAGCGCCTGCTGGGCAGCTATTTCGACATGTACCCTGCGGGCCATGGGCGCCGACCCGGTGGTGGCGATCTGCCCCCAGAAGCCGGCGCCGTCTGGCGCCACGGCGACTGGCTGCGCATCCACCCCGACGGCTCCTGCGTCATCTACGGCCGGTCCGACGCCACCATCAACCGCCACGGTCTGCGCATGGGCACCAGCGAGCTCTACAGCGCCGTCGAATCCCTGCCCGAGGTGCTGGACAGCATGGTGGTGGATCTTGAATACCTGGGGCGCGAAAGCTACATGCCGCTGTTCGTGGTGCTGCGGCCCGGCATAGCGCTGGACGACGCCATGACCGCCAAGATCAACGGCGCTATCCGTACCGCGCTCTCGCCGCGCTTCCTGCCCAACGATGTGTTCCAAGTGGCCGAAATTCCGCGCACCCTCTCGGGCAAAAAGCAGGAACTGCCCATCAAGAAACTGCTGCTCGGGCAGCCGCTGGAGAAGGTGATCAACAAAGAAGCCATGGCCAACCCCGGGTGTCTGGACTGGTACGAGGCCTTTGCGGCCGAACACCAGGCCCGCGCGACCGGCTGAAGCGGCGGCGTGATGCGCGCCTTTGCCGAAAGCGCCAGCAAGAGCCTGGGCGTGCCGGTGATCATTGAAAACAAGCCCGGCGCCGGCGGCACCATGGGCGCGGCCGCCATGGTCAACGCCAAGCCCGACGGCTATACCCTCACGCAGCTGCCGCTGGGCATCTACCGCCTGCCGCACCTGCAAAACATGGCTTTTGACCCCGTCAAAGACATCAGCCACATCGTCTGCTTCACCGGCTACACCGTTGGCATCGCTTGCTCCGCCGATTCCCCGTTCAAAACGCTCAAGGACATGGTCGCCTACGCCAAGGCCAACCCCGGCAAGCTCGAATACGGCCACATCCGCGTCATGAGCGGCACCACCGAATTTGCACCCCATGTGCTCAGCGGCAAGCTGCGCCTGCTGGCCACGCTGGGCAGCCAGCGCAACAAAGCCTTCCCCGACGTGCCCACCGTCAAAGAAAGCGGCCGGGACACCATCACCGAATCGCCCTTCGGCATCGGTGGCCCCAAAGGCATGGACCCGGCGGTGGTGAAGGTGTTGCACGACGCGTTTCGCAAGACCCTCGAAGATCCATCGGTGCAGGCCACGCTGGACAAGTTCTACATGCCCAGCATCTACATGAGCACCGCCGACCACACCGCCTACGGCGAGCGCACCTTCAAGGCCGAGAAGGCGACGATTGAACGGCTGGGGCTGGCCAAGAAAAGTTGAGGCCCTGGTGAAAACCCGCGATTGACAGGCGGGCGTTCTGCGATGAAGGTGGTGGGCTGTTCCGCTGCTTTCACAAGGTTTTGTATGCCCAGCTCCCAGCACCAGCACATTGCCACCGTGATGCAGGTGGCCGCAGACGGCGTGGGCGCACAGGCTGCAGCGCAGCACGAGCAGGTGATCCGCGATTCGTGGCTGCGCTGCGTGCAGGAGCACCGGCTGGACCCAACGCGCATGCAGGAAGCCGTCATCCTGCCGCAGGCGCGGCTGCGCGAGCACCAAGACCAGATGGAGGCGCTGCTGCAGATCGCGCGCCACGGGCTGGAGTCGCTCTACAGCAAGGTTGCGGGCCTGGGTTATGTGGTGCTGCTGACCGACGCGCGCGGCGTGACGGTGGACTTTCTGGGTGACTTGGTGTTTGAGCCCAGCCTGCGCAAGGCCGGCCTGTACCTGGGCGCCGACTGGAGCGAGCACCACGCCGGCACCTGCGGCGTGGGCACCTGCATCAGCACCGGCCAGGCGCTCACCGTGCACCTGGACGACCATTTCGACGCCACCCACATTCCGCTCACCTGCACCACCGCGCCGGTGTACGACAGCGCGGGGCAGCTCAGCGCGGTGCTCGACATTTCGCAGCTCAGTTCGAGCCAGCCCAAGAGCAGCCAGCACCTGGCGCTGCAGCTGGTGAAGATGACGGCGCACGACATCGAGCACGCGGCCTTTTTGCACCGCCACCGGCACGACTGGGTGCTGCGCCTGTCGCACGCGCCGCAGTTTCTGGACGTGCAGCCCGACTACCTGCTGGCACTGGACACGAACGGCCGCGTGGTGGGCCACAACCGGCGGGGTCAGCTGGCTTTGGAAAAAGGGCAGCCGCTGATCGGCATGGGCTTCGAGCGACTGTTCGGCCTGCCGTTCGGCCAGATCGGCCGCTTCGTGATGACCCAGCCTTCGGACCAGCGCGCGGTGATGCTGGCGGGTGGGCGCCAGCTGCTGTTCCTGTCGGCGGTGCCGCCGCCGCCGCGCCCGGTGGCGAGCGCGCCGCGCGAGGAGCGCCGCGTGCCCGCGCCGCTGGCCGCGCTCTCGGCGGGCGACGCCGCGCTGGACCGGCAGGTGGAGCGTGTGGCGCGGTTGGTGAACACGCCGATCAGCCTGCTGATCACGGGCGAGACCGGTTCGGGCAAGGAATATTTCGCAAAGGCGGTGCATGCCGCCAGCGAGCGGCGCGGCCGGCCTTTTGTGGCGGTGAACTGCGCGGCGATTCCCGAGCACCTGATCGAGAGCGAGCTGTTCGGTCACCTGCCGGGCAGCTTCTCGGGCGCATCCACCAAGGGCAAGCGTGGCCTCATCGCCGAGGCCGACGGCGGCACGCTGTTCCTGGACGAGATCGGCGACATGCCGCTGGCGCTGCAGGCGCGGCTGCTGCGGGTGCTGTCCGAGCGCGAGGTGCTGCCGGTGGGGGCCACGCGGCCGGTGCCGGTGAACATCCGTGTGATCGCGGCGACGCACGCGCCGCTGGAGCAGCTGGTGCTCGCAGGGCGGTTCCGCGACGACCTGTATTACCGCCTCAAGGGTGCGCACATCGAGCTGCCACCCCTGCGCGAGCGCAGCGACCTGGGCGCGATGATCACGCGGCTTTTGGGCAACCACTCGCTCACCCCGGCCGCGCTGCAGCGCCTGCTGGCGCACCCCTGGCCGGGCAACCTGCGCGAGTTGCGCAACGTGCTGGACTACGCCGCGAGCATGTGCGCGCAGGGGCCGATCGATCTGGATGACCTGCCGGAATTGCAGGCGGGCCGTCTGGCGGTGCGTTTTGCTGGCGCTGGCTTGGCTCCCGCAGCGGACCATGGACCCGAGGCCTTGCTGCAGGCGCTGCGCACGGCGCACTGGAATGTGAGCGCGGTGGCGCGTGACATGGGCCTTTCGCGCATGACGCTGTACCGAAGGATGAAAAGGTCAGGCATCGTTCAACCCAACCGGATGACTTGACTCCCCCCGCCGCGCTGCGCGCGACCCCTCCTGGGCGCGGTGCTGTCGGCCCGGCAAAGCCGGTTTCGCGGCACCCTGGGTTGAGACTTTTCCCACCGGTAGCGGTGTGACACCTGTCACTCGGGGGCGTGACAGGTGCACGGGGTGTGACACCCGCACCGTTTCAAAAAGTCTTTTCAAATCAAGTGCTTGCGCGCTTCAACCACATGGCACGGGTCTTGAAAGGAAAGAAGCACCGGCCCGATTCGAGGCCGGCATCCACAGGAGACAAGACCCATGACCCTTACCGCGCCTGTTTTCACGCCCTCTGTGCGGGCCCAGCGCTGGCTGGACGCATTTGGCGCCGCCCTGGCCACCGGCAAGCCCGACGCCGTGCTACCCCTCTTCGACGCCGACTGCTACTGGCGCGATCTCGTTTCGTTCACCTGGAACATCCGTACGCAGGAGGGCCATGACGCGATCCGCGACATGTTGAGCGCGCGGCAGGCCGACACGGCGGCAGCGAACTTCCAGCTCGAAGGCGAGGCCACCGAGGCCGACGGCATCACCGACGCCTGGTTCACGTTCGAAACCCGTGTTTCGCGCGGGCGAGGCCATCTGCGCCTGAAAAACGACAAAGCCTGGACGCTGTTGACCACCATGGTCGAGCTGAAGGGTTTTGAAGAGAAGAAGGGCACGCGCCGCATCAAGGGTGCGGAGCACGGCGCGCAGCAGGGGCGCAAGAGCTGGCTGGAGCGCCGCCACGAAGAAGAGGCGCGGCTGGGCTACGACGAGCAGCCGTACACGGTGATCATTGGCGGTGGCCAGGGCGGCATCATCCTGGCCGCGCGGCTCAAGCGCCTGGGTGTGCCGACCATCGTGATCGAAAAGAACGCCAGGGCCGGCGACAGCTGGCGCAACCGCTACAAGACCCTGTGCCTGCACGACCCGGTCTGGTACGACCACCTGCCCTACATGCCCTTCCCGGACGACTGGCCGGTGTTCGCGCCCAAAGACAAGGTGGGCGACTGGCTGGAGATGTACACCAAGGTCATGGAGATCAACTACTGGGGCTCGACCACCGCGAAGAAGGCGACCTTCAACGAGGACACCGGCGAGTGGGAAGTGGTGGTGGACCGGGCGGGCAAAGAGGTGACGCTGCGGCCCAAGCAACTGGTGTTTGCGCTCGGTGTGTCGGGCTACGCCAACGTGCCCAAGATCCCGGGTGCCGAAACCTTTGAAGGCGACCAGCACCACTCCAGCAAGCACCCCGGCCCCGAGGCCTACAAAGGCAAAAAGGCGGTGGTGCTGGGCTCCAACAACTCGGCGCACGACATTTGCGCCGCGCTGTGGGAAAACGGCGCCGACGTGACCATGGTGCAGCGCAGCAGCACCCACATCGCGCCGTCGGACTCGCTCATGGAGCTGGCGCTGGGCGGGCTGTACAGCGAGGAGGCGCTGAAGAACGGCATCGACCACCACAAAGCCGACCTGGTGTTCGCCAGCGTGCCTTACAAGATCATGCACACCTTCCACATCCCGGTGTACGACGAGATGAAGAAGCGCGACGCCGACCTGTACGGCCGGCTGGAGAAGGCGGGCTTCATGCTCGATTTCGGCGACGACGGCTCGGGCCTGTTCATGAAATACCTGCGCCGCGGCTCGGGCTACTACATCGACGTGGGTGCGAGCGAGCTGGTGGCCAACGGCAGCGTGAAGCTCAAGAGCCACAACAACATCGAGCGCATCAACCCCAACAGCGTGACGCTGACCGACGGCACCGAGTTGCCCGCCGACCTGCTGGTTTACGCCACCGGCTACGGCTCGATGAACCACTGGCTGGCCGACCTGGTGTCGCCCGAGGTGGCCGACCGCGTGGGCAAGGTCTGGGGGCTGGGATCGAGCACGACGAAAGACCCGGGACCGTGGGAAGGCGAACTGCGCAACATGTGGAAGCCGACCAACCAGAAGCAGCTGTGGATCCACGGCGGCAACCTGCACCAGAGCCGCCACTACTCACAGTTTTTGTCGCTGCAGTTGAAGGCGCGCTACGAGGGGCTGGACACGCCGGTCTACGGGCAGGCGGCGGTGCACCACCTGCGCTGAAACCCCCGCGAATGTGCTGGTCAGCCCTTGCGACTGACCAGCACGATCCCGGCCGCCACGCCCAGCAGCGCCAGCACCAGCTGCAGCGTGAGCGGCTCGCTCAGCAGCACCACGCCGAACACCAATGCGAACACGGGTGTGAGGAAGGTGAAGGTGGCCATCTGCGTGGCGGGGTAGTGGCGCAGCATCCACATCCAGGCCAGGTAGCTGGCGAAGGCGCCCACGGCGGTTTGCAGAAAGATCGAGCCCCAGGCCAGGGCCGAGTAGTCGAGGCTCCAGGTTTCGCCCAACGCCATCGAGAGCAGAGGCGTCACAGCGGCGGTGACGCCGAGTTGGTAGAACAGCGACTTTTCGGCCGCCGCCGTGGCAATTTTGGTGGTGCGGATGGCCAGCGTGGTCAGACCCCAGAGCATGCCGGCGGCCAGGCCCATGGCGTCGCCCTTCCATTGCCCGGCCACGGGGGAGCTGTGCATGAAGCCTTCGCTGAACGCCACCGCCACCGCACTGAAGGCCACAAACAGGCCGACCCACTGAATGCGCCGCAGCTTCTCCGCCGGCACGAAGCGGGGCAGCAGCAGCGCCACCCAGAACGGACTGGTGTACAGGAACACCGTCAGGCGCGACGCGCTGGTGTGCGTGAGGCCCAGGTAAATAAAGCAGAACTCGCCGGCAAACAACAGGCCCACCAGCAAGCCACCCCAGAGCGTGCCGTCGCGCTTGAACAGCGGCACGCCGCGGTATTGGCACCACAGCCAGAGCAGGGCGGTGGCGCCCCACATGCGGATGGAGGCTTGCCACAGCGGCGGTATTTCGCGGCTGGCGAACTTGATCAGAATTTGCTGGAATCCCCAGAACGCGCAGCAAGCCACCAGCAGGGTGATGGCGAAGGTATCGAGGTGGTCTTTGCGTTGAATCGTGGTCATGGCGTCAGCGGGTGTGGGTCAGTGCGCGCAGCTGGGCTTTGAGCCGCTGGATCTCGGCGGCGCTCAGGCCCGTCAGGGTTTGTTTTTCGTGTTCGCTCGCCTGGGCCATGAGGGGGGTGATCTTTTTCTGCCCGGCGGCGGTGATGGTCACCAGCGTGCGGCGCTGGTCTTGTGGGTCGTCTGTCAGCTGCACCCAGCCTTGCGCGCTCAGGCGCTGCAGCAGCTTGGTCACGGTGGGTTGCTGGCTCAGCACCTCTTGCGCCAGCTGGCCCACAGGCATCGGGGCCTGGTCGCTCAGGGTGGCCAGCACGCGCCATTCCAGCGAGCCCAGCCCGGCGGCCCGCACCACGGCTTCAAAGTCTTTGAACAGCGCATGGTTGGCCTGGCCCAGCAGATAGCCCAGGTAGTCGTGCACGAAGCGGGGGCTGCCGTCCTGTGCTGGCACGGCGTTGGCGGTGGAGCGCATCGTCAGAGGGGATGCTCGGTGTAGAACTTGCCGCCGTGGTACAGCAGGGGCGACGCCTCGGCGCGGTGGGCACAGCGCTCCACCTCGCCCACAAAAATCACATGGTCGCCCTCGGCGTACTGGCTGCGGTTGAAGCATTCGAACGTGGCGGCCGCACCGGCCAGCAGCGGCGCACCGCTGACGCCTTCGGTGAACGCCACGCCCGCCCAGCGGTCGGTGCCCCGGGCAGCAAACTGCTCGGCCAGGGCTTGCTGGTCGGCCGCCAGCACGTTGATGGCGTAGTGCATGCCGTTGGAAAACGCGGCCATGGAGCCCGCCGCTCGGCCCAGGCTCCAGAGCACCAGCGGCGGGTCGAGCGAGACCGAGTTGAACGAGTTGGCGGTCAGGCCCACCAGCTCGCCCGCCGCAGTGCGCGCGGTGACGATGGTGACACCCGTGGCAAACATGCCCAGTGATGCACGGAATTCGCGTGCTGAAAAGTCAGGTGGCCGGGCCTGATGGCCGGCAGAACGGGCAGGGGACATGGGTGTTATTTATATGAAAATTCATCAATAATAGGTGCCTTGCTGCTGGGCATCAAGCCTGCAGTGGCGAACCAGACAAACGTTCCGGCGCGGGCGGCGTCCATTTCTGAAGGAGACAGCTTATGTTGCAAGAGCGGATCGAACCCGCCTGGATCGACGCGTTTGAGACCGTGCTGCGCCGCTGTGCGCTGCAACCGGGCGATACGGTGGCCATTCTCGGTGAAACCCAAAGCCGCCCGGTGCTGATGGAATTGGCCCGCCTGGCCGCAGCCCGGCTGGGCGCGCGCAGCTTCACGCTTATGCTGCCTTCGGTGTTCAGTGCCGGTGAGCCAGTGACCCGCTCGACCGGTGCCTCGCCCGCCATCCAGCAGCTGGGCCCGGTGATCGCGGCACTGCAGGCCAGCACGCTGGTGGTGGACTGCACGGTCGAGGGCCTGATGCACGCGCCCGAGCTGCCCGCCATTTTGCAGGGCAACGGCAGCACCCAGCCGCGCATCGTTTACGTGAGCAACGAGCACCCCGAAGCGCTGGCCCGCTTGCTGCCCGACGATGCCACCGAGGCGCGTGTGAAAGCCCATGTGAAGCGCCTGCGCACAGCCCAGGCCATGCGCGTGCGCTCGGCGGCGGGCACCGACCTGTCCATTGCGCTGCCCGGTGCGGTGGCCGGCGGCAACTGGGGCAGCACCACGCGCCCCGGCACGCTCACCCATTGGCCCGGTGGCCTGGTGCTGGCTTTCCCGGCGGCCGGCAGTGTGAACGGCACGCTGGTGCTGGCCGAGGGCGATGTGAACCTGACCTTCAAGCGCTACATCGAACGCGCCGTCACGCTCACCATTGAAAACGACTACGTGACCCGCATCGACGGCGCCGGTGTGGATGCCGAGTTGCTGCGTTCGTACTTTGCCGCCTGGGGCGAAAAAGAGGCTTACGCCGTCTCGCATGTGGGCTACGGCCTGAACGACGCTGCCCGCTGGGACAGCATGGCGCTGTACGACAAACGCGACTTCAACGGCACCGAGCTGCGCGCCTTTGCCGGCAACTTTTTGTACAGCACCGGCGCCAACGAAACCGCTGGCCGCTACACCCGGGGCCATTTCGACTGGCCCCTGCGCGGCTGCACCGTGTCGTTGGACGACGCGGTGGTGGTCGACGCGGGCCGGGTGGTGGCAGCATGACCCGCCACCGCGCCGGGCCGCCCCAAGCAAGGCCAGCCCCCTCGGGGGGCAGCGCCGTACGCGCAGCGACCAGCATGGGGGTTCTATGACTTTGCCCAAGTTCACCACCCTGGGCAGCGGCCCCACCGTGCTCATGCTCCATGGAATTGGCGGCGGTCACCGCGCGTTTGCGCCGCAGGTGGAAACACTGGCCAGCCTGGGCTACCGCGCCGTGGCCTGGGACATGCCCGGCTATGGCCGCAGCGCGCCCATTGAGCCCTACAGCTTCAAAGGCCTGGCGCAGCGCTGTGTGGACCTGATCGATGCGCTGCAGTGCGACAGCGTGACGCTCTTGGGCCACAGCATGGGTGGCATGGTGGCGCAAGAAGTGGTGGCGCGCCGACCCGACAAGGTGAACAAGCTCATCTTGTGCGGCACCTCGGCCGCGTTTGGCAAGCGCACCGACGGACGCAGCGCCGAGGCCTGGGCACAGCAGTTCATCGCCCAGCGCACCGCGCCGCTGGACGCCGGCCAGACCATGGCCGACATGGCCGCCCGGCTGGTACCGCAGATGGTCGGCCCCGGTTCGTTGCCCGAGGGCTTGAGACTGGCCGAGCACTGCATGGCCAGCGTGCCCGCCGCCACCTACCGCCGCGCGCTGGAATGCCTGGTCACATTCGACCGGTAGGCAGATCTGGCCCATATCCGCGTGCCCACCTTGCTCATCGGCGGTGAGTTCGACCGCGTGGCCGCGCCCGCCGTGATGCAGCAGATGGCGGCTGCGATACCGCGCGCGCGCTACGCCCAGCTTGCCGGTATTGGCCACCTGATGAACCTGGAAGCCCCCGACGAGTTTGACGCGCTGCTACTCGCTTTCCTGCACGAGCCCACACCCAAGCCGCTGCCCGACACGCATTGAGCCCATCACCACATTCGCAGGAGACAAGCCCCATGAACAACCCCGTCAACCCGCACACCGGCCTGGACTTCACCCCCGCCGTGGGCGACATGCCGTTCACCCCGCTGCAGCGCCAGCTGCTGGCCCAGGCCCACGCGCTGGGGCGCGACGTGTTCGCCGCCCGCGCCCCGCAGTGGGACCGCGAAGCCAGCTTCCCGTTTGCCAACTACCAGGATCTGCGCGACGCCGGTTTTCTGAAACTCTGCGTGCCCACCGCCCACGGCGGCATGGGCGCCGACTACACCACCTACATGATGGTGGCCGCTGAAATCGGCCGCTTCTGCGGCGCCACGGCGCTCACCTGGAACATGCACATTTGCAGCACCATGTGGACCGGCGTGCTGGCCGACGGCATTGCCATGAGCGACGAGCAGCGGGCCGAGCACCTGGCCCGGCGCGAGCTGCATTTCAAGCGCATCGTGAACGACGGCGCCATTTACGCCCAGCCCTTCAGCGAAGGCACGGCCGCCGCCGCCGGGCGCGCACCCTTTGGCACCACGGCCCGCAAGGTCGAAGGCGGCTGGCTCATCAACGGCCGGAAAATCTGGGCCAGCCTCTCGGGCGCAGCCAACTACTACGGCATCTTGTGCACCGAAGACAAGGGCGACGACCACCCCGACGCGCGCGACACGCTCTACATCAGCGTGCCCGCCACGTCGGCTGGCTTCAGCATCAGCGGCGAGTGGGACCCGCTGGGCATGCGCGGCACCGTCAGCCGCAACCTCGCGTTCAAAGACGTGTTTGTGAGCGACGCCGAACAGCTCATGCCGCGCGGCATTTACTTCAAAGGCGCGCAAACCTGGCCCGCCATGTTCTTCACCCTCTCGCCCACCTACCTGGGCCTGGCCAATGCGGCCTACGACTTCACCGTGAAGTACCTGCGCGGCGAGGTCGAGGGCGAGCCGCCGGTGAAGCGCCGCCAGTTCCCCACCAAGCAGATCACGGTGGCGCAAATGCGCATCCAGCTGGAGAACATGAAAAGCATCTTTGCCCGCGCCATTGCCGAAGCCAAGCCCAACCCCAGCAAGGACGAAAAGCTGCGCCTGTACGCCGCGCACTACAGCGTGATGGAAGGCGCCAACGACATCGCCCGCCTCGCCATCCGAACCTGCGGCGGCCAGAGCATGATGAAGCACCTGCCGCTGGAGCGTCTGTACCGCGACAGCCGCTGCGGCGCGCTCATGCTGCCGTGGACGGCCGAACTCATCCTGGACCGCATGGGCCGCGAGACGCTGTACGAGGCTGGTGAAAAAGACGCCTGAAAACACGCGGTGTGTGCCAGCCGTCACGCTGGCGGTGGCCCGGTCATAGGCGCAAAACGTTTCTGCAGGGCAGGCTCCTAGAATGCCTGCATGAGTGAAATTTTCATGCCCCGAATGGGCAAGCGCCTGGCGCTGCTGGCGTTGGCCCTGGCGGTACTGACCCCGGCCATGGCCCTGCAGCCCCTGGCCCGTGGCCCCGGCCACCCGCTGGCCGATGTGCCAGGCAGCGACCCCTGCCGGGAGTTCGTGGCGCGCTTGCCCAACGTGCAGGCGCCCCTGTGCGCGGCCGCCCAGCTCAAGCCCACCGTGGGCCGTTCGGTGCAGGGCCGGACCCTGTACCAGCGCGACGTGGTGGCACCCGATGCCAAGCTCCGCGTGCTGGTGGTGGGCGCCATGCACGGCGACGAGCTGTCGTCGGCCTCGCTGGCGCTGCACTGGATTCAGCGCGCCACCGAAACGCCGTCCAACGCGCACTGGCGCTTCATTCCCGCGCTCAACCCCGACGGCCTGATGGCCCGGCCGGCCAAGCGGGTCAACGCCCGGGGCGTGGACCTGAACCGCAACTTCCCCACGCCCAACTGGGCCCGCGACGCCAAGGTGTACTGGGAACAACGAACAAAAAAAGACCCGCGCCGCTGGCCCGGCCCCAGCCCCTTGTCCGAGCCCGAGTCGAAGTTTCTGCACGACGAAATGGAGCGCTTCCAGCCCGACCTGGTGGTCAGCATCCACGCACCCTACGGCGTGCTCGATTTCGACGGCCCCGGCGTGCCGCCCCCCCAGCTTGGCCGCCTCTACCTGGACCAAGTGGGCATTTTCCCCGGCAGCCTGGGCAACTACGGCGGTGTGCACAAAGGCATGCCGGTGGTCACCATCGAACTCACCAGCGCGTTTCGCACGCCGCTGGACGCCGAAATGCGTCAGATGTGGCTGGACCTGCTGCGCTGGATGAGCGAGCGCGTAGGCCAGGGCATGGGCGGGCCGGTGCGCTGAGCCCTTCGAATCAGTCTTTCAAAAACGCCGGTTCAGTTCGGCCGACCACACCGTCTGCCGCTGGCGTATTTCAGGCATCCACGCCACCGCCACCGGCACGCCGTTGCGGGTGATCACCCGGGCTGCCCCGGCTGCGGTGGTCTCCAGTTGGCTTTCCAGCCGCAGCTGCCAAGACCAGGCGCCGGCGCGCTCGTTGCGCGCGCCACTGCCGAGTTGCAGGCCCAGCGCCAGCAGGCGGTTGTGGCCCAGCGGCAGTGTCAGCGGGTCGGCACGGGGCAGGCTCACCTGCGCCGTGCCCCTGGGGCTCCCGCCGGCCCAGCCAGTGGCGCTCAGCCGCCAGCCGCTGGCCTCGTGCACGCGCCAGCGTGCGCCGAGCGCGAGCTGCCAGGCCCTAAAACGCTCTGGGTAGCCCAGCGCGGTGGGGGTGCTGGCGATGCGCCGGTCGGTCTGCCGCCAGCCCACGCGTGCGCCCCAGGCCCAGGCAGGGTCTGTGTCTTGCCGGTCGGTCTGGGCGAATGTATCCACGGGCATCCAGCCACTCAGTGTGAGCGCATCCACGCGCAGGTGGCTGCTGGTTTGCACCGGTGTGCCGGTCTGGGTCTGGCCGTCGTAGTGGCGCGTGCCCTGGCTGCGGGCCCACTGCGCCTCCCAGGTTGCAGCGCCGCATGGGCCTCCCGCCGCAAGGGCGATACGGTCCAGCCAGCCGCGTTCGGTCAGCACCGTAGCGCCTTGAGCGTCGCGCTCCACCCAGTGGCTGTGCTCGCGCCCGGCGCCCAGGCCCAGCGTGGGCGTGCCGCAGTCCAGCGCGTGGACGGTGCTCGGCAGCGCCGCGCACAGCAACCAGATGCCCGCCCGCCACAGCCCAGCCAGCGGGCTTGGCGTCAAAGGAACTCGCTCCAGAGGTGGGTTCCCCACAAGTCGGCTGTGCTGTCGCCGTTGGTGTCCACGCTGACGAACACTTCGCTGTCAGACACCGCCGTGATGCGCAAGCTGCTGGCCGCGCCTGTCACGAGGGCTTGGCCGTTGGGCGGGTAGTTTTGGGCACCCAACCCGCTGAACGGTGTGATGTTGGCGATGACCACCGACTTGCCGCCCAACGACGACGAAGTGAGGGTGCCGTTGACCGTGGCCGAAAATGCGTAGTCCAGCAGCGCGGGCTCAATGGTTTCGTGGGTGGTGAAGTTGGTCAGGGTTCGGCTCGTCACGGTACCGCCCAGGCTCAGCTCTTCTCGGTAGCTGGGCGTGGTCAGGCCAAACGCTTGCGCGTAGAGCCCGGTGGACACGGTGTCGAGCGTTACCGTGCCGTTGGCCAGCACCGAACCCGCTGCCGACGTGACGCGGAAGACGTCGAACGACAGGGTCAGCTTGGCTGCAAACACGGTCGAATCCAGGTCGCCCGTGAGTGCATTGAAGGCAAATCGCAGCGTGCCGTTGGCCGTCTCGCCCAACTCCAGGCAGCTGTTGAAGGTTTCGCTCAGCACATCGCCGGCGGACACGATGCCGTTGTTGTCCCGGTCGTCAAACGTGAGCGTGACGCTGCCGCTTTCGCAGGGCAAGGTTTCGCTGTATTCGGTGCCCGCCACCACCGCGCCCAGGCTCGCCACCCGCTCAGGCAGGCGGGGCAACTGCAGGCGGGCATAGCGCAGGGGCTTGGGCAGGGCGCTCACGCCGGCGCCGTACACCAGGGCTTCCGACGTGTCCACCAGGCTGAACGAAGCCATCAGCACCTCTTGGGTCACCGTGAGGTAGTTGGCTGCCGTGATAGCCAGGGGTTCGCCCACCGGGTTGTCGGGCCAATCGCTGCTGCCGCCGCAGGCCACCAGCGCCGCGCAGGCCACCCAAGGCACCGATTTTTTGAAAGAAACCATGGGCGCTGCTCCGCAAGATGAATGATGACGAGCCATTCTAGGAACCGGGTTCTTGGCGTTGGTGGGCGCTTGTGTGGTCTCGTTGCGCCGCGTCAATGGAGGAGAAAACGATCCCCCGAAAGAGGAACGGCCCGCGCAAGGCGGGCCGAGAAAGACACCCTGCGCGAGACGCGCAGCGGTGGTGAGCGCCCGGCTTACTGGGTCACCTTGATCTCACCCGAGTGAATACCAGCCCAGTATTTGTTCAGCTCGCGCTTGACCACAGGCATCAAAAAATACAGGCCCACGATGTTGGCCAGCGCCATGGCGAAGATCATCGAGTCTGAAAAGTCGATCACAGGGCCCAAACCCATGCTGGCGCCAATGACCACAAACGCCAGGAACATGCACTTGAAGACCAGTTCAGAAGCCAGGCTGTCGCCCAGCAGGTAGGTCCAGGCCTTCAGGCCGTAGTAGCTCCAGGTGATCATGGTGGAGAACGCAAACAACACCACCGCCAGCGCCAGCACATAGGGGAACCAGCTCACGGCGCTGCCGAAGGCGGCCGACGTCAGGCCCACACCGCTGGCGCCGTTGGCCAGCGGCGTGAGGCCACCGGCGCTCACATGGCCGGTGATGATGATCACCAGCGCCGTCATGGTGCAGATCACCACGGTGTCAATGAACGGCTCCAGCAGCGCGGCAAAGCCTTGCGACACGGGCTGGTCGGTTTGCACCGCCGAGTGAGCGATGGCCGCTGAGCCCACACCGGCTTCGTTGGAAAAAGCGGCCCGTTTGAAACCCTGAATGAGTGCGCCCACCACGCCGCCAGCCACGCCCTCGGCCGAGAACGCGCCCACAAAGATCTGCCCAAACGCCCAGGGCAGTTTGTCGATGTAGACGAACAGCACCACCGTGCCCGCCACCATGTAGAGGCCGGCCATGAAGGGCACCACTTTTTCCGTCACGCGGGCGATCGACTTGATGCCGCCGATGATGACCAGACCCACCAGCACGGCCATGATCAGGCCAAACAGCCAGCCCTTGCCGGCCAGATAGCTGTCGGCACCGCCGGTGACGCCCACCACCTGCTGAAAGCTCTGGTTGGCCTGGAACATGTTGCCCCCGCCCAGGGCGCCGCCCACGCAGCAAATGGCAAAGAACACGGCCAAAAATTTGCCCAGTCGGGGCATGCCGAGCTCGGTCAGCCCTTTGGAGAGGTAGCGCATAGGGCCGCCCGAGACGGTGCCGGCCGTGTGGTGCACGTTGCGGTATTTCACGCCCAGCGTCACTTCGGTGAATTTGGACGCCATGCCCAGCAAGCCGGCCAGGATCATCCAGAACGTGGCGCCCGCACCGCCAATGCCCACCGCCACCGCCACACCGGCGATGTTGCCCAGGCCCACGGTGCCTGAAACGGCGGTGGTGAGTGCTTGAAACGGGGTCACTTCACCCGCCATGGACGGGTGCGAATAGCGCCCGCGCACCACTTGGATGGCGTGGCCGAAACCCCTGAACTGGATGAAGCCGAAATACAGCGTGAAGACCAGCGCGGCCGCAATCAGCCAACCCACGATGAGCGGGAAACTGGTGCCACCCAACGGCACCGAGAAAAAAATGGCGCCCGCCACCGCGTCGGAATAGGGCTGCACCGCAGCGCTGATGCGCTCGTCCAGCGTAGGTGCGGCGGCTGTTTGGGCTTGGGCAGCGCTGTGCGCCAGTGCGCTGGTGGCGGCCAGCAGCAGCGCCCGCCCTGCGCCGGTGTTGAGGGGTGTTCGGGTCACGTATGTCTCCTGTTTGTTCGTCGACACATTGGGCGGTGGTGCTGCCCGGGTCCGGCGCACGCGTGTTGTGCCGGCAGACAAAAAGGCCGGTGACTGCGTGTGGCAGTCACCGGCCTTGGTCGTTATTTTCAGGCCTGGCTGGGTGGCGGTGTTTGCAGCCGCGCGGTGCGGGCCACAGGAGCCTTGGCGGAAGGCTTCATGCCGTAAAACTCAAACGGCATGGCGGGCTGCTCGCCGCTGATGAGTTCGGCCAGCGCCTTGCCCGAGCCGGCGCCATGCGTCCAGCCCAGTGTGCCGTGGCCAGCGTTCACCCACAGCTTGCCCACTTTCGTGCGACCCATGAGCGGAATGTTGGTGGGCGTGGCCGGGCGCAGACCGGTCCAGAACTGCGGGTCGCCACCTTGTTCGGGCGTGCGGGTGTCGGCCACACCGGGGAACACCTCTTCAATGCGCTTGACCAGCATCTCGCAACGCTTTTTCGCCAGTGGTGTGTCCAGCGACAGGTCATAACCGCCCAACTCGATGGTGCCGGCCACGCGCAACTGGTTGCCCAGGCGCGACATGGCGATCTTCAACTGGTCGTCGATCATGCTCACCTGGGGCGCCTTGTCGGGCCGCAGCAGCGGCAGGGTGGCGCTGTAGCCTTTGCCGGGGTAAATGGGCACCTGCACGCCCACGCTTTTCAACAGCGGCGTGGTGTACGAGCCGCAGGCCACCACATAGGCGTCGGCCTTCAGGCTGCGCACGGTGCCGCTGGCGCGGTCGCGCACGCGCACCTGCTGCACGCTGCCACCGCTGGCGTCCATCGCTTCCACATCGTGCCCGTAGAGCAGCTGCGCGCCGCGTTGGGCACACAGCGCCGCGAGCTGTTGGGTGAACACGCGCGCGTCACCCGACTCGTCGCTGGGGGTGTAGGTGCCGCCCACAATTCGGTCGGCAAACGCATGCAGCGCGGGTTCAATCTTCAGCAGCTCGGTGCGGCTGATCACGCGGCGCTTGACGCCAAATTTTTGCATCACCGCAGCGGCTCCTGCGGCGCCGTCAAACGATTTTTGGTCGGTGTAATAGTGGGCAATGCCGCGTTCGAGGCGGTGGTATTCGATGCCGGTCTCGGCCACCACGTCTTTCAAGGCGGCATGGCTGTAAGAACCCAGGGCCACCAGTTGCGCCACGTTGCGCTCAAACGCCGCGTCGTTGCACTGGCCCAGAAACTGCAGGCCCCAGCGCCACTGGGCAGGATCGATCTGCGGGCGAAACAACAGCGGCGAGGTGGCCGAAAACATCCACTTCAGCGCCTTCAGCGGCGCCTCGCGGTTCGCCCACGGCTCGCAGTAGCTCACCGAAATTTGCGCGGCGTTGCCAAAGCTGGTTTCCAGTGCGGCGTCGGGCTGGCGGTCGACCAGCGTGACGGTGTGGCCGCGCTGCAGCAAATGCCACGCCGTGCTGACCCCAATGATGCCCGCGCCCAATACCGTGACTTGCATGACCCGCTCCGAAAAAAGGAAGAAACAGGTGCGCAGTATGGGAAAAACCCGGCTTCAAGTGAAGTGGAATTAACTTAAAATTTCTTGTATCAGATTGGCTTATGCATTTGAGACCCTGATGCGCAGCCTCAACGCGCATTGCAGCCCGTGCCGGCGGCAGCGCACAACCCGGACCGCCCCGTGGCGCCCAACCCATGAGCACCTTTGATCCCGACGCCCTCGAATGTCTGGCCGCCATCATTGAAGAGGGCGGTTTTGAGCGCGCGGCCCAGCGCCTGTCCATCACCCAGTCGGCGGTGTCGCAGCGCCTGCGGGCGCTGGAAGCGCAGGTGGGTACGGTGCTCATCGTGCGCAGCCGCCCGCTCAAGCCCACCTCGGCCGGGCAGCTCATGCTCAAGCACGCGAAGATGATGCGGCTGCTGCGCGCCGACCTGGAAAAAGACCTCAAGGAACTCGCACCCAGTTCCACCGGCGGTGGCCGCGAAGAAGAGCGCATTTCGGTGGCCATCAACGCCGACAGCATCGCCACCTGGGCCCTGCCCGCGCTGAACGCGCTGGCGCAGGGCGGCCTGCCCATTGAAATCATCACCGACGACCAGGAATTCACCCACGAGTGGCTGCGCGAAGGCCAGGTGCTGGGCTGTGTCACCTCGCTGGGGCAGGCGCTGCGGGGCTGCAAGATGGAGCCGCTGGGCACCATGGACTATGTGGCGGTGGCGCAAGCCGACTACGCCGCCACCCATTGCCCCAAAGGCCTGAGCGCGCACAACTTTCACAAGCTGCCGTTTGTGGCCTTCAACCGCAAAGACAACCTGCAGCACGGCTTTGTGTCGCAGGCGTTTGGCCTGCCCCGGGTCATGCTCAAGCAGTTGTTTGTGCCGTCCAGCGAAGGCCAGGTGCGCGCGGTGCAGGCCGGCTGGGGTGTCAGCGTGCTGCCCGAGTTGCGCGTGCGCGAACTGCTGGCCAGTGGTGAGCTGGTCAACCTGGCACCGCGCCACCGCCTGGGCGTGGCCCTGCACTGGCACTGCTGGAACCTCAGTTCCGACGTGCTCGACGCACTCAGCACAGCCTTGCGCAACGCCGCTGCCTACAGCCTCACGCAAAAAAGCCCCACCTGAGCGGGGCTTCTGGAAGCCAAGTTTGCAGCGGCTTACTTGGGCATCACCACGGTGTCGATCACATGGATCACGCCGTTGTCGGCTGCAATGTCGGTGGCCGTGACCTTGGCGTTGTCCACCGTCACACCACCCATGGTGCCAATGGTCAGCTCGGAGCCTTGCACGGTCTTGACCTTGCCGGCCTTCACGTCTGCCGCCATCACTTTGCCGGGCACCACGTGGTACGTGAGCACGGCGGTGAGCTTGGCTTTGTCCTTGAGCAGTGCGTCCAGGTCGGCCTTGGGCACTTTGGCAAAGGCGGCGTCGGTGGGTGCAAACACGGTGAACGGGCCCTTGCCCTTGAGCGTGTCCACCAGGCCAGCCGCCTGGATGGCGGTCACCAGGGTTTTGAACGAGCCGGCGGCAACCGCGGTGTCGACGATGTCCTTGGCGTGAGCCGAAGTCAGTGCGCCAAAAGCGATCAGGGAAGCGATGAGGGTCTTTTTCATGGTGTGGGTCTTTTCGGGTTGAGGTGGAAGAAACAGAACGTGCCTGTGATGAGGCAGCCTTGGATGTGTGGGTGGTGTCCCGTGGGACGCTGCACCCAACCACCCCGTGGCTGAACGCACTTTATCCTGAACGGTAGAAAAAGATACTGATTAGTATGTAACGATACCTATCAGTGGGGTTATCGACTTTGCCGTCGAAATCGGGCAGAATTCGAGTCCTACAAAAAGGTTTTCCATGGTCAGCGTTGCAACCAAGTCCGCTCAACAAGTCACACCCAAACGCAGTTTTCGCGAGCAAATGCACATCGCGCGTGAAGACGCCATCGTCTCGGCGGTGAACCGCCTGCTGGCTGAAAAAGGCTTCGACGCCATGACGGTGGACGAGGTGGCGGCCGAGGTGGGCATTGCCAAGGCCAGCCTTTACAAGCACTTTCCCAGCAAGGAAGACTTGGCCGCAGCGGCCATGGTGCGCGTGATGGAGCGGGCCAGGGCGTTTCTGGACAGCCTGGAGCGGCCAGCCGGTGAAGTGCCGCCCATGGCGCAGCTGCGTGCGGTGGCGCGCTGGACCATGGAGGTGCAACTGGCGGGAGAAATGCCTTCGCTGCCCAGTGAAAACTCCAGCCTGCGGGCTGCGCTCACCACCAACAAGGCTTACGTGGACGGGCTCATGGACGTGAGCGACCGCATGGGCGCGTGGATTACGGCAGCCCAGGCCGATGGCAGCCTGAACCCGTCATTACCGCCCATTGCGGTGCTCTACACCTTGTACGCACGCGCCTGCGACCCGGTGCTGGGTTTTCTCAAAAGCACCGGCCTGTACAACACCGAGCAGATCATTGACATGGTGCTGAGCACCTGTTTTGACGGCTTGAGGGCTAGGTAACCCCCCGCGCCGCAAGTATGTGATCCCCCCGCGCCGCCTGCGGCGTCACCCCCTAAGGGGCGGCTCTGGCGGCCTGGCAAAGCCAGTTCCGCGGAGCCCTGGAACAACTTCCCTGCTGTCCAACGTCCTCCCCGGAGCGGAATGCCCGTGCCAAGGATGCGGTGGAACCGGCTCTGCCGGGCCACTCGCATCGCCCCCCTTGGGGGGTGACGCCGCAGGCGGCGCGGGGGGGGAATCAGCGAACCAACAACACCGGCACCTTGCAATGCGCAATCACCTGGGTGGCCACCGAGCCCATGACCAGGTTGCCCAGCGCGCTGTGGCCGTGGGAGCCCATCATCACCAGGTCAAACTTGCCGGCTTCGGCGGCCTTGGCAATGAGCTCGCCCGGCGCGCCTACCTTGCTGACCACTTTGCCGTCGATGCCATGGCGCTTCAGGAATTTGATCACCGGGGCGGTGACCTTTTCCACTTCATCGGCGTAGTAGCCATTGGCAATGTCAGCACCCACCGCCGCACGTGCCCGGGGTGGCAGCGGCGCCTGCGCGGTGAACAGCGTGAACTCGTTCTGGGCGCTGAACACCTCGTTGTGGGTGGCCAGGTAAGCCAGCATCTTCTTGGTGTAGCTGCTGCCATCGACCGCGAGCAAAATCTTCATGGGTGTATCTCCTTATGGGGTTGATTGATCTGAAGTGTAAGAGCAGCCACCGCCGCCTTTTTGACCTGGCGCAACGCAGCCTTCAGGGAATGCGGATCAGTTGCTGCGGTACAAAAGCCCGCTGTTCTTGCTTGTCGGCATAGCCCAGCGGGTTGGCCACGATCCGGCATCGGCCTACCTGCACATCGGTGGGGCAGTGCAGGTGGCCGTGCAGCCACAGGTCGGCCAGCGGCAGCAATTCATCCAGTCCGTTGCAAAAGCCCGCCGTGCCCGGGCTCATCCCGTAGCGTGGGTCGGCACTGTGCAGGGTGGGTGCGAAGTGGGTGACCACCACGGTGCGTCCGTCAAAAGGCTGGTCGAGCGTGCTGCGCAGCCAGTGTTGGCAGTCCAGCGCCAGCGCGCGCATGGCCTCGGCGTCAAACAGCCGGCCGTGGCGCTGGCTGGCCATTTTGGTGAGGTAAAAGTTGGCTGCTCGAAAGGCTTTTTCACGCTGGCGCAGGCGGTGCGTGAGCGGGTCGGTGGCCAGCGAAGCCGCTGCAGGTGTCACAAAGGCCGCTTGTGCCCCCTTCCGGGGCGCGCGCGGCGCCTTGGCGGGCTTGGTATGCACGTCACCCAGCGCGTCGTAGTCGCTCCACAGCGTGGTGCCCACAAAGCGCACGCCGCTCATCACCAGCGTCTCGCGCTCCAGCCAGGCCATGCCCAGGCGCTCGCAGGTGCTGCGCAGGCGCTGGTGGGCATCGTCCAGGTCGAGCGCGTCGTATTCGTGGTTGCCCGGGACAAACAGCACCGGCACCGGCCAGCCGGCGTATTGCGGCAGCGGTGAAAAGCGTTGCAAACCCCAGTCCGGCTCGGCCATCACGCTGCCGTCGCGGCGGGTCTGGTACGAACCGATGTCGCCAGCCAGCACCAGCACCTGGGCACCCGGTGTGGGGCTGGCGGAAAATTCGGGGTTGGCTTCGAGATGCAGGTCGCTCAGAAGCTGGATATTCATGCGGTCATTGTCGACCAGATCAGGCCACCCATGACGACCCTGCTGCTCTGCATCCGCCGCAGAGGTGCCCTGTCCTGCCAGGTGTTTCAACGCGAGGGCGCGGCGCTTTCAAGGTGCACCGGTTTGTGGTGTGCCGTTATCGGCCAAAAATCCGCTGGCTGAGGCGCGCTCAACCGTTTGGCGCAGCCAGCGGTGGGCGCTGCTGTGCGAGGCTTGCCGGTGCCAGAGCGCGTCCACATGCACGGGCGGCACCGGCAAGGGCAAGTCGCTCAGGGCCAGTTCGTGTTCGCGGCCTGTGGCCTCCACGAAGTGGCGCGGTAACACGGTCAGCAGGTCGGTGGTGGCCACCACACGTCCGGCGGTGAAAAACTGGTTGACCGTGAGCACCACCCGGCGCTGGCGCGACAGACTGGCCAAAGCCTCGTCCACGAACCCAAAGGCGCGCCCGGAAAAGCTCACCAGCAGGTGGCGGGCTGCGCAGTAGCTGTCCAGTGTGAGTGGCTGGCCCGCCAGCGGGTGTCCGCGCCGCATCACCACCACGTACTCGCCGTCGTACAAGCGCTGGTGCAGAAAACGGGGACTGTTTTCTTGCAGGTGCAGCGCGCCCAGTTCGGCCAGCACGCCGGGGAAATGGCCAATGGCCAGGTCGGCCGAGCCCGACTCTAGCAAGTCGCGCGGGTCGCGTGTGGTCAAGGGCAGCACCCGCAGGTTCACGCCCGGTGCTTCGGTTTCCAGAATGTCCATCAGCCCGGGCACGATCTTGGCGGCGGTGGCGTCCGCCATGGCCAGCACAAAGGCGTTGTGTGCCGTGCTGGGGGTGAAGTCACCTGGGGCGAGGGCATCGCGCAGTTGCTGCAAGGCGTCGCGCACGGTGGGCCACAGCAGCATGGCCACCGGGGTGGGTTCCACGCCATAGCCTGAGCGCCGCACCAACTCGTCGCCCATGGCCTCGCGCAATCGCTTCAGCGCATTGCTCACCGCTGGCTGCGTCATAGCGAGGTTGTGGGCGGCCCGGGTGAGGTTGCGTTCGGTCATCACCTCGTCAAAAACCCGCAGCAGGTTCAGGTCGAGGGTGCGGAAGTTGCGTTCATTTATCACCTTGGTGAATGTAATGCATCACAAAAATAAATTGGCATGACATGGGGGTTTACCCTAGTATTCGCTGGTCCAAAAGACATTGGTCATTTTTTAAGGAGTTCGCCATGAGCACCGTTTTCTCTCCTACACCTGAATCTCTGGGTTTGAACCCATCCTCCCTGGCTCCCAAGGCCGGGGCCTATCGCACCCGCCGGCAATTTGACGGTGCCCGTGGTCTCGCTGCCATGCTGCTCGCTGCCGCGGTGGCAGCGCTCGTGGTCTTCGCCGACCGCCTCATCAGCACCTGGGCCGATGGCCACCTGTTTCTGGCCTGGGTGTTCCTGTGGGTCGTGATTTTCGCGGGCTCGGCGTTGTTTGCCGGTACCGCCCGCCGCTTGGCCCAGCGCACCATGCGCTCGCTCGATGGCTGGTCGCAGACCCTGGCCCAAGCCCGTGCAGAAGCCCGGCTGTGGGACCTGGCCCAGAGCGATCCCCGGCTGATGGCTGACCTGACACAGGCGCGCCTGCGTGCGCTGGAAGACCACAACGATTTCAGCGATGCGCTGGCGCCGATGGGGTTGGAAACCGCTGTGACTCCCGTCAAGTTGGCTGGGTGGGACGCTTTCATTGAGCGCATGGCCGCCAACCGCACCCGCAACATGCACCTGCACTACATTTGATACAGCGCTGAGCGCGCGGCCCACAAGGCAGCGCCCAGCAAAAAAGCCACCGGTGGTAGCCGGTGGCTTTTTTTTCGCCCGAATGGATCATTCGGGGGCTGTGGTGTTCAGGGCAGGTCGTGCCCTGAACCGCTTTCTGTGGGCTACTGCGTCTGGTTACAGTGCGGCCAGGCGCTTTTCCAGCGCGGCCTTGGTGTCCACCAGCGCCTGGGGCAGGTGGTAAGCCAGTTGCTCAAAGTGGGCTTCGTGCAGCTTGAGCTCTTCGGTCCAGGCAGCTTTGTCGATGCTGGACACGGTGTTGAACTGCTCGGGGGAGAAGTCCAGGCCGGTCCAGTTGAGTTCGTTGTAGGTGGGCGCCACGCCAAACATGGTCTCGGTGCCGGCGGCCTGGCCTTCAATGCGGTCGATCATCCACTTCAGCACGCGCATGTTTTCACCGTAGCCGGGCCAGACAAACTTGCCCGCTTCGTCTTTGCGGAACCAGTTCACACAGAAGATGCTCGGCAGGGTATGGCCCTGGCTTTCCAGCTTGTGCTCCATGTCGAGCCAGTGCTGGAAGTAGTCGCTCATGTTGTAGCCGCAGAACGGCAGCATGGCAAACGGGTCGCGGCGCACCACGCCTTGCGCGCCGAAGGCCGCAGCGGTGGTTTCCGAACCCATGGTGGCCGCCATGTAGACGCCTTCCATCCAGGTGCGGGCCTCGGTCACCAGCGGCACCGTGGTGGAACGGCGTCCGCCGAAAATGAAGGCGTCAATGGGCACGCCGGCCGGGTCGTCCCAGGCGCTGTCCAGCGCCGGGTTGTTGGTGGCGGCCACGGTGAAGCGGGCGTTGGGGTGGGCGGCCTTGGCGCCGGTTTGCTTGGCGATCTCGGGCGTCCAGTCCTTGCCTTGCCAGTCGATCAGGTGCGCCGGGAACTTGCCCTGGTCCTTCTCCATGCCTTCCCACCACACGTCGCCGTCGTCGGTCAGCGCGACGTTGGTGAAGATCACGTTTTCGTTCAGGCTGGCCATGCAGTTGGGGTTGGTCAGCGTGTTGGTGCCAGGGGCCACACCAAAGTAGCCGGCCTCGGGGTTGATGGCGTAGAGCTTGCCATCAGCGTGGGGCTTGATCCAGGCAATGTCGTCACCGATGGTGGTCACGCTCCAGCCCTCGAAGCCGGCCGGTGGCACGAGCATGGAGAAGTTGGTCTTGCCGCAGGCGCTGGGGAAGGCTGCGGCCACATGGTATTTCTTGCCCTGTGGGTTCGTCACGCCCAGGATCAGCATGTGCTCGGCCAGCCAGCCTTGGTCACGGCCCATGGTCGAGGCAATGCGCAGCGCCAGGCACTTCTTGCCCAGCAGGGCGTTGCCGCCGTAGCCCGAGCCGTAGCTCCAGATTTCGCGCGTCTCGGGGTAATGCACGATGTACTTGGTGGTCGGGTTGCAAGGCCAGCTGGTGCTGTCTTGTTCACCGGCGGCCAGAGGCGCGCCCACGGTGTGCATGCAAGGCACAAACTCGCCGTCGGTACCCAGCACGTCGTACACCGCCTTGCCCATGCGGGTCATCAGCTTCTGGTTCACGGCCACGTAGGCGCTGTCGGTCAGTTCCACGCCGATGTGGGCGATGTGCGAGCCCAGCGGGCCCATGCTGAACGGCACCACGTACATCGTGCGGCCCGCCATGCAGCCGTCAAACAGCGGCTGCAGGGTTTGGCGCATGTCGGCCGGGGCCATCCAGTTGTTGGTCGGGCCGGCGTCTTCCTTTTTCTCGGAACAGATGTAGGTGCGGTCTTCCACACGGGCCACGTCGGACGGGTCCGAGCAGGCCAGGAAGCTGTTGGGGCGCTTGGCCGGGTCAAGGCGCTTGAAGGTTCCAGCGTCCACCAGTTGCTGGCACAGGCGGTCGTATTCGGCATCGCTGCCGTCGCACCAGACCAGACTGGCGGGTTTGCACAGGGCCACCATGTCGGCCACCCAGGCAATCAGCCGGGCATTTTTGACGTAGGCAGGGGTGTTCAGGTTCAGGCCCTGCATCACGGGTGAGTTCATGGGAGAAGCTCCAGAGTTTGTAAAGCGGCAAGCCCAAAAGACACCAAAAGCCGCAAGCCAGGAGAGCCTGGGGGCGGCTGTTGGGGTCCCTTGTGCAAAAAGGGCGGTCGGCGCTCGGGGCTGCTGTGCGGGTTGCGGATGCAGCACGAAGGAAAAAAGCGGGTGGATGATCCCGGGTTTTGATCCGCGTGTCGGCCTAAGTGACCAATTTTATGAAAGCACCGGGTCAGTTACCGGCAAGTTACATGCAAAACCCGCATAACCCTATGCTTATGGCGGCGGGCTGTGGCCGGCGTGCGCTGTGTGGTGTATGCGACGGCGCACGGGGCCGCACCCATGAAAAAGGCCGAAGGCCCGGGCGGGCGTTCGGCCTGGTGGGCTGACGGCAAGGTGTCAGGCCATGAAGACAGCAATAAAGGCCAGCAGGAAAATGAGCACAGCGCCGGCCACGGGCAGGACGATAGGCATCATGGGAACGATGGACTCCACCACATCTTGCGGCTGGTCTTTGTGGCTGTCGTGATCGTGGTGGGACATGGGGTTCTCCAGGGGAATGAACAAAACTGGCGCCGATTTTAGGGCAGACGCCGTCAGGGAGTGAAAAAATTGCGCTTACAACAGCGCGTAGGTGGTGCTGGCGCGGCACACGCTTTGGCCGTCACGGGCGCCGCTGATGTCAATTTCACCAAACACGAGGCTCTTGCCGGCGCGGACGATGCGCGCCGTGACCAGGGCGTCCTGGTTGGACAGGGGTTTGAGAAAGCTGGTGTTCAGCTGCACCGTGGTCATGGGCCGCTGGTTGCCCAGTCGGGTCACGATAGCGAGCACCATGGCGGTGTCGGCCGCCGACATGAGCGCCTGGCCGCACACCATGCCGCCCACGCGGCTGAGCTGGTCGTTGTGTGGCAGGCGCAGCGTGACCACACCGTCTGAAAACGACTCCACCGTGAGGCCCAGGGCTTGCACCCAGGGCGCAAACCAGTCGGCCAGCGCGTGCTGCAGGGTGTCGGTGATGACGGAGGCGGCTGGGGCGGTGGGTGCGGTCATTGGTTCATTCTTTGCGGCGCAGCTGGGACAGCCAGTGTTCCATCATTTTGCCTGCGGCTTCGCGCCCACCCAGCCCAAAAGCCAGGGCAAATGCCACCGCCACGGCGCCCAGGGTGAGGCCGAACGCCAGATTCACGATGTCGTCCGCGATGCCCATGGCGCGCAGGCCCATGGCGATCACCAGCGCCAAAATGGCGTAGCGCCCAATGCGTGCCAAGCCCTTGCTGCTGGCGCCACTGGCGCGGTCAATGGCGTCGTAGGCCACATTGGCCAGCCAGAAGCCGATCACCAAAATGGCCGATCCCAGCAAGATGTCGCCTCCAAAACGGATGAACGTGGACACGATGTCGCTCACCTGTGAAAAACCGAGCTGGCTGGCGGCTTCCACGCTGGCAAACAGCATGGCAAAAAACAGCGCCACCCGTCCCACGGCGGTGGAGGCTGGTGTGCGCTCGAACGCATGGGCCATGCCGATGCGGCCAGGCAAGGTGTCAAAACCGAGCGTGGCCAGCAGGCTGGCGAGCAGCTTGCTGGCAAACGAGGCTACCAGCCAGGTCACGACCAAGATGAGGCCCGCCGCAATCAGGTGGGGCACGCCTTGCATCAGCAGGGCCAGCATGTCGGTGGCGGGGCGCGAAATGGCTTCAATCTTCAAGGCGTCCAGCGCCGCAATCAGCGAAGGCAGGAACACCGCCACAAACACCAGCAGGCCGATGACGGTGGACAAGCGCACCGATTCGGACAGGCCCGCCTGCCCGCCCAGGGTGTCTACGCCTGCGGTCCGGCTCAGGTTGGTGGTGAGGTTGCGCAGCACCGTGGCCACGATCCAGCCCACACCTCCGATGATGAAGGCACCCAGCGCATTGGGCAGCATGCTCAGTGTCTGGCTCACCATGGTGCGCAGCGGGTCGAGCAAACCCTCCATTTCCAACGCACCCAGAACAGCGGGCACAAACAACAAGATGACCAGCCAGAACAGGGCGCTGGCCAGGCCTTCGCTCATCGGTGCCATGTCGGCGTGTTCCGACAGCTTTTCGTCTAGCGTGGATTTGTCCAGCAGCCTCTGTGCGACGGCGCGCACCACACTGGCCACCAGCCAGCCCACCAGGGCCAGCACCAGACCACCCAGCAGGCGCGGCGCGTAGGCGAACAGTTCGGTGGCCAAGGCCGAGAACGGACCCGACACAATCGCCAGATTCAGCGAGTTGAACACCGCCACCAGGGTGAGCAGGATCACCACCCAGAACAGGCCCAGCGCCACCGCGCCCTCAATGTCGACCCCGGTGCCGGTGAGTTTGCCAAACCGGTGGTTCACGCCAATGAAACCCAGGCTCTTGCGCACCGCTGCGCGCACCACCACGGCGATCAGCCAGCCCAGCACAAAAATGGCCAAGGCCCCAAGCAGTTGCGGTATGTGGCTGCCCAAGCTGCTTTGCAGCGCGTCCCACATGGCGTTCGTGTTCATGGCGTTTCCTCCAGGTTGGTGTTGGACACCGGACCATGATGCAGACCACCTGGACATGCGTCAACCCGTGCGCAGCAAGATGCCCGCCGATCGCGGAGGAAAAATGGCGAAAGAAGCCAATGCCGGCGCGTTGCCGGCAAATGCGTTTCGTGGGTTTTGCCTTAGAGCAGCGTGGTGTCGAAGCCTGCGTCGCGCAGCCGCTCAATCACCTGCGCAATGTGCTCGCGGCCGCGGGTTTGCAACACCAGCTCTATCGCCACGTTTTGCGCCGCCAGCAGGGTGAAGGCGCGCTGGTGGTGCACCTCGTCGATGTTGGCACCCGCCTCGGCCACGATGCCGGTGATGCGCGCCAGGTTGCCCGGAACGTCGCGCGCGTTCACCTGGATGCGGGCCAGGCGCCCAGCGCGCACCATGCCGCGCTCAATGATGGAGGCCAGCAGCAGCGGGTCGATGTTGCCGCCGCACAGCACCAGGCCCACTTTCTGACCGGCGAAACGCTCGGGGTACTTCAGCACCGCGGCCAGACCGGCCGCGCCCGCGCCTTCCACCAGGGTCTTTTCAATCTCCAGCAGCATCACGATGGCCTGCTCAATGTCGCCCTCGTCCACCAGCACCAGGTCGTCCACCTTTTCGCGCACGATGGCCAAGGTGATCTCGCCCGGTGTGCCCACCGCAATGCCCTCGGCAATGGTGCTGCTGCCCTGCGGCAGGTGCGTGCCCTTGATGGCGTTGACCATGGCCGGGAAGCGCTCGGTTTGCACGCCGATGATGCGGATGCCGGGCTTTAGGGCCTTGGCCACCGTGGCCATTCCGGCAATCAGGCCGCCGCCGCCCACGGCCACCACCAGGGTGTCCAGGTCGGGCTGCACACGCAGCATTTCCAACGCCACCGTGCCCTGGCCGGCCACGATGGCTTCGTCATCGTACGGGTGCACAAACACCAGGCCGTCGCGCTCGGCCAGGGCGTAGGCGTGGGCGCGGGCTTCGTCCAGCGTGTCGCCGTGCAGCACCACCTCGGCGTCAAAGCCGCGGGTGCGGTCAATCTTCACCCCGGGCGTGAAGCGCGGCATGACGATCACGGCCCGAATGCCCAGCCGCTGCGCGTGGTACGCCACCCCTTGCGCATGGTTGCCAGCGCTCATGGCCACCACGCCGCGGGCGCGCTCTTCGGCGCTCAGCTGCGACAGCTTGTTGCAGGCTCCCCGCTCCTTGAACGACGCGGTGTACTGCAGGTTCTCAAACTTCAAAAACACCTGGCAGCCGGTGAGCTGCGAAATGGTGCGCGATTCCACAAACGGGGTGTCCAACACCTGCCCGGTCAGGCGGGCGGCGGCGGCTTCAATGTCGTGTAGTTCCAGCATGCCGCCATTGTGGCCCGCTCCCCTCGCCAACGGGCTTGGGGAAAAGCCCCACAAATTGCTCAAACACGCTCCATCACGCTCTTCCATGAAACATCAAGCTGGGTTATGTTCCGCTCAGACCCGCGAATGGGCCGCCCGTTTGGGGCGGTCAGAGGTTTTTCTGGAGGTGTCTGGATGAGCAAACGCACGGTGCAGCCCGCAAGCCCTTTGGCGCGGGCGGTGCTGGAACCGCGAGAGTCCCGCGAAGGGCGCAGCCCCTGCGCGGTGGAAGGCCGGGTTTTTGTGCCCCATGGCTTGCGCCAGGCGCCGGTGCTCGACCTCATGTGTTCGCACTTTGTGCTCACACTGGCCGCCCGCCAGGGCCCTCGCTTCAACGTGCGGCGCGACCTGAACACCTTGCTGTCGCTGGCCGGGCGCCATCTGGTGTGGCCGCTGACGGTGCTGGGCCGCCTGCGCGAATTTTTGCAGCGGCGCTGCAAAGACAACGAACTCTGGAGTGGCCACGACCACCTGAGCACCAACGCCTTCATGGAGCGCTACGGCATCTGGCGAGGTCCGTACGAAGAAGGCACGCTGTTTTTCTATCTGGACGAGTACGCGAAGGAGTCACCCAAAGACTTGCTCGCGGTGTTGGCGGTGACAGGCGACTGGCTCAGCCAGGCACTGAAGAAACAGTCCACGCTGGTAGAAAAGAACATCGATGCGCTGGCCGGTCTGCTGCAGCTCAACCGGGCCGAACGCGCCCTGTTGCTTTACGGCACGCTGGCGCGCTACCAGCGCGACCTGCGTTCTATTTTGGTGGAATTCAAGGTGAACAACGCGCCCGAGGCGTACGCGGCCATTGCCGACGTGGCCGGCGTGAAGGCCAGCGAAGTGGGCGAGGCACTGCGCGCCGGCTCGCGGCTGGAACGCATTGGCATGGTCGAAAACCTGATCTCCGAGCACAACATCACCGACCTGGCCGACCTCATGAAAGTGAGCGAAAAGCTGCCACCGGTGCTGATGCGCGAGTACCGCACCCAGAGCGAGCTGATGGCGGTGTTCACCCGCCCCGCAGCCCGCTCGGCGCTCACCGACAAAGACTTTGCCTTTGTGGGCGACGACGTGCAGCTGCTGAGTGCCCTGCTGCGCGAAGCCGTCGCGCGCAAGGAACCGGGCGTCAACATCTTGCTGTACGGCCCGCCCGGCACCGGCAAAACCGAGCTGGCCCGTGTGGTGGCGCAAGCCGCCGGGCTGGAGCTGTTTGAAGTGGAATACGCCGACCGCGACGGTAACGCCCTGAGCGGGCGCGACCGCTACCGCTCACTGCAGATTGCCCAGGTGTTTTTGAAAGGCACGGCCCATTCGGTGCTGCTGTTTGACGAGGTGGAAGACGTGTTTCCGCCGATCTCCAGCGAAGCCGCGCAGCTCATGGCGCGCGCCGAACATGTGGCCGCGTCGCACACCGGCAGCGTCAGCGGCAAGGCCTGGGTCAACCAGATTCTGGAAACCAACGCTGTGCCCACGTTGTGGGTGACCAACCGCATCGAGCAAATCGACCCGGCGTTTCGCCGCCGCTTTGCCTACCACTTGGAGCTGAAAAGCCCGCCGCCGGGCGCCCGTGAGCAGCTGGTGCGCAAGACGCTGGAAGACGTTTCTGTGTCCGACGCGCTGGTGGCCCGCCTTACCGAGCGCAAGGGGCTCACGCCGGCACAAATTCGCACCGCCGTGCGTTTTGCCCAGCTGGCCACGGTACCGGCCAAACCCGCCAGTCGCCGAGCGGGCAAAGCTGCCGCGCGCCCCACTTCGGGCCCGGTGCTGGACCACCTGATCGAGCGCCAGCTCAAACACGCTGATCTGGCGCTGGGCCGCCGGCCCGACGCGCTGCAGCGCCCCAGCGTCACCCAGTACAGCCTGGACATACTGAACGTGGAAAGCCGCTACGAGCTGCCGCGCATCGTCAGCGCGCTCAAGGCGCGCGGCCACGGTTGCCTGTGCTTTCACGGCGCACCCGGCACCGGCAAAACGGCGCTGGCCGAGCACATGGCGCAGCAGCTGGAGCGCCCGCTCATGGTGCGCCGCGCCAGCGACCTGATGAGCAAATTTGTGGGTGAAACCGAGCAGCAGATGGCGGCCATGTTTCGCGAGGCCGAGACCGAAAAGGCCGTGTTGCTGCTGGACGAAGCCGACAGCTTTTTGCAAGACCGCCGTGGTGCCCAGCGCACCTACGAGGTGACCGAGGTGAACGAAATGCTGCAAGGCATGGAGCGCTACGCCGGCATCTTCATTTGCACCACCAACCTGATGGACAGCATCGACCAGGCGGCGCTGCGGCGATTCACCTTCAAGATCCGGTTCAATCCGCTCACGCGCGAACAGCGCGAGCGCATGTTTGTGGTGGAAGCACTGGCGGGTGATGCCTCAGCGCTCACGCCCGCTTGTGCCCGGCGGCTGGCCACGCTCGACCAGCTGTGCCCAGGCGACTTCGCTGCTGTGAAACGCCAAGTGGACATATTGGCGGAGGCGCTGGCGCCCGACGAATTTTTGGCCCAGCTTGAAGCGGAACACCGCATCAAGCCCGAGGTACGTGAATCACGCGGTATCGGCTTCACGCATTGAGGGCCAGCTGGGCAAACCTCGGTAACACCGAGGCCGCTTGCGGCGTGTCCCTCAAGCCCGCGTTGATCTGCACCGCATCGCGCCCCTCGCGCGCCAGCACCGGCCCCATGCCGTCCACATAAGCCCTGAGCGCTTCGGCTGAAAATTCCGGGTGAAATTGCACGCCCCAGGCGCTGGGCCCCACGCGAAAAGCGTGGTGTGGTTCAAACGCATTGCCGGCCAGCAGCACCGCACCCGGTGGCAGGCGGCGCACCGACTGCCAGTGCGTGGCCTGGGCGTCAAAAGCGTCGGGCAGCGCGCCCAGCAAGCGGTCGGTGTGCGCGGCGGCATGGCGCTGGACGCGCACCGTGCCTATCTCCACCCCTTGCGGGTGGTGCGCCACCTCGCCACCCAGCGCGTGCGCCAGCAGCTGGTGACCATAGCAAATACCCAGCACCGGCGTTTGCACCGCCACGGCCCGCTGCAGCCAGGGCACCAGCGCTTCGCTCCAGGCTTCGCGGTCGCTCACCATGGCGTGCGAGCCCGTGAGCACGATGCCCGCTACGGTGTCGGGTGGCGGCGGTGGTCCGTCTGCGCGTGCGTCATAGCGCACCACCGTGGCCGCACTGGCACCGCCCGCACGCAAGCCCGCTTCAATCCAGTCGTCAAAATCCCCCAGCCGCTGGCGGATGTGGTCGTGCGTGCGACCGGTCTGAACGATGAGCAGGGGGTGGGGTGCAGTCATGCACGCGATTTTAGAAACCTCGCCCCTGTCGCGTGGGCTGCGTCCAAGAAAAAGCCCGTCTCAAGGACGGGCCAAACGAGGAGACAAGCAAGAATGCAGGAAAGAGGTGTCTTGTTCCAGAACGCCGCGCAACCGGCTTTACCGGGCCGCCACCGTTGCCCCTTGGGGGGTGACGCGCGCAGTGCGTCGCGGGGGGTGAATTCAATGCAACAAGGCCATCGGACCAGAGGGCAGTTCCTCAGGCGTGTAGTCCGGGTGATGGTCCACGAAAAAGCGCAGCTTCTGGTCGAGCCGGCTGACACGCTGGTGGGCCTCGCTCTCGCAGTGGTGCTTGGAGATCAGGTTGAACAGCTTGCCGCGCAGAAACCACAGGTCTTTGGGGCTCTGGCAAGAAATCAGGGCCGCGTGCAGCCGCGTGCGCACGGGGTCCTTGATGTCGGCCATCGCGTCGTGGAATTCGTCGACGAGGAAATCCAGCTCCAGTACCTGGGTGTCGTGGTATTTTTCATGGCGCCGTTTGCCGAACCATGGCAGCTTGAAGAACATGGGGATCTCCAGAAGTGTTCTAAGAGAATGCAGGCAAGGTCATTGCCGGCTTCCCCCTTCACTTCGGCCCTTCCTGCGGCCACTGAAGTAGGAATTTAGGAAAAACGGCACGCCACCCGACAGACGGTCATTCAGAAGTGGCTACCTTAGACGATGGTTCTCGGCGGGGGCATCCATTTCACACGAAAGAACTCACCACCCGGAGCACCTCCGCGCCGTAAGCTTCGCGCTTTTTCTGGCCCAGGCCTGCGATGCCATCCAGGTCGGCGTCGGTCTGGGGCATGCGGCTGGCAATGGCGCGCAGGGTGCTGTCGTGAAAAATCACAAAAGCGGGCAGGTTGTGCTCGCGCGCCACCTCGCCGCGCCAGGCTTTGAGTGCGTCCAGGCAGTCGCGTTCGGCCAGACTCAGCGGCTGGCCGTCCGGCGCTGCGGCGGCGGCGCTGCTGCGCGCGGCCTTGCTGCGGCTGGTGCGGCCCGGGGTTTTTTCCGCCGCCAGCTTCAGCGCCACCGGGCGCTGGCCTTTCAAAATCTCGCGCGCGGCGTCGGCCAGGTGCAGCGTGTTGTAGTGCGCAGCATCCACCTGCACCGCCTCAATGGCGATCAGCTGGCGCAGCAGCGCTCGCCACTGTGTTTCTGACAGGTCGGCACCAATGCCGAAGGTGCTGAGCTTGTCGTGCCCGTACTGCGCCATCTTCTCGGTCTGCTTGCCGCGCAAGATGTCCATGATGTGACCCGCGCCAAACGCGGTGCCGCTGGACTGCTGCACGCGGTAGATGCACGAGAGCAGCTTGCGGGCTGATTCGGTGGCGTCCGTCAACGCGGGCGGGTGCAGGCAGTTGTCGCAATTCATGCAACGGACCCCCACGCTCCCCGCTTCGCGTGGTTCGCTGTCCCCCAAGGGGGCTGGCCTGGCTTGGGGCGGCCCGGCGCGGCGGCCGTCCGCGCTTGACTCAGGCCCTTGGTAGTCTTCGCCAAAGTAAGCCAGCAGCCGCACGCGGCGGCAATCACTCGCCTCGGCCAGGGTCAGCAAGGCGTCGAGCTTGCCGCGCAGCACCTGCTTGAACTCGTCGGCCGCGGGGCTCTCATCAATCATGCGGCGCTGGTTCACCACGTCCTGCAGGCCGTAGGCCATCCAGGCGTTGGCGGGCTCGCCGTCGCGCCCGGCACGGCCGGTCTCCTGGTAGTAGCCCTCGATGTTTTTGGGCATGTCCAGGTGGGCGACGAAGCGCACGTCGGGCTTGTCGATGCCCATGCCGAAGGCGATGGTGGCCACCATGATCAGGCCTTCTTCGCGCAGGAAACGGTCCTGGTGCTGCTGGCGCTTGGCCGCGTCCATGCCCGCGTGGTAGGGCAGAGCGTTCAACCCGGCATCGTTGAGCATGCCGGCTACTTCTTCCACCCGGCGGCGCGACTGGCAGTACACGATGCCGGCGTCGTGCCCGGCGCTGCTGGTGTGCTCGTCGCGGATGAAACGCAGCAGCTGCGTGGTGGCGTCTTTCTTCTCCACCAGCTGGTAGCGGATGTTGGGCCGGTCGAAACTGCTGATGAAGGTGCGCGCCTGTTGCAGCTGCAGGCGCTCCACGATGTCGGCCCGCGTGAGGTCGTCGGCGGTGGCGGTGAGGGCCACGCGCGGCACGCCGGCGTAGCGCTCGTGCAATATGGCCAGCGAACGGTATTCGGGCCGGAAGTCGTGGCCCCACTGGCTCACGCAGTGCGCCTCGTCAATGGCGAACAGGCTGAGCTTGCCGCGCTCGTGCAATGAGTCCATCAGCGCCAGAAAGCGCGGCGTGGTCAGCCGTTCGGGGGCGGCGTAAATCAGCGTCAGTTCGCCGCGCAGCAGCTGCTTTTCGGTCTGCTGGGCTCCCTCGTTGGTCAGGCTGGAGTTGAGAAAGGCGCCGGCCACGCCGGCTTCAATGAGCGCGCCCACCTGGTCGTGCATGAGCGCGATCAGCGGTGACACCACCACCGTGAGGCCATGGCCGGCGCGCTCGCGCACGATGGCCGGCACCTGGTAACACAGCGACTTGCCGCCGCCCGTAGGCATGAGCACCAGCGCGTCGCCGCCGGCGCTCACATGCCCAACAATGTCGGCCTGCGGGCCGCGAAAGGCGTCATAGCCAAAGACTTCCTGCAGCACGCCCACGCAGGCTTCCAGGGTTTCGCCCTGGGGGGAAATGTCAATCATGGGCCACAACGCCAGCGGGCGATCCCAAGCCAACGGTCACATTTGTTCCCACGGCAAGCCCTCAAAACGCCAGCCGTTCAGGCTGGAGCGCTTGAACGCGTCGTTCAGCTCGCCTTCAAAGCCGTGCACCACATGCGCTACGTTGGAAAAACCGACGTCCTCCAGAGCAGCGCCAGCGTCCAGCGTGCGCTTGCCGCTGCGGCAGATCAGCAGCACCGGACGGGTTTTGTCGCCCGCTTCTTTTTCCACCGCTGCTGCAAAGCGCTGTGGGTCGGGCGTGAGGTCGGGGTATTCGTACCAGGGAATGTTCTCAACCCCAGGCGGGCGGCCCACGTACAGCGACTCGATCTCCATGCGGACATCAACAAAAATGGGGCCTTCCTCGCCTCGGGCTTCGCGCGCCGCGCGCTCGGCCTGCAGCCAGGCCCATGCTTCCTTGGGGGGCAGGTGTTTCATGGCCGCTATTGTCGGGTATCTGTAGGTCGGGCTCTCTACGCGGCCCACCCGCAAGCGGATAGGCTGCTTGGCTTGCCAAACACGCTGCCCATCACATTCCCAGCCCGAAGCCCCTGTACATGACCGCGAACGCCACCGCTGCTCCCTATCCCCACCTGCTGGCCCCGCTGGACCTGGGCTTCACCTCGCTCAAAAACCGTGTGCTCATGGGTTCCATGCACACGGGTCTGGAAGAAGGGCGCGACCTGGGCAAGCTCGCCGCCTACTTTCGAGAACGCGCCGAAGGCGGCGTGGGCCTGATGGTGACGGGCGGCTTCTCGCCCAACATCGTGGGGTGGACCAAGCCCTTTGCTGGCACACTGTCCACCTCGGGCGCAGCCCGGCGTCACCGCGTGGTGACCGACGCCGTGCACCAGGCCGGCGGCAAGATTGCGCTGCAAATCCTGCACACCGGCCGTTATGGCTACCACCCGTTGGCGGTGGCGCCCTCGCGGCTGAAGTCGCCCATTTCGCCGTTCACCCCCTTTGCGCTCACCGCGCGTGGGGTCGAGCGGCAAATTCGCGCCTTCGTCAACTGCGCGGCCAAAGCCCGCGAGGCCGGCTACGACGGCGTCGAAATCATGGGCTCCGAGGGCTACCTCATCAACCAGTTCCTGAGCCTGGCCACCAATCTGCGCACCGACGCTTGGGGTGGCGACTGCGCCAACCGCATGCGCCTGCCACTGGAGATCGTGGCGCGCACGCGCGAGGCCGTGGGCCATGACTTCATCATCATTTACCGCTTGTCCATGATTGACCTCGTGCCGGGCGGCAGCCGCTGGGACGAGGTGGTGCAGCTCGGCAAGGCCGTGGCCCGAGGCGGTGCCAGCATCATCAACACCGGCATTGGTTGGCACGAAGCGCGCATCCCGACCATTGCCACCAGCGTGCCGCGCGCTGCTTTTGCCTGGGTCACGCAGAAGATGAAAACCGAGTTTGCCGCCGCTGGCATCACCACGCCGCTGGTCACCAGCAACCGCATCAACACGCCCGAAGTGGCCGAGCAGCTGCTGGCCGATGGCGTGGCTGACCTCGTGTCCATGGCGCGCCCGCTGCTGGCCGACGCCGAGTTCGTCAACAAGGCTGCGCGTGGCCAGAGCGACCTGATCAACACCTGCATTGCCTGCAACCAGGCCTGCCTGGACCACGTGTTCGTGAACAAGACGGCCAGCTGCCTGGTCAACCCGCGTGCCTGCCGCGAAACCGAGCTGGTTTATCGCCCCACGCCCAAGGCCAAGCGCATCGCCGTGGTGGGCGCTGGGCCGGCTGGCCTCACGGCGGCCACGCTGCTGGCCGAGCGTGGCCATGCGGTGCAGTTGTTCGACGCCGCCAGCGAGATCGGCGGCCAGCTCAACATGGCCAAGCAGGTGCCCGGCAAGGAAGAGTTCCATGAAATGCTGCGCTACTTTCGCCGCCGGTTGGAAACCACCGGCGTGCAGCTGCAGCTGGGCCGCACGGTCCAGGCCAGCGAGCTGATCGGGTTCGACGAAGTGATCATCGCCACCGGCGTGAGCCCGCGCGACCCGAAGATCCCCGGTCAGGACCACCCCAAGGTGCTGAGCTACATCGAGGTGCTGCGCGACCACCGGCCTGTGGGCGCGCGCGTGGCCGTCATTGGTGCGGGTGGCATTGGGTTTGACGTGGCCGAGTACCTGGTGCACAGCGGCACCTCCACCACGCTGGACTTGGCTGCCTGGCAGGCCGAATGGGGTGTGGCCGACCCCGCGCTGGCCACCGGCGGCCTGGCCACCACCCGGCCCCAGGTGTCGGCCCCGGCGCGCCAGGTGACGCTGCTGCAGCGCAAAGCCGGCAAGCTGGGCGCCGGCCTGGGTAAAACCACGGGTTGGATTCACCGCGCCGCGCTGAAACACAAAAACGTGCAGATGATGGGCGGCGTGAACTACGAGCGCATCACCGACGAAGGCCTGTGGGTGTCCCACAGCGAGAAGCGCGAAGACCCGACCTGCATTCCCTGCGACACCGTGGTGCTGTGCGCCGGGCAGCTGCCGTTTCGCCCCTTGGCCGACGCATTGGCCGCGCTGGGCAAGACGGCGCACGTCATCGGCGGCGCACTGGAAGCGGGTGAGCTGGACGCCAAGCGCGCGATCGACCAAGCGGCCCGGCTGGCGGCTGCGTTGTAGGCCCGTGGGGATTTGACCAGGCTCCCTACAATCCTCTTCATGACCGCTCAGACCTACACCCGCGCCCAGGCGCTGCCCGCCATCCTCTCGCAACGTATCGCCATTCTCGACGGCGCCATGGGCACCATGATCCAGCGTTTCAAGCTGGGCGAGGCCCAGTACCGTGGCGAGCGTTTCAAGGACTTCCACAAAGACGTCAAAGGCAACAACGAGCTGCTGAGTCTGACGCGGCCGGACGTGATCCGCGACATCCACGAGGGCTACCTGGCCGCTGGCGCCGACCTGATCGAGACCAACACCTTCGGCGCCACATCAATAGCGCAGGAGGACTACGACATGGCCCACCTGGCGCGCGAGATGAACCTGGCCTCGGCCCGCATCGCCCGCGAAGCCTGCGACAAGTACAGCACGCCCGACAAACCCCGCTTTGTGTGTGGCGCCCTGGGCCCCACGCCCAAGACCGCCAGCATCAGCCCCGACGTGAACGACGCGGGTGCGCGCAACGTGACGTTTGAGCAGCTGCGCGCGGCCTACTACGAACAGGTGGAAGCCCTGGTGGAAGGCGGGTCCGACGTGCTGCTGGTCGAAACCATCTTCGACACCCTCAACGCCAAAGCAGCGCTGTTCGCCATCGACGAATTTTTCCAAAACAGCGGCGAGCGCCTGCCGGTCATCATCAGCGGCACCGTCACCGACGCGTCGGGCCGTATCCTCAGCGGCCAGACCGTCACTGCCTTCTGGGCCAGCGTGCGCCACATCCAGCCGCTGGCGGTGGGCCTGAACTGCGCGCTGGGCGCCACGCTCATGCGCCCCTACATCCAGGAACTGGCCAAGGTCGCGGGCGACACCTTCATCAGCTGCTACCCCAACGCCGGCCTGCCCAACCCCATGAGCGACACCGGCTTTGACGAGACCCCCGACGTGACCAGCCGCCTGCTGCGCGAGTTTGCCGCCGAGGGGTTGGTCAACATCGTGGGTGGCTGCTGCGGCACCACGCCGCAGCACATCGGGGCTATCCACGACGCGGTGGCGAGCCAGGCGCCGCGTGCTTTAAAGCTGATTGGACAGCATAGAGGCTTCAAAACCGACGGTGACAAACTGAAAGAAGCTGACCATGTTTGAAACCCGCACTTACGACGACCCTATTGTGCTCAATCCAGCGATTCGGTCGCGGTGGGCGTTTCTGGAAACCAGCTCAGCGGCTGCGGTGTTGCGCTCGGTGTGCCCGGTTGAATGGGCTGACATCACAGCGGTGCTGGAGGCGTTTGCCCTTGACCCGGCCCACTGGCTCAAAAAGGGCGGCAACCGGGGCGACATTGCCAAAGTCATTGATGGACTGTTTGCCGAGCGTGGGTGGCGCGAAACCCGTGTCGATCTGGTGACCCAGGGCGTGCTGCTGTCCAGAAACCTGGAGGTGATGGAGCGCTTGCCCCCTGTCGAGCAGGAGGGCTATCTGGTGGACAACTTCAAAGGGCGTGTGGCGCTGGATGTGGAGTGGAATGCCAAAGACGGCAATCTGGATCGTGACTTGTCAGCCTACCGCGCCTGGCATGAGGCGGGTGTGATTTCTGCGGCCGTACTGATTACACAGGATCGGGGCAGGCTGAAGGAGTTGGCCGAGCGGCTGTGGTCCGAACACCAGGCGACCTTGCCTGCTGACCAACGCAACGCCAAGTTGCCGATTGACCTCAACACTTCGACCACCACCAACCTTGAGAAGGCCGCCTTGCGCGTGCGCCGGGGTGTGATGGGCACCTGTCCGTTGCTGGTCGTAGCCGCCACGCCGGAGACATGGAACGGCCAGCCTTATTCGGTCGTCTGAAACAGGTCACCTTCAGCTGACCAGGTGTGCGAGGCTCGTCCACGGGGGCGCATGGTCGCACCGGCTGCTTGCAGCAGTGCTCGGACACGTTGTATCGAGTATCCGGTTTCGTCGGCCAGTTGTCGGACGCTTTTGCCTGCCTGGTACAGGCCACGCAACTGCTCGCCCAGTGCTTCAGCACGGCCCGGTTGAAGGTGCTCGTTGGGCAGCAGTGGAGGCATCATGGAGCCGCCGGCATAACCTTTGTGTACTACGCCGCGTGGCACCACTTCATCTGCTGATTCATCGCCCCACACCGTCCAGCCAAGGCGCGGGTGGCGTGCGAACAGCTCCAGGTAGGCACCGGGCGAACAGGATTCAATCAGTGCGTACTGTTCATCGGGCTTGCGCGAGTGCTCGCGTTTGCGGGTTTCAATCATGTTGACCTGTGACCGACCGGGGGGCAGTGTGCGCATCGAGCCGCGTACACCGAACAGAAGCAGCTCGGTCACATTGCGGAAATAAAAGCCCACTCCCCGTCCGTCCGGTCCGCCGTCGATTCGCCGCTTGGCCCAGACGATGTTGCTGACATAGCGAAAACCCCAGGCTTTCATGACTTCCAGCCCATCGGGCAGCAATGCATTGGGTACCCAGAGGTACAGGTGGGCATTGGGAGCCAGGATCTCCTTGACCCCGAGGGCCTTAATAGCCTCAAGAGGCATGGTGGAATATCGGTCCAGTCTACGGTGCTCGGGGGCCACTTTCCCTGTGCGGTTGGCAAACCTCCAGGGAGGATCGGCAAGCACAGTGGAAAAACCGCCGATCGTCTGGGGCAGTGGCAATGGTTCGGATTCGGGTCTGAGTGGCTCGGGTTTCATATGTTGAGTATATGATATATAGATCTATAAAAAGATCTTTTGTATTTTGTTTCTCTTCTACAAACGCATTCCTTCGAGTCCCTTCACTCCCTCGCCCGAGTCCCCAGATACAGCCACCCATCCGTGCGCGCCGCGTTCATCGCCAGCGCGAACAGTTCGCCACTGGCCGTGCTGAAGCGGGCAATGCCCGAGACTGTGGTGCCGTGGCTCAGGGCGCAGCCGCTGCCGGCAAATTGCATGGCAATGTTGAACACGTTCTTGCCACCGGGGCGCGGTGTGGCGGTGCCGCTGGCGGTGCAGCCGTGTTCTGAAGACAGCGCCACCGTACCGGACGCGGCCACCCGCCAACTCGCTCAGGCGGGCGGGTTGGTCGTAGCCCGGCACATAACGGCCGCTGAACCCGACACCGTAAGAGTTGGTGGTGCTGATGGCCTGGCGCGGCACGTAGGTGCCGGAGAAGCTGGCCGCACCGACGGTGCGCGATGGAATTTCGAACGTCTGTCCGGTGCCGTGCAGCACGCTCTGGCTGGAACGGGTGCTGCCATGGAAGGCACCGAGGGTGGTGCCTTCCTGGTCGTAAATGCCCCAGGTGTCGCCGTTGTCCAGAACGCCCCACTTCACGTTCACGCCGCTGGGCGCGGTGGCCACCCAGAAGCCATCGGCGCTGTTGCCTGTGTCAGAGGCGGCTTCATCGCGGCTGGCGGCCGCAGCACCCAGGCAGATGGCGGCGGTGAGGGTGAGCAGGGTCAGGGGCTTGAACATGGCGGGCTGGAGTGGGGTGGTGTCTGTATTTTCGCTGGGTCTGCGACGGCGTCGGGCAGTCTGGGGCGCGGTGCCATGGCCGCACGGACAGCGACCACTGTCAGTCAAAACCTGAAAGTTGTTCAGCTTGTAGGGTCGGGAGGCTGCGTCCACAATTGCGCCTTCCCGTCAAGGGGAGTAACCAACCTGCCACCGGGCGCTGCCCGGCTTCTGCGGGTGGGGTTTTCGTCAATACGTGGCCTGGTTCAATGCGATCCGGCCGCCGGAAACTCCGGGCTGGGTGACGTGCCTGGTTCAGGCCAGACCTTGGAGGGTGTTTGTTTTTCAACACCGTCCTTCAAGGTATTTCTATGGAAACCATTGCTCCCCTTTGGCTATGGGGCGTTTTTGTCGCCTTTGTGCTCGTCGCCTTGTTCGTCGACTTTGTCGTGCTTTCCAAGCAGGGCGCCCATGAAGTGGGCGTCAAAGAGGCGCTGTACTGGTCGCTGGCCTGGGTGGCGGTCAGTCTGGTGTTCAACGCCCTGCTCTGGTGGGCCATCAAGGACACCACCGGTTCCGTCGAGGTCGCCAACGAAAAGGCGCTGGAGTTCCTCACTGGCTACCTGATCGAGAAGAGCCTGGCGGTGGACAACATCTTTGTCTTCCTGCTGATCTTTACCTACTTCGCGGTGCCGCCCACGTTCCAGAAGCGGGTGCTGATGATCGGCATTCTGGGCGCGATCGTGCTGCGCACCATCATGATTCTGGTGGGTGCCTGGCTGCTGGACCAGTTTCACTGGATCCTTTATGTGTTCGGCGCTTTCCTGATCCTGACCGGCGTGAAGATGTGGATGGGCGCGGATTCCGAGTCCAACCTGGACGACAACCCGGCCCTGAAGTTGCTGCGCCGGGTGATGCCGGTGAGCAAGGAGTACGAAGGCGAGAAGTTCTTTACCGTTGAAAACGGCAAGCGCATTGCAACGCCTTTGCTGATGGTGATTGCCCTGGTGGCCATGACCGACGTGATCTTTGCTGTGGACTCGATCCCGGCGATTTTCGCCATCACCAAAGACCCGTTCATTGTGCTGACCAGCAACGTGTTTGCCATTCTGGGTCTGCGCGCCATGTTCTTCCTGCTGCAGGCGGCGGCCAGCCGTTTCCACCTGTTGAACTACGGCCTGGCTGTGATCCTGGTGTTCATCGGCACCAAGATGATGCTGATCGACATCTTCAAGATTCCGGTGTCGGTGTCGTTGGGCGTGGTGCTGGGCATTTTGGCCATCACCATGGTTTGGAGCGCCAAGACGGCGCCCAACACCTGAGCGCGGGCCGGGCAAGGGCTCAGCCTGGGTTGAGCCGGTCGTGCGTGGGTATCAGCGCGTCCAGCTCTTCTTGCATCGACTGCACGAGCTTGCCGTAAATCTGTTGCTTGTGGATGCTCTCTCTCAGCCGCTCAGCCAGGCGCTGCGCCACAGCGGTCATGAGTTTGGCGGCGTTGGCGGGTTGTTCGGCGATGAGTGCTTCCAGGGCCTCGCGGGTGAGCACGGCGCAGCGCACGTCGGTGCTGGCGGTGCAGGTGGCTGAGCGGGCGGCGCCGTCCACCAGGGCCATTTCGCCAATCAGGCTGCCTGGCCCCAGCACGTTGACGGTGATGGGGTTGATGCAGCGCGCCAGCAGGTTTTCCACCGTGATCTCGCCGTCCAGCACCAGCACCATGAAACCAGTGTCGGTGGTCTCACCCTGCCGGATGATGGCGGTGCCACTGGGAAAACGGCGCGGCGTCATGAAGCTGACCACGGCGAGCGCTTCAGCCTCGCTCAGCTGCATCAGCGCGGTGGGTGCGCGCAGCAAGCGCGCCGCCTCGTGGGCGCTGGACGAACCGCTCACCGCCGCCTCGCGTTCGGTGGGCAGGCGCAACCTGGGGAGGTCTTTGTCGCGGTGAGCGCCAAACAGTTTGTCGAACAGGGCCATGGGTCGGGGTACGGGTTGGGCGGTGAGGGGCCATTTTGCCTTTGTTGGCCGACGCCCGTTGCCCAGAAATGCACCGCTTTGGCACATCGATTGCTTGTGGGCTTCATGCCCTTTGATTCACACCCCCTGTTCAGCCGCCCGCCGTCGCCCACCGCCGATGCCTGGCGCGACCCGCTGGCGCTGCTGCTGGCCTCGACCGGTGAGGGCATTTACGGGGTGGACCTGGACGGGCTGTGTGTGTTCATCAACCAGGCGGGTGCTCGCATGATCGGCTTTGAGCCGGACGAGTTGCTGGGCCGCAACATGCACGACCTGACCCACCACGCCCGGGCCGACGGCTCGCCCTACCCCGAGGCGCAGTGCCCCATCTTCAACGCCTTTCGCCAGGGCTTGCCGTGCCGCATCGACAGCGAGGTGTTCTGGCGCCGCGATGGCACGGCGTTTCCGGTGGAGTATTCCAGCCACCCCATCCTGGACGGCGCCGAGGTGCGCGGCGCGGTGGTCACGTTTGTCGACATCACCGAGCGCAAGCGCGCGGCCGATGCGCTGCAGCGCGCCAAAGACGAGCTGGAAGAGCGCGTGGGTGAGCGCACGCTCGCGCTGGCCACCGCGCTCAAGCAGGTGCGTGAGCTGGCCGCCTGGTCTGAAACCGTTCGCGAAGAGGAGCGCACCCGCATTGCGCGCGAGGTGCACGACGAGCTGGGCAGCCTGCTGGTGGCGCTGAAAATGGATGTGAACTGGATGGACAAGCGCCTGGCCGAACAGCCCCAGCGCAGCCCCGAGGCGGCGGGCGACATGCGCGAGCGCATGCGCTGCAAATGCCAGAACATGAGCCGTCTGATTGAAACCGCGGTGGACAACGTGGGCCGCATCATCACCGACCTGCGGCCCAGCATTCTGGACCACCAGGGCCTGTGGGCTGCGCTGGAATGGCAGGCCCAGGAGTTTGTGCAGTCGGCTGAAATGACCCTGGACTGGTGCCTGGACGTGGACGGCGTGCCCGAGCCACCCGAGCCGCTGGCCATGGCGGTGTTTCGCATTTTTCAGGAGATGCTGAGCAACGTGGGTCGTCACGCGCAGGCCCGGCACCTGACGGTGTCCATTGGGGTGCAGGCGCGGCTGCTGAGCCTGGCGGTGCAAGACAATGGCGTGGGTGCGCCGGCGCAGGCCTTTGAGGCCGCCGACGCCTACGGCGTGATGGGCATGCGCGAGCGGGCACGCCACTTTGGGGGCGATGTGCACATCACCAGCGCACCAGGATGGGGCACGCGCTTGTGCCTCACGCTCACCTTGCCCGACGGAGCCACCGCTTGAACACCGTTTTTGACACCCTGCCCGAAACCATCCGTGTGCTGATCGGGGACGACCACCGTATCGTGCGCGAAGGGCTCAAGCAGATCCTGGCCGATGCACCCGACGTGCAGGTGGTGGCTGAATCGCAGACCGGCACCGAGGTGCTGGCCACGGTGCAGGCACTGGGCGGCCCGCTGGGGCTTGATCTGGTGTTGCTCGACATCGCCATGCCCGGGCTGGACGGGCTCGATGTGCTGCAAGCGCTCAAGCGCGAACACCCACGCTTGCCGGTGCTCATGCTCAGCACCTACCCCGAAAAGCAATACGCGGTGCGCTGCATTCGCCTGGGCGCCTGTGGCTACCTGAACAAAAGCGCCGACCCCGACGACATGCTCGCCGCCGTGCGCAAGGCCGCAGGCGGCGGGGTGTTTCTGAGCCAGGCCACAGCCGAAGCGCTGGCTGCCGCCGTGGGCAGCACGTCGGCCCAGGGCGGGCCTGAAGCGCTGTCGCACCGCGAATACCAGGTCTACCGCCTGCTCACGCAGGGCCGCACCGTGAGCGAAATTGGTGCACAGCTGGGCCTGGCGCCCAACACGGTGAGCACCTACCGGGCGCGCATCCTGGAAAAGACCGGCGCCAAGAACGACGTGGAGTTGGCGCTGTACGCCGAGCGCCACGCGCGCGCCCCGAAACCGGCCTGAACGGGGCTGCTCGGGCGGCATTTGTAGGGCCAGCCCTACACCGCGTGGGGCCCACTGCTGCGAAATGCCGTGCCAGCGCGCAAATGCAGCCGCCTGGCACGCAGGTTGGCCCGCTGCTTGCAATGCACACCGTGTCTACAACTCACGAGGTGTGCCATGTCCGAATTCTTCGATCCCTACAACGCCGACCGTCCCCTGATGATGAAGTGCAGCTGTGGCCGCGACCACACGCTGGCCGACCACCACGCCGAGGTGGCCGCCGACAGCGCGGCCATCGAGCTGCGCCGGCGCAGCGAGACCGCCGAGTTCGAGGCCTACAGCAACGAGTTCATTGAAGCCACGCTGGTGAAGGCGCTGTTTCCGCAAGATGAAGAGCGCCGCCGCTTTCTGCGCGCGGTGGGCAAGGGCACGGCCATGGCGGCCATTGCCAGTGTGTTGCCCGTGGCCAGCATGCAGGCCATGGCGCAGGAAAAAGGCAGCCTGGAAAAAACCAACCTCAAGATCGGCTTCATCCCGATCACCTGCGCCACGCCGCTGATCATGGCGCACCCGCTGGGCTTCTACCAAAAGCAGGGCCTGAATGTGGAAGTCACCAAGACCGCCGGCTGGGCGCTGGTGCGCGACAAGATGATCAACAAGGAATACGACGCCACGCACTTTCTGTCGCCCATGCCGCTGGCCATCAGCCAGGGGCTGGGCAGCAACGCCACGCCCATGAACGTGGCCACGATCCAGAACATCAACGGCCAGGCCATCACGCTGGCGCTGAAACACAAGAACAACCGCGACCCGAAAAACTGGAAAGGTTTCAAGTTCGGCATTCCGTTTGACTATTCGATGCACAACTTCTTGTTGCGCTACTACCTGGCCGAAAACGGCATCAACCCCGACACCGACGTGCAGCTGCGCGTGATTCCGCCGGCCGAAATGGTGGCCAACCTGCGCGCCGGCAACATCGACGGCTTCCTCGGCCCAGACCCGTTCAACCAGCGCGCGGTGTACGACGAAGTGGGTTTCATTCACGTGTTGACCAAAGACCTGTGGAACGGTCACCCTTGCTGCGCGTTTGGCACCAGCACCGAGTTCATCCAGAAAAACCCCAACACGTTTGCGGCGTTGTACCGTGCGGTGCTCACATCGGCCGCCATGGCGCGCGACCCGAAAAACCGCGAACTCATTGCCAAAGTGATCGCGCCCAGCCAGTACCTGAACCAGCCCGAGGCCGTGATCAATCAGGTGCTGACCGGCAAGTTTGCCGACGGCCTGGGCAAGATCCAGAACGTGCCCGACCGCGCCGACTTCGACCCCATGCCCTGGCAGAGCATGGCCGTGTGGATGCTCACGCAGATGAAGCGCTGGGGCTACCTCAAGGGCGACGTGAACTACAAGCAGGTGGCTGAAAAAGTGTTCCTGATCACCGACGCACGCAAGCACATGAAAGACCTGGGCCAGCCGTTTGCAGCCGGCCCCGCTTATGTGAAGCACAAGATCATGGGCAAAGAGTTTGATGCGGCCAAGCCCGAGGAATACCTCAAGAGCTTCGCGATTTCAAAGGCCGCCTGACCATGAAAGTCCTCAGCCTCAACTTGCGCGCGGCGGTGGTCTCGCTGCTGCTGTTCATCTGCTTTGTGGGTGCGTGGCAGCTGGCAACCACCGGCCCTTCCATTGGCGCGGCTTCCACCGGCATGACGGCCGAGGAAATCGAGTACGCCAAGATGATGGGCAAAGACCCGGGGGCTGAAAAGAGCACCGGCTTCCCACCGCCGCTGGAAGTGGCCAAGGCCAGCTGGGTGCACCTGTCCGACCCGTTCTACGACAAAGGGCCGAACGACAAGGGCATTGGCATCCAGCTCGCGCATTCGCTCTGGCGCGTGGGCCTGGGCTTTGCGCTGGCCATGGCGGTGGCCATACCGCTGGGCTTTCTCATCGGCATGTCGCCACTCATGCGCAAGGCGTTTGACCCGTTCGTGCAGGTGCTCAAACCCATCAGTCCGCTGGCCTGGATGCCGCTCGCGCTTTACACGCTGAAAGACTCGGACGTGAGCGGCATCTTCGTCATCTTCATCTGCTCGGTGTGGCCCATGCTCATCAACACCGCGTTTGGCGTGGCGGCGGTCAAGCGCGAGTGGCTGAATGTGGCCAGCACGCTGGAAGTGAACCCGCTGCGCAAAGCGTTTCAGGTGATCCTGCCGGCGGCGGCGCCCACCATCCTCACCGGCATGCGCATCAGCATGGGCATTGCCTGGCTGGTGATCGTGGCCGCCGAGATGCTGGTGGGTGGCACCGGCGTGGGTTATTTTGTGTGGAACGAGTGGAACAACCTCTCGCTCACCAACGTGATCTTTGCCGTGTTGTTGATCGGCGTGGTGGGCATGTTGCTAGACCTCATGTTTGCGCAATTGCAAAAGGCGGTGACCTATGTGGAGTGACGCCAGCGTGCGCGAAAGCGCGGCCCTTTCTGTTCTTGTGAACGCCCCCACTGCAAAGGTTTCTCCGATGTCCGGTTTCCTCAAAGTCGAGCACCTCGCCAAGGCCTACCAGGCCGACAAACCGGTGTTTGCCGACGTGTCCTTCACCATCGACAAGGGCGAGTTCGTCTGCATCATCGGCCACAGCGGCTGCGGCAAAACCACCGTGCTCAACGTGCTGGCCGGGCTCGACACCGCCACCAGCGGCCACTGCTTCATGGACGGTCGCGAGATCGCAGGCCCCAGCCTGGAGCGTGGTGTGGTGTTTCAAAGCCACGCGCTCATGCCCTGGCTCACGGTGCGGCAAAACATCGCCTTTGCCGTCAAGTCGCGCTGGCCCGACTGGGGCAAAGCGGAGGTGGACCGGCAGGTGGAAAAGCACGTGGCCATGGTGGGCCTGAGCCCCGCCATCGACAAGAAACCCAGCCAGCTCTCAGGCGGCATGAAGCAGCGCGTGGGCATTGCGCGCGCCTTCGCCATTCAGCCCAAGATGCTGCTGCTCGACGAGCCCTTTGGCGCGCTGGACGCGCTCACGCGCGGCACCATCCAGGACGAGCTGATGGGCATCGTGCGCGAGACGCACCAGACCGTGTTCATGATCACGCACGACGTGGACGAGGCCATTTTGCTGGCCGACCGCATCTTGCTCATGAGCAACGGCACCGAGACCGACCAAGGCTACAAGCCCGGCGGCATGGCCGAGGTGGTGGTCAACCCGCTGCCGCGCAGTCGCACGCGCGCGCAGCTGCACCATCTTGATGGCTACTACGAACTCAGAAATCACATTGTTGATTTTCTCGTCAGTCGCGCGAAGGCGCATTGACCACCCCCGCCGCGCTGCGCGCGACCTCCTCAAGGGGGCGGCGCTGGCGGCCCGGCAAAGCCGGTTCCGCGGCGCCCCTCGACCGACCTCCCTTCTTTCCACCGTTTCTTCCTTCTGTCTTAACCACCAAGAGGCAACACCATGAGCCGACTCGACGTCACCGAAAAAATCATCACCACCAAAGTCACCAAGGGCCTGAGCTGGGCCGACGTGGCCAAGAAAGTGGGCCAGTCCAAGGAATGGACCACGGCGCTGTGCCTGGGCCAGATGACGGCCACCCCGGCGCAGGCCAAGGTGCTGGGCAAGATCTTCGGCCTGAGTGCCGACGAGCAAAAGTGGCTGATGGTGGTGCCCTACAAAGGCTCTTTGCCCACCAGCGTGCCCACCGACCCGCTGATCTACCGCTTCTACGAACTCATCAGCGTGTACGGCACCACCTTCAAGGAGCTGATCCACGAAGAGTTTGGCGACGGCATCATGAGCGCCATCGACTTCAAGATGGACATGCAGCGCCAGGCCGACCCGAACGGTGACCGCGTGAACATCGTGATGTCGGGCAAGTTCCTTCCGTATAAACAATATTGACCCCCCTGCGCCGCTGACGCGGCTTCCCCCCTGAAGGGGGGACGGCGCACTGTGGCCCGGCGAAGCCGGTTCCACTGCGCCCCTGGGTGAAGATGGCCCACCCCCGCCGCGCTTCGCGCGACCCCCTCAAGGGGGCGGCGCTGGCGGCCGGGCAAAGCCCGTTCCGCAGCGCCCTGGGTTTCGGGCACCTTGCTTCGGACGCTGCTTGGCATTCGACCCCCCTTTTTTCTCTGCTGATCCCTCCATGGAACCTCGTCCACCTTTACCGCCGTTCACGTCCGAGACCGCCGCGCAGAAGGTGCGCATGGCGGAAGACGCCTGGAACACCCGCGACCCTGACCGGGTGGTCAAGGTCTACACCGAAGACACGCGCTGGCGCAACCGCGCGGAGTTTCCGGTGGGCCGCGAGCAGGTGCACGCTTTTCTGGTGCGCAAGTGGGCCAAGGAGTTGGACTACCGGCTCATCAAGGAGCTGTGGGCGTTTGCAGACAACCGAATCGCCGTGCGCTTCGTTTACGAATGGCGCGACGACTCGGGCCAGTGGTTCCGCTCGTTTGGCAACGAAAACTGGCAGTTCAACGCGCTGGGCTACATGGAGCAGCGCCATGCCAGCATCAACGACCGGCCCATCCACGCGAGCGAGCGCCTGTTTCACTGGCCGCTGGGCCCGCGCCCGGCCGAGCACCCGGGGTTGAGCCAGCTGGGGCTTTGACGGGCTTCGCCCGAACGGTAGGGTGGGTTGATCCGCGCGAAAGCCGGCTACCTCACCCCAGGCGGCCCATCTTGCCGCTCTGGTAGTCGGCAAACGCCTGGTGAATCTCGGCTTCGGTGTTCATCACGAAAGGCCCATAGCCCACCACCGGTTCGTCTATGGGCTCACCCGCCAGCCAGAGCAAGGTGGTGTCGGTCACGGCGGTGAGCGTCACACCCTCGCCGCTGCGCTCGTAGACGATCATTTCGGCGTCGCTCGCCTCGGCACCGCCCTGGGTTTTCACACGGCCCTTCAGCACCAGCGGCACGGTGGTGTGGCCCTCGGGCGCGGGCAGCGTCACGGTGTGGCCGGCCTTGATCTGCACGTCCCACACCTGCATGGGCGTGAAGGTGTGGGCCGGGCCTTGGGCGCCCAGCCACTCGCCCGCGATCAGGCGTGCAGTGCCTGCGCCATCGGGCAAGGCCACGGTGGGCGTCTGCGCCACGGTGATGCCCTGGTAGCCGGGTGGCGCCATCTTGTCGTGTGCCGGCAGGTTCACCCACAGCTGCACCATCTGAAACGGCCCACCGCTGCGGGCAAAGGCCTCGCTGTGAAACTCTTCGTGCACGATGCCGGCGGCGGCCGTCATCCACTGCACATCGCCGGGGCCGATGGTGCCGCCCGCGCCGGTGGAATCGCGGTGCGACACCTCGCCGTCGTACACGATGGTCACCGTCTCGAAGCCCCGGTGCGGGTGCGCGCCCACGCCGCGGCGCTTGGTCGTCGCGTCAAACGTGGTCGGGCCGCCGTAGTCGAGCATGAGGAAGGGCGAAAACGCGGCGGCGTTGGCGTTGTATGAAAACAGCGTGCGCACGGGAAAGCCGTCGCCCACCCAATGGCCCTGGGTATTGCGCTGGATAAAAGACACGTTTTTCATGGAAGCTCTCCTGTGGGGCCACGCCGAGTCCGGTCGCTGGCGTTCACCGGCATTGTCTGCTGGCGGGGCTGCGAGCGTGGCCTTCAGGGACAATCCAGCCCATGCGCATTGAACACCTGCGCGAGCGCCTGCGGGCGCTCGGCGCCAACCCCCGCCACCAGCAGCGCGTGCTGCGCCTGTGGAGCCAGGCCCTGCCGCAAACCAGCGGCCGGCGTGAGCTGCAGCATTTTTTGCCCGCCGCCCTGGTGGCCGCGCTGCCCGCCATTGCGCAAGAGCTGGCCGCGCTGGCGACGCTCGAATCGACGCACGCCGGTGACGACGGTTCGGCCCGCCTGCTGGTGCGCCTGGCCGACGGCCAGCTGGCGGAAACCGTGCTGCTGCCGCGGGACGGCGTATGCGTGTCAACCCAGATCGGTTGCGCGGTGGGCTGCGTGTTTTGCATGACCGGCACCACAGGGCTGATCCGCCAGGTGGGCAGCGCCGAGATCGTGGCGCAGGTGGTGCTGGCTCGATGCCAGAGGCCGGTGAAAAAGGTGGTGTTCATGGGCATGGGCGAGCCCGCGCACAACCTGGACAACGTGATGGAAGCCATCGATCTGCTGGGCACCGTGGGCAACATTGGCCACAAAAACCTGGTGTTTTCGACCGTGGGCGACCCGCGCGTGTTTGAAGCGCTGCCGCTGGGCCGCGTGAAGCCCGCGCTGGCGCTGTCGCTGCACACCACCCGCGCCGACCTGCGCGCCCAGCTGCTGCCGCGCGCACCGCGTATGTCGCCTGAAGAGTTGGTGCAAGCCGGCGAGGTTTACGCCCGTGCCACCGACTACCCCATTCAGTACCAGTGGACGCTGCTGGAAGGCATCAACGACACCGACGAAGAAATCGACGGCATCGTGCGCCTGCTCACGGGCAAATACGCCATCCTCAACATGATTCCGTACAACACCGTGCCCGAGCTGCCCTACCAGCGCCCCAGCTGGGAAAAGGCCGCGGCCATGGCCCGCCGCCTGCACCAGCGCGGCATTCTCACCAAGCTGCGCCAGTCGGCCGGGCAGGACGTGGACGGTGGCTGTGGCCAGCTGCGTGCGCGGGCAGAGAAGCCCGCACGCAAGGTGATTGCGCTGCAAGCGGTCTGATGGGCGGTGCGCTGACCGGTTGGCAAACCCATTCCGGCGCCGGTCGCCGGCGGGGTGTGCACCTGGGTTGACGCACATCAGTCTTCTTGGACCGCTCGTGGGCGTAGACTGAAAAGTCTCAGGAAAGGTTGGGTCGTCCATCGACGGTTGGGCCTGCCCGCCCATGTCGTTCACCATCCAAGGAGTGTTTATGACCGCCATGATGAAAGCCGCCGTGTTTGTCGAACCCGGCCGCATCGAGATCACCGACAAGCGCATCCCGGACGTTGGGCCGAACGATGCCCTGGTGCGCATCACCACCACCACCATTTGCGGCACCGATGTGCACATCTTGAAGGGCGAGTACCCCGTGGCCAAGGGCTTGACGGTGGGCCACGAGCCGGTGGGTGTGATCGAAAAACTGGGCAGCGCCGTGCAGGGCTACACCGAAGGCCAGCGCGTGATCGCCGGGGCCATCTGCCCCAACTTCAATTCTTACGCCGCCCAGGACGGGGCGGCTTCGCAAGACGGCAGCTACCTCGTGCCCATGGGCCTGTGCGGTTGCCACGGCTTCAAAGCCACGGCGGGCTGGCGCTTTGGCAACCTGATCGACGGCACCCAGGCCGAATACGTGCTGGTGCCCGACGCCCAGGCCAACCTCGCCCCCATTCCCGATGGTCTCACCGACGAGCAGGTGCTCATGTGCCCGGACATCATGTCCACCGGGTTCAAGGGCGCGGAAAACGCCAACATCCGCATCGGCGACACCGTGGTGGTCTTTGCCCAAGGCCCGATTGGCCTGTGCGCCACCGCTGGCGCCCGCCTGCTGGGTGCCAGCACCATCATCACGGTGGACGGCAACGACCACCGGCTCGGCATTTCGAAGCAACTGGGCGCCGACCTCACGCTCAATTTCAACAAGTGCGACGTGGTCGAAGAGATCATGAAGATCACCGGCGGGCGCGGTGCCGATTCGTCCATTGAAGCGCTCGGCCTGCAGTCCACCTTCGAGTCGGCGCTGCGCGTGCTCAAGCCGGGCGGCACGCTGTCCAGCCTGGGCGTGTATTCAACCGACCTGACCATTCCCCTCTCGGCCTTCGCCGCCGGGCTGGGCGACCACCAGATCAGAACGGCCCTTTGCCCCGGTGGCAAGGAGCGCATGCGCCGGCTGATGAATGTGCTCGCGTCTGGCCGTCTCGATCTGGGCGTCATGGTCACGCACCAGTACAAGCTGGAAAACATCGTCGCCGCCTACGACCTGTTTGCGCACCAGCGCGACGGCGTGCTCAAGATCGCGATCAAGCCGTAAGCGGCTGCCTGCCTAGCGGGTACCCCAGGCGCACGCTGCGGTGGGCGGGTCCGTGTCAGCAGCCGTTGTGCAGCTTCCACATGGCTTCATGGCCGATGGCCTTGGCGAATTCGGGCACCTTGCAGCGTTCGGCTTCGGCGGCGTCAATGGCCGGGGTTGCGCCCACGGCGGGCGCGCTGCTGCCGGCCGGTGTGGTTTGCCACATGGCGGGCGTGGGCATGGCGTTGTCGCTTACCCAGCGGGCGCTGCCCAGCACCGCCACCGCAAAGCCCAGCAGCACAGCGGCCTGCGCGGCGCGGGTGTTGGCGGGCAAGCGTTCGCGGGGCGCCGGGCTGGTTTCGCACACACCGCCGGGGCACAGCTGGGCTTGTTCTTTGTTGAACAGGTTGTAAACCTTGCAGCCAATGCAAATGCCAAAGGCCGACTCAAAAAACATAAACACCAGGCACAGGCCACACACCAGCATGTTGACCGGCCCAATGACCTGCTGCACCACCAGCAGCCAGAACATGCTCAGGCCCAGCGCCAGGCCCATGCCCCAGGCAAAGCGCTTTTGGGGCGCGCCCACCCACTCGGGTTGCTGGTGGCGCACCACCCACTGACCCAGCCTGTAAACCGGCGCCAGCTGCGGGTTGACGAACAGGCGCAGCGCAAATTCAATGACAAAGGCCACCACAAACACCCGTGTGGGCTGGAAGTTGCCCAGCAAAAACGCGTGCATGAAGGCGATCAGCGCCACCGCAAACAAAACGCCAGCGCTGGCGCGCACCGCCCGTTCGTTGAGCACGGGTACGGCAAATTCGGGGCGGGTCTGACCAAACTGAAAAAGGGACATGGTGGGTTGCGGTTGGAAGCGGATCAAGGAAAGACAGGCTGAAAAATCCCAGCGCGGGGCACCAAACATGCCCCACTGGGTTGCGCAGTATTCATCAGGTGCACCCTCTGCACCTATGATCAAAATCATATGAAAGCCCTAACCACCGAGGCCTTTGCCGGCTCAGCGCCCGTGTTGCCGCCCGACCTGGCCGCGCTGCTGCCTCCGGCCTTGCACCCGCTGTGCAGCGCTTTGGACCCGGTGCGGGGCTCGCGCTTGTTTGCCACCGGCGCCCGCCCGGCGCATCTGTTTTTCATTCAACGCGGCGAAGCGGTGCTGGAGCGCCCCGGCCTGCACGGCGAAGTGGTGGTGTTGCAGCGCACACGGCGCGGTTTCATTGGCGAGGCCAGCCTGCAGTTTGAGCGCTACCACTGCGACGCCCGGGTGCTCACCGACGCCCACATCACCCGCGTGCCGGTGCCAGCCGTGCGCGCGGCGCTGGCCAGCGACCCGGCCTTTGCCTCGCGCTGGATCGGCATGCTCAACCGCGAAGTGCGCCGCCTGCGGCTGCAGTGCGAGCGGCTGGTGCTGCACCGCGTGCAAGACCGGGTGCTGCACCTGCTGGCCACCGAAGGCGAAGCAGGGCGCTACCCGGTGCCGGGCGGCCTGAAGTCGCTCGCCGCCGAACTCGGTGTGACGCACGAGGCGCTGTACCGCGCACTCGCGGCCCTAGAGCTGGCTGGCCGCGTAGCGCGTGAGGACGGGGTGCTGCGGTTGCTGCCGGTCGCCTGAACGGAGGCAACGCCGGTGGCTTTTTTCGCCGGGGGTACGCATGCCAACAACGCTGGTCAACGAAGCAACACCTTGAGCGGTGCGCCGCTCAATGCAGCGTCAGCGGATGCGTGGTCGTCTTCACGCGCACCACCGCTGGCCGGGTCTCGTAGGGCACGGGGGCTGCGCCGGTGATGGCGGCGGCGATGCTGCGGGCCTGCCGGGCAATGGGTTCGATGAAGCGGCTGGCCTGGCCGTTGACGGTGATGCAGTCGCCCAGCGCGTGGATGCGCTCCACGCTGGTGCGCAGGCCTTGGGGCTCCACCGCAATGCCGTTGTGCCAGGCCAGGGCGGCGCTTTGTGCCAGGCGCGGCGGGGTGGCCAGGCCGGCGGCGGCGATCACCTGGTCGGCGGCAAAGCGCTGGCCGCAGGCGGTGGTGACGCGGTAGCGTGCGCCCAGCTTTTCCACGCTGGCTACCTGCACACCGCCTTTGAATTGGATGGGCAGGTCTTGCCATGCGGCCAGCAGCGGTGTGCCGGCTTGCTCGCCGGGCCAGCGCGCCAGCGGCTGTGCCATCACGTCCAGCAATGTGACGCGGTGGCCGCCCAGGGCGAGGTCGTTGGCGAGTTCGCTGCCAATCAGGCCGGCGCCCACGATCACCACGTCTTTCGCTGAATCGCCCAGCGCGGCGCGCAGCCGCTGGTAAGCGCCCAGGTGGTTGATGCGCCAGCACAGCGCGGCGGGCAGCGCCGGGGGCAGGGCGGCTTGCGCGCCGTGGGCCAGCACCAGGTGGTCGTAGCGCAGCGTGCCGCGTGTGGTGCGCAGCGTGCGGGTGTCGGTGCAGATGCGCACGGCGTCGGTGTGGGCCAGCAGGCGCAGCTTGAGGCGGCGCGCGGCATCCGCACCGGTTTCTTTCACCAGCCGGGTCAGGTCCAGCTGCCGCGCCATGGCAATGGACAGCATGGGCTTGTCGTACACGTCGGCGGCGCAAGCGCTCACGAGCGTGATGGGCAGTGCTGCGTCCAGCGCGCGCAGCGCTTCGGCCACTTGCCAGCCGGCTCGGCCGCCCCCCACGATCACCACACCCGCCTGGTGGCGCGTGGCTGCGTTCCACACCGGCACGTGGCGGCTGGCCTGCGCGCGCAGGGCTTCGATGCTGGGGGCCTCGTACAACGCAAAGTCGTTTTTGGTGACGCCGCACAGCGGGCAATACCAGTCGTCGGGAATGTCTTCGAACCTCGTGCCGGCGGCCAGGCCGCTGTCGGCATCGCCCACGGCTTCGTCGTAGATGTAGCCGCAGGCGTCGCAAATGTATTGGCGAAACGGTTGGCCGGCGGCCTTGGGCAGCACGGGGGCGGCCAACGGCAGGTCGCGCACCTCGCCGAAGATGTGGGACAGGGCGCTCATACCGGCATCTCCTCGGCCGACAGCCGCGCAATCTCTTTGCGCAGGTGTTTGATGGCCGGCGTGACGATGGCCACAAAGTGCGACTCGCGCACGCGGCGCTGCACGTCCGAGCTCATGAGGTAGCCGCGTGCGCCCTGGTGCATCAGGGCCGACTGCGCGGCGCGCAGACACAGCTCGGCGCCGTGGGCGCGAGCGTCCAGCACGTCAATGAAAAATGCGGTGCTGCCGTCAAACGGCGTCTCGGCCATCTTCATCACGCGCTCGGTGAGCGCGTCCAGCTCGGCCTGCAGCGCGTCGGGCCGGTCTTCCAGAAACTGGTTCACATGGCCCAGCTGCGCCTCCACCGCCCACATGCTGTCGATGGCGCCCTGCGTCACGCCCACCGCCATGCCGCATTGCAGCATCACAAAGGCTGCGCGGATGCGGGCAATGGTGGGTTTGGCCGGGTCGGCAATCAGCTCGCCCGCGCCCACAAAGTAATCTTTCAGGTGCAGCGCCCAGGTGCCCGTGCCTTCCATCGCCGAAAAGCTGGGGCAGTCGCGCATCGTCACGCCCGGCGCGTCGCAGCGCAGCAAAAACATCACCTCTTTGCCCAGGCTCTGGCCATCGGCCTCCACCGCCGCAATGGCGCCGCAGCAGTGGTCGGGCCCCAGGTTGCTCACCCAGGGCAACGTGCCGTTCACCAGGTAGCCGCCCTCCACCGGCGTGGCTTTCAGCAGCAGGCTTTCAATCTGCGCGTAGCTCTTCATCGGGTTGGACAGCGCCGTGCCGCCCAGCCGCGCGCCGCTGGCCATTTGCATCAGCGCGTCGCCCGTGAGCGCCGGGTTGCCCGACTGCTCCAGATACAGCCCGCACACCGCCTGGCACCACATCATGAAGCCGGTGGCGCCGCACACACGCGAGGCCTCGGCCATGGCGCGTATGGCCAGGCCGTAGTCGCCCCGGCCTGCGGGGGCCGCCAGGTGCGCGCTCATGGCGCCGGCTGCCGCCAGCTGCTGCAACACCGCGCGCGGGTAGTGGCCTTCGCGGTCAATGCCCTCCACCTGTTCGGCCAGCGGGCCTTGGGCAATAGCGCGCACGGCGGCCAGCAGGTTGTGCTCAGTGGGGGTGGCGAGTTCGGGTGGCAGGTCGGCGGGGTTCATGGCGGGTCCAGGGGTGGTGTTGCGTTCACGCCCTCTCCCGCTCGCGGGAGAGGGCCGGGGTGAGGGTGGCTCAGGCCATGGAAATCTCGAACGGAATCGGGTTGCGCATGCTGTTGGCCACCGGCGAATAAAAGTTGGCGTGCTGCACGATCTCGTCCAGCACCTCGCGGCTCGCGTCGCCTTCCACCAGCACCTTCACGCGAATGGCCTGAAAGCCCATTTCAGGCGGCGTTTTCTCCAGCGCGCCACCCGCGCCCCAGGCAGCCGGGTTGCCAATGTCACCTTCCATGAACACCTCGAGCTTGCTCAGCTTCACGCCCTTCCAGGTGGCCACGGCCGTCACGCCCACGGCAATGCAGCCGCCCAGGCCCGACAGCACAATCTCGCCCGGCGCCGGCGCCGTGTCTTCGCCAAACAGGTGCAGCGGCTCGTCCACCACCACCGGCGCGTGGTTGCCCACATAGCTCAGCGAGCGGTACTGGCCCTCCATCACGGTGTGCACCTTGTTCGTGCCCCGGCTGGCCGGGTTGGCCTGGCCCTTGGCGGCAAACGTGGCCAGGCCTGTGCCGTCAATCGGGCGCAAATACGCCTTCACGGTGGACACAGCGGCGGTGGGTTCGAGCAGTTCGGTAGAAGACATAAAGGTTTCCAAGGTGGACAGGGTTGGGGAAAAGGGAAGGGAGAAGAAAAGAAGCAGGTTCAGGCCGCCATCGCCAGCGCAGGTTGTTTGCTGGCCTTTGCCACCGGCAGCCCGGTTTCAATCGGCAAGCGCTCGTCGCGCGACCACTCGTTCCACGAACCAAAGTACATGCGCACATCAGAAAAGCCCGCCTGCTTCAGCGCCAGAAATGTGTTGGAAGCCCGTGCCCCCTTGAAGCAATACAGGTACACCGTGTCGTCCGGCGCAATGCCGGCGGTAGCGCATTCCGCGCGCACCTCATCCGGCGTTTTGAACACCGGGCCCTGGCCCGAAGGCTTCATGAAGCGGTACCACTCCACCCACTTCGCGCCCGGCAGGCGGCCCTTGCGCGGCGCAAAGTCTTTGCCGTAGGGGCTGGAGCTGTCGCCAATCCACTCGTCCACGTCGCGCACGTCCAGCAACACCGTGCCCGTGCCCAGCGCGGCCAACACATCGGCCTGTGTCAGCATCACGTCGGCCATAGGCCGCTCGGGGAACGTGGCCGGTGTGGGCGTGGCCACTTCGGTAGACACGGGCAGGCCGGCCGCCTTCCAGGCCGAAAAGCCACCGTTGAGCACCTTGATCTTGGGGTAGCCCAGCCAGGTCAGCAGGTAGTAGCCCCGGCAAGACTGGCCGTAGCCGCTGTCCATCGCGTCTTCGTAAAACACCGCCGTCTCCGCCCCCGAAAGCCCCGCTGCGCCCAGCGCCTGCGCAAACGTGGCCTTCAATTCGTTCAAGCCCTCCGGCGTGGACGTGGCCAAAAACGTGAAAACCTCCCGCAAATTCACCGCGCCCGGAATGTGCCCAGCGGCAAAGGTGTCCGCGTCGCGGGTGTCAATCAGCACCACCGGCTCGGTGGCTTGCAGCGCAGCGAGTTGGGCGGGCGCGATCAGGGTGGCGTCAATGCTCATAGCAAAAAGTCCTCTCGTGAAGGTCGGCAGGCGGGATGGCCTGCAAGCTTCATTGCAAAGGACGTGCCAGGACGGCGCGCAGTGGCGGTGCTGCGTGCAAGTAATTGATTTGTTTGGAGTTTTTTGCCTTTTCGCCGTGCTGCGCTAGCGGGTGGCGGCGCTGGTCATCGCCACTGTGTCGACATTGTGTTGACACAGTGGCGATTGGCGATTGGCGATTGGCGATTGGCGATTGCGACTGGGGCAGGGTGTGGGGGCTGGCGGGATCCAGGGCAGGCCTCGACCCCAGAGCAGGCGCCCGCTCCGCCCGCATTCAAACCCCATCCGGCGCATCGAACAACAAAGCCATGCCGGAGGCCGTCGCAGGCTTCAGGTATCTGCTGTGCGTGACGGGCTGGCCCCGAGAAATCTTTGGGCCTCGTTCTCGATATCGATGGCTCGGGAGAAGTGATGAAGTCCTACCTCGTTCAGCGCGCGCTTAAAGCGAGCGGCCACCTCGGGTTTTAGCGATGCCAGCTTTTGGGCGACTCGCTTTGACTCTGACTCCAGCGCTTCAGACTCGACAACACGCCAGATGAGCCCCCACGATTGCGCGTCGTTCGCAGAGAACTCTTCGCCAAGCAGCATGAGTGCTTTGGCCCGTGCAACACCCGCATAGGCAGGAAGAGTCGCTATCAGACCTCCCGTCACGAACACACCCATGGATGCCTCGGGCAACTTGAAACGAGCGCTGGATGCAGCCACCACCACATCTGCGTTGAGCATCCACTCCAGGCCGGCGCCAACGGTCCAGCCATGAACGGCCACAACGACAGGCTTTGACAAGCTGACGATGGCTTTTGCAACCGCTTGGACCGAAGTCAAATCCTCTTCCGTCGGGGCGGCGGATATGTCCCGTCCCGCGCAGAAGGCTCTGCCATTGCCTCTGAGCAACACAACGCGCACGGATGTGTCGTCGTTCGCTGCGTGCAACGCTTTGAGCAGTTCGTTAGAGAGCTCGTTGTCAATCGCGTTGAGCTTCTCAGGCCGGTTCATCGACAAGATCATGGTCCCGTCATGGATTTCGCAGAAGAGTTTGGGGTTGGTCATACCCGTTGATTGTGTTCTCCCCCTGTTATTGCAAGATCGTTCCGATCAGGAGGCGCAAAACGTGTCTTTCGCGACCAACGGGGTTCGTCGGCACTGTCCGCTCCAAGCCGATTCCGGCCATCGGACCCCGCGCAGCGCCGTCACCGACCATGCGCCTGCTCCAGACACCGAAACTCCCGGTCCCGCTGGTTCGGTGGCGGACGGTTACCCGGGGATCTGGGGCACGCCCTAGAATGAGCCGTTTCAACCGATGAGTTTCACATGACCACTGCCAAGAAGCCAACCGCATTCAACCGTGCCCTCACCCCCAGCGCCGAGCTGGCCGCTGTGATCGGTGCAACGCCGCAACCCCGCACCGAAGTGGTGAAGCTCATGTGGGAATACATCAAGGCCAACAATCTGCAGAACCCGAAGAACAAGCGGAACATCTTGGCAGACGCCAAGCTCAAGGCTGTGTTCGGCAAAGATGAAGTCACCATGTTCGAAATGACCGGGCTGGTGGGCAAGCACCTCAGCTAACCCGCCCCGGCGCCTGGGCCCGGCGCCGTGCGGTGAGCCTGCAGGGCTCATGCGCACGGGCAGCAACGGCAGCGCCTACCCCACGCGACGGGCCGCACCTGGCCGTAGCCGTTGCCTCAATCCAGGGGCTTCCGCCGTCGCTCACACCCCCTCACCGCAAACCCGCCTTGCGCAGCCGGTAGGCAAACTGCCGCAGCGTGAGCCCCAGGCTTTGCGCTGCGCGCGACTGGTTGCCGTGGTGCTGCGCCAGGGCTTCTTGCAGCGTTTGCGGGCTGTGTGAGCCGGCGCTTTGGTAGTCGCGCACCAGGCCGGCCGGTGCAGATGAAGGCTGGGCCAAGGGCGCTGCGCCGGGTGCGTGGCGCAGGTCCGGTGCCAGGGCTTCGGGCATGAAGCGTTCCAGCGCAGCGGCGTTCACCAAGGTGTGGTCGGCCAGCAGCACAAGGCGCTCAATCAGGTTGCCCAGCTCCCGTATGTTGCCGGGCCAGTCGTGGGCTTCCAGCCGGGCCAGCGCGTCGGGTGCCAGGTACACGTTGCGCTGGTGGGCCTGGTTGGCGCGGCTCACAAAATGCAGCGCCAGGGCGCGCACGTCTTCGCGGCGTTCGCGCAGGCTGGGCAGGCGTATGGGGATGACGTTGAGCCGGTAATACAGGTCTTGCCGGAATCGGCCGGCTTGCACTTCGCGGGCCAGGTCGCGGTTGGTGGCGGCCACCAGCCGCACGTCGATGCGCAGTTCGCGCTGGCCGCCCAGGCGCACCAGCGTGCCTTCTTGCAGGGTGCGCAGCAGCTTGCTTTGCATGGCCAGGGGCAGCTCGCCCATTTCGTCCAGAAAAATGGTGCCGCCGTTGGCCTGCTCAAACCAGCCGGGGCGCGCGCTGTGGGCGCCGGTGAAGGCGCCGCGCTCGTGGCCAAACAGTTCGCTCTCAAACAGCGTTTCGGGGATGGCCGAGCAGTTGACCTTGATGAAAGGCTGGGCGTGCCGGCCGCTGGCCAGGTGCACGGCGCGGGCAAACAGCTCCTTGCCAGTGCCCGATTCGCCCAGCAGCAGCACCGTGGCTTGCGATTGCGACACGCGCTCCAGCTCGCCCAGCGCCTGCAAGAGCGCGGGCGAGCGGCCAATGAGGCCGTAGCGGGCGGTGTGGGTGTCGAGCGCGCGGGTCAGCACGGCGTTGCGGGCTTGCAGCTGGCGGGTTTGCTCGGCCACCAGCTGTTCCAGCTGCAGCAGCTGGCCGGCCAGCGTGGCCAGCAGGCGCAGCACGGCCAGGTCGTCGTTCAGGTGGCGCTGGCGGCTGCGTATGCGGTGGCAGGCCAGCACGCCCACCGTGGCGCCGTTGATGTCAATGGGCAGCGCTATGTAGGCCACGGTTTGCGGCGGCAGCTCGGCCCGGGCCACGGTACGAAACAAAAACAGCGGCTCGGCGTCCACGTCTTGCGTGATGGCGGGCAGCCCGGTGGCCAACACCCGCCCGGTGATGCCTTCGCCCCAGCGAAACACGCCTCGCGCCGCTTCGTCGGCGGTGAGACCGTAGGCGTGGCGCACCGAAGCCGTGCGCGGCTGGCCGGGCAATACCTCGTCGGCCAGCACCATGCGGCCCCGGTTCAGGCCCAGCAGCTCGCTCATCAAGTGCAGCATTTCGCGCAGCACAAACGCCGGCGCCAGGCTCCGGCCCACCAGCTTCATCACCTCGCGCATGAGCAGGAGTTCCTGGGTCGGCCAGTCGGTGGCGGTGGTGGTGCCGGTGTCGGCAATGGGGTGGTGCGGTGGCATGGGCGTGGGGCGTTGCGAATGCTGCAAGCAAACATCGCACCAGCCGCGCGTTGAACCACGGCAAAGCAGGCTTTAAAACCCTGCCATCACATCAAAGAAGGCTTTCACACGCGCGAGGCAGGCGCTTGCAAATCATCCGTTTTGCTGGCTGTTGGGGCTGCTGGCCAGGCTTCGTTGAGAGGGTGGTGCGACCACCTCACGCAAAACAGGCCCAGGCAGATCTGCTCGGCCGCTGAACCTGGCCAGGAGCGCTCACGCCCACCACCCACGCGCCGCCGGGTCCATGCCTTAAAATTGCGCCCTCTCAAGGAGCGCTGCAGCGCGCCATCCACCGGATGCGTGTCAGGCTTGAGACACCGGGCGTCCACCGCCCCGCGGGCCCGCCCGCCCCCAACGGCGCTCACCAGTTTCAGTCTGCAACCCTGGTGAGCCTCATGTCCGTTGTTTCTGCCCCTTCCGCATCTTCTGCTGTTTCCGCTTCGTCCGTGGCCGTGCCGCCCATGCTGCTGTCCGGCCTGGAGCCGCTGCGCATCGCTGAAGGCAGCCTGTTCGTCAACGTGGGCGAACGGACCAACGTGACCGGCTCCAAGGCCTTCGCCCGCATGATTTTGAACGGCGAGTACGAGCAGGCCTTGGCCGTGGCGCGCCAGCAGGTGGAAAACGGCGCGCAGATCATCGACATCAACATGGACGAGGCCATGCTCGACAGCCAGGCCGCGATGGTGAAGTTCCTCAACCTGATCGCAGGTGAGCCCGACATTGCGCGCGTGCCGGTGATGGTGGACAGCTCCAAGTGGGACGTGATCGAGGCCGGCCTGCGCTGCGTGCAGGGCAAGGGCGTCGTCAACTCCATCAGCATGAAAGAGGGCGTGGACGAGTTCAAGCGCCAGGCCGGGCTGGTGAAGCGCTACGGCGCTGCGGCCGTGGTGATGGCCTTTGACGAAAAAGGCCAGGCCGACACCTACGAGCGCAAGATCGAGATCTGCGAACGCGCCTACCGGGTGCTGGTGGACGAGGTGGGTTTCCCACCCGAAGACATCATCTTCGACCCCAACATCTTTGCCATCGCCACCGGCATTGAAGAGCACAACAACTACGCGGTCGATTTCATCAACGCTACGCGCTGGATCAAAGCCAACCTGCCCGGCGCCAAGGTGAGCGGCGGTGTGTCCAACGTGTCGTTCAGCTTCCGGGGCAACGACCCGGTGCGCGAAGCCATCCACACCGTGTTCCTGTACCACGCCATCCAGGCGGGCATGGACATGGGCATCGTCAACGCGGGCATGGTGGGCGTGTACGACGAGCTGGAGCCCGAGCTGCGCGAGCGGGTGGAAGACGTGGTGCTGAACCGCCGCGCCGACGCCGGCGAGCGGCTGGTGGAAGTGGCCGAAAACGCCAAGGGCGCGGCCAAGGACGACAGCAAGAAGAACGAATGGCGCGGCCTGCCCATTCGCGAGCGGCTGAGCCACGCGCTGGTGCGTGGCATGAACGGGTTCATCACCGAAGACACCGAAGAAATGTGGCGCCTGATCGAGGCCGATGGCGGGCGCCCGCTGAACGTGATTGAAGGCCCGCTCATGGACGGCATGAACGTGGTGGGCGACCTGTTTGGCCAGGGCAAGATGTTTCTGCCGCAGGTGGTGAAGAGCGCGCGCGTGATGAAGCAGGCGGTGGCCCACCTGCTGCCTTACATCGAAGCCGAAAAACTGGCGCAAGCCGCGGCCGGTGAAGACGTGAAAACCAAAGGCAAGATCGTGATTGCCACGGTAAAAGGCGACGTGCACGACATCGGCAAAAACATCGTCACCGTGGTGCTCCAGTGCAACAACTTCGAGGTGGTGAACATGGGCGTGATGGTGCCCTGCCACGAGATCCTGGCGATGGCGAAGAAAGAGGGCGCCGACATCGTGGGCCTCTCGGGCCTGATCACGCCCAGCCTGGAAGAAATGCAGTACGTGGCCAGTGAGATGGAGAAGGACGCGCACTTCCGCGACGCGCAGATTCCGCTGCTGATTGGTGGCGCCACCTGCAGCCGCGTGCACACCGCCGTGAAGATCGCGCCGCACTACAGCGGCCCGGTGGTGTATGTGCCCGACGCCTCGCGCAGTGTGAGCGTGGCGCAGGGTTTGCTGAGCGACCAGGCGGCCCAATACATTGCCGACTTGAACGCCGACTACGACAAGGTGCGCACGCAGCACGCCAACAAAAAGCAGGTGCCGCTGTGGCCGCTGGCCCAGGCGCGTGCCAACAAGACCACCATCGACTGGGCCGCGTTCCAAGCGCCGAAGCCGAAGTTCATTGGCAAGCGGCAGTTCAAAAACTTCGACCTCGCCGAGATCGCAAAGTACATCGATTGGGCACCGTTCTTCCAGACCTGGGATCTGGCCGGCCCGTACCCCGCCATCTTGCAAGACGAGGTGGTGGGTGAGCAGGCCCGCAAGGTGTTTGCCGACGCGCAGGCCATGCTGAAAAAGATCATCGAAGGCCGCTGGCTCAGCGCCAACGGTGTGATTGGCTTGTACCCAGCCAACACCGCGCGCGACGACGATATTGAGCTGTACACGGACGAAACACGCAGCCAGGTGGCGCTGACCTGGCACGGCCTGCGCCAGCAGACCGAGAAGCAGGAGGCGGATGGCGTGATGCGCCCCAGCCGCTGCCTGGCCGACTTTGTGGCGCCCAAGGGCGTGGCCAACGACTATGTGGGCTTGTTCGCCGTGACCGCTGGGCTGGGCGCCGAGAAGAAAGAAAAGCAGTTTCTCGACGCGCACGACGACTACAACGCGATCCTGTTCAAGGCCCTGGCCGACCGGCTGGCCGAGTCCTTTGCCGAGTGCCTGCACCACCGCGTGCGCACCGACCTGTGGGGCTACGCGGCCGACGAGGCACTGAGCAATGAAGAGCTGATCAAAGAAAAGTACCAGGGCATCCGCCCTGCGCCGGGTTACCCGGCCTGCCCGGACCACTCGGTCAAGCGCGCGATGTTTGCGCTGCTGCAGTGCGACGACATTGGCATGGGCCTGACCGAAAGCCTGGCCATGACACCAGCCGCCAGCGTGAGCGGCTTCTACCTGGCGCACCCCGAAAGCACCTACTTCAACGTGGGCAAACTCGGTGAAGACCAGGTGCAAGACCTGGCCGCGCGCAGCGGCGTGGCGGTGGCCGAACTCAAGCGCTGGCTGGGCACCAACCTTTGAGCCCTATGTGGGCCACCAGCCGGTGTTCATCGCCGGCGGGCACGCTCAACACCTCGTCACCCGCGTTGGCCGTTTCCACGCACACGAAGCGCTGGTAGGCCTCGTCGGGCAGATCGGCCATGCCGGCAGCCAAGGCCGCCCCTGGGTTCCACACCACGGCGGTGCGGGTGCCTTCAGAACGGATGCCGATGGTGCGTTGCAGCGCCGCGTCTTCAACCGCCAGCTCGGGGGGCACCTCGGTGTATATGCGGTCCACCTCGGAGGTGAAACGCACCGCACCCGTTTGCTGCTTCACCGCACCGCCTGCGCTGGCGGCGTTGTCGGTGTAATGGCAGCCGTGCAGCCCGGTCACGGTGGTTTGTGCAATGTCGCCCACCGTGAAATAACTGTGCAGCGCCTGCGTGATCTCAAACGGCGCATTGCCCGTGTTGCGCGTGGTCAGCGCCAGCCGCAGCGTGGTACCCACGGTGATCTGCAACGTCAGCTCGAACGCATGCGGCCATATGGCCTGCGTCTCGGGCGTGTCCACCAGGCCGAGCGTGACCTGTGTGTCGCCCGCTGGCGTGGTGCCCGTGCGCAGCACCGACCACAGCCGGATGCGCGCAAAACCGTGGTTTGGCCGCCCAAGGCCTTTCGGGTCGTGCCCAAACCACGGCCAGCACACCGGCACACCACCGCGAATGGCCTTGCCGGCATCAAAACTTGCCTGTTCACTGAGGAACAGCACATCGGCCTCTGCACCTACCGGCCGGTACGCTAGCACCTGCCCACCATACAAAGACACCACCGCTGCGGCGTGCGCGTTGCGCACCTGCACACAGGGCAGGCCGCCCGGTCCGGCGGCAAAGCTGAGGTGGTGGGCCAGCGCGTACGCTCCGTTCAGGCCTTGGAGCGTCATGGGCGACTCAGTTGGGTGCGAGCTGCTGGTGTTCATGGGTTTGTTGACCACTCTTGGGCGCGGCCTTGGGTGGCCGCGCCCTGTCTATTTGCCACCCCGGCCCGCCGTTTTCCAGTAGCCGAACTCGCTTTCGTGCACATCAATATCCAGTTCTTGCACGCGCGCCAGCAGCCGGTCTTGCGCGTCGGCCACGGCCCGGTTGTAAACGCTGGGGCCGATTTCTTTCAAAAAGAAATTCAGCAAACCCCCCGCAGCCACGTTGCCAATGGGCTCGTCCATGTGTTCGCGGAAATAGCGTTCAATGGATGCGATGGCCTGCTGGCGGCCTTCTTTGGGGAGTTCGATGGGCATGGGCTGGGGATTTCTGTCAAAAGGTGGCCAGTATCGCGCCCCGGTCCATCAGGCGCCCTGGCGCAGTGCCCTTCGGTATTGCACCGCCTCGGCCACATGCGCCACACCCACCGCCTCGGCTCCGGCCAGGTCGGCAATGGTGCGCGCCACGCGCAGCGCGCGGTGCGTGCTGCGGGCGCTCCAGCCCAGGCGGCCGGCAGCGGTGTTGAGAAACTTCAGGGCGGCGGGTTCGGGGTGCACGTTTTCGTCCAGTGCCTGCCCGGCCAGCGCCTGGTTGGGCTGGCCCTGGCGGGTGTGGGCGCGTTCGCGGGCTGCCTGTACACGCTCGCGCACGGTGTCGCTCGGCTCGCCTGCGACGCCGTGCAGCAGGTCGTCGGCGGGCAGGGCGGGCACTTCCACGTGCAGGTCGATGCGGTCGAGCAGCGGGCCGCTGAGCTTGCTCTGGTAGCGGTTGATCTGGTCGGGCGTGCAGCGGCAGGCCTTGGTGGGGTGGCCCAGGAAGCCGCAGGGGCAGGGGTTCATGGCAGCGATGAGCTGAAAGCGGGCCGGAAATTCGCTTTGCATGGCGGCGCGCGAAATGCGGATGTGGCCGCTTTCCAGCGGCTCGCGCAGCGCTTCCAGAGCGGTTCGGGGGAATTCCGGCAGCTCATCAAGAAAGAGCACGCCGTGGTGCGCCAGCGAAATTTCACCCGGACGCGGCGGTGAGCCGCCACCCACCAGGGCCACGGCGCTGGCGGTGTGGTGGGGTGCGCAGGTGGGGCGCTGGCCCCAGCGCTCCAGGCTGAAACGCCCTGCCAGCGAGGCCACGGCGGCCGATTCGAGCGCTTCTTGCGTGCTCATGGGCGGCAGCAGGCCAGCAAAGCGCTGCGCGAGCATGCTTTTGCCCGAGCCGGGCGGGCCCATCATCAGCAAGCTGTGACCACCGGCGGCAGCAATTTCCAGGGCGCGTTTGGCGGCCACTTGGCCTTTCACGTCGGCCAGGTCGGCGTAGCTGGGCGCCTGGCCGAGCTGTGTGGGTGCCAGGCGCACCCAGCCGCCGTCGTCGGGTGGGGCTTCGCCCGGGGCGTTGGCGTTTTCGGGCAGAAAGTGGGCCACCACGTCGAGCAGGTGGCGGGCGCGGTGCACCTGGGCTTGCGGTACCAGAGCGGCTTCTTCGGCGCTGCCGGGTGGCAGCACCAGCCGGGTTTGTGCGTTGGCTTCTGAGGCGACGGTGCGGTGCAGCGCCAGGCTCATGGCCAGCGCGCCGCGCACCGGGCGCAGTTCACCGCCCAGCGACAGCTCGCCGGCGAATTCCCAGCCGGCCAGCCGCGCGGCGTCGATCTGGCCACTGGCGGCCAGGATGCCCACGGCAATGGGCAGGTCAAACCGGCCCGAGTCTTTGGGCAGGTCGGCCGGCGCCAGGTTCACCGTGATGCGTTTGTTGGACGGGAATTCGAGCCCCGAATTGGCAATGGCCGAGCGCACGCGTTCGCGCGCTTCTTTCACCTCGGTGTCGGCCAGGCCCACCAGCGTGAAGCTGGGCAGCCCGTTCGCCAGATGGACTTCAACCTGGACTGGCCGCGCTTCGAGACCCTGCAGCGCCCGGCTGTGTACCAGCGACAGACTCATGTGAATTGCTCCCTGTTTTGGTGCATTGCCCCCGGTGAGCCGCACCGATCACCCGTTGCTTGAGTTGCACTGTTTTGGTGCGCACGTCTGTGGTGTGACACCCGCCGAGCGTGGCAAAGAGCTTTCATGATGGCACAGGGCCGGCCGGTGGCCTGCACACGTCTGGGGGATGGAGGTGCTTTTGCAACACATGGCACCCGGTTTCTGTCTGTGGGCGTGCAAAGTTGGCACGGTCCATGCTTGGGGATGAAGGCAATCGAATCCAACCCGTGGTGTGGGCCAGCCGGCCTGATCACCCTCCTGATCTAGAAGAGGAATCACAGCATGAAAATGGTCTCCGCCATCATCAAGCCGTTCAAACTGGACGAAGTGCGCGAAGCGCTGTCCGGCATGGGCGTGCAAGGCATCACCGTTACCGAAGTCAAAGGCTTCGGCCGCCAGAAGGGCCACACCGAGCTGTACCGCGGCGCGGAATACGTGGTCGATTTTCTGCCCAAGGTCAAGATCGAGGCCGCTGTGTCCGACGACCTGGTGGACCGCGTGATCGAAGCGATCGAAGGCGCCGCTCGCACCGGCAAGATCGGCGACGGCAAGATTTTCGTCACCTCGCTGGAACAGGTGGTTCGCATCCGCACCGGCGAGACCGGCAAAGAAGCGCTCTGATCATCGCCACAGTTCAAGAAAGATCACGGACATGAAAAAACTACTTGCTACCCTCTTGCTGGGCATGGGTCTGGCCTTTGGCGGCCTGAACGCCGTGGCCCAGACCACCGAAGCCCCCGCCGCGGTGACCGCACCGGCCGAGGCAGCGCCAGCCGCCGAAGCCGCCGCCCCTGCCGCAGATGCGCCCGCTGTTGAAGCGCCCGCTGCGGCGGTGACCACAGAGGCCCCTGCCGCTGAAGAAGCCAAGCCCACCGTCGACAAGGGCGATGTGGCCTGGATGATGATTTCTACCGTGCTGGTGATTTTGATGGTCGTCCCCGGCCTCGCCCTGTTCTACGGTGGCCTGGTGCGCAGCAAAAACATGCTGTCGGTGCTGATGCAGGTGATGGTGGTGTTCTCCCTGATCACCGTGCTGTGGGCCATGTACGGCTACAGCCTGGCGTTTGGCGGTGAAGGCCTGATCATCGGCAACCTCGACAAGGTGTTCCTGATGGGCATCACCATGGATTCTCTGGCGGCTACCTTCACCCCTGGAGTGGCCATCCCCGAGTTCATCTTCATCGCCTTCCAGGCCACGTTTGCCGGCATCACCTGCGCGCTGATCGTGGGCTCGTTTGCCGAACGCATGAATTTCAGCGCCGTGCTCCTGTTCTCGGCCATCTGGTTCACCTTCAGCTACCTGCCTATCGCCCATATGGTGTGGGGCGGTGGTGGTTATTTGTTCGACAAGGGTGCGCTGGACTTCGCTGGCGGCACTGTGGTTCACATCAACGCGGCCATGGCCGGCCTGGTGGGTGCCTACATGCTGGGCAAGCGCATTGGTTACGGCAAGGAATCCATGGCGCCTCACAGCCTGACGCTGACCATGGTCGGTGCCTCGTTGCTGTGGGTGGGCTGGTTCGGTTTCAACGCCGGCTCCAACCTGGAATCCAACGGCGGCGCGACGCTGGCCTTCATCAACACCCTGGTGGCCACCGCCGCTGCGGTGCTGGCCTGGTGTATCGGTGAAGCGCTGGGCAAGGGCAAAGCGTCCATGCTGGGTGCGGCTTCTGGCGCAGTGGCTGGCCTGGTGGCCATCACCCCGGCCTGCGGTTCGGTGGGCCCCATGGGCGCCATCATCATCGGTCTGGTGTCTGGCTTCGCCTGCCTCTGGGGCGTGTCGGGTCTCAAGAAAATGCTGGGTGCTGACGACTCGTTGGATGTGTTCGGTGTGCACGGTGTGGGCGGTATTGTGGGTGCCTTGCTCACCGGCGTGTTCTCGGCCGGCTCGCTGGGTGGCATCAAGGGCGACGACTTTTCTATCGCCGGTCAGCTGTTCATTCAGGCCGAAGGCGTGGTCATCACCATGGTGTGGTCCGCTGTCGTTGCCTTTGTGGCCTACAAAATTGTGGACATGATGGTCGGTCTGCGTGTGTCGGAAGAAGCCGAACGCGAAGGCCTGGACATCACCTCCCACGGCGAAACGGCTTATAACCGCTGAGCGTCTTCAGGGGTGCGCAACATACGTCACAGCTTGTTGCCGCCCCGTTGTTTCTGAGTGTCTCCTTTGGATGTTGAACCCGCGTTGCCGCCAGGCGCGCGGGTTTTTTTTATGGCTTTTCGCCGTGGCGCCGTAAGATGGTTTTCGTCACACACCGCCCCCACCCAGCGGGGCATGTTCAGGAGGAAAACCATGTTCAACCTTGTTCCGTGCGCCGCGCCCTGGAAGCTATTTGTGCTCGCCGTGGTGCTCTGCTGCGCTGCGCTGCCCACGTGGGCTGCGGGCAACACCACCGCCAAAGAATCCCCACGCAAGCCGGCCAAGGTCAGCTTCGTTGACGCGCCGTCCAGCGAAAAGCCGGCTGCGCGCAAGCAGCGGCTCAAGCGCGAATGCAAAGGCCGCCCCAACGCGGGCATGTGCCTGGGTCATACGCGTTGAAACCGGCCTGAAAGCCGCGCCTAACGCGGGTTTACCCGTGCAGTTGCAGCGGCATTTGCAGCCGTCCGTGCAAAAAATTCAAAGCCAGTTGAGAGCCCCACCGCTACCATGGCGGCCATGAGTTCCAACCCTACTGAACACCCCTCTGCCCTGATCGACCAGGTGCGCGCCGCTGCGGCCGACCGCCAGCCGCTGCGCATCGTCGGCGGCGATACCAAGGCTTTCTATGGCCATCCCACCCCCGGTACGCCGTTGTCCATGGCCGCATGGTCGGGCATCGTCAGCTTCGAGCCCACCGAGCTGGTGGTGACGGTGCGCGCTGGCACCCCGCTGGCCGAGCTGGAAGCCGTATTGGCCGAAAAAGGCCAGTGCTTTCCGTTTGAGCCACCGCGCTTTGGCGCGGGTGGCACGGTGGGCGGCATGGTGGCTGCTGGCCTCGCGGGTCCGGCCCGCGCCTGTGTGGGCAGCGTGCGCGACTTCGTGCTGGGTGCCCAGTTCATCAATGGCCGCGGTGAGCTGCTCACCTTTGGCGGCCAGGTCATGAAAAACGTGGCGGGTTACGACGTCAGCCGCGCCATGGCCGGTTCGCTCGGCACGTTGGGTGTGCTGGCCGAGCTCAGCCTGAAGGTGCTGCCGGTGGCCCCGGCCGAAGCCACGCTGGTGTTTGAATTGAACCAGGCCGACGCGCTGGAGCAGCTGCACCGCTGGGGCGGCCAGCCCCTGCCCATCAATGCCAGCTGCTGGGTGAAAGATGACACGGCACCGGGCGCCCCCGAACTGCTGTTTGTGCGACTGCGCGGCGCGGTGGCCGCCGTGGAAGCGGCTTGCACCCGCATGGCCCAGGAAGCCGGCGGCCTGCGCATGGACAACGCCCAGGCCGGCCCCGACTGGACCGCCTGCCGCGACCAGACCTTGCCGTTCTTCACGCCACCGGCTCCGGACTTGTGCCTGTGGCGCCTGTCGCTGCCGCAAACTGCACCGGTGCTGGCGCTGCCCTATGCCCAGTTCATTGAATGGCAAGGCGCCCAACGCTGGCTGTGGGCGCCCGCGTCCGCCGCGGCCGAATTGCGTGTCGCTGCGGCAGCGGTCAACGGCCACGCCACCTTGTTCCGTGCGGGCACCGACGGTGCACCCGGTGTGCCCCGCTTCAGCCGCCAAACGCCGGCCATTGAAACCATCACCCAGCGCCTGCGCCAGCAATTCGACCCGGCAGGCATCTTCAACCCCGGCAGAACATAAGTCCCCCTGATCCGCCTTGCGCGGGTGCATGCGCCAAGGCGGTGCAACCCCAGCGCGAGGCGGCCCGGCGCCCGGTTTTTTGAGTTGAATACACATGCAAACCAACCTCTCCCCCGAATACCAGGCCCGCGCCGATGGCCGTGCTGCCGAGGCCATTTTGCGCAAGTGCGTGCACTGCGGTTTTTGCACCGCCACCTGCCCCACCTACCAGCTGCTGGGCGACGAGCTAGACGGCCCGCGTGGACGCATTTACCTGATGAAGCAGGTGCTGGAGGGTGCCGAGCCCACGCGCAAGACCCAGATGCACCTGGACCGCTGCCTCACCTGCCGCAACTGCGAAAGCACCTGCCCCAGCGGGGTGGACTATGGTCACCTGATCGACATCGGCCGCAAACTGGTGGACGAAAAGGTGCCGCGTCCGGCGGGGGAAAAGGCGGTGCGCTGGTTGCTCAAAGAAGGGCTGCCGTCACCGCTGTTTGGCCCGGCCATGAAGATGGGTCAGATGGTGCGCGGCCTGCTGCCGGGCACGCTGAAAAACAAGGTGCCCGCCAAGCAGGACGCTGGGCGCTGGCCCACGCAGACGCATGCGCGCAAGGTGCTCATGCTGGCGGGCTGCGTGCAGCCGGCCATGATGCCCAACATCAACGCGGCCACCGCCCGCGTGCTCGACGCCGCCGGCATCCAGACCGTGATCGCGCCCAAAGCCGGCTGCTGCGGTGCGGTGAAGTTTCACCTGAACGACCAGGACGGCGGCAAGCGCGAGATGCGTGCCAACATCGACGCGTGGTGGCCGCACATCGAGAGTGGTGTGGAGGCCATTGTCATGAACGCCTCGGGCTGCGGTGTCACCGTGAAGGAATACGGCCACATCCTGGCCGACGACCCGGCCTACGCCGCAAAGGCCGCCCGCATCAGCGAACTGACGAAAGACCTGAGCGAGCTGCTGCCTGCGCTTGTGCCCGTCTTGAAGCCCAAGCTGGCCAGCCAGCCCGATGCGAAGAAGGTGATCGGCTTTCACCCGCCGTGCACGCTGCAGCACGGCCAGCAGCTCAAGGGGGGTGTCGAAACGCACCTGGCGGCGCTGGGCTTTACCGTGCAGGTGGCGAAAAACGAGGCGCACCTGTGTTGCGGCTCGGCCGGCACGTATTCGGTGCTCAACCCCGAGCTGTCGTACCAGCTGCGCGACCGCAAGCTCGGCCATTTGAGCGAACTCAAGCCCGCCGTGATCACCAGCGCCAACATCGGTTGCATCACCCACCTGCAAAGCGGCACCGAGACGCCGGTGCGGCATTGGGTCGAAATTCTGGACGACGCGCTCGCGGGGTAAGCTCGCCCGCATGATCCCTGCGCTCGCCACCCTGCTTGTTTTCCAGTTGCTCGGCGAAGCGCTGGTTTTTGCGCTCGCCGCGCCCGTGCCCGGCCCGGTGGTCGGGCTGGCGCTCTTGTTGTTGGTGCTGGTGTTGCGCCCGGCCTGGCTGCAGGCCATCAAGCCCACGGCGCAGACCCTGCTGCAACACCTGTCTCTGTTGTTTGTGCCGGCGGGTGTGGGCGTCATGCTGCACCTGCAGCGCCTGGGCGACGAGGCGTTGGCCATTGGCGTGGCGCTGGTGCTCAGCACGCTGGTGGGCCTGGCCAGTGCCGCCCTCACCATGGCCTGGCTCATGAAGCGCGTGGCCCCCAAGCCCCAGGCGGTTGACGGAGATGCGCCATGAACCCGGTGTTGCCCGCTGCCGCCGAGCGCCTGGCCGATGTCTGGGTCTACCTGGCCACCACGCCGCTGTTGGGCCTGACCGTAACGCTGCTGGTGTACCAGGCCGCCTTCATGCTCTACCAGCGCAGCGGCTTTCACCCGCTGGCCAACCCGGTGGCCATGGCGGTGGTGGCGCTGGGCACTTTGCTCTGGGCCACGGGCACGCCCTATGCCACCTACTTCGAAGGTGCGCAGTTCGTCCACTTTTTGCTGGGCCCGGCCACGGTGGCGCTGGCGGTGCCACTGTTTGAACAGCTGCCGCGCTTGAAACGCCTGTGGTTGCCCATGCTGGGTGCGCTGGTGGTGGGCACGCTGGCGGCCACGGTCACAGCCATTGGTGTGGGCTGGGCGCTGGGCGCGTCCAAGGCCACGCTGGCTTCGCTCGCGCCCAAGTCGGTCACCACCCCGGTGGCCATGGGCATTGCCGAAAAAATTGGCGGTCTGCCCTCGCTGACGGCCGTTCTGGTGGTCAGCACCGGCATTGTGGGGGCGGCCAGCGCCCGCTTTTTGTTTGACGCCCTGCGCATCACCGACCCCACCGTGCGCGGCTTTGCGCTGGGCACCGCCGCCCACGGCATCGGCACCGCGCGCGCGTTTCAGGTGAGCCAGGAAATGGGCGCCTTCGCCGGCCTGGCCATGGGCCTGAGCGCGCTGTTCAGCGCGCTCGCCCTGCCGCTGGTGGCCGGTCTGCTGCTGCGCTGGGTTTAGAAAGTGCTCCCCGCGCCGCCTGTGGCGTCTTCCCCCTGGGGGGGTGGCGGCGCAGCCGGCCGGGGGGTGTTGTTACCCCAACGCGGCCTCAATGTCCTTGGCCAGTTTTTCGGGGGCGTCCTGGGGCGCGTAGCGCTTGAGCACCCGGCCGTCTTTGCCCACCAGAAACTTGGTGAAATTCCACTTGATTGCCTTGCTGCCCAGCAGCCCAGGGGCTTCGGCGCTGAGCCACTGGTAGAGCGGGTGGGCCTCGGTGCCGTTCACGTTCACCTTGCGCATCATGGTGAAGCTCACACCAAAGTTCTTCTGGCAAAAGGCCCCGATTTCTTCGTTGCTGCCTGGGTCCTGGCTGCCAAACTGGTTGCACGGGAAGCCCAGCACCACCAGGCCGCGTGCCCCGTACGTCTGGTGCAGCTTCTCCAATCCACCAAACTGCGGCGTGAAGCCACAGGCGCTGGCCGTGTTCACGATCAGCAACGGCTTGCCACGGTATTGCTCAAGTGCCACCGGTTTACCGTCGATGGATTGGGCTTCAAAGTCGTAAACGCTGCTCATGAGAACTCCTGGGTGGTGGCGAATGGCGCGATTGTGGCGGCATGCGGGTTGGTGCGCGCAATCTGTCACAGCGGCCCTGCTCGCCACCGGGTGGTGCGGCGGGTGTGCACCGTTCGCGGGCATACTGGGCGCAAAAACGGCGTCGGGCTTTTATTTCAGGGTGTCTACATGGGCGGTTCGTACACAGTGGCTTTGGTGGGCTTTCCCCAAAATGAATCGTCAACCTTTGAGTCGTTTTTTCGGTTGGCCGCGCGCCGGCCACCCAGTTACCAGGTGCAAGACGAGGTGATGGACGCGCAGATCCTGATCGTCAACGCCGACAACACCCAAGCCATGCACCTGGTGCGCTACGCCGAGTTGCCGGGCAAGGTGCTGTTGCTGGGCCACAGCGATGGCGGCACCGGCTGGCCCTTGCAGCGCAAACCGGTGAAGCGGGTGTCGGTGCTGGCGGCGCTCGATGCCATTGTGGGTGTGAGCCCGGCGGCCTCGGTCCGCAAGCCTGCAGCGGCGCCTACCCAGTTTGCCGCCACGCAGCTTTTTCAGGCTTCACAGACCCGAGGTCTGGATGCCAGCATGCGCCGAGCCAGTGGCCAGCCGGCGCTGACCGAGCCCGCCCGCAAGTCCAGCCGCGCAGCCGCGAACCGCGGCTTTGCCACGACCCCACCGCTGCCGGCTGACGTGTCGTCCTCCATGGTTCCTGCCGCGACGAGGCAGCGCAAAGCCGCCGAGTCCGAATTTCTTCCTACCCTGGTCATGTCGCGAAACGGCGCGGCCCCTGCGCCTGCGCGGCCTGCTCCCCCTGCGGTGCCCAACAGCGCGCTGCGCCCGGGTGTGATGCGCCTGACCGACTTTGGGGGGCTGGACGAACTGCCGGCCCCGCCTTCAGCGCCAGGGTCTTCGCGCACCGGAAAAAACTCGCGCGTGCCCGTCTCCCAGCTCAGCGCCCACAAGGCCCCGGTGCCCGACGTGCAACGCGGCGACGTGCTGCTGGTGGCCGAAAGTCTGGTGGAAGGACGCATCTTGCACAAGCGTTTCAAGCGCTACGGCCTTTCGATCGACTGGTCTCGCGAGGCCGCACAGGCGCTGGTCATGCTCAAAGCGCACCCTTACCGGCTGGTGGTGATCGACCGACTGAGTGGCGAACCTGATGCTTACCAGGTCTGCCGCAACACCAAACAGCGCAAGCTGGCCAACGGGCAGTCGCCGGTGGTGATCATGTTTGCCCCCACGGCCGGCAGCATGGACCGCATGAAAGCCGGCCTTGCCGGCAGCGACGGCTACCTGTCGCGCTCGGTCGGCGAAGCCGATCTCTACAAAATGTTGGCGAAGCACCGGCTGGTGAGTCTGGACGGCTTTGAGAAAACCGATATTGGGTTTTAGGTTTTAGATACCCCCCGCGCCGCGCCCTTAGGCGCGGGGGGAGCTCTGTCTAGCCGTGCAGGTCGTCCCGGCGGGCGATTTCCAGCAAGCGTTCCAGCTCGTGCGGGTGCGTGCGCTGGTTGTAGCGGTGCCACATTGCAATGACCCACATGAAACCGGCCACCAGCACACCGAAGGCGGTGATGGCCATGAACGCCGACCAGCCTGCGGCGGTGGAGAAGCTGTACATCGCCCCCAAAATCAGGATACAGGCCTGTTCGTTGAAGTTCTGCACCGCAATGGAGCGGCCTGCGCCCATCAGGTTGTGGCCGCGGTGCTGCAGCAGTGCGTTCATGGGCACCACCAGGAAACCGCCCAGGCCGCCCAGCAGCACCAGGAAGGGTGCGGCAATCCACACGTTGTCGATGAAGTTCATCAAGATCACCAGCAGGCCCATGGCAATGCCCAACGGCATCACGCGGGTGGCTTGGTCGAGCTTCATGCGCATCGAGGCCACCACCGCACCCACCGCCGTGCCCAGCGCCACCACGCCCACCAAGCTAGAGGCCTGGGTGGTGCTGTAGCCCAGCGCGGCGCCGGCCCAGGCCAGCACGATGTAGCGCAGGTTGCCTGAAACGCCCCAGAACAGGGTGGTCGTGGCCAGCGAAATCTGGCCCAGGCGGTCGCGCCACAGGCGGCTGTTGCAGCGCCAGAAGTCGGGCAGCAGGGCCAGCGGGTTCTTGGGCATGGGCCGCGGCGTCACGCCGGTCAGCGGTATGCGCAGGTTGAAAACCGATGCCACCACGTACACCAGCACCAGCACCCCAATGGCCGCTTTGGCCGCGCTGTCGATGCCGGTGTCCAGGCCGGGAATGTCAATCGACAACAACAAACCGGACAGCCACGGCCCCACCAGCTGGCCGCCCAGCAGCACGCCCAGGATGATGGAGGCAATGGTGAGGCCTTCGATCCAGCCGTTGGCCTTGACCAGTTGTGACGGCGGCAGCAGTTCGGTCAGGATGCCGTATTTGGCTGGTGAGTAAGCCGCTGCGCCCAGTCCCACCAGGGTGTAGGCCAGCAGCGGGTGCACCCCGCCAAGCATCATCAGACAGCCCACCACCTTGATGGCGTTGCTGATGAACATGACCTGGCCTTTGGGCCTCGCGTCGGCAAAAGCGCCCACAAAAGGTGCCAACACCACATAAAACAGCGCAAACAGCGGGACCAGGGCCGCGCTCTGCCACTCGGGTGCGCCCCGCGTGCGCAGCAGTTCGATGGCGGCCACAAACAGCGCGTTGTCAGCCAGAGAGCTGAAAAACTGCGCCGTCATGATGGTGTAGAAGCCGCGCTTCATAGGGATGATTTTGTGTGCCGGGCCACGCCAGGGGACGCTGGTGGGGTGGCCTGATGCGGCTTTTTTATGCGAAAGTCAGCGGGTCTCCAAGGATGCCGGGTTATAGCACGCCACTTGTGAGCGTCTGTAAATACCCGGCGCCTCGGCCCTCTGGCCGCAGGCCCTTGCCCTTTGGTTGCTGCCCGTTTTTTGCCGACTGCCATGCCCCGTCCGATCCTCGCCACCGTGCACCCCGACGCTTTGCGCCACAACCTGCAGCGTGCCCGCGACTGCGCGCCCGACGCGCGCGTCTGGGCGGTGGTCAAGGCCAATGCCTACGGCCACGGCATTGAGCGCACCTTTGACGCGCTGCGCAGCGCCGATGGCTTTGCCCTGCTTGACTTGGCCGAGGCTGAGCGCATCCGGGCGCTCGACTGGCGCGGGCCCGTGTTGTTGCTTGAAGGCGTGTTCGAGCCGCGCGACCTGGAGCTGTGTTCGCGCCTGCACCTGTGGCACACGGTGCACTGCACCGAGCAGATCGACTGGCTGGCGGCCCACAAAACGCAGCTGCCCCACCGCGTGTTCCTCAAACTCAACAGCGGCATGAACCGCCTGGGCTTCACGCCCACCGCGTTTCGTGCGGCTTGGGCGCGGCTCAACGCGCTGCCGCAGGTGGAAGAAATCTCGCTCATGACGCACTTCAGCGACGCCGACGGCCCGCGCGGCGTGGCCCACCAGGTGGCGGCCTTTGAAGCTGCCACGGCCGATTTGCCGGGCGAGCGCACCCTGTGCAACAGCGCGGCCATGCTGCGCTTTGCCCGCCAGGCGCTGCGGGTGGACCCCGACGCACCGGCCACCGAAACCCTGAGCGCCGACTGGGTGCGCTCGGGCATTGCTACCTACGGCAGCGCGCCCGACCACCCCCAGCGCACCGCCGCCGACTGGGGCTTGCAACCCGCCATGACGCTGTCCAGCCGCCTGATCGCGGTGCAGCAGCTGCAGGCTGGCGACACCGTGGGCTACGGCTCGGCCTTTACCGCCGAGGTGGCGCAGCGCATTGGCGTGGTGGCCTGCGGCTACGCCGATGGCTACCCGCGCCACGCGCCCAGCGGCACACCAGTGCTGGTGGCCGGTGTGCGCACCCGCGTGGTGGGCCGCGTCAGCATGGACATGATCACCGTCGACTTGGCGCCGCTGGATGCCGTGGGTGTGCCCTGCGGCGTGGGCACCGAGGTGGTGTTGTGGGGGGTGAGCGCATCGGGTGCGGTGCTGCCGGTGGACGAGGTGGCGGCCGCAGCGGGCACTATTTCCTACGAATTGCTGTGCGCGGTGGCGCCGCGGGTAGCGTTCGCATAACCCTGCGCTGCCTGCGGCGTCACGCCCCAAGGGGGCTGCGAGTGGCCCGGCAGAGCCGGTTCCACCGCATTCTGTGTCCGGTCACGCGCGCCGGACCTGGCGAGGGTGGTTACCACGCAGATTCTTTTTGACCGGCGGCCGGCCTGGCGGTGGGGTGTCGCATGACAATCGATTGCATTGCCCTGCAACCGCCGCACCGAAAGCCCTGCCTTGACCCCCTCACGCTCCCCTTTGGCCATGTTGATGGGCTTGCCCTTTGTGGCCTGGGTCATTCTGTACTGTGCGGTCACCTGGGGCATTTTTGGTGCCTTGCTGGGGGCGGTCACGCCCAATTTGCGGGCGCAAATGGGCGTGTCTTTTCAGCAGATTGGCTGGCTCATGGCGCTGTGGAGCGCGGGTGGCGCGGCAGGGTCGCTGCTGGGCGGGTCCATTGCCAAGCGCTTCCCGCCCTACAAACTGCTGGTGGGCTACACCGTGCTGGTGGTCGGTGCGCTGGTGGGCGTGTTGCTGGCGCCCAGTTTTGGCTGGCTGGCGTTGTTCATGGTCACCATTGCCACGTTTGAAACCGCGCTGTTCACCCTCGGCCACGGCCTGCTGGCGGAGCTGAGCGACGACCCGGAGCTGCGCACCCGCATCGTCAGCTTGGTGGACGTGGCTTACAGCCTGGGCACGGTGCTGTCGCCTCTGCTGGTGGCCGCGGTGCTGCTTTTTTCGAGCCAGTGGCGCGCGCCTTACGCGGCGTTCGGCTTGCTGGCGCTGGGGATGCTGGTCATGACGCTGCAGCGCACCCGCCTGCGCAGCGTGGGCTTTCGGGTGCATGCGGTGGACGCCACCGAGTCTCGCGCCAGCCATCGGCCGCTGGGCTACGCCGGGTTGTTGCGCCAGCCGCTGGTGCGCTGGGTGCTGGCGGCCGGTGTGTGCAGCGGCTTGACGGAATGGGGCCAGTATTTCTGGTTTGTGAGCTTTGCCACCGAGTCGCTCGGCCTGCACGAGCAAAGCGCCCGGCTGGCGTTGGGGTTCCTCATGGCGGGCATGGTGGTGGGTCGGGTGTGGCAGGCGTTTGGCCACAGCCGCTGGTCACTGGAGCAAAAGATCCTGCGGCTGGGCACGCTGGCCAGCCTGGCGCTGGCTGCCGTGTGGTTCACCCCGGCCGGTGCCCCGTTTTTGTGGCTGGCTGTGTGCAACTTTGCGTCGGGCCTGGGTGTGTCGGTGGCGTTTCCTATTTTGCTGGGCAGCGCCTTGCGCGGTTTCCCGCAAGAGGCCCCGCGTCTGTCGGCCCTGCTCATGATCGCCTTCACCGTGGGTGCGCAGCTGGCCGCCTTGCTCATGGGAGAACTGGCCGAAACCCACGGGCTGCGCGCGGCTTACGCCACCCTGGTGCTGGCCGCTGTGGCGTTTGTGGGCTGCGTCTGGCAACTGGGCCGGCTGCGAGCGCGCATGCTGGCTGGCTTGCCGGCCTGATTGCGTCGGCTCAACGCCGAACCGTTCGCTTTCTTTGAATCTCTGAATAGACCACGGCCTGTCGGGGTTTGTCACGCGCCCGAATTGTACCCCCAGGGGTATATGTGTATACTGCATGCCGTATAGGAGAAACGCACCATGATCCCCCAGAAAACCGCCCGTTTGATCCCGTCTTTCGTTGCACGCGCGCACGCTGTGGCGCCCCACACGCAGGTCCAGCGCCGCTGGGCGATGGCGGCTTTGTCGCTGGCCTTGGTGAGCGGTGTGGCCTTGTTCGGCGCTGACGGTGTGTACGCACAGGCCGCAGCCGGTGCGCCGCAGGTGCCCGTGGTGGTGGTGGGTGCACAAGCGGTGGGCGCCGGTGTGGCGCTGGACGGCAGCTTGCATGCCGTGCGCCAGAGCGTGTTGTCGGCCCAGGCCAGCGGCCGCATCGCCAGCCTCACGGTGAAAGCCGGCGACCGGGTGAAATCCGGTCAGGTGCTGGCCGTCATCGACGACCGCGCCACCCAGGCCGGCGTGGCCCAGGCGCAAGCCGGTTTTGCCGAGGCCGACGCGAACCTGGCCAACGCCAAGGCGCACTTTGACCGCACGCGCGACCTGCGCGCCCAGGGCTTTGTGGCCCAGGCTGCGCTGGACACCGCACAGGCCCAGCTGAAGGCGGCGCAAGCCGGTGTGGCCGCTGCCCGCGCCGGGCAAACGCAAGCCGGTGTGGTACAGGGCTTCACCCGCCTCACCGCGCCTTACGACGGCTGGGTGCTGGCCACCCACGCCGAAGCGGGTGGCCTGGCCATGCCCGGTGCGCCGGTGCTCACGGTGTACGCGCCCCAACCCATTCGCGCGGTGGTGCATGTGCCCGCCTCGCAGCAAACCCTGGCCCAGCAGGCCAAGCGCATTGAAGTGCAGTTGCCCGGTACCGACCGCTGGGTGACCCCCGCCAGCCAGACCAGCCTGCCCGCGGCCGACCCGGTGTCGCAAACGGTGGAATGGCGCTTGGACCTGAGTGCCGCCGATGGCGCGGGCCAGGTGCCCGGGCGCCAGGTACGCGTGCGCTTTGTGGGTGGCACCGCACAGCCCGACAGCCAGCGCCTGCTGCTGCCCGAATCGGCGCTGCTGCGCCGGGGTGAGCTCACCGGCGTGTATGTGGTGTCCAGCAAAGGCGAAGGCCAGCCGGCCGGGTTTGCGCTGCGCGCGGTGCGCACCGGTGCAGCCCACGGCAGCGCGGGCGTGGAAGTGCTGGCAGGCTTGAAAGCCGGCGATCGCGTGGCGCTGGACCCGGTACGCGCCGGCCTGTCGGGCGCTGTGCCCGCTGCTCAGTGAGGACGCTGCCATGAGCCACCCCGAAACCACTTCCAACGCCACCCCTGAGAAGCTCGGCTTTTCCGGCTCGGTCGCGCGCATGTTTCAGAGCAACGCCATCACGCCGCTGCTGGCGCTGGTGGCCTTGCTGCTGGGCCTGTTTGCCGTGCTGGTCACGCCGCGAGAAGAAGAGCCGCAGATCAACGTGACCATGGCCAACGTGCTGATCCCCTTCCCGGGGGCTTCCAGCGCCGACGTGGAAAAAATGGTTGCAGCCCCGGCCGAGCATGTGCTCTCGCAAATCCAGGGCATTGAGCACACCTACTCGGTGTCGCGCCCTGGCGTGGCCGTGCTTACCGTGCAGTTCCAGGTGGGCGTGCCGCGCACCGAAGCGCTGGTGCGGCTGTACGACGTGCTCAACGCCAACCAGGATTGGCTGCCTCAGGGCCTGGGCGTGCTGACCCCCATCGTCAAGCCCAAGGGCATTGACGACGTGCCGGTGCTGGCGGCCACGCTGTGGACCCCAGACGCCCAAAGCGCACACGACCTGGAGCGCGTCGCCCACGCGGTGGAAACCGAGCTCAAACGCGTGCCCGGCACGCGCGAAGTGGTCACCATTGGCGGCCCGGGCCGGGCGGTGCATGTGTGGCTCGACCCCGCCCGCCTGCGCGAGCGCGGTGTGAGCGTGCAAACGCTGCACGGTGCCATTGCCTCGGCCAACCAGGCGCTGCCCTCGGGCGCGGTCATCAACCCGAACGCGGCCGCTGGCGAGCCCGGCATGTTGTCGGTCGAAACGGGCGAGTTTCTGCAGAACGAAAAAGACGTGGGCGACATCGTGGTCGGGGTCAGCAATGGCCGCCCCATTTACCTGCGCGAAGTGGCGCGGGTGGAAGCCGGTGCGCAGCTGCCGAAGCGCTACGTGTGGTTCACCCCCGGTGCGGCCGACACGGCCCACCCCGGCCAGCAAGGCCAGAACCACCCGGCCGTGACCATCACCGTGACCAAAAAGCCCGGTGAAAACGCGGTGGACGTGGCCGCGGGCGTGCGCGAGCGGCTGGACAACCTGAAGAACACCATCATTCCGGACGACGTGGAAGTGGCCATCACCCGCGATTACGGCCAGACCGCCGCCGACAAGGCCAACAAGCTGATCCAGAAGCTGATTTTTGCCACCGGCAGCGTGATCATTCTGGTGGGCCTGGCGCTGGGCCGGCGCGAAGCCATCATCGTGGGCGCCGCAGTGATCCTCACGCTCACGGCCACGCTGTTTGCCAGTTGGGCCTGGGGCTTCACGCTCAACCGCGTGTCGCTGTTTGCGCTCATTTTCTCCATCGGCATTCTGGTAGACGACGCGATTGTGGTGGTGGAAAACATCCACCGTCACCGCCAACTCACGCCCGATGTGCCGCTGTCGGTCATCATCCCGCGCGCCGTGGACGAGGTGGGCGGCCCCACCATTTTGGCCACCTTCACCGTCATCGCGGCGCTGCTGCCCATGGCCTTCGTGACCGGGCTGATGGGCCCTTATATGAGCCCGATTCCGATCAACGCCAGCATGGGCATGGCGATCTCGCTGGCCATTGCGTTCACCATCACGCCGTGGTTGGCTTTGAAGCTCACCAAGACCGGTGCCGGCCATGCCGCGCATGGCCCGAGCAAGCTCACCAACGCCCTGCAAAACACCTTCAGCCGCGTGCTCACACCGCTGCTGCAAAGCGCGCGCAAGCGCTGGCTGCTGCTGGCGGGCATTTTGGTGGCGCTGCTGCTGTCGGTGGGGCTGGCGGTCGTGCAGTGGGTGGTGTTGAAGATGCTGCCCTTCGACAACAAGAGCGAATACCAGGTGGTGCTGGACATGCCCGCCGGCACCCCGCTGGAAAACACCGCCAGTGCGCTGCAAGACATGACCGCCTGGCTCGCCCAGCAGCCCGAGGTGGCCAACGTGCAGGGCTACGCCGGCACCGCCAGCCCCATCACCTTCAACGGGCTGGTGCGCCAGTACTACCTGCGCGCCGACGTGGAGAGTGGCGACCTGCAGATCAACCTGACCGACGCCGCGCACCGCAGTGAAAAGAGCCACGCCATTGCGCAGCGCCACCGTCCCGATCTGGAAAAAATCGCGGCGGTGCACGGTGCGCGCATCAAGGTCGTGGAAGTGCCGCCCGGTCCGCCGGTCATGTCGCCCATCGTGGCCGAGGTCTATGGACCCGACGAGCAAGGCCGTGCCGAACTCGCCCGGCGCGTAGCCCAGGCCTATGCCGACACGCCAGACATCGTGGGCGTGGACACCTCGCTCAAAGAGAACGCACCGCGCGCCTTCCTGCGCATCCAGCGCCAGCGCGCCGAGTCGCTGGGCATTCCGGTGCAGGTCATTGCTCAAACGGTGTATGCCGCGCTCTCGGGCTCCGACGCCGCTTACCTGCACGACGGCCATGCCAAGTTTGCGGTGCCGGTGCGCCTGCAGCTGCCGCTGGACCAGCAGGTCGGCCTCGACGCGCTGCTGGCGCTACCGCTGAAAGCCGCCAACGGCGCGATGGTGCCGCTGTCCGAGTTGGTGACGGTGGAACGAGGCGTGATCGACCAGCCGCGCTTCACCAAAAACATGCTGCCCGTGACCTACGTGATGGGCGACATGGCGGGCAAGCTGGACTCGCCGCTGTACGGTCTGTTTGACATCCGCACCCGCATGGACGCCGCCGCGCTGCCCAACACCGGTGAGCTGGGTGAGTACTGGATCAGCCAGCCCAAAGACCCCTACCGCCAGTACGCGGTGAAGTGGGACGGCGAGTGGCAGATCACTTACGAGACCTTCCGCGACATGGGTGCTGCCTACGGCGTGGGGCTGATCCTGATCTACCTGCTGGTGGTGGCGCAGTTCAAGAGCTATGTCACGCCGCTGATCATCATGGCGCCCATTCCGCTCACCATCATCGGTGTCATGCCGGGCCATGCGCTGCTCAACGCGCAGTACACCGCGACCTCCATGATCGGCATGATCGCGCTGGCCGGCATCATCGTGCGCAACTCCATCTTGCTGGTGGACTTCATCGAGCTGGAGACGAAGCGCGGTGTGCCGTTTGCGCAAGCCGTGGTGCAGTCTGCCGCTGTGCGTGCCCAACCCATTGCGCTCACCGGTCTGGCCGCCATGATGGGCGCCTTCTTCATCCTGGACGACCCGATCTTCAACGGCCTGGCGATCTCGCTGATCTTCGGCATCGCCGTGTCCACGTTGCTGACGCTGGTGGTGATCCCCGTGCTGTATTTCGCCGTGTACCGAAAAAAGTACGAGGCGCTGGCATCGGCCGCCACCTGATTTTTCCCCCTGTGTTTTTCTTTAGGAGTTTGAAATGACTGTTGAACGTTACATCCGCATCATGGCCGGTTTTGTGGTCATGCTGTCGCTGGCCCTGGGCTTCGACAAAAGCCCGATCTTTGTGAACGAGTGGTTCCTGGCGCTGACGGCTTTCGCCGGCTTCAACCTGTTCCAATCGGGCATCACCGGCTTCTGCCCACCGGCTTTCCTGTTCAAAAAACTGGGTGTGCCTGAAGGCAACGGCGCCTGCAGCACCGGCAAGCGCTGAGCTTGCAGGGGGTTCCGCCGTTTGCCTCGCAACGCGCGGGCGGCGCGGGCTGAGTTTGCGCACCTGTTTTTCTTTTGAATGGCTTTATGACCTCACCCACCCCGTTGAAATTCCTCATGCCCGGCTGGTTCTCACTGGTCATGGGTCTGTGTGGACTGGCGCTCGCATGGCACGGTGCCCAAGCGGCGCTGGGCGACATGGCCACCGGCATCGCGCTGGTAGTGGGCGTGTTGGCGGTGCTGGTGTTCGGTGTGTTGCTGGTGGCTTCGGTGCTGCGCCTGTCGCGCTACCCGCAGGCGTTGGCCGACGACCTGAAGCACCCGGTGCGCCACGCCTTTGTGGCGGCGCTGCCGGTGGCGTTGTTGTTGCTCGCCACGGTGGGTGTGGCGCTGGACGGCGCTGCGGGTGGCTTGTCCACGGTGTGGCGCACCCTGTGGTGGCTGGGCAGCCTCACGCAGCTCTGGGCCACGCTGTGGGTGCTGGGCCGCTGGATCGCACCCGCCGCCTCGGCGCAGCCCGGCCAGGGGCCGGGCAACACCGGGCTGTGGCCGGCGGTCACCCCCGTGCTGCTGATTCCGGTGGTGGGCAACGTGGTCGCGCCCCTGGCGGGCATTCCGCTGGGCATGGACGGCTGGTCGGCGGCGCAAATGGGCATTGGCGTGTTTTTCTGGCCATTGGTGCTGCTGCTCACGCTGGTGCGGCGCATCGCCCACAGCCCGCTGCCCGAGCGCGTGCTGCCGGCCTGGTTCATCACCATCGCACCGCCCGCCGTGATTGGCCTGGTGCTCATTCAGATGCAGGCACCGCTCCCGGTGGTGCAGGCGCTGTGGGGTGTGGGTTTGTTCTTTTTGTTGTGGGCGGCGCCGGTGGTCAAGCGCATCGTGGCGCAGCCGTTTGGTGTGGCGTTCTGGGCGCTCTCGTTCCCGCTCGCCGCCTTCACCACGCTCACCCTGCGCCTGGCGCAGCTGCAGCCAGAGAGCCGCTGGCACGGCCTGTTGCAAAACGCCGGTGTGCTGCTGCTGGCCGCCACGTCCATGGTGGTGCTGTGGCTGGCCTTTGCCACCGTGCGCGGCCTGCGCGACGGCACCCTGCTGGCCCCCGAGCCGGTGGCCAACATCATCCCCACCAGCGCATGAACCAAGCCCCGGCCCAAACCCTGCCCGCCGAGCGCAAGGCCGAGCTGATGCACCGCCTGCGCCGGGCCGAAGGCCAGGTGCGCGGGCTGCAAAAGCTGCTGGACGAAGGCGCCGACTGCGCCAAGATTGCGCAGCAGCTGCTGGCCACCCGCCACGCGCTGGACAGCACCTACGTGCGGCTCAACCTGTCGGTGGCCGAGCAGGAACTGTCGTCACCATCGCCCGATGGCGCGCAGCACGTGACCGAGGTGCTCGACCGCCTGCAAAGCCGGCTCGGGCGCGCGCGCTGAGGCTCAGCGTCCCGGCCCCCCGGGCGAGCACTCGGCAAACCCGTAGCGCTCGCAAAACGGGTTGCCCAGCAGCGGCAGCCATTTCGGAATGTCGTGAAACTCGCGGGCGATGGTGCTCAGCACCGTGTCGCGGTAGGGCTGGTAGCGAAAGCCCTCGCCGTCCACCGCAAAGTAGCGCACGCCCGCCACCTCAAACTGCCGCACACTCACGCGCTCGAAATACGGCGTGAAGTCGCTCAGTTTCGGTTCCTTGAAATCGAGGATGCGCAGGTGCTGGCCCTGCAGCGTGCGGAAGTCCACCAGCTGGTCGTCTTGCCGCGCGTGGTGGCGCCCCACGCCAAACACCGGCACGTACACGGTGTGGAAATAGCCCAGCATGCTGGCCGTGCTGTAAGCGCGCGCCATCACGGTGGCACCGGGCGGCAGGTCTTGCTGCAAGGCGCTCACGATGGCTGGCGCTTCGCGCAGGAACACCGCTTTTTCATACAGTTTGGTGGGCTGCCACAGCGACAGCGGCACCCAGGCCAGCGCGGCCACCAGCAGCAGGTGCGGCACCGAAAGCGCCACCGTCCAGTTCAGGCTGCGGCGCAGCGCGCGCGGCTCCAGCTTCAGCCCGGCCCACACCACAAACAGCGGCACAAAGCCCAGCACCCAGTGCAGCCCCACGCTGCGGCGCAGGCTCAAAAACGCAAACAGCAGGATGGGGAACAGCCACAGCACGGCGGCGGCCCGCTGTGTGCTGGCCGACACGCCATGCACCCGGCGGGCGCGCAGGCCTTGCCACACCAGCCACGGCGTGAGCAGGTAGAGCGCCATGCCGACGTACACCGCAAACGTCTTCAGTTGCCAGTGCGAACCCTCGTGGCGGTTGAACACGTTGAACATCACATTGCTCCAGCCGTGCGTGGCGTTGAAGCCCAGGTTGATGCCAATGGACGGCAGCGCCAGCGCGAACATGAGCGGCAGCGCCCACCAGCGCTCGCGCCGCCAGCCCAACACGTGCACCGCATAGGCCAAGCCGAGCAGGGCGGCGAAGTATTTCGATAAAAACGCCAGCCCCACAAACAGCCCGGCCAGCACGTACCAGCCGGTGCCCCGCTCAGGGCAGGCGCTGGCGCGCAGGTAAGCGTAGGCCGACAGCGCCATGAACAGAATCAGCGGCGTGTCGGTGGTGACCAGCACAAACATCCACGACCACGGCATGGCCAGGTACACCGTGCCGGCCAGCCAGGCGCTCGGCTCGCGCGCGTCGGGCAAAAAGCGCCGCAGCAGATCGACCACCAGCAGCGCGATGGCGCTGGTTACCAGCAGCGTCACGCTGCGCAGCACCAACGGATGGTCGCTGATACCGTGCAGCACCGCCAGCAGCCAGCCCACCATGGGCGGGTGGTCTGAATAACCCCAGGCCGGGAACACGCCCCACTGGTAGAAAAAGGCCTCGTCCCCGGTCATTGGGAACGTGGCCGCCACCCCGATCTTGAGCAGCAGCGTGGCCGCAAACGTGACCCAGAACAGCCAGCGTGCGTTCGCAATCGAAAGGTAAGAAGGGTTCATGGTCATGCGTCATTCAAAACAAAAACACGGTCGAGCGCAGCGCCGGCGCAGCCGCTCAGGCGTCCATGGCCAGCAGGCTCACACCCACCACAATGAGCGTGCAGCCCGCCACCCGCAGCCACGAAAACGGCTCGCCCAGCCACAACACGCCCAGGCCCATCGTCACCACAAAACCCAGGCTCACCAGCGGGTAGGCCAGGCTCACGTCCAGCCGCGACAGCACCCACAGCCACAGCACCGCGCTGGCACCGTACAGCACGAGGCCCAGCCACACCAGGGGGCTGGACAGCGCGTGCAGGTAGGTGGCGCCCACGTCGCCACCGGCCGGTGCGCCCATGCCGCGTTTCATGGCCAGCTGGGCCGCTGACGACAGCAGCACACAAAAAAGGGCCAGGCCCAGCGCAATGGATTTCATGAAAGAGGCGTCTCGTGTTGGCGGCAGGAAAGGTGTGGACTCGGGCTCGGTCAAAGGCCCACGGTGGCGGCCAGACCCATCGCGCCCATCACGCCGAGCGTGACCCAACTGAATGGGTCGCGCAGCGCAAATTGCAGCGGGTCTTCGCCGTGCAGTTCGCGCCGTCCGGTCTTGAGCCAGATGCGCATGATCCACAGCAGCAGCACGGGCGCAGCGCCCCACAGCCACTCGGGTTGCGCATACAGCGCCTGGCTGTTCTGGCTGTCGATGTACAGCGTGAGCACCAGCACCGCCAGGAAGCCGCTGGACAAGCCCATGGACCGCAGCGAGGCCAGGTCGCGCGGCTGGTAGCCCCGGCCGGGCGCCAGGGCGGCGCGCTCGTCGTCCAGCTCTTCCAGCTCGGCGCAGCGCTTCACCAGTGCCAGGCTTAGAAAGAGAAAGATCGAGATCGCCAGCAGCCAGTTGGACGGCGCCACGCTCACGGCCACGCCGCCGGCGCCAATGCGCAGTGTGTAGAGGCTGGAGAGCACCAGCACGTCCATCAGCGCCACGCGCTTGAGCCACAGGGAATACGCCAGCGTGGTGACGGTGTAGGCCAGCAGCATGGCGGCAAAGCCGCCCGACACCGCCAGCGCCAGCCCAAAAGCCAGCACCATCATCACCACGCCCAGCACCACCGCTAGCGCAATGCTGACGGCGCCCGAGGCCAGCGGCCGGTAACGCTTGAGGCGGTGCACCCGGTCGTTGGGCAGGTCCAGCAGATCGTTGAACAAATAGGTGGCCGACGCGCAAAGGCCAAACGCCACGAAGGCCAGTGCCGCCAGGCCCCACAGCGCCGGGTCGAGCGAATGCGCGGCCAGCAGCGGCAAAAACAGCAGCGCGTTTTTGGACCACTGCTTGAGACGGATCGCGCGCAGCACGGTCTTGAGCTTCAGGGGCTCCTGGGCAAACACGCGTGCCTGCGGGTGTTGGCGCTGCAGTGCGCGCACCACAGCGGGTGGCGCGTTCACGGCCACGGCTTGGGTGCTGCCCTGCCACACCGAAAGGTCGTCGTGGCTGTTGCCGGCGTAGGTCCAGGTGGTGTGGCCGCCTGCGCGGGCGTGTGCGTCGATGGCGGCGCGCTTGTGGGCGCGGCTCAGGTTGGGGCCGCCGGCGCCGCCGTGGGTGCCCAGCACGGCGTCAAAAATTTTGAAATGCGCCGCCACCTCGCCCACGATGCGCGCGTCTGCCGCGCTGGCCAGCACCAGCGGGCGGCCGCGGGCGTGTTCGTCGCGCAGGTACTGCACAAAACGCTCGTGGTACGGCAGGCGGGCTGGGTCTGGGCGCACCGCGTCGGCCAGTTTGTGCTTGAAGCCCGCCTTGCCGAGCAGCAGCCAGGCCAGCAAGCGCAACAGGTTCAGCGGGTTGCGGCGCACCAGCAGCATGACCGATTCGTACAGCGTGTCCGACAGCGTGAGCGTGCCGTCCAGGTCCACGTAAAGGGGGCTGGCGTCGTGTGGCGAGGGGTGTGTGTTGGGGTGCGGCAAGCTGGGCGTCCGTTGAGGGGGCTGGGCCAATTTTAGGCCGCTGGCCGCGGCTGCCCGCTGTGCCCCCCAGGTGCCGCGCCAGCCCTGCCTGCGCGCGCTGGGCGGGGGCTCCTTGTTTGCCGCGCTGGGCGGGCCTGAACGACGGGCTCGCCGCGTTTCAGCCCCCGCTGCGCAGCAGCAGCGCCGGGTTCAGCCGCATCTGCCCCAGCAGGTAGCGCGCGCCCAGACCCAGGCTCACGCCGCTGACCAGCAGCGCTGTCAGCAGGCCGCTCCAGTACAGACCGACCGGGCTCATGTCCAGTCGCCACAGCAGCAGACCGGTGGCCAGCGCGCTGCCGGCGAGCAGCGCAAAGGCGGATGTGACGGTGGCCAGCACCACGTATTCCCACACCAGCACGCGCCTGAGCAGCGAGTGGCGTGCGCCCAGCGCGTGCATCACCGTGGCGTCAAACAGCTGGCGGCTGCGGCTGGCTGCCACCACGCTGGCCAGCACCAGCAGGCTCGCGGCCAGGCACACGCCCGCCACCACCGCCAGGCCGCTGCTGGCGCGGCCCATGAGGGCGCGGGTTTCACGCAGCAGCGACTCGGTGCGCACCGTGGCGATGTTGGGCGCCACGGCGGCCAGGCGGTCCTGGGCGTCCAGCGTCTGCGCTACCGGCATCCAGGCCGCGCCCACATGGCGGGTGATGAAGGGCTCCAGCACGCCGTCGCTGAAGATGGCCTCTAACCACAGGCGCGACTGCATGCGCCGCTGACTGTAGATGGCGGCCAGCGTGGCCTCCACCGGCGTGCCCATGATCTCGAAGCGCAGCCGGTCGCCCACCTGCAGGCCCAGTTCGTCGGCCTCGCGGTCTTCCATCGCCACCAGGGGTTCGCCGGTGTGGTCTTGGGGCCACCAGGCGCCGCGGTCGATCACCACGTCGTCGAAGTTGCCCGAGCGGTTGCTCAGCTTGTGTTCGTCGCGCGCTTCGCGGGCGCGCTCACCGTCGGCGCTCTCGCGCAGCGCTTCGCCATTCACCGCCGACAGGCGCCCCAGCACCAGCGGTGCGGTGCGCAGTTCAAGGCCGCCGCCGACGCTTTGCAGGGTGTCGCTCAGCAGCGGTATTTGCTCGGTCTGCACGTCGTAAAAAACCAGCGCTGGCGCGTTGGCGGGCACGGTGTCGTTCACGGTGCGCAGCAGCGTCATCACCACCAGCGTGCAAGCCACCAGCAGCGTGAGCGCCGAGCCCAGCGAGAGCAGGGCGGTGCGCAGCGGCGAATGCGCCTGCTGCAAACCGGCCAGCGCCAGTTGCAGCGGCAAGGGCAGGCGCGGGTGGTGTTGCAGCCGCGCGGCCAGGCGGCGCAGCGCGCGGGTGGCCAGGTCCAGCACACCCAGCAAAGCGGCGGTGGCCAGCACAAAGGCCAGGCCAAAGCGCGGGTCGGGCAGCACCGCCACCAGCAGCGCCAAGGTGGTGGCGGCCACGGCGGCGGTGAGCCACCAGGCGCGGCGCGGCGTGTGCAGCGCCTGCCCCTCCACGCCCCGGAACAAGGTGGCCGGACTGACCGACAACGCCCGGCCCAGCGCCGGTAGCGAAAACGCCAGCGCGGTGAGCACGCCAAACGCCGCCGCCACCCCCGCGGGCTGCCACAGGCCTTGCAGCAGCAGCGTCACCGGCAGTTTGTCGGCGGCCAGCTGGGCACCGGCCAGCGCCAGGCCCATGCCCAGCGCTACCCCCACCACGCTGGCCAGCAGCGCCAGCATGAGAATTTGCAGCAGCACCAGGGTGGCCAGCCGGCCGTCGCGCAGGCCCAGCGCGCGCAGGGTGGCCAGGCTGGTGAGCTTGCCTTGCAGGTAAGCCTGCACGCTGTTGAACACGCCCAGCCCTCCGATGAACAGGGCTGAAAACCCAATCAACATGAGGCCCGAAGCGATCTGGCCCAGCACCTCGGCCATGCGGTCGCTGCGCTCGTCGAAGCTGCGCACCTCGGCGTCCAGCGCCGGAAAGGCGGCCATGAAGGCATCGCGCCAGTCGGTGGCGGCCTGTGCGCTGGGGGCGTCCACGCGAACGCGGTAGCGGTATTCCACCCGGCTGAGTGGCTGCACCAGGCCAGTGGCTTCCAGCGCGCCTTCGGCCACCAGCACCGGGGCGGCACCCCAGTCGGCGCGCAGGCTGCGGTCGGGCTGGCGCACGGTGATGGCGCGCACCACCAGGTCCAGGTCACCAATGGCGATGCGGCTGCCGGTTTGCAAACCGAAGCGGGTGGCCAGGGCGCTGTCGAGGGCGGCGCCCCACTGGCCGTCGCGCTGGGCCAGCGTGTCGGCCAGCGGCGCGGCCGGGTTCAGCTCCACCTGCCCCACCAGCGGGTAGGCCGCATCGGCGCTCTGCAGTTCAATCAGCTGGGCACGGCCGTCTTCGGTGCGCAGCATGGTGCGCAGCTCGATCAAGCGCGACACCGTGGCACGCGCCTGCATCCAGGCCAGGGTTTCAGCCGGCAGGGGCTGGGGCGATTCAATTTCGACATCGCCTCCAAAGATCAAGCGGGCGTCGGTGCGCATCGCGTCGGCCACTTGGCGGTACAGTCCGCCGCCTGCCGCCACCAGCGACACGCCCAGCACCAGGCAGGCCACAAAAATCCACAGGCGCCGTCCGCTGGCGCGCAGGTCGCGCCAGGCCAGGTCAAGCAAAAACAGCATCGCGGTGCTCCGGCTGGCGTTCGGTGGGGGCTTCCTGCAATTGGCCTTCGTGCAGGCGCAGCACGCGGTCGCAGCGGGCGGCAAAGTCCAGGTCGTGCGTCACCAGCACCAGTGTGGTGCCCAGTTCTCGGTTCAGGCCAAACAGCAGCTCGCGCACCGCTTCGGCCGTGTGGTCGTCCAGATTGCCGGTGGGCTCGTCGGCCAGCAGCAGGCGCGGGCGGTGCACCAGCGCCCGGGCAATGGCCACGCGCTGCTGTTCGCCGCCTGAGAGCTGTGACGGCTTGTGGTGCATGCGCTCGCCCAGGCCCACGCGGCGCAGCATTTCGGCCGCCGCTTCACGCGCGCCGCTGGCCCCGGCCATTTGCAACGGCAGGGCCGCGTTGTCCAGCGCGCTCAGGCTGGGCAGCAGGTGAAAGCTCTGAAACACGATGCCGATGCGTTCGCGGCGCAGGTCGGCCAGGCCGTCGCTGTCCAGCGTGCCCAGGTCGATGCCGTCGATCAGCACCTGCCCGGCGCTCGGCCGCTCCAGCCCCGAAAGCAACAGCAGCAGCGAGGTTTTGCCCGAACCCGAGGGGCCGGCAATGGCCACGCGGGTGCCGGCTTCAATGCGCATATCCAGCCCGCGCAGCACGTCCACGCGGGTGTTGCCGAGCGGGTAAGACATGCCGAGCTGGCGGGTTTCGATGAGAGCGGTGGTTTTTGTCATGGGGGTCGGAGCGTGTCTTGGGTCTGAGGTTCCCGGTGGGCTGGTCGCCATAATGGGCGCCTTTTACCTCCCGCGCTCGCCCGAGCCCAAAACCCCCGCCATGGATGTCTGGACCACCTCTTTGTTGCTGGCCGTTGCCGCGTTTGCGGCCGGTGTGCTCAACGCCATCGCCGGCGGCGGCAGCTTTCTCACGTTTCCTGCGCTGGTGTTTGCCGGTGTGCCACCGATCATGGCCAACGCCACCAGCGCGCTGGCGGTAAGCCCGGGCTACCTGGGCAGCACGCTGGGCTTTCGGGCCGAACTGCGCGAGCTGCCCACGCGGCGCCTGCAGCGTGAAATGGCGCTGTCGGCGGTGGGTGGCGTGGCGGGTGCCCTGCTGTTGCTGGTCACGCCGTCGCACCTGTTTGCCGGCATCGTGCCCTGGCTGCTGCTGTTTGCCACCGCGCTGTTTGCCGCCGGGCCAGTGCTGGCACGGCGTGCTCAGGCGGCGTCCAAAGAGGGGCAGGGGCTGGTCGCCTGGCGCGAGCCCGGCCTGCTGCTGGTGGCCATTTACGGCGGCTATTTCAACGGCGGTCTGGGTATCTTGCTCATGGCGCTGTACACCGTGGCGGGCGAATCGCGCATCAAGACGGTGAACGCGCTGAAAAACCTCAACTCGCTGGTGCTGTCGTGGCTGGCGGTGGGCGCGTTTGTGCTGGCGGGCGTCATTGCCTGGAAAGAAGGCTTGTTGATGATGGTGGCCGCCACGGCGGGCGGTTTCTTTGGTGCGCGCTGGTCCAAGCGCCTGCCCGCGCAATGGGTGCGTGTGGGCGTGATCGTGACCGGGCTGGTGATGAGCGCGCTGTTTTTCGCGCGCAGCGCCTGACGCCACCGCGCCAGCGCACCGCTGCGCCGCTACACCGGCAGCCAGGCCCAGGCCTGGCCCAGCGCCTGCGTCACCAGTTGCCACAGCGAAACCACATAAGCCACCGCGGCCACGCCAGCGGCGGTGGACAGCAGCAGGGCCACGCCATCGCGAAACATCCAGCCCAGGCTGAGCAAGATCAGGCTCAGGCTGGGCAGCACGTTGCCCAGCGGCAGCGGCAAGAAAATCACCACGCCCATCAGCGCGATCCACACGCCCCACCACACCCGCGTGCTGTCATGTGAGCACAGTGCCCACCGTGGTCGCAGCCAGCGGTTGCCCCGCTCGTACATCCAGGCCAGGCCGTGCAGGCAGCGGCCGGTCCAGCGCTCGTTCAGCGTCATCTGTCCCAGGCGGGCGGGGAGGGGCCAGCTGTCTTGCCCGCGTGCCCAGGCCCAGGCCAGCGCCCAGATGCCCAGGCTCATGGCCGTGCCGGTGCCCGGCAGCGGCACCGCGCACACCACGGCCAGCAGCATCAGCAACACCGCGCCCGACGACTCGCGGTGCAAGCCGAGCAGTTCCGCCAGGTTCAGGCGCAGGTCGGCGGCGGCGTTGGCGCTTGCCGCTGCCGACACGGTGTTGGCGCGGTGCCCGTCGGCCGCCACGCGCAGCCGCTCAGCCAAGTGGATGCTCATGGTGTTGCGGGCGGCCCTTCGGCCGATCAGGCCTGTGCCTGGCGCGGCGCGGCGGGTGTGCCCAGGCGGCCCGCCAGCCAGTGCCCAGCCACCGCGCACACCAGCAGCAACAGCATCACCAGCCCCCAGCCGATCCACAGCAACGGGGTGATCCAGCCCATCAGGCCATCTGCCGACGGCAGCACCTGCCCCAGCCACTGCACCAGGTCCACCGCGGCGGCCTGCAGGCCTTGCAGCCAGGCCGTGTCGACCCACAGGGCCAGCCACGCCGGCACCGGCCATTGCCCCGCTGCGGTGGCCAGGTCGGTGGCCTGCCCTGAGGTCATGGCCGCCAGCAACCAGTCGGCCACTTGGGCTGTCAGCGCCACCAGCCCGGTCCACAGGCCGGCCAGCACCACAAACGCCAACCAGATCATTGCTTTCATACGAAGAGTCCTGTCTTGCTTGATCGGCTGCGGCGTTTCACGCTACGGCGGGTGCCGTGCGCCAAGCCTTCGCCATGGCGTCCAGCATGTCGGCTTCACCATCGGCCATGTGTCCGTCGGCCAGGGCAATGCCTTCACACAGATCCAAAATCTGCGCGCGAAGCGCCGGGTCCTGTACCTCGTTCATCAGGCCTTGGCGGGTCGCATCGTCGATCTGCGACGAACCGATCCACTCCCCGTGTGCCGCGTGCAACAGGTCTTGGCAAAACAGGTCGATCACCGCCTTGATCTCCTCGGCGGGCAGCCCCAGGCGCCGTGGCGCGTCCAGCCGATCCAGGGCGCGGATCTCGGTCATGGAATAGTTGCCGTCGGCCACAAGGGCCATGGCCAGCAGGCGTGTGGCGGCCTGGGGGCTGTTGGTGGGGTAAGTTCTCATGGGTCACCGCTTTCGTTGAGTGAAAAAAAGAACCAGGCCAATTGTTCGCTGTGGGGGCGCCTGGCGTGCCCCGAACACGCTGTCAAGATAGGGCTGCACAGATGTATTAAAAAGCAGACAATGATTGAAAAATATTCCTTAAAATACGAACAATGAACCAGGAACTCAATTACAAGCACCTCTATTACTTCTGGGTCACGGCCAAAGAGGGCGGCATGTCGCACGCCGCCGACCGGCTGGGGCTGGCGGTGCAAACCGTGAGCGCGCAAGTGCGCTTGCTCGAACAGTCGCTGGGGCACGCCTTGTTCAAGCCGGCCGGCCGCGGCCTGGCGCTGACCGACGCCGGCCAGGCCGCGCTGCAAGTGGCCGAGCAAATTTTTCACCTGGGTGAGCACCTGCAAACCGCCGTGCGCGAGGCCGGCACACACGTCGGTGTGCGTCTCGTGGTGGGCATTTCAGACGGCTTGCCCAAGCTCGCCGTGCGCGACCTGCTGGCGCCCGCCATGGAAGAGCCCCACCTGCGCTTGCTGTGCCACGAAGACAAATTTGACGACCTGCTGGCCGACCTGGCCCTGCACCGCCTGGACGTGGTGCTGTCAGACCGCCCCGCGCCAGCCAACCCCAACCTGCGGCTCTACAGCCACGCGCTGGGGTCTTCGGCGCTGGGCTGGTACGCGCCCAAGGAATGGCTGGCGCAGGCCCGACACAACTTTCCGCACAGCCTGGCCCAGGTGCCCGTGCTGTTGCCCACCGCACACGCCTCGGTGCGCCTGCGGCTCGACCAGTGGTTTGAGCGCCAGGGTGTCACGCCCAACCTGGTGGGCGAGTTTGAAGACAGCGCCCTGCTGGCCACGTTTGGCTCGTTGGGCATGGGCGTGTTCCCCGCTTCCGAGCGCATGCGCGAAAAGCTCTCAAACGGGTACGGCCTGAGCTGGTTTGCGCCTTGCGACGGCGTGCAGGAACACTTTTACGCCATTGGCACCGCGCGCAAAGTGCAGCACCCGCTGGTGCAAAAACTGCTGGTGCAAAAGCTGGCCGACTGATGCCGAAGCAAACCGGTACCCGGCCGGTCGGTGGCCCCCTGCCGGCCCACGCGGCTGGAACCTCGCCGCCGCCGCTGCCGCCACACCATCCCGCCATGCACGCCCTCACCCCTGCCGCTCACATGCCCTGGCCCGTGGCCAGCCCGTTTCGCATGCGGCCTGGTTTGTCGCGTCTGGTGCCAGTTGCCGAGGCGGCAACGCCCCCGCCGCTATTCTTGCGCGATGCTCAAGCCCCGGCCTACGCTGCACAGAAACAAGCCGTGCTGCACACGCAACACGAGCGCGCCCTGGTGGGTCAGGCCGAGCCGGCTGTGTTGCAGGCCATTGCCGCTGCCTATGCCGCCCAAACCGGCGTGGCGCTGGCGCCCACAGCCCAAGCCCTGGCGATGGGCCTGCAAGAAGACATGGTGGTGCTGCACGACGAGCTGGGCGCCATGCGCACGCGATGGCTCTCGGTGTGTTTCCCGTCCAACTGGAGCCCGGCGGAGAAGCTGGGGCTGGACTTCACCGCCATCCATGCCCCCGTGGCTGACAACGCACTGCTGCAGGCCGGCGGCAAGGGCATTGTGGACATGGCGTTTCGCCAGGCCAGCATGCTGCGCCATGTGTGGCTGCTCACGCCCAGCGGTGACCTGCCGCAACACCCCGAAACCCGTCGTACCCGCTGGGAAGACGCCGAGGCCCAGGCCAACGCCAGCGGGCAGCGCCTGCTGGAGCAGGTGTTTTTTCGTGTGGAACGCCAGACCACCCTGCCCCTGCCCGCCCTGCGGCGCGGTGTGTTTTTCATCCGCGTCATGGTCTGCCCGCTGCTGCATGTCTTGCACGCGGGGCCCACGCGCGCCTGTGAGCTGCATGCCGCGCTCGCTTCCATGAGCGACGCCGTGGTGGCCTACCGCGGCATGACCGGTGTGCGCCCGCGCCTGCTGCGCGAGCTGGCAGCATTCGCCGGCCTCTGAAACGCCGTTGGTTGAGAGCGCTCAAGGCCGCGCGGCACGCCCGGCCTACATTGCGCTGAATGCCTCTCCACACAGCGAGCACGCCCATGAAATGTCTGCCCGGCACACGCACCTGCCTCTACAACCACGCCGGGTTCGCCGCCGTGCTGGACCACATGGCGCAGCAGGCGGTGGGCTTGCTGCGCGGCAACGGCCCGGTGGCCGTGTTGGGCGTGCTGCGCCGTGGTGCGCCACTGGCCGACCGCCTCACCGAGCGCCTGGTGCTGCGCCATGGCCTACCGCCGCCGCTGCGGCTGGACCTGTCCGTCAAACGCTACGCCGACGACCTCACCCTCGTCTACCCCGACACCCAGCTCACCGAATCCCCGCGCGACGTCTCGCTCGACCTGAGCGGCGTCACCGTGCTGGTGGTGGACGACGTGCTCTACACCGGGCAGTCGCTGTTGAAAGTGCTTGAGCACCTGAACCGCAAACACGCCGCCGCCGTGCGCCTGGCCGTGCTGGTGGACCGCTGCGTGACCACGCTGCCGCTGCGCGCCGACGTGGTGGGCCTGCGGCTGCAGGTGGCGCCCAGCCACATCATCGAATGCCATGTCCCGCCGTACGAGACCGACTTCAGCATCCAGCTGCTGCAACCCCCGCGCGCCCGCTGAACACGCCCGCCATTCCAAGGAGCCACCATGTTCAAAGACCGCGAAGACGCCGCCCGCCAACTGGCCACCCGGCTGGCCGTCTACCGGGGCCAGCACCCGCTGATTTTGGCCATTCCCCGTGGCGCCGTGCCCATGGCCAAGGTGCTGGCCGAGCGGCTGCAGGGCGACATGGACGTGGTGCTGGTGCGCAAACTGCGCGCGCCCTACCAGCCCGAAGTGGCCATTGGCGCGGTCGATGAAAGCGGCTGGAGCTACATCGCGCCCTACGCCGCATCCATCGGGGCCGACCAGGACTACATCGCCGCCGAAAAGCACACCCAGCTCGAAACCATCCGTTCGCGCCGCGTGCAATACGCGCCCCTGCGGGCTCCCGTCGATCCCGAAGGCCGCACCGTGATCGTGGTGGACGACGGCCTGGCCACCGGCGCCACCATGATCTCGGCCCTGCACAGCCTGCGCCGGCGCCTGCCCGCCAAGCTGGTGTGCGCGGTGCCCGTGTCATCGCCCGAGGCACTGGCCCGCATCCGCACCCTGGCCGACGAAGTGGTGTGCCTGCACGCCCCCGAAGACTTCCAGGCCGTGGGCCAGTTTTACCGCCACTTTCCCCAAGTGGAAGACGACGAAGTGATGGCGCTGCTGAGGGGCTGAAAACGGCGCACCTCGGTGTGGCCTGGTCCGCGCTGGGCATCGTCCGGCGGTTACGAAGGTTGGTTGCCGACCGGTTGCTGTTCTTTTTAAAACCAGGGTCAGTGGCTGGTGTACAGCGCTTGCCGTCGGTGGCGTTTGCCAAGTCAATGACTGCTTCTGTTTAGGTTTCTGACGGTACAACGCAAACTAGGTCGCTGGACACGACCATAAAGCCTGCGTGGGCGAGTAAGGCGAGCAGTTCGTGCAGCTTGTCGTGCTTGATGCGGCTGACGGCCGATTCCGACAGGCGCATGGCAACAGCAATGGCTACCTGGGTTCCAGGAGCTTCCAGCTGCCGCTTAGCTGTATCGCAGGCGAACGAGATCCTCTTTCAGCAGCTGGCCCACGACCTCTTGCGCCGGTGCAATGGCGCTGCAGGGCATCGGGCTGGCCCTCTTGGTGAGTGGTTGGTCACCGGTATGCCTAATCAAAAACGAGATAAATATTTATTTGCCATGGTTAAGAAATGTATACTTTTAGCCCCTAGATAGAGAAGTCGATGGATGACGGAAAAGTGATGAGTGCCATTGGGACGCGCATCAAAGAGGAGCGACAGCGTCTGCGGCTGACCCAGCAGACCATTGCTGACCTCACCTTGGTGACGAAGGTCACACAGATCAAGTACGAGGCGGGCACTACGGTGCCTAACGCGAGCTATCTCGCGCTGTTTGCCGAAGAAGGCGCGGACGTGCTCTACATCCTCACGGGCCGGCATACCCCAGAGGTGCGCCAAGTTGACAAAGGCACGGTGGTTCTAGAGGCTGAGGAGGCCGCGTTGCTCGACAACTACCGTTCGGCAACCCCCACTGTGCAGGCCGCTATTCGGCAGGTCAGCGTTGCGTTTACGGAACCAGCCGTCAAGCAGGGGCAGAGCGGCAAACGATGAAGGGTGGTAGCGACAAGCATCTTGTGAATCAAGTGCACTGATAAGCTTTCGGACCGGGTGTGGCGAGACAATGAGGCCACCCCTTAGACGCGCGACTATGGACGTGCGAGACGGCAGCTATTTTTTCGAGAGCTCTTATGGCCACAAAAATTGAATACGCATCTGTTGACGACCTGTACCTCGATCCGACAAACCCACGGCTCGGGCGAAAGGTCGCCTCCAAGACTCTCAAGCAGGACAAGATTCTTGAGGTGATGCAAGGCTGGACGCTGGACGAGATAGCTACATCGTTCTTGGAGAGCGGCTTCTTTCCCCAGGAGGCACTGATAGTTGTAAAGGAAAAGCTTTATGGGAAAGAGCATCTAGTAGTCGTAGAAGGCAATCGAAGGCTTGCTACCGTGAAGCTCCTGTGGGCTGCAAAGACCGGCCAATTAAAGAATAAGAAGTGGTCTGATTTATTAGGCAGCGGCAATTTATCAAACGATTTCTTCAAAAATCTTCCTTATATTCAGGTCGAATCCAGAGCTAAAGTTTCTGCATACCTCGGGTTTCGGCACGTTACCGGAATCAAGGAATGGAAGCCTGCAGAGAAGGCGGAATACATAGCCAAACTAATTGAGGAGGAAGGTCTTACTTATGATCAGGTAAGGAGAAAAATTGGGAGTAAAGCCCCAACTGTTAGATCTCATTACATCGCATATCGAGTGCTCACCCAGATGGATGAGGATGAAGATATTGATGTAGAGGAAGTTGAGAAAAAATTTAGCGTTCTGTATTTATCATTAAGAAGCGCGGGCGCACAGAAATACTTGGGCGTTAATTGGAATGCAGATCCTGCAGAAGCACGCGAACCGATCAAGCCCGATTATCAAGAAAATCTCAGAAACTATTCGACCTGGCTGTTTGGCAAGGAAAGGAAGGCACCTCTATTCTCAGACTCCCGTCATGTCGATGATTTTGGAAGAATTCTTGAAAGTGAGGAGGCCGTAAAATACCTTGAGCGAACAACCGTTCCGGTATTTGAAGTTGCTCTTCGGAAGTCAGGGGAAGGGGAGCGAAATGTCATCGAACTTATATCTTCGGCGTCGGACAATATCCAATTGGCGCTGGGCGATGTTCATGTATACAAAAAGTCAGACGAAATGCAGCGCGTCGTTCGTCGGTTGGGCGCTGATATATTCCAACTGCTGAGCAATTTCCCGGCAATAAAGGATGAGATCTTGGCGGAGGAACGAGATGGCTCTTAAGTTGCCGGAAGAAGGAATAAGCTACTCGGTTAACAAGCACAATAGTCGTTTAGATTTCTTTTGCGACTGGCTAGAGGCTAGTGTTATTTTTTCCGATGAGCCTCTTTACAAATCGGATGTAGTCGACTCGCTCACGGAGAATGGCGTCTACCTGGAGCAAGATTTTGCAAATGCGTTTGTTGACGACGCATGGGCAATTGTGGAACGCCGCTTTCGTCGGTTGGAACACACTTTGGGCATCAAGACTGACGCCATGTCATTCACTGCGACGAAGAAGTGGACTGACTACCCTGCGTACAGTTTCTGCGTTTTCTTGTCATGCGTAGGATATCTATATCCTAAGTCGTTCAACAAAGAGGACTTTCCAATTGTTTACGGCGTGCAAGGATCAATTTTTGAGAAAATTTGTCATGCTGCTCTTACCGCCCGGTACCCAGGTTGGATAGTTAAGCGCGTCGGCTGGGCGGCTGACAATGCAGTTAAACTGAAGGATTGCGTGAACGAAATCATCGCGGAACTTTTTGAACGAGAAGGTGCTGAGCGGGAATTGTGGGTTGACGCGTATGCTAACGAACTTGGGCTGGACTTACTGATGTATAGCTCATTTGGCGACAATCGACCTTGCATGCCGGTGACGATGATCCAGTGTGCTTCTGGTAAAGATTGGATTAACAAGAGACGCACCCCTGATTTGAGTATCTGGTCGAAAGTAGTGTCCTTTAATTCACCGCCATCCAAAGGGTTTGCCATGCCTTACGCCTTTGTTGATGATGGCGAGTTTCGCAAAAACACCTTAATAGTTCAGGGAATATTCTTTGATCGATATCGCCTGCTAGATATTAATGCAGGAAATTGGTTGCCAGCTGCTGTTGAGCAAGAGATAATCAGCTGGATGACTCCTTATGTTGCAGCAATTCCTAGACTTCCCTAGATGAAATTTCGATTTGTTGATTTATGTGCCGGCATCGGTGGTTTTCATCAGGCTCTGGAGTTGCATGGCGGGCAATGTGTTTTTGCGTCTGAAATTCAAAGTAGCTTGCAGGCGCTATACAAGAAAAATTTCGGAATTGCTGCGGAAGGAGATCTTTGGAAAATTTCACCATCTGCCGTTCCAGATCACGAAGTTTTATGCGCAGGATTCCCGTGCCAGCCATTTTCGAAAGCAGGCTTGCAACTAGGGTGGAAAGATGAACTGAGGGGAACAGTTTTTCTTCGAATTGCTGAGATTATTGAGTGCAGGCGCCCGAGATTCGTACTCCTTGAGAATGTCGCCAATTTCCTCAATCATGACGACGGCAATACATATGAAAAAGTTGTTGAGACGTTAAATTCGTTTGGCTACGATGTTCTCAGCAAGAAGCTGTCGCCACACGAATTTGGCGTGCCGCAGATTCGTGAGCGTTTGTATATGGTCGCGCACCTTCGGTCGCGCGGAGGCCTTGCCTCATTCGATTGGCCGGAAGAGCCTCACGGAGTTCTTGACATTGGCACCGTGCTAGATGTTGCTCCAGCAGATGCGAAGCCGATCACTAAACAGTTGGTGGACTGTATAGAGGTCTGGCAAGAGTTCCTTGACCAGTATCCAATAGACAAAAAGCTGCCTTCATTTCCAATCTGGGGGCACGAATTTGGAGCCAATTACCCTACGTCGCGGGACTCCCTCCATTCGTACACGATCAACGAACTATGTAGTTTTAGGGGTTCGTTCGGGCGCCAGCTTTTTGGGGAGGGCAAGGCCGAAATCCTAGAGTGTGCACCAAGCTATGCGCGAGCCAAGAAGGCCTGCTTTCCGGTGTGGAAGCAGGCCTTCATCCGCCAAAACAGAGAACTGTTTCAGCAGCACCGCCAGTGGATCGAGCCATGGATGAAGAAGCTCGAGCAGTTCCCGTCATCCTTGCAGAAGCTGGAGTGGAATTGCCAAGGAGAGGTTCGGGATCTGACGAAACACGTGCTTCAAGTTCGAGCATCGGGACTGCGTGTGAAACGCAGATCGACCGCCCCTGCGCTGGTGGCGATGACCACCACGCAGACACCCATCATCGGTTGGGAGTCGCGGTACATGACTCTGAAAGAGTGCAAGAGGCTGCAGTCCATGGATGATTTGCGATACCTCCCCGAGACGGATGGTGCGGCATTTCAGGCACTGGGCAACGCCGTAAATGTGAAAGTAGTGAGCGAAGTTGCACGTTGCTTGTTCGCCTTGGCTGGCGGCGCAGATGGCATTCAGGACGACAACCTTAAGCTCGCAGCTTAGCTCTCTTCAGTCCCGTAGAGGTAGCAAACTATCTGGCAGCTTTTTGTATGTGCCGACGCTGAGTCAAAGAAATTGAACGGCTGCACCCCGCCTTCATCGGTCAGTGAAATCACCAGCTGTAAATGGCAACCCATCGCAGAGAAACAGCGCCCCAACAAAGACCCCATCGCGCCAAACTCTGCAACTACCAACCGGCCGCCAAAGGCCGTGTCAGACTTCGTTGCCCTTGCACACGTTGCAACCCCAGGTGGTGAAATGACAGACATGTTGAAAGCGCGGATTGCAGGCCTGATGGCCCGTTACGACGCTCAGGCGCTCAGCGTGGAGCCCCCGGCGCCGTTGACCTCTGCTGCGCTGCACCTTGCCGCGCAGCAGGCCGCCTTGCAGAAGCTGCACGCCTGGTGTGCCCGTGGTGCAGGGGGTGGCGACAGCCCGTTTTTGCGGCCTTGGCAGCGGCCGGCGTTGGTGCAACCCGTGTCGGTGGCGGTGCTGCGCGGTGCCCAGGTTGCGTGGCTGGCGGAAGCTTTTTCGCGCCAGCTGGACGGCAGCGACCAGCTGGCCGCTGCCGGGGGCCGCTGGGCGGGGCTGTGGTTGCGCTTGCGCGTCAAGTTCAACGACGCCCAATGGTGGCGCGCCCGCCAGCCCACCGACCCATGGGACGCTGGCTACTTGCTCAACAACCCCGTGGCCCGCCAGGCGCTGCGGCGCTTTGTGCCGCGCCGTGGCCACGCTGCAGGGCCGCCGCGCGGCCTTTTTGCATCCGGTGCGGCTGCTGGTGGTTGAAACGGCGGCCGGCCGGGCGCCGGGCCAGGCGACCGAAACCGACCCGGTGGCGTGGCGCGTGGCGGGGCAAATGATGAGCCAGGCGCTGGTGATCGAGCTGGATGCGTCCGGTGGGGACCACCCGGCCGCCTAGTGGGCGTGCGTGGTGCAGGGCAGGGCGGCCCGGCGGCTGTGGGCTGCCCGGGTTGACCGTTCATCGGTGTGGGGGCGTCACCCGTTGGGTTTTTGGCCAAATGTGCTCAAATACCATCCATATGGAATCCAATTGGATTCTAAACAGATGGTTTTCACATGGCCAACACACCGACCGAACCCAAAGCCCGGGTGGGCGACACCGAAAAACTCACCATCAACCTGGGTGTGGTGGACCTGGGGCAGGTCGATCTGCTGGTGCAGGAAGGGTTTTATTCCAACCGCTCTGACTTGATCCGCACGGCGGTGCGCAACCAGTTGGCGGTGCACGCTGACACGGTGCGCCAAACCGTGGCGCGGCGCACCCTCATGCTGGGTCTGCAGCACCTGAGCCGGGCCGACCTGGAGCGCGCCGTGGCCACCGGCCAGCGGCTGCGGGTGCAGGTGGTAGGCCTGGCCCGCATTGCTGAAGACGTGCCGCCCGAACTGGCGTTGGCCGCCATTGAGTCGGTGTCGGTGCTGGGCGCGTTTCATGCGTCACCCGAGGTGCGCCGCGCGCTGGCCGGGCGCATGGTGTGAAGGCGCCTTACAACCCGCCGGACAACCCGCTTCGAACCATCCGCACTCAAAACACACGCCAGACTCAACTGGAAAGCCATGGTTGGCCCACGCAGCCCCCGCATGCCTTTCTGCCTTTTCACCACCGAGCGCCCTTGCCATGAACATTCAGGAAACCATTGAACGCGCGCTGGCGTCGGCCGGGCTCAACACCCAAAGCGGCCCCATGCGCGGGGTGAGCGAAACCATCCGCAACGCGCTGGCCTCGGCGGGTCTGGCGGTGGGGGCGGCGGCGGCGCCAGCGCAAGCCGCGCCAGCCCACGACAACGTCGTAGACGTGGTGGCCCGCGAAGTGCCGGCGCCGGGGTCTGATGCGACCGAGGCGGCCCCCGCTGGTGGCCAGTTTGTGCTGCGCAGCTTCAGCGCGCCTGCGGGCACGCGGGCCTACAAGCTGTACGTGCCGGTGCAGGCCGCGGGTGCCCAGACAGTCAAAACCGCCAAAACAGCTGGCTTGCCGCTGGTGGTCATGTTGCACGGCTGCACCCAGTCGGCCGACGACTTTGCCGCCGGCACCCAGATGAACCGGCTGGCCGACGAACATGGGTTTGTGGTGGTCTACCCCGAACAGGCGCCGGGGGCCAACGCCTCGCGCTGCTGGAACTGGTTTCGTGCCGAAGACCAGGTGCGCGGCGCTGGCGAGCCCGCTCTGCTGGCCGCTCTGGTGCAGGCCGTGGTGGCCGAGCACCCGGTGGACCCCGGCCGTGTGTACGTGGCCGGGCTGTCGGCCGGCGCGGCCATGGCCGTGATTTTGGGCGAAACCTACCCTGAGCTGTTTGCCGCCGTGGGCGCCCATTCGGGCCTGCCGTATGCCGCCGCGCACGACATTCCTTCGGCCATGGCAGCCATGAAAGGCCATGGTGTGATGGGCATGGGCCATTTGCCGGGCACGCCAGCCGACCCGCGCCGCCAAGCCCAGCAGGCGGTGCCGGTGATCGTGTTCCACGGCGACCTCGACCACACCGTGCAGCACAGCAATGGCGAACGCATCGTGCAGCAAGCCGCCCGCGCCCACGCGGCCCACCCGGCGGGGCTTCAAACCAGCACCGAGCAGGGCCAGGCACCCAGCGGCCGCCGCTACACCCGCACCCGCCACACCAACGCCCAGGGCCAGTGCCTGGTGGAAGCGTGGACGCTGCACGGCGCGGGCCACGCCTGGTCGGGCGGAGCCGCTGCCGGCTCGTTCACCGACGGCAACGGCCCCGACGCTTCGGCCGAGATGCTGCGCTTTTTCCTGGCGCAGCCAGGGCAGGGCAAGGGCTGAGTCTTAAAACTCGATCTTGTCGGCAATCGCCTTGATGCCCGCCTTGGCACAGGCGTCGTCGGCGTCGCCACCGGGCGCACCCGACACGCCAATGGCGCCGTAGCTGGAGCCGCCGCCCTCAATCACCACACCGCCACCCACCGCCAGCATGCGCGGTGTGCTGCGAATGCCGCTCATGGGCTTGCCCGCTTGCGACTCGGTGGCCAGATCCAGCGTGGACGTGCGAAAGCTCGCCGCCGTCCAAGCCTTGTTGGTGGCCACGTCCACCGTGTGGGCGCCTGCAAAGCGGTCGCGCAGAAACACCTGGGTCAGGCCCGAGCGGTCAACCACCGCCACACCCACCTGAAAGCCTTGCGCCCGGCAGGCCGCCATGGCCGCTTGCGCCGCCACCAGCGCGGTCTCAGGCGTCAGGGTCTTGATCTGGAACGTGGCCGCCGGGGCTTGCGCAAAAGCGTTGCGTCAATTAACCCGCCCAGGCCGGCGGGGCACCTGCGCCACCGTGGCACGATCGGTGCTTCCCCAACAGCGGTTCAACCACCGCCCGCCCTCCATCCAAAGCCATGCAACTTCCCGCACACCAGCTCAGCATGTCGGTGCTGATGACGCCCGACACCGCCAACTTCTCGGGCAACGTCCACGGCGGCACCATTTTGAAACTGCTTGACCAGGTGGCCTACGCCTGCGCCAGCCGCTACGCCGGCACCTATGTGGTCACGCTCAGCGTGGACCAAGTCATGTTTCGCCAGCCCATCCATGTGGGCGAGCTCGTCACCTTTCTCGCCTCGGTCAACCACACCGGCAGCTCGTCGATGGAAATCGGCATCAAGGTGATCGCCGAAAACATCCGCACGCAGGAAAACCGCCACGTCAACAGCTGCTTTTTCACCATGGTGGCGGTGGACGACGCAGGCAAGCCCACGGCCGTGTCGCCGCTGCGCCCCTTTACCCCCGACGAGCGCCGCCGCCACAGCGCCGCCGAGGTGCGCAAAGCCATGCGCCGCGAAATGGAACAGCGCTTTCTGGCCGTGCGCTGAAGCGCCGCTGAGCGGCCCCACCCCGCGCCACCGGGCTGCAGGTGACAGGCCGACAGCCCGGTGGCGGTTACAGTGGCACGCGGCCATTGGGGCCGCTCCATTTTTGCGGCCCGCTGCAGGGCTCGCACCGCTGAATGACCGCTGCCCAACCCCAACCCCCGTCCCAAACCCTGCTGGTGGCCAACCTGCTGGCCCAGCTCGCCTTTGGCCTGCTGGCCATGACCATCTGCCTGCCCTCCATGCAGGAATGGGCTGGCATCTTTGGCGCCAGCCAGGCCAGCGTGCAGCTCACCTTCAGCGGCTACGTGGTGGCCTACGGCGGCCTGCAGCTGCTGTACGGCCCGCTGTCTGACCGCCTGGGTCGCAAAAACATCTTGTTGTTTGGTCTCTTCGTGGCCTGCGTGGGTTCGGTGCTGGCCGCCCTGTCGACCAACCTGGGCCTGCTCACGCTGGCGCGCGTGCTGCAAGGTGCGGGCAGCGCGGCCGGCATGGTGGTGGGCCGCGCCATGGTGCAAGACCTGTTTCAAGGCCCGGCGCGCACCCGCGTCATGGCCTACATCGGCATGACCATGGGCCTGTGCCCGCCGCTGGCCACCATCATCGGCGGGCAGCTGCATGTGCGCCTGGGCTGGCAGTCCAACTTTGTGCTCATGGCCGGGCTGGCTGCCGTGCTGTTTGTGGCGGCCTGGCGCGGCCTGCCCGACCACCAGAAAGCCACCACCGTGCAGCCGCACTGGCTGCGCGCCATGTGGGCCTCGTATGCGCGCCTGGCCCGCGAGCCCGCCTTCATTCTGTATGTGGCCCTCCTGTCCCTGATCACGGCCACCTTCTACACCTTCCTCAGCGGGGCGCCCATCGTGCTGGGCAGCTACGGCGTGGGCCCTGAAGGCATTGGCTACTACATCATGAGCGTGCCGCTCGCCTACATCGTGGGCAACTACCTCACCTCGCACCTGGTGCACCGCACCGGCGACCGACCCATGATGCAGCTCGGCCAGGGGTTCACGTTGAGCGGTGTGGCCCTCATGCTGGGCCTCGCGCTGGCCGGCTGGCATTCGCCGCTGGCCTTTGCGCTGCCGCTTATTTTGCTGGGCATCGGCCATGGTTTTCTGGTGCCGCCGGCCTTGGCGGGCACCGTCAGCCTGGTCCCAGCGCTGGCCGGCTCGGCCGCAGCCGTGGCCGGCCTCATGCAGCAACTGATGGGCGCCGTGGGCGGCTTCACCGTGGGCCTGTTCACCCACGAAAGCGCCGTCAACCTGGGGCTGTTGATGCTCGGCTTTTCGGTGTGCGCGGCGGTGGCGCAGGTGCTGCTGCACCGGCGCCAGAACCACCATCCCCGTTAGGTTCTGGGCCGCTGCAGGGCTTGCCTCAGCCGGCTTTGCGGCCATTTGCCATTGCGTTGAGCGCTGCGTTTGACGGGTGTTTGTGATCGTGCGATAAGTTGCTTTTTGCAAGGAGCACGCTATGAAACACCCAGCCGTTGCCATGGCCCTGTCCGGGCTTCTGGTGCTCAGCACCGTGGGCTGCGCCGTGTCGCGCGAACAGTCCACCGTGGGCGAGTACGTGGACGACGCGACCATCACCGCGCGCGTCAAGGCCAAGTTTGCCGAAGACCCGGCGGTGAGTGCCTTGTCCATCAGTGTGGAAACGCTGCGCGGCGCGGTGCAGCTCTCGGGCTTTGCCAAAAGTGCCGCCGAGAAGGGCCGCGCCGAAACCATTGCGCGCACCACGCCCGGCGTGTCCAGCGTCATCAACAACATCGTGGTCCGGCCCTGAGCGGTTCGCCTAAGCATCTTTCCTTTTTCATCCCACGGAGACCATCGCCATGAAGCACAACCTGAATCCGCAAGACAAGCAAGCGCCGCACACCCGCAAGGTCGAAAACGACACCAACAAGGTGGGTGAGCAAGACCCGACCCAGCTCAACCAGGGCCAGCGCACGCCCACCAGCCGCAGCGACCGCGAGTCGCATGTGGGTGGCAGCAACCAGTCGCAGTCGCGCCGGTCGCCACCGGGCGACACCTCGCGCTGAACCCCCAGTTGAAACCCCCAGCCGCTCAGCCCGCCGTGGGCCGGGCGGTTGGTGTGGTTTCGCGCAGGCGCTGCTGAAAGGCCTCGGGCACGGGGGCTACCTTGCGGTCGGCCTTGTTCACAAACACCACGCCCACCTTGCCGCGCGCCACCTCGCGGCCTTGGCTCGTTTCAGCCATGCGAAACACCAGGTCGAAGCCGTAGCGGTTGAAGTCGGCCGGCACCATGTCCACGCGCAGGGTTTCGCCGTGAAACGCCTCGGACTTGTATTGCGCCACGAGGTCGCCCACCACGATGGGGCAACCGGCCACGTTGCCCTCGGTGTAGCCCAACCAGCGGAAAAACCGCACCCGCGCTTCAGACACCAGCGTGAGCAGCTGCGCGTTGTCCAGGTGGCCGCCCTGGTTCACGTGGCTGATGTAGATCTGCATCTCGGTGGCAAAGACAAAGCGCTCGGGGAGTTCAAAAGTGATGCGGCTCATGGGGTGAAAACGTGCTCTGAAATGGGGCTGGACGCAGGGACCCGGGCATTGTCGCCGGCACATAGAATGGCAGCCCTTTACCCGTATCCCGCACCCTGGACCGCTTGCCCATGCACATCGCCGTCAACGAAGAACTCAAAGCCTACATCGACCCGCTGACCCCCGACGAATACGAGGCACTGGAGCGCAGCATCTTGGCTGAAGGCTGCCGCGACGCGCTGGTGCTGTGGGGCGACACGCTGGTGGACGGCCACAACCGCTACGGCATTTGCCAAAAACACGGGTTGCCGTTTCAGACCGTGCAGAACACGCAGTTTCGTTCCATGCAAGACGTGCACCTGTGGATGATTGGCCAGCACCTGGGGCGGCGCAGCGTGTCGGACTTTCAGCGCGGGGTGCTGGCGTTGCGCCAGCGCGAGATCATGGCCGAACGCCGCGTGCGCGCGCAGGCCGCAGCCAGCGCCGAGCGCACAGAAGGCGTCGAAGACCGCTCCGAAGACCCGGCCAGCGCCACCGCCGCACCCAGCCAGCCCGAGCCCGACGCGCTCAAGAGCCGCGAAGCCATTGCCCGCGCCGCCCGCCTCAGCAGCAGCCAGGTGGTGGCGATTGAAAAGATTCAGAAGCTAGCCGCGCCCGAGCTGGTGGCGGCGGTGAAGTCGGGCACCATTTCGCTCAACACCGCCGCCGCCGTGGCCTCTTTGCCCGCTGACGAGCAGGTGGCCGCCGCCCACGCCGGCAAAGACGAACTGAAGCTGGCCGCCAAACGCGTGCGCGAAGCCAAGCGCAAGCCGCGCGACGGCACCGCACCCGAGGCCGCCTCCCCGGTGGACGCCGACGCGCCCGACGCCGTGCAGGCCCTGCAGCGTCAGGTGGCCACGCTGCAGGCCGAAAACGCCGCGCTGCGCCAGCAGGTACAAGCGCTCGAAGCGCAGTTGGTCTGACCGGTTGGAGCCTGACCTGCGGGTGCAAATCCCGCCGCGAGTTGACCAAGGCGCATGGGCGGACGCGGCAGGCGCGAAGTGGTCGAGAAACTGGGGCCCTACCTGCTGGGCTGGCAGGCCTATTTCGGGAGGGCGCAAAAGCCCAAGGCCTGGCGAGGGCTGGACGGGTGGTTGCGCCATTGCCTGAGGGCCATCTTGACCCCAAACGCCCGAACCGCTCGGTGCGCACCCGCAGGCCGGGTGGTGTGGCAGGGGCGCAGCCGATGAGGGCTGCCCTCTATGCTGAAGCCTTCTCCGCGCTGTGACAATCGCCCCATGGAATTGCTGCTCGTCACCCTTGCCTCCCTGTTCGCCGGTTTTGTCGATGCCATCGTGGGCGGCGGCGGGCTCATTCTGGTACCCGCTTTGTTTGCGGTGTTTCCCAACACCCACCCCGCCACGCTGTTTGGTGTGAACAAAGGGGCTTCGGTGTGGGGCACGGCGGCGGCCACGCTGCAATACGCTCAACGGGTAAAAATGCCGTGGCACGCGCTGCTGCCCGCCGCCGCCGTGGCGTTTGCCGGTTCGCTGGTGGGCGCCTGGACGGTGACCGTCATTTCGCCCGACTTCTTGCGCCGCGCCCTGCCGCTGGTGTTGCTGGGTGTGCTGGCTTACACGCTGGCCAAAAAACAGCTGGGCCACCGCCATGCGCCCCGCTTTTCGGGCCGCCGCGAAGCGCTGGCCGCGAGCCTGCTGGGTGTGACCATTGGTTTTTACGACGGCTTCTTTGGCCCCGGCACCGGCAGCTTTTTTGTGTTTTTGTTTGTGCGCTGGCTGGGCTACGACTTCCTGCACGCCAGCGCCAGCGCCAAGCTGCTCAACACCGCGTCCAACCTCTCGGCGCTCATGTTGTTCGCCTGGAAAGGCCATGTGTGGTGGCACTTCGTGGTGGTGATGGCCGTGGCCAACGTGGCGGGCAGCCTGCTGGGCACGCGCCTGGCGCTCAAGCACGGCAGCGGGTTCGTGCGCCAGGTGTTCATCGTGGTGGTGAGTGCACTCATTTTGAAAACCACCTACGACGCCTGGCTGCGGTAACCCACTGGGGCGCTCACCCGCTCAGCGGGCTGCGGGGGCTATAGTAGAAACACTATGGCCCCATCCCCCACTTCTTCCCTGCTGATGATTGAAGACGACGCCCGTCTGGCCCAGATGGTGGTTGACTACCTGGGCCAGTCGGGTTTTGCCGTCACCCACGCACCCGACGGCGAGCAAGGCCTGGAACGCCTGCAGTCGATGCTCCCCGAGCTGGTCATTCTGGATCTGATGATGCCCGGCATGGACGGCCTGGAAGTGTGCCGCCGCATCCGCGCTCTGCCAGGCGACGCCGCGCGCGTGCCGGTGATCATGCTCACCGCCAAGGGCGACCCCATGGACCGCATCATTGGCCTGGAAATGGGTGCCGACGACTACGTGCCCAAACCCTTTGAGCCGCGCGAGCTGCTGGCGCGTATACGCGCCGTGCTGCGCCGTCGCGGCGAGCCGGGCGCCAGCCACACCACGCGCGGCACGCCGGTGCTGCGGTTTGGTTCGCTCGACATTGACCGCGACGCGCGCACCGTGCAAGTGGGCGCCACCGCCTGCGAACTCACCTCGTACCAGTTTGACCTGCTGGTGGCCCTGGCCGAACGCGCCGGGCGCGTGCTCACGCGAGACCAGATCATGGAAGCCGTGCGCGGGCGCGAGCTGGAGGCGTTTGACCGCTCCATCGACGTGCACATCGGTCGCATCCGCAACGCCATTGAAGCCGACAGCAAAGACCCCAAACGCATCCTCACCGTGCGCGGTGTGGGCTATGTGTTTGCCAAGCAGCAAGACTGATGGCGCCCATGTTGTACGCCGTGAGCCGCCACAGCGCCTGAACCCCGATGGACTCCCTGATCGGCCAAAAACTCTACCTGCGCATCTGGCTCGCGGTGGTGGCCGCCGTGGCCGTGCTGGCCCTGGTGGTGGGCTGGCTCTGGCAGGTGGCGCTGGACCAGGAGCGCGAGCAAAACGCCAGCCGTGCCGGGCGCGAGATTGTGCTGCGCAACAGCGCCGGTGACATCGTGGGCCAGGCGCCCGCCCGCGCCGTGCGCGTGCCCGGCGAAGGGCTCGAATTCCAGGTCACCATGAAAGACGGGCAAACGCTCTACGTGCAGCTGCCCCGCGCCAACCGAGCGCCCGGCAGCCCGCTGCCAGCACGCCGCACCCAGGCCTGGCTGCAGTCCGCGCCGGGTTTTGCCTGGTTGCTCGGCCTGGTGGCGCTGGCGGTGGCGCTGGGCGCCTACCCCATCGTCCGGCGCCTCACCAAACGCCTTGAAGCCTTGCAAAAAGGTGTGGAGCGCTGGGGCAATGGCGACCTGTCCACCCGCCTGCCGGTGCAAGGGCACGACGAAATTGCCTTTCTGGCCACCCGCTTCAACGCCGCCGCCGAGCGCGTGCAGACGCTGCTGCAATCGCACAAGGCGCTGCTGGCCAATGCCTCGCACGAACTGCGCTCGCCGCTGGCCCGCATCCGCATGGGGCTGGAACTGCTGGGGCGCGACAGCGCTAGCGCACCGCAGCGCCAGGAAATGGCGCGCAGCATCGAAGAGCTGGACCAGCTCATTGACGAAATCTTGCTGGCCAGCCGGCTCGATGCCCGCGACGCCAACGACGCCCCAGCCCTCGGCCCCACCGAAGAGGTGGACCTGCTGGGGCTGGCCGCCGAAGAATGCGCCCGCACCGGCGCCGACCTCGACATTGCCCCCGGCGCCTCGCCCGTGCTGCTGCAAGGCCACGCCCGTTTGCTGCGCCGCTTGCTGCGCAACCTGCTGGAAAACGCCCGCCGCTACGGCACCCAAACCCCGCCCAACACCAGCGACGAAGGCACCGCAGCCGACGTGCGCCTGACCATGGCTTTGGAAACAACGCCCAGCACCATGCCAGGAAAAAAACCTGCAGCGGGCGCACCCAAGCGCGTGGTGGTGATCTGCGTGGAAGACCGCGGCCCCGGCGTGCCGCCTGAGCAGCGCGAGCGCATCTTTGAGCCGTTTTACCGTCTGCCCGGCGCCAGCGAACGCGAAGGCGGCGTGGGCCTGGGCCTGTCACTCGTCAAAACCATTGCCGAACGCCACGGCGGCCAGGTGCGCTGCGAAGCCCGAGACGGCGGCGGCGCCCGCTTCGTGGTCGAACTGCCGCTCTGATGCTGGCGGCTGTCAGCCAGCGGTCAAGCTTGTCATCGTGCTGACACGGCCGGTTGTATTTTGGGTTTGATCCCCTAGAAATAGGCCGCGACTCCCCCAAACAGGGGATTGGCGAAATTTATGCGGCAGCGCACAATTGCAGTTGTTGCTGTCACAACATCACCAAAAAACAGATCCGGCAAACAAGACACGTCCCTAAAAACGTTTGAAACTGGTCTCCCAACGACGTCCTTCCAAGGACTTTACAAAGTCACCGCAAGGTGGCTTTTTTTTTGGCTTTCGGCGCTGTGTGGCATGCTGTGCGCTGGTTGCGCTTGGTCTTCATCCCGTGGCTTCTGCAGCCGCCACCATGGGCGCGGCAGCCCAGCCGTGCTTGACCTCAGAAGGTGTTTTCAATGACTCCCATGCCCCCCATTTGCCCCGTGATTCTTGCGGGTGGTTCCGGCACCCGTTTGTGGCCGCTCTCCCGCGCTGGTTTTCCTAAGCAGTTTTTGTGTCTGGACGGTGCCCACAGCCTGTTTCAGCAAACCGCCATGCGGTTGTCGGGGCTGCGTTCAGAAGGCTTGGCGCTGCAGGCCCCATTGGTGGTGGGCAACGAAGACCACCGCTTTCTCGTTTTGGAGCAGTTGCGTGAAGTGAGCACCGAAGCGGCCACGCTGCTGCTGGAGCCCATGGGCCGCAACACCGCGCCCGCGCTGGCGCTGGCTGCGCTGGCCGCCACGGCGCAGGGGCAAGACCCCGTGCTGGTGGTCACCCCGGCCGACCATGTGATCACCGATGAAGCCGCGTTCAGATCGGCGGTGACCACCGCCGTGGCCCAAGCCGCCCAAGGGCAGATCGTCATCTTGGGCGTCACGCCGACCCGGCCCGAAACCGGCTACGGCTACATCCAGGTGCAGGGCGGGCCAGCCCAAGCGGCATCGCCCGTGTTGCGCTTTGTGGAAAAGCCCGACGCCGCCACCGCCCAGCGCTACCTGGAAGAAGGCGGCTACCTGTGGAACGCTGGCATGTTTGTGGTCAAAGCCTCGGTGTGGCTGCAGGCCCTTGAGCGTTTCAGGCCCGACATGGTGCAAGCCAGCCAGATCGCCTGGGCGGCGCGCAGCACCGACGCCTCGTTCGTACGGCCCGGCAAAGCCGAATTTGCCGCCATACCGGCCGACTCGATCGACTACGCCGTCATGGAGCGCTGCCCAGGCAGCGGCCTGCCCATTCAGGTGGTGCCGCTCAACGCCGGCTGGAGCGACCTGGGCGCCTGGGACGCTGTGTGGGACGCGCTGCCCAAGGACGCCCTCGGCAACGCCACGCAGGGCGACGTGCTGGCGGTCGACAGCCGCAACAACCTGGTGCACGCCAGCAGCCGCCTGGTCGGCGTGGTGGGTGTGAACGACCTGGTGGTGGTGGAAACGCCCGACGCCGTGCTGGTAGCCCACCGCGCCAGCGCCCAAGGCGTGAAACAGATCGTGGCCCTGCTGCAGGCGCAGCACCGCGAAGAGCACAACCTGCACCGCAAAGTGCACCGCCCCTGGGGCTGGTACGACAGCATCGACGAGTCCGAGCGCTTCAAGGTCAAGCGCATCCAGGTCAAGCCCAAGGCCAGCCTGAGCCTGCAAAAGCACTACCACCGTGCCGAACACTGGATCGTCGTCAAAGGCACCGCTGAAATCACCTGCGGTGACAAGGTGCTGATGCTCACCGAAAACCAGTCCACCTACATTCCGTTGGGTGAAGTACACCGCCTCTCCAACCCCGGCACCATCCCGCTAGAAATCATTGAAGTGCAGTCGGGCAGCTACCTGGGCGAAGACGACATTGTTCGGTTTGAGGACCGGTACGGGCGGTGACAAAGCATTTTTGCTCAACCCGCCCAATGCGTTGTCATCGCTCGGCCAACTTCAGTAAGCGCCGTCCCGGCGCAACACCACCCGCACCGTCTTGAACAAAATGGCAATGTCGTACCAGAGTGACCAGTTCTTCACATACCAGGTGTCCAGGTACACGCGGGTGTCGTAGTCCACGTCGTTGCGACCGCTCACTTGCCACAGGCCGCTCATGCCGGGGCGTACCATCAAAAAGTAGTCCACGTCATCGCCATAGCGAGCCAGTTCGGCCTCAATGATGGGGCGCGGTCCTACCAGGCTCATTTCACCCCGAATCACGTTAAACAGCTGGGGCAATTCGTCTAGGCTGGTGCGACGCAAGAAATGCCCAATGGGTGTAACCCGTGGGTCGTTGCGCAGCTTGAACTCGCGCGCCCACTCTTCCCTGGCGGCCGGGTCGGTCGCCAGCAGCTCGCGCAGCTGCCGCTCTGCATCCACCCGCATGGTGCGAAACTTGAAACATGGAAACGGTTTGCCCGTCTGCCCCACCCGCTGGTGCGCAAAAATGGCCGGCCCGCCATCGCGCCGAATGCGCCAGGCGATGTAGGCCAAAGGCAAGGCACCCAGCACCAGCAGCAACGCTGCCACCCCCAAGTCAAACAGTCGCTTGAGCAGCCGCGCAGGCCAGTAGCGCAGGTTGTTGCGCAGCTTGAGCATGGCCACTTCGTGCGAGAAAAAATACGAAATGTCTGTGCCAAACAAGGGCACTCCGCGCATGGCTGGGATCACGCTCACGTCTTCAGCCTTCCAGCGGGCCAGCTGGCGCAGCACCCCTTCACGCACCTCGTTTTGGCCATGCTCCATGGCCAGCACAAACTGCGCGCCGGGCACCTTGGCCCAAGTTGCCAGCTGCCGCGACCGCGGCTCAGCCGGGCCAGACATGTCCACAAAGCCCACCACTGCAAAGCCCAGCGCAGGCTCACTTTGCAGGGCGGTCAAGGCCTCTTGGGCATTGGGGCCGTTGCCCACAATCAAGGTGGGGCGCTGCCACACGCCCAAGCGCAGCATGAGCGCCCGCAGCATGCCGCGCCCAAGCGGTAGGCACAAAGCCGCCAGCGGCCACACCAAAGCCCACCACAGGCGCGAAGAATTCCAGCGCGTCAGCGCCAGCACCGCCAAGTCCAGCAGGGCCAGTACTACCAACAGTTGCAAGGTCTCGCCAAGCTCGGTCCAAAACGGCCTGCGTTCGCTGTAATGGCGAAAGCGCACCAGAAAGAAAGCAATGCCCAGCCCCGCCACCGCCAGCCAGGCCCAATAGCGCTGAATGTCCTGGGTAACCAGCCAGTGTGTATCAACGGTGGAAGTCCATTGATGGGCCAGCAAAGCCGCTAGCCAGGCTGCCACCAGCAGTGAAAGCACATCCCCCAGCAACAAGACCGCTTTGGTCAGGCGTATCTGTAGTGGAGTCAGCTTGCGCCACCGATCAAAGATTTGGTCTTTCACGTTGCTCATGTCTTAGGCGCCGATGCAAACGCCGTGCATGTTGGAGCGTAGTGGTGCATTGTCAGACGCCTTTGCGATCATCATTGAACACCTCCCATTTAGTGCTCACAAACGCTGAAAACTCCTTGCGGAAGCGAGAAACAGAAAAACGCTCGGCGTTTTTACGACATGCTTCGGGCGTGATGGCTCCGGGCGCCAATGCTTCAAAGCTCTCCACAGCCTGACACAGGGCATCTACTGTTTGCTCTTCGAAAAACACACCCGTGGGTTGTTCGGCCTTTTGACCACGCACCGTTTCAAGCGCTCCACCTTTGCCAAAAGCAATCACTGGTGTACCGCACGCCTGGGCTTCAAGGGGGGCAATACCAAAATCTTCTTCAGCGGCAAACACAAATCCCCTGGCGCGCTGCATGTGATCTCGCAAAACAGCATCGGGTTGGTAGCCCAATATTTCAATATTTGGACCAGCCAAAGCTAGGCACTTTGCCAGTTCGGGCCCGTCCCCAATCACGACCAGCCGCCGGCCCGACATTTTTCTGAAGGCCTCCACGATCATCGGCATTTTTTTATAAGGCACCATGCGCGAAGCAGCCAAATAGAAGTCCTCTTTAACAGCGCGCATGGAAAAACTACCTACATCCACAGGCGGGTACAAAACCGTCGAATCGCGACGATATACTTTTTTGATACGCCGACGTATAAAATTAGAATTGGCCAAAAAATGATCAACACCGTTTGCCGTTCGTGTATCCCACAATCGCAACCGATACAACACCCATCTGACCAGCCAGGATTTTAAGCCTGAGGTTAAACCAGCTTCACGCAAATACTGATGTTGTAAATCCCAGGCATATCGAACAGGGGTATGGCAATAGCAAATGTGGAGCTGGTCTGGCCCTGCCAAAATACCTTTGGCTACGGCATGAGAGCTTGAAATTATCAGGTCGTAATCTGAGACATCAAATTGTTCAATCGCTAATGGCATTAAGGGCAAGTAAAGGCGATATTTCGTGCTGGAAAAAGGTAAATTTTGGATAAACGAAGTTTTTACTAATTTTCCAGTTAAAGATCCGCGATTTTCTTTCGGTAGGTGGTCAATTAATGTAAAAACGTCGGCCTTCGGGAAAAGTCCAAGTATTTCACGCACCACCTTCTCTGAGCCGGAATTCGAAACAAACCATTCGTGAACAACAGCTATGCGCATATGAAATGAACCCAAGGTGGTTGAATAAATGGATGCCTTCTAGTGTGGGTAGTTTTGGCCATTGTGTACCATAAAGGGGCTATGGCATTCTGCTTCTATGTTCCATGCTGCACCATAGGTGTCGGCTTAATAGATGAATTTGACAGTTTTGCAGAAATTTTTTTTGCAAATTTCTGAGAAGGACTTTCGATCAAAATATGTAACAGCCATGAGACCAACAGGCAGGATGCAGTAACAATCAAAAGTGAGATCCATGCCTTAATGCCCATATCCAGCATGATTCGAAGTGCAACATACCCGGCGACACCATGGATGACATACAGAGGGTAGCTTACGTCCGCAAGAAAATCAAACATACGATTTGATTTGAAAATGTTTGGGAACGAATATGAAAATGCGAACGCCAGAAGCGCGAAAGCATAGCTCCAAGCCACCCCTAGGTTTTCTGAATAAGGACCGGCCCACCAGTGTATGCAAAACATGGCGAACAGTCCGCAGATGCCGAGCCAGGCCTTGTTCGCATCAATCATTCCACGCTTTAGATAGTGAAACATTACGCCAATAAACATGTAGATGATGTACTGTGACACGGTCAAATATGTCATCGCAAGCTGCCAAGCGGAGGTGTTTGTTTTGCTCCAAACTGGAATCTTCCAGTTGAGGTAAAGAGCAAACGCAAAGAGCGCAGCTGGAGCGAAGAATACTTTCAAGGATTGCTGTCGGAACCAGACGATCAACATCGCGCATACGAGATAAAATTTCATTTCAATTTCTAGTGTCCATACGACCCCGTCGATTCCCCTTGACCATGCAATGTCTCTGATTCCGGGTATGTAATGGATCAGGATCTCTTTAGCGCTGTACGGCCATTCTCTTGAGAAGTACTCACTGCTAATCAGTATTGCTGAAAGAGTCACGGTAAAGCCAATAAAATATGTTGGCATTATTCGCAAAATTCGATTAATCGAAAATCCGATCCAGTCCATTTTCTGAAGTGAAAAAGGAATAACGAAGCCGCTGATAACGAAAAACAAAGCAACACCAAAAGCTCCCCAATTAAAAATCGGAAAAACGTGTAGCCAAGAAATGTATGCTGGTATCGGATGGGTCTCTAAAGGGAGGGCGGGAGCGTTCGAAATTGCTTCCACTGCTCCGCGACTTGACCAGAAAACACCGTAGTAATGTGATATGACAACTGCCAGTGCCGCGAAGCCGCGCAAAGTGTTGGCAAACTCGATTTTGGCGTTATCTTGCATGCTGCTCCTAAATTGTAATCTTTAGCGCTGAAGAAAAATTCTCTCATGGCGAAATGACAAATGGGTGCTTTGACCAATATGACTGAGAATTCCAGTAAATTGTTTCCAGGTGTGCCGCGAGAGATGTTGCAAACTAAAATCTAGATTGGTCGGTCACGATGGGTACGGAATCATGTCAGATTGGTTATTTTGCGTAGAGAACGAAGGGACTCGTAAGCGAGATCGAAGCTGTGATGATTTTATTTCAATCGGTCGAGCATCGCGCAAACAACGGGCATCTGATCCAACCTACATGGGCACAGCCATAGCATACAAACAGTTTGTGACGATGGCAGCTTTGTCCATGGTATCGCATTGGTCGTAGATGTCGCTTAATTTAATCCAACTGATAAAGTTTGCGACGTCGAATCGGAGATAATATGTAAACTCTGCAGAGGGTGAAATTATCGATCGAGTCTCGATGCGGGTATTCCAATATAGACACCAGCCTCATTAATGGATTTGTGTACTACAGCGCCTGCTCCAATCGTTATTTGATTGGATATTTCCACGCTATCGATAATGGTAGCACCCGCCCCGAGCATCGAGAAAGCACCAATTTTACTTCTGCCAGCCATGGTGGCATTTACTGACACATGTGCCCATTCACCTACCATGCATTCATGTTCAACGACCGCGCCCGAGTTGACGATACTTCCCATGCCTACCATCGCCATGGGCCCAATGTGTGCGTGGTGGCCAACAAACACGCACTCGGCGACCGAACTACCTACTCCCCTAGTTGCTGAAGGTGCAATCAAGCTGATCAAGTTCCAATTATTTTCTTTAATCGTCTCTGCTTGTGATTTCCTCACCAATCCATTGCCTGACGCTGCAAAGGCGCACCAGGTTTTTGGATCTTGGGGTTCGAAGCATTTCAAAACAGGAAAGCCCAGAAACATCTCTCCATCGCGGGCGTGTTCGTCCACAAACACCAAGGATTCATAGCCCGTGGCCAATGCAACGTCCGCCACGCTTCTGGCATGACCACCAAAGCCCAAAATGATCAGTTGTTTGCTGAATGGAGCGCGGTTCATGTGGGTGACGTTTGCTCTGAAATACGATCCAGGACCACGATGTGCTCTTGCACCACGTTTTGCCAAGTGCGCTGTGCCAAGCGTGTGTAGGTGGGCCGCTGAATCTCCAAGAGTTCACTGCGGTGGTTCAGCGCCCATTCGATGCGCTCGGCCATGTCGCGCCAGTCATACGGGTCAAAGAAGGTAGCCGCCTGCAGTTCGGGTTCGGTCAGCACTTCTTCAGTAACGGGTATGCGGGCCATCACCACAGGGGTGCCCAGCGACAAGGCCTCGGTGAAGGTGAACGGGCAGCCTCCTTCGCTCAAGCTCGGGTTGACAGCCAAATCCGCCAAGTGGTAGCAGGCTGCCAACTCTTGAATCTTGAGCCCGTGTAAAAACAGGACTTCGTTTTGTAAATCGTGATCAATCACGAACTGTTTAATTTCAGGCAGAACACTCAGCTTGCCCGTGAGGATCAACTTGTGTCCAATCAGGCGCTCTCGCAGCAAGTATTCATAAGCGCGCAACAAGGTCAGCACGTTTTTGTTGGGCCGCATCTGGCTGGCGTAAAACAAAAACTTCATTTCGGTGTTGGCAAACCCTGCCGCATACGCCTGACGCTCCGAACGCTTCAATGCGCTCGATAACAGCGTTCTGCAGTAGTGACGTGATGCCGTCTCACCATCAGCAAAGCCTCGCACGGTGACCCATTTGCTCAAGTCATTCGGTGCGTGGTAAACCACAGTCACCTGGCTGCCCTGCACACCATAACGGTCAACCAGTGTGGACCACTTCACATCGGCGCTGTAGGTCACAAAATGCTGACCCTCTTGAATGGCTTTTTCCACCATTTCAAAATTTTCCAGAAACCGATTCTCGCCAACCGAGGCAAAGCCCACCGGAAAATCGGTGAGCACCACATCGGGCACACACATCAAACGTGGAGCCTGGATCTGGTTGAACGCTGGCCAAAACGCAGTGGGGCAATACCAGGCGCGGACTTCGCTCATGGCATTGATCAGCGCCTGCATGCGCAGTGCTTCGGCTTTCTCCATTGTCCGGTACATGCGTCGCACCAGGCCATCGTCTTTCGGCACATGGGTCATCTGCCTGAGCTGTTTAAGTGGCCTAGGGTAGACGCGTCCAAACTTTTGCAGCAAACGTTTGCCCCGTGAAACCGCAACCATCAGCCCAGCCATCACCAGCAATGGGCTCAACAACAAGCCTGTAACGATCAAGGCAACCATGGGCAACAAGGCGCCCAGAAAGGATGCGAATGAATGTGCACGCACCAAGCGGTCCAAGGTGTACTGCGCAAGTGCGTTGGGCTGCCGTTGCATCCAGCCCAGAACACGCCTGATGCGGCCAGGCTTCTTGTTACGGCGTGTGTAGCGGACCCATGCTTCGTACAAGCGCAGCACTACCGGCACCCCCTGGGGAGACACCACACGGCAGCTGCTGGCGGGTACGCCCTCGGCTTCCAGCAAGTCCGACAAGGATTCAACCGACCAGCTGGGACAGACCAAGCTGAAATGCACGTCTTTCTGCTGTGAAGCGCCTTTTAAAAATGCGGCCAGATAGCGCCCCAAACCCTCGTGTCGCAAGTCGACCGTGGGAGGGTAGGCTATGTAAATGCCGTAATGTTTCATAGACATTCGCTGGCCGCCTTCCAGTAAGTCGTTGCTAGGCGTTCAACGCTCTGGCTGGCCAATTGCTCGGCCGAAGGCAGCAACGCGCGGCGTGCCAGGTGTTGTGCTTCCATGTCTTTCAGAGCCCGGGCCATGGCCTTGGGATCGCCTGCGTCCATCCACGCCAGGTTCAGGCCAAACTGGGCATCGATCTCGCGCATAGGTGGGTAGTCGCTGCTGAGGGCGGGCACCCCCAGGCCAGCCGCTTCGACCACACTGAAGGTGTCGTTGTCAATGCGCCCGGCATGCCACAAAAAGGCTGAGCTTTCCAGCAGATTTTGGTAGTCGTCCTCAGGCAACTCACCGTCCCAATGCAATCGGCGTTTGAGCTGCTCATGGTTGCGGACCCAGGCCATGGTGTGCTTGAGGTGCTCGGGTGGCTGCTTAAGCAACTTCTGGGTGTTGACCCCTGTCACATGGCAATCCAGCGTGCCGTCCATGTTGTCGTAATACAGCTTCAAAGCACGCAGAGCATGCTCGTGGTTTTTGTACAGTGCTGAGTTGGTGGTCCAAACAAAATAAGGTAGTGGTAATGCGCCGTTCTTCGGGCGTTTGGCCACAAAGGCTGGGGCCAGCATGGGCAATTTCGCCACCCGCTCAGCATTAACTCCTGCATACTGCAGCGCGTCTTGACGAGTGAACTCGGTTGTGACCCAGACCTGCGTAGCCAATCTAGCGGCGTTGATGAAAGGTTTATCTGCCCCCTTGGGCAGTATCGGCACATAGCGCTGCAAATAGTCATAGACCATGTGCACAACTGGCCGCAGTGGAAGCAATGGGCGCAAGATCCGATCAGACACCACCACCCACAAATCACAATCCTCTAGTTGTTTGATGCCATCGTCCACCACCAGATACTCGGACGAACGAGGCTCCCAATGGGTATGTCCGGCGTAGCGCATGGCACGGCGGGCCTCATCAGCCTTCAAAGTGCGCCACTTGAAAGAGCGCGTTTTGATGCTCGGTGGCAAGTCTTCAAATTCGGTATGGGTGTAAGTTTGCGGGTCATCCAGGTGCAACAGGGTCACCTCTACCACTTGGCCATTTTGAACTGCACCGAGTTGCAGAGCCTGCGCCAGCAACTTGGATCCGCGTAAAGAACCCCCGCGGTAGCCCAGTGGTACGACCACCGCGATGCGTTTGCACCTTGGCACATGGATGAGACTTCTCTCCATGTTGTCATGGTGATGACGCGATAAGTGCGAACGGACTCGTTCGAGCGCTTCGCGCCAAATATCAATTTTTGACTTGAACGCCATTGCCTCAAGCAAGATCGCTTGGGAGTCAGCAATCTGTTGCTGGAGCACGGTATCACCCGCCAGCAAGCGCTTCAGTTTTTCACGAGCCTTGGCATAGGTTGCGCATCGACCCGGCAAATTCAAACCGCCCAAACGATCCAGCATGCCGCCCGCCATGAAGACCAATGGCATACCGGCCCGTACCGCCTCAAACGGGTGGTAATGGATCTGGTACTTCTCTTGTGAGTGGTAAAACATCACCCTGAATTCACGCATGTTGCGTGCATGCTCTTCAGCCGTGACGTAGCCAAGGACGTGGTCGGCATCTGTCTCTACGGCTTGCGAACCTGCTACGGCATGCGGCAGATCACCCAACTGTTTTTTAAACTCTTGGTACACCGATTTGTAATGAGCGTTTTGGCCGATGTCGGGACATAAAAAATAAATTCGACCATCACCACCACGCCAGCCCTCACGAAGCGTGGTGTCCAACATGCCGAGGGGCAAATCCAGTTTGCGCTTGGCCAGGATGGGCGGTTCATTCACGTGCAGGTGGTCATGAGCCTGGGCAAACCACAGCCGATCGCCCAAGCGCTGTAGAGTTTTATTCCCGAGTTGCTGCGTCAATGCATCCAGCAGTTGACTGTGGTTCACACCTTGCACCTGACCATATGCACGCCAGAGCAGTGCGCCCTTAAACCGGGTGGTCAAACTGCTGAACGCTTGGGGTTTGTACAAAGTGAAAAAGCAGGCGTCAAAGTAGCGGTTGGCAATGTCCCACGCTGCCTGGCTGGGTTGCCCGTACCAGTCTTGCGAGTTCAAGACGGTCAAGTCGTCAGCAGGAATGGTTAAATGTGCATCCTCTTCATACGACACCGATGCTGATCGAAAACTGATTTCAGCGGGATAGCTCTTGGGTGTGAAAATTTCGCCAACACCAATTTCCTTGAGCATCTTCAATTCAAAGGCTCGCGCCGAGTCGTGGTTGAGCAACCACATGACCCGAAATGTAGAATCGACTCTCATGACAATTGGTTGATCTTTTTGTATTCAGCAATCGAATTGGGCATGTTTCCGTCAAACACGATTTCGCCATGATGAAACACCAAGCCCCGCTCGCAAATGGACTGCAGCGCTCCAAAGTCGTGCGAGGCCAGCACCAAGATTTCGGACTTTTCAATCAAGCTCATGATGCGTTGCTTGGCCTTGGCCATGAAGTTCGCATCGCCCGCACCAATCACCTCGTCCAACAACAAGATGTCACCGCCCACTGCAGTGGAAATGGCAAAGGCCAGGCGCACCTGCATGCCGGCAGAATAGGTTTTGATGGGATAGTCAATGAACTCACCCAGTCCAGCAAATTCAACCACCTCGTCCTCAATCTCTCGCATGAAGCGGGGCGTTAGGCCCAGCAACAAGCCTCGGTACAGAATGTTTTCCCGGCCAGAGGCATCAGGCTCAAAGCCCAGGCTCAGGTCAAACAACGAACGCACTGTGCCCAATACTTCGCGCCGTCCCGAGGAAATGGGATAAAGGCCCGCCAGCATTTTCAGAAAAGTGCTTTTACCTGCGCCGTTGTGCCCCAAGAGGCCCACCCGTTGACCGGGCAAAATGTCGAGGCTGATGTGTTTGAGGGCATGCACGTCGTGCACTTCGTGCTGTGCACGTCGTGGTTTGAACACGCTGCCCAGGAGCGATTTAAGAGAGCGCTCTTTGAACGCGACCGACGAGTAGTGCAGGTCAACGTTATCCAAGTGAATAAGGTTTTGATTCATAGGTAAAAGATGACCTTTTTCTCTGCGCTTCTTCCCAGCAGCACAGCGATCAAAGTGACAATCACAACGGAGCCTAGGCTGTAAGCGAAGTTGTTCAGCGTAGGCCATTCACCGCGGAGCAGGGGCGCTCGAACAATTTCTAAAAGATGGTAAATGGGGTTGTGGTCAACCAGCCAGTGAAGATCGCCGCCACGGAAAACTTTGGCTTCAAAATAAATGGGTGAAACAAACCACATGGCTTGCATGATCAAACCCAGCGCATGGGGCAGGTCGCGAAACCGTGTGGCCACATATGCCAAAGCCGTGGCTAGGGGCCAGGCCAGCAACAGCAAAATGGGGTAAATAGTCAAAGCCGCCAACCATGACCACCCGAAGTTTTGTGGCATGACAACCAGCACCCAAATGATCAGACTGACGCTGGCCATGCTCAGCACCATGATGTTGGTGAACACGGTACGTAAGCTGTAGATGGCCAATGGGTGGCGGCATTGCTTGATGTAGGCGTCGGCCTGCACGAACGACAGTGCACCCCCCATGGCTGATGCGGTCATGAATTCCCAAATCACCATGCCCGACAATATGTAGGGCGCATATTCCTTGATGTCGGCTTTGAAAATCTTGCCGAACACAATGGCCAGCAGCAGAGTCATGCCCAATGGCTGGATGATGGTCCAAAAGACCCCAAAAAATGAACGCCTCCAACGCGAGCGTAAATCAGCGAAGGACAAATGTGTCCAGAAATATCGGGCATGCCAGATGCCCACTAAATAATTCATTAATCGACCTTGGTCAACGAGTTTGGAATCAGAAGAATTTGCGTATCACTGCGCAAATGCTCTTGACCTGTTCTTCGGTAAGAGCCGGGTAGCTGGGCAAGTTGATACCTCTGGATGCCAAGGACTCGGCCACTGGGAACGTTTCCTGCGTGGCACAGTGGGGCATGGTGTGCGACGGGTAGAAAAGGGGTCGTGTTTCGATTCCTGCTTGTTTGAGGTGTTCACGCAATGGATTGCGCTGCGCCGAATTGTTCACCGCGATGGAGCACATCCAGAAGGAGTGCGCTGTGTCTGGCATTTCGCTGTGGCAACTCAATGGCAGGCCCTTTAGACCCTCACGGTACCAATGAGCCACTTGCCTCTTTTTAGCAAGGATGTCGCTGGCCTGCTCCAGCTGTGCCAGACCGATGGCTGCGCAGATGTTAGTCATGCGGTAGTTGTAGGCCACCACGTCGTGCCAGTATTCTCGGCTTGGTGAAACACCTTGGTTTTTCAGGAGGTAAGCGCGATCCATCACCGATTTGTTTTTGGCTACGACCATCCCACCTTCGCCCGTGGTGATGGTCTTGTTGCCAAAAAAACTGAATGTGGCAATGTCTCCAAAGGTTCCCACATGCTGCCCTTTGTAAAGAGTCCCGAAAGCTTCGGCGCAGTCTTCAACCAAAAGCAGCTTGTGCTTTTGACAAATGCTTGTGAGCGCATCCATGTCGCAGGGCAGGCCGTACAAATGCACAGCCATGACAGCCTTCGTGCGCGGCGTGATTTTGGCTTCAACGTCTTTAGGGTCTACCTGCCAGGTGGATTCCAAAGAGTCCACAAAAACAGGCTTGGCGCCCGTCTGGATGATGGTGTTGACCGAGGCAATGTAAGTCAGCGTGGGCACGATGACTTCGTCACCTAGGCCAATGCCGAGTGCTTCCAGCGCGAGATGAATTGCAACGGTGCCGTTGGAGACGGTCGTTGCGTGTTCAGCCCCAATATAGTCGGCAAATGCTTGCTCGAATTTCCCGATAAATTCGCCCTTGGATGAAATCCAGGTGGAATCGAGGCACTGGTTTACAAATTCTTTTTCACGACCATTGAAGTAGGGTTGGTAAACGGGGATCATGTTCAAGACCTTACTCGTGAGGGGTGAAGTATTTGAAGCCGTTTTGCTTGACCAGTTCGTCGCGTTTGGCTTCTTTCATATCTTCGCGCATCATTTCGGACACGAGTTCTGCAAATGTGGTGGTTGGCACCCAGCCCAGTTTCTCTTTGGCTTTGGAGGGGTCGCCCAAAAGGGTCTCCACCTCAGCTGGTCGGTAGTAGCGTGGGTCAACCGCCACAATACATCTGCCCGTGGCTACGTCGTAGCCTTTTTCTTCTTGATCCTTACCTTCCCAGCGGATCTGGACGTCGATTTCTTTGGCGGCCAACTCCACAAATTCACGCACTGAGTGCTGTTCGCCCGTGGCAATCACAAAATCTTCTGGCTTGTCTTGCTGCAACATCATCCATTGCATGACCACATAGTCGCGCGCATGGCCCCAGTCGCGCAGGGCGTTCATGTTGCCCAAGTAAAGGCATTCTTGCAGGCCCAGTTTGATGCGCGCGAGTGCGCGCGTGATTTTTCGTGTGACGAAGGTTTCGCCACGAATGGGTGATTCGTGGTTAAATAAAATGCCGTTACAGGCGTACATGCCATAGGCTTCACGGTAGTTGACGGTGATCCAGTAGGCATACATCTTCGCGACAGCGTAGGGGGAGCGCGGGTAGAACGGTGTGGTTTCTTTTTGTGGGATTTCTTGTACCAATCCATAAAGCTCAGAGGTGGATGCTTGATAGAATTTGGTCTTCTTTTCCAATCCGGCAATTCGGACGGCTTCTAGAATACGCAACGTGCCCAAGGCGTCGGAGTTGGCAGTGTACTCGGGCTCCTCAAATGAAACTGCTACGTGGCTTTGCGCAGCTAGATTGTAAATTTCATCAGGTTGAACTTCTTTAACTATACGTATCAGGCTCGAAGAGTCGGTCAAATCGCCGTAATGCAAAGTTAGGTCATAGCCTTTGCTGTGTGGGTCGTGGTACAAATGGTCAATACGATCGGTATTGAACAAAGAGGCCCGGCGGCGAATGCCATGTACTTCATATCCTTTGTCTAAGAGAAATTCGGCTAAGTACGCGCCGTCTTGACCTGTGATGCCGGTAATAAGGGCCTTTTTTTTCATTTTTTTCCTCGGTTATTGAATGATTGTGATGGTGTTTTTTGCATTTAAACGCGGCCGTATTTATCGGCAAGCCGCACGATGTCGTCTTCGCCCAGGTAGTCGCCTACCTGAACTTCAATCAGCACCAGTTCCTCTTCGCTCGTGTTGGTGAGGCGGTGCGTTTCTTTGAGAGGGATGTAGCGGTATTCGCCAGGGCCGGTGGGGTATTCCACCTCACCAATTTGCACCACGCCCTGGCCGCGCACCACGGTCCAGTGTTCGGCCCGGTGGTGGTGGTATTGCAGGCTGAGGCTTTGGCCGGGGCGCACGGTGATGCGTTTGACCTTGTAGCCGCTTTCCTCTTTCAGCGTTGTGTAGGTGCCCCACGGCCGATTGACCGATGAAGGGAGCATGGTGCTTTGGTATTGCGCGCTGTCAATGTGCCGCTGCTTGAGGGCGTCCACGACTTTTTTTACGTCTTGTGCGCAGGACTTGTGGGCAACCAGAAGGGCGTCTGGGGTGTGAACAATCACCACGTTGCTGATGCCAATGGTGGCGACCACGCGTTTGTGCCCGTGGCTGTCGATGTGCACATGGGTGTTGGTGGTGTCCACATCGATCCAGTCAATGTGTTCGTTGCTGGCCATGGTGTTGCCGTTGCTGTCTGCCGTGTGGGCGGCAGCCACGGCGGGCCAGGCACCTACATCGCTCCAGCCAAATTTGGCAGGCACCAAGGTGACGTTGTTGGCGCGCTCCATTACGGCGTAGTCAATGCTGATGTCGGGCTGCAGGCCAAAGGCATGGGCATCGAATCGGGTGATGCCTTTTGTGGCGCCCTGGCCGGCCTCGGTTTTGCAGCTGGCCATGGCTTTTTTTGCCGCTTCATGCACTTGCGGCGCTTGTTGGGTCAGAGCGTCGAGCAGGGTGCCTGCTGTGAAGCAGAACATGCCGCTGTTCCAGTAATAGCGACCCGTGGCCAAGTACTCTTGGGCGGTAATCTGGTTGGGCTTTTCAACAAACTTCAATACCGGCTGTGGTTCGCCGCCCACCTTGGGCACTTCTATGTAGCCAAAGCCTGTTTCAGGCCCCGTGGGCTGTATGCCAAACACCACCAGCTGGCCTTGCTGGGCATGGCGGGTGGCTTCCAGGGCGTTGGCCACAAAGGCTGAGGTGTCTGGAATCAGATGGTCGGCGGCCAGCACCAGCATGACGGCGTCGCGCCCATGCTGTTGGGCTACAGCCAAAGCGGCTAACGCAATGGCTGGCGCGGTGTTGCGGCCTTTGGGCTCAAGCAGATAGCTGACACTGGGCGGACTGCCCATTTCAGCCACCAGATTTTGGGTTAGAAAAAGGTGGTCTTGGTTGGTGACGATGAGCACATCGTCCGTGCCACAGGCTTGGCCCCTGGCAATAGCTTGCTCTAGCAGGGCACTGCCACCCAGCTTCATAAATGGTTTGGGGTAGGCTTGGCGTGAAGCTGGCCACAGGCGCGTGCCAGCCCCGCCAGACAACACAACGGAAATCAACTTCATTCTTGCTCCCTGAGGGTTTTTTGTATTTCTTCGAGGCCGTTTCTCAGCAAGTGCAGGGCTTTCTCTGCACTTTCGGCCTCGGTATAGCAGCGCAGTTCAGGCGCGTTGCCTGATGGCCGAAGGTGGATTATTGCGTCATCGGACAGCGTGATTCGAAGGCCATCGGTTTGGTCTATGTTGCTCGGGTTGTTGCCTGTGAATGCTACAAAACGTTTTAGCGCCTGTGGGTTTTGAGCCAGTTGCGCTATCAGTCGCTGACTCTTCGCCGCCGTTACGTTTTGAATGCGATCAGACTGGGTAAAGCGTGCTGGGAGCATGGCTGCAAGATCTGACAACGCGCTGTCTTTCTGCTTGCTCATGCACAACACCGCCAATATGGGCAAGGTGCTGTCGCGTGTGGGCAGGGGTTGCATGCCGTTTTGTTGGGTCTGTAGCAGGAAACCACCGTTGGCTTCAAAGCCCGCCACGCGGGTGTGGCCCGCTTGCTCAAGCGCTTGCATGGCCTCAATCACATAGGGTGAGCCAATGCGTGTGCGGTGGGTGTGCCGAAACTGCACAGACTTTTCGAGCGCTGTATTGGAACTGACAGGAGTGACCACCGTGTGCACACCCAGCCACAGTGCCGTGAGTGTGCCTAATACGTCGCCACGCATGAAGCGGCCCTGTTCGTCACACACCCACGGGCGGTCGCCATCCCCATCGGTAGAAACGACAGCATCTAGCCGGTGCTGTGCGCACCATTGGGCGGCCATGGCTTCGTCGTTTGTTGAAACCGCTTCGGTGTCAATAGGCACAAACGCGTCACTGCGTCCCAAAGTAACCACCGTTGCCCCGAAATGAGTCAGCAATTGCACGAGGATGTCGCGGCCTACAGCGCTGTGCTGGTACACGCCCACACGCATACCCTGAAGCGTTTGCGCAGGTAACAACTGGGTGTACCTTTTTACATAGTCGGTCAGTGCTGCACTGTCGGCTGCTTGCGCCTTGACTTGAGCAACACCTTGGTTCAAAAGAGCAGAAAAGGTGTCTTGCGGGCTGAATACAGGCAGTGGCAGCTGCGCCATGGCAGCTTCGTCTGCCTTGAGAATTTCACCCTGTGCCGTGTAAAACTTGATGCCGTTTCGATCAAAAGGAATATGACTGCCGGTCACCATGATGCCGGGGCACCCGGTTTGTAATGCACGCAAGGCGAGAGCAGGCGTAGGTACGCAGCCTGCCCAGTCGCATTCCAGTCCTTCCTGGAGCAATCCAGCGCATACCGCAGCGGCAATGGCCGGGCTGCTGGGGCGCAAGTCCCAGCCCACCACGCAGTGGGTGGTGCCCGGCTTCATTTGACCGGTTTGCCGCAAATGCTGAATGAACACGCGCACATAGCTGGCCACCACATGCGCTGACAGGTCGGTGACCAAAGCCCGCACACCACTGGTGCCAAAGCCAACTGTCGGAGCCAATTCATTTAGAAACATCTTTAACAATTCACGCAAAAATCTCGGCTTGGTTTAGGGCCAGTCCGGCCTGGTCTTTCTCCGATAAATTGGGCACCAAGCCTGCAGGCCACTCAATGCCAATAGCCGGGTCATTCCAGACAATGCAGCGCTCATGCGCAGGTGCGTAGTAATCGGTGGTCTTGTACAAAAAGTCGGCTGACTCACTCAACACCAAAAACCCATGTGCGAAGCCTGCAGGCACCCACAGTTGTTTGTGGTTGTCTTCGCTCAGCTCCACGCCCACCCACTGTCCAAAAGTGGGTGAGCTTCTGCGTATGTCCACCGCCACGTCAAACACCGCCCCGCGCACCACGCGCACCAGCTTGCCTTGGGGCTGTTGCAGTTGGTAGTGCAGGCCGCGCAGCACGCCCTGAGCGCTGCGGCTGTGGTTGTCTTGCACAAAATCCACGGCCAGGCCGGTGGCTTGGGCGAAGTTTTGGGCGTTGAAGGATTCAAAGAAAAAGCCACGGCTGTCGCCGAACACTTTGGGTTCCAGTATCAAGACGTCAGGAATGGCGGTGGGGGTAGCGGTGTAGGGCATGGGTGCGTTCAAGGAGCGATGGAGTGCGGTGCAAGCTGGGGTGCGATGACTGAAAAGCTACCGCAGAAGCCAGGGACGTTATTTCAGCAAACCCAGCAGGTATTGCCCGTAGGCATTTTTGGCAAGTGGCTGCGCCAGCTTTTGCAGTGCTTCGGCGCCGATCCATTGCTGGTGAAACGCAATTTCTTCGGGGCAAGCCACCATGAGGCCTTGGCGTTTTTGCAGTGTGGCAATGAAGCCAGCGGCCTCCAGCAGGCTGTCGTGGGTGCCGGTGTCTAGCCAGGCGTAGCCGCGGCCCATGATCTCGACGTTGAGCTGGCCGAGCTCCAGGTAGCGTTTGTTGATGTCGGTAATTTCCAGTTCGCCTCGGTGCGACGGTTGGATGTCGGCGGCAATGCTGCACACCTGCTGGTCGTAAAAATACAGACCCGTCACGGCGTAGTTGCTTTTGGGCGCCTTGGGCTTTTCTTCAATGCCCAGCGCGCGTTGCTGGCCGTCAAAGTTGACCACGCCGTAGCGCTCGGGGTCGTGCACATGGTAGGCAAACACGCTGGCGCCGGCGGTGCGGTGGTTGGCGTTGTCCAGCAGCTTCACCAGGTCGTGGCCATAAAAAATGTTATCGCCCAGCACCAGCGCGCTGGGGTCGTTGCCCACAAAGTCTTTGCCAATGATGAAGGCTTGGGCCAGCCCGTCTGGGCTGGGCTGCACGGCGTACTGAATGTTCATGCCCCACTGGCTTCCGTCGCCCAGCAGTTCATTAAACCGGGGCGTGTCTTGGGGTGTGCTGATGAGCAACACATCTTTGATGCCGGCCAGCATGAGCGTGGTCAGCGGGTAATAGACCATGGGCTTGTCGTACACCGGCATGAGCTGCTTGCTCACCGCCTGGGTCACGGGGTAGAGCCGGGTGCCCGAGCCGCCAGCGAGGATGATGCCTTTGCGTTGTGTCATGGGTTTTCCAACGTGGGTCAGAGGATTTCGGTCAGCATGCGGCGCACGCCGATTTGCCAGTGGGGCAGCACCAGGCCAAAGGTCTGGCGCAGGCGGGCAGTGTTCAGCCGCGAGTTGAGCGGGCGCTGCGCGGGTGTGGGAAAGGCGCTGGTGGGGACCGGCGCCACGTCTTGGGCCTTGTTCGGTAGCTCGGGCTTCAGCACGCGCGCGGTGTCCAGCACAAAGCGGGCGTAGCCGTGCCAGCTGGTAACGCCTGCGGCGGCCAGGTGGTACACACCGCTGTGTCGGGGCTCCTGGTTGGTTTGCCGGACGGCGTGGGCGCTCACGTCGGCGATCAGGTCGGCGCCGGTGGGGGCGCCAAACTGGTCGTCAATCACGGTCAGGCGTTCGCGCTCGGCGGCCAGGCGCAGCATGGTTTTGGCAAAGTTGCCACCGCGCGCGGCGTACACCCAGCTGGTGCGAAAGATCAGGTGGCGGCAGCCGCTGGCTTGTATGGCGCGCTCGCCTTCGAGCTTGGTCGTGCCGTAAACGCTCAGCGGGCCGGTGGGCGCGTCTTCTGCCCAGGGCGCGGTGCCGCCGCCGTCAAATACATAGTCGGTGCTGTAGTGCACCAGCAGCGCGCCGGCAGCCTGCGCCGCATCGGCCAGCGCTGCGGGCGCTTCGGCGTTCAGGCGCCGGGCCAGCTCGGGCTCGCTCTGCGCTTTGTCCACGGCAGTGTGGGCGGCCGCGTTCACGATCACATCAGGGCGCAGCGCCTGCACGGTCTGGCGCAGGCCGTCCAAGTCTTGCAAATCGCCGCACAGTCCGCGCTCCACATCGCCTGCGCGGTCCAGCGCCACCAGTTCACCCAAGGGTGCCAGGCTGCGTTGCAATTCCCAGCCCACTTGGCCGTTCTTGCCAAGCAGAAGGATCTTCATACCGTGCTGCCGCTGTACTGCTTGCCCACCCATTCGCGGTAGGCACCGCTTTGCACATGGGCCACCCAATCGGGGTTGTCCAGGTACCACTGCACGGTCTTGCGGATGCCGCTCTCGAACGTCTCGGCAGGTTTCCAGCCCAGCTCGGCTTCCAGCTTGCGTGCGTCAATGGCGTAGCGCCGGTCGTGGCCCGGGCGGTCGGTCACATAGCTGATCTGGCTGGCGTAGGGCTGGCCGTCGCCACGCGGGCGCAGTTCGTCGAGCAGCGCGCACACGGTGTTGACGATCTCAATATTGGGCTTCTCGTTCCAGCCACCCACGTTGTACACCTCACCCAGGCGTCCGGCTTCCAGCACGCGGCGAATGGCGCTGCAGTGGTCTTTCACATACAGCCAGTCGCGCACTTGCATGCCATCGCCATACACCGGCAGGGGCTTGCCGGCCAGGGCGTTGACGATCATCAGCGGGATGAGCTTTTCGGGGAAGTGATAAGGCCCGTAGTTGTTGCTGCAATTGGTGGTGAGCACCGGCAGGCCGTAGGTGTGGTGGTAGGCGCGCACCAGATGGTCGCTGGCGGCCTTGCTGGCCGAGTACGGGCTGTTGGGCTCGTAGCGGTGGGTTTCAGAAAACGCCGGGTCGTTTTTGCCCAGGCTGCCATACACCTCGTCGGTCGACACATGCAGCAAGCGAAACGCCTCGCGCTCAGCACCCTGCAAGCCGCCCCAGTAAGCGCGCACCGCTTCCAGCAAGTGAAACGTGCCCACGATGTTGGTCTGGATGAAGTCTTCCGGGCCATGAATGGATCGGTCCACATGGCTCTCGGCCGCAAAGTTGACCACGGCGCGCGGGCGGTGCTCAGCCAGTAGGCGGGCCACCAGGGCAGCGTCGCCAATGTCGCCTTGCACGAACACATGGCGCGAATCGCCTTGCAGGCTGGCCAGGGTTTCCAGGTTGCCCGCGTAGGTGAGTTTGTCGAGGTTGACGACGGGCTCATTGTGTTGAGCGAGCCAGTCGAGGACGAAATTGGCGCCGATGAAGCCGGCGCCGCCAGTAACTAAAAGCATGTGAGTCTCCCCGGGGCCATATTTTTCAGGCCCATTGGCGAGCCCGTGCTTTGAATGCGGAACATTGTATATCTATAGATGTTAAAATGATAAATAGAAATCTATTATCTTCGTTGGTAATTTTTTTAAAAATATCGAATTAGGCGATAAGTTGTTTTTTTGTTAAGCCGCCACAAGCCGGCGATACGACCCGCCAGACGGAAAATGGGTGGCGCGGGGGAAACAGCAAGCGCAGGGGAATCAAAAGCAATGCACTGGCCAACACCCCCACCGCAGGTGGTTGGCGACCATTTGGCCATGGTGTTTCTGCGAACACAACACGTGGGACGGTGCGCGGTGAAAGCCACGCAGATACCCCGAGCGCCACCGAAACCTGCCACCGCCGACCCCCGCGCAACGTGTAATGCCCTAGGAGCCGGCGCAGCAGAAGCGCATTGGCTGCAACAGATGGAGAAGAGTCCCATTTCGCCCCTGTTTTTTTGGCTGTGGCAGCGGCCACCGTCCTCAAAAGCAGGGTCCCATGGGGCTCTTTTCCCCACCCGTTTCGCTCTGATGCCTTCTGCCGCTCAGGCGCCTGGGGTGAGGTTGGCTGACACGATGGCTTTTGCGCCGGGGGCAGACAATTCCTCGCGAATGCCGATGGCGAACCACGCTTCACAAACTGACGGTTTGCGGGGCTTTGTACCGCAGCCCAGGTCCAGGTGAAGTCGCATACAGGGGCTCAATGCCCATGCCCAACCGTCTCGCCCGCCTTCAGCCGGTACACCGTGCCGCAATACGGGCAGCGGGCTTCACCGGTTTTGGCAACGTCCAGGTACACCTTGGGGTGGGTGTTCCACAGCTTCATGTCGGCCAGCGGGCTGGGGCAGAACACCCCGCCGTGGGCGTTGAGGTCTTTGGCGGTCAGTTCAATGGCGGCGTTGCTCATGGTGGGCCTTAAACCTGCGTGAGCCAATGGGCGTATTGGGGGTTGCGGCCGCCGACGATGTCGAAGAACGCGCTCTGGATTTTTTCGGTGATGGGGCCGCGGCTGCCTTCGCCCAGTTCGATGCGGTCGAGTTCGCGGATGGGCGTCACTTCAGCGGCGGTGCCGGTGAAGAAGGCTTCGTCGGCGATGTAGACCTCGTCGCGGGTGATGCGCTTTTGCACGATCTCCAGGCCAAGGTCTTTGGCGATGTGGAATACGGTGTTGCGGGTGATGCCGTTGAGCGCGCCGGCCGACAGGTCGGGCGTGTAGATCACGCCGTTTTTGATGACGAAGATGTTTTCGCCAGCGCCTTCGCTCACGAAGCCCGAGGTGTCCAGCAACAGGGCTTCGTCGTAGCCCTCGTCGGTCACTTCCATGTTGGCCAAGATGCTGTTGGTGTAATTGCTCACCGCCTTGGCCTGCGTCATGGTGATGTTGACGTGGTGGCGGGTGTAGCTGCTGGTCTTCACGCGAATGCCGCGCTTCAAGCCTTCGTCGCCCAGGTACGCGCCCCACAACCAGGCCGCCACCATCAGATGGATGGTGTTGCCTTTGGGGGACACGCCGAGCTTTTTGTCGCCGATCCAGGTCAGGGGACGGATATAGGCGCTTTCCAGCTTGTTTTCACGCACCACGGCTTTTTGAGCTTCGTTCACTTCTTCTTTGGTGAAGGGCAGCTTCATGCGCAGAATCTTGGCGCTGTTGAACAGGCGTTCGGTGTGCTCTTCCAGGCGAAAAATGGCGGTGCCGCCGTCGGCCGTTTTGTACGCCCGCACGCCCTCAAAGGCGCCGCAGCCGTAGTGCAGGGTGTGGGTCAGGACGTGGATCTTGGCGTCGCGCCAATCGACCATCTGGCCGTCCATCCAGATCTTGCCGTCGCGGTCTGACATTGAGGGAATGGGTGACATTTGCATTGCCTTTAGTGGGTTGAGGTTTGAATTTTACGTGCCGGCCGGCGGGTCTTCGGGGTTGGCCAGATGCAGCGCAAAAGTGTCCAGACGGCCGTGCTGAAAGGTGCAGGTCACGGCATGGCCTTGTTCGTCGCGCCATTCGAGTACCTCAGGCTCGTGCCCGGGTGCGGACAGCCGCTGCCCCAGGCTCAGCGTGTGGCGCACCACGTCAACCAGTGGTTGCCCCCGTTTCAGCTGCCGGTGCAGCCGCCGCGCGTCTTGCACATGGCCCATGGGCCGGGTGGCGGCGGTGCGCAGCAGGCGCATGAGCTTGGTGAAATGCAGCAAGACCCAGAAAGCGATCATCAGCACCGCCAGCAACAGGCCTTGCGGGCCGTAGCTGCGCCACGCGGCGTAGGCGATGGCTGCGGCCAGCGCGGGGAAGATCAGTGCGCGCAAGCGGTGGGGCAGTTGGGGCATGTTCACAAGCTCCTGGCCAGTTCCATGGCCTCTTCAATACGTTCCACGCCGTGCACGGTCAGCCCCTCAAAGGCCTTGTCGTTCTTTTTGGGCATGTTGGCTTTGGGCACCACGGCCACGCTGAAGCCGAGTTTGGCGGCTTCTTTCAGCCGCTCCTGGCCGCGCGGTGCCGGGCGCACCTCGCCGGCCAGGCCCACCTCGCCAAAAGCCAGAAAGCCCTTGGGCAACGGCTTGCCACGCAGGCTTGAAGTGATCGCTAACATCACCGCCAAGTCAGCTGCCGGCTCGGTGATGCGCACGCCGCCCACGGCGTTCACAAATACGTCCTGGTCCATGCAGGCAACACCCGCATGGCGGTGCAACACCGCCAGCAGCATGGCCAGGCGGTCGCGGTCCAGGCCCACGCTCAGGCGCCGGGGGCTGGGGCCGCCGGTGTCCACCAGCGCCTGTATTTCCACCAGCATGGGCCGCGTGCCTTCCAGCGTCACCATCACGCAGCTGCCGGGCACGGGTTCTGAATGTTGCGAGAGAAAGATCGCGCTGGGGTTGCTCACGCCCTTCAGGCCCTTTTCGGTCATGGCAAACACGCCGATTTCGTTCACCGCGCCAAAGCGGTTTTTGATGGCGCGAATGAGTCGGAAGCTGCTGTGTGTGTCGCCCTCGAAATACAGCACCGTGTCCACCATGTGTTCCAGCACACGAGGGCCAGCCAATGCACCTTCTTTGGTGACGTGGCCCACCAGCACGATGGCGGTGCCGCTGGCCTTGGCCGCGCGCGTCAGGTGCGCCGCGCATTCGCGCACCTGCGCCACCGAGCCGGGCGCGCTGGTGAGCTGTTCGGAATACACGGTCTGGATTGAGTCGATCACAGCCACCGAGGGGCGGTGCGCGTCCAGCGTGGCGAGTATTTTTTCCAGCTGAATTTCAGCCAACACGTTGACCCGTGAGCCGTCCAGCCCGAGCCGCCGTGCGCGCAGCGCCACCTGGGCGCCGCTTTCTTCACCGGTGACGTAGAGCGTGCCCCCACGCTGCCCCGCTGCGCGAGGTCCGCTGCCCCCCGAGGGGGCTTTCGCGCCTTGGGGCGGCCCGGCGTCGCTCAAGGTGCCCCCGCGCTGCCCCGCGTTGCCTGGCGCAGCTTCCCAGCGCCGCTGCAGCGCGTCCAGCGCCTGCAGCAGCAGGGTTGACTTGCCGATGCCTGGATCGCCGCCGATCAGCACCACGCCACCTTCGACAATGCCGCCGCCGAGCACGCGGTCCAGTTCGTCGTGGCCGGTGGGGGTGCGTTCCACATCGCTGGCCTCAATGTCGGCCAGCGCGGTCACCGCCGCGGTTTTGGCCAGCGAGGCAAAGCGGTTCTTCGCCGGGGCCGACGACTCGGCCACCGATTCGATGAGCGTGTTCCAGGCGTTGCAGTGCGGGCATTTGCCCAGCCACTTGGGGCTGCTGCCGCCGCATTCGTTGCAGGTGTATTGGGTTTTTTCTTTGGCCATGTGGCTGGCAATATAGTCGAGTCCCGCCGTGCGCAGTCCGCTACTTTGAGACCCCCCTTGTCAACCAGTCCCGATTCTTTTTTCCCCACCTTGGCGCAGGCGCTGCGCGTGCTGGCGCCGGGCGACGTGCCCGCCTCCAACGCCGCGCGGGCGTTCAACCTGCAACTGGCCCGCATTGACAAGCTCAAGACCCAGCTCGACGACCTGGACACCTTGGGTCAGACACACCGGGTAGAACTGCACCGCTGGGTGGCGCCTCTGCAGCAGCGCCAGCGCCAGCGCATGCGCGACATGGCCTTGTGGCTGGCCGAATGCCTGCAGGTCAAAACCCTGAGCCGGCTGCAACACGACACCGCCAACGACGCGCTGTGCCGCCTGGCACAGACGCTGGCCGCGGAGGGCGACAAAGCCATGGCCGCGCTGCACGATCAACACAGCCGCCACACGCTGGCGCAGAAAAAGCAGGCCGCTGCCGACGCCTTGCGCGCCAAGCTGGAAGCGGTGTTGGGCGAACCCCTGGCCGACACCGACCCGGACGCACCGGTAGAAGAACTGTTGCGCGCTGGCATGGCGCGCTGGCGCGAGGCACAAGACGCCGCGCAAGCGCGCCGCCGCGACAAGAAAAATGCCCGCAAAGCCCGCCAAAAACCGGGTGCCGAGCAGGAACAGGCGCAGGCCCAGCAGGCCGATGCCGATACCCAGTTGCGCACGCTCTTTCGCCAGTTGGTCAGCGCCTTGCACCCCGACCGCGAACCCGACGCGCAAGAGCGCTTGCGCAAAACCGTGCTCATGAGCGAAGCGAACGCCGCCTATGGCCGCAAAGACCTGGTGACGCTGATGCAGATCCAGCTGCGCGCCGAGCTGGCCGACCCGGCGGCCGTGTCGCGCCTGGCCGACGACAAGCTGGCCGCGCTCACCTTGTTGCTCAAGCAGCAGGTGGCCGAGCTGGAGCGCGAACGCGCGGCCCGCCAGCAGCGCCTGGCCGCCGAGTTTGACCTGCCGCCCGGCACCGTGACCAACCCGAACACGCTCAAGCAAAGCTTGCTGGCGCAGGTGGACGCGCTGGAGCAGGCTGTGGCGCAGCTGGAGCATGACCTGGAGCAGATGCAGGAGCCCGCCGGGCTCAAGCGATGGCTGAATGCGCAGCGCAGCGCGCCAAGCAGCGAGCGCGCCAATCGCGACCCTGACGACTATTGCTGACCCGGTATCTCCGGGGTTTTACGTTGCCGGGTGGCCGTAGTGCCGTACCACCTCGGCAATGTCCACCGAGTAGCTGGCGTACCAGCGCTCGCGGCCCAGGCGCTGCGCGGCCAGGTGGTCTGTGTGCTGTTTCCAGGCGCGGATGCTGGCTTCGTCGGGCCAATACGACACCGCAATTTCCTGGTCGCCTTCGGTGGTGGCGGTGAAGTCCAGGCAGCCAAATTGCGTCAGCGCCAGCTCGCGCATGTGTGCGGCCATGGCGCTGTAGTCGGCGTCGAGCGCGCGGGCTTTGGCGCGAAAGATCACAACGAACTTGGATGCATGCGCTGGGCCGCCTCCAGCTTGAATCGGTTCCGCCTCGGGGGGCAGCGATCCGCGCGAGCGGTGGCGCGCGGGGGCCATGGATTCGAATGCTTGAGCGAGTTGGTGGGTGATCTCGGCCGCTGGCAACGACCGGCAGTTGCGGGCGTTTTGCCCGGCCCACAGCGGTGAAAAGTCGCCACGGCCCAGCGCTTCAAAGTGCGCGCGCAGCGGTGCCATGGCGGCGGTGGCCAGTGGGAAGGCGGGCGCGGCCAGGCTCATGGGGCCGAGTTCGCGCATGGCGCGGTTGAAGATGCCGCGCGCTGGCCGGCCGGTGAACACGTTGGTGAGCGCCGTGTGGCGCGCTGCCTCGCTTTGCAGTGCGGCGCGGTGCAGTGCGGTGGTGGTGGCCTCATGGCTGCACAGGTAGGCGGTGCCCACCTGCACGCCAGCGGCGCCCAGCGCCACGGCAGCGGCCACGCCTGCCGCGTCGGCGATGCCGCCCGCCGCGATCACCGGCACGGTCACCGCTGCCACGATCTGCGGCAACAGCGCGAGGGTGCCCATCTGCACGCTCAGGTCTTGCGACAAAAAGTGCCCCCGGTGACCGCCCGCTTCCAGTCCCTGCGCAATCACCGCGTCTGCACCGTGCGCCTCCAGCCATCGCGCCTCGTCCACCGTGGTGGCGCTGGACAGCACCACGCTGCCCCAGGCTTTCACGCGGGCCAGCAAGTCGGGCGCGGGCAGGCCAAAGTGGAAGCTCACCACCGGCGGGCGAAAGGGCTCGATCACGTCGGCCACCGCGTGGCTGAACGGCACGCGGCCGGCGCCAACGGGCACCGCCGAAATGTCCAGCCCGGCTTCGGCATAAAAGGGCGCCAGCACGTCGCGCCAACGCGCCTCGTGGGCGGCGTCGGGCACCGGTAGCTGGTGGCAAAAGAAGTTGATGTTCCAGGGCCGCGACGTGCCGGCGCACAGGGCGCCCAGCTCGCGTTGCAGCGCGTCCGGCGTGAGCATGGCGCCCGGCAGCGAGCCCAAGCCGCCAGCGTTGCTCACCGCGATGGCCAGGGCTGCGCCTTGCACGCCCGCCATCGGGGCCTGGATCAAGGGAAATTCGGTGTGCAGCAAGTTTGTCAAGGTTTTCATGCGCGGATTGTCGGTGCACCGGACGCTGGTGGCCAGCGTTCCGCACCGGTCGCCAAACGGTTCCGGGTAAACCCGAAAACGGGGTGTTGAATAAACATTTAACATGTTAAGTAAATGAGCACCGAAACCCCTTTTGTCCACCGCAACCTGCCGCGCCTGCTGCTCGAAGCGCGCGAGGCCGTGATGCAGCACACCCGGCCCAGCCTGCGCGAGCACGGCTTGTCAGACCAGCAGTGGCGGGTGCTGCGCGTGCTGGGTGAACACGCCCGCGAACCTGGCGGCGTGGAGACCGGCCGTGTCGCCCGCGAGGCATTGTTGCTGGGCCCCAGTCTTACCGGTGTGCTCACCCGCATGGAGCGTGATGGCCTGATCACCCGCGCCCGATGCCCGCAGGACGCTCGCCGCACGGTGGTGCGCGCCACGCCCGCTGGCTTGAAGCTGGTGCGCACGCTGTCGCTGACCATCGAGGCGCACTACGCGTGGATGGAAGAGCGCCTGGGAAAGGCGCAGCTGGCGCAGCTGTATGCGCTGCTGGACCAGGTGATTGCACTGGAAGCGCCCCTGGGTGAAGACGCAATTGAGAACCAAGGCGAGGACGCAACCGAATGAACATTCTTTACATGCCCACCGGCACGGTGTACGGCACCCTGCTGAACTTTCAGCGCGAGCACGCGCTGTGGGCGCCGCGCATGAGCGAAGCGCCCTACCTGGCGCCACCACGGGCGCCGGTGCTTTACATCAAGACCGCCAACACCTTCACGCCAGCGGGCCACGCCATAGCGCTGCCTCGCGGTGTGGCCGAGGTGGACGTGAGTGCCACGCTGGGCCTGGTGGCGGGCGAGGGCGGTGCCATCGCTGGCGGTGTGTTGTTCAACGACGTGTCCATTCCCCACGAGAGCTATTACCGGCCGCCGGTGAAGTCTCGTTGCGTAGACGGTTTTCTGGGTGTGGGCCGAGAAGTGTTGCCCTTCGAAAACTTCGGAGGTCTTGAGGGGCTCAAGCGATTGACGCTGGAGCTGCGGGTGCACGGCGTGCTCGCGCAAACCGTGGCGCTGGCCGACCTGGTGCGCGACGCGGCCACGCTGTGGGCCGACGTGAACGCTTTTCAGACGATGCGCCCTGGCGATGTGTTGATGCTCGGCACCGACTGCCTGGCCGACGGCAGCCGCCCGCGCGCCAGGGCGGGGGACGCGGTGGAGATCACGGCTGCCGGCTTCAAGCCCTTGACCCACCATTTCGTGCAGGAGGCCACATGAAAAGAGCCCGCATCGCCTGGGCCGGCGCTGTCCACGAGGCCATCGAAGCCGAGGGTCAACTCGAACTGCTCACGCCCGCCTTCAAGGGCCGCCGGGTCGGTGTGCACGAAGTGATCTGGCTGCCGCCGCTGGCCCCGATCAGCAGGCCGCGCACCGTGCTCGCGCTCGGCTTGAATTATGCCGACCACGCCAAGGAACTCGCGTTCAAAGCGCCCGAAGAACCACTCGCCTTTGTGAAAGGCGAGGCGTCGCTCATCGGCCACCGCGCCTTCACCGTGCGGCCCGACGGCGTGAACTTCATGCACTACGAATGCGAGCTGGCCGTGGTGATAGGCCGTGCAGCGAAGCGCGTAAAGAAAGCCGACGCACTGCGGCACGTAGCCGGCTACACCGTGGCGAACGATTACGCGATTCGCGACTACCTGGAGAACTGGTACCGCCCCAATCTGAAGGTGAAAAACCGCGACACCTGCACGCCCATTGGCCCCTGGCTGGTGGACGCGGCCGATGTGGCCGACCCGATGAATCTGGCACTGCAGACGACCGTGAATGGCAGGGTCACTCAGCAAGGCAACACGAAAGACATGATCTTCGACGTGCCCACGCTGATTGAATACTTCAGCAGTTTCATGACGCTGATGCCTGGCGACCTGATCCTCACCGGCACGCCCGACGGCGTGGTGGATTGCCAGCCGGGCGACGTGATCGTCACGTCCATCGAACACATCGGTGAACTCACCAACACCATCACATCCGAAAGCCGCGCATGAACCGCATTCACCACCTCATCAACGGCAAAACCGTTCCCGGTACCGACTACTTCGAAACCATCAACCCGGCCACGCAGGGTGTGTTGGCCGAAGTGGCTTCGGGTACCGAAGTGGAAGTGAACGCCGCCGTGCAGGCCGCCAAAGACGCGTTCCCGGCATGGGCCGGTTTGCCAGCCCCTGAGCGCGCCAAAAAGATCCGCGCGCTGGGCGAGCTGATCGCGAAACACGTGCCCGACATCGCCCAGACCGAAACCAACGACACCGGCCAGACCATTGCGCAAACCGGCAAGCAGCTGATCCCGCGCGCGGCCGACAACTTCACCTACTTCGCCGAGATGTGCACCCGCGTGGACGGCCACACCTACCCCACGCCCACGCACCTGAACTACACGCTGTTCCACCCGGTGGGTGTGTGCGCGCTGATCTCGCCCTGGAACGTCCCCTTCATGACCGCCACCTGGAAGGTGGCTCCCGCGCTGGCGTTTGGCAACACGGCGGTGTTGAAGATGAGCGAACTCAGCCCGCTGACCGCCGCGCGCCTGGGCGAGCTGGCGCTGGAAGCCGGCATCCCGGCCGGTGTACTGAACGTGGTGCACGGTTTCGGCAGGGAAGCCGGCGAGCCGCTGTGCGCGCACCCCGACGTGCGGGCGATTTCATTCACGGGCTCCACAGCCACCGGCAACCGCATCGTCAAAGCGGCTGGACTCAAAAAGTTCAGCATGGAGCTGGGCGGCAAGAGCCCGTTTGTGGTCTTCGACGACGCCGATCTGGACCGCGCGCTGGACGCGGCGCTGTTCATGATCTTCAGCAACAACGGTGAGCGTTGTACCGCCGGTTCGCGCATCCTGGTTCAGCAGAGCATCTACGCAGACTTCGCCGCCAAGTTCGCGGAGCGCGCCAAGCGCATCGTGGTGGGCGATCCGCTGGACGAGCGCACCACCATCGGCCCGATGATTTCGCAAGCCCACTTGGCGAAGGTGCGCAGCTACATCGAGCTGGGGCCGAAAGAGGGTGCGACGCTCTTGTGTGGCGGCCTTGACCGACCTTCGTATGCCGCCGAACTGCCAGCGCATGTGCAGGCGGGTAACTTCGTCTGGCCCACCGTGTTCGCCGACGTGGACAACCGCATGCGCATCGCGCAGGAAGAGATCTTCGGTCCCGTGGCCTGCCTGATTCCGTTCAAGGACGAAGCGCACGCGATCGAGCTGGCGAACGACATCGCCTACGGCTTGTCGAGCTACGTGTGGACTGAGAACATCGGCAAGGCACACCGCGTGGCCGCTGCGGTGGACGCGGGCATGTGTTTCGTGAACTCGCAAAACGTGCGGGATCTGCGCCAGCCGTTCGGGGGCACCAAGGCCTCGGGTACGGGGCGCGAGGGCGGGACCTGGAGTTACGAGGTGTTCCTGGAGCCCAAGAACGTTGCTGTCTCTATGGGTTCTCATCACATTCCGCACTGGGGCGTGTGACGTGCTCTCCTCCCTTTCGCGCATCAGTCTGGGCGGGCTCGGCGGGTCCGGGTACCCGGACACGCCGAGCCAGACGTGATGCTGGCACTCAACGGCTTGAGCGCCGATTCGCCGCCTTCCACCAAACACATCGGCCGCACAACGGCAATTCTTTGGAGATAGCAGTCATGGGCAAAGTAGCACTGGTCGGCAAGACCACCCACGTCCCCTCGATGTACCTCAGCGAGCTTGACGGCCCGCGCAAAGGCACCCGTCAGGACGCGATCGACGGCCACAAGGAAATCGCGCGCCGCTGCAAAGAGCTGGGCGTCGACACCATCGTCGTCTTCGACACCCACTGGCTCGTCAACGCCAGCTACCACCTCAACTGCGCGCCCTACTTCGAAGGCACCTACACCAGCAACGAGCTGCCCCACTTCATCAGCAACCTGCCGTTTGCTTTTCCCGGCAACCCCGCGCTGGGCCAGTTGCTGGCCCAGGTGTGCAACGAGCACGGTGTGGAAACCCTGGCCCACCACGCCACCACCCTCGGCCCCGAATACGGCACGCTCGTGCCCATGCGCTACATGAACGCCGACCAGCACTTCAAGGCCATTTCGGTCTCTGCGTTGTGCACGGTGCACTACCTCAACGACAGCGCCCGCCTGGGCTGGGCCATGCGCCGCGCGGTGGAAGACCACTACGACGGCACCGTCGCCTTCCTCGCCAGCGGGTCGCTCAGCCACCGTTTCGCGCAGAACGGCCTGGCGCCCGAGTTCGCCTTCAAGGTCTGGAGCCCTTTCCTTGAAACGCTGGACCACCGCGTGGTGCAGATGTGGGAAAACGGCGAATGGGCCGACTTCTGCGGCATGCTGCCCGAGTACGCCAGCAAAGGCCACGGTGAAGGCTTCATGCACGACACCGCCATGATGCTCGGCGTGCTGGGCTGGAGCGAATACGCCGGCAAGGCCGAGGTCATCACACCGTACTTTGGCGCCAGCGGCACCGGCCAGATCAACGCCGTGTTTCCCGTCACGCCCGTGACCGGCAAAGCCATTCCCAATGCGCAGGCCTCGGCGGCCGATGGCTTCAGCCTGGTCAGCACAAGACTCTGAACCGCAAGGCCGCCATGCCCCATCTCGTCATCCTTTACACCCCCAACCTCGACAAGCCTGCGGCCGAAGGCGGCGTCGACATGGGCGGCCTGTGCCGCGCACTCTGCGATGCCATGCTCGCCGTGCGCGACGAGCAGGACAAGCAGGTCTTCCCCACCGGCGGCACGCGCGTGCTGGCCTACCCGGCGGCGCACAGCGCCGTGTCCGACGGCGGCGCGGCCGGCATCGCGGCGGGCCTGGGCGGCGACTACGCCTTTGTCTATATGAACGTGCGCATGGCCCAAGGCCGCAGCGCGGTGGTGCACCAGCGCGTGGGCGACGCGCTCAACGCCTGCGTGAAAGCGCGCTTCGCCGAACAACTGGCGAAGCGCCCCATCGGCATCACCGTGCAGGTGGACGAAGGCCATGAGGTCTTCGACGCAAAAAACAGTTCGCTGCACCCGCTCTTTCCGAAGCCATAAAACCATGTTCGACAACACCCTCATCCAGCAACTCGCCGCCGAGCTGCAGCAGTCCCAGCACAGCCGCACGCCCGTCGAGCATTTCTCCAAACGCCACCCTGGCATGACCGTCGAAGACGGCTACCGCATCGGCCGCGCCTGGGTCGATCTGCAGAAGGCGCAAGGGCGCCAGGTGATCGGCCACAAGATCGGTCTCACCAGCCGTGCCATGCAGATCAGCAGCCAGATCGACGAGCCCGACTACGGCACCCTGCTCGACGACATGCTTTACGTCGCCAAGGCCGGCGAGGTGCTGGAGATTCCGGTGAACAACTTCATCGCCCCGCGCGTCGAGGTCGAGCTGGCCTTCGTGCTCAAGGCGCCGCTGGCTGGGCCGAACGTGACGGTGGAAGACGTGCTCGCCGCCACCGACTACATCACCCCCGCCATCGAGATCATCGACGCGCGCATCGAGCAGTTCGACCGCCACACCAAGGTGATGCGCAAGGTCTACGACACCATCAGCGACAACGCGGCCAACGCCGGCATCGTGATCGGCGCGGGCCAGCCGGCTTTCCGTGCCGACCCACGCAGCACCAACCGCCCCTGGTGCGGCGCCATCCTGCGCCAGAACGGCGCCGTCGAAGAAACCGGCCTGGCCGCCGGCGTGCAGGGCGACCCGGCCATCGGCATCGCCTGGCTGGCCAACAAACTCGCGCCCTGGGGCGAGACGCTGCAGGCGGGCGAGATCGTGCTCGCCGGCAGTTTCACGCGGCCCGTGGCAGCGAAAGCGGGCGACTTGTTTGAGGCCGACTACGGCCCGCTCGGTTGCCTGGCGTTTCGATTTGTCTGAACCGCAGGAGCAAAACCATGCAAACACCCAACAACCCCTTCAAACAGGCGCTGGCCGAGCGTCGCCAGCAGATCGGCCTGTGGCTCGGCTTGGCCCATGCCTACAGCGCCGAAATTTGCGCCGGCGCCGGCTTCGACTGGCTGTTGATCGACGGCGAACATGCACCCAACGGGCTGCAAGACGTGCTGGCGCAGGCGCAGGCCATTGCGGCCTATCCCGGTTCACACGCCATCGCCCGGGTGCCCGTCGGTGACACGGCGCTCATCAAGCAGTACCTCGACCTTGGCCTGCAGACCCTGTTGGTGCCCATGGTGGACACGCCCGAGCAGGCCGCTCAGTTGGTGCGTGCCTGCCGTTACCCGCAGGACGATGGCCTGGGTGGCGTGCGCGGCATGGCGGGAGCCCGTGCGTCGCGCTGGGGCCGCTACCCGAACTATGCAAAGGAAGCCAATGCGCAGGTCTGCCTGCTGGTGCAGGTCGAAACCCGCGAGTCGCTGCAACACCTGGACGCCATCGCCGCCACGCCGGGAGTCGACGGGGTATTCATCGGGCCGGCTGACTTGTCCGCATCCCTTGGCCATGTGGGCAACCCCGGCCATCCCGAGGTGCAGGCAGCCATCGAGGACGCCATTCGCCGCATCCTGCGCGCCGGCAAGGCGCCCGGCATTCTCTCCACCGATGAAGCCCAGGCCAAGCACTACCTGGCCTTGGGCGCGGTGTTTGTGGCGGTGGGCCTGGACACGCAGATACTGGCGCGCCAAACCAGCGCGCTGGCGGCCCGATTCAAGGTGGGCGCCTCCACCGATCTGCCCAAGGGCAGCGTGTATTGACCCTTGATCTTCAGCGAAGGAACGCTCCCATGAACGCCATCTTGCCCGCCGATACCTGTGCGGCCACACCGCCAGGCATGCACCCCGACGAATGGGCCGCCCGCGTAGAGCTGGCCGCCTGCTACCGCGTGTTCTCCCATCTGGGCTGGACCGAGATGATCTACAACCACATCACGTTGCGCTTGCCTGATAGCGTTGCGGGCGATGAAAAGCAGTTCCTGATCAACCCGTTCGGGTTGCACTACAGCGAAGTCACCGCACGCAACCTGGTCAAGATCAACTTGCAAGGCGAGGTGCTGGACGCGTCCGCGCACCGTGTGAACCCGGCTGGCTTCGTGGTGCACGCCACCCTCCACGGCGGCATCGAGGGCGCGCATTGCGTCATGCACACCCACACCACCGCCGGCGTGGCCGTGGCCTGCCTCAAAGAGGGGCTGCAGCAGACCAACTTTTACAGCGCGCAGCTGCACGGCATGGTGGCCTACCACGACTTCGAGGGCATCACCATCCACGCCGAAGAAGGGCCGCGTGTGCTGCAAAGCATTGGCCGCAAACCAGCGGTGATTCTGCGCAACCACGGCCTGCTGGCCTGGGGCGCCACGCTGGCGCAAACTTTCGCGATTTTGTGGACCCTGCAACGCGCTTGCGAAATCCAGTTGGCCACCTTCAGCATGGGCGGTTCGCAAGCCGCCATTCCTGTGCCAGAGGCCATTGCAGAAAAATGCACCCGCGACGCGCTGCAGTTCAACCCCCACCACGGCGCGGGCCAGGACGTATTCAACGCCCTGGTGCGACAGGTGGACCGTCTTGACGATTCCTACAAACATTGAAGCCATGAACGATCCGATATTTCAACGTGTCACCATCATCGGCGCGGGCGCCATTGGCGGCTGGCTGGGTGCGCTGTTGGCGCAAGCCGGTTGCACCGTCAGCGCGGTTGCACGCGGCGAAACGCTGGCGGCCTTGCAGCGCGACGGTTTGCGTCTGCGCAGCGGAGATACCGAGCAACGCGCGCCCGTGCAGGCTGTGGCCGACGCGGCGGCGCTGGGCCCGCAAGACCTGGTGATCGTGGCCGTGAAAGCGCCGGCCCTGGCCAGCGTGGCGCCACTGGTTGCGCCTTTGCTGGCGCCGCACACGGTGGTGTTGACGGCCATGAATGGCGTACCCTGGTGGTTCTTTGATGGCTTCGGCGGTGCATTGGCAGGCACGCGGTTGCAGACCATCGACCCCCATGGCGCCATGCCTCTCGCAATTCCCACCGCTCATGTGGTGGGCTGCGTGGTGCACGCGAGCTGTTCGGTGGACGCGCCGGGCACCATTCGCCACCACTTTGGCAATGGCCTCATTGTGGGTGAGCCCGCCGGTGGTGAAAGCCCGCGCGTGCAGACGCTGGCGGCGCTGCTGCAGCGCGCGGGGCTCAACGCCACGGTGTCGCGCCAGATTCAAAAAGACATTTGGTACAAGCTCTGGGGCAACATGACGGTGAACCCGGTGAGCGCGCTCACCGGCGCCACCACCGACCGCATTCTGGGCGACGAACTGGTGCGCGGTTTCATCAGCGCGGTGATGCTGGAGGCCAAGGCGATTGGCGAGCGCATCGGCATCCCCATTGACCAACAGCCCTCAGACCGCCATGCCGTCACGCTCAAGCTCGGCGCGTTCAAAACCTCCATGTTGCAGGATCTGGAGGCCCGCAAACCGGTGGAGCTGGATGCGCTGGTGAGTGTGGTGCGCGAACTCGGGCAGCTCACCGGTGTGCCCACGCCATTCACCGATGCGCTGTTGGGGCTGAGTCGCCTGCAGGCGCAGACGCTGGGCCTGTACCCGGGATGAGTGGCGCTGGTTAAAGCAGCGCCGGAAACAGCTTCACCAGCCCGGTGGCCATCACCTCCACCGCCAGCGCGGCCAGGATCAGGCCCATCAGCCGGGTCATCACGTTGATGCCGGTCTGGCCCAGGAAGCGCGAAATGGGTTGTGCCAGCGTGAAGCACACGGCGGTGGCCAGTGCGATCACCACGCCGTAACCGACCAGCGCGGCGTGCTGCAGAAACGTAGCGGCCTGGTCGGCGTAGATCACCACGGTGGACATGGTGGCCGGCCCCGTGAGCAGTGGAATGGTGAGCGGGACCACGGCAATGGATGCACGGGCCGAGGCGTCGTCCACCTCGCCCTGGGTGGTCTTGGCTTCGGCGGGCTGGGCGTTCAGCATGGACAGTGCCGACGTGAGCAGCAGCATGCCGCCACCCACCTGAAAGCTGGCCAGCGAAATGCCGAAAAATTCCAGAATCTGCAGGCCGATGATGGCGCAGGTAGCGATGACAGCAAATGCACTGATGGACGAGATCAGGATGGTGCGCTTGCGCTGCGCCGCGCTGAAACCCTGCGTGTAATGAATGAAAAATGGAACGATGGCCAACGGGTTGACGATGGCCAGCAGGGTGATGAGGGGCTTGAAATCCATGCTGCGGATTGTGGGGCAGGAACCGCGCTGGCACACCGCATCAGCAGCTTTCAGGGTGCATTCATGCCTTGCCCGGAGCACCGGGCAGGCGCCGGCGGAACATGCCGTAACCCTCCATGTGCAGCACCTTGTCGCCATGCTGGTTGAACATTTCCCACACCGTGCGCACCAGACCCACATCGGGCCGTTTGCTCATGGCGCGCTTCTCGGTGATGGTGTGTTGCAACCGCAGCACGTCGCTGGGGTAGACCGGCTTGGTCCATTTCAGGCTTTCCAGCCCGGGTGAGCCCAGGCTGGACGTTTCATGCAGAAAGTTCGTCACCATCAGCCGCATGGCCATGGCGCAGGTGTGCCAGCCGCTGGCACTCAAGGCGCCAAACACCGATGCCTTGCCGCCTTCTTCGCTCAGGTGAAACGGCTGCGGGTCGAACTGGCTGGCAAACGCGATGATCTGTTCCTTCGTTGGGGACACGCTGCCCAGGTCGCGCACCTGGCCAATCTCCAGGTCTTCCCACCAGATCTGGATGTGCGGGCTTTGTTCGGGGGTGGTGGCGGTCATGTTCGTCTTTCAAGGTGCCGGCGTTCCATCCTGGCGTGTAAAAAAGGCGCAGCCCAGGGCACCGCCGGGCGGGCTTTGCCGGACGGCCAGTGCCGCCCCCCAAAAGGGGGGAGCGCGAAGCGCTGCGGGGGTGTCATTTCACCTTCCTCCTGAGACGTCCAGCAAAGACATGGTGGTGTAACTCGCCGCATCAGACAGCAGCCACACGATGGCTTGCGCCACTTCCTCGGCCGTGCCGCCGCGCTGCATCGGCACCAGGTGCTTCAGGTCTTGCACCCGGTTGGGCAAGCCGCCGGAAGCGTGAATCTCGGTCTCGATCAGGCCTGGGCGCACCGCGTTCACGCGAATGCCTTCGCTCGCCACTTCCTTGGCCAGCCCGATGGTGAAGGCATCCACGGCGCCTTTGGCCGCGGCGTAGTCCACATACTGGCCCGGCGAGCCCAGACGCGATGCCGCGCTGGACACGTTGACGATGGCGCCCCCGCTGCCGCCGTACCGCGTGCTCATGCGCCGCACGGCTTCGCGGGCGCAGAGCATGCTGCCCAGCACGTTGATGTCAAACATGCGGCGCCACCGGGCCATGTCCATCTCGTCCACGCGCGCGCTCACGTCCACCACGCCGGCGTTGTTGACCAGCCCACTCAGCGGCCCGAGCTTGGCGTCCACCCGGGCAAACATCGCCATCACCTGGGCTTCGTTGGCCACGTCGGCCTGCACCGCCATGGCGGTGCCGCCGCTGGCGCGGATGCGGCGTACTACCTCGTCGGCGGCCAGCGAATTCGCCGTGTAGTTCACCGCCACCGCCCAGCCCTGCTGCGCGGCCAGCAAGGCGGTGGCCGCGCCGATACCGCGGCTGGCGCCCGTCACCAAAAGCACTGGGTTCATAACCGGTCTCCTGCAAAGAATGGTGGCATCGCTTACAACACGGGCTCACCCAAAACACCATTACAACAGCGCCAGGAGACACCCATGCGTCGCACACTCGACTATTACTTCGCCCCCCAGAGCCCCTGGATGTACCTGGGCCATGCCCGGCTGAACGAACTGCTGCAGCGAACGGACACCGAGGTGCGCGTGCGCCCGGTGGACTTTGGCCACATTTTTTCCGTGTCGGGCGGTCTGCCCTTGCCGCAGCGCGCCCCGCAGCGCCAGGCCTACCGGCTGGTGGAGCTGCGCCGTTTTAGCGAAGCGCTGGGCCTGCCTTTGAACCCGCAGCCGCGCCACTTCCCGCTGCCTGGTGACCCGTCGGCACTGCTCATCACGGCGGTGGCCACGCACGACGGCGCAGGCGCTGCCATGCGGCTCACGGGGGCCATTGGGCAGGCCATCTGGGCGCAAGAGCGCAACATGGCCGACGCTGCCGAGCTGGCCGCTGTGTTGGCCGAATGTGGGCTGGACGCCCAGCGGCTGGCGCAGGCCCAAGACGCCGACAACCAGGCGCTTTACGCGCAGCACACCCGCGAGGCGGTTGACGCCGGGGTGTTTGGTGCGCCAAGCTATGCGGTGGATGGCGAGATTTTTTGGGGCCAAGACCGGCTTGATTTCGTTGAGCGCCGCTTGACGGCTTGAATTTTCATTTCAAAAACCAACACACAGGAGCACCGCATGGGCCAGTTCGTCGAACTCACTGCCGCTGACGGTTTCACCTTTCCCGCCTACGTGGCGCAACCCACCGGCAAACCCAAGGGCGGCCTGGTGGTGCTGCAAGAAATTTTTGGCGTCAATTCGCACATCTGTTCGGTGGCCGATGGCTACGCCGCCGACGGGTATTTCGTGGTCGCGCCGTCCACCTTTCACCGCGTCAAGGCCGGTGTGGAACTGGGCTACACCGAGGCCGACATGGGCGCCGGTTTCGCGCTGAAAACGGCGGTCGAAGCCCTGCCCGAGCCCGGCGTCATGCCCGACATCCAGGCCGCCATCGACCACGCGGCGCAGGCCGGCAAGGTCGGCATCTTGGGATACTGCTGGGGTGGTTTGCTCACCTGGCGCTCCGCGTGCCTGCTCAAAGGCTTGTCTGCGGCGGTGCCTTACTACGGTGGCGGCATGACGGGTGAGGCCGATGCCACCCGCCACCCCCAGGTGCCCGTGCTGGCCCATTTTGGCGACCAGGACCACTGGATTCCCCTGGACACGGTGGAGGCCTTCAAAACCGCCCAGCCCGGCGTGGCGGTGCAGGTGTACGCGGCCAACCACGGCTTCAACTGCGACCAGCGCGGCTCTTATAACCAGGCCGCCGCCGAGCTGGCGCGCGAACGCACGCTGGCCTTCTTGGCCCTGCATGTGGGCTGACGGTATGTCCCGCGGGCGCCTGGGGTTGGCAGCAGTCGGGCTCTGGTTTGGCGCCCAGGCGCTGGCGCAAAGCCCACCGCCTTACACCGGCCCGCTGTTTGACGCCCACCTGCACTACAACGACGAAGCCTGCGTGCGCGACGCGCCCGCACCGGGTTGCCCTCACCCGCTGGCCGATGTGCTGGCGCGCATGCAGGCCAGCGGCGTGCGCGGCGTGCTGGCCAATTCGCGGCCCAACGACGGCACCCAAGCCCTGGCGACGGCGCTCGACCAGACCCGCGCCGCCGGCGTCACCGTGGTGCCCTTTGTGCGCCTGTACCGCAACCGTGCCGACTACAACAACTGGTTCCGGGACGAAACCATTGTGGATCTGGTGCAGACTGAGCTGGCCAGAGGCACGCCAGCCGGCCCCTACCGCGGCCTGGGCGAATTTCATTTGTACGACAACGCCAACGCCAATGGCCCGGTGGCCCAAAAGCTCATGGCCCTTGCCGAAGAAAAAGGTCTGGCTATCCTGGCCCATGTGGACGACGTGGCCATCGACCTGTTGATGGCGAGCACGCCGTCCAAGGGGCAGAGGCTGCGTCTGGTCTGGGCACACACCGGCATTGGTGGCACACCGGCAGCGCGTGTGGACGAGCTCATGGCCCGCTACCCGCTGCTCATGGGCGAGCTGTCATACCGCCCCGGCCTCACCTGCGAGGGCGGGCAGCTGTGCCCCGAGTGGCGCGGCCTCATGCTCAAGTACCCCGACCGCTTCATGATCGGGTCTGACACCTGGGTCAACCAGCGCTGGCTGTACTACGGCGATCTGATGCAGGGCTACCGCACCTGGCTTGGTGGCTTGCCACCCGGCGCGGCGCAGCGCATTGCCTGGGACAATGGTGCACGCCTGTTTGGCGTGGCCACGCCCACAAACTGAACATGATTCAACTGCATTACTACCCGAGCACCGCCAGCATGGTGCCGCACATCTTGCTGGAAGAGCTGGGCGTGCCTTACGAGCGTGTGCTGGTTGATCGCACCCAGGACGCCCAGAAAACCACGGCCTACCTGAAGCTCAACCCCAACGGGTTGATTCCGGTGCTGACCGACGGTGACCTGGTGCTCTACGAGACCGCCGCCATTGCCCTGCACCTGTGCGACACACATCCCGCCAGTGGCTTGGCGCCTGCGCTTGGCACGCACGAACGCGCGCACTTCTACAAATGGCTGATGTGGTTGACCAACACGCTGCAGAGCGCGCTCATGGTGTATTTTTATCCTGAGCGCTGGGTGAATGCTGGCAACGCAGCCGGCGCCGCTGAGGTGAAACACCATGCTGAAATTCGCGTCAACAACTTGCTGAAACAGCTCGACGCCGAGTTCGTGCGCCACGGTGGCCCCTGGTTCATGGGTCAGGCCTACACCGCACTCGACGCCTATGTGTTCACGCTGTGCCGCTGGACACGCGGTTTTGCCAGCGCGCCTGCGCGAGACAAGCGGCACCTGGGCCCTTACCTGCAACGCATGCTGGACCGGCCCGCGGTGCAGCGTGTGCTGGTCAACGAGGGGCTGACGCCTCCCTTTGTGTGACGCCGGTTAACGGCCAGCGTGCGCGATGTAACGCTTGCGCCAGAACAGCACGCTGAGCACCACCGCCGTCAGGCTCATGGTGCCGATCGCCCACCAGAACCCCGACGTCTCGTGCAGCAATGGGATGAATTCAAAGTTCATGCCGAAAATGCCCGCGATCAGGTTCAGCGGCAGAAAGATGGCGGTCAGCGCGGTGAGCGTGCGCATGGTGTCGTTGGTGCGGTTGCTCTGGGCCGAAAAGTGCATCTGGATCGCGACCTCGGCATTTTGTTCGAGCTGACGCACATGGTGCACCACGCGCTGGATGTGTTCCAGCAGGTCCCGGCTCCGCACCCGGAGCAGCTCCAACCCACGGTGACCACCGAAGTGGTCGGTGCCTTGCTCGCTGACCTCCCATTCCGCCAGCGCCTCGATCCAGTCCAGGATGGCCGAACGCTGGTCTTCGCAGATCTCGTCCAAATGGTGCAAGGCGATGCGCGCTTCCAGCAGCGCTCCCCAGTTGTTGAAACGCGCCTTGGGGTGCAGCAGCTCAGACTGCCAGTGATCCAGTTGGCGGGTCAGTTCACGGCGCAGCGCCAAGTAGCCGTCGACCAGATGGTTGACGATGCGCAGCATCAGATCGGCTGAACTGCCTGGAATCTGAGCGCCGCTGACACGCACATCCGTTGCGCCAGACGACATCAGCCGCGAGGCGTAATGCGCCAGCGTGGTGCAACCCGGCGGGTGCACGGTGAGCAGCACGCGGTCGAACAGGGCGAAACCCACTGGACTGGTGTCGATACGGCGCAGCACCGGAGGCCCGCTCTTTCTGGGCCGTTGAACCGGCGTCGGTTGGGTGTCTCGGGGGCTTTCGCCATGACCCGCCGCTAGGCGCCGGAAGACCAGAACATCGTATTGCGAGGTGTAGTCAAAGTGCGAGGGCAGGTGCGGGTTGAGCAGGTCAGAAACGTGCAGATCCACGATGGACACGCCGCACAGATCGCGCAGACTGGCCTGGATCATGGCCTGTTGCTGTTCGAATTCGCTTCTCTCGCAGGCGATCCAGACATAGCCTCGCTCGGGCAAGGCGGCTGGTGGCACCGCGTTTTCGCTGACGCCGCCGGGAACGATGCTGAAAACGCGCATGGCGCCTGTGTGTCCGAGCGGGTTCAGCCGCGCAGCAGCCGCGCGGCGTCGCGCGCAAAGTAGGTCAGCACGCCATCGGCGCCGGCGCGTTTGAAGGCCAGCAGACTTTCCATCATCACCGCGTCGTGGTCCAGCCAGCCATTGAGGGCGGCGGCCTTGAGCATGGCGTATTCGCCACTCACCTGGTAGGCGAACGTGGGCACGGCGAATTCGTCTCTCACCCGGCGCACAATGTCCAGGTAGGGCATGCCAGGCTTGACCATCACCATGTCCGCGCCCTCGGCCAGATCCAGCGCCACCTCGCGCAGCGCCTCGTCGCTGTTGCCTGGGTCCATCTGGTAGACCTTTTTGTCGGCCTTGCCCAGGTTGGCCGCCGATCCCACGGCATCGCGGAACGGGCCGTAGAAAGCGCTGGCGTACTTGGCGCTGTAAGCCATGATGCGCGTGTGAACCAGGCCATGCGCCTCCAGTGCCTGGCGGATGGCGCCGATGCGGCCGTCCATCATGTCGCTGGGCGCCACCATGTCCACGCCCGCTTCGGCTTGGGTCACGGCCTGTTTCACCAGGATATCAACCGTGGGGTCGTTCAGGATGTAGTTGTGCTCGTCCAGCAGACCGTCCTGGCCGTGGCTGGTGTAGGGGTCCAGCGCCACGTCGGTCATCACGCCCAGCTGGGGGAAACGTTTTTTCAGTTCGCGCACTACGCGCGGCACCAGGCCGTTGGGGTTCAGCGCTTCCTGGCCGTCGGGCGTCTTGAGTGCCTGGTCGATCACCGGGAACAGCGCCATCACCGGAATGCCCAGCTTCACGCAGTCTTCGGCCACCGGCAGCAGCAGGTCCAGGCTCAAGCGTTCCACGCCGGGCATGGAGCCCACCGCTTCGCGGCGGTTCTCGCCGTCCAGCACAAACACGGGGTAGATCAGATCGGCGGGGCTGAGCCGGTGCTCGCGCACCAAGTCGCGGGTGAAGGCGTCGCGGCGCAGGCGGCGGGGACGGTAGAGGGGGTAGGGGGCAGGTGGGTACATATTCAGCATTGTGTCAAAGTGCCAGGCCGTGCATCCTGTCGATTGGGGGTCGGTGTTAAACGCTGGCCATCGATTGAAAAACCTAAAAGATTGTGTTGAACTGTGCAGTAGTAAGAAAATACTGCCAGTGGCGGGCAGATCAAGGTCCGCTGAAGGTGGTATTTTTAACCGTCGATTGACTGAAAACCGACCGTGGCGTGGTGCCAGCACCTTGTTGCGCACGGCTCTGCAGGTATCTTGTCGGTCGGTGGCCTCAACTGTCTACATATTTCTCTCGTCATGCAGCAAACCAAAAAAAGCAACGCGAACACATCCGCGTCAGTCAAGCCCGGGGGGGGTGTTGAGCCCGATGGATGGACGCTGGACGAACATTGGCCCGAATTGTTGGCGGGCCTGGCAGACCAGATCACCGAAGGCGTCAGCACCCTGCAAAGCAGCATCGACCAATTGCTGGTCAAAGGCCGCATCACCAAGGCCGAGCACCGCGCGCTCAGCATCCCGGCCGAGCGCATTAAGGTCAGCGGTATCAGTGCGCAGCAAATCAACCGCTTTTACAGTGGCCGCATTCGGCAGTCGCACGAAAAAGTCGATATGGCGGAACTGGTTGAAGGCGTGTTGCAGGAGCGAAAAAAAGAGCTCGGCGTGCTGGGCATTGCGCTGCGCCGCAAGCTCAAGCCAGTGGAGGTGCTGATCGACCCTACTGTGGCCCACACGTTTGTCAATGCGGTGCTCGACTGGGGCCTGCCTTTTGGCAGTCGGGTCGATGTGCGCATGGACCTCAATGCGTGGCCGCAGCACGCCCGCTTTCAGGTGCGCGTGTCCAACGACGGCGTGCCGCCGTCGAGCAGCACCGCGTCAGACAGCCTGAGCTGGATGTTGATCCGTCAGATTGCCATGGCCGCCGGTGGTATTGAAATCGAGCGCGAACTGAACGAAGAGGGCGTGGGTTTCACGGCGCTGTTCAACCGCACCGTGCAAGCCGTAGACGGCATTTCTGCGGTGGACCTGTCCGACGAACACTCTTCCATGTTCAAGTCGCTTTCGGGCACGTATGTGCTCACCGTGTCGCCCAATTTGCAAATTCGGGCCGATGTGCGCGACGCCCTGCGCGAGATCGGCATCATGTCTGACAGCGTGGTCGACTTCGGGCAGGCCCGTGAGGCGCTCAAGGGCCGCATGCCCAACCTGATCGTGATCGACACCGAAATCAAGGACGACGAGTTCGAGGCTTTTCGCCGCGAGCTGTTGCGTGAGGTGTTCGAATTTCCGTTTGTCGAAATTTCGCCGGACGACAGCTCCTTCGACATGTCGGGTTTCGGTGAGTTTTCCATGGCGAAAGTGGGTCGAGGCAACATCCGCGAGGCCTTGGGCACTGCGGTTATGTTTGAACTTGCCAAGATGATGTAAGCCTTTGGCGAACACACTTGCCAGCTTTTTGAGCTCTTTGTCAGATTTGACAGGGGTGCGGTGGCATCAAGAAAATATTGGTGTACCATTTCACCTGAGTGAGCCGAAAGGTGAGCTCCCCGCTTTTCCTCCCTGAGCGGGTGCCTTGGTGTGTGACAGCAAAAAGGCTTCCTAACCCGGCCCTATGGGCCGGGTTTTTTTTCGCCACCGTTTTCTCAGCGCTGTCGCTGTGAGGTTGGCGAGTGGGGCGGGAGGTGGCGGCTACACTGCCTTCATGCTATGGGTCAAATCTTTTCATATCGTTTTCATCGCCAGCTGGTTTGCCGGTCTTTTTTACCTGCCGCGCATCTTTGTCAACTTGGCCATGGTGCCGCCCGAAAGCGTGGCTGAGCGACAGCGTTTGCTGCTCATGGCACGCAAGCTGATGCGTTTCACCACCCTGCTGGCCGTGCCCGCGTTGGCATTGGGCTTGTGGATGTGGCTGCCCGCGCCGGTGGGCTGGGGTTTCGGCTGGGGCTCTGGCAACGGCTGGATGCACGCCAAGCTGGCGGTGGTTGCCTTGATCCTCGGCTACCACCATGCTTGCGGTGTCATGCTGCGCAAGTTTGAACATGGCAACAACCGGCACAACCACGTTTGGTACCGCTGGTTCAACGAGGCACCGGTGATCATGCTGGTGGTGGTCGTGGTGCTGGTGGTGGTCAAGCCTTTCTGAGGCGCTGGGCATGGCAACGTCAGTTGACCGGGTGGCGCTGCGTTGGGTCGCCCGGGTTGTTGCAGGGCGCCCTTTGGCCACCCCATCCGATCGGCCCAGCAGCCGCTTTTAGCTTGAATCCCCGTTCATCTGCCTGGCCGCTGGCCCTGCTGTTTGCGGGGCTGGTGGTGTATGCCAGTTTCTATCCGTTCACAGGCTGGCGTGTTCAAGGCGTTGCGCCGCTGGCGTTTTTGCATGCGCCACTGCCGCAGTATTGGACCGGCTTTGACGTGGTGGCCAACCTCGTTGGGTATGCCCCGCTGGGTTTTTTGCTGGCACTCGCGCTGTTGCGCTCGGGGTGGCCGCGTGCGGCCTGGCCGCTGGCGGTGTGCTTTTCGGCCTTGCTCTCGCTCGCAGTGGAGGCGCTGCAAAACTACCTGCCCATGCGCGTGCCGTCCAACGTGGACTTTGCCCTGAATGCAACAGGCGGCCTGGCGGGCGCTAGCACCGCCTGGGTGCTGGAGCGGCTGGGAGGTGTGCGCCGCTGGAGCCAGTTTCGAGCCGACTGGTTCGACCCCGGCGCCCACGGCGGGCTGGTTTTGCTGGCTTTGTGGCCCTTGGCTTTGCTGTATCCCGTGTCGGTGCCCTTCGGTTTGGGCCAGGTTGCAGAGCGGCTGGAAGCGGGGTTGCGGCGCCTGTTGGCCGAAACCCCTTTTCTGGAATGGTTGCCGTTGCGCGCGCAGGTGCCCGAGCCGCTGAGCCCACTGGCCGAGGCTTTATGTGTCGCACTGTGTCTGCTGGCCCCTTTGCTGATGGGTTACGCCGACCTGCGCTCCGTGCTGCGCCGCTTGATCTTTGCGTGCCTGTTGTTTCTTTGCGCTGTGGCGACGGCGTCCCTGTCCTCGGCGCTCACTTACGGCCCAAGCCATGCTTGGTCCTGGTTCAACCTGCCAGCGGGCATGGGGGTGGTCTTGGCCATGCTGGTCGCATTGGCCCTGCTGGCTTTGCCGCGCAGGGTGTGCACGGTGGCCATGCTGCTGAGCCTGGCGGTTTCGTTGAGTCTGCTGAACCGGGCGCCCGTCAGCCCGTATTTCGCGCAGTCGTTGGAAGTCTGGGAGCAAGGCCGGTTCATCCGTTTCCATGGACTCTCACAATGGCTGGGCTGGCTGTGGCCGTTTGCTGCCCTGGTTTTTGGTGTGCAGGCGGTGCTTCGGCCCCCTGCCGGGCGCTAAGCAAGCGCCAGGGCGAGCACTAAAATCAGCTCCATGTCTGAAAACAAGTCTTATTACGAGCGACACATTTTTTTCTGCCTGAACCAGCGCGAAGGTGGCGAGGATTGCTGTGCCCAACACAAGGCCCAGGCGGCGTTTGACCGGTGCAAGTCGCAGGCCAAAGCACAGGGTTTGCTGGGTCCGGGCAAAGTGCGCGTCAACAAGGCGGGCTGTCTGGACCGCTGTGCTGGCGGTCCCATTGCCGTGGTTTACCCCGAAGCGGTTTGGTACACCTATGTCGACGAGAGCGATATCGACGAAATTGTGCAATCGCACTTGCGCGACGGTGTGGTGGTGCAGCGCCTGGTGACGCCACCCGACGTCGGCCGCTGACCCCATGTATCTTGGCGCAGTGCCTGCAACCGCAGGCTTGCGCGGTTTTTCCCGGAGTTTGCTCATGAATGCCCAGACCGAATACCTGCTGCAGGACGGCCCAGCGGGTCGGCTGGAGGTGGCCATTGACCGGCCCACCGATCCCGCTGTGGGCGTGGCGGTGATCGCACACCCCCATCCCCTGCATGGCGGCACCTTGTCCAACAAAGTGGTGCAGACATTGGCGCGCGCTTGCGTGATGGCGGGTTGGACTGCTGTACGCTTCAATTTTCGAGGGGTGGGGCGCAGCGAGGGCGTCTATGACGAGGGCCAAGGCGAGCTGGACGACCTGCTCGCCGTGATCGCCACGCAGGCGCCCGCTGGCCCGTTGTGCCTGGCGGGTTTTTCGTTTGGGGCTTTTGTGACCAGCCACGCCGCCGCGCAGGTGCGGGATACGCGCGACTTGCAGCGCCTGGTGCTGGTCGGTACCGCTGCCAGCCGTTTCGGGGTGGCCGCCGTTGCGGCGGAACTCCATGGTCGCACACTGGTCATTCATGGTGAGCAGGACGATACCGTGCCGCTCGCGTCTGTATTGGACTGGGCCAGGCCCCAGGTGCTGCCGGTGCTGGTGGTGCCCGCAGGCGGCCATTTCTTTCACGGGCAGTTGCCGTTGCTGCGTGATCTGGTGTTGCGGCATTTGCGCGTCTGATCCAGGCCGGGCCGTTCGTTTTCTTTTTTTCTTCATCCAAGGACAGCGTTTTGTTGCGTCGATTGTTTCTCCGTGTGTTGTTCCTCTCTTTGTCGACGTTGGCGGTTTTCCCAGCCGTAGCCCAGTTGTCGCAGCCGCCCGAGGTCGCTGCCAAAGCCTATCTGCTGCTGGATCTCACGTCGGGCCAGGTGCTGGCGGCCAAAGATCCTGACCAGCCGGTGGAGCCGGCCTCCCTCACCAAGCTCATGTCCGCTTACCTGGTGTTTGACGCCCTCAAGGCCGGCAAGATCAGCTTGACCCAGACCTTTCCCGTGAGCGAGCGGGCCTGGAAAATGCCGGGCTCGCGCATGTTCATTGACCCCAAGATGCAGGTGCCGGTCGAAGACCTCATCAAAGGCATGATCGTGCAGTCGGGCAACGACGCCACTGTGGCTCTGGCGGAGGGCGTGGGGGGGTCTGTCGAGCGCTTTGTCCAGATGATGAACGAGCAGGCGAAAGCGCTGGGCATGTCCAGCAGCGGCTTCAAAAACCCCGAAGGCCTGACCGTTGCCGGCCACACCACCACGGCGCGGGATCTGGCCACGCTGGCCACCCGCCTCATGCGCGATTTCCCGGAATACGTGCCTTATTACGCCATTCAGCGCTACCGCTACCCGGGCACGCCTGCGGCCAATGACACCAACCGCAACCTGCTGCTGTTTCGCGACCCGAGCGTCGACGGGTTGAAGACCGGACACACCAACGCCGCGGGCTACTGCCTGGTGGCCACGGCCCGCCGCCAAGTGTCGGCGCTCGGCGAGGGCCCCCAAGGGCAACGCCGTTTGCTCAGCGTGTTGCTGGGTGCTTCAAGCGAAAACGCGCGTGCCGCCGAAAGCCAGAAGCTGCTGAACTGGGGTTACGCCGCCTTCGAGGCGGTGCGGCTGTTCCCTGCAGGTGCGTCGGTGGCCACACCGCGGGTCTGGAAAGGCAAAACCCCCGTGGTGAAGCTGGGCCAGCCCGGTGGCGTGGTGGTTTCGGTGCCAGCTGGTGAAGGTGGCCGTCTGAAAACCGACATCGTGCGCCCCGATCCGCTGGTGGCGCCGCTCTTGCAGGGGCAATCCGTGGGTGTGTTGCGTGTCAGCCTGGCCAGCGGTGCGTTGGTCACCGAGCTGCCACTCACCGTACTCGAAACGGTGGAAGAGAGCGGTCTGATCGGCCGCGCCTGGGATGCTTTGCGCCTCTGGATCCAGTGAGAGCCAGGCCGGCTGGGCCACCTGTTTTCAGCAGAAGTGCCACTTCGATGGCTCGCTTTTGATCGATCAGCCTCATTTGGTTTGCCAGAAAATTGGCCCCGTGCTACAGTCGAGGGCTTTTCGGAATCTTCCGGGAAGTATCCGTTTTTGCTTTTTTTAAACGTTTAGGGACGTTTCATGCCAACTATCAATCAACTCGTGCGCCACGGCCGGGAGGTCGAAAAGACCAAATCCAAGAGCCCGGCCATGGAAAACTCTCCGCAGCGTCGCGGTGTGTGCACCCGTGTGTACACCACGACCCCCAAGAAGCCCAACTCCGCTCTGCGTAAGGTTGCCAAAGTGCGCCTGACCAACGGTTTTGAGGTCATCTCCTACATCGGCGGCGAAGGCCACAACCTGCAGGAACACAGCGTCGTGCTGGTTCGCGGTGGTCGTGTCAAGGACTTGCCCGGTGTGCGTTACCACATCGTGCGTGGTTCGCTCGACTTGCAAGGCGTGAAAGACCGCAAGCAGTCGCGCTCCAAGTACGGTGCCAAGAAGCCCAAGGCCAAATAAGCTCCGCTTCGTCCAGATATCCAGTTGCTGTTTCCCCGCGTGGCGCGGTGATCCAGTGTCGTGACCCCAAGCGCGGAATGTTTCGTGTGGGTCGAGTAAGTGAGGGTTCCACTGACCCTCGCGGTGTCTGAAAAGATGCCAACTGAAGTTTTATGAGGTGAAAAAATGCCACGTCGTCGCGAAGTCCCTAAACGTGAAATCCTGCCGGATCCCAAGTTCGGCAATGTCGAGCTCTCCAAGTTCATGAACGTGATCATGGAAGGCGGCAAAAAAGCTGTCGCCGAGCGCATCATTTACGGTGCCCTGGAGCAGATCGAAAAGAAAACCGGTAAAGATCCGGTTGAAATCTTCTCGAACGCCATCAACAACGTCAAGCCCATGGTGGAAGTCAAGTCCCGTCGCGTGGGCGGTGCCAACTACCAGGTGCCCGTTGAAGTGCGTCCTGTCCGTCGTCTGGCGCTGTCCATGCGCTGGATCAAGGAGGCTGCGCGCAAGCGCAGCGAGAAGTCCATGGCTATGCGCCTGGCCAATGAGTTGGTCGAGGCCACTGAAGGCCGTGGCGGCGCCATGAAGAAGCGTGACGAAGTGCACCGCATGGCCGAAGCCAACAAGGCTTTCAGCCACTTCCGCTTCTAAGACCTGTTCCCAACGTCAGTTCAAGCGAGCCCGCAGACCCCAAAAAGGGTGGCGGGCTTGCCTTATTCAGGAGTATTTTCATGGCACGAGTTACGCCACTGGAGCGGTACCGCAATATCGGTATTTCCGCTCACATCGACGCCGGCAAGACCACCACCACCGAGCGCATTCTTTTCTACACCGGTGTGAACCACAAAATTGGTGAAGTGCACGACGGTGCCGCCACCATGGACTGGATGGAGCAGGAGCAGGAGCGTGGTATCACCATCACATCCGCTGCCACCACGTGCTTCTGGCGCGGTATGGACGGCTCTTTCCCTGAGCACCGTTTCAACATCATCGACACCCCCGGTCACGTGGACTTCACCATCGAGGTGGAGCGTTCCATGCGCGTGCTGGACGGCGCTTGCATGGTGTACTGCGCTGTGGGTGGTGTTCAGCCCCAGTCGGAAACCGTCTGGCGCCAAGCCAACAAGTACAAGGTGCCACGTCTGGCCTTTGTGAACAAGATGGACCGCACCGGTGCCAACTTCTTCAAGGTCGTGGACCAGATGAAGACGCGCCTCAAGGCCAACCCAGTGCCGATCGTCATCCCTATCGGTGCCGAAGAGCATTTCACGGGCGTGGTTGACCTGCGCAAGATGAAGGCCATCATTTGGGACGAAGCGTCCCAGGGCATGAAGTTCACCTTCACCGACATTCCTGCCGAGCTGCTTGAGCTGGCGCAGGAATGGCGCGAGAAGATGGTCGAGGCTGCGGCCGAATCCAGCGAAGAGCTGATGGACAAGTACCTCGGCGGTGAAGCGCTGACCGAAGATGAGATCACCGCTGGTTTGCGTGCCCGCACGCTCGCTTGCGAGATCCAGCCCATGTTGTGTGGCACCGCGTTCAAGAACAAAGGTGTTCAGCGCATGCTGGATGCCGTTATCGAACTGCTGCCTTCGCCAGTGGATATCGAAGACGTCAAGGGCACCGACGACGACGAGGCTCCCACCACCCGCAAGGCCGACGACGAAGAGAAGCTGTCGGCATTGGCATTCAAGCTCATGACCGACCCGTTCGTGGGTCAGCTGACCTTCGTTCGTGTGTATTCGGGCGTCATTAAAAAAGGCGATACCGTTTACAACGCGGTCAAGGGCAAGAAAGAGCGTATTGGCCGTATCGTTCAGATGCACGCCAACAACCGCCTGGAAGTTGAAGAGATTCGTGCTGGCGACATTGCCGCCTGCGTGGGCTTGAAAGACGTGACCACGGGCGAAACCCTGTGCGATCCATCGGCCATCATCATGCTGGAGCGCATGGTGTTCCCTGAGCCTGTGATTGCGCAGGCCGTCGAACCCAAGACCAAAGCCGACCAGGAAAAGATGGGCATTGCACTGGGTCGCCTGGCTGCAGAAGATCCATCGTTCCGTGTGCGCACCGACGAAGAGTCGGGCCAGACCATCATCGCCGGTATGGGCGAGCTGCACCTGGACATCATCGTTGACCGCATGCGCCGTGAATTCGGCGTGGAGGCCAACGTGGGTAAACCACAAGTGGCTTACCGCGAAACCATTCGCGGCACCATCGAAGATGCCGAAGGCAAGTTCGTTCGCCAGTCCGGTGGTAAAGGCCAATACGGTCACGTTGTGCTCAAGATCGAGCCGCAAGAGCCGGGCAAAGGCTTCGAATTCGTCGACGCCATCAAAGGTGGTGTGGTGCCGCGCGAGTACATTCCTGCGGTTGAAAAAGGCGTGATCGAAGCGCTCGGCCAAGGCGTGCTGGCGGGTTATCCCGTGGTGGACGTGAAGGTCACGCTGCACTTCGGTTCGTACCACGACGTGGACTCCAACGAACTCGCCTTCAAGATGGCGGCTATCTTCGGTTTCAAGGAAGGCTGCCGCAAGGCCCAGCCGGTCATCCTGGAGCCCATGATGGCCGTGGAAGTCGAAACGCCTGAAGACTACGCCGGTACCGTGATGGGTGACCTCTCTAGCCGCCGCGGCATGGTGCAGGGCATGGACGACATGGTGGGTGGTGGCAAGGCCATCAAGGCCGAAGTGCCCCTGTCCGAAATGTTCGGTTACTCGACGTCGCTGCGCTCGGCCACGCAAGGCCGCGCCAGCTACACGATGGAATTCAAGCATTACTCTGAAGCACCGCGCAACGTGGCAGAAGCCATCGTTGCATCGCGCGCCAAGTAAATCGCCACTCGGAAGCTCCCACCCAAAGGATTCAATCTCTTGGGTTGGGCGCAAGATTTAGCCGGTCTGCGATCATGCGCCGCTCTGTCCCCGTGCGGAGCGAATCAGCAGTGTGATGCAGACCTAAAACCAGTGACACGGGTTTGTTCTTTCTAAGGAATTGAAAAATGGCAAAAGAGAAATTTGAGCGGACCAAGCCGCACGTCAACGTTGGCACCATTGGTCACGTTGACCACGGTAAAACCACCCTGACCGCGGCCATCACCACCGTGCTGTCGGCCAAGTATGGCGGCTCCGCCAAGGCCTACGACCAGATCGACGCGGCTCCGGAAGAGAAGGCCCGCGGTATCACGATCAACACCGCCCACGTGGAATACGAAACGGCCAACCGCCACTACGCCCACGTCGACTGCCCCGGCCACGCTGACTATGTGAAAAACATGATCACCGGTGCGGCCCAGATGGACGGCGCCATTCTGGTGTGCTCGGCCGCTGACGGCCCCATGCCCCAGACTCGCGAGCACATCCTGCTGGCTCGCCAGGTGGGCGTGCCTTACATCATCGTGTTCCTGAACAAGTGCGACATGGTCGACGACGCCGAGTTGCTCGAGCTGGTCGAAATGGAAGTACGCGAGCTGCTGGACAAGTACGAGTTCCCAGGCGACGCCACCCCCATCATCCACGGCTCTGCCAAGCTCGCCCTCGAAGGCGACAAGGGTCCTCTGGGTGAAGAGGCCATCATGAAGCTTGCCGACGCTCTGGATACCTACATTCCCACGCCTGACCGCGCGGTGGACGGTGCCTTCCTGATGCCCGTGGAAGACGTGTTCTCCATCTCGGGTCGCGGTACCGTGGTGACCGGCCGTATCGAGCGCGGTATTGTCAAAGTTGGCGAAGAAATCGAAATCGTCGGTATTGCCGACACCCAGAAGACCACCTGCACCGGCGTGGAAATGTTCCGCAAGCTGCTGGACCAGGGTCAGGCAGGCGACAACGTCGGTATTCTGTTGCGCGGTACCAAGCGCGAAGATGTGCAGCGTGGCCAGGTGCTGTGCAAGCCCGGCACGATCAAGCCACACACCCACTTCACGGGCGAGATCTATGTCTTGTCCAAAGACGAGGGTGGCCGTCACACGCCGTTCTTCAACAACTACCGTCCGCAGTTCTACTTCCGCACGACCGACGTGACCGGTTCCATTGAGCTGCCAGAAGGCAAGGAAATGGTCATGCCAGGCGACAACGTGTCGATCACCGTCAAGCTGATCAACCCCATCGCCATGGAAGAAGGTCTGCGCTTCGCTATCCGCGAAGGCGGTCGTACCGTCGGCGCCGGTGTGGTTGCCAAGATCATTGCTTAAGGAGTTCGAATGTCTTCCAAGCAAAAAATCCGCATCCGCCTGAAGGCGTTTGACTACAAACTGATCGACAGCTCTGCTGCTGAAATCGTTGACACCGCCAAGCGCACCGGTGCGATCGTCAAGGGCCCTGTGCCCCTGCCGACCCGCATGAAGCGTTTTGACATCCTGCGCTCGCCGCACGTCAACAAGACCAGCCGCGACCAGCTCGAAATCCGCACCCACCAGCGTTTGATGGACATCGTGGACCCCACCGACAAAACGGTTGACGCCCTGATGAAGCTCGACCTGCCGGCTGGCGTGGACGTCGAAATCAAGCTGCAGTAAGCAGCTTTTGTGAGCCCAGTGGCATTTCGATGCCGCTGGGCTTGCAGAAACAAAGCCCGCTGGTTATACTGGCGGGCTTTTCGGACTTCTGTCCGGTAGGTTCGGCTTTGCCGATGCGGCCTGTCAATTTTGCAGTTGCCGTATTTTTAAAACGTGTCGGTGTCTCGTCAGAGGTGCCGACGCATCATCAGCCCCGGCCAATTGAAGTCGGGAACGGAGAAAACAATGAGTCTTAGCAACTCCCTCGGGTTGTTGGGTCGCAAGGTGGGCATGATGCGCCTGTTCACCGATGATGGGGACTCAGTTCCTGTCACGGTGGTCGACGTGTCTAACAACCGTGTGACGCAAGTCAAAACTCAAGCCAACGATGGCTACGATGCATTGCAGGTCACCTTTGGTGCCCGCCGTGCCTCACGCGTGACCAAGCCCGAAGCGGGCCACTTGGCCAAGGCCGGTGTTGAAGCGGGTGAGATCATCCAGGAATTCCGCGTCGCCTCCGACGTGGCTGCACAGTACCAGCCCGGTGCCGTGGTGGCCGCCACCGCGATCTTCGCGGCTGGCCAGAAGGTGGACGTGCAAGGTACTTCGATTGGTAAAGGCTTTGCCGGCACCATCAAGCGCCACAACTTCAAGTCGCAGCGCGCGTCGCACGGTAACAGCCGTTCGCACAACGTGCCCGGCTCGATCTCCATGGCACAAGACCCAGGTCGCGTGTTCCCCGGCAAGAAAATGACCGGTCACATGGGCGATGACACCAAAACCATTCAAAACCTCGATATTTTCCGCGTTGACGAAGCCCGTCAACTGCTGATGATTCGCGGCGCGGTGCCGGGATGCAACGGTGGCTTTCTCACCGTTCGCCCTGCCATCAAAGCCAAAGTCAACAAGGGAGCAAACTGATGCAAGTTGAACTCCTGAATGACCAGGGTCAAGCATCGTCCAATGTGGACGTGCCTGAGACCGTTTTTGGTCGCGATTACAACGAAGCGCTGATTCACCAGTTGGTCGTGGCCTACCAGGCCAACGCCCGCCAGGGTACGCGTGCGCAAAAAGACCGTGAGCAGGTCAAGCACTCGACGAAGAAGCCATTCAAACAAAAAGGCACGGGTCGCGCTCGCGCCGGTATGACGTCTTCGCCGCTGTGGCGCGGAGGCGGTCGTATTTTCCCGAACAGCCCTGACGAGAACTTCACCCAGAAGATCAACAAGAAGATGTACCGTGCCGGTATGGCTTCGATCTTCTCGCAGCTGGTTCGTGAAGGCCGTTTGTCGGTGGTGGATTCCATGAAAGTGGACTCGCCCAAGACCAAGCAATTTGCTGACAAGCTGAAGGCGATGAACCTGAGCCACGTGCTGGTGATCGCTGAAGAAGTCGACGAAAACCTGTACTTGGCTTCGCGCAACCTGCCCAACATTCTCGTTGTTGAGCCGCGTTACGCCGATCCAGTGTCTTTGGTGCACTACAAAAAGGTGATCGTCACCAAGGGCGCTATTGACCAGCTCAAGGAGATGTTCGCATGAGCGTCACGAAATACGACGAAGGCCGCTTGATGCAGGTGCTGGTAGCGCCCATCGTGTCGGAAAAAGCTACGCAAGTGGCTGAGCAAACCAACGCTGTGCTGTTCAAGGTGCTGCGTGACGCTTCTAAACCAGAAATCAAGGCCGCTGTGGAATTGATGTTCAAGGTTCAGGTCAAGGGCGTTTCCGTTCTCAACCAGAAGGGCAAAGCCAAGCGCTTCGGCAAGACCGTGGGTCGCCGCGATCATGTGCGCAAGGCTTATGTGACCCTGATGCCGGGTCAAGAGCTGAACTTCGGCGGGGAGGCTGTTTAATCATGGCAGTTATCAAGATGAAGCCAACCTCACCAGGCCGTCGTGGCATGGTGAAGGTTACGCGTGACCACCTCCACAAAGGTGAAGGTTTTGCGCCCCTGCTGGAACCTCAGTTCCAGAAGGCTGGCCGCAACAACAACGGTCACATCACGGTTCGCCACAAAGGCGGTGGTCACAAGCACCATTACCGCGTGGTCGACTTCCGTCGCAACAAAGACAACATCCCGGCCAAGGTCGAGCGCATCGAGTACGACCCCAACCGTACCGCGCACATTGCACTGGTGTGCTACGCCGACGGCGAGCGCCGCTACATCATCGCTCCACGCGGTGTTGAAGTGGGTGCGACGCTGTTGTCCGGTTCGGAATCTCCGATCCGCGTGGGCAACACGCTGCCTATCCGCAACATCCCCGTGGGTTCCACCATTCACTGCATCGAACTGCAAGTCGGCAAAGGCGCTCAAATCGCCCGTTCCGCTGGCGCTTCGGCTGTGTTGCTGGCCCGCGAAGGCATCTACGCCCAGGTGCGTATGCGTTCGGGTGAAGTGCGCAAGGTTCACGTGGACTGCCGCGCCACCATTGGTGAAGTGTCCAACCAAGAACACAGCCTTCGCCAGTTGGGCAAGGCCGGTGTGAAGCGTCATATGGGTATTCGCCCAACTGTTCGCGGTACCGCCATGAACCCAATCGACCACCCACACGGTGGCGGCGAGGGCAAGACCGGCGAAGGCCGTGCTCCGGTGGATCCATGGGGCAACCTGACCAAAGGCTACCGTACGCGCAACAACCGCCGTACGCAGTCGATGATCGTGTCGCGTCGCAAGAAGTAAAGGGTTGATAACATGACTCGTTCACTCAAAAAAGGCCCTTTCGTTGACCATCACCTGATGGCCAAAGTCGAAAAGGCCGTGTCCACCAAGGACAAAAAGCCCGTCAAGACCTGGTCGCGCCGCTCCATGATCCTGCCCGATTTCATCGGCCTGACCATTGCTGTGCACAACGGCAAGCAGCACGTACCCGTGTACATCACCGACCAGATGGTTGGACACAAGCTCGGCGAGTTCTCGCAGACGCGGACGTTCAAAGGCCATCCGGCGGACAAAAAAGCGAAGAAGTAAGGACCTACCATGAGTACAGAAACCCGCTCCGTCGTTCGCGGCGTGCGCCTGTCGGTGGACAAAGGCCGACTGGTTGCCGACTTGATTCGCGGCAAAAAAGTCGACCAGGCACTGAACATTCTCGCGTTCACGCAGAAAAAAGCTGCTGGCATCGTTAAAAAAGCGCTCGAGTCGGCCATTGCCAACGCCGAGCACAACGACGGCGCTGACATCGATGAATTGAAGGTCAAGACCATCTACATCGAGCAAGGCACCACGCTCAAGCGCTTCTCGGCCCGCGCCAAAGGCCGCGGCAACCGCATCAGCAAACCCACCTGTCACATTTATGTGACGGTTGGCAACTGAAGAGGTCAAGGACTATGGGACAGAAAATCAACCCAACCGGGTTCCGCCTCGCCATTTCGCGAAACTGGGCCAGCCGCTGGTACGCGAGCAACCGTGACTTCGCCGGCATGCTGGCCGAAGACATCAAGGTGCGCGAGTACCTCAAGGGCAAGCTGAAGAACGCCGCCGTTTCGCGCGTCGTGATCGAGCGCCCCGCCAAGAACGCACGCATCACCATTTACTCGGCACGTCCGGGCGTGGTGATCGGCAAAAAAGGCGAGGACATCGAGAAGCTGAAGAAAGAACTGGCTGCCAAGTTGGGCGTGCCGGTCGCGGTCAACATCGAAGAAGTGCGCAAGCCTGAAATCGATGCCAAGCTGATCGCTGACAGCATCACGCAGCAGCTCGAGAAGCGCATCATGTTCCGTCGCGCCATGAAGCGTGCGATGCAAAACGCCATGCGTCTGGGTGCCCTGGGCATCAAGATCATGTCGTCGGGCCGTTTGAACGGCATCGAAATTGCACGCTGCGAGTGGTACCGCGAAGGCCGTGTGCCACTTCACACCCTGCGCGCTGACATTGACTACGGCACGTCCGAAGCCAAGACCACCTACGGCATCATCGGTGTCAAGGTCTGGGTCTACAAGGGCGACACCCTGGGCCGCAACGATGCGCCCGTGGTGGCCGAAGCACCCCGTGCCGAAGAAGAGCGTCGCCCGCGCGGTCCACGCCGTGAGCGTCCAGCAGGTCCACCTGCACGCGCTGCGGTTCGCCGCCCTGGCGCCAATGCCGCACCGGCCGATGGCAGCGATAAGCCCGCCGAAGCCACCACCGGCACCGACAAACCCGCCGTTAAGCGCGTTCGTAAAGACGCACCCGCATCTGCAGCTGCGGACGGCAAAGGAGAATAACTATGTTGCAACCTGCTCGTCGCAAGTACCGTAAAGAGCAAAAAGGCCGCAACACGGGCGTCGCCACCAGTGGCGCCACCGTGGCTTTCGGTGACTTCGGTCTGAAGTCCACCGATCGCGGCCGCCTCACGGCCCGCCAGATCGAAGCCGCACGCCGTGCGATTTCCCGTCACGTGAAGCGTGGTGGCCGTATCTGGATCCGCGTGTTTCCGGACAAGCCGATCTCCAACAAGCCAGCCGAAGTCCGTATGGGCAACGGTAAGGGCTCGGTGGAGTACTACGTGGCTGAAATTCAGCCCGGTAAAGTGCTCTACGAGATCGTGGGTGTGCCGGAGCAGCTGGCTCGTGAAGCATTCACGCTGGCCGCCGCCAAACTTCCATTGCGCACCACGTTCGTGACGCGCTTGCTGGGTCAGTGATTCAGGAGAACATGCATATGAAAACTACTGAACTGCGCCAGAAGGATGTGGCTGGCCTCGAAGCCGAAGTGAAATCGCTGCAAAAGGCCCACTTTGGCCTGCGCATGCAAAAAGCCACGCAACAACTCAACAACAACGCCACGCTGGGCGACACCCGTCGCGCCATCGCCCGTGCCAAGACCATCCTGGCCGAGAAGCAGCGCGCTGCTGCGGTCAAATAAGGAGCGAACCCATGACGGAAGCTAAAACATCCCTCAAGCGCACCTTGGTTGGCAAGGTGGTTAGTGACAAGCGTGCCAAGACCGTGACGGTGCTGGTTGAGCGTCGCGTGAAGCACCCGCTTTACGACAAGATCGTGGCCAAGTCGAGCAAGTACCACGCGCACGACGAAAACGGTGAATACAAGACGGGCGACGTGATCGAGATCACCGAAAGCCGTCCGCTTTCCAAGACGAAAAACTGGGTGGTCAGCCGCCTGGTGCAAAAAGCCGCTCTGGTGTAAGCCTGTTTGTGCTGTTCGCAGCGCAAATCTGAAAAGCGACCGATACTTCGGTCGCTTTTTTTCTTTCTGAGCCCCGTTTTCATGGGGCCATTTTTTGAGACCCGCGGGTCCACAACCACGAGGAGCACAGCATGATTCAGATAGGCGAAAAAATTCCAGCCGCAACGTTGATGGAGTACATCGAAGTCGAAGGGAATGGCTGCAGCATAGGTCCGAACCCGGTCGACGTCCAAGCCGCCTCTGCAGGCAAAAACATTGCCGTGTTTGCGCTGCCGGGCGCTTTTACGCCAACCTGCTCTGCCAAGCATGTGCCTGGATTTGTGGAACAAGCTGCCGCTTTCAAAGCGGCTGGCGTGGACGAAATATGGTGTCTGAGCGTGAACGATGCGTTTGTGATGGGCGCTTGGGCACGCGAACAGAAGACGGGCGGTAAGGTGCGCATGCTGGCGGACGGCAGTGCCGATTTCGCCAAGGCGACAGGTCTGACGCTGGACCTGACGGCCCGTGGCATGGGCTTGCGCAGCAACCGTTATTCCATGCTGATCAAGGATGGCGTGGTTCAAAGCCTCAACATTGAAGGCCCTGGCAAGTTTGAAGTGAGCGATGCAGACACCCTGTTGGCTCAAGCCAAAGCGAGCGTCTGAGCCTTAAAGCCTTCTGCGACAAGAGCCGCGCTGTAAAAACAGCGCGGTTTTTTTGCTCAAAGGCGTTAAAGCTCGACCTTGAGGTAGTGGGCCCCCGCAATCGGGTTGTGATAATAAGGCGCAACCTCATAAAAGCCGGCTTCTTGGTACAAGGCCCGGGCCGCTTCCATATCGGTCAAGGTGTCGAGCAGCATGTTGGTGTAACCCGCCAACCGGGCTTCTGAAAGAATGAGATCCACCAACTGGCGCCCAAGGCCGAAGCCGCGGAAGGCCGGGCGCACGAACAGACGCTTCATTTCACAAGCGTTCAGGTGGTCACTCCCCTCCAGCGGGCGAAATGCACAGCAACCCGCAGGGCTACCGCCTACCAGCGCCAAAGCAATCGCCCCGTGCGGTGCCACGTATGGACCAGGCAGTTGTTCCAGCTCGGCAGCGAAGCCCTGGAAACACAGGTCGATGCCCAAATCGGCCTGGTAATCCAGAAATAGGACCCGAACGGCCTCGATGTCCTCCAGGCCATGGGCCCATCGTATGGTGATGTCGGTTGAAGAGGACTCGGTCATGTGCAGGCAAAGGGGCGATCGGGCCGCCGTGCAGGATGTGGATTGCCACTATAAAGCAGAGAAGGCCCCTACCCGGAATGGTTCCCATCAGAAGGAGCCTGTTTCGCCGAGCCAGACAAGGACATAAACTGCTGCCGCGCAGAGACTGAACACCGCCAGCGCGATGCAGCGGGTGAACCCAGTGTCGCGGGAGCCGGGCATGGGCGTAGACACGGCCTTGTCACCGAGCACCATGGGAAGCACTAGGATTTCTTTCTTCACCAGCTTGTGGAACAGGATGGCTGCGATGTGAAGAAGCACCAAGCCGAGCACGATGAATTTGCCGATGCTCTTGTGGTAACGGGTGGCCTGGCTGACGGTTTCGCCGGACACGAAGGCAACGAGGGGGCCGAAAAACGCAATTTCGTCGTCACTGATCAATCCGCTGCCGACCTGAGCCAGCAACACGGCGAGCAGTGCGAACACCGACAGTGCACCCAGTGGGTTGTGCCCTGTGGTGTGCTCGGGCCGTGCCTGGCCCTTGAGGTAGTTCAGGGCCGTACTTGGCGTGTAAAGGAAACTGGAAAAACGCGACCAATGCCCACCAATGAGGCCCCACACGAGCCTGAAAAGCAGCAGCGTGAGGACGGCATACCCCAGGCGAAGGTGCCAATTCATCCAGTTGCCACCGACGTTGCCGGTGATCAGCAGTCCGACAACACAACAGGCCAGCGCCCAGTGAAAGAGGCGGGTTGGAAGATCCCAGACGCGAATGATGTGCATAGTGGGTGCCTTAGCCGCGTCGAGCGGCATTGAAGAGGGAGTCTGGAAGGCGCGGAACAGTTGCGTTGGAACTTGGAAGAAAGTCATACACTTTGCCCAGCGCAGCCGCTTTGGTTGTGCAAAGTCTACTCAACCCGCGTAGGAGACCGCATGAAAATCTTTTCTTCACTCGCTATCGCCGCCGTGGCACTGGCTGCGTCTGTTCCCGCTATGGCGCAATTTCAAAAGCCCGAAGACGCCGTGAAATACCGCAAAGCCGCCTTCACCGTGATGGGCGCGCACGTCGCACGCATTGGAGCGATGGCCAACGGACGTGTTCCCTTCGACGCTGCTGCGGTGGCCGAAAATGCGGCTCTGATGGAGACGATGAGCAAGTTACCGTGGGCAGGATTTGGCCCCGGCACAGACAAGGGCGATACCCGCGCCAAAGCCGAGATTTGGACGGAACAAGCGAAATTCACAGCGGGTGCTGAAAAGATGCAGGCCGAAGTGGCAAAACTGAATGTGGCGGCCAAAACTGGCAACCTGGATGCGGTGAAAACGGCTTTTGGTGCCGTGGGCCAGAGCTGCAAAGCGTGCCACGACGTCTACCGCAAGGATTGATCGCCGCAGGCTGTGGCTGGCGGGCCATGCAAAAAGGCTGGTGTCTTGCGAGCGCCAGCCTTTTTAAATGGTACTCAAGCAATCAGCTCTGCGCCAGCAGCTTTTCGATGAGCGAGTGCAGCGCTGCAAAGTCAGGCTCGCCCACGTAGCGTTTGACAATGCGCCCTTGCTTGTCCACCAGGTAGGTGGTGGGTGTGAGTTTGACGTCGCCCCAGCGCTGGGCGATTTCGCCGGTGTTGTCGAGCGCCACTTTGAAGGGCAGTTGCCGCGTCTGGGCGAAATTCAGTACCCAGGCCGGAGGGTCGTAGCTCATGGCTACCGCCACGGTTTCAAAGCCTTGGTCTTTGTACTTGTTGTAGGTTGACGCCAGAGCTGGCATTTCTTTGACGCATGACACACAAGTTGTGGCCCAAAAATTCACCAGCGTCACTTTGCCTTTAAGGTCGGCTGTGGTGGTCTTGGCGCCGTCGATCAACACGAATGTTGAGTCAGGCGCTGCGTCCCGGGCACCACATCCCGCGAGCAACAAGGTGGAAGCCAAACCCAGAGCTGCCACCGCTGAGAGCAGGGTGCGCCGAGGTACCGAGGTGTGTGTTTCTTGGGTCATTGTGGTTTGAGCGTGCCGCGAATACCGTGCTCAGATTGAGCAAAACGTTTTTGATACCGTCCATCTTCAGGAGTTCACCATGCAGCGCCGCCAGTTTAACCAGTCGCTTGCCAGCGCCACAGCGTTGTTGGTTCTGGCTGTCCACCAGCAGGCTCAAGCCCTCGCGCTGGCTGACCTGACCGATAAAGACGCCAGCACCGGGCTCAAGACCGCTCTGGAACGAGGTGCGCTCGCCGCAGTGGCCTTGTTGGGCAAGCCCGACGGCTTTCTGGGCAACCCAAAGGTGCGTATTGCGCTGCCAGGTTTCCTGGAAGATGCGGCCAAACTGCTGAAGATGACCGGTCAGGGCAAGCGGGTGGACGAACTCGTGACCAGCATGAACCGCGCGGCTGAGGCTGCGGTGCCCATGGGCAAGGACTTGCTGGTGGGTGCGGTCAAAAGCATGTCGGTAACCGATGCGAAAAAAATCCTGACCGGTGGCGATAACTCGGTCACGCAATTTTTCGCCGAGAAAACACGACTCCCGCTCGGAGAGCAATTTTTGCCGGTGGTGACGCAGGCCACCGAACACGTGGGCCTGGCCGCGAAATACAACAAAGTGGCGGGCAGAGCAGCGGGTATGGGACTGGTGAAGAAAGAAGACGCCAATGTTCAGCAGTACGTGACCAGCAAGTCGCTGGATGGCCTGTACACCATCATTGGTGATGAAGAGCGCAAGATTCGACAGAACCCGGTGGGCGCTGGCAGCGCCATCCTGAGCAAGGTGTTTGGCGCCTTGAAGTGAGTCTGTGCAGCACCGTGATGCCAACGGCGTTAGCAGGTGCTTACTTCAATTTTGCGCGGGCCTCGTTCAGGCGCGCTTCCAGGTACTCGCCATAGAAGTCGGGCACGGCCACGCCCACCAGGCGTTCGGCCAGCTCCTGTCCGTTGGGGCCCAGAAACAGCACGGTGGGTGCAAAGCGGGCTTTCCAGGCGCGGGCCTGGTCGGCGGGCGTGGTGGTTTCCCCAGCAAAGCCTTGCAGGTTGGTGGTGCGGTCGCGGATGTCAATTTGCACGGCCTGCACCTTGCCCTCGGCCCGCATGGGTAGCAGATAGTGGTTGCGCACCAAGTCGCAATACGGGCAACCCGTGAGGGTGGTCATGACCACCAACGGCTCGCCCCGCGCCGCTGCGGCTTGCGCGGCCGCACGCAGTGAAGGCGGGCTGGGTAGGGCAGCGTGCGCTTTTGTGGCAGTGGCTCGCGCGGGCGTGGCTGTGGTCATGTTGGGAACCAAAATAAAGTGACAGCAAGACTGGGTGCGGCTCAGACAATACCGCGCTGCTGCAATTCAGACAAGCGCTCGGCGGGAGCGTTCAACCAGTCGCGCAAAACCTCAGCGGTGTGCTGGCCCAGCATGGGCGGAGGCAGATCGTTGCGCACTGGGGTGGCGCTGAGCTTGAGCGGGCTGGCCACCAGGTCCACCGCGTCGGCCATGGGGTGCTCCCAGCGCTGCACCATGCCGCGCGACAAAATGTGCTCGTCGGCAAAGACCTCGGCCAGGTTGTTGATCGGTCCGCCCGGCACCTTGGCGGCTTCCAGGGCGGCCAACCAGTCGGCCTTGCTGCGGGTTTTCATGATCGCCTCCAGCAACGGCACCAACGTATCGCGGTGGCGCACGCGGTTTTGGTTGCGGGCATAGCGTTCGTCAAGCGCCAGCTCGGTCTGGCCGGCAACTTCGCAAAATTTGGCGAACTGGCTGTCGTTGCCCACAGCCAGGATGATGTGCTGAGGCTGGCCTTGCGCATCGGGTGCGACTTCGAACACTTGGTAGGGCACGATGTTGATGTGTGCGTTGCCGGCTCGGCCGGGCACTTTGCCTTCTTCGCGGCCTCGCACCAGGTAGTTGGCGCCCAGGTTTGCGAGCATGGCCACCTGGGTGTCCAGCAGCGCCATGTCGATGTGCTGGCCTTCGCCGGTGCGCTCGGCGTGGCGCAGCGCCGCCTGAATGGCGACCGTGGCGTAAAGCCCAGTGAAGAGGTCAGCCACAGCCACGCCCACCTTCTGCGGACCGCCACCAGGCAGGTCGTCACGCTCGCCGGTCACGCTCATCAGGCCGCCCATGCCTTGTATGGCGTAGTCGTAACCCGCCCGGTCTTTGTAGGGGCCGGTTTGCCCAAAGCCGGTGATGGAGCAGTACACCAGGCGCGGGTTGAGGGCGTGCAACGAGGCGAAATCCAGCCCATAGCGCGCCATGTCGCCGACCTTGTAGTTTTCCACGAATACATCGGCTTTGGCGGCGAGATCGCGGATCAACGCCTGGCCTTCGGGCTGGGCAATGTCGCAGGTGATGGAGCGTTTGTTTCGGTTGGCACCTAGGTAGTAAGCCGCCTCGTGGGTGTCGGCACCATCGCGTCCGCGCAGGAACGGCGGTCCCCAGCCGCGGGTGTCGTCACCGCCGGGGTGGTTTGGGCCCGGCGGGCGTTCCACCTTCACCACGTCGGCCCCCAGGTCGGCCAGGGTTTGCGTGCACCAGGGGCCGGCGAGCACGCGCGACAAATCAAGTATGCGGATACCATCCAGAGCGTTCATTTCGCCATTGTGCGCGACCCGGCGCGGTTCGGTTGTCGCTGCCGCGTGGCCGACCCTTTGCTGGAATCCCATGTTGCTCTTTAACCGGGCTGGTGCGCCGTGCGCTCACCGCACGCTGTCTCGTTGGCTGTTGCCGTTTTTGCTGCTCGCCTGGGCAGCGTCGGCCTGCAGCCCCACCTTTAACTGGCGCGAATGGCGATCCGATAGCACGCCCCTACAGGCGCTCATGCCGTGCAAGCCCGAGAGCGCCGTGCGCCCGGTGCCGCTGGGCGGCACCCCCACCACCTTGCACATGCACAGCTGCGATACCGGTGGCTTGACCTTTGCAATAGCCTGGGCCGAACTGCCCGATGCGGCACGCGCCCCCGAGGCGCTGGCCCAGTGGCGCGGCGCGGCGCTGGCCGCCATTCGGCTGGACCCGGCTTTGGCGCTTGACGCCCAAACCCAGTGGGCTGCGCGGGTGCCAGGCGCAGCCACTGTCCAAGGCCTGACGGCCCAGGGCACCACCCACGACAACCGCCCAGTGCAGATGCGTGCGGTGTATTTCGCCCGGGGCAACCATATTTACCAGGCGGCGGTGTACGGCACCCGTCTGCCAGATGCCGAATTGACCACGTTTTTCGACGGGCTTCGGCTGCCATGAGCGGTCCCAAGCCCCGTGCAGCTGCCCACGCCAGCGCAGCCAAACGCCCTGGGCCTGAGCGCCGACCTTCGGAACCGGCGGGAGCGTACACACCCGGCGCCAACCCTGCGGTGGACCAGTTGGGTCTGCGCGCGGCGGTGGTTGTGTTTCTGTCCTTCGCGCTGGCCTACTTCTTTTCGGCCCTCGTGCGCGCCATCACTGCCACCATTTCACCCACCCTGAGCGTGGAACTGGCGCTCAACGCCAGTGATCTGGGTTTGCTGGCTGGCGGCTATTTTTTTGGCTTTGCGCTCACCCAACTGCCGCTGGGCAACTGGCTCGACCGCCACGGCCCGCGCCGGGTGATTCTGGCCTTTTTGAGCCTGGCGGTGCTGGGCTGCGTGGCATTTGCGCTGGCCACCAGCTTTTCGGGTTTGCTGGCGGCGCGGGTGCTCACCGGTATGGGCGTGAGCGCCTGCCTCATGGCGCCACTCACCGGCTACCGCCGCTGGCTCGCACCGGCCGCACAGATGCGCGCCAACTCCTGGATGCTCATGACCGGCTCGCTCGGCATGGTGGCCGCCACGCTGCCCGTGCAGTGGCTCATGCCCTTGATGGGCTGGCGCGGTTTGTTCTGGGCGCTGGCGGCGTTGATTCTGCTGTCCATGGTGGGCATTGCCGCAGCGGTGCCACCGTGGCGCCAGGCGGTGGTGCAGCCGCTCTCGCACGGCGCCAGCGGCACGCCGCCTGGCTACGGACTGATCTGGCGGCATCCGTATTTCCGCCAGATGCTGCCGATTGGTTTCGTCAACTACGGTGGCATGGTGGCGGTGCAAACACTCTGGGCTGGCCCGTGGATGGTGAAGGTGGCGGGCTACACGCCGCAGCAGTCGGCGGCCGGGTTGTTTGGCATTAACTTGTCTATGCTAGGTGCGTTCTGGCTCTGGGGCATCGTGAACCCTCGGCTGGTGCAGCGCGGACTGAGCGCCGAGCGTCTGATTGCCTGGGGTTTGCCGCTGAGTCTGGGTGTGTTGGCGACCATTGTGGTGCTGGGCGCAGGCGCGGGCTGGCCGATGTGGGCTTTGTTTTGCGTCAGCAGCACTTTCGTGGCGTTGTCACAGCCGGCGGTGGCGCTGGCGTTGCCTGCCGAGGCCGCAGGCCGTGCCTTGTCGGCTTACAACCTGGCCATTTTTTCCGGTGTGTTTGCGGTGCAATGGGGCATTGGCCTGGTCATTGACGCGTTCAGCGCACTGGGCTGGAGCGAACCCGACCGCTTCCGCGCTGCGATGGGCGTCTTCCTGCTGTGTTGTGTGCTGGCCTACCTGAGCTTTCTCCGCCCTTACGTCCGTTCAAAGGCCCGCAACACGGGTTGGCAACAAGGCTAAACTGGTGCGATGAACGGCATCCTCATCATTGCCCACGCGCCGCTGGCTTCGGCTTTGCGCGCATGCGTGTTGCACGTGTTTCCAGACAGCGCCGAGGCGGTGGCTGCGCTGGACGTTCAACCCAATATGCCGCCCGAAGAATCGCTTGCCCAGGCGCGCGCCCTGATGCGCCAGCTGGGCCAGCCCAACACCTTGGTGGTGACCGACGTGTTCGGCGCTACCCCCTGCAACGTGGCGCAAAAGCTGGTCGACGGCGTGCGCTCCAAGCTGATCACCGGCGTGAACCTGCCGATGCTCCTGCGCACCGTGTCGTACCGCCACGAGTCGCTGGACGCGCTAATCTCGCGCGCCATGATCGGTGCCACGCAGGGTGTGATTCAGGTGGCGGTGACCGCTCCCCAAAATCAGGCCAGACGAGCCCCCCATGATCAAAACCACCGTGACCATCAGCAATAAGCTCGGGCTGCACGCGCGCGCTTCGGCCAAACTCACCAAACTCGCTGGCAGCCACAGCTGCGAGGTCTGGATGTCGCGCGGTGAGCGCCGCATCAACGCCAAAAGCATCATGGGCGTGATGATGCTGGCTGCCGGCCTGGGCAGTCAGGTGGAGGTAGAAACCAGCGGCGCCGACGAGCAGCAGGCGATGGACGCTCTCGTGGCGCTGATCAACGACAAGTTCGGCGAGGGTGAGTGATGGCCTGCTGCGCCTGCATGCGTCTGGCCGTGCTGTGTATGCGGGGCTGTGCCGCGGCGCAGGCCGCTGAACGCGACCCCATCGGCTTGGGGTTCGCATGAGTTTTTCCATACACGGTCAGGCTGTTTCTCGCGGCATTGCCATCGGGCGGGCGGTGATCGTGGCGTCCAGCCGCATGGACGTGGCGCACTATTTCGTCACCACCGAGCAAGTGGACGCCGAAATCGAACGCCTGCGCAGCGCGCGCAATGCGGTGGTGGAAGAAATTGAGCGGGTGCAGCACAGCCTGGGCGCACTGGGCTCTAACGACGCGCACCCCGAACTCAGCGCGCTGCTGGATGTGCACCTCATGCTGCTGCAGGACGAGCAGCTCACCAGCGGCGTCAAGCACTGGATTGTGGAGCGCCATTACAACGCCGAATGGGCGCTCACCAGCCAGCTGGAGGTGATTGCGCGCCAGTTCGATGAAATGGAAGACCCCTACCTGCGCGAGCGCAAGGCCGACCTGGAGCAGGTGGTCGAACGCATGCTGCGGGTGATGCGGGGCATGGTGTCGCCTGTGGCCGCGGGTGCCCAACCCGGCGCACACGACAGCAGCAACGAAGCGCCCCTGGTGCTGATCGCGCACGACCTGTCACCGGCCGACATGCTGCAGTTCAAGCAAAGCGTGTTCGCCGGTTTCGTGACCGACGTGGGGGGCAAGACCAGCCACACCGCCATTGTCGCGCGCAGCATGGACATACCGGCGGTGGTCGGTGCCCGCTCAGCCAGCCACCTGATCGGGCAAGACGACTGGGTCATCATCGACGGTGATGCGGGCGTGGTGGTGATCGATCCCTCACCGGTGCTGCTGGCGGAATACGGTTTCAAGCAGCGACAGGGCGAGGTCGAGCGCGAGCGCCTGGCGCGGTTGAAAAACACACCGGCTGTGACGCTGGACGGCCAAAAAATCGAGTTGCTGGCCAACATCGAACAACCCGAAGATGCGGTGGCCGCGCTCAAGGCCGGCGCGGTGGGCGTGGGCCTGTTCCGCACCGAATTTTTGTTCATGGGCCGCAACGGCAAGCTCCCTGACGAGGAGGAACAGTACGCGGCTTACCGCCGCGCGGTGGAAGGCATGCAGGGCCTGCCCGTCACCATCCGCACGGTGGACGTGGGTGCCGACAAGCCGCTGGACCGTGGCGCTTCACGCTCGGGTGACGACTACCTGAACCCGGCGCTGGGTTTGCGCGCCATCCGCTGGAGCCTGGCCGACCCGGCCATGTTTTTGGTGCAGTTGCGCGCCATTTTGCGTGCCGCCGCACACGGCGCGGTCAACCTGCTGGTGCCCATGCTGGCGCATGCGAGCGAAATTCGCCAGACGCTGGCGCTGGTACAGCGTGCACGCGAACAGCTGGATGCGCGCGGCCAGGTGTATGGCGCGGTGCGCTTGGGCGCCATGATCGAAGTGCCGGCCGCAGCGCTCACCATCCCGCTGTTTCTGCGCCATTTCGACTTTCTGTCCATTGGTACCAACGACCTGATCCAGTACACGCTGGCGATTGACCGCGCCGATGAGGCCGTGTCGCACCTCTACGACCCGGTGCATCCGGCGGTGTTGCAGCTGCTGGCCAGCACCATTGCACAGGCGCGGGCACAGGGCAAGGGCGTGAGCGTGTGCGGTGAAATGGCGGGTGACGTGACCATGACGCGGTTGCTACTCGGTTTGGGTCTGCGCAGTTTTTCCATGCATCCGTCGCAGATATTGGCAGTCAAGCAGCAAATCTTGCGCTGCGACACGGTCAAGCTCGCCACCTGGGCGCAGAGCGTGCTGGTGGCCGAAGACCCAGCCGCGCTGATGGCCGATTGATGGGGCTGGCCCCGATGCTTCTGCGCATCCACCACGCAGCCATCATTGCCTCTGACTACGCGCGGTCCAAACGTTTTTACACCGAGGTGCTGGGGCTTGCCGTGGTGGCCGAGCACCACCGCGCCGCGCGCCAAAGCTGGAAGCTCGATCTGTCGTTGCCCGATGGTTCGCAGATCGAGTTGTTTTCATTCCCGGGCGCACCACCCCGGCCCTCGTACCCCGAAGCGCAAGGCCTGCGTCATCTGGCGTTTGAGGTGCAGGACGTGGGGTTGTGCAAGCGCGAGCTGGAAGCCATGGGCGTGGCTGTCGAAGCAGTTCGACGGGACGAAGCGACCGGTCGGCAGTTCGTCTTTTTCGCCGACCCCGACGGCTTGCCGCTGGAGCTTTACGAAGCGGCCCCATCGTTCTGAGGGCAACCTGCGTTCGAGCCAAACGTTTTGAATGCGCCTGACGCCAGCATGCGTTCGTCGTAGGCATAGCGCGCATTGTGGTGTAGGGCAGCCAAATGGGCTAGGAGCCTGCGCGGCAGAAGGCGTTAGAGCGAAACGGGTGTGAAAAGAGCCCTATTTGGCTGGGCTTTTGAGGACTGTGGCTTGTTGCCACAGCCGGAAAAACCGGGGCGAAGTGGGACGTTTTTCCGCCCTTTGCAGCCGATGCCCTTCTGCCGCGCAGGTTCCTCGGTTGAGCAGGTGTCTTATACGGACCCGACCAGCCCCAATTGAAGGTTTTCCGCGCATCTGCCACCCCCATCTTGATTGATCGGTGCCACACCCAGGAGGTTGGCGATGCGCCAGCGGCGCGGCCAGTTTGTGCAATTTCGCCAACCGCGCGGAAAAGAGGGCAGCACCAACGCCCTAGTCGCAGCTCAAATCTTGGCTGACGCGCCATGTTGTTCCCAGACGTCGCTGGCGCACTGCTTCTCGATGGCTCCCGTGCGGGTGGCCGCTGCGCCCCACCTTTTTTGCAGGCCATGCTGCTGTGTGTGTCAGTGCACAGACGAACTGCGCGCAGAAGCAAAACCTGGTGTTTGCATTAAGCGATGCGAAAGCAAAGTCAAAAACAAGAGTGACTCGAACGTTGCCTCCCAACCCGTGCAGCTGAACACAGGCCGAATGCGATGAAGCGATGTTGCTTCGAATTTTTCAGCATGGAGGCCCGATAGGAATATGACAAAAACAGGGCCAAAATTGGCGTTGGTCTTGGTGGCCGTGGGATGGATGGGCAGCGTCTGGGCCGACACCTACACGGTAACCGCTTTGGCTACCGCAGCGGTTGTGACGCCGTTGACCGTGACGAAGGCGGCCGACATGAAGTTCGGCACTTTTGCAGCCACTGGCGGTGCCGAATGTGTGATGCAGCGCACCACAACCGCGCTTTCAGCGGGAAGCGCCGTGAAGGTGCACACCGGTGCGGCGCTGACAGCGGCCACATTCGCCGTGAGGGGGGCGGCGCTCGCACTTTCGCTATCGTCTATGAAGGCTCCAGTACTGCACTGCACATGTTGCCACCATGCCTATTGACTGGACAACCGTAGCCATGTCTGCCGAAGCCGCTGTGGCAGACCTGTTCAATGGGGCGAAGGCTACCGGGGATACCCTGACCGCCGGTGTGGCCAACATCTTTGCGGTCAGTAACCTCACGGTCAGCGCCTACCAGCCAGCATCCGCCTACACGGCAACTGGGTGGTGACGGTGGCCTACAACTGAGCTGGGGTTGGCGTTGGCATGCCGGCCCGGGCGTTGTTTGCGTTGGTTTTCTCCCCAGCGGGTCTCGGTTTGGCTGTTATCGGCGGGTTTCTGTGCCGTGGTACCAGCAGTTGCTCAAACGATTGCCAGCACAGCGAATCTGTCGTTGGGTGCATTTGCAGCGATGCCAGGGGGCGGTGGCGGTACGGTCGCTGTAGCCCTGAGCGGTGTCCGCACCACGGCTGCAGGCCGCGTGATGTTGATTGGCCATGCCGGTATTTCGGCTGCGGCGTTCACGGTCAGCGACACCCCCGGTGTTGCCTACAGTCTTTCGCTGTCCATGGACAGCACCGCAGTCCTCGCGGAGGGTGACGGTCACCCCATGGCGCTTCATGGTTTTGTTGTGAGTTCCGGCGCCACTGGCGTTTTTTCCGGCTCTTCAGGGGCTATAGCTCGGTATGAGACCTTGGTGCAACCTGGGTTGTGATGCTCTCGGGCGCTTCGCCTTCTGCGCCTATTTATGTGTATGCCTTCCCCCCCCCCCCCCCAGCATGTTGACGCCACTAACGCCTTAAAAACCCCATCACCGCGCGCGTGTGGCTAGCACCGCCGCGCCGATGATCATCACCGCCGCCAGCGCCACCGACAGGCTGGGCGTCTCACCGCGCACCCACAGCAGCGTGAGCGTGGACAGCAGCGGCGTCAAGAAGCTCAGCACCCCGATCTGCCGCGCGTCGCCGCGCTTGAGTGCCGCGTCCCACAGAAAAAACGCACCGCCCAGCGGCCCCAGGCCCATCAGCATGATCAGCCCCCAGTCGCGTGCAGACAGGGCCGTGGCGGGCTCCAGCCACGCGTGGCACAGCAAAGACAGCAGCCCCGAGACCAGTGCAAAGCTGCCAATGGCGGTGGTGGGGAAGGCGCGCACCCGCTTGGTCAGCAGCGAGTAGCTGGCCCAGATGAACGCCGAGCCTAGCGCTGGAATGTAGCCCCAGGCCCATACCGCTTCGGCGCTGCCACCGCGCCCACCCAGGATGGCCAGCGCTGCGCCAGCGAAGCCCAGCAGCGCAGCCACCACATGCCTCAGGGTGAGCGACATGCCCGGCAGAAACAGGGGTGCCATCACCACAATACCCAGCGGCCAGAGGTAGTTCACCAGGTTGGCCTGCACTGGCGGCGCGTGGCGCAACGCAATGAACAGCAAAAAGTGAAAGCCAAACAGGCCGTAAACGCCAATGGCTAGCGTGGGCAGCGGCACACGCCATTGGCGAAAGTCAAAGCGCGAGAGTGGCAGGGCGATCACGCTGCCGACCAGCAAGGCCAGTCCGGTCAGCAAAAACGGGGGCACGTGCGACAGCAACACCCCGAGCGCCGCCAGTGAGGCCCACAGCGCAATGGCACCCAGCGCCAGCAGGTTGGCGCTCATGGGCAGGTTCCGTTGTTTTGCACCGCAGTTTGATCCATGACAAAGCCGAAAAGCACCACCATCTCAGATACTCCAACGGGTATTTATAAATTGCATAGGACAAAACATGAGCACCTTCGATCACAGTGGTCTGATTCAAGACATCAACGACAGCCTGGCTCCTTTTCGCAAGGCGCAGCCCGAAGCCATGGCCGGGTTTGGTGCGCTCGCCAAGGCCGCCATCACCGACGGCGCGCTCAGCGCCAAACAGAAAGAGCTGATTGCGCTGGCCATTGGCGTCACGCAGCGCTGCTCAGGCTGCATTGGCTTTCATGTGAAGGCGCTGCACCGCCTGGAATGTACCCGCGCCGAGCTGGAGGAAATGCTGGCGGTCTGCGTGTACATGGGAGGTGGTCCGGCGCTGATGTACGCCGCCGAGACCATCACAGCCTGGGACAAGATGCACCCCAACAAGGGCTGAAAAGCCCCGTGGCCTTAGGCGGCCGGCGTTGGGTTCAGTGCGTTGTGGGCCTGCACGTCCGCGTGGTAGCTACTGCGCACCATGGCCCCCACGGCGGCGTGGGTGAAGCCCATTTTGTAGGCCTCGGCTTCGAACATCTTGAATGTGTCCGGGTGCACATAGCGGCGCACCGGCAGGTGGTGGCCGCTGGGCGCCAGATACTGCCCAATGGTGAGCATGTTGATGCCGTGCGCGCGCATGTCGCGCATGACCTCCAGGATTTCTTCGTCCGTCTCGCCCAGGCCAACCATCAGGCCGCTTTTGGTGGGTACATGCGGAAATAGCGCCTTGAATTTTTTCAGCAGGTTCAGGCTGAACGCGTAGTCCGAGCCCGGGCGCGCTTCCTTGTACAGGCGCGGCACGGTTTCCATGTTGTGGTTCATCACGTCGGGCGGCGCGGCCTTCAAGATATCCAGCGCGCGGTCGTCGCGGCCGCGGAAGTCGGGCACCAGCACTTCAATTTGCGTGTGCGGGGACAGTGCGCGGGTCTTTTCAATACAGGCCACAAAGTGACTGGCACCGCCGTCGCGCAGGTCGTCGCGGTCGACACTGGTGATCACCACGTATTTCAGTTTGAGCTGCGCAATGGTCTTGGCCAAGTTGTCGGGCTCGTTCACGTCGAGCGGGTCGGGGCGACCGTGCCCCACGTCGCAAAACGGGCAACGCCGCGTGCACTTGTCACCCATGATCATGAAGGTGGCCGTGCCCTTGCCAAAGCATTCGCCAATGTTGGGGCAGCTGGCCTCCTCGCAAACGGTTACCAGTTTGTTGGCGCGCAGCACGTCCTTGATTTCGTAAAAGCGCGTCGTGGGTGACCCAGCCTTGACGCGAATCCATTCGGGTTTTTTGAGCACCTCGGCCTGCACGATCTTGATCGGAATACGCGCGGTCTTGGCCTGGCTTTTCTGTTTCGCGGTGGCGTCGTAATGGGCGGCAGACTGGGCTTCGCGCACGGTGTTTGCCGTGCTGGATGTGTCGGCCGTGGGGGTGTCGGGGCTGGTCATGGCGTGGGCGCAGATCGCGCGGTTGTGTCAGGGCGTGAGGGTGGTCTGGAGCTTCTGGCCCAAAACCTGCGCCGCTTCATCCCATGAAACGGCAACCCCAATTGTAGAAAGGTCCACCGTCTGCAGGCCAGCATAACCACAGGGGTTGATGCGCCAGAAGGGTTGAAGGTCCATGGCCACGTTCAGCGCCACACCGTGGTACGTGCAGTGGCGGCTGACCTTGATACCCAGCGCGGCAATTTTGCCCAGCCCGGTGAAATCGGGTTCTGGCGACTCACCAGGCACTTTCTTTTGCGGCCGCTGGGGCAGCAGGGCGTGGCTGGTCGGGTCCGCCAGCCGCACGTAGATGCCTGGCGCGTGGGCCACCCGGTGGCCGGTCACACCGAAATACGCCAGCGTGCGGATGACGGCCTCTTCAATGCGGTAGACGTACTCTTTGACGAAGTAGCCCGCGCGCTGCAGGTCGATCAGCGGGTAAGCGACCACCTGACCTGGCCCGTGGTAAGTCACCTGCCCACCCCGGTTGGTTTTCACCACCGGAATGTCGCCGGGTGCCAGCAGGTGGTCTTCACGGCCGGCCAGGCCTTGGGTAAACACCGGCGGGTGTTCGCACACCCAGATTGCGTCGGGCGTGTCGGTGGTACGGGCCGCCGTGCAGACCTGCATCGCCTCGTAGATGGGGGCATAGTCCACCTGGCCAAGAAATCGAAGCTCCATTCAGAGGACGATCTTGACCATGGGATGCGTGGTCAGCGTGCGGTACAGCTCATCGAGCTGCTCGCGGCTCGTGACGTGCACAGACAAGGTGAGGCCCAGGTAGTTGCCCGCCTTGCTCGGGCGTTGCTCCACCGTGGTCTCATCGAAACTGGGGTCAAATGCGCGTGCCACATGCGTCATGGCCAGCAAAAATCCCTCGGCGTTGGCGCCCATGACCTTGATGGGAAAGTGGCAAGGGTAAACAATCAGCGATTGCTCTGGCGGGATCTCGGGCGGCATGTCCATACGGAACTCCTCAAATGCATTGGTTGGCTTTCGCCGCTTGGTACCCTGCGTACAGGCGCTGGTACACAGGGCCCGGCAGGCCGCGCAAAGCACCGTGGCCTACCGGCACACCGTCCAGCAGGGTCACGGGCAGCACCTCTTTGGTGGCCGACGACAGCATGAGCTCGTCCGCGTCAAGCACCTCGGCGCGGGTGATGCGGCGCAATTCAAAAGAGATGCCTTGCTCTTGGCAAATATCTTCGATCAGGTTGAACCGAATGCCTTCCAGCACCAAGTTGTCCTTGGGCGGCCCCATAACCACGCCGTTTTTGACCACCCAGACGTTGCTGGCGGCCGCTTCGCTCAAAAAGTCACCCCGAAACATCACCGTTTCCAGCGCGCCAGCATCTGCGCTGATCTGGCGAGCAAACACCGCGCCCAGCAGACTGGTGCTTTTGATGTGGGCCTTTTCCCAGCGGAAATCGGGGGCAGTGACGCACGCCACGCCCTCTGCGCGCTGAGCGGCGCTGGCCAGCTTCATCTCTCCACACATCACAAATACCGTGGGCTTCAAGCCCGGAATCATCACGTGATCGCGCGGGGCCACGCCGCGGGTCACCTGGATGTAAATCAGCTGGTTCGGTGCAGCGGTGGTGGTCGCTAGGTCTTGAATCAGCCGCCAGGCGATCTGGAGCCACTCCTCCTTTGAGAGTGGGTTGGGAATGCGCAGTTCGGCCAGCGAGCGGTCCAGGCGGGCCAGGTGCTGCTCAAACTGGAAAATATGTCCGTTGTAGGCCGGCAGCACCTCGTACACGCCGTCACCAAAAATGAAGCCGCGGTCAAGCACGCTCACCTTGGCATCGCACAAAGGGCTGAAATCACCGTTCAGGTAACAAAGGGAGTTTGGAAGAATGGGCGTATCGCCCTGGGCCATTGGGTGCATGGGGTGGATTATCGGCTGGCACCTGCCCGCACAAAAACGATCCCCAGGAGGCTTGACGACCCCATGGGGTTTCTACGTATAATGAGCGGCTTTGCGGGACCTCTCGCGTTTGTAACCTGCTAGTAATCTGCCATGACGACAATGCCAACGGTTGAGTCGACAGCGACACAGCAAGACGAATGGGAAGATGGGGCGCAAGAACCCGAATTCAAGCCCCTGACGCGCGAAGAGGCGCAGCAGTGGCGAGCAAGTCAGCCAGTTTTTTTTGTCTGGCGCTTGGTGGGGGTGCAGTTGCTGGCGGGGCTTGTAGCTGGTTTGCTGGGTTGGTTGCTGACGCAATCGACCGCAGTAGCCTGGTCGGTTCTGTACGGCGCGGCTTCGGTGGTAATGCCTTCGGCTCTCATGGCCTACGGTCTGACCTCAAGTGCTCTGGCTCGACTTACCTCGGGTTTTGCGCAAGCTGCGTTTGCTGGCTTTCTGCTGTGGGAAGGGGTCAAAGTGCTGTTGGTGGTCACCCTGTTGTGGTTGGCCCCGGCGGTAGTTCCCGAGTTGAATTGGCTTGGCCTGTTGGCGGGCCTGGTGGTGGTACTCAAGGTGTACTGGTTGGGTCTCTGGATCCAGACCCGTCGCTCTAACGAAAACGGTTGAATTTCCGACAGATCGGTGAAACGAACATGGCAGCTGACGGTAACGCTCTAACCCCTGGTGAATACATTCGCCACCATTTGGTTCACCTGACCAACAAAAAGCAGGAGTCCATTGTGGACTTCTCCGTGATCAACATCGACTCGGTGGTTGTGAGTTCGCTGCTGGGTGTGTTGGTTTGTTTTGTGTTGTGGCTCGCAGCGCGCAAGGCAACTGCGGGTGTGCCGGGTCGCTTTCAGGCGGCGGTAGAAATGCTGGTTGAAATGGTGGACAGCCAAGCCAAAGCCGTCATTCACAACGCCAACAGCCGCAAGCTGGTTGCCCCACTGGCGCTGACTGTGTTTGTGTGGATCTTCATGATGAACTTCATGGACATGATTCCAGTGGATCTGATCCCCATGATCTGGCATTCCGCTGGTCCTGCCATGGGTTTCAAAGACTACATGCGTGTTGTTCCCACCGCCGACCTTTCCACCACGTTGGGTCTCTCGGTGTCGGTGCTGCTGATGTGCTTGTTCTATAACATCAAGATCAAAGGCCTCGGCGGCTGGGCGCATGAGCTGGTGTCTGCGCCTTTTGGTACAAGCAAGAACCCCTTCTGGGCAGTGCTGCTGGGCATTGTCAACTTCCTGATGCAGATGATCGAGTTCGTGGCGAAGACGGTTTCCCACGGCATGCGGTTGTTTGGCAACATGTTCGCTGGTGAGCTGGTGTTCATGCTGATCGCGTTGCTCGGTGCTTACGGCGCCTTGTCGCTCGGCGGTGGACTCTTCTTCGTCGGACACGTGATCGCTGGCACGGTGTGGACCTTGTTCCATATCTTGGTCATCACCTTGCAGGCGTTCATTTTCATGATGCTGGCCCTGATTTACCTCGGGCAGGCGCATGACGCTCACTAAGGCGCACTGAACGGTTGCGCTCTGGTTTTCTCTCTCGTTTGTTTCTTTCTCAACTTTCGTTCATCTCATAGGAGTCATCATGGAAAACGTTCTGGGTCTTGTCGCACTGGCTTGCGGTCTTATCGTTGGTCTGGGCGCCATTGGCGCATCCATCGGCATTGCGCTGATGGGCGGCAAATTTCTGGAGTCGTCAGCCCGCCAACCCGAGCTGATGAACGACCTGCAGACCAAGATGTTCATCTTGGCCGGTCTGATCGACGCTGCTTTCCTGATCGGCGTGGCTATCGCTCTGTTGTTCGCTTTCGCCAACCCCTTCACGCTGTAATCGGGTTTGCTGCCCAGCGCGGAGCCATGGGTGAGTGTGATGCGGGGTCTTGACCCCCGTTGCAACACCAGGCGCTTCGCGGCAGCAAGTGCGTCACCACTCTTGTCAACACACAGAAAGGCGTTGCGATGAATATCAATGCAACCCTCTTTGCGCAGGCCATCGTTTTTGCGATCCTGGTGCTCTTCACGATGAAATTCGTGTGGCCACCGATTGCCAAAGCTCTTGATGAGCGTGCGTTGAAGATTTCCGAAGGTCTGGCTGCTTCCGAAAAAGCCAAGACCGAACTGGCTGGCGCCAACAAACGGGTGGAAGAAGAGTTGAGCAAATCGCGCAACGAGTCTGCTACCCGCCTGGCCGATGCCGAGCGCCGTGCGCAAACCTTGATCGAAGAAGCCAAAGGTCGGGCCACCGACGAGGCTTCGAAGATCGTCGCTGCAGCCCGTCAAGAAGCCGAGCAGCAGGTCGTCAAGGCCCGCGAAGCTCTGCGAGAAGAAGTGGCTGCGCTGGCTGTCAAGGGCGCCGAGCAAATCCTCAAGCGCGAAGTCAACGCTGGCGTTCACGCCGAGTTGCTGGGTCGCCTGAAGACCGAGCTCTGATCGCCGCAACCCAGTCGGTATCGTCTAGAGGCATCCAAAGGTAAACCATGGCCGAAATTGCCACCATTGCCCGCCCTTACGCGGAAGCGCTGTTCCAGGCTGCCAAAGCCGACGCAGCCACGACCGCGGTCTGGCTCGACGAGCTGGCCGCCGTGGCATCGAACGACCAGCTGCGTCAGTTTGCGGACAGCCCCAAATCGTCACCTGCCCAGGTGTTTGAACTTATCTCTGGCGTGCTGAAAAGCAACCTGCCCGAAATGGGTGCCAACTTCCTGCGCACCGTGATAGACAACGGTCGCATCGCTGCACTGCCTGAGATCGCTGCCCAGTTCCGCGTCTTGAAGAACGCGCAGCAGGGTACTTTTGACGCCGTGGTCTACAGCGCTTTCGATCTGGACAGCGCTGCGCTGGCCGATCTGTCGGGTGTGCTCGAAAAACGCTTCGGCCGCAAGCTCAACCTCCAGGTTGAACTGCAGCCCGAGCTGATCGGTGGCATTCGCGTTGTGGTGGGTGACGAAGTGTTTGACACTTCGATCAAAGCCCGCCTGGAACAAATGAAAATTGCCCTGACAGCCTGACGGCTCGATCCCCGGGCGCGCCTGCATCACATTTAACGAAAGAAGGAAAGAGTCATGCAACTCAATCCCGCCGAAATCTCTGAACTGATCAAGTCCCGCATTGAGGGACTGGCCGCATCGACCGATGTGCGCAACCAGGGCACCGTGGTGTCGGTGACCGACGGTATCGTCCGCGTCCACGGCCTGTCCGATGTGATGCAGGGCGAAATGCTGGAATTCCCGGCCAACAAAGATGGCGTGCCATCCTTTGGTCTGGCTCTGAACCTCGAACGCGACTCCGTCGGCTGCGTGATTTTGGGTGAGTACGAACACATTTCCGAAGGCGAAACTGTCAAGTGCACGGGCCGCATTCTGGAGGTACCGGTCGGTCCTGAGCTGATTGGCCGTGTGGTGAATGCCCTGGGCGCGCCAATCGACGGCAAAGGTCCAATCAACGCCAAGATGACCGACGTGATCGAAAAGGTCGCTCCCGGTGTGATCGCCCGTAAATCGGTGGACCAGCCGGTGCAGACTGGTCTGAAGTCGATCGACTCGATGGTGCCCGTGGGCCGTGGTCAACGAGAGCTGATCATTGGCGACCGCCAGACCGGTAAAACGGCTGTGGCCATCGACGCCATCATCAACCAGAAGGGTCAGAACATGACCTGCGTTTACGTCGCGATTGGCCAAAAGGCCTCGTCGATCAAGAACGTGGTGCGTGCCCTGGAGCAAGCCGGCGCGATGGACTACACCATCGTTGTGGCAGCTTCGGCTTCCGAATCTGCCGCCATGCAGTACCTGTCGGCCTACTCTGGCTGCACCATGGGCGAGTACTTCCGTGATCGCGGCCAAGATGCACTGATCGTGTACGACGATCTGTCCAAACAAGCCGTGGCCTACCGCCAGGTTTCGCTGCTGTTGCGCCGCCCACCAGGCCGCGAAGCCTACCCTGGCGACGTGTTCTATCTCCACAGCCGCCTGCTGGAGCGCGCAGCCCGTGTGAACGCCGACTACGTCGAAGCTTTCACCAAGGGTGAAGTCAAAGGCAAGACCGGCTCGCTGACCGCGCTGCCCATCATTGAAACGCAGGCCGGCGATGTGTCCGCCTTCGTGCCAACCAACGTGATCTCGATCACCGACGGTCAGATCTTCCTGGAAACCAGCCTGTTCAACGCCGGTATCCGCCCCGCTATCAACGCCGGTATTTCGGTGTCGCGCGTCGGTGGCGCTGCCCAGACCAAGCTGATCAAGAATCTGTCTGGTGGTATCCGTACCGACTTGGCCCAGTACCGGGAACTGGCAGCTTTCGCGCAGTTTGCTTCCGATCTGGACGAAGCCACCCGCAAGCAGCTGGACCGCGGTGCCCGCGTGACCGAACTGCTGAAGCAGGCCCAGTACAGCCCACAGTCGATCGGTCTGATGGCGGCTACGCTGTTTGCCGTTAACAAGGGTTTCATGGACGATATCGAAGTCAAGAAAATCTTGTCCTTCGAAAACGGCCTGCACGCATTCTTGAAAGACAAGCACGTGGCCCTGCTGACAAAGCTGGAAGCCGACAAGGCCATGGACAAGGACGCTGAAGCCCAGATGGCGGCAGCCATTGCCGAGTTCAAGAAAACCGGCACGTACTGATCCGGCCCATTGACCCGATAAAGGAGCAGCAATGGCAGCAGGTAAGGAAATACGCGGCAAGATCAAATCGGTGGAAAACACCAAGAAGATCACCAAAGCCATGGAGATGGTCGCCGCCTCCAAAATGCGCAAGGCGCAGGAACGCATGCGTGCGGCCCGGCCTTACGCCGAGAAAGTGCGCCAGATCACCGGCAACCTGAGCCGGGCCAATCCGGAGTACACGCACCCGTTCATGCAGACCAACGATGCCAAAACCGCAGGTTTTGTCGTTGTGACCACGGACAAAGGCCTGTGCGGCGGTCTCAACACCAACGTGTTGCGTGCCGTGACCAACCAGCTCAAGGAACTGCAGGCGCAAGGCGTGGGTGCTGAGGCCGTAGCCATCGGCAACAAAGGTCTGGGCTTCCTCAACCGCATCAACGCCAAAGTGGTGTCCAGCGTGACGGGCTTGGGCGATACACCCCACCTCGACAAGTTGATTGGCCCCGTGAAGGTGCTGCTCGACGCTTACACGGAAGGGCGTGTCAACGCGGTTTACCTCTGCTACACCAAGTTCATCAACACGATGAAACAGGAGTCGGTGATTGAGCAGCTGTTGCCCTTGAATACCGGTGAGTTGCAGGACAACGCGGGTGGTCGCGACTGGGACTATGTGTACGAGCCCGATGCACCAGCCGTCATTGACGAATTGCTGCTGCGCTACGTCGAAGCACAGGTGTACCAGGCAGTTGCCGAAAACATGGCGTCCGAGCAGTCCGCTCGCATGGTGGCCATGAAAGCCGCAACGGACAACGCGGGAAGCGTGATCGGCGAACTCAAGCTGGTCTACAACAAGACCCGACAGGCCGCGATCACGAAAGAACTTTCGGAAATCGTCGCCGGCGCCGCAGCGGTCTGAAGCAGCCGTTCAACAGAATTCAGAGAAATTAAAAGGTATCTATCATGTCTCAAGTACAAGGCAAGATTGTTCAGTGCATCGGCGCCGTCGTGGACGTGGAGTTTCCGCGCAACGAGATGCCGCGCGTTTACGACGCCCTGAAAATGGAAGGCTCTGCCCTGACGCTGGAAGTCCAGCAACAGCTGGGCGACGGCGTGGTGCGCACGATTGCGTTGGGCTCCTCCGACGGTCTGCGCCGCGGCATGCTGGTGACCAACACCCACGCCAACATCACCGTGCCTGTGGGCAAGGCCACGCTGGGCCGCATCATGGACGTGCTGGGAGCACCCATTGACGAGCGTGGCCCGGTCGATCAGACCCTGACCGCACCCATCCACCGCAAGGCCCCGGCCTATGACGATCTGTCGCCTTCGCAGGAGCTGCTGGAAACCGGTATCAAGGTGATCGACTTGATCTGCCCGTTTGCCAAGGGCGGCAAGGTGGGTCTGTTCGGTGGCGCGGGTGTGGGCAAGACCGTGAACATGATGGAACTCATCAACAACATCGCCAAGGCCCACAGCGGTCTGTCTGTGTTCGCTGGTGTGGGTGAGCGTACCCGTGAAGGCAACGACTTCTATCACGAGATGGCCGACTCCGGCGTGGTGAACCTGGAAAACCTGGGTGAGTCCAAAGTGGCCATGGTGTACGGCCAGATGAACGAGCCTCCAGGAAACCGCCTGCGCGTTGCGCTGACCGGTTTGACCATTGCCGAGTCCTTCCGTGACGAAGGCCGTGACGTGCTGTTCTTTGTGGACAACATTTACCGCTACACGCTGGCCGGTACCGAAGTGTCCGCCCTGCTGGGTCGTATGCCTTCTGCCGTGGGTTACCAGCCGACGCTAGCCGAAGAAATGGGCCGCCTGCAAGAGCGCATTACTTCCACGAAGGTCGGTTCTATCACCTCCATCCAGGCCGTTTACGTGCCCGCCGATGACCTGACCGATCCATCGCCTGCCACCACCTTCGCACACTTGGATTCCACTGTGGTGCTGTCGCGTGATATTGCTTCGCTGGGTATCTACCCCGCTGTGGACCCACTGGACTCCACGAGCCGCCAGCTGGACCCGCTGGTTGTCGGCCAGGAACACTACGAAACCGCCCGCGCCGTGCAAAATACGCTGCAGCGCTACAAAGAATTGCGCGACATTATTGCCATTCTCGGTATGGACGAACTGGCACCTGAAGACAAGCTGGCCGTGGCCCGTGCCCGCAAGATCCAGCGCTTCCTGTCGCAGCCGTTCCACGTGGCTGAGGTGTTCACGGGTTCCCCAGGCAAGTACGTGCCACTGTCAGAAACCATCCGTGGTTTCAAGATGATCACCGCTGGTGAGTGCGATCACTTGCCCGAGCAGTCGTTCTACATGGTCGGCTCTATCGACGAAGCGTTTGAGAAAGCCAAAAAAGTCGCCTAAAGCGATGCCGTCGGGAAAATGGCAAGGTAGCCGACAGCGATGGGCCAGCCCAGATCGTTTGCCGACCACCTGCCAAGCAACCGCCGACAAGCTTGAACTCGACTTTTTACAGGAGTACATATGAGCACCATTCGCGTCGATGTGGTCAGCGCCGAAGAGTCCATCTTTTCTGGTGATGCCAAATTCGTGGCGCTGCCGGGCGAAGCCGGTGAACTGGGTATATTGCCCGGTCACATTCCGCTGATCACCCGGATCAAGCCCGGTGCTGTGCGCATCGAAAAGGCCGACGGTAGTGAAGAGTTTGTGTTCGTGGCTGGTGGCATTCTGGAAGTACAGCCGCACCACATTACGGTGCTGTCTGACACCGCCATCCGCGGCAAAGACTTGGACGAAGCCAAAGCTACTGATGCCCGCAAGCAAGCAGAGGAAGCCTTGAAAAACGCCAAGAGTGACATTGATTTGGCGAAAGCGACGTCTGAACTCGCCGTCCTGGCGGCGCAAATTTCCGCTCTGCGCAAATACCGCCAGAAAAAGTGAGCAGCTGCGGGCTGTTCATTCACGAAGAAACCGGCCATGGGCCGGTTTTTTTATGTCCGCAACCGGTATATCAGGAGGGTGCATGTGCTCGTGAATGCGGACAGGAGAAGGACTTGCCGGTCATCTATTTCTGAACATCAGGAGCTTTCCTCGGAAGATGTGGCGGCCCAACTGCCTGTGAAAGCTTTGTTCAAAGAGCCCATCTCGCGGAACATGGGGTGCTCAACATGGGGTCAGGCCAGCTGATCGGCGAAATGGGCTTGCTGGACGGAGTGGCCACGGCCGACCACTTACACCGCCAACATCGATGTGGGATGTTGACCTGCAGCGCCGTGATGGCTTTGCGGCAAAAAAAGCCCGATAGGGGAGTCCGCCTGTTGCTCCCCATGCCCAAACGCATGACTGACCGTATGCGGGGCATGACACGAAAGTTCAATGCCTTTGCACAAATAAAAGGTGGAGCGTGAGGAGTGCCCGTTGGTACTAAGCCCGGACCACACAATCGGGTAGCTCGTTTAAGCGTGGATCACCGGCCACTGATGGAAAGTGTTCTACCAACAGGGCTGACACTTCTTCCAGTGCCTGCGTCAAACCGTCTTCAAAAGCGCCGTCGTGCAAGCGGTGCGCCAGACGGTCAACGATAGCTTGCCACTGGGCCGGGCTGACGCAGCGGGTCAGCGCCCGGTCGGCCACGAATTCGATGGCGTGTTCAGCCAGCAGCAGGTAGATGAGTACCCCGTTGTTCTGCTCGGTGTCCCAAACCCCCAGCTTGCCAAACCAGCCGAGTGCACGCGCCCTGATCACGCCGGCCAGCGGATGCTGATTAGAGATGCCCCAAACGTCTGGGAGTGGCAGGGCAGCCTCCACACAAAGCCGAACTTCACCGGTGTGCCGTGCTTCACTGGCTGCCACGCGCCGAGCAAGGCGCTGTGCCAGATCATCTGGCACAGCGCGCAGGGTGTCAGAGCGGTCCAGCCATTGGTGACGGAAAATACGGATGAATTTGTTCATGGTGTCCCGTGCATTTACCATCCGCCAGAAGCGCCGCCGCCGCCAAAATTGCCACCGCCGCCCGATCGAAATCCACCGCCACCCCCCAAACCTCCACCGCCCCGAAAACCGCCACCGCTGGCGCCATCCCAGGGGCTACCGCGACCCCTGCGACCCGCTGATGGAACATGGGGAATCAGCTGCATGAACAGCCCAGCCAGCATGCCCAGCAAACCCGCCCCCACCGATATCCAGAAAACCGAGGTGATGACCCATGCGAGACCGCCTGCGCCCGCGCCGGTCAGGAGCACACCCAGCTTGTTGCCAAATATGCTGCGAAGCACCGATGAAATGATGGGAACCGCGAACACCAAAAAGATGAGAATATCCATCCACTCAAAATCGCCGCTGCCTTGGGTGGCTGAAGGCAGAGGCAGCTCTTCTCCTCGGATGCGGGCGAGTATCTGATCCACACCGGCCTGGATGCCACCGGCGTAATCGCCCGTGCGAAACGAGGGTGTCACCGCTTGGTCCAGGATGCGGCGGGCCATCAGGTCGGGAATGGCCCCTTCGAGTGTCTTGGCTGTGGCGATGCGCAGGCGGCGATCGTCTTTGGCGATCACAAACAACACGCCGTCTCCCACGTCCTTGCGCCCGATCTTCCATGCGTCACCGAGGCGCTGCGTGTAGTCGGCAATGTCTTCGGGCACCGTGGTGGGCAGCATCAGCACCACAACCTGTGAGCCTCTTTCGGCTTCGAAGGCCGCAAGCTTGGCTTCTATCGCTGCAAGGCTGGCCGCATCCAGCGTGCCCGTCTGGTCCATCACGCGGGCTTTCAGCTCTGGAATGGCTTGCAGCCCTTGGGCATGGCTGGCGAACGAGATCAGCGACGCAAACAGGCCGATAGCCAGCCAGCGAAATGAGTGCCAACAGGCCACCTCGGGGCCGCCATAGCGGCCCATGCAGGCTGTGGCCATCGGGCCTGGCCTCATGGTTTGTTGAAGTCGACGGTGGGTGGCGCCGAGATGGCGGCTTCGTTATCCACCAGGAAGTTCGCTTTGGGCGCGTAGCTGAACACCATGGCTGTCAGGTTGGTCGGGAAGCTGCGAGAGAGTACGTTGTACTCCTGAACCGTCTGGATGTAGCGGTTGCGGGCCACGGTGATGCGGTTTTCGGTGCCTTCCAGCTGTACGCGAAGGTCGCTAAAACCCTGGTTGGCCTTGAGGTTGGGGTACTGCTCCACAACCACCATCAGTCGGCTGAGCGCGCTGCTTACTTCACCCTGCGCGGCCTGAAATTTTTGCATCGCGGCCGGGTCGTTCACCATTTCAGGTGTCATCTGGATCGACGTGGCTTTGGAGCGGGCCTCAATCACCTTGGTGAGCGTGTCCTGTTCAAAACTCGCCTCACCCTTCACCGTAGCCACGATGTTGGGGATCAGATCGGCGCGGCGCTGGTACTGGTTCAACACCTCGGACCAGGCCGATTTGCTTTGCTCGTCCAGACGCTGGAAGTCGTTGTAGCCACAGCCTGTGAGGCTGGCAGCGAGCAGCAAGCCGCTGATCCAGAAAAAAACGCGTGTGACAGATGTGCGCACCGTGAAACCTCCGCAGGCCTGAGCGGCCCCTCGAAATAAAAAATGAGCGAAATGAATCAAAAGCACTATACCCCCGGCCGATGCACAGCACTGGGTCATTGGTGCAACACGGCAGGGGTGAAGACGTCAAAATACCAGCATGCCCAAACCGAAACTGCCCCTTGGTTCTCCCGATGACACCGAACACGCGTTTTACGACGCCTTGCAGCACGCCGACATTGAACGCTTGATGGCTTGCTGGGTCGACGAGGACGACATCGTCTGCGTGCACCCCGGCGGGCCACGCCTGGTAGGGCATGCGGCGGTCAGGGCTGCTTTTGAAGCGATGTTTGCCCATGGCAGCGTGCAGGCATTCGCAGAAAAAGTGCGCCGGCTGGACGCTGGCCCCTGCAGCGTGCACAGCGTGGTCGAACGCGTCTCCGTGATGGGTGATGACGGCATGCAGCATGCCTGGGTGGTGGCCACCAATGTGTACGCCAAGACCGCACAAGGCTGGCGTATGGTGGCGCATCATGCCAGCCCGGGCACTCGCACCGAGCCGGTTGAAGTGTTGACAGCCCAGCCTGTGTTCCACTAACGGGCGCCTGTTTTGCAGCCCATGATCGACCGAATTCATTCTGCAGAAGCCATGGACTACCAGGCGCCCTGGTGGTTACCTGGCGGCAACCTGCAAACCTTGTGGGCAGCTCTTGCCAGTCGGCGCCATTTTGGCTCGGCCCCCACGTGGCAGCGCAGCCGCTGGACCACGCCCGACCGCGACTTCATCGACGTGGACCATGCCCAGCACGCCAGTGCCCCACAAGCACCCCTGCTGGTGTTGTTCCACGGGCTGGAGGGTTCGTCGGGCAGTCATTACGCCATGGCGTTCGCCGACTTCGCCGCCGCCCGAGGCCTCGCTTTCGCCGTGCCGCACTTTCGTGGCTGCTCGGGCGAACTCAACCACGCACCAAGGGCTTATCACTCGGGCGATCACAACGAAATCGACTGGGTGCTGGCCCGCTTCGCACGCGAAAACCCCGGCCGACCCTTGGTCGCCGTGGGCGTCTCGCTGGGCGGCAATGCCCTGCTGCGCTGGGCCGGTGAGGCCGGTGAGGCCGCTGGTAAGTGGGTCCGTGCCGTGGCCGCAGTCTGCTCTCCGCTGGACCTCGCTGCCGGTGGCCATGCCATTGGCCATGGATTCAACCGGCAGGTGTACACGCGCATGTTTCTCTCCACCATGGTGCCCAAGGCCCTCAAAAAACTGGAACAGCACCCAGGCCTGTTTGACCGCGAAGCCTTGCTGGCGGCGCGCGATCTCTATGAATTCGACAACCTGTTCACTGCACCGCTGCACGGCTTTCGCGACACCGACGATTACTGGGCGCGTGCCTCAGCCAAGCCCGTGATGCACCGCATACGGGTGCCCGCGCTGGCCTTGAATGCGCTGAATGACCCGTTCGTGCCAGCGGCTTCGCTGCCTTCAGCACAACACGCAGGGCCCTGCGTGACGCTGTGGCAGCCAACCCAGGGCGGTCACGTAGGCTTCCCGAGTGCTGCTGGGCTTCTGGGTGTGCCGGGGCATGTGCGCACCATGCCCGAAGCGGTCGGGCGCTGGCTGCTGGCACACACCTGAAAAAGGAATTTCTCATGGATGATATCGTCAAGGCCGCCATGGCCAAATGGCCCCATGTGCCACATTGTTACGGCTGGCTCGGGCTGGACGCACGGGGCCAATGGTTCATGCGCGACGATGCAACCCAAGCCGCAGGCCCCTTTGCCTGCGAGCCCGGCGAGTCCTGCAGCGTTGCCAGGGGCTCGCTGCTGTTGCACGACAAACTGATCGAATTCATTCACCGCAACTACAGCAGCGATGCCGCCGGTTGTTGGTTCTTTCAGAATGGGCCCCAGCGCGTTTATGTCGAGCTGGACCTCACGCCCTACATCTGGCGCCTGCAGCCCGACGGCACCGTGCTGGCTCACACCGGTACATCCGCTGGCCAGGTCTTGCGGTGTTTGCTGGACGAGGAGGGCCGGTTTTACCTGCACACCGAACGCGGTTTGGGCCTGGTGCACACCAGCGACATGGCGCTCGCCGCCGATGCGGTGGAGGCTGGGCGATGGGAGCCGCAAGACGTTCAGTCGGCCAGCCTGCCCGCGCTGGGTTCGTATGTTCGCAGTCCCCTGCGGGCCTTCAACGGGCACAAGCCAGGCGTGTGAGACCATGGCTTGAAATGAGCAAACAAAAAAAAAGCCGGTCAGTGACCGGCTTTTTTCAATAAGGCTAAAGCGAATTACTTCACCGAAGCCAGCATGTACTCCACCGAAGCCTTGATATCAGCGTCCGAAGCGGCTGAACCACCTTTGGGCGGCATGGCGCCTTTGCCCTTGATGACGCTGGCGGTCAGACCGTCCACACCCAATGCCAGACGAGGAGCCCAGGCAGCCTTGTCAGCGAACTTGGGAGCACCGGCCACACCGGCCACGTGACACACCGCGCAGGCTTGCTTGTAAAGCGCCTCACCAGCGCCGGCGGCTACCGTGGCCGACGCAGGCGCTGGGGTTGCAGCTACAGCGGGTGCGGTAGCTGCAACGGCCACAGGAGCCTCTGCAACGGCTGGCGCAGCGGCTGCGGTGTCAGCAGCCTGGGCAGCCCCCTCGGCGGCGGGAGCCGAGGGCTCGGCAAACTTGCCGCCACCCGCGTTGGCCAAGTGCACCACAGCGCGGCCAATTTCTACGTCGCTGAATGCGCCACCCGCCTGGGCACCCATGGCACCCTTGCCCTTGAGCGCTGAAGTCAGCAAAGCCTCGTAACCCGTGGCCACGCGTGCAGCCCAAGCACCGGCGTCCCCAAACTTGGGCGCACCTGCCAAGCCGGCGTCATGACAGGCGGCACACTGCGCCTTGTAGACCGCATCACCCGCTTGCAGCGGGCGGTTGGCGTCGCGCAGTTCAACCGAGCCCACGCGCTGAATACGAATGGCGGTGGCCAGCTCAGGGTCCACTGCGCCTGCCGCAGGTTTGTCACCTGTTGTGACGACATAAACAAGGCCGATGATGATGAAAATAGGAGCAACAAAGGAGAAGAAAGACGTCCACAGCAGTTGTGCGGGTGTCTTGATCGGGCCGGTGTGAGATTCGTGCGCGTGGTCGCTCATGGTGTCCTCAAGGGGTGGCGGAACGGGGCCAGGATGGGTAATGGCGGGCCTGCACGGGTTGGGCAGACAGCCTGTGATTATAGCCAAGCGCCCCTTGCGCTGGCCTTGCTTGAAGGGGTAGCTGCTAGAATCCTGTTCTAACGCTGCACTGACACGGAAAGCGGCGTTGGCGCCATAAGGCGATGAACAACGGCGCGCGACGCGCCGGACAGACTATGGGTCTCTAAACAGCATGCGGCTGTAGCTCAGTGGATAGAGTATTGGCCTCCGAAGCCAAGGGTCGTGGGTTCGATCCCCGCCAGCCGCACCAAACCTCTGCTTTTCTTACGTAAGTCCTTGTTGCGTAAGAACTTGAAGCACATCAACACCTTAGACGAGTCCCGCTTGGATACATCGGCGGATACATTGACCGAGCAACACGGCCAATTTCTCCGCCCACTGTCACCGGGACTTGCGATGAAAAAGTGGCCTGGCTTCACCCGTGAGGGTGGCCGCATGCGTTTCCAAAAACGCATCCCCCAAGATGTCCGCCACGCCTTCGACGGCGCTGAGTGGATTCGGTTTCCTCTTGACTACCCGACCGAGCGTGAAGCGCAGTTGAGCGCACTCGCGTGGTTCGCCACCTATGAGCATCGGATAGCTCAAATCCGGGGCGAGGCGTCGGGCGTGTGGCGCGAGGCGCCCAAAAATGCCCCTGCGGTTCCTCCTGCGAAACCTCTGAGTGAATACATACCGGCAGAGATGCGGGCGCTGATCGTGCCGACCGCTGAGGGCATCAACAGAAGCCAACATGAGGCCATCGCAAGCGGCTCGTTAGGGTTCGATCAGCTTGCGGGCGATCAAGCGCTTCTGGCGGAAGCCGTCAAGGATGCGCTGAGTGGCCGGGGGTCAAAGCGCCTTGAACTGCTGTCCGCTTTGTTCCTCGTAGCTCGCGGGATACCTGAGGGCACGCCAGAGGCCTTTAAGCGATTCGTCCATGTGTCCGCCAGTGCGTTGCACAGTCTGGCTGTCACGCCGAATGCCCAGCGCCTTGCGGGTGAACCTGTGGAGCCCCCGCCCATGCCGGCTAGTGCTGCCATGGGTACTGGGCTACGAATCCCGGCGGTAGCTGCACCCGCCCGAGGTCTGGCGCTGGGGCCGCTGATTGACGACTACGTGACCGCGTACCCCAAGAACGAATACAAGCGCAAGATGGCGCTGGCCCTTTCGCTGTTCAAGGACACGGTGGGCGCATCAGCGCAAGTGCGGGACCTCAAGAGGGCGCACGTAGCGGACTTTCTCGACACGGTTTGCAAACCGACCCTACTGTCGGAACTACCAGTAGGTCCGTAAGCCGCCTCAAATGCTAGTTTTCGTAAAAGGAGCCTTGAGCAGGTGGCGTGAGGATTTTTGGCGGTAAATAATTCGTCTTTCATATTATAATCTTTCACATGAAACTATTGGAGGCCTGAGTGAATCCTCAAGCTAACGTCCAAGTTGATCCGGGGTATGTACTTGCCAAAGCAACTGCCCGTGCCAGCGAGCTGTTGGGGCTGTCTGGGGCGGCACTTGCCCGGGTCATTGGTGTCAGTGAGCCCACCGTTTCGCGTGTGCTCAAAGGTCAGCGAGGACTTGATCCGTCTTCCAAGGAGGGTCAACTCTCGCTGTTGCTCGTTCGTGTCTACCGATCTCTTGACGCGCTCGTAGGCACCGATGGCGAAAAGCGCCAAGTGTGGATGCAGAGCCACAACCGTGCGCTGGGCGGAAAACCGGTCAACTTGATCGAAAACCCTGAAGGACTGGTAGCTACCCTGAGCTATCTTGACGGCATGCGAGCGCCCGCATGAGTGAGGCGGTTTGGAGCCCCGACTGGTTTGTTGGAGGGGTGTTTCCCAAGGCCATGAAGGCTTGGCGTGGTGTCGAGGCGCAGCATGTGGTGTCCACCATGCGGTTGGTGGATACCAGGGATGAACAGGACGTGCTGGAATCTTTGTTGGAGAGTAGCAAGCCCCTGGCACCGGCCATGAAAGTGCCCAAGCATTTCCTGATCTACACCCCATTCCGTTACCGACCGCGACACCCCAGCCGTTTTCGCAAGGGCGGGACGCTAGGGCTCTGGTACGGAGCCGAAGATCTGCACGCGGCTTGCGCCGAAGTCGCCTACTGGCGCCACCGTTTCGTCCTGGATAGTGCAGGTCTGACCAAGGGGGATGTGATGACCGAGCACACCTTTTTCCAAGCGTCCGTTGACGGTTCGGCCATTGACCTGATGGCGCCACCCTGGGTGAGCGCTCATGCCGCCTGGACGCACGGCAGCGACTACACGTACACACAGGCTGTGGCCGAAGAGGCGGCGGAGCGAGGCGTGCAATGGATCAGCTATGAATCAGTTCGCGCGCCGGGGCGACGATGTGCTGCCGTATTGGATGTGGCCGCCTTGGATATTGTGGCAAATGGCACGACACAACAGACGTGGCGATGCAAGGCCAATCGCAATGCAGTGATGATGGTGCGCGATCAGGACTGCTTTGTTTGGGATTTCTAAGTAAGTCCAGCCATGCTTGACTTTGTGCTGTTGGCAAGCACAGCGCTCACCACGCACCTAGGTCACTGTATCAATGAGTGAAGAAGAGGCGGGGGCCGATGGTCATTGGGCGCTGACGGCAAGATTCCGCTGCTTTTTGGCGGCAAGGTGTGACAAGTGGGGGAGCGGTACACAATCACGTGTCACAGGGATCCGGCCGAAAAGATCATGTAAATCAAGAGACTAGGGACGAATAGCGTCCAAGAATGCAACGAGGCGCGACTTGTTGCTTCAACATGTTGATCAATTTTTCTGCTCTCCGAAGCCAGCTTTTTTTGGGCCATGTGGTTCACAAGACCAGGAGTCAAGGTCTGGAATCTGCTATGTCTGTGGCCCATCCATGGCCCACGCGTGGCCCACGGGCTGCCCTGATTTTCACCGCGTCAGCATTTTTTGACCACCAGCCCCGGGCTACGCACCGGGTCAGGCCAAGCCCGAAGCAGCGGCAAACCACCGCAACGGCAAGAGCGCCAAGACGGTGCTGACCGATGCAGGCGCGCTGCGCATCGACATCCCCCGTGACCGTGAGGGCACGTTCGAGCCGCAGCTCATTGGCAAGCACGAACGCCGCTTCACCGGCTTTGACCACAAGATCGTTGCCATGTACGCACGCGGCATGACCGTGCGCGAGATACAGGCCTTTTTGAACGAGATGTACTCGGTAGAGGTCTCCCCCGACCTCATCAGCCGCGTCACCGATGAAGTCATGAGCGAGGTCACGGCCTGGCAAAGTCGCCCACTGGAAGCCATGTACCCGGTGGTGTTCTTTGATGCCCTGCGCGTGAAGATCCGCGAGGATGGGGTGGTGCGCTCCAAGGCCGTGTACCTGGCCCTTGGCGTGCTGGCCGATGGCAGCCGAGACATCCTGGGGATCTAGGTCGAGAACACCGAGGGTGCCAAATTCTGGATGAAGGTGTTCAACGACTTGAAGACCCGTGGCGTGCAGGACATCCTGATCGCCGTTACCGATGGGCTCAAGGGTATGCCAGAGGCGCTGGGCGCCGTGTTTCCGGCCACAACGCTTCAAACCTGCATCGTGCACCTGATTCGCAACAGTCTGGACTTTGCCAGCTGGAAGGACAGGAAGGCACTGGCAGCGGCCATCAAGCCGATATACACGGCCACCAGCGCTGAGGCCGCTGAGGCTGAGCTGGATGCGTTTGAAGCGGGGCCATGGGGGAAGAGGTGCCCCAAGGTGGTGGGTGCCTGGCGCAGGGCCTGGGATAGGGTCATTCCGTTCTTTGCCTTCCCGCCAGAAGTGCGCCGGGTGATCTACACGACCAATGCCATCGAGAGCGTGAACGCGCGGCTGCGTAAGATCATCAAAACGCGTGGTCACTTCCCCAGTGACGATGCCGCGACCAAGCTGATTTGGCTGGCACTGCGCAACATCACGCAGGACTGGGGGCGGGCGGCGAACCACTGGAAATCAGCGATGAACCAGTTCGCCATCCTGTACCCCTGATGGCCAGTCCAAATTCCCCCACCTGTGGCCACCCCAAATTCCCCCAGGCAGGACAGGTCGGATTATGACGATTCCGGGCTGATGGCGATGCGGGCGGCGGCTTCCTTGAGGCGATAGCTCTTGCCCTCGAATTCCAGCATCGCGCAGCGGTGCATGAGCCGGTCCAGGATGGTGCTGGCCATGGTGGCGTCGCCGAGGTATTTACCCCAGTCCTGCACCACGCGATTGGAGGTGACCACGATGGCGCGGCGTAACTTGTAGCGCTGGTGCACGATGGCCTGCAGGACTTCGGCTGCATGCTCGCTGATGCGCCTGGCCAGGAACAGGTCATCGAGGATGAGCAAGTCCGGCGCGACCCAGTCCTTGAGCAGCTCGGTGCGCTCTGTAGCGCTGGCCAACGCGTAACGGGCAAACTCGGTATCGGCCTCCAGGTAACGCACGTCATAGCCCTGCAGCGTGGCCTGGTAGGCCACGGCCTTGGCCACATGGCTCTTGCCGGTGCCGGGCTTGCCGATGATCAGCGCGTTGGCACCCTCGCCGATGAACTTCAGGGTGTGCAACTCGAAGCAGGCGCTGCGCGGCAGCTTCGGGTTGAAACGCCAGTCGAAGTCCCCCAGAGAGGGGCGCTCATCCAGACCCGAGCGCTTGAAGCGGCGCTCGGTCAGACGCGAGCGCCGGCGGTCCAGCTCGTCCTGGAGCATGGCGGCAAAGGTTTCCA